>NZ_BCWH01000001.1:2189128-2449635 GCF_001653035.1 Rhodococcus sp. YH3-3 | reverse complement strand
TGCGCCGGTGTTCGCGTCGACGCCGCTCGGAAGATCGACCGCCACGATCGGTGCATCCACCTGGCCGACGAGATCGGCCGCGTCAGGCCGTAGACCGCCGTGCCCGGAAATCCCGACGATGCCGTCGATCACCAGATCCGGCGACCCGACTTCGGCGGCGACTCGGCCGCCGGCCTTCAAGAGAGCATCGAGGCCCGCCCGATGAGCGCGCGCCGGATCGAGCAACACGGCCCGCACGCTCACACCTCGTTTGCGGAGCAACGCACCGGCCCACAGGGCATCACCGCCGTTGTCGCCCGTACCGACCAGCAGCGTCACCGACCGATGCGCGACCGACCCTGTACGGGAACGCAATTCGTCCGCGACTACTCGCGCAAGACCGTACGCCGCTCGACGCATCAGCACCCCGTCGGGCAGCTTGTCGAGCAGCGGCGCCTCAGCTGCTCGCACCTGATCGGCTGTGTAGTACCCACGCATGTCGGAACCCTTCAGTTGCCGTCGCTACCCTCGAAACCATGAAATCACGTCTTCGCCCGGCAATCGCGGGTCTCGTGCTCGCTCTCGGTCTGGTCGGGTGCAGTTCCGGCACCGACTCCACACCACCGGCTCCGGAAACGACGGCCAGCGGACCCGTGGTGACCATCTCCGGGATGGCGTACTCCCCCGCGTCCATCACCGTGAATGTCGGCGAGACGGTCACGTGGGTGTTCGACGACAACGGGATGGCCCACGACGTCAACGGCCTCGGGGACGCCAAGGGCAAACTCCGCAGTCCGCTCAAGAAATCGGGAACCTACACCTACACGTTCACCGAACCCGGAACCTACGACTACACCTGCACACCGCATCCCGAGATGCGCGGAACCGTCGTCGTCGAGACGCCGTAACGCGCTCGGGCCCCACAGTCTTGCGACTGCGGGGCCCGATTTTCTAGCGAAAGCTACTCGACCGTAACCGATTTCGCCAGGTTACGCGGCTTGTCGACGTCATAGCCACGCGCCGCGGCAACCTCGGCCGCAAAGATCTGCAACGGAACCGTGGACAGCAACGGCTGCAGCAGAGTCGGTGACGCCGGAATCTCGATCAGGTGATCCGCGTGCGCCGCGGCGACGGTGTCGCCTTCCTCAGCGATGACGATAGTCGTCGCCCCGCGCGCCTTGATCTCCTGAATGTTGGACACCAACTTCGAGTGCAGGACAGCGCGGCCCTGCGGCGACGGCATGACGATGATGACCGGAAGGTCCTCCTCGATCAAGGCGATCGGGCCGTGCTTGAGCTCACCGGCGGCAAAGCCCTCGGCGTGCATGTACGCAAGCTCCTTGAGCTTGAGCGCACCCTCGAGCGCCACCGGGTAGCCGACGTGACGCCCCAGGAACAGCACGGTCGACGCGTGCGCGAACTGGCGCGCCAACGCGCGCACCGGTTCTGCCGTCTCGAGCACCTTGCTGACCAATGCGGGCATCGCTTCGAGGTCGGCGTACTCGCGGGCGACCTCGTCCGGATACTTGGTTCCGCGAGCCTGCGCCAAAGCCAAACCGACGAGGTAGTTCGCGGTCACCTGCGCCAGGAACGCCTTGGTGGACGCGACCGCGATTTCCGGTCCTGCCCGCGTGTAGAGGACTGCGTCGGCTTCACGCGGGATCTGTGCACCGTTGGTGTTGCAGATCGCCAGGACGCGTGCCTTCTGGTCCTTGGCGTGCTTGACAGCCTCGAGCGTATCGGCCGTTTCCCCCGACTGCGAGATTGCGACAACAAGCGTCGAGCGATCGAGAACCGGGTCGCGGTAACGGAATTCGCTGGCGAGTTCGACCTCGACAGGTAGACGCGTCCAATGCTCGATCGCGTACTTCGCCAACAGACCGGAGTGGTAAGCGCTACCGCAAGCGACAACGAACACCTTGTCGACGTCGCGCAGTTCCTGATCGGACAACCGCTGCTCGTCGAGGACGATCTTCCCGTTCTCGAAGTGGCCGAGGAGCGTGTCGGCGACAGCGGTCGGCTGCTCTTCGATCTCCTTGAGCATGAAGTAATCGTGACCACCCTTTTCGGCGGCCGCGAGATCCCAGTCGATGCGGAACGGGCGTCCTTCTGCCTCGTTACCCGCGAAGTCGGAGATCCGGTAGCTGTCGGCAGTGATCACCACTGCCTGATCCTGTCCGAGTTCAACCGCATCGCGTGTGTGCTCGATGAATGCAGCGACGTCGGAGCCGAGGAACATCTCGCCCTCACCGACACCGACTACGAGCGGTGTCGAGCGGCGCGCGGCGACAATCGTGTCCGCATGATCAGCGTGCGTGAAGACGAGCGTGAACGCACCTTCCAACCGACGAACCACCGACAGCGCACTCTCGATGAAATCACCTGCCGTCGGCCCCTGGGCGTACGCCCGGGCGACGAGGTGAACCGCGACCTCGGAATCCGTGTCGCTCTGCAGTTCGACGCCTGCAGCCTCGAGCTCCGCACGCAGCGGGGCAAAATTCTCGATGATTCCGTTGTGAACGACAGCCAGCTTGCCCGAGGCATCACGATGCGGGTGCGCATTGCGGTCCGTCGGACGCCCATGCGTCGCCCAACGGGTATGGCCCATACCGGACGTACCGACGAAGTGATCCGCACCGTACTCGCCGAGCTCCGCCTCGAGGTTGGCCAACTTACCGGCCTTACGCTCGATCTCGACCCCACCGGTTCCGTCGAGAATCGCGATTCCCGACGAGTCGTACCCGCGATACTCCATTCGTCGCAAAGCCTCCACCACAACGCCCAGAGCTGGGCGGTGGCCGACGTATCCCACGATTCCGCACATGGTGACTCAGGGTACTTGGACATCGGCGGTGGGCGCATTTTGCGGTTCCCGCACCTGGTTGCAGCGTCCGCTCCGCATACACGAGGCGGCTCATCGGATAACGTCTTCAACCGTGGCACCGAAACTGAAGACACTGACCCGTGAGCTGTCCAAGCGCGGCCCGCACCGAGTTCTCCGCGGCAACCTCGCCCTGGCCGGACAGCCGGGTGTCGTGTACACGCCGGAAACCGGTTTCAATCTCCCCGCCGTTGCCTTCGCGCACGGGTGGATGGTCGGGTCCCACAAGTACGAGCAGACACTCCAGCACCTCGCTTCCTGGGGAATTGTCGCAGCGGCGCCCGACAGCGAACGCGGTCCGGTCCCGTCACATCTCGGATTGGCTGCAGATCTTCGAGCGACGCTCGACATCTGCGTCGGCGTGCGACTCGGCCCCGGACAGATCAGCGTCCAACCCGATCGGGTCGCCTTTGCCGGTCACGGCATGGGCGCGGGCGCTGCGGTACTGGCCGCAGCGCAGCGCGGGGATGTCGGTGCGGTAGCCGCACTGTTCCCGGCCCCGACAGCACCCAAGGCGGAGAACTACGCGTCGAAGATCACAGCGCCCGGATTGATCCTCGCCGGCGAAGACGACGTCGATTCCTTGACCAGCAATGCCCGGCCGCTGAGCGTGGAGTGGGGCGGTCCTGTCATCGCACGTACCGTGAACGACGCCCAAGACGCCGGACTGATCGAAGGCCGCCGACTCCTCGGCGCCCTGGGCCTTGGTGGATCCGAGCGCAAGACACAGGCCGCCACACGGTGCCTGCTCACGGGCTTCCTGTTGTTCCATCTGACCGGCGACAAGAAGTACAAGGATTTTGCTGATCCTGACGTCGAGATTCCGCACACGGCGCCGTTGCTGCCGGTCGAACCTCACTCCGACGCGCGGGCCAGCCAGCTGTTGCGTAAGTAGGAGTCCGTACTCGCCACCGACTCCGGCGGCGAGCACGGCGGCGTCGGCGTCGGCTCTGACGCGGATCGCAGATACGGGCCGGACCTGACCGGCCCATCCGTGTCATTCTCGGCGGATGTCGTTTCGGACGGCGGCTCCTGGTGCGATTCCGCGCTCGCTGCGGCCACTCTGCGCTCACGGAAGTCGTCGAGTTGAGAATCGAGGGTTCGACGGATCGCTTCGAACGGCGCGTGAACGGACTTCACAGCGGACCAGCTCCGGCCAACTCAGCGCCCGTCTCTCCGCCGGGGACCACGATCGACCCGTCAAGGACTGTGACAGGCGGCTCCGGGTCCGGCACGGGCGAGACTTCGGCGGTGGTTTCGACCGGCACCTCGTGCTCGCGAATCTCAGGGTCGGGAGTTTCGGGCTGGAGTGTCGCAGGCTGGGACGCTTCTTGCGGGCGCGCCTCGTGCAGCGACATCTCCGGATCGGCATCGAGCACTATTCTCGGCCAACCATTTTCGCTCAACTCCAGGGTGGCCGACACAGAGTTCCCGTCAGCACCTGCAACATCCAGACTCACCCCACGACCGTCGGACGCAATCGAGAAGCCCCAAGTGTTGCCGCCGATCGAGAAAGAGACAGGAGCGGCGGCGACACCTGATGCACTCGGCTCGGCGATCGGAAAGGTTGACGTGAACGCGTCTGTCACCCACTGGGTCGCGGCGTCAAAAGCATGACCAACCGCGCTCGCGCACTCCGCACACGCCCTGTCGAATTCATCGCGAGTATCGAGATACGCCGAACGAAAAACCGTGTCCAGCCATGGCGCCGCACCACGACCGGTGGAAGCGACGTGAGTCAGCTGGTCGATCTCCCCCGCACCCAGACCGCCGATTGTCGCCCGGTCGAGGCTTGCCACCTTGAAAGCCTTGTCTGCCAAAGCCGTTCGAACCGTCCGCGCGAACTCGTCGGCCAGCGTGATCAACAGTGGCGCCGAATCCGCATCGGACCGAGCTTCACGCCGCGCCGCGAAGGCCTGATCTACGACCGCACCCACGCCGGAAACATTCCACACTGAAGGAAGATTCTCCGCCAGGGTCGTCAGCATCGCGATCTCGGCGACCGAACCGTCCACCGCTGCGGCCATGTCCGACGCATCTCGCATTAGTGCCTCGAAATCGATACCAGCCTCTGCGCGATACGCATCCTCGTAGGACGTAAGCATCCGTTCTTCGAAGCCCAACCGAGAGGCCAGGTCGTGAAATCGATCGAAGAACTGCAGTCCCCTCGCACCAGCATCCAGGATTTCGTCAGGACGCACGCGCGAATCACGCAGTGCAAGAATATCTTCGACGCAATAGTAGCTGTTTGGTACTGCCTGTGCGGTACCGCTCGTCCGTCTCATGAGACCGACCCGCTGGAGTCTCGCAATCGCTGCGCACCCTGACCGTCCACCTCAGCGATCACCTCAGCCGAAGAGGAAAGCCGACGCGCCAACGCATCGAGAAGATCCCCACGGCCAGTCAAGCGAGAATTCAGGACCGCCAATGCCGACGCCAACGCGGCTCCATGCTCGGCGTAATCACGGCCCGAAACGGCACCGCTGAATCGCAGACGCCTGATCGGCTCGGCAGAATCGCGCAGAGCCTGGGCCACCGACACCGCTTGGCGTGCCAATTCATCTGTTCCAGCGCGGTCGACATCCACGAGCGCTCCCAAGTTTCAGCGGAACCACTCGAACGTCGAGCGGCCTTTGACTCCTTGGACGCAGCAGGGCGCAATTACGTTCCCTCAAAACGCGAATGCCGTAATGGGGGGCTAAACCGAACCGACGATCTCGGCCAACTCGTCGGCCAGCTTCTGCGCGAGCGGAAGTTCGGTGGCCTCGACCATGACGCGGACCAGTTGCTCGGTCCCGGACGGGCGCAGGAGCACGCGACCACCGTCACCGAGGACGCGCTCTGCGTCCGCGACTGCTGCGAGTACCGACGGCGATGCTGCGACTGTCGCCTTGTCCCCGACCTTCACGTTGATCAGAACCTGCGGGAGGGTTGTCATCGTTGCGGCCAGTGCGGATGCCGACTTACCCGTGCGAGCCATGCGTCCGAGCAGCCGGAGGCCGGTGAGAATCCCATCGCCCGTGGTGCCGAACGCCGGCAACACGACATGGCCTGACTGCTCGCCGCCGAGGCTGTATCCGCCCGCGCGCAGTTCCTCCAAAACGTAGCGGTCACCTACGGCAGCAGTCACGATGTTGATACCGGCCTCGCGCATCGCGATGTGCAAACCGAGATTGCTCATGACAGTCGCGACGAGAGTGTTCTCGACCAACTCGCCGGCGTCGTTCATCGCGATCGCCAGAACTGCCATGATCGCGTCACCGTCGACCACCGCTCCGGTCTCGTCGACGGCCAGGCAACGGTCGGCGTCGCCGTCGTGCGCGAGGCCTAGGTCCGCCCCGTGATCGACTACGGCTTTCTGAAGATTCTCCAGGTGCGTCGATCCGCAGCCGTCGTTGATGTTGAGGCCGTCGGGATCGGCGCTGATCGCGATGACGCGAGCGCCAGCTGCCGCGTAGGCAACCGGTGCGAGCGCGGAAGCAGCGCCGTTGGCGCAGTCGACCACAACGGTGAGTCCAGCGAGTGGCTCGCTCGCCGCGCTCGCCAGATGCGCAAGGTACAGCTGAGCGGCGTCGTCGACCGTACGGACGCGGCCGATCCCGGCACCTGTCGGTAGGACGGGCGGTGCAGTGCCGTCGAGTGCATCCTCGATCGCCACCTCGACAGCATCATCGAGCTTGTGTCCACCGGCTGCGAAAATCTTGATTCCGTTGTCCGGCATGGGATTATGCGATGCAGAGATCATGACACCGAGACTGGCGTCGAGCTTTGCCGTCAAGTATGCAACTGCCGGAGTCGGAAGAACACCCACGTCGAGCACGTCGACACCCGCGGAACTCAATCCTGCGGTCACCGCGGCTTGAAGCATCTCACCGCTGGCGCGAGGATCGCGGCCGATCACGGCGGTCGGACGTTCGTCCGCGGTATCGGCTGTCAGTACGCTCGCCGCGGCAACTGCCAATCTCAATGCAAGATCTGCAGTCAGATCCGAATTGGCAAGTCCACGAACACCGTCAGTACCGAACAACCGACCCATAGAACGACTCCTGAATCCTGTGAACCTCGAGAAGGGAACTCGAGAAGGGAATTTCTCCGAGAAACACAAGAGCGAGCGTCCGGTAACGATGGACGCCCGCTCTTGTGGTGAACAGGTGCCGAAGCAGACCCGTCGGGTCAACCTCGGCAAAGCATCAGCGCTTGGAGTACTGCGATGCCTTACGGGCCTTCTTCAGGCCGTACTTCTTACGCTCGACCGCGCGGGCGTCACGCGTCAGGAAGCCTGCACGCTTGAGGGCCGGACGATCATCAGGGGTTACCTCGATGAGTGCGCGCGCGATAGCCAGACGCAGTGCGCCTGCCTGACCGGACGGGCCGCCACCGTGCAGCAGTGCAATGATGTCGAAAGACTCGGGACGCTCGACGAGCACCAGCGGAGCCTTGATCAGCTGCTGGTGAACCTTGTTGGGGAAGTAGTCCTCCAACGTACGACCGTTGAGCTTGAACTGACCGGTACCGGGAGCCATCCGGACGCGAACGACAGCCTCCTTGCGGCGACCGACGGTCTGGACCGGGCGATCGAGGACGATCGGTGCGAGCGTAGCTGCAGCAACCTCTTCGACGACCTCGACTGCGTCAGAGACAAGCTCTTCCACTGCTTCGATGTTCTCTTCGGACACGTTCTGCTCTTCCGGCGATGTCACTGTGCGACCTGCTTGATCTCGAACGGCACCGGCTGCTGCGCGGTGTGGGGGTGATTCGGGCCCGCGTAAACCTTGAGCTTGCTGCTCATTGCGCGGCCGAGCTTCGTCTTGGGGAGCATGCCGACAATGGCCTTCTCGACGAGACGATCGGGAGTCCTGTCGAGGACCTCACCGACAGTGCGGGACTTCAGGCCACCCGGGAATCCGGAGTGGTGGTAAACGTTCTTGCCCTGCAGCTTGTTGCCGCTGATGGCAACCTTCTCTGCGTTGATGATGACGACGAAGTCACCACCGTCGATGTGCGGCGCGTAGGTGGGCTTGTGCTTGCCACGCAGCAAGTTCGCTGCCTGAACGGCAAGACGGCCGAGCACCACGTCAGTGGCGTCGATGACGTGCCACGTGTGGGTCACATCTCCGGCCTTCGGGGTGTACGTAGACACAGATCTTCCTCGTCTTAATTCATTCCACTGCTGACCATGTGCGTATCGCGTAAACGATCCTCGGCGGCCAGTTGAGACCCGAGAACCGCCGGTCTCCACGCATTTCTGCCGGAGCCCTACGGCACGCCACCGATAGACGATACCGGTCTACCCGCTGCCAGGTCAAAGCGCAGCCATTCCTGCCAACAGCATCATCGTCCAGCACAGCGATGCGAGCGATCGACATGCGCCTGCCCCGGCAACCTGACGGTACCGGGGCAGGCGGGGTGTCATCACGGCATGGGATGTTGTCAGCGACCGAATCCGTTTGCGGCGATCCGATCAGCTTCCTGCATCTTCTCCGAGCCGCTCGCCGTCGCTCCGGCGATCTGCGCGAGAACCATGTTCAGTTCTTCGGAAGCCTGGGCCCAGCGACGCTGTGCGTCGTTCCACGCTTCGGAACCTGCCCCTTCCCAGCCTGCTTGCAGCTTGTCCACGACGACCTTGATGTCACCCTGCTTGTCGTTGATCGCTTTGGCCTGCTGTTTCATCTGATCGGACAGCATTGCGAGGCCGCCGAAGTCGTACTTGATCCTGTCGGACATAACTGCTCCCGGTTCGGTGTGACTGGAGAGAACTTGTGAGAACTAACTTGTGAGAACTACTGGCTGAGGATTGCTTGATCGGACGATGAAGAGCTGGCGGTCAGGACATGTTCACCGTCGCGCCGCGAAGCGAGCTGACGTTGTCGTCTTCGGTCGAGTCGAAGGTTCCCGCGGCCTGTTTGATCTGCTCGCAGATGTCGGTCAGAGCTGTGTCCAACTTCAGGGCCGCGCTGTTGTATCGCTCCATGATTCCTGCGTATTCGACCTGCGCCGCACCGTTCCACGAATTGTGCGAAGCGTCGGCCTCCGACCGAACAGCGTTGACCAGCCCCCTGATGTCACCGAGATGTCCGTCGATGGTCCCCGCCGAATCGATCAATTCAGCGGTAGTTGCGGTAAAGCCCATGTCGTCCCCCTGGATTCGGTGAGTACCGTTCGGTATCGGCGATCACACACAACGGGCTTTGTCCGTCGGATGTGCACCGGGGTCGAGCGGAACTCCCTGATGTGCGCTACACATACTTTGACGCGACCTTCGTACCAACGGTTCCGGCCCGACCGAAGAATATTTTCAGAACCGACCGATCCGGTCACGGTGTGAATTCGACCGACTGCCACATCCGCAGGCAGTCCGCTTCGAGACTGCCCCACTCACCGACCAGATACTGGCAGCCGATACTCACTTGCCGTCCGTTGTCGACGTACACGCGCCAACGCACCTCGGAGAAATCGTCCGGAAACTCGACGTACACCACTGCCCGTTTTCCTGCGGCATCGTCGAGCACAGCAAACTCTGCGAACCGCAATGGGTCCTCGAACGTCGAAAACTGCTGACGCAAAACAGCTTCGACGGAATCGAATCCCACACCTTCCGCAAGACGTTTCTCGATGACCACGATCTTGCGATCCGCACCCGAACCGGGTACCAAATCGGTACGCCCGCTCGAGGTCCCTCGCGACAGAAGCTTCCAATCGGAAGGCACTTCTGCCGCAACGCTTCCCACGTCCACACGAGTAAGTTCCGGCGTGGCCCCGGACTCGATCGACGAGATCGAAGTCTTCGGTGCAGGCGTTTCCTGCTCTTTCGACGCCTCCACGATCTCGACTTCGACTTCCGCCGTGGCTGCGACCGACCCCGCCAACCGAGAATCGCCTCGATCGCGAGTGGACACCACGACCGTTGCTGCGACCGCACCGGCGACGGCGACCACCGCAAGCGCCGCCGCGAACCATCGACGGCCTCTTCGCCGCCCGCCGACGCGACGCGGCGAAGAGGCATTCGAGTCCGCGCCAGGAATCGACTTCGCGCCATCCGTATCGCCTACCCACCCGGCGCCAAAAGCCGAATTGTCGACGATTCGTCCCGAACTGTCCCGCGCGGTTGTCTGGCGAACGAGCGTCTGAGGATCCACCAGAGACGCAGCCACCCGGCTCTCGTCCAGAATTCGGATGCTCGCGTGGCCGTGAACATTCGTCGCCCCCCGTTCGAGCGAAGCCGCAACAGCATGAGAGCTCGGCCCGACCAACACCACAGCGTCCCGAACCGATAGATCCCCGATTGCGGAAAACAACCCCGCAACGTCTGCGATCTCCGAACTTTGTGTTCCGTCGATTCGGAGTTCACCGTCGACCTCAGCGACAACAGAAGCGACCACCGTTCCGCCTCGCAGTTCGAGGACGACACACCGCGATCGCCAAGCCGTATGAGCCGACCTCGCCGCCGCGATCGACGTCGGAACGAGCCCGACGTCGTACGCCACTCGACGTGCTGCATCGAGCAATCGCCGCCTGCGTGGGGCACCCCAATCCGAGGGATGACTGAGATGAAGAATGTCTGCGTCGACGATTCCGCACCCGTCCATCGCACTGGAGATCAGCCTGGCCACCTCCAAGACTGTCGGGACAACCCGACCATCCACGTCGACATAATCGTCGTCGATGTAATCGATCGCATTCTCACCGGCCGCACCGGGGCCCGACGCCGGTTCGCGTCTGAGGTCTGCACTGCAACAGAATTCGCGTTGACCCGACACGACCCAGATATTCGATGCACCCCAATGTAACGAGACCGACACTGCGGACGGAGCGGTCACAGCGGTGGTATCCACGGAACTTGGACAAGTTGGGTTTGCGAGCGGGAAACGTAGACCCCACGGCCTTCCGGCATCGCCGACGCGCGGACAGTGCCGACGAGATTTCCCTCGTCACGGCTTCCGCTCATGATCAATCCGGCCGGCGCCATGTCACGAATTCTCGCAATGACCGGCTCGTACAGTGCTCTGGCCGCACCACCGGAACGGCGGGCAATAACCAGGTGCAAACCGATGTCCTTGGAGTGCGGAATGTATTCGAGCAACGGCGCCACCGGATTTCCACTCGGTGTGGCCACAAGGTCGTAGTCGTCGATCAGTACGTAAATCTCCGGCCCACTCCACCACGACCGTTCCCGCAATTGCTGCTGCGTTGTTTCGGCGTTCGGCATTCTGGCAGCGACGATCCGAGCCAAGTCGACCATCAATTCACCGAAGGTCGTCGACGACGCCGAGTACCCGCCGAGGTGATTCCCTTCGACCACGCCCAGCAGGGAATGCCGATAGTCACCGATGATCAGCTTGGCCTGGGCCGGTGTGTTCGACGCGATGATCCCTTCGGCTATTCCACGCAAGAGAGATGTCTTCCCACACGCGGTGTCGCCGAATATCAACAGGTGCGGGTGTTCCCGGAAGTCCATGTACACCGGGGCGAGGTCGGTCTCACCGAGCCCGATCGGCACCGTGAGGCACCGACCGTCGGCCGCGCTCGTTGAGGGCCACCGGGTCCCGACAGCTTCGAGAAGTTCCGCCCGCGAGTAGAAATCCGGGAGCATCCGCACGGTGGGTGCCGGACGCGAATTCGACATGGCTGCAATACGTTCGACCGTCGCCACCACAGCCGTACTCGAGTTCTCACTACCCGGTAGGCCGTCGATTCGAGGTAGTCCGGTGAGAAGGTGGAGTCCGTCGCGAGTGATGCCACGACCCGGTCGACCTTCCGGCACCAGGCCGGCTTTCCGGCGACCCGCATCCGAATCTCCCGGATCACCCAAACGAAGTTCGATGCGAGTACCCAGTTGATCCTTGAGTGCCGGCCGGATCTCGGCCCACCTCGACGTCGTGACGATCACGTGTACACCGAAGGACAAACCTTGACCGGCGAGCATGTTGATCTGGGGCTCGAGTGATTCGAAATCCGAACGAACGCTTGGCCAACCGTCGACGACGAGGAAGACGTCACCGTACGGGTCCTCTCGGAGTCCCGCAGCCTCACCTTCCCCGGCGGGATCAGCTGTTCGCAATCTACGGAAATCGGCCATCGATTCGATGCCGAGGTCACGAAACAGTCGCTCCCGTTTGGCGACCACACCGAGTACCTCGGCAACTGTGCGCCGGACGCGGTCGGAATCCAAGCGGTTTGCCACCGATCCGACGTGCGGCAGATCTTTCAATCCGAGGAGCGTTCCACCGCCGAAGTCGAGGCAGTAGAACTGAATCTGTTCCGGCGTGTGCGTCATGCTCAGAGACAAGATCAACGTGCGCAACGCCGTCGACTTTCCCGACTGCGGGCCGCCGACAATCGCGAGGTTGCCAGTCGATCCGTTGAGATCGGCGACGAGTAGATCGCGGCGCTGATCGAACGGCCTGTCGACTATGCCGAAGGGTGCGCTCAGATTTCCGCGAGGTTGATCACCGGTCGCCCACCGCGGCAACAACTGGTCAAGCGTCGGAGATGACTCGAGCGGCGGGAGCCACACTTCATGCGCACGTGGACCGTGACCGCGCATGCGGTCTACGAGGACTCCCATGAGAGTACGTGCATCGTCACCGATTTCACCCATGTCGACGACGTCGGGCTCGACGGGAACGACAACGGCCTCTGGTCCGATCACGGGCTTCGCGGTAAACGGCAGCGGCGCCAGTTCGACGGGGGAATCGACCGAGAATCGAGTGGGCACGATCCGCTCGCCCTCGTACGGGCCTGACACGTACGCACCTTGGAAGCGAACGATCTCAGCAGAATCGGACTTCAGGTATCCCGCACCGGGTGTACCCGGAAGGTGATAAGCATCGGGAACGCCGAGGACGGAACGAGACTCGTTCGCCGAGAACGTTTTCAACCCGACGCGATACGAAAGATGGCTGTCGAGACCCCGAAGCTTTCCTTCGTCGAGTCGCTGACTGGCCAGCAGCAGGTGAATGTGAAGTGACCTGCCCAATCGCCCGATGGCCACGAACAATTCGGCAAATTCCGGCTGTTGACTGAGCAGTTCAGAAAACTCGTCGACGACCACGAAGAGTGCCGGTAACGGATCGAGTGCAGCGCCGGCCAGCCTCGCCCTCTCGTAATCGGACACGTTTGCGAAGTTTCCTGCCGCACGCAACAGTTCTTGTCGACGATTCATTTCGCCGGCGAGCGCGTCCTTCATACGATCGACCATCGCCAATTCCTCGGCAAGGTTGGTGATGATCGCAGCAACATGCGGTGCCTCCTCGAGGCCGAGGAATGTACGAATTAGACGCTCTGCATAAACGAGCGGCCACGTTCGGTGCTACCAACACCGGCGCGTGGCCTCGGCCCACCAACGGAACGGAAACCGCTGTGAACCGTAGGACCACTCTATCGTCATCCCCTGACAACCGCCTCGAGCCATTGCTCGGCGTCATTGTCATCACTCTCATGATCGCGGCGTACGCAGCGGTATTCGGCATTCTGCGCGTCGTCGTCACTCTCGGTTGGTACGTCTCGTGAACCGACACAGTGAACACCCCGACACGCCACCTGCCCAGTCACAGCCCGTCCTGTGGTGGCAGCTGATCAACGAGATGGAAGCGTATTCCGCTGCAACCGATATGGGTTTGGCTGGAATGTGGGGCGACGTGCACACCGGCGACTACATCGCTGCCCGTACTCGTTTCGACGAGGTCAAAGCGAACCACCCGGCACCGACACCAACGATCAACCGCTACCGCCTGACCGTCATGACGGTGCACGGTCGAGACCGCACCGACCTAGGTCACGTGCTCACCCTCGACGCCGTAATGACGACCATCCGTAGCCACGCCGAAAGCCTTGCCGTCGAGCATGGTTCGTGGCGCGGTGAGTTCGACGGCCTGCACTACGACAACGGCGACGAATGCCTCACGCTCACTGTGAGTTTCTACGACGGCGCGCGGATCCACTACACCGCCGTCCTCGACCCGCTGCCACAGGTCACCGCTCCCCGACCGTGACCTGTTGAGCCAGGCCGGTCAACGTACCGGCCTGCGCTCTGCACGCCACGTTCCGTGATCGTTGCACGTCGTCTCTGCCACAACCCGACGCAAACCAGCGTGGCCCGGTGCTCGACTATCCCCCGAACCGGTGGGGGCGCTCTCACTGCGGTGTCTGGCCAGACGCTGTGAGAGTCCGACACAGCCACGCCGTCACTCGACGCGTGGCTACCGGTGTTGGCCCGACGCGGTTAGGGGGAACTGGTCCGTGGGATCCGGTGGTGGGGTATCGACACCGGCACCCTTGGGTGCTCCGATCGGCCAATGTGTCAGTGTGACAACTCCTTTGCCACTCCCGAGGAAACCCACGTTGATACACTTACCGCGCACCGTTTTGGTGATGCTTGGCGGTGCTCCCTTTGCGGGATCAGGCTCAATGCCCTCGTCCGTTGTGCTCCTTCGGACGAGGGCATTGTCGTGTCTGGGGCTAGGTCAGCGGGTCGGGCGGTTCGGGTACTCGTTGTCGAGTGCGTCGGCCACCTGATACAGGTGGACGGCCAACTGTCGCGCGTTCTGCGGTGTGAGCTCGATAGTCAGCTCGTGACGTTCCCCGACGAACAACTGCACGTCGTTCTGGGCGCCGTGTTCCGTGCGAGCTGCACTAGCCACCCGACCGTCGGTTGTCGTTGCGATGCCGGGCAGTCGTCGGTGCTCGTCGTTGTTCGGATCCAACAACTCACGCAGTTTCATTGCCGCAGAGATGGGGTCGTTGCGCTCGTCGATCTCACCGTGAAGGTTGTCGAACTGGTCGAGCACACCCGCAATGGTCACGAGGTACGTCCCGGCGCTGCGTGCAAGCTCCTCGAGGTCGGCCCGTCGACTGTCCAACTTCGTCTTGCGCAACAACCCTTCGATCTGATCTTGGTTGACCTTGAACTCACCAACGAGCCGCTCAATGTTGTCCTGGTAGGCAGAGGTGTCGAAATCATCTATGTCAGTCACGGTGGCAATCCTCCCATTGACCACCGATATCCACCGGCAAATGCCCCAACGGTCAGCGGCGTTCCCATTGACCAACGTCGGCCGGCGCTCCCATTGACCAACGACCAGACAATCGACAGCTATAACGCTCTGACCTGCGGTTTTCTGAGGGTGGGGGGTACGCGGCAGCTCCTCCACGGTTGCTACTGCCCTTTTTTACGTACACGTCAGACGGCCCCGGTACCCTGACCAGGGCGAATGCCAACCCCAGGCAGATAACCCCAGGTCACAGCCTTGTCCTGCACGGTGGATCAACCTGCGTCGGTATCGTGGGACTCGTTTTAGGGAACCCGGCCCATCCGATATGAGCCAACGAGAACGGCCCCGCACCTTTCGGTGTCGGGGCCGTTCACTCTGCCAGGGCAGCGGTCAGCGGAACCAAGGCGACGTTTCGTCACCGGCACCGTCATGGCCACCGACAGCGTTGCCGTACCCGGCCTCGGTCACCGGGATCACCACCGGTGCAGACGCGAGCACGTCGGCCATAGCGGCGTCGGCCTCGATCAATCTCACCCAGTGGTCCCGTCGGGCCGGGGGCAGCTTGCCCTCACGGATCGCTGTGTCGACGTGACCGTTGACGACTGCCTTGGCCGCCGCAGCCGATACGGTCCGGCCTTCCTCGGCTGCCAGCTCGAGGGCTGCAAGCTGCGCGGCGTCGATCAGCGTCAACCCCTTGCCCGCGGCCTTTGCTGCGATCGCGTTCTCTGCCACAGCCAAGTCGGCAATGGCCGCGAGGATCACGGCCACGTCGGCGGTGTCCGCTGCCAGGCCGAGCGCCTCGAGCAGTGCGGTGGTCTGTTCGTCGTTGAATGTCAGTTCCACGGTTCTGTCCTCCTTACGGGGTAGCGAGTGCGGTTAGACGCTTAGCGGCATGCGGTTTCTCCACTGCGAACGCAGGCACGCAGTACGTCTGGCACCAATGCGATCGCGTTGCCCGCTCGTCGTAAATCTCGACGGTGAGCGGCTTCTCGAAACCAACGGCCCCGAGTTCCCCGGCCTGCACGACGTATGCGGATCCGGCGGCCAAGCGTGCATTGCTCACCAGTTCCAAACCGAACGATTCGAGCACGTCGGCCAAGTCCTTGCCGTACAGGGTTCGCAGCACACGAGCCTCGGCAGGCGAGGTGAGCAGCGTGTCCGGGACGATGCCCAACTCGTCAACCTCGAATGCTTCGAGCGCCTGTGCCAGCGATCCGGTGGGGCGCTCGCTGGGATCCGTCGGGGTCGCGCCGTCGAGAATCGCCGTGTCCCAAGGTGCACTAACCACGAGGTCGTCGACATCGGCCTCGATCACAGCAGCCATGGCAGCCGCGTCGACCTTGGCAACGACGCTGTTGGCGAGCTGCGTCGTCTGGTTGTCGACGTAACTCACGTCGTTGCGATCCTTGTGCTCGTCGAGTATCTGGAAACGGCCACCCCAGTCCTCGACCACTGCCCGCTTGGGTTCGGGCTGTACACCGTCAACCACGGCGTACTCTGCGCCGGGCGAACGCTTCTCGATACCCGAGGCGTACAAATCGGAAGCCTTGGCGACACTGTAAAGAATGCCGCCGCCCTCGACCGGTGCCCCGAGGCTCGTGAAGAACTTGGGCATGAGCAGCTGTGCGTCGGCCAGGTGGGCGATTCGGTCGCGCAGGATCGTCGGCTGTCTCAGGACAACGTCGACCGTCAGCAGGCGGCCTTCGAGATGTGGGATAAGCGGATTGACCATGGGTTGTGTCTCCTAATCAGACGTACAGGTGGATTTCAGCGAGTGCGCCCGAGGCGGCACCGGTCAGCGCGTAGCCGACGGCGCGACCGGCAGCGAGCTTGACGGCCTTACCGGTTGTTCCGACCTCGACCTCGTCGAACGCAGCCAGCACACCGGCGGTGAGGACTCGGACGGTGCCCGCGCGGTGGATGGTGACCAGTTCGCCGGTAGCGGCGTCGTGCGCAGCGACCCCGAACGATCGGCCGGCCGCCGTAGCGGTTGCCACAGCGACGTTGCCGCCGTTGGCAATTCGATTTCCCGACACCGCGACGAACGTCGACTTGGTGACCGGCGCGGTGGCCTGCCCGGTGACGTGCGCCCCGGGCGCGTAAACCTGAATGTCGTTGGCCATGGGCCGTTACCTACTTCCGTTGACGCGGCCACGACGGTTGCGCCGTGCCGCTGCGAGCGCCACAGCCATTGCTGTAGGCGCGTTATCCGTGCGGGTGAATGTGGCGGTGACGGCCTTGGCGGCGACACCGAAATGAGCGGGCAGGTCGGCAATGCTCGTGATGCCAGGGTTGGTAACCCCCAGCAATGCGCAGGCTGTGAGAACGAACGGGTACTTGGTGCCGTCGGCTGCCTCGACCTCGTTAACGCCCTCGACGCTGCGACTCGGGTAGGCCGAGGCCAGAACGTCGGCCAACCACTGCGGCACGCCGACGTAGTCACCGATCAACGATTGGCCGTCAGCGGTCACGCGCAGGTTGTCGATGTAACCAACGGCAGGCTCACCGTCGAACCGTGGGTCGTCATGGCCCAATTTGAGCGGTGGCCGACGCAGCACGCCATTGGCAGCGGCCTCGACAGCCGAGTGCAGCATTTCAGTTGTCACGTCCCACTTGCCCGTCGAGATATCCCAACTACCAACCTTGACGAGCTCGATACCGGGCACGGTGACCAGTTGCGCGTTAGGCATTGGCCACCGTGCCAGCGGTGTCAGCGGCGCAGCCCGTGAGCCCGCTCGGCTGCGATCCGCTCGGCGTCGGCAAGGGAGTAAACCCATCGACCCCCGGCCTTACGCGAAACGAGACGGCCCCGGCGTGCGAGGTCTCGGACGCCGGACGGACTAATGCCGAGGACGGCGGCGGCCTGCCGTGAGTCGATGAATGCATACACGTCAATCTGCGCCGTATCACGCTGTGCACCAACCGGACTGACGTTTGAACTGACGTTTGTCGGTCGAGCACTGACGCGCGCGTTAGCTCGGTCGAGCTCGGCCCGCAAAGCAACGACTCGGTTGCCGAGAGCCCGACCGTCGACACTGCCGCGCAAGTGGCTCGAATAGTCGTCGATCAATCGGACGAGCAACCCAGCATCGGCGGGGTCGAGGTACACGCCGACGAGCGGCTGCGCGCTCAACGGTCACCGCCTGGACGCCGGCCAAGTACCTCGTCGAGCAACACGTCACCATCTGCATACTCAGCCATGAGCGCGCGCTGTGACAGTCGCAGAGTGGCGGCGGCGCTATCCGATTCGGCCAACACGTCGAGAACTGCACGCAGTAAATCCTCGAGGGTGTCGCCGTTCGCAGCTGTCTTGATGATTCGATCAGCGCGCGCGGCGTATTCGGCGGCGGTCTCAGGTAGCTCGGCTGACCGGCGGCCATTGTCTTGGATCAACAGTCGAGCGGCCGCGCGCCGGGTGGTCTCGTTGGTCTCTTTGTCGCTCATTCAGTCACCTCGACGACGAGGCGCACTACGCGCGCCGGGCCGACTTGAACGTGCTCGGCGGCACCGGATCGTATGAGGTTGTCGAGGGCTCGGTGCGCTGCGTCCTGCGTCCACTTGTCACCGGCGGCGGCAAGTCGAATGCGTCTCGCTACCTCGGCCACCGTAAGTCCAGCGGCGTACGTAGTGAGCAGGTCTCGGACGTACAGCTCGGCGGCGTTGTCGAATTGGACGGTGGCCATTGTCAGCGTTATTGCAGTCATGATTTTTGGTGCTCCTTGGTCGGTAGGTGACACGAGCCGCGGGGCATTGCGTGGCTGTGGCGATCGTTGATGCGGGTCCATGAGCTGCCGTCACATGGACCCGTCGAGCTGTCAGGGGCGTTGGTAGCGCGGGCCGTGACCGCGGGTCTTCACTGTCTCGATCGCGCCCGCCGCCACCGTGACCGCAATCGCGTCCAGCAACCACGGGTGCAAACGGGGATCTATCGTGTCGAGAAATCTGGGGACACTCACCGTCTCGTCGGCGGCGTCGACAACTGTCACGACTGCCTCGACAGTCCGGGCCAATCGTTTCGTGTCTCGGTCCTTCGCCATTTCGGTCAGACGCTCGTCGATCGCGCGCCTGTAATTATCGACCACCGTGTACGGCGGGAACAGGCTATCGGTCGTGATTCCCTTTGTGATGGTTGCCATTTCGGTTGATTTCTCCTGCGTCATCGGCGTTCGACTATTTCAGTTTCGACGGCGTAGTGAACGCCGTCCATGGCCCAGGTTCACCGTTCGGCGGCGATTTGTCGGCAGCGGCGAACGGGTTAGGTCCATTCCCCACAGCGGTGAATGTGCGTGCGTCCTCGTCGTAGCGGGTCGTCGACGGCAGGTACCAATACGACCGTGGGATCGACCGCCCGCGCTTGTCGGTGTCCATCTTTGAACCCTTGGCGACTTGTTTCGCGCGCAGTGCCGTCGTCAACGCCCGAGTGATCGTCTTGCCGGCCACGCCCTTGGTGAAGTTTTCGGACACGTACTCGGTAATGTCCGAGGTCGTCGCGAACCCACCGAGCGCTTCGAGTGCAACAAGGGTGTGCTCGGCATTGTCGGTCATCTCGATAACCTCGAACTCGTCGGCGGCGTCGTTCTCGACCAGCTCACGGATCGACTTCCCTGCCGTGCATACGTAGTTCAGTTTCGGCACGGTGCCGTCGGTGTCCTCGGTAGCCTCGGCAACGCGAACCGCTTCGATCACGAACCGGTCTGCCGGTGTGTCACTACGCAGTAGATTCGATTTCTCCGGCCCGACGAGCAAGCCGCCGGGGGTGTCTGGATCCTCGAGCGCAAACAGGTTCATGCGGGCCACCTTGCGAAGCTCACCTGTCACGCCGTAGCGGTCACGAGCACTTGCGGCACGAGTCCGGTTGGTGTGGCAGACGAGAACCACAGCCACATCGTGGTTCTTGGCAAGCTGTGACCACGGGTCGAGTTGCTGCCGCGCCACGGCTGGTTTCTGCACATCGGCCTTGCCGTCGATCGTCGACAACCACATGTCGACAACGACGAGGGCAACCTTGTGCTTTCCGGAATCGAGGTAGTCGGCAATGTCCTCGACCAATGACGCCGGGTTCTCGGGATCAATGTCGTGCGCAGGGATCACCGACGCGTGATCGAGGTCGGCATTGAGCACCCGCAGCCGCTCTTTTGCATCACCGTCGGAATCCTCGGTGACGCAGACAATCACGTCCTCGGGCTCGCGTACGGGCAAACCCATCTCAGGCCACCCCGCACCGCGCGTGAGGGGCGCAGCGAGCATCGCCCAGTAGAGCGACTTACCGATACCCTCGTCGCCCACGAGCGTGCTCACGTGGCCACGTGGCAACCGATGTTTGTAGACCCACCGAGTCGGCGTCGACTCGGGAAGATCCGACATGCGGGTTATCGGGCGGCGTCGACGTTTCGGTGTCAACGTCGGGGTGAACACGTCGAGTCCGTCGACCTTGACGTTGCCGTGCTTGCGTATCTCGGCAGCGATATCGAGACCGAGCGGAACGGGTACCGTCGACGGTTCTGGCTTCGGAGACTTGGCACGTGCCGTGTCGAGACCGAGCCGGGCGCGTATGCCGGCGGTTGCTTCGGCTACCGCAGATTCCTCGTCACTGTCGAGATCCATCGGAATCACAAATGCCAACGGGTGCAGTGCCAACGGAGACCAGTCAACGGATCCCGCGGCGGCCCAACCTTGCGGCACCGACACGGCCAGGATCCCGGCGGCGACAAGTGCGGCAACGGTGTCGGCACCGCCCTCGACGACGTAGACCGTGTGGCGTATCAGTTTCCCGCGCACGGCAACCTTGCCGTATTCGGCCACATTGTCGAGCCCGATCAGGCGTGACACGTTGTGCGCGTTTATGTTAGGGTCACTGACAGAACTCGAATTGCCTTCACGTCCATCGGTGGCCATACCGGTGGGCGTGTTTTCTTTTGCGATCATCCCTTGGCACTGCCACGAAGCAGACCGGTAATTCGCTCGCGCTGCTCGGCTGTCAACGGCGGTGCCTTGGCCAGTTGCGCCGCTATGTGATCTTCGATCCGTGAGGCTGCGAGGTCACGTCTTAGATCCGAAACGTCGGCGTCGGGATGGTGTTGGATGGTTCGACCCAAGGTGCCCGCAATGCTGCGTGATTTCCTCGAGTATGTCGACGTGGCGGACACGGCGAGACTTCCTCGACAGTTTCTTACCAGCGGCACTGTCGGGCCGCGCTCACACTTACTGGTCGGGGAACGGTGTCGGGGCGGTGCAAACGGGTCATCGGGACCTGCACCCATGTGGGGCGTGTGAGTTGAACAATTGCAACGCTATCACATGGGAATCCCGCAAGCTGTTGCGTTACAACACAACTCACGGGTTGTGCTCGACGCATACCGTTGACCCTTTACACCGCTCCCCCGACCGTCGGACCTTGTCACCGATGGACACAGCTTCACGCACAAACATGTCCGTCGGTGTCCCTCGGTTAATGACCTGGTCTTTTGTTATGTCCGTCGGTGATGTCCATCGGTGTCCCTCGGTGTCCATCGGTGCCGGAAAACTGCTCACCGACGGACACCGAGGGACACACCGACGGACATTGCATTTCCCCAGGTAGACCACCGAGGGACACCGACGGACACAAATACGTGCAAGCTGTGTCCAACGGTGGTCGTGTCCATCGGTGCAGAACGCCGTGTCGAACTACTCCGAGGCGGTGTTCCAACCGATACCGACGTACGTCGGGTCGAACCGTCGCAGGCCCTTGGGCGACTTGTGTACGGTCACCGTGATCAGGGCGTCGATTACCTTGCCGCGGATATCCGGTGACAGTTCAGCCCACCGTCGACTCAACTGGTCGCCGGTCAACACGAGGTCGGCAAGCGGTGAAACCATCCGCGCGGCGGCAAGTTCAGCGTCAATGACAGCAATCTTGTCCCTTAGCTCGGACGTGCCACGGCGCAACTGAGAACCGTCGATAGCGCCTTCCGCGAACAACGACGACAACTCGTCTGCCCGTGCCTGTAACCCGTCCCGAGCGATCTGCATGGCGGGTAGATCCCGTTCGGGCTCGTCGAGTACCAACTGTGCGTCGGGTGCTGTCAGTCGACCGATCACGAGGGCGTCAACGTATTCGTCGAGGGCCGCGAGTTGGCGGCGCACATGGTGCTGCGGGCACCGGTACGACCGAACGCCGCCTGTGGCCACGTGCAGGATCAGACGTTGGCCGCACTCACCACATCGGTAGACCCCGCTCCCCTGATGCTTGCGCTCGAACGACACGGCGCTTGTGCGGCTCGGATCGTTGAACAACGCAAGCAACGCGTGGTGTGAGTCCTGGTCGATCAACGGTTTCCAATTACCTGCACCCACGACGCGGCCACGGTGCACGACCAAGGCGGCGTAGCGCGGGTTCGCTAACACTCGTCTCACACTCGTTGCGCGCCACTCGATACCGCCGTGGGTTGTCCGTAGGCCACTTTGGTTCCATTCCCGCGCAACCTGCCGCAACGACGTACCTGCCAACACGTCAGCTGCCGCTGTGGACACAGCCGACGCCTCGGGCTCGTGAGGCTCACCCGATGGTGAGTAGCCGAATGGTCTGCGCGAGGCGCTCCACACGCCTGACGCCGCTTTCTGCTCGTTGGCACGTTTGCGTCGCTCACTCGTGTGTTCGGATTCCTGCCGCGCAATTGCTCCCATGACACTGGCAATCATGCGCCCGGTGGGGGTCGACAAGTCGAAATTTCCACCCCGCACAGTGCGCAATTCGATACCGCCCTCGTCGGCCAAGGTGATCAATCGCTCGAGGTCTTTCATGTTCCGGTGCAATCGGTCGGGGTGCCAGCAGATCAACGCGTCGTACTGCCCGTTCTTCATTCCGTCGAGCATGGCCTCGAAACCCGGCCTGACACGGCCCGAGTAAGCCGAAATGTTGTTGTCCGAAAAGTGTTCTACTACTTCCCAATTCAACGATTCCGCTAGTGCCTGACAGTCCTCGAGCTGACGACTGACGCCGAGCCCTTCGCCGGTCTGGTCACTGGAGATTCGGGTGTAGATCGCTGCGCGCATGGATTCAGCATAAGCGTCCCACTTGACTTACCGTTCCGAGAAAGGTTGCACCACCTTTGAAGTCGATCAGGACGAGGTTCAGTGCGTCGGGAGAGTGGGTCGCGATCAGGCCGAGCACCAAGGTTCGCAGGAACTCCGACTTGCCAGAACCGGTGGCTCCGATACACAGCCCGTGCGGACCCATACCGTTCTCGGCCGACTCCTTCAGATCCAGTTCGACGGGGTTTCCGTCTTGTCCGACACCGATCGGCACGCGGAGTCGGTCGCGTCCCTGACGTGGAAGCCAGCCATGCTCAGGATTGAACCTCGCAATGTTTCCTATCCCCAACATCTGGCTCCACGTCCGAAGGGATCGGTCGTCGTCAGCTGCGTCGACGGCATTCTGCGATGCCGCACGGAACGGTGCGATGCGACGGCCGAACGCCTGCGCCAGGCTCGTCGTCGCAGCGTCAGGCCTCGCAAAGTTCTCAACTCCTGCGCTGCTCACCGCGCCGATCTGATCGCTACTGACGACAAGTCGCAAACCACGCGTCGCCACCAGCCGCGGGCAGAACCCGCACAGGTCGAGGACGGTCACCGAGTCGAGCCCGGATTCGGACAACAGGCCGGTGTCACCTTCGAACAAGCCACCGTCCACGACCAGCACGAGATGCGGAACGCCCGCACTGGCTGGAGTGTTGCGAGCGAATCGAGCACGCATCGAAAGCGGTTCCCCGAGGGAACTTTCGAATTCGAGATACGAACCGAACACCATGCGTGCAGTGCCGGTGGCGTCCTGAGACTGCGGGTGTTGCGCGTGTGGGAGCCACTTGACCCACTCCCACTCGGATTCGGTATCGGGACCGCACACCACCGCAACTTGGAGCGTGTCCGGACCGTGGAATGTGCACAGTTGCATCAACATCGAGCGGACAAGCGCACGAGCGGAATCTCTCTGCCCCTCGATGGACATCGCAGCAAATCCGCGAAGCGAGACGGCGGTCGGCAGGTCCTGCACAACCGAATGTGCACGGACGAATCGCCGAAGTGAGACAGCAGCGACGGGTTCGAGATCCTCGACCGGCCCGGTCTCCGGAGACACGAGTCTGGTGGCCAATCGCTGTGTACCCAGACCTACCCGAACGTGGCAGTAGTCCGAGTCGGTGATCTGACGCTCCCACATCCGCACAGTCCCGGCCAGTGTCCAGAGCAGCGACGGCTCGGGATTGCTCCACTCGAGAGCAGCACGCTGCGCACCAGTCGTCGCAGCAACATCACTACGCATCTGATCCAGGTACCGGAGGTAGTCCTTGCGGTCCTCGTTCGCCTCGGACGCTCTTGCTCCACCGCTACGACCGCCCCCGGCGAGCATTCCGAGCATCGACACCATCATCATGACCGGAAACAGCAGGGACATCGGATTGCGCGCCATGCCGGAAGAGAACATCAGCGCCACCATGCCGATCATGGCAACCACCATGATCACCGGAAGTAGTTTGGTCAGTAGGTTTCCCGGCGTGACGCGAGGTATCTCCGGTGGGGCCTGAAGCGTCACCTCGCCGCCCGGTGTGCGCGGCGATTCACGGCGTGCTCGACGCGCAAATCTGACAGTGCTCAATTCACCCACCCCCATCGGTGCTGCAGCTGTTGCCGCCAGGCGCCTCGTCCGACTACCGCCGGCCCCCCAAGGCGTACTCGCGCAATTGCAAGAGAGTAGATCACAACACCGACACTCGGGTCGGTGCCACCTGTTGTCGGCGCTGTCTCCGATACGGGCACGCAGTTCATGTCGTATTGTTCGGGTGAACTGGGGTGACGCGAAGGGGGAATCGCGTCATGGGAGGGGACAGATCTTGACCAGCACCACTACAACCAGCGCTGCGAACACCGGAAACGGACGAGGCGCGAGTCATTCTGCCGAACTGTGCAGGTTGACGGTACTTTCAGCCCATTCGCAGGTGGATCTTGCGGTGCCGCTTCGTGTTCCACTCACCGTGGTCATTCCGGGCATTGTGGACACAATTGTCAACCACAGCAATTTCAACGAGTTCGACCACACCACTGAACAATTCGAGCCCGTCGACTGGACTCTGTCGAAAGTCGGCAGGGCACCGCTGGCACCGACGCTGTCGCTGCACGAGCACGGAATCCGCGATGGAGAATTGCTCGTACTCGAGGCCTCGGACACCGCTGCCCCGCCCCCACTCTTCGACGACATCATGTACACCGTCGCGGCCACGGATGCGGACGTCTACCGACGCTGGACTCCGGTCACCGCGCGCATTGTCGGCTCGACCGCCGCCCTCGTCGCTGCGCTCGTCGCGGCCCTCGCCCTGGTCCTCGGCGACACGGGACTGATCGGCGCCGTCTGCGGCGGAGTGACGTCTTTGGTGCTCACCGTCGCCGCCGTCGTGGCAGCGCGGGTGTACGGAGACTCTGGAAGTTCCGTCACGCTCGGATGCGCTTCGGTGCCACTGGCGTTCGTCTCCGGCGCACTCTGCGTGCCCGGCACTGTTCTTTCGGCTCATCTGCTTCTCGGTTCGGCATCTGCCGCTGCGGTAACTCTGATCTGCTTCCGCTTGTGCGGCGCCGGATTAGCTGTCTTCACAGCACTTCTCGTCGTCCTTCTCGCGGCGGTGGGCACCTTTGCCGTCACTACCACGCTTCCCGAGGCGCGCACCGCGACCGTCAGCGGCGCGGTGATTGCCGCCGCATTGATCGTTCTCACGTTCACCGCTCGACTGTCGATGTTGTTCGCGCGACTACCGCTTCCTCCTGTTCCGACGCCGAGTAATCCCCTCGACGACGACCGCGACGGACTGCCCGAACCCGAACTACCCGGGCTGACCGAGTTGGCGGAAAGGGCAGGGCGGGCGCGTAGCTATCTGACCGGGCTGATCGTGGCCACGTCAGTGGTCGCGCTCGTCGCTGCCGTCGCACTCGCGTGGTCCTGGCCTGGTCAGGGGATCGTCTGGCCGAATCTTGCTCTCGCATTCGCGACGGCCGTCGTGCTGATGTTTCGCGGGCGCACCTACGCGGGCGCACAGCAGGCTGTGCCACTCATCGCGGCAGGCATCTCGGTGATTCTCGTTCTCCTGGGCGACATGGCATGGACCCATCGCGACCATGCATTGGTCGTCTTCGCCATCACGATGACCGTTCTCCTCCTGGCACTGGTTCTGGGAATCCTCGCCCCCCAGAACACATTCAGCCCCGTGATGCGACGCGCTGCCGAGCTGTTGGACCTCGCTGCGATTGCAGCAATCGTTCCGCTGATCTGCTGGGTCAGTGGCCTCTTCGCGCTCATGCGTGGCCTCTGAGCGATCGGTGATCGATGGTGATTCGACGTGCAACAAACATCTGCGCCAGTCTCGTGATCGTTGCCTTCAGCATTCTCGCCGGGGCAGGTGGCGCATCGAGCGCGGTTCCCTCCCCCATCGATCCTGCAATGCTGCCCGAGGACGGTCCGCCTGCACCTCCACAACCCACCGAACAACGAACCCTGTGCGTCCCAGCCGTGGCAGGTGGTGACGGTGCGGACATTCCACGTTCTCAACGAGATCTGGGATTCGATTCTGTGTGGCCGATCACCAGAGGGGCAGGACAGCGAATTGCTGTCATCGACACCGGTGTCAGCAGACATCCCCGGCTGCCATCGCTCGACGGCGGCGGTGATTACGTCGGTACCTCCGACGGCACCGACGATTGTGACGCACACGGAACTGTCGTGGCCGGTCTCATCGCCGCCCAGCAAGTCGAGGGTTCCGGATTCTCCGGAGCTGCGCCTGACGCACAGATAATTTCGATCAGGCAGTCCAGTGCCGCCTTCTCGGTGGCCGGCCAACGCGAAGACCCTGCTGTAGCCGAGAACTCATCCGGGTACGGAAACGTCGACACCATGGCATCGGCCGTCCGTCACGCTGCGGACATGGGTGCAAGCGTCATCAACATCTCCGAAGTCGCCTGCAAGCCTGCCGGGGACGGGATCAACGACCAACGACTCGGCGCTGCAATCGAATACGCCACGATCGCGAAGAACGTCGTAGTCGTCGCAGCTGCAGGTAACGTCGGATCCGGAGGTTGCAAGAACCAGAATCCGCCGCCGGATCCCGTCGACCCCTTAGCCGATCCATGGAACTCGGTTGCGACGATTGCCAGTCCGGCTTGGTACGACGACTATGTCCTCACGGTCGGGTCGGTAGACCCCAATGGCGCCGCCAGTTCCTTCAGCCTCGGCGGTCCGTGGGTCGACGTGGCGGCGCCCGGCACCGGAATCACCTCACTTCACCCGACGTCGCCCGGTCTGACCAACGGGGTGTACGGCTCCGACGGCGCCGTACAGTCGTTCAACGGGACCAGTTTCGCTGCGCCCTTTGTCGCGGCGACCGCCGCACTGGTCCGGTCGGTTCACCCGGAACTGACGGCGCTTCAGGTCATGCAACGTATCGAAGCCACCGCCCACGCTCCGGCGCAGGGTTGGAATCCCTACGTCGGTCACGGCGTCATCGATCCACTTGCGGCAGTGACGGGCGAATTGGCCCCAGGAGAACGCGTCAAGGTCAACCATCAGTCGGTGTCGATCGATCCCCTACCCACGCCGCCGACCCCCGACAACCGATCTCGCGACACGGCACTCGTCGGAGCCGGAACGGTCGGCACCCTCGCCCTACTGACGCTGTTGGCATCGATGCCTCTTCGTCGAGTAATTCGTCGGCATCTTCCCGAACGCCAGAACATCGATCCCTGAACCGTCAGCAGGGTTCAGTTCACCGGAGCGGCCGGCGCTGTATCGGGGGCGATTCCGTCGTGAGCTATCAGTGCATTGCTCTTCTCGAGCGCGGGACCTGATGCAAGTAGGTCGAGCATCTGCCAAGGCGCGCGATCAGGCGTTCGCGTCAATCCGAGCGCGCGAGCGGAGATTTCGTCCGGTACGCCGTACTTCACACCGGTATCGGCTACGTAGAACACTCCGTCGCGCCTGGTGCTGTTCGTCTCGATTCCGGTCGCTTGAACAAATCCGCCGAATCCCTGTTCGACATGGACGTTGTCGAGATTGTCACCCGATCCGTCCGCCTGCGCCAAGGACACCAACTTGCCACCCTCCGGGATCGGAACCTGCAATCCAGCGACAAGTTTCAGCGTTGCAGAACTACTTTCGGCGCCCTCGACTGCAGGTGAGGGAGCCCATTCCAGACAGCCGACAGGTGCGCCGTGATCATCGACGATCTCCGGAACCACCCGCGGCAACAAGTCGACGGCCAGCTCACTCACCGAGGGAATACGACTGATGGCATCAGGGGTGACGCTCGCGATCCCGGTGGCGCCCTGCGAATCCGAGAAGTAGATCAGTTGGGCGAGCGCCGCACCGATCCTCTGGATCCCGTTCTCGAGTACCACGTAGTACTGCGGGTCCGCACCCACCGAAACCTGGACGACGGAGCCGACAGTCTTGTTCTGCAGAGGAAACCGGGGCGCCGATCCCAGTTGGCGGATTCGCGGAGCCTCGATGCGCGGAACTTCGGGAATCGAATTGAGGAATCCGATACTGATCGGTCGCGCCTGTGCTCCTTCCAGGCCCAAAGCCCGCATGATCGCCGGATCGTCCACATCGATTTCCGCTCGCTTCCCGTCGTACACGAGAAAGTGATCGGAACCCGACTTCACCAGGAATGCACGGTCATTCGTCAGATATGTCGTGTTTTCGCCGACGTTGGACGAGCCGACCAGGACCGAAGTCGTCAACGATTTTCTCCCGTCGGATCCGACGGAATCGCACACCGTCCACGCGGCGTTGGTAGGGTCGGCCGATTCCGGCAGCGCGGACGGTGCGCCGGGAATGCCGACGAGCGCGCCCCGGGGTTTCGCCTCGACCTCGGATGCCTTGACTATTGCCGGTTTTCCTGGCGAACCCAGAATCAGTCGTGCGGAGGCCAAGTTCAGCACAGGGCGAAACGTACCCTCCATGGCGACGAACATCGCGCCCGATTCCTTTGCAACGACGATCTCTGCATCGCCGATTCTGTCCTGTGGCCGAAACAGAGCGAGTACAGCGCAACCCGCCAATCCCAGTGCAGCGAGGACTATTCCGACGGTGAACGCGCGCGACTGTGATCGCATCGGATCGTGAAGCATCCGCACGTCTCGTCTGACCAGCGCATGTTCCATCCGCCTGACCAAGAATCGGTACCCGTTGACCTGCCAGCGCGTGGTAGGTGTCGCAGCCATCATTCCCCCCGTGCCTTACATCCCCTTGCGAAGACACAGTACAGTTCCGCTGGGGCGGAAATTTTCGGGTAGTTCGCAGGTCAGGTATCGGGGAGGAACCGTGGACCGATCGCGGTTGAAGCATTGGCCGTCGTCACACAGGATTTCGACGCGCGAGTTCGTGCCGGCACAGATTTTCGGAATCGGTGCGGGCGGAATCGCGATGGCCAGTGGGCTCGATTGGTTCTGGGCGCTGGCAATCGGTTGTGTGGTTGCCGGATCAATGCTGCTTCATGTGGGCGGTTGGTCGGTAATGTCCTGGATTGTCAGGTACTTTCGCTATCTGCACCGCAAGGACGTCGACCGCAGCACGATCGTCAGTTTTCACACTCCCTCCGAGCAGTCCATCGGGCTCCGAGTGGACGGATCTTCGCTCGTCGCTGTCGTCGAGATCGCTCCCCCACGCGACTACCTGACCAGGATCGGCCGTCATTCGTTCGACGCTTCCCACCTTCTGCCCACGGCAGCCCTCGCCAATTGTCTCCATCAGCACGACATCTCACTCACTGGCATCGACATCGTCAGTCACGGATACCGCGCCGCGTCGGGAACGCCTGCCACCGAAGTCTACGAACGTCTCATCGGACCACTACCAGCCACCGCCACCAGAAGTGTTTGGCTTGCACTACGTTTCGACGCGCTGGAGGGTGGTGCAGCAGTCGAACGCCGGGGCGGGGGCGAACAGGGCGCCGGCCGCGCGATAGCTGTTGCCGCCAATCGTGTCATCCGGGTGCTCGATTCAGCGGGGTGCAAGGCGCGGATCCTGACCGCACCGGAGATCGCGTCGTCCACTGCCCAGGTGACAAGAGGAGTGGCCGGCCACGAGGTCACCGAAACGTGGCGAAGTACCCCCTTGCCTGGCGTGTCCAACGTCGGATTTGGGATCGAACCCCGTTTCATCACCACTGCGACCCTGACCCGAGTGTGGGCAGTGGCAACGGTCGGGACGTCCGTGACAATTCGGTTACGACCCACCGGACAACGCGGAGAGGCGAAGGTCAGTGCGACATGTCGCTTCACCACGCGCAATCCACCTGAGAACGCACCGCTGGCCGGTTTGGTCTCGCTACGTGGGCGCCAGCGCGACGGATTGCTGACCAACTTGCCAACCGCATTGGCCGCGCTGGACGGCATCACGCCGGGCGTTCGCATGGACGGGGGCACACTCGACTCACTCGCTCTACCCCTTGCCGGGTGCGGCCAACTCATCGGCTCGGACCGAAACGGGCACGGTGTCGCGGCCAGAATTTCGGGGCCGGGCGTCAACACCGTTCTTGTCGCCGGCGAACTCTATCTGGCTCAGCAGTTGATCTTTCGAGCCATCGCGACCGGCGCACTGGTACTCGTCCACACCGATCGACCGCAAGCGTGGACCGCGCTCACCGACTCGATGGGAGTGCCTGACCGACTCCGCGTGTCCGGGCAGGGCGGTGGGCCTGAGGGCGCCTTCAACACTGTCGTATTCGACGGCGTCGAGGGGTTATCTCCGCGTGCCGGCGTGACCGCAATCTATGTGTACGGACATCCACGCCAATGGCCTCGGATCGACCCTGAAATCTCGATAGTCCAGCCATTCGCACTCGGTGACAAGATCACGGTCGAAACCGGCCGTACACGCGTCGACCTGACTCTGGTGACCATCGCTTCCGAGACATCGTTCATCGGCCGTCCACGAGCCGGCGACGCTCACCAGATGGCGTGATCACGTATGTCCAAGATCAGCCGGGATAGGGATCACTTGCACGTTGCATCCGCAATCCGCTTCCCCACCAATCCAATTCACGAATCATCTTCTCGCTTGCATCGATCGCAATCGAATCGACGCCGTACGGCTCGTGTCCGAATTGCTTACGCACCCGGTGGATGGTCACGCTTTGACGCACCGAGACCATGTGCAACTCCGCCACCACTTGCCTCAGTTGCTCGACGGCCCGAACACCACCTGAAATCCCGCCGTAGGACACGAATCCGATCGGCTTGGCACGCCACTCGTGTTTCACCGAATCGAATGCGGTCTTGAGAGCAGCCGGATACCCGTGGTTGTATTCGGAGGTCACGGCGACAACAGCGTCGGCGCGCCCGATTCGCCGGCGGAAAACCTCCGTGGCAGGTGAATCCGAGAAATCCTGGGGCAACGACAGCTCTCTGAGGTCGATCACCGATACGTTCCACGACGGGTTCGCGGTTGCGCGCTCGACAAACCAGTCCGCCACTGCTCGTCCCATTCGCCCCTCGCGGACCGAACCTACGATGACTTCGACGTTCAAAGGTGCCATGAACGTCGATGCTAGCGACTGATCACGCAGTGATCCCGTCCGTGATGAGTGCTGCCAGTTCCCGATAAGCGCTGGCATCGTCCAGACCAGTTGCCCGGTAGACCGCGCGTTGCTGGATCCGAACCATCGTCGCCGCAGCGGCATCGGCGACAAATGATGCGTGTACCTGCCGGAATGCGCCCGAATCGACTCCCTCGACGATGAGCGATCGCACACGATCAGCAGCGATCGACGTGTTCTTCTCGTAGACCTGGCTCGCCGACACCGATTCGGCCAGGTCTTCCATGAACTGACTGGACGCCGCGGACAGCCGATCACCCACTGCTTCGAGATACACCGCGACTCGACGAGGCGGGGCCGTTTCGGCGGCGACTGCACTCTCCACTGCATCGGTCGCCGCCCGGAAGAAGTGCACTGTCACAGCCCGCACCAGATCCTCTTTGCCGGCCGCCACGGTGTACAAGGTGCTCTTGGAGCAGTGCAGACGAGCTGAGATCTCGTCGAGCGTGAGGTGGGCGAAACCCTCGCTCAAGAACAGTTCGACCAATTGATCGAACAACTCTGCCCTGCGCGCAGTCGTCTTGTGAACCAGCCTTGCCATACCTACAACAGTACTGCAGTATCGTTCTCAGTACTATTACCTAGCTAGGAGCCGACCGTGCCCGTCGAACGCCTGATGCCCAGCCAAGAAGCTCGCGATCTCATCGAACTGACGCGTGATGTCGCGGACAAGGTACTCGCGCCCAAGGTCAACGAATACGAGAAGGCCGAGAAGTATCCAGACGGAGTGTTCCCCGCACTCGGACAGGCGGGTCTGCTGAGCCTTCCGTATCCCGAGGAGTTCGGCGGCGGCGATCAGCCGTACGAGGTGTACCTCCAAGTGCTCGAAGAGATCGCCTCACGCTGGGCAGCGGTTGCAGTGGCGGTGAGCGTGCACAGCCTGTCGTGCTTCCCGCTGTTCACCTTCGGCACCGACGAACAGAAGAACCGCTGGCTACCGGACATGCTGGGCGGCAACACCATCGGCGCGTACAGCCTTTCCGAAGCGCAGGCCGGGTCCGACGCCGCCGCGTTGTCGTGCAAGGCGACGCCCACCGACGGTGGCTACCGCGTCAACGGTTCGAAAGCCTGGATCACCAACGGCGGCAAGGCGGACTTCTACAACCTCTTCGCACGCACCAGTGACGACGGTTCACGCGGCGTCTCCTGCCTCCTGGTGGACAAGGACACCGAAGGCCTCAGCTTCGGAAAACCCGAAGAGAAGATGGGGCTACGCGCGGTCCCCACTGCCTCCGCGAACTACGACGACGCCTTCATTCCTGAGGAGCGATTGATCGGTCAGCGCGGCCAGGGGCTGCCGATTGCCTTCAGCGCTCTCGACTCCGGCCGACTCGGAATCGCTGCCGTTGCCGTCGGAATCGCTCAAGGCGCGCTCGACGACGCGGTCGCTTACGCGAAGGAGCGCAAGGCATTCGGCAAGCGGATCATCGATCACCAGGGACTCGGTTTCGTGCTCGCGGACATGGCTGCCGCAGTCGACTCCGCGCGAGCCACCTACCTCGATGCAGCCCGCCGCCGCGACGCCGGAGTTCCGTATTCACGCAACGCGAGCGTCGCCAAGCTCGTGGCCACCGACGCGGCAATGAAGGTCACCACCGACGCCGTTCAGGTATTCGGTGGGTACGGATACACCCAGGACTTCCCCGTCGAGCGCTACATGCGCGAGGCCAAGATCACGCAGATCTTCGAGGGCACCAACCAGATTCAGCGATTGGTCATCGCGCGCCAACTGGCGGGATAGCCCCCCGATACGAATGCCCTCCCACACAGAGTGGGAGGGCATTTTGCATGGTGAAGTTCAGTCGCCGCAGCATCCACCCGAAGACGGAATCTCGCGGGTCTCACGGGTAATCGCGTTGCGGGCAGCCAGTTCCGAGTAGTCGGGGTAGTCCACGCGGACCAACGAAAGTCCGTGCGCCGGCGCAACGAGGATGGAACTGGACCGCGAAGTTTCGTCGAGCAAACCTGCCACCCAGTCGGCGGTGCGCCGTCCCTCACCGACGGAGAGGACTGCGCCGACAAGACTGCGAACCATCGACCAGCAGAACGCATCGGCATTCACGTACGCCGTGAACACCGTGCCCTCTTGGGTCCAGTCGAAACGCTGCAGCTCCCGCACCGTCGTGGCGCCTTCTCGACGCTTGCAGAATGCCGCGAAGTTGTGCAGACCCAGCAGCCGATTCGACGCTTCCTGCATCGCTCCGAGATCGAGTGGTTTGGGATACGAGACGGTGTCGCGTGCGCGTAGTGGCTCCACTCCGAACGCCGCGTTGGTCACCCGGTACTCGTAATAACGTCGCATCGCGGAGAAGCGCGCATCGAAGTCACCCGGAACCACCGATATCTGTTTGACCCGAACGTCCTTGGGCAGAAATCGTGCAAGTCTGCGCACGAGTCGCGACGGATCGTCCGGGAGCAACTCTCCCGGAACGTCGACGTGCGCTACCTGACCGGTGGCGTGGACACCGGCGTCGGTTCGACCGGCAACGGTCAACTGAACCGGGTGTCGAAGCACCGTTCCCAACTTGTCTTCGATCTCACCGCACACGGTGCGCAGATCGGTCTGGCGGGCCCAACCCGAGAAGTCGGTGCCGTCGTAGGAGATGTCGAGCCGCAATCGAACGAGCCCGCCGTCCCCGATGGGGGCGGCGGGCTCGTTCGATTCAGCGTGTGCCGAAACCAAGGGAGACTAGTCCTTCTTGGCCTCTTCGGCCTCGGGAGCGTCGGCCGCAGTTGCGGTCTCGTCCTCGATGGCCTCGACCACTGCGTCAGCGTTCTCGACCTCAGCGTCGGTCGCGTCGGCCTCTACGGCCTCTACGACGTTCTCTGCGGCGGGAGCTTCCTGCGAGGACTTGACGCGACGAGCGCGGTCAGCCTCGGAGGTGACGGTCTTTTCCTTGACGAGCTCGATGATTGCCATCGGAGCGTTATCACCCTTGCGGGGGATCGTCTTGATGATGCGGGTGTATCCACCGTTACGGTCCGCGTAGAACGGGCCGATCTCGGCGAACAGGGTGTGAACGACATCCTTGTTGCGGATGACCTTCAGCACCTCACGACGGTGAGCCAGCGTGCCGGCCTTTGCGTGCGTGACGAGCTTCTCGGCGTAGGGGCGCAATGCCTTGGCCTTGGACTCGGTGGTGGTGATGCGACCGTGCTCGAAGAGCGCGGTAGCCAGATTGGCGAAAATCGCCTTCTGGTGGGAAGCCGACCCGCCGAAGCGGGCACCCTTCTTGGGCTTGGGCATGATGATCTCCTAGTAAAGGACCTGAGCTGCTACAGCTGTTCGGTCTCGGCGTAGTCCTCGGTACCTTCGGCATCGCCGAAGGAACCGGCATCAGTGTCACTCCACGTTCCGGTGGCGGCGTCGTAGCCGGCAACGGTGGTGGGATCGAAGGATGCGGGGCTGTCCTTGAGGGACAGGCCGAGCGAATGCAGCTTGACCTTGACCTCGTCGATGGACTTCTGTCCGAAGTTGCGGATGTCGAGCAGATCGGACTCGGTACGGCCGACAAGCTCACCGACGGTGTGAACACCTTCGCGCTTGAGGCAGTTGTAGGAGCGGACCGTGAGGTCCAGATCCTCGATGGGGAGTCCGAAGGAAGCGATGTGATCGGCCTCGGCAGGCGAGGGTCCGATCTCGATTCCTTCTGCTTCGACGTTCAGCTCACGGGCCAGGCCGAAGAGCTCAACCAGGGTCTTGCCCGCCGAAGCGAGCGCGTCCCGTGCGGTGATGGAGTTCTTCGTTTCCACGTCGAGAACGAGCCGATCGAAGTCGGTGCGCTGTTCGACGCGAGTGGCCTCCACCTTGTAGGTGACCTTGAGCACCGGCGAGTAGATCGAGTCGACCGGGATACGGCCGATCTCTGCGCCGGACGCCTTGTTCTGAACGGCGGGGACATAGCCACGACCGCGCTCGACTACGAGCTCGATCTCCAGCTTTCCCTTGTCGTTCAGGGTGGCGATGTGCAGATCAGGGTTGTTCACGGTGACGCCTGCCGGGGGCACGATGTCGCCCGCAGTAACAGCGCCGGGGCCCTGCTTGCGGACGTACATGGTGACCGGCTCGTCCTCTTCGGAGTTCACGACGAGGCCCTTGAGGTTCAGGATGATGTCGGTGACATCTTCCTTCACGCCCGGGACGGTGGTGAACTCGTGGAGAACGCCGTCGATACGGATGCTGGTGACAGCAGCGCCGGGGATCGACGAGAGCAGCGTGCGGCGCAGCGAATTGCCGAGCGTGTACCCGAAACCTGGCTCCAGGGGCTCGATGACGAACTTCGAGCGGTTATCAGCGATGACCTCTTCGGTCAGCGTGGGTCGCTGAGAAATGAGCATTGGTATTTCCTCCTGTACGGACGTCCACTATTTGACGCCCACGATGGGAAAGGGCCTGCGGCCCTGTGAGTGGTTGAGGAGTCCGGAGACTCCTCAACCACTCACGGGGTGCGAAGCGCCTTACTTCGAGTAGTACTCGACGATGAGCTGTTCCTGCAGAGCAATGTCGATCTGCGCGCGCTCGGGAAGCTGGTGAACCAGGATCCGCAGACGCGAGCCGACAACCTGCAGCCACCCGGGAACCGGGCGATCGCCGACGGTCTCACGCGCAACCTGGAACGGAAGCGTGGAGAGCGACTTCTCCTTGACATCGATGATGTCGTACTGCGAGACGCGGTAGCTCGGGATGTCGACCTTCTTGTTGTTCACGAGAAGGTGACCGTGCGTGACCAGCTGACGTGCCTGACGGCGCGTGCGAGCGAGGCCTGCGCGGTACACGACGTTGTCGAGACGCGACTCGAGGATGCGAAGCAGGTTCTCGCCGGTCTTGCCGGGGCGGTTGTTCGCCTCCTTGTAGTACAGGCGGAACTGCTTCTCCATGACGCCGTAGGTGAAGCGAGCCTTCTGCTTCTCCTGCAGCTGGAGCAGGTACTCGCTCTCCTTGATACGCGCGCGGCCGTGCTGTCCGGGCGGGTACGGGCGACGCTCGAATGCCTGGTCGCCTCCAACGAGGTCGACGCGCAGACGACGCGACTTGCGGGTGATGGGTCCGGTATAACGTGCCATTTTCTTCTACCTATCCTTCCCGCTATACCCGACGCCGCTTGGGCGGACGGCAGCCGTTGTGCGGCTGGGGGGTTACATCGGAAATGGTGCCGACCTCGAGGCCAGCGGCCTGGAGGGAACGGATTGCGGTCTCGCGACCGGATCCCGGTCCCTTGACGAAGACGTCAACCTTCTTGACACCGTGCTCCTGCGCCTTACGGGCAGCGCTCTCAGCAGCAAGCTGAGCGGCGAAGGGAGTCGACTTACGCGAACCCTTGAAGCCGACGTGTCCCGAAGACGCCCAGGAAATGACATTTCCGGCGGGGTCCGTGATGGACACGATGGTGTTGTTGAAGGTGCTCTTGATATGAGCGGCGCCGTGCGGGATGTTCTTCTTATCCCTGCGACGCGTCTTCTGGGTCTTCTTCGGACCGGTGCTACGTGACTTCGGGGGCATTACTTCGCCTTCTTCTTGCCGGCAATGGTGCGCTTCGGACCCTTACGGGTACGGGCGTTGGTCTTGGTGCGCTGACCACGCACGGGCAGACCACGACGGTGGCGCAGGCCCTGGTAGCAGCCGATCTCGATCTTGCGACGGATGTCGGCCTGAACCTCGCGGCGAAGGTCACCCTCGACCTTGAGCGACTCCTCGATGTACTCGCGGAGCTTTGCCAGGTCCTCGTCCGAGAGGTCCTTGCTCCGGAGATCCGGGCTGACGCCGGTGGCGTCAAGGATTTCCTTGGAGCGGGTACGGCCGATGCCGTAGATGTATGTCAGTGCGATCTCCATGCGCTTTTCGCGAGGAAGATCAACACCAGAGAGACGTGCCATGGTGGCATTTCCTTATCGGTGTGCGGAGGTCTGCTCCCAGCCCTTCCCCTGTGCCTCTTGCCGAGTACCGACGCCCGAAGGCGCAGATGATCTCATCAACTAACTCAGTGGGGCCCCGGCCTCCGTGCCGGGGGTGAACCATTGTCCGACCTTGGCGATCGGTGAACGATCGCGTGGGGTCTCGTCAACAATGGCTGGTACTGGGAGGTCTTCTTTGCTTGTTGCCAAGCAGATCTTCGAAAAGCTAGATCTAGCCCTGACGCTGCTTGTGACGCAGGTTCTCGCAGATCACCATGACTCGACCGTTACGGCGAATCACTTTGCACTTCTCGCAGATCTTCTTGACGCTCGGCTGAACCTTCACGTCTTCTGATCTCCTGTTTTGTCGCAGCCCGCCGCGATGAACCGCGGCAGACATACTTCTCCCTGACCCAGGTCAGGTCCGGGAAGTTCGTTACTTGTAGCGGTAAACGATGCGTCCGCGCGACAAATCGTAGGGCGAGAGCTCTACGACAACGCGATCTTCCGGGAGGATGCGAATGTAGTGCTGACGCATCTTTCCGCTGATGTGGGCGAGGACCTTGTGGCCATTCTCGAGCTCAATGCGGAACATCGCATTGGGCAGCGGCTCGACTACTCGTCCTTCGACCTCGATGGCCCCGTCTTTCTTAGCCATATCCTCCGCGATCCGTTTGGTTTGGCATGCTTCGTGCATCGGCTTCCGTTACATTGGCACGCAATGGAAAGATCGTCGGCAGTTCGAAAGCCCGATCCCGGAGCGATCCAGGCGTAGGCACACGAACTATCGACGCGCATAGCGCACCGCCTAGCCATGTTACGCGATGTAAACGACCAGGCCAAATGCGCCTCCGGTCAGGGTGACGACGCACACCGCTCCCCCACCGAAAAAGTCCCAGCCTCGAAATGAGGCTGGGACTTCTCGAACATGAATCATGCTCGCTGCCAACACTTGTCAGCGACTGTGTCGACTACTCCGGCCGGAGTGTCAGAATCCGCGGACCGTCTTCGGTCACTGCGACAGTGTGTTCCCAGTGCGCCGCACGGGACCCGTCGGTCGTCACAACGGTCCAGTCGTCGTCGAGAATCACCGTGTCGGTGGTGCCGAGCGTGAGCATCGGCTCAATCGCCAGGCACGATCCGACAACCAGTTCAGGACCCTTACCCGGGGCACCTTCATTGGCGAGGAACGGATCCATGTGCATTTCCCGGCCGATTCCGTGTCCGCCGTATCCGTCGACGATGCCGTAGGAACGACCGTGCAACTTCTCGGCGGCATGAGTACCGACCTCGATCGCGTGCGAAACATCCGTCAGACGGTTGCCGGCGATCATTGCCGCGATCCCGGCTTCCATAGAAAGCCGAGTGGCTTCGCTGAGCTCCTGATCGGCGACGCTGATCTCACCGACACCGAACGTCCAAGCGGAGTCACCGTGCCATCCGTCGAGGATCGCGCCACAGTCGATGGAAACCAGGTCGCCTTCAGCCAGGATGTCCTGAGCTGAAGGGATTCCGTGAACGACGCGATCGTTGACCGAAGAGCAGATCGAGCCGGTGAAGCCGTGGTACCCGAGGAACGAGGGCACGGCGCCGGCGTCACGAATGACGGATTCAGCGACCGCGTTCAATTCCAAAGTGCTGACACCGGGCTTCGCCGCAGCGCGAACCGCCACCAGAGCCGAACCCACGATCGCGCCGGCAGCAGCCATCGCGTCGAGTTCGCCCGCGGAGCGGAACGGAACAACCTTGCGTTTGCGCCCGAAGACCATTACTTACCCAACGCTGCCAGTGCGCGAGCGTTGACCTCTTCGACCTCGCCGATCGCGTCGACGGAGACGATGCTGTCCTTGTAGTAATCGAACAGCGGTGACGTCTCGTCGCGGTAGACCCGGAGTCGGTTGCGAATGACGTCCTCGGTGTCGTCTGCACGACCACGGGCGAGCATACGCTCGACCACGATGTCCTCGTCGACGACGAAGGAGAGGACACCGTCGAGCTTGGTGTCGAGATCCTTCAAGATTCCCTCGAGTGCCTGAGCCTGTTCGACCGAGCGCGGAAATCCGTCGAGAAGGAAACCGTTTGCTGCGTCCGGTTCTGCGACGCGAGCCTTCACCATGTCGTTGGTGATCGAGCTCGGTACGAGTTCGCCGGCGTCGATGTACTTCTTTGCTTCCACACCGAGAGCGGTGGCCTGACCGATGTTCGCGCGGAAGAGATCACCCGTGGAGATATGGGGAACGCCGAACTTCTCGGACAAGATAGCGGCCTGGGTGCCCTTGCCGGCACCGGGAGGACCAAGGAGGACAAGTCTCACTTGAGGAACCCTTCATAGTTACGCTGCATTAGCTGACTCTCGATCTGCTTCACGGTGTCCAGGCCGACGCTGACCATGATCAGCACCGCGGTGCCACCGAACGGCAGGTTCTGCGCGCCGCCGCCGTTCCCGATGTCGAGGAACAGGTTGGGCAGAACAGCAATGGTGCCGAGGTAAATCGCACCCGGAAGGGTGATGCGACTCAGCACGTAGTTGAGGTAGTCCGCGGTCGGCTGACCGGGTCGGATACCGGGGATGAAGCCGCCGAACTTCTTCATCTCGTCGGCGCGCTCTTCGGGATTGAAGGTGATGGCGACGTAGAAGTACGTGAAGAAGACGATCAGGCCGAAGTAGATCGCGATGTACACCGGGTTGGCCGGATTCACCAGGTAGGTGTTGATGAGGCGCTGCCACCAACTGGGGTCGACCGCTGTACTGGCCGAAGTCAGCTGTGCAATCAAGTTCGGGAGGTACAGCAGTGAAGACGCGAAGATCACCGGGATGACGCCGGCCTGGTTCACCTTCAGAGGCAGGTACGTCGAGGATCCGCCGTACATCTTGCGTCCGACCATCCGCTTCGCGTACTGCACCGGGATACGACGCTGACCCTGCTCGACGAAGACGACACCGGCGATGATCAGCAGCGCTGCGAGGCAGACGAAGGCGAAGACCAGCGGACCACGGCTGTCGAGGATTGCCTTGCCCTCGCTCGGGATACGCGATGCGATACCGGCGAAGATGAGGAGGGACATGCCGTTGCCGACGCCACGTTCGGTGATGACCTCGCCGAACCACATGACCATGGCAGCACCGGCAGTCATGACCAGCACGATGATGACAAGACCGAAGATCGACTTGTCGGCGATGATGTCGTCACAGCCCTGGAGCAACTGTCCGCGTGCCGCAAGAGCGACGATGCCGGTCGACTGCAGGATTGCCAGAGCAATGGACAGGTAACGCGTGTACTGCGTCATCTTGGCCTGGCCGGACTGGCCTTCTTTCCGAAGTTCCTCGAACTTCGGAATCACCACGGTCAGGAGCTGCACGATGATGCTCGCCGTGATGTACGGCATGATGCCGATCGCAAAGATCGACATCTGCAGCAGAGCGCCGCCGGAGAACAGGTTGATCAGCGAGTAGATACCTGCTGAGTCACCGGAGTTGGCGATATCGATGCACTGACGCACACGGCCGTAGTCGACACCTGGGGACGGGATGAGAGCGCCGACCCGATACAGAGCCACCAAGCCGAGGGTGAAGAGGATCTTCCGCCTCAGGTCTGGGGTCCTGAGGGCCGAGACGAAGGCGGAAAGCAAAGATCCTCCTGGCACGACGGTAGGGAGACAGATCGTTTTGACCTGTCGAACTTTTGAACTCTAACAGTGAGCATTTGGGAACTAGGCAGGCAGACCACGAAAACCGGGTAAGCCGAAGATACATTTGCCACTCGGTGACCAGAATACTGGCCCGTCCGAGCATGCACGACCAATCTGTGACACGACCTCGTACCTGTGACACGACCTCGTAGACGCCGATGGCCGCACCGCAGCAAACGCTGCGCTGCGGCCATCGGACTAGCTACGCGTGATCACTCACAGCTCGGTGGCGGAACCACCGGCAGCAGCAATCTTTTCCTTGGCGGAACCGGTGAACTTGTCGACGGTCACCTGAACGGCAACTGTCAGTTCGCCGTCGCCCAGAACCTTGACGAGCTGGTTCTTGCGGACTGCGCCCTTGGCGACGAGATCCTCGACCGTGATTGCTCCACCTTCGGGGAACAGACGGGCGATGTCGCCGACATTGACGACCTGGTACTCGACGCGGAACGGGTTCGTGAAGCCCTTGAGCTTGGGCAGACGCATGTGAAGCGGCATCTGTCCACCCTCGAAGCCCACGCGCACGGTGTTACGTGCCTTGGTGCCCTTGGTACCGCGACCTGCGGTCTTACCACGCTTGCCGCCCTCACCGCGTCCAACACGAATCTTGTTGGACTTGGATCCCGGAGCGGGGCGCAGGTGGTGCAGTTTGATGGTCATGGTTAGACCTCCTCAACTGTTACGAGGTGGCGCACCACGTTGATCAGACCGCGGTTCTGTGCGTTGTCCTCACGAACAACGGTCTGACGGATGCCCTTGAGACCCAGCGTGCGCAGAGAATCCTTCTGGTTCTGCTTGGTCCCGATGATGCTCTTGATCTGAGTGACCTTGAGATCTGCCATTACTTCACACTCCCAGCAGCCTGTGCGCGAGCGCGAAGCATGCCGGCGGGTGCAACCTCTTCGAGGGTGAGGCCGCGGCGAGCCGCAACTTCCTCGGGACGCTGCAGACCCTTGAGCGCAGCAACGGTCGCATGCACGACGTTGATGGCGTTGTCGCTACCGAGCGACTTCGACAGGATGTCCGCGATACCAGCGCACTCCAGCACGGCGCGCACAGCGCCACCGGCGATAACACCGGTACCGGGGCTTGCCGGGCGAAGCATGACGATGCCGGCAGCAGCCTCACCCTGAACGGGGTGAGTGATGGTGTTGGCGATCATCGGGACGCGGAAGAAGCTCTTGCGAGCCTCCTCGACACCCTTCTGGATGGCCGCGGGAACTTCCTTGGCCTTTCCGTAGCCGACGCCGACCAGTCCGTTGCCGTCTCCGACGATCACCAGAGCGGTGAAGCTGAAGCGACGACCACCCTTGACGACCTTGGAAACGCGGTTGATCGTGACAACGCGCTCGATGAACTGTGACTTCTCCGCAGCGTTTCCGCCACGGCCACCGTCGCGACGGTCACGGCCGCCACCACGGTTGTCCCCACGAGCGTTGCTGTTGTCACCGCTGTTGGGGCCATTCTGTCCGGCGGGTCCGCTTCCGCCGTCACGCCTTTGACGTCCCGGCATCAGGCTGTCCTTCCGTTGAAAATGTTGGTCATCAGAACTTCAACCCGCCTTCGCGAGCCGCGTCTGCCAGGGCCGCGATGCGACCGTGGTAGCCGTGTCCGCCGTGGTCGAAGACAACTGCTTCCACGCCGGCAGCCTTGGCGCGCTCGGCGATCAGCTGACCGACCTTCGCGCTCGCAGCCTTCTTGTCGCCTTCTGCCACGCGCACGTCTGCTTCGATGGTCGACGCGGAGGCCAGGGTGTGGCCGGCCAGGTCGTCCACGAGCTGGACGTGGATGTGGCGCGAGGACCGGTTGACGACCAAGCGGGGACGCTCGGGCGTGCCGGAGACCTTCTTGCGGAGACGGAAGTGACGACGCGTCTTCGAGAGACGACGCTTGGTGGACGCATCCTTGCCCAGCGGAATCCGCTTGGCTTTCTGGTTTGCAGTCTGGCTCATATCACTTACCCGTCTTTCCGACCTTGCGGCGGATCTGCTCACCCTCGTAACGCACGCCCTTACCCTTGTACGGGTCCGGACGACGGAGACGACGGATGTTGGCCGAGATCTGCCCGACCTTCTGCTTGTCGATGCCGGACACCGAGAACCGGGTGGGCGACTCGACGACGAAGGTGATGCCTTCAGGAGCCTCGATCGGCACCGGGTGGCTGAAGCCGAGCGCGAACTCGAGGTCCTTGCCCTTCAGTGCCACACGGTAACCAACACCGTGGATCTCCATCTTCTTCGTGTAACCCTCGGTGACACCGGTGATGATGTTCGCAACCAGGGTCCGCGACAGACCGTGCAGCGCGCGGCTACGACGCTCGTCGTCGGGGCGCGTGACGCTCAGCGAGCCGTCCTCTGCCTTTTCGATTGCGATGGGCTCGGAGATGGTCAGCGCGAGGGTGCCCTTGGGACCCTTGACGGTGACATCCTGGCCGCTGATCGTGACGTCAACGCCCGCGGGGACGGTGACCGGAATCTTTCCAATACGCGACATTGTGGTGGCCTCCCTTACCAGACGTAGGCGAGGACTTCCCCGCCTACTCCTTGATTGGCCGCCTGGCGATCGGTGAGCAGACCGGACGACGTGGAGATGATGGCCACGCCGAGGCCTCCGAGGACCTTGGGCAGGTTGGTGGACTTCGCGTAAACCCGGAGACCGGGCTTGGAAACGCGACGCACGCCGGCGAGGCTACGCTCGCGGCTGGGACCGTACTTCAGATCGACGATGAGGGTCTTGCCGACCTCTGCGTCTTCGGTACGGAAATCGGAGATGTAGCCCTCGCGCTTGAGGATCTCGGCGATGTTCGCCTTGATCTTCGAGTGGGGAAGCTTCACCTCATCGTGGTACGCCGTGTTGGCGTTGCGCAGACGCGTCAAGAAGTCTGCGATGGGGTCAGTCATGGTCATAGGTCGACCTCGACACCTTTCTCGCTGTGGTTCCCATGCAACACCGGACGAATCCGATCGTGGGCCTCCAGCAATTCGGCTGGGCCGTCCGACTTGTGTCAGACGGCGTAAGTTACCGCACCGAGCTGAACGCATGCGTCAGCCACGGCAACCGCTCTAGTGTAGGGAACTTCGGCGCAGGTGTCCACCGGGATCCCATGTCGCCTCCCCCACTGCCGCCCGAAGGATGCGATCGGGAAGCTATCGACGCACCCCGAAATCTGAACTGCTCGTTCGGCACCGAAGAACGACACCGACGAACGATGATCGCTTTCAACCAGAGTCGCAGCGGGGCAGTTCTTTTCAGGATCGGCACGATTCACATCTCGATGAAAACCACGAATGGGCGTGGGTTCCAAAGGAACCCACGCCCATTCACATGCGTGGTGTGACGAAGCCCGAGGGCCTCAGATCACCAAGAGCTCTTGCGAACTCCGGGAAGCTCGCCGGCGTGAGCCATCTCGCGAACGCAGATACGGCACAAGCCGAACTTGCGGAACACCGAGTGCGGGCGACCGCACCGCTGGCAGCGGGTGTAGGCGCGAACCGCGAACTTGGGCTTCTTGTTGGCCTTGTTGACCAATGCCTTCTTAGCCATGCGCTCAGTTCTCCTTGAACGGGAAGCCGAGGTGCTTGAGCAGTGCACGGCCTTCTTCGTTGTTGGTTGCGGTGGTCACGACGGTGATGTCCATGCCGCGGGGGCGATCGATCTTGTCCACGTCGATCTCGTGGAACATCGACTGCTCGTTGAGGCCGAACGTGTAGTTGCCGTTGCCGTCGAACTGGTTGCCCGAGAGACCGCGGAAGTCGCGGATACGGGGCAGAGCGACAGACACGAGGCGGTCCAGGAACTCCCACATGCGGTCACCACGGAGGGTGACGCGTGCACCGATGGGCATACCTTCGCGGAGCTTGAACTGCGCGATGGACTTACGTGCCTTGCGGATCTCGGGCTTCTGGCCCGTGATCAGCGACAGGTCATGGACAGCGCCGTTGATCAGCTTGGCGTCACGGGCAGCGTCGCCGACGCCCATGTTGACGACAACCTTGACGACGCCGGGGATCTGCATGACGTTCGAGTAGTCGAACTCGCTGTTGAGCGCGTCCTTGATCTCAGCGCGGTAGCGTGCCTTGAGGCGCGGCTGGACCTTGTTTTCGGTGGAGGTCATGTCAGATGTCCTTCCCGTTCTTCCGGGAAATCCGAACGCGCTTGCCGGACTCTTCGTCGGTGCGGTAGCCCACGCGGGTGGGGTTTCCGTCCGAGTCGACGACTGCAACGTTGGAAACGTGGATCGGGGCTTCCTGCGTGACGATGCCGCCGGAGGATGCTCCGCGCTCGTTCGCGGAAACCGCGGTGTGCTTCTTGATTCGGTTCACGCCTTCGACGAGGACCTTGTCGGTCGCGGGGTAGGCCTGAATGACCTTGCCCTTCGCGCCCTTGTCCTTGCCGGCGATGACCAGAACGGTGTCACCCTTGTGCACCTTCATCACAGCACCTCCGGGGCAAGCGAAACGATCTTCATGAACTTCTTCTCGCGCAGCTCACGGCCGACGGGTCCGAAGATGCGGGTTCCACGGGGATCACTGTCAGCCTTGATGAGCACTGCAGCGTTCTCGTCGAACTTGATGTAGGAACCGTCCGGACGACGGCGCTCCTTGGTCGTGCGAACGATGACGGCCTTGACGACCTCACCCTTCTTGATGTTTCCACCGGGGATTGCGTCCTTGACGGTGGCGACGATGACGTCACCGATCCCGGCGTAGCGACGTGACGAACCGCCGAGAACGCGGATGCAAAGGATTTCCTTGGCACCCGTGTTATCAGCGACGCGAACTCGCGACTCCTGCTGAATCACTTGATCTCCCTAGACCTGGAATTTCGTGCGCAACGGATTACCGACCCGGTGCGCGCGGTCATTGTTGCCACCTGCGTCGTGTCTGAGCTGCAGTCCCACCGACTGACGTCGGGAGACGATCACTGCAAGCACCGTTCGAGCTGCGCACGTGAAGACACACCTCTGCCACAGGCAACCGTTCTATTGTAGGGAAGGGTTCACCGAATACCAAATCAGCCGTACTCGACGCAACTCGAACCCTTCGCCCGGAAAGCCCCGAAAGCCCCCGGAAAGCCGAATGGCCCACTCCCCCAAGGGGAAGCGGGCCATTCGGTGATACTCGATCAGCTCGAGGATTCGATCAGGCTTACTTGGCCTTTTCGAGGACCTCGACCAGACGCCAGTGCTTCGTCGCGGACAGCGGACGGGTTTCCATCAGCTGAACGCGGTCGCCGACGCCGGCAACGCCGTTCTCGTCGTGCGCCTTCACCTTGGTCGTACGGCGGATGATCTTGCCGTAGAGCTTGTGCTTGACGCGGTCTTCGAGCTCGACCACGATCGTCTTTTCCATCTTGTCGGACACGACGTATCCGACACGGACCTTACGGCTCGCGCGCTCTTCTGTGCTCACTGCTTTTTCCTCACTCATGCCGCGTCACCTGCATCCGGACCCACAGCGAGTCCGAGCTCACGCTCACGCAGGACGGTGTAGATGCGCGCGATCTCGTGACGAACGGTGCGCAGTCGTCGGTTGTTGTCCATCTGGCCGGTAGCCATCTGGAAACGAAGGTTGAAAAGCTCTTCCTTCGACTCACGGAGCCGGGTGACCAGCTCGTCTTCACTGAGCTCGCGGAGCTCTGCTGCTGGGGTTCCAGTAGCCATCAGAACTGCTCCTCTCTGGTCACGATCCGGCACTTGCACGGGAGCTTGTGCATCGCGCGGCGCAGGGCCTCACGAGCAATCTCCTCGTTGGGGTATGTCATCTCGAACAGAACGCGTCCGGGCTTGACGTTGGCAATCCACCACTCGGGCGAACCCTTACCGGAACCCATTCGGGTTTCGGCCGGCTTCTTCGTGAGGGGGCGATCCGGGAAGATGTTGATCCAGATCTTGCCGCCACGCTTGATGTGCCGAGTCATGGCGATACGAGCGGACTCGATCTGCCGGTTGGTGATGTAGGCAGGCTCGAGAGCCTGGATGCCGTAGTCACCGAAGGTCACCTGGGTACCGCCCTTGGCGGCACCCGAACGGCTCGGGTGGTGCTGCTTGCGGTGCTTGCCCCGCCGTGGGATCAACATGCGTCAGCCCTCCTGATTCTGTTCAGTTGCGGGAGCATCGGCGGTTGCGGTCGCTGCGCGGCCGGCCTCGGTGCTGGTCGCAGTGGTACCGGTGGCACCGGAACGACGCGGACGGCTCGGACGCTCACGACGCGGGCGATCCCCGGCCGGTGCGGCCGTGTTGGCGGCGAGCTCACGCTTGCCACCGACGATGTCGCCCTTGTAGATCCAGACCTTGACGCCGATGCGACCGAAGGTGGTCTTGGCCTCGTAGAGGCCGTAGTCGATGTCCGCACGAAGCGTGTGCAGCGGCACACGGCCTTCGCGGTAGAACTCCGACCGGGACATCTCGGCGCCGCCGAGACGACCGGAGCACTGAACGCGGATTCCCTTGACGTTGGGCTGACGCATGGCCGACTGGATGGCCTTGCGCATTGCACGACGGAAGGCAACGCGGTTCGAGAGCTGCTCGGCCACACCCTGTGCGACGAGCTGTGCTTCAGCTTCTGCGTTCTTGACCTCGAGGATGTTCAGCTGAACCTGCTTGCCGGTCAGCTTCTCGAGCTCGGAGCGGATGCGATCGGCTTCGGCGCCGCGGCGGCCGATGACGATGCCCGGACGTGCAGTGTGGATGTCCACGCGAACACGGTCACGGGTGCGCTCGATTTCGACCTTCGCGATTCCTGCGCGCTCCATGCCGGTGGCGAGGAGCTTACGGATCGCGACGTCTTCCTTGACGTACTCCGCGTACTGCTTGTCTGCGTACCAGCGAGACTTCCAGTCGGTGGTGATGCCGAGACGGAAGCCGTGCGGGTTGATTTTCTGGCCCACTACTGAGCACTTCCCTTCCGGCGATTACGGGTCGATGTTCCGGTCTTCGGCAGGCTCTCCACGATCACGGTGATGTGACTGGTGCGCTTGCGAATACGGAACGCACGTCCCTGTGCACGCGGCTGGAACCGCTTGAGGGTCGCGCCCTCGTCCACGAACGCCGTAGCAACGACAAGCGTGCTGGGGTCGAGGTCGAGGTTGTTCTCGGCGTTGGCTGCTGCGGAGGCGATCACCTTGGCGACCGGCTCGCTCGCTGCCTGCGGCGCGAACTTCAGGATGTTCAGGGCGTCTTCAACCGAGCGCCCGCGGACCAGGTCCACAACTCGACGTGCCTTCATCGGCGTAACGCGAACGTGCTTCGCTACAGCCTTGGCAGTCGGGTTGGCGGTTTCGGTGTTGCTCATCGCCTCTTCGCCTTCCGATCATCCTTGATGTGACCCTTGAACGTGCGGGTCGGTGCAAACTCTCCGAGCTTGTGTCCGACCATGGAGTCGGAAACGAACACGGGGACGTGCTTGCGGCCGTCGTGAACTGCAAACGTGTGGCCGATGAAGTCCGGGATGATTGTCGAACGACGGGACCAGGTCTTGATGACCTGCTTGGTTCCCTTTTCGTTCTGTACATCCACCTTCGCGAGGAGGTGGTCATCGACGAACGGGCCCTTCTTAAGGCTGCGTGGCATCCTTCACTCCCTCCTAGCGCTTGTTCTTGCCGGTGCGGCGGCGACGGACGATCATCTTGTCGCTTGCCTTGTTCTTGCGGGTACGGCCTTCAGGCTTACCCCACGGGCTGACCGGGTGGCGTCCACCTGAGGTCTTGCCCTCGCCGCCACCGTGCGGGTGGTCGACCGGGTTCATCACGACACCACGAACGGTCGGGCGCTTGCCCTTCCAACGCATACGGCCGGCCTTGCCCCAGTTGATGTTCGACTGCTCGGCGTTGCCGACCTCGCCGACGGATGCGCGGCAGCGCACGTCGACGCGACGGATTTCACCGGAAGGCATACGCAGCGTGGCGTAGCTGCCTTCCTTACCGAGGAGCTGGATGCTGGCGCCTGCGGAACGAGCCATCTTGGCTCCGCCGCCGGGACGCAGTTCCACACCGTGGATGGTGGTACCAGTCGGGATGTTGCGCAGCGGCAGGTTGTTGCCCGGCTTGATGTCGGCGCCTGCACCGGACTCGACCGGTGAACCCTGCACCAGGCCCTTGGGGGCGATGATGTAGCGCTTCTCACCGTCTGCGTAATGCAGGAGTGCGATGTTTGCTGTGCGGTTGGGGTCGTACTCGATGTGAGCGACCTTTGCCGGGATGCCGTCCTTGTCGTTGCGACGGAAATCGATCAGTCGGTATGCACGCTTGTGTCCGCCACCCTTGTGACGGGTGGTGATACGACCGTGTGCGTTACGTCCACCGCGACCGTGCAGCGGGCGAACCAGCGACTTCTCGGGGGTCGACCGAGTGATCTCGGCGAAGTCCGAGACGCTCGAGCCACGACGGCCCGGTGTTGTCGGCTTGTACTTACGGATTGCCATGAGTCTTCTCGTCCTCTATGTCTCGTCAAGTCCCGGCGCTTACGCGACCGGTCCTCCGAAGATCTCGATGGGCTTGCTGTCAGCGGACAGGGTCACGAGCGCGCGCTTGGTGTCCTTGCGCTTGCCGTAACCGAATCGGGTCCGCTTACGCTTGCCCTGACGGTTGGCGGTGTTGACGCTGGTCACCTTGACGCCGAAGACCTTCTCGACGGCAATCTTGATCTGCGTCTTGTTCGAGTCCGGGTGCACCAGGAAGGTGTAGGTGCCTTCCTCGATCAGTCCGTAGGACTTCTCGGAGATGACCGGAGCGAGCAGGATGTCGCGGGGGTCAGCGATGGTGCTCACTTGGCGTCCTCCTTGTTCTGAGCGCTCTCTGCGGGCCCGTGGATGAACGCGTTGAGTGCCTCGACGCTGAACACGACATCGTCTGCATTGAGCACGTCGTAGGTGTTGAGCTGGTCGGGTGCAATGGGATGCACGCCTTCCAGGTTCTGCACGCTCTTCCAAGCGGCTACATCCTGGCGACCCACGACGAGCAGCAGCTTCTTGCGATCCGAAATCTCGCCGAGGAACGCGATTGCGCCCTTGGTCGAAGGCGTCTGCCCTGCAACCAGTTCGGTGATGACGTGGATGCGCTCGTTGCGTGCGCGGTCAGAGAGGGCTCCGCGAAGAGCGGCTGCCTTCATCTTCTTGGGGGTGCGCTGGCTGTAGTCACGCGGCTGCGGGCCGTGAACGGTTCCGCCGCCGACGAACTGCGGTGCGCGAGTCGAGCCCTGGCGTGCGCGGCCGGTGCCCTTCTGGCGGTACGGCTTCTTGCCACCGCCGCGGACGTCGCCGCGGGTCTTGGTGGAGTGGGTTCCCTGACGAGCAGCTGCGAGCTGCGCGACGACAACCTGATGGAGAAGCGCGATGTTGGCCGGAGCGTCGAAGATCTCAGCGGGGAGATCGACGGTGCCGTTGGTCTTGCCGCCGGCGACCTTGACGTCCAGGGTCAACTTGGTCTCGGTGCTGGTCATGCCCGTGCACCACCCTTCACTGCACTCTTGACGATCACGAGGCCGCCCTTGCGGCCGGGGATCGCACCCTTGATCAGCAGCAGGCCGTTCTCTGCATCCACCTTGTGGACCGAGAGGTTCTGCGTCGTGATGCGGTCGCTACCCATGCGTCCGGACATGCGCATGCCCTTGAACACGCGGCCGGGAGTTGCACAGCCACCGATGGAGCCCGGGCGGCGGTGAACAGCCTGGGTACCGTGCGACGCGCCCTGTCCCTTGAAGCCGTGACGCTTCATGGTTCCGGCGAAGCCCTTGCCCTTGCTGGTTCCGGTGACGTCGACGTATGCGCCGTCCTCGAAGACCTCGGCGGTGAGCTCCTGGCCGACCTCGTAGTCGGAGGTGTCCGCAACGCGGAGCTCCACTACGTGGCGACGCGGGGTCACACCAGCCTTGGTGAACTGGCCGGAAGTCGGCTTGTTCACCTTGCGCGGGTCGATGGCGCCGAACGCGAGCTGAACGGCGCTGTAGCCGTCACGCTCTTCGGTACGGATCTGGGTTACGACGTTCGGCCCAGCCTTCACGACGGTGACCGGGACAACCCGGTTGTTCTCGTCGAAGACCTGGGTCATGCCGAGCTTGGTGCCCAGGATTCCCTTGATCTTGGTATCAGTCATTGTTTTTGTCTCCGCCGTCACTGAATGTTCACGTCGACACTGGCCGGAAGGTCGATGCGCATGAGCGCGTCAACCGTCTTCGGCGTCGGGTCGAGAATGTCGATCAGCCGCTTGTGAGTACGCATCTCGAAGTGCTCGCGCGAGTCCTTGTACTTGTGCGGCGAGCGGATGACGCAATATACGTTCTTCTCGGTCGGCAACGGCACAGGTCCAACGACGCGGGCACCCGTACGGGTTACCGTCTCGACGATCTTGCGCGCTGACGCGTCGATCGCCTCGTGGTCGTAGGCCTTGAGCCTGATGCGGATCTTTTGTCCCGCCACGCTTAGTGTCCTTTTCTTGCCGCGTTTCGTAGCCCGCCTGGTCAGGCTCGAGCTACCTCGTCTGCACAGTCCTTGCCTGGACGATGACACGACGAACACTGAAGCGATCGGGACCAAGTCCAAGTTCTCGGGAGTACCGAGATTCGGATCGAGATCAGGATCTGCTGCCGCTGTTCGTTTGTCATTGTTCTCCGGTACACGCGGTCGGGCGTGTCGCCTTCTCACTCATCCTGCGCCGGACAATCTTTCGATTATCTGGCGCGTGATGCATACCGGACGTGTTCGATGTCGAACACAAAGTAGGTACTGCTTCCGTCCTGCATTACTTCTCGTCTTGCATGGTCACAGTCGTTGACCCGATTACCCTGACGGGATCTGCGATCGATCGTCTGTGACGTCTTACCCTTACCCGATCACGGCCGCAATCGACCGCGTCCCGGACAAGGCAACCCGACCAGTATGCCGTACCTGGCCCAAATCCTCAACTCCCCCGAACTGCCTTTTCCGAGTGAGCTGCGCGACAACAACCTTACTCAGAAGTAAGATAGGCCTATGACTACCTCCAGCCCTACCTATCGCGGATGGCAGAAATTGCCGGACAATGCCCTCGGACATGCAGTTTTCTCGGCGGCGATGTCCATTCGCGTGCCCTATTTCGCCTCTGTTCTCCCCCGGGTGACCAAGTTGGAACCAGGGCTCTGCGAGGTCCGCTCCCCCAAATGGTGGGGCGTCCACAACCATCTCGGCACTTTTCACGCGATCGCTGCCTGCAACCTCGCGGAGGTCGCGATGGGCATGCTGAGCGAAGCGACGGTTCCGAACTCGCACCGCTGGATCCCCAAGTCGATGAAGGTCGACTACCTCGCCAAGGCCGAGACCGGCCTGCGGGCGGTCGCCCGACTCGAGACTTTGCCGGACTTCGCGGCGATCGAGAGTGGCACGGAACTTCTCGTTCCCATCTCGATCTTCGACCGGGGCGGCAAGGAAGTAGTCCACGCCGAAATCACCACCTGGGTCTCCCCCAAGTAGGCACTCACGAACCCGCCTGCATCGCAACCTGATTCGCCCGCCAATCAGGTTTCGCAGAATTAGGCACCACCGCAGGTTTCGGCGAATGACGATCGTGGAACACCTCCCCGAACGGCGATGGTCGGTCGGGGTGCCGGTGTCCGGAGGTGGGTTGCGTTCCGGGCACCACATTGTCGACCTCGCGTCACGCCGAGCACCGGGAGGCCTCGTGGAAGAGTTCTTGACCACAACGAGTTCCGAAGCAGGCACGCAGACCTCGTCGTATCCGGACGAGGCCGAGGGATTGGACAGCTTCCGGCGCGACCTCGACGCCATCGACGTTCTACTTCTCGAGACGGTGCGGCAGCGGCTGGAACTCTGCCTGCGCATCGGCGAGTGGAAGCGCTCCCGCGAGGTTCCGATGATGCAACCCGGCCGCGTCCGCCTCGTGCAGGAGCGGGCGCGTGAATTCGCCCGTAGACACGACCTCTCCCCCGACTTCTTCAACGCCCTGTACGAGCTGATGATTGCCGAGACCTGTCGACTCGAAGACCTGGTGATCAACGCACCTGTTGAGGAGGAGGACACTGTTCGGGAATCCGTCGGACCGAGATCAGGATCATCGACATGAGTTCCCGCACCCTTCTGGTGGACAATTACGACTCGTTCACCTACAACCTGTTCACCCTGTTGACCGAGGTCAACGGGGTTGTGCCGACCGTGGTCCGCAACGACGCGGATTGGGATTCCCTCGATCTCGCGTCGTACGACAACGTGGTCATCTCCCCAGGTCCCGGCCGGCCGGATCGCGACCGTGATTTCGGAATCAGCCGCCGTTTCATCGAAGAAGCGCCTCTCCCACTTCTCGGTGTCTGTCTCGGCCACCAGGGCCTGTGCGAGTTGTTCGGCGCGGACGTGGTGGTTGCGCCCGTCCCGATGCACGGCCGAATTTCGCTGATCGATCACGACGGCTCGGGCATCTTTGCCGGACTTCCGTCGCCGTTCCGAGCTGTTCGCTACCACTCGTTGACCGTCGAGAATCTGCCGAACGCCTTCGTTCGTACCGCGTGGACGTCCGACGGTCTGCTAATGGGTGTCCGGCACCGGACCAAGCCGATGTGGGGCGTTCAGTTCCATCCGGAGTCCATCAGTACCGAGTTCGGCATAGATTTGCTCGCGAACTTCCGCGATCTGTCCGTCGGACGCACTCTGGATTCGGTGATCCGACCCGAACCTGTTCCGCAAACACCCGACCTGCGGCCGGCGATCAACTACGACGTCGACGACGTGACTCTCGATTTTGCAGTGGACCCGTCGGCGGCCTATGCAGCACTGTTCGCCGACGGCCCGAACGCGTTCTGGCTGGACCGCGCGGCAACCGCAGAGCCGAGTGCGCGCTTTTCGATTCTCGGCGATTCGTCGGGGCCGCTGGCCGAGTTCATCACGTACGACGTGCAAGCCGAGGTACTGACTGTCAGCCGAAAAGGCTTGTCCGACGAGCACATTCGAGTTCCTTTCTTCGATTACTTGGACGCACAACTCTCGACACGCTTCGTGCCCTCGCATCCGGAACTCGACTTCAACCTCGGCTACGTGGGATACCTCGGCTACGAACTGAAAGCACAGACCGGAGGAAGGGCAGTCCATCCGGCACCCACTCCTGATGCCGCTCTGGTGTTTGCCGATCGCGCCGTCGTCATCGATCACACCGCGGGCCGCACTCACGTTTTGAGGTTGCGCGAGAAAGTCCGGGACGCCGGCTATGACGATTGGCTCGAATCGACCGTCGACACCCTGGCGCGGATCGGCGCGGACCTTCCGGAACGCACCCCCGTTCCGCTGATCAGCGACACCGTCTGGACGCAGGCTCGCCTTCGGCATGATCGCGATCAGTACCTGTCGTTGATCGGAACGGCCCTCTCGGAGATCCGGGCGGGTGAGTCCTACGAGGTGTGTCTGACCAACATGGCGAGCGTCGACGAGACGATCGATGCACAGCAGGCGTTCGAGTATCTGCGCTCGATCAATCCGACGCCGTACAGCGCACTTCTCGACTTCACCGGCATCTCGGTGGTCTCGGCCTCGCCTGAGCGGTTCCTTCGTGTCGACTCGGCCGGCAACGTCGAGTCCAAGCCGATCAAAGGGACCCGCCCGCGCGGCGTCACCCGAGCGCGTGATGCTGCCCTACGGCAGGACCTGCTCGACAGCGAGAAGGACCGCGCCGAGAACCTGATGATCGTGGACCTCACCCGCAACGACCTCACCAAGGTCTGCGTTCCGGGAAGTGTCCACGTTCCGAGGCTGTTCGCGATCGAGTCGTACTCGTCCGTTCACCAAATGGTGTCGACGGTGCGCGGACACCTGAGTCCGGGGTCGTCGGCGGTGGACTGTGTGCGTGCCGCGTTCCCCGGTGGATCGATGACCGGCGCCCCGAAGGTACGGACGATGGAGATCATCGACCGCCTCGAATCAGGCCCACGTGGGGTCTACTCGGGATCGATCGGGTACTTCGCGCTCGGTGGCGCCGCGGACCTCTCGATCGTGATCCGGTCGCTGGTCTGCACCGAGAGCGGCGTGACCTTCGGAATCGGCGGTGCCATCACAGCGTTGTCCGATCCGGAAGAAGAATTCGACGAGACCACGGTCAAGGCGTCCACGCTGCTCCGTGCGCTCGATGCGGTGTCCTCGCGGGTCCTCGAGTACGGCGGGTAGATCCAGCCATGACGGCGGCATCAGGCACAGCGACGGTTGTCGGCGGGCTGGGTGCCGTCGGATCCATGTTCGTCGAACTGCTTCGCGCCGGGGGGTCGACCGTCACCGTCGTCGACCCAGCAGGCAGCGATCCCGACGGAGATGTAGTCGTCGGAGACATCACGAAACCCAGTGAGCAAGCCCTCGCGCACGTGGAGTCCTCGCGCATCATAGTGCTCGCGGTTCCCGAACAGGTCGCTCTAGCCGCACTACCGAGCCTTCGGACATCCGGCGCTCTCGTTGTGGACACGCTGTCGGTCAAATCGCGGATGGACGCAGCAATCGCCGACGCCGGCCGAGAAGGGGAGTTCCTCGGACTCAACCCCATGTTCCGTCCGTCGCTCGGGCCACGCGGTCGGACCGTCATCGCAGTGCCGTACGTCGGCGGTCCGCAGTCCGACAGATTCCTCGACGTCGTGCGCTCGTGGGGAGCGTCGGTCGCGGTGATGGACGCCGATCGTCACGACCGGTTGGCCGCAGCTACCCAGGTTCTGACACACGCGTCGGTGCTGGCTTTCGGCGTTGCCCTGGCCGAACTCGGAGTTTCCGCGGACGAACTCCTCGCGGTCGCCCCTCCCCCGCATCGGGCCTTGCTCGCGCTCCTGGCGCGTGTAGCCGGCGGCGAACCGGAGGTGTACTGGGACGTACAAGCGGGCAATCCGTACGCAGGTGCGACACGAAAAGCACTGTTCGATGCCACCGCACAGGTGGACAGGGCGGCCGAGACCCTCGGCGACTTCACGACGCTGATGAAAACCGCCGACGCAGCGCTAGACAATCGCTCAGGCGAATTGAACGCGGAGTGCCAGAGCTTGTTCGATCGCATTGCCGAAGGGCACAGAGAGATCGCCGAAGGGCACAGAGAGTAGGGCACGATGAGACCTGGAGTGAGTCCGCCCAGCCTCCCGGAGTACGACGCCTCCGATCCGGTCGAGAGTGCAATCGTCCGCCGCCTTGCGAGCAATTGGGCGCGCCGGGCAACCGTGAAGAAGGCGGAGCCGGAACTGGACGATCTCTTCGATTCGTCGTTGTCCGACTACCCCGAAGCACTTCTCCCGTTCGCGGAGCATCCGACCTACCTGGCATTGAGCCCCGAGCAGAAGCAACGCCTGCAAGCCTGGGCATGGATCGCGTTCAACAAGAACGTCATGGACATCGAGAAGTACGTCGTCAATCCCGGCTTCGACGTTCTCGCCGAAGACCGACTCGGCGTCGGTCTCGGAGATTGGGCTGCAGTGGCGGTCAATCAGGCGATGGTCGACGAGCAATATCACACGCTCATGCACTTCAATGCCAGTTCAGCGACCCGTCGAGGCAGGGGCTGGGGGCTGCCGGCCAAGGCATTGCCCGACGTCCTGACGGTCCGCACGCAGGCGCAAGCCCTCGACGCAGCCGAGGGGCCTCGCAAGATTGCCCTGACACAGTTGGCGTTCATGACCGTCGCCGAGGTGTCGATCACCGCATACCTCGACCTGATCTCGGACGATCCGGGCGTTCAGTCGATCAACCGCGCGACCATTCGGTTGCACGCTCGCGACGAGTACTGCCATGCCTCGATTGCCGGGGAATTGGCCGTCCTGGTCTGGGATTCCCTGGGTGGTGGAGATCGCAGCTATCTACTCGAAGGTTTCGAGGACGCAATGCGTGCGTTCAGCGGGACCGACTTCGGCGCGTGGCGAGCAATCATGGAAATTGAAGCCATACCTGGAGGACGGAAGATGCTCGACGATGTCGCATTGGAACCGCACAACGAACTGTTCGTGCAGGACTACAGTGGAATAACGTCCCTGCTCCAAAAGCTACAAGTTACACCAGAAGTAACAATCGCTGCAGATAAATATTCTGCCAGTTAATCCCGTGCAATAAAAGAAATAGTTCGCAACGAACGAGAACCAGCAATAGTCCGCAATTATCGGGCACTCCCGATTTTTCAGCTAGACACGAGCGTTCTCGAATCAATACCGGACGGATTTATCAAGAAAAGACGGGAAGATCCCGCGCCCGCTGCCTCCGACCCAAGACCCGAGACGAGAGTTGTCCGGAATCCTTGTCATAAATTCGATAAAGAGGCCACAAGATTGCATGCAGAATACTGTCTGCTGCAATCAAGAATGTTAACTTCCAATTCGATACACCATGATGCTCGAGGGTTTTCTTCGATGCTCGATTATATCGTGCATACACTCGCGGCGAACTAACTCCACGTCTACCCGAAACCTTTGCGGCCATGCTCGAGATCTGCCCCACTGCGCAACGAACATGCGCCATGCAGAGGGATAGATCGATATCCTCATGAATGTCGGTTCGATCGCTGACCGCACCCCTAACGGCCAACCAAGCCGACCGACGCATCGCCATGTTACTGCCTGGAACTGCAACAACGGGCCGAACCGCCCCCTGAGCCCCGCGACCGAGTCGCCAATTCGTCCATCGGCGCTGAAGGCCGGCGATCGGAGATTCATAAAGGTAAGTCAGGCCAGTTACGCCCGAGAAATCGTCGCGACGCTCGAAGAATTCGTGAACCGCAACGGCCCAGTCTTCCCCCACGATCGTATCCGCGTCGATACGTCCGATAATTTCTCCACTCGCCGCGTCAAACCCTTTGTTTCTCGCATGCACCACCCCGGGGCGGGATTCTTTGAGAAGCCGAACCTTGGGACAACTACTTTGATACTTCTCGATCAACTCGGAAGTGTTGTCCGAGGAATTATTGTCAACGATGATGATTTCGTCGACATATTCACCTTGAGCAATGAGCGCTTCGATGCACGTTTCGATGTATTCAGATTCATTAAAAGCCGGAACAACCACCGACAACGTCGCGTTCGCCATTTCCCAACGGTATCGCGAATCTCTCCACAAGACATCGAGCAGCGGGCCCAGGGGACCAACCGGAAGGAATCGGGGGACTTTCGTCACCGGTCAAATCAAAGACCTCCGGTCCGCGCAACCGAATACCCACCTGCGCAGATGCGCTGAAAATCTATTTGGTCATTCGTTCAATTAGAAGAGATCTTTACGTTACAAAGAATATTTGTGATTCTTGCCACAAGGTGAAATCGAAGGTGAGAGTTGCTGGCAGGAGCCACATACTCCCTCTCACGCGTCCGATTGCCCGAGTGTCGGTTTGACCCTCCGGTAACATCTGAGCGGAGATCACGGATAGAAGACAGAAGGCATCTGTGCGCCCGTCGGGAGCGCGTGCCCGTTCCGACAATGCAGACAGCGGAGTGTTGATGCCCTTTTCCACGGACGCAGCGGTACTAGTGGAGGACGTACACAAGTCCTTCAAGAACGTGCACGCGCTGCGAGGGATCAACTTCACCGCCCCACGTGGGACAGTGCTCGGCATCTTAGGTCCCAACGGCGCAGGCAAGACGACGACGGTGAAGGTCCTCTCCACGCTCATTCGTCCCACCAGTGGACGCGCGATGGTGGCTGGCTACGACGTAGTGCGCAATGCTCCCGAGGTTCGACGCTCCATCATGATGACCGGGCAGTTCGCCGCCCTGGACGATTCACTCACCGGCCGGGAGAACATCGAACTGTTCGGCAGGTTGATGGGTCTCGACCGAATGTCGGCGAAGGTGCGCGCTGCCGACCTGCTCTCTCAATTCGACCTCGTCGAAGCAGGATCTCGAGTAGTGAGGAACTACTCCGGCGGTATGCGCCGACGAATCGATATCGCGTGTGGCCTGGTTGTTCGCCCCGAGGTCGTTTTCCTCGACGAGCCGACCACCGGCTTGGATCCGCGCAGTCGGCAGAGCGTCTGGTCGCTGGTCCAGTCACTGAAGGAGCAGGGAATCACCGTGCTCCTGACAACTCAGTACCTCGAAGAGGCAGATTTACTGAGCGACAACATCATCGTCATCGACAAAGGCGCAGTCATTGCTGAGGGGACTGCTGACCAACTGAAGGCGCGAACCGGCGCAAGCTTCTGCGAGATTGTGCCCGCAGATCTCAAACAGCTGCCTCATGCGGTCCATGCCCTGGGCAATCTGGTCCCCCGCGACTTCAGATTCGATCTGGCACAAGAAAGCGGTCGCATCGCTATCCCCGCACCTGTCGGCGCAGGAACCCTCTCCGAAGCGCTGCGTCGTCTGGACCACGCACGGATTCCGCTTGCAGACATCGCGCTTCGTCGCCCGTCACTCGATGACGTCTTTCTTTCACTCACAGGTGAACAGCACGTAAGCGAGACGCCGTGACGACAACTACAAAATTCGGGGTCGATCAAGTGACTGTCCGCGGGGAAAGTCGCAGCAAGATTGCAGTTCCCGAGGCTTTAAGCGTTGGAAAGCACCGCCGACCGCATCCATCAGCGATCAATCAGTGGTGGGTGCTGACTGCACGCACCGTCAAATCGATGGTCAAGCGCTATGAGCTGCTCGTTGCAGTCATCGCACCGCTGATCTTCACGATCGGGTTCTACCTTCCCTTGAAGTTCGTCATGCAACTTCAAGGGATCAACTACGCGCAGTTCTTGATGCCGATCATTGTCCTGCAGGCGATGGCATTCACATCGATCTCGGCTGCTCAAATGTCTTCGACCGAATCGATCACCGGCTTCAGCAACCGGATGAAAACCATGCCGGTCGTCGGCCCGATCCCGCTGCTGTCCCGTCAATCCAGTGGGTTCGTCAGATCAACAGTCTCGCTTGCTGCCGCATTGGCGTTCGGCCACTTGATCGGTTTTCGATTCTCAGCCGGAGTCGGGCAGGCCGTCTTGTTCTGCGCTGTCGCCCTGGCGTTCAGCACCTGCCTGTCCTTCGCTGGTGACGCCATCGGCTCATTGTCGAAGAGCCCGCAGGCCACCAGTCAAGCGCTGACATTGCCACAGTTGATTCTGGGGATGTTGTCCTGCGGTTTTGCGCCCGAGACCGGCTTTCCCGAGTGGATTCGGCCGTTTGTACGCAATCAACCGGTATCGCAGTTTTCATTCGCCATGCGTGATCTTGCACAAGGCGGAGTCACCTGGAGCGTCCTGTTTCCCGTCGTTGCGTGGACTATCGGGTTGATCGTCGTGTTCGCGCCACTCGCGTTCTGGGCAAGTATGAGGCGGTCATGAACGAACCGACAGATCGATTCATGGCTGTAGTCCGCCCGGTCGAGGGGTTCAACTTCCCTTACCCGGATAAAGCGCTCCCCGAGAACTCGTTCAAGGCGCTGGTCGTGCACAGTGGGATTCAGGCTAAACGCCTGCTGCTCACCTGGCTGCGAGATCCGTCGACGGCCATTCAAGCCCTCATATACCCAGCATTCATGTTGCTCATGTTCCGGGTCGTATTGGGCAATTCGATTACAGCAGCAACCGGCCAGTCGAGTATTTTCGGGACAGTTCCACTGATCATCCTCGTAGGCGCTATGTTCGGGTCGATTGCGAGCGCCGTCGGCCTCAAAGGTGAACGCGCGTCCGGACTGCTGAGTCGATTCTGGACGCTCCCCGCGCATCGCGCCTCGAGTCTCGTCGGACGCATGATCGCAGAAGCAGTCCGAGTTCTTCTCACGTCAATCGTGATTCTCGGCGTCGGCTATCTGCTGGGGTTCCGATTCAATCAAGGTCCGCTGGCGGCCTTCGCGATCTTGGCGTTGCCCGTCATTTTCGGCGTCGGTTTTGCCATGATGGTGACGGCCCTGGCCACTGTCTCCGACAACTTGCCGCTCGTCGAAATCGTATCCATCTCGTGCACACTATTGATGTTCTTCAATTCCGGATTCGTCCCTGTGATGGCCTACCCGAAGTGGCTTCAACCAGTGGTGGCAGAGCAACCGATGTCCGTCGCTATCGACACGATGAGAGGGCTGTCGTTGGGCGGTCCTGTGGCGGAACCCCTCGTCAAGACGCTGATCTGGTCCATCGGCATGATTCTGGTCTTCGTCTACCCAGCAATTCGGGGATACCGACGCGCCGCGGCGATGTCGTAACGAATACAGACCGCAAACCGACTTCACAGTTCGAGAAACAAGTGGCACCAGGGATGAGCATCGATGTACCCGTGCCACGCAACGAGAGGTATCTAACTTGACGCGTACAAGGCAGTCCATGTGGAGGCGCGCTACCGGTGTCGCCGCGGTGACGATGGTGTGCGCTCTGGTTCCGGCCGGTATCGCAACTGCGTCGCCTGTCACTCACCAGGGCGGCGGAGATTCGGTGGAGCCCGTCACGAGTGGTTCTTACGTCGTCTCAGTCGAGCAAGTGAACGATCGCCAAAAGATCGTGAATGTATACGCGGCGTCGATGGACCGCGTTGTTCCAATTCAGGTCATCACTCCTGCCGATGACTCCGCGCCCCGTCCCATCCTGTACTTGCTCAACGGAGCCGGTGGTGGACAAGATTCCGCTACTTGGGAGTACCAGACCGATGTCGTCGACTTCTTCCAGGACAAGAACGTCAACGTCGCGACGCCAGTTGGTGGACGCCTGTCGTACTACACCGACTGGCAGAAGGAAGACCCGAAACTTGGTAAGAACATGTGGAGCACTTTTCTGGGTAAGGAGCTCCCCCCGTTGCTGAACAAGCAACTTGGCAGCAATGGCGAACAGTCGATTGCAGCAATCTCGATGTCGGGTACTTCTGTGCTCAACCTGGCGATCGAGTACCCAGGTTTTTACAACTCCGTTGCCGCATTCAGCGGGTGTGCTCAGACCAGCGATCCGCTCGGCCAGCAGTTCGTCAAGACCACCACGGAGTGGATCGGCGGCGTTGACGACGTGCAGAACATGTGGGGTCCGTTCGACGGCCCCGGTTGGCGGGAACACGACCCCCTTGTGAACGCTGAGAAGCTGCGTGGCACACAGATTTACATGAGCACCGGCAGCGGGCTCCCCGGTTTCCCCAATGACACCCCTGCTAATCCGCGCATCCAGGACGGCCGCGCTGCGATGTTCGACCAGATCGTTGTCGGCAGTCCGATCGAGCTTGCAACCAACCTGTGTACCTCCAACATGGCGAAGCGGCTCTTCGAACTGAATATTCCGGCAGTAGTGGATTTCCGACCAACAGGTACCCATTCATGGGGCTACTGGCAAGACGATCTACACAAGTCCTGGCCATTCATCGCACAGTCTCTGGGCGTCTGATTCAAGTGCCTCGTGCTGGCTTCAACTCCAGCACGAGGCACCGATTAGCTTCATAGGAGGAATCAGCGGTGCGGTTCATTCGGATCATGCTGGTCGTACTGGGAACGTGTTTCCTGCTGTCTGGCACCTCAGTTAGTGCCCTGGCGGATGATCGAGAACCCAGCCCTGGTTTCGCGACTATGGGTCCATCGCCGGCGGGCTCCAACAACTGGAATTGCGTTCCGAGCGCCGATCATCCTCGTCCGGTAGTTCTCATCCATGGAACAACCGCGAACATGGTTGATACCTGGGCTGAACTTTCCCCGCAACTTGCTGATCTCGGCTACTGCGTATTTGCTCTCAATTATGGAGGGGCACGGGAAATCTTCAATCCCAACGCTCTCCAATGGGGTATCAGGGACATTGCGACTTCAGCGAAAGAGCTTGCAACCTTCGTTGATTCAGTTCGCCGTCATACGGGTGCAGGCCAGGTGGATCTCGTAGGCCACTCCCAAGGGGGAGTCGTCGCTCGCCAGTACCTGAAGTTCGACGGTGGTTCGACTCCGGAAGATCCGTCGAAAAACGCCGTCCATTCTCTGGTCACCCTCGGCGCTACCAACCACGGAACGACCTTCGGCGGCTTGCAAGCAAACGCCAAACAACTCTCAGATATGGGGCTTCCTGGAGACCTCTTGGTTCAGGCGATTTGGGGACCAGCCGGTGTTCAACAACTTCAAGGGACACCGCTGTTGACTGAGCTCAATGCGGGCTCGGAAACCCAACCGGGAGTTACGTATACCGTAATCGCGACCGCTCACGACCAGATTTCAACCCCTCCGGAAGCTTCGTTCCTTACCGCAGGCCCCAATTCCGTTGTAAACAACGTCTGGGTCCAGGATGGATGCCCAGGCAACACTGCCTCGCATGCGGGGCTGGTTCGTGACGCGCATTCGTTGGACCTCGTAAAATCCGCGCTCGATCCGGAATTCACGCCGATCCCCTGCGCATAGCTGCCCCAGACGTCGAGATGGTCAGCCGCAGCGGTCGAAATCGCACGCTCGACAAACTCCGATCGACAAGCGTGCGCTGTCACGGGTGAACATGACCTCCTACAAGGCCAATCACGAAGAGCGAAGCATACGAGCCTGGCCGTCGCCCGACCAGGCTCGTATACGCCGGTTGATCAATCAGCGGCGCCACCGCGCAACACACGCTCAATGATCAGCCCGATAGCGCGAACGCCTTCAGGAGACATCATCTCCAGGTGGTGAACGTCGACCAATTCATCCGTCAGTTCTCCTTGCGCGTACGGACCCCAAACCTTATCGGCTTGCTTTGCGTCCGAACGATCCAACGAACTCACGAAGGTGATCGGCCCCCCGAACGACTGCGGCCGATGGGCGTTGATCAGCTTCGCCGAAATCGCAATGCTTGTGAGCAACCGCTTGATCGCAGACGCATCGAGTCCGATTCTCTCTCCGTCGACAGCCGTCAAGATCTCTGCAGACCTTTCGACCGACAATTCATCGAGCTTTTCGTTCTCGCCGAAGACAATCCCCATTGCAGCCAACTCAGCGCGCACCTGGACAGCGTGCTCTGATTCGTCGCGTGTTTCCGGCGAACCGTCCAGCAAGATCAACGCCTCAACGATCTCGCCTCGCTCCTCCATCTTCGCCGCAACCGCTTGAGCAATGATCGCGCCGAGCGACCAACCGAGAATTCGGTACGGGCCTGACTGCTGAACCCGGGTGATCTCATCCACGTAGCGATCCGCGTAATCGTCAAGGGATCGTCCTTGGAATGCCTCATCAGTCAGAACAGGGCTCTGCAATCCATAAAGCGGAATCGAACGGTCCACAACAGCCGCCAACGGCGCAAAAGGCCACGCCAGTCCAACGAGTGGATGAACACAGAACAACGGCACATCGCTCCCTGTCGTTCTCAGCGGCAGAAGCGTTCGTAGTGCATCATCGGTTTTCGCATCGAAGCCCACCCGAATTCCGAGTGCAATTCGTTCTGCAAGTTCGCTGACCGTCGAAGTAGCGAAGATGAGTCGCAGTGGGACCTCCACGGAAACTGCTGCGCTCAGCCGAGCAGCAACCCTCGCTGCGACCAATGAGTTGCCACCCAACTCGAAGAAGCTGTCGTCCGCTCCGATGTGCTCGACACCGAGAATCTCCGAAAAGACGCTTGCGACAAGTAGTTCAGCTTCGGTAGTGGGAGCCCGGAACACCGCAACCTCGAACACCGGCTCCGGCAACAACTTCCGATCCAACTTCCCCGAAGCATTGAGCGGCAACGCATCCAACACCACAAACTGCGACGGCACCATATACGACGCCAACCGCTCCCCCACACCCACCTTCACCACATCAACATCAACCGAAGACCCCACCGCAGCAGTGACATACGCAACCAACTGATCACGCCACACCACCACCACAACAGAACCCACACCCACCTGATCCCGAACCGCAGCCTCGATCTCCCCCAACTCGATCCGCTGACCACGCAACTTCACCTGAAAATCACTACGACCGACATACTCGAGCTCACCCGACACACCGATCCACCGCACCACATCCCCCGTGCGATACATCCGCGAACCCACCCCACCGAACGGATTCGCCACAAACCGCTCCGCCGACAAATCCACCCGCCCGAAATACCCACGAGCGACCTGCACACCCGACAAATACAACTCACCCGCAACACCCACCGGCACCGGACGCAACCGCGAATCCAACACCAACACCGACGAATTCCACACCGGAGCACCCATCGGCACCACCACACCCACACCATCAAGCGGACCCGCCGCCGTCGCATGCACCGTGAACTCCGTCGGACCATACAAATTATGAACCTCAACCGACGGCAACACCGACAACACCCGACCCACCACCGACGCCGGCAACGCCTCACCCGCCGCGAAAATCACCCGCAACGAACCCAACCCACCACCACCGAGACGCGAAATCGTCGCCTCCGACGCGTCGACCAACTGATCGACGAACACCTCCAACATCGACGGCACAAACGAGACCATCGACACCGACTCCGCCGCCACCACCGACGCCAAATACCCCGGATCCCGATGACCGTCATGAGTAGCCACCACCAACCGAGCACCCACCGCCAACGGAACAAACAACTCCCACACCGACACATCGAACGTCACCGGAGTCTTGAACAACACCACATCAGAACCCGACACCGCATAACGCTCCGCCAACCACGACACCTGATTGACCACACTGCGATGACTGACCGCCACACCCTTCGGCCGACCCGTCGACCCCGACGTGAAAATCACATACGCCGTATTCCCCGACCGCAACGGCGAAACCCGATCCACATCCGAGACAGGAGCATCCGAAAAACCAGACACATCAACAACATCAACCTCGACCACCGGCACCACACCAGCATCGAAACCAACATCAGAAGTACTGACCACACACACCGGCGACGCCGCCGCCAACACATACCCATTACGCTCCGCAGGCTGATCCGGATCCACCGGAACATACCCACCACCAGCCCTGAGCACACCGTAAACCGCAACCAACAAATCAACCGACCGACGAACCGCCACACCCACCAACGACTCCGGCCCCACACCCACCGAAACCAAATACCTGGCAAAACGATTCACCCGAGCATCGAACTCCGCATACGACAACGACACACCCTCGAACGAGAGCGCTACCGCATCCGGAGACGCCGCCACCTGCGCATCGAACCCGTCCAACACCGACACACCCGCAACCTCACGAGCCGTATCATTCCACCCCTCGAGCACCAACGAACGCTCAACAGAATCCAAAATATCAACGTCACCAACAATGGTTGACCGATCAGCAACGACGGCAGCCAGGATGCGTTCGAATCGGGTTGCCATCGAGGCCACCGTCGACTCGTCGAACAGATCCGTCGCGTACGTGAACGTCGCCGCCATCCCGGCCGGGGCACCGGACTCGTCGAACTGCTCGACCATGGTCAACTGCAGATCGAACTTCGCCGCCACCGCGCCGGTATCGACGCCCGCAACCGTCAGATCGCCCAACTGCAACCCGGTCTGGCGTGCGCTCTGGAACGAGAGCATCACCTGGAACAACGGATTACGCGCCTGCGACCGCGCCGGATTGAGCACCTCCACCAACCGCTCGAACGGCACATCCGCATGCGCAAACGCACCCAGATCACCCTCACGCACCCGACCCAACAACCCCGAGAACGACTCCGAAGAATCCACCTCCGTCCGCAACACCAACGTATTGACGAACATCCCGATCAAATCATCGAGAACCTGCTCACCACGACCCGCCCCCGGAGTACCGATCGCAATATCGGACGTCCCCGACAACCGCGACAACAACACCGCCAACGCCGCATGCACCACCATGAACAACGACGAATTCGACTCACGCGCAGCGTCACTCAACGACACATGCACATCACGATCAATCACGAACGAATACGCAGCACCACGATTGGACGCCACCGCCGGCCGCGGACGATCAGCCGGCAAATCCAACTGATCCGGCAAACCCGCCAACGCCGACTCCCAGAACCCGATCTGACGCGAAATCAACGACCCCGCATCATCTTCCGACCCCAAAGTCTCCCGCTGCCACAACGCGTAATCCGCATACTGCACCGCCAACGGCGCCCACCCCGGCACCTCACCCCGAGAACGAGCCTCGTACGCCACCATCACATCACGCGTCAACGGCCCCATCGACACACCATCACCACTGATGTGATGAACCACCATCGCCAACACGAACTCCGACTCCGACACCGCGAACAACCGCGCCCGAACCGGAACCTCCACCGCCACATCGAAACCAGCCGACAAGAACTCCGTCACCGCACCAACGACATCGGACTCCGACACCGCCACCGGCGACAAATCCAACCGCACCCGATCCGCAGACAACACCTCCTGGAACCCGACACCGTCGACCTCCGGATACACCGTCCGCAAAATCTCATGCCGCACAACAACATCCGACACCGCAGCATCCAACGCCGCCACATCCAACAACCCCGACAACCGAATCGCCACCGGAATATTGTCAACATTGGATCCCGGATCGAATCGGTTCAAGAACCACATCCGCTGCTGCGCCAACGACAACGGCACCCGCTCCGGACGCACCCGAGCCGTCAACGCCGCCCGCGCACCCGAACCAATCTCCGACTCCATCAGCGCAGCCAACAACTCCACCGACGACGCCTCGAACAACACCCGCACCGGAACCTGCGCATCGAGCGCCTGCCCCAACCGCGCCGCCACCCGAGTAGCAATCAAAGAATTACCACCCAAAGCAAAGAAATCGTCATCCAACCCGACACGCTCGACCCCGAGAACGTCCCCGAACACCGACGCGACGATCTCCTCCACCGCCGTCACCGGAGCCCGGAACACCGCAACCTCGAACACCGGCTCCGGCAACAACTTCCGATCCAACTTGCCGTTCGCATTCAGCGGCATCCGTTCGAGAGTGATCAATTTGGTAGGGACCATGTAGCGCGGTAGCCGCAACGAAAGATCCTGCAGGATCAATTCGGCGGATATTGAGGCAGAGTCGTCGCCGACCCCATACGCGACGAGGTGCGAGCGCCGATCTGCATCATCATGAAGTACAACCACGGCCTGGCGAACCCCTGGAATTTCAAGTAAGGCACGCTCGATCTCACCAAGTTCAATCCGGAGCCCGTGCAACTTCACCTGGAAGTCGCTACGTCCGATGTACTCCAACTCTCCCGACTTATTCCATCGGGCAAGGTCACCAGATCTGTACATCCTCATGCCCGGCTGACTGAACGGATTGGCAACAAAGCGTTCGGAAGTCAGTTCACCCCTCGTCTCATACCCGCGGGCAAGCTGACCTCCGGCAAGGTACATCTCGCCCACTACACCAGATGGAACGAGTTGTAACTTATTGTCGAGCACATAGATATCGACACCGCCGGCGGGCGAGCCTATTGGAATACTCTGGTATTGCTCAGCTCTGACCGAATGACTGGATACCGAGACAGCCGACTCCGTCGGCCCATACTCGTTAAACAACTCTGCAAGACTCAAGTTACGGAAGCGATCCGCCAAATGCGGCGTAAGTGTCTCGCCACCGCAGAATACTTGACGAAGACTAACCAAGTCGTCCGGGCACGCTTGCTCCAGAATTTCGCCAAGAACTGATGGCACGAAATGGGCCGATGTAACTCGGTTTTCGCGGATCGCGCGAACCAAATAACCAGGATCACGGTGCCCATCAGCAGACGCAATCACCAATCGGGCACCAGACAACAGTGGCCACCAAAACTCGCGAACGGAAGCGTCAAAAGTGAAAGGGGTCTTCTGCAGTACAACATCTTCCGCGGTCAACCCATAGCGTTCCTGACGCCAATCCAAGGATCGCACTACAGATTGGTGTGGAACCGCCACGCCTTTCGGCCTTCCGGTCGAACCCGAAGTGAAGATGACGTACGCCGTATCTTCCGGATGAAGACTCCGGCCTCTTTCTCCCTGACGAACTGGAACCGACGAGTACCTATCGAGTTCGATCGAGTCCAGAAGAATTCTCGCGCCCCCGAAAGACTCGTCTAGATGGGTAGCAGATGTCGTTAGGATACAAATTGGTGAGGATGTTTCGATGATGAACTGATTTCGATCAATCGGTTGATCCGGGTCCAATGGCACATAGGCTGCACCGCTCTTTGAAATCGCATACATTCCAACCACAAGTTCGATCGATCGCCGAACTGAGAGCACTACACTTGTACCGGGACCCGCGCCAATCTCGATTAGGAATCTTGCCAACCGATTTATGCGGCTATCCAACTCGCGATAGGTCAACGCGTTATCGCCGTCAGCTATGGCAATTAGATCAGGAGTCTTCGCAACCTGCCTATCGAATCGATCCGGTAGAAGATCCGCCGTCAACGGAGTTCGAACCGGCGCTTGGGACCAAGCCAGTATCGACTGTCTTTCAGCAGCACCAATGATGTCTATGTCGCCCAAACATATTGAATGATCGGCGACGACAGTACCGAGAATCCGTCCGAACCGAACCGCAAACCCTGCCACCGTCGACTCGTCGAACAGATCCGTCGCGTACGTGAACGTCGCCGCCATCCCGGCCGGGGCACCGGACTCGTCGAACTGCTCGACCATGGTCAACTGCAGATCGAACTTCGCCGCCACCGCGCCGGTATCGACGCCCGCAACCGTCAGATCGCCCAACTGCAACGCGGTCTGCTCCATGTTCTGGAACGAGAGCATCACCTGGAACAACGGATTACGAGCCTGCGACCGCGCCGGATTGAGCACCTCCACCAACCGCTCGAACGGCACATCCGCATTCATGCACATCACGATCAATCCAACAACCCCGACAACCGAATCGCCACCGGAATATTGTTCGCCGACGACAACGTATCGAAACGGTTCAAGAACCACATCCGCGCCGGTATCGACGCCCGCAACCGTCAGATCGCCCAACTGCAACGCGGTCTGCTCCATGTTCTGGAACGAGAGCATCACCTGGAACAACGGATTACGAGCCTGCGACCGCGCCGGATTGAGCCCCTCCACCAACCGCTCGAACGGCACATCCGCATGCGCAAACGCACCCAGATCACCCTCACGCTCCCGACCCAACAACCCCGAGAACGACTCCGAAGAATCCACCTCCGTCCGCAACGCCAACGTATTGACGAACATCCCGATCAAAGCATCGAGAACCTGCTCACCACGACCCGCCCCCGGAGTACCGATCGCAATATCGGACGTCCCCGACAACCGCGACAACAACACCGCCAACGCCGCATGCACCACCATGAACAACGACGAACTCGACTCACGCGCAGCGTCACTCAACGACACATGCACATCACGATCAATCACGAACGAATCCGCAGCACCACGATTGGACGCCCCCGCCGGCCGCGGACGATCAGCCGGCAACTCCAACTGATCCGGCAACCCCGCCAACGCCGACTCCCAGAACCCGATCTGACGCGAAATCAACGACCCCGCATCATCTTCCGACCCCAAAGTCTCCCGCTGCCACAACGCGTAATCCGCATACTGCCCCGCCAACGGCGCCCACCCCGGCACCTCCCCCCGAGAACGAGCCTCGTACGCCCCCATCACATCACGCGTCAACGGCCCCATCGACACACCATCACCACTGATGTAATGACCCCCCATCGCCAACACGAACTCCGACTCCGACACCGCAAACAACCGCGCCCGAACCGGACCCTCCCCCGCCACATCGAAACCAGCCGACAAGAACTCCGTCACCGCCCCAACGACATCGGACTCCGACACCGCCCCCGGCGACAAACCCAACCGCACCCGATCCGCAGACAACCCCTCCTGGAACCCGACACCGGCGACCTCCGGATACACCGTCCGCAAAATCTCATGCCGCACAACAACATCCGACACCGCAGCATCCAACGCCGCCACATCCCAACCTCGAACACCGGCTCCGGCAACAACTTCCGATCCAACTTCCCCGACGCATTCAGCGGCAACGCATCCAACACCATGATCAACGACGGAACCATGTACGACGGCAACACCGCACGCAGCGAATCCGTAAGCGCTACAACATCAACCACCGCACCCGACGCCGGCACCACATACCCAACCAAGCTGTCACCCGACTTGGAGTCAGAGTGCATCACGACGACGGCGTCGTTGACGTTCTCATGCGTGAGCAGGGCTGATTCGATCTCACCCAGTTCGATCCGCTGACCACGCAACTTCACCTGGAAATCGCTACGGCCGATGTACTCCAGCTCCCCCGATTTGGTCCATCGAACCAAATCTCCGGTGCGGTACAACCTGGCGCCGGCTGATCCGAATGGATCGGCGACAAATCGCAGCGCCGTCATAGCAGGCTCACCGTGATATGCACGAGCCACCTGCGGTCCACCCAAATACAGTTCACCGGCCACACCCACCGGCACTGGCGCCAACCGGCCGTCAAGCACAACAGTGGACGCGTTAGCGACGGGCGTACCGATCGGGACGACCACCGCCTCAGGAGTCGCCTCCCAAGCTGTTACCACCTCGACCTCGGCAGGCCCGTACCAGTTGTGCAGGCTCGCCGAGGCGTACCCGCTGAATCGGCGTACGGTGTCGGCGCTCAACGCCTCTCCTGCGACAAAGACTCGACGCACCGATTCCGGCAGCGGCGCGGGCACCGCGGACATGAATGCGCTCAACATCGACGGAACGAAATGCACCGTCGTGACCCGCTCTTGAGTAATGGTTTTCGCAAGATAATCTGCGTCCCGGTGTCCATCGGGAACCGCGATGACCAGTTTCGCGCCAGTTTGGAGAGTCCAGAACAATTCCCAGACCGAAATGTCGAAGGTGATCGGCGTTTTGTGTAGTACCACATCCGAGCAATCAAGCCTGTAGGTCGCCTGAGCCCACACCAACTGGTTCACCGTTGCGCTGTGTGTAATGGCAACGCCCTTGGGTCGACCTGTCGAACCTGAAGTGAAGATCAGATACGCCGTGTTTTGCGATCGCAAAGGCGAATTGCGTTCAGAGTCGGCAATCCGGCGAGATGGGAACCCGTCCAAGTTCAGAGCCTCGACAGTCACCATCCGTCGACCCGTAGACGCGAACTGATCGCGAGCGGTAGTCAGAATCAGTACCGGATCCGCCGCCTCTACGACGTACTCGGTGCGTTCTGCTGGATGATCTGGATCGATAGGAACGTAGGCGCCCCCAGCCTTCAGAACGGCGTAGATCGCAACCACGAGGTCAATGCTCCGACGCATCGCCACACCGACCAACTGCTCAGGTCCGACTCCTTCGGAAATGAGGTGACGCGCGAGTTGATTGACCTTGGCATCGAACTCCGCATACGTAAGTTCAATTGCGTCCATGGCCAACGCGACAGAGTTAGGCGTCCGCGCAACCTGCTCGTCGAACAACGAGACCAGCGTCGCATTGTCCGAGCACAAAGATCCGGCCGAAACAGCTTGTGCCAGTACCTGTTCACTCTCGCTCTGTGAGAGTACGGGAATATCACCCACCAGTACGTCCGGAGTTGCGGACACTGTGCTCAGAATTCGCAACAGACGATCGACGAATTCCAGCACCGTTGATTCGTCGAACAGGTCGGTTGCGTAGTTGAACGATCCGTGTATCCCCGAGGGTTCTCCAGACTCGCTGATGACCTCGGACAGAGTGATCTGAAGGTCATATTTCGCCGTTCCCGAGTCCGCTTCGATCCCGGAAATCGTGAGTTCTGGCAACACGAACTGCGTTTGCGCAAAGTTCTGGAACACCAACAAAACCTGGAACAGCGGTGAGTGCGCAGTAGAACGCACGGGGTCGATCTCATCCACCAACCACTCGAACGGCACATCCGCATTGGCAAACGCCGATAGATCGATTTCACGCACCTGCTCCAGGAACGAACCGAATCCCTCCGACGCTTCGACGTTCGTGCGTAAGACCAGCGTGTTGACGAACATACCAATCAGATCGTCGAGTTCGGCCTCCCCGCGTCCTGCGACAGGAGTACCAAGCACCACGTCCGTGGAACTGCTCAGTCTGGACATCAAAACAGCCACTGCCGCGTGAATGACCATGAAGACAGTGACGTTGTGACCCACTGCAAGCCTCGACAAGTCTGAATGAAGGCGTGCATCGATCGTGAAATTGACTGTCGCTCCGCGTAACGACTGAATCGCCGGCCTTGCACGATCCAAGGGGAGATTCAAAACGGGGGGGACGTCAGCCAACTGAGTTCGCCAATACGCAATTTGCTTCGACGCGATCGAGTCCGGGTCACCATCTGAGCCCAACATCTCGCGTTGCCACAACGCATAGTCCGCGTACTGCACTCCGAGAGGTGCCCACCCCGGAACCACGCCCCGAGATCGGGCCTCATACGCGACCATGACATCGCGCCCGAGTGGCCCGACTGAGGAACCGTCTCCGGCAACGTGGTGGATCACGACAACCAACACGTAGTCGCCAGAGCCAAGGCTGAACAGTTTCGCTCGAACGGGGACCTCAGCACCGACGTCGAATCCCTGTCCGACAACCTCTGCTACGCGCAGCATTACAGACTCGGCGTCGACCTCGACTGGACTCAAGTCCAGCACGACCTCTTCGGGTGGAACAATTACCTGCATTGGTCCATCTGGATCGCTTGGGTACAACGTTCTGAGCGACTCGTGCCGTGCCAGGACATCGGAAACAGCAGCTTTCAGCCCCGCCACGTCCAGCTTCCCTGAAAGCCGGATCGCGAGAGGAACATTGTAGACCGGCGACTCTGGGTCGAGTTGGTTCAGAAACCACATCCGTTGCTGTGCAAGGGACAACGGCACCCTCTCCGGGCGCACCCGAGCAGTCAACGCCTCCCGAGCACCCGAACCGATCTTGGTCTGAACCCGGGCAGCCACGCGCTCGACCGAGGACACCTCGAACAGCACCCGTACCGGAACCTGCGTATCGAGCGCCTGCCCAAGGCGGGCAACCATCCGAGTCGCAATCAGCGAATTGCCACCCAAAGCAAAGAAATCATCATCAAGCCCGACCCGATCCACACCCAACACCTCGGCGAAAACCGAGGCAACCGACTCCTCCACCGGAGTCACCGGAGCCCGGAACGCTGCAGCCTCGAACACCGGCTTCGGCAACAGCTTCCGATCCAACTTCCCCGAAGCATTCAGCGGGAACGCATCCAACACCATGATCTGCGACGGCACCATATACGACGGCAACACCGACCCCAACGAATCCACAAGCGCCGCAACATCAACCACCGCTCCCGACGTCGGCACCACATACCCCACCAACTGATCACCGGTCTTGGTCGACACCACCGCCACCGACGACACCGACACCGACACATCGGCCACCAGGGCCGACTCGATCTCCCCCAACTCGATCCGCTGACCCCGGAACTTCACCTGGAAATCAGTGCGCCCGATGTACTCGAGCTCCCCCGACCAGCCCCACCGCACCAAGTCCCCCGTGCGGTACATCCGATCGCCGACACTGCCATGAGTGAACGGATTCGCGACGAAGCGATCCGCCGACAAATCCGGACGAGAAACATACCCACGAGCCAACTGATCACCCGCAAGATACAACTCTCCCGCAACACCCGCCGGCACCGGACGCAATCGCGAATCCAAGACGAAAACCTGCGAATTCCACTGCGGCACACCAATAGAAGCCACACCACCGTGGACAGCATCCGTCACATCCGCGAACGTGATCGACACCGCGGCCTCGGTCGGACCATACAAGTTGTGAACCCGCGCGCTTGAAACAACACCGAAATCGCGCACCGTCTGCGCCGGCAACGCCTCACCGATGACGAACACATCACGTAGCGAATCCAACTGGCTGGCAGAGACTTCCCCCGCGAACACCGACAGCATCGTCGGCACGAAGTCCGTCACCGTCACGCGCTGATCAGCGATCACCGACGCCAAATACCCCGGATCCCGATGACCGTCATGAGTGGCCACCACCAACCGAGCACCCACCGCCAACGGCAGGAAGAACCCCCACAAAGACACGTCGAACGTCGTCGCAGTCTTCTGCAGATACACATCCGACCCGGTCAGAACATACTGCCCCTGCATCCACGCCATCTGATTGACGATCGCCGCATGCGAAACCGCCACACCCTTCGGCTTCCCCGTCGACCCCGACGTGAAAATCACATACGCAGCATTCGAAACACGCAACGGCGCAACACGATCCACATCAGAAACAGGCGCATCCGAGAATCCGGACACATCCAGCTCGTCTATCAACACCACATCGAATTTACTCGGCAACACCACACCGTCACCAGCAGTGGACAACACACAGACCGGTGCCGCGGTCTCGAGAATATGACCATTGCGCTCGACCGGATGATCCGGATCCAACGGCACATACGCCCCACCCGCAGCAACCACTGCATACATACCAACCACAAGGTCAACCGACCGGCGCATCGCCAACGCCACCAACGACTCCGGCCCCACGCCCACCGAAATCAGATACCGTGCAAGACGGTTCACCCGAGACCCGAACTCCGCATACGTCAGAGACTGCCCCTCGAACACCACCGCCACCGCATCCGGCGTCGCCGCCACCTGCGCAACAAACCCGTCGAGCAACAAAGCACCAACAGTCAACTCGTGAACAGTGTCATTGACCGCCACCAGCACCTGCGAACGCTCGCCCTCACCGAGCAACTCCACATCCCCGACAACCGAATCAGGCTCCGCCACCATTGCTTCCAGAACACGCACCAACCGCTCCGCAAACGAAACAACTGTCGACGCGTCGAACAGATCCGTCGCATACGTCAACGACATCGGCATCCCCACACCGACGCCGTCCTCCTCCAACGGCGTCACCGTCAACTGCAGATCGAACTTCGCGATCTCGACACCGGCGTCGAAACCGGCAATCGACAGTCCCGGCAACTCCACGACATCCTGCGCCATGTTCTGAAAGAACAACGCAACCTGGAACAACGGATGATGGGCCTGCGACCGCGCCGGATCAAGCACTTCCACCAAACGCTCGAACGGCACGTCCTCGTTGCCGAACGCCCCGAGATCGACCTCACGAACCCGACCCAATAACGCCGAGAAAGACTCCGAAGAATCCACCTCGGTCCGCAACACCAACGTATTGACGAACATACCAATCAGATCGTCCAGCTCCGGCTCACCCCGCCCTGCGATCGGAGAGCCCACCACAACGTCGTCACTACCGCTCAGCCGCGCCAACAACACCGCCAACGCCGCATGCACCACCATGAACAACGACACATTACGATCAAGCGCCAACTGCTCGAGCGCTCGATGTAACCGCGCGTCTATCGAAAACTGGTAACTCGCACCCTGATTGGATGCCACCAACGGCCGCGGGCGATCCGCCGGCAGCTCGATCCGCTCCGGCAACCCCGCCAACACCGACGTCCAATACCCCAACTGCTCAGACATCAACGACGACGGATCACCCTCGGACCCCAACACCTCACGCTGCCACAACGCGTAATCCGCATACTGCACCGCCAACGGCGCCCACCCCGGAACCTGTCCACCCGCACGCGCCACATACGCCATCGACACATCACGCACCAACGGACCCATCGACACACCGTCAGCAGCGATATGGTGAATCACCAACGCCAACACAAACTCCGACGAACCCGTCTGGAACAAACGAACCCGTAATGGCACCTCGACCGTGACATCGAACCCCTCTGCCACCACTGGCGTCAGCACACCGAGCAAGTCGGCCGCGTCGACAGTTTCGGGCAATACAGTTTCCACGAATTCGTCCACCGGAAGTACTTGTTGGAACCCGATGCCCTCGAATTCCGGATAGACGGTCCGCAACACCTCGTGCCGCGCAACAACATCCGACAGCGCTGCGGACAGTGCCGAAACATCGACGGCACCGGACAACCGCAACACGATCGGAATGTTGTTCACACCAGACACAGAGTCGAATCTCGACAAGAACCACATCCGCGACTGTGCAAGGGAAAGAGGTATCCGCTCCGGACGAGAGCGAGGGGCCAAGGCAATTCGCACACGCCCCGCTGAATCTGACAAAACAGATGCAAGACCGGAGACTGTCGAGTACTCGAAGAGCGTTTTGACCTGAACCCGCACATCGAAAGCCGCACTGAGACGCCCGGCCAATTTCGCAGCAATCAACGAGTTGCCGCCGAGTTCGAAGAAGTCGTCGTCAGCGCCGACTCGGTCCACCCCCAAGAGTTCTTCGAATATGCGCGCGACCACGACCTCACCATCGGAGGATGGCGCTACAAACTCTCGGGCCTCGAATACGGGATCAGGAAGTGCTGCTGAATCCAGCTTTCCTACTGGCGTCAAGGGAATCTCGTCGATGACAACGACAGCCGCCGGAATCATGTGACGGGGAAGATCCGTCTTGACCACTGCCAGGACGTCATCCCCGGACAGCACGGCTCCAACTGCAGGAAGCACATAAGAGATGAGAGCCGTTTCACCGCTGGGCAACACTCGCCCGAGCGTTGTCACGAACTCGACCCGTTCGTCGAGTGCGATGACCGCGTCGATTTCAGTCAACTCGATGCGGAAGCCACGGATCTTGACCTGGGAATCGGACCGTCCGACGTATTCGACGCTACGATCGCCGGCAGCACTTTCCGTCCACCGCACCACGTCCCCCGTGCGGTACATTCGTTCACCCTGTGCCCCAAAGGGATTCGCGATGAATCGATCGGCCGTCATACCTGCCAAATTGTGGTATCCGCGCGCAACCTGCGGCCCTGCAAGATAGAGCTCACCCGTAGTCCCCGTCGGTACAGGCTGCAAGCGGGCATCCAATACCAAAGACGCTGCACCACGAATCGGACCACCGATCGTGACGGGATCACCCGCGCCGAGTTCCGTCATGTTCGTGACGATCGTCATCTCGGTCGGGCCGTACGCGTTGACAAAGTGGCGTCCGGGCGCCCACTTCGCGACCAACTCTGGCGGACACGCTTCACCCGCGACCACGACGACAGCAACATCGTCGAGTCCAGATGGATCCACCGATGCGAGCACCGAAGGAGTAGCGCCGACATGCGTCACTCGCTCTGTCTTGATCAGCTCGGCTAGCTCGGGCCCACCGTAGATGCTCGATGGGGCAATCACCATGACGGCGCCCGCCCCGATCGTCTCGAGTAGTTCGAAGATCGATACGTCGAAGCTTGGAGTCGTGAAGTGCAAAACCCGCGAATTGCCGTCGAGCGACAGCATGCGAATTTGCTCTCGCTGCAGGACGGCTAGCCCCGAATGCGAAACAACAACACCCTTGGGTCGCCCTGTGGAGCCGGATGTGTAGATGACGTACGCGGCGTGCTGCTCACGCAGTGTCCTTACCCGCTCGTCATACGTCACTGGCGCGCCGGAGACAGCGGCCAACGACTCGACAGTGTCCGAAGCATCGATCGAGATCCACCCGACCGAGTCGGTTAACCCGGCGCGTGCACCCTCAGTGGTCAACCCGACCGAAACTCCAGAATCGCTGATCATGTAGGCCACGCGATCGGCTGGATAGTTCGGATCCACCGGGACGAAGGCGGCGCCGGACTTGGCGACTGCCCACAGTGCCAGAACGGACTCGATGGACCGCGGTATCGAAATTGCAACCCGATCCTCTGGCCCCATGCCGCCGGCGATCAACAATCTCGCCAAACGAGACGATTGCTCGTCCAACTCTGCGTATGACAGCGAACGTCCTTCGAACCGCAACGCCTCCCGCTCGGGCCCCAGCTCGACGGCCGCCGCCAGCAGTTGCGGAAGCAACGAGGTGCTGGCACGACGGCCGCGTGCCGGACGCTCTCGACGTGCCTTGCGAGCTACCGAAGTCCCTGGCGTCACACCATCGGAGCTCATGCGGTCACGACCTGCACTCGAACGGCATGCTGGAGGAACACGTGCTGCGTCAAGACAATTTCACCTTCGCTTTGGTACTGCAGTTCGATCAGTATTCGCAGGAATCCGATCACTTCCGAGGTTCTACCCTTGACCTGGGCAAATCGCGTTCGACGTCCCGGTAAAGCCCCAATAGTTGATCGGACACACCGAACCATTGTTACAGCTGTCGCGGAGTGGACATCATCGGACTGTTCGGGATATGGGAGTCCATCAACTTCGTGAACGGCGGCGTCAGCTCAGAGTCCACGTCGCGGGATCACACGCCAGGCGTAGATCTGGCAAAGCTCCTTCGACAACACCTGTGAAGACGTCTGTCGGACCAACCGCGTGCGAAACCCACTCCTCTGCAAGTAGCTCCTGTACCTCTGCGTCCTTCGCCGCTTCCGAGTACAGCAGTACGACGCCACCGACCGCTCCGCCAAGCAGAATAGTCAGAATCGATGTTTCGTCTTCCTCGGGACCGAAGTACATCAAACGCGATTCATAGTCGACATCGTGCTTCTGCGACATCGCGTCCAACTTCGCTGCGAGCTCTCCATGGGTGATCTGGCCAGGGTGCGAACCGGCAACCACGACCGCGATGTCGTCCGCGCTCAGCGGACGAAGCCGGTCCGTGTAGTTCACGGAACGACTCGAGTACGACGCCACCAACTCGATAACATCTGGCTGGTCCAAGTCGAGGCTCGTGTCCAGCGGTACGTCAGATTCGGCCTCACCCGAAATCAACGCCAAGGCCACACTCGGAGCCGTTTCTGTCCCACGTGCTGCTCCTGTAGCTCCTACCAGAGCTGCCGCGCCGGCTTTGGACAGCGCCCAGGCCGCCACCACCAGTTCGATGCCACGCAATCCTGTGATCCCCACCGTGTCGCCCGGACCGATCCCAAGATTGATCAGGTGGCGAGCGAGGCGAGATGATCGTGCATCGACCTCGTGGTAAGTCATTTCCTCCTCATCGCACACGACTGCGACAGCATCAGGATCAGCCTCTACGGAATTTGCCAATCGCTGTGGCACGAGTCGGCCCGTCGGAGCGCCAACGGCCGGGGGCGGCGTTGTGTCCACGGAGCCGAGGACTTCTGCTCGTTCGGAGTCGGTGAGCAGTTCGATGTCACCAATCGGACGTGAAGGATCCGAGGAGACCCGATCTAGAACGCGGACGAAGCGCTCGACATGTGCGTCGGCGGTTGCTTGGTCGAAAAGGTCCGCAGCGAAAACCAAATGGCCGAGCAACCCTCCCGTTACCGGATCTGAACTGAGATTGAGTTGGAGGTCGAACTTCGCAGTCGCCTCCACACCCTCGACAGCCGTGATCTTCAAATCCGGCAGACTGAACGAGGCTCCTGCCATCGGTTCGACCGACAGTGCAACCTGGAAGAGCTCGCTCGCTGACGCCGACAAGGCGCCGGTTACTTCCTCGAACGGGATGTCTCCGTTCGCAAATGCCTCGAGATCGACGTTTCGGACGAGCGAGACCAAGTCGCCGAATCCCGCTCCGAGATCCGGAGCGGTCCTGAGTGCAAGCGTGTTGACGAACATTCCGACTATGTCGTCCAGTTGCTGCTCACCTCGCCCGGCCACTACCGTTCCGATCGCGAAATCTCGGCTTCCACTCAACCGTGCGATGAGTACTGCAAGCGCAGCGTGCACAACCATGAACAATGTGGCGTTGTGTTCGCGCGCAATCTCGTTGAGCCGCGCCGCCGTCTCCGCGTTGACGGAGAACTCCGAGACACCGGCACGTGCAGACATCTGCGCGGGTCGCTGACGGTCGGAAGGCAATCCGGGCGTCGACGACACACCGTCCAACGTCCGGCGCCAGAAGTCGAGTTGCCGTGCAGCCTGTGAGCCGACCTCGCCAGCGCTACCGAGTACTTCGCGCTGCCAGATCGCGAAGTCCGCGTACTGAACAGTCAACGGCGTCCACGACGGCGCGGTGCCGCGCACGCGAGCCTCGTAGGCGACCATCATGTCTCGGGCAAGAGGTCCCATCGATTCACCGTCAGCGGCGATGTGATGAGCGACCAAGACGAATATGAAGTCTGCCGGGCCCAACTCGAGCAACCCAGTGCGTACAGGTACCTCCTGAGCTACGTCGAATCCGGTCGTCACCAACTCCACGACGCGATTGAACGCCGCGGCCTCGTCGTCCACCTGAATCGTTTCGAGAGGCGAAAGGAGTTCGTCGATCGCGACGATTTTCTGAACCGGCCCTTCGATGTCACTCGGGTAGCTGGTCCGGAGCGACTCATGTCGAACCAAAACGTCGTGAAGAGCCTGGCGCAAAGCCGCGACATCCAAGTTCCCTGTCAATCGCAGAGCCAACGGAATGTTGTATGCCGCAGAACCGGGATCCATCTGGTTTACCAACCACATTCGCTGCTGGGCCAAGGACAGAGGAAGACGTTCTGGACGTTCCCGCGCCTCCAACTCCATCCTCGCACCGGAACCTGCGGTCTTTTGGACTACTACAGCCAAACCTTCCACTGTCGAGTTCTCGAACAGCACGCGCACCGGGACCTGCGCATCGAGTGCCTGCCCCAATCTTGCTGCCAACCTGGTAGCGATCAACGAATTACCACCCAGCGCAAAGAAATCGTCATCCAGACCGACCCGCTCCGCGCCCAACACATCTCCGAACACCGACACAACAATTTCCTGCACCGCTGTGACCGGCGCCCGAAACTCTGCTGCCTCGAATACCGGTGACGGGAGAGCCTTTCGATCCAATTTGCCCGACGCATTGAGTGGAAGCTCGTCGAGGACAAGAACCTTCGAGGGCACCATGTACGTCGGAAGCACGGCCCGGGCAGACTCCAGAACTTCCGACGCATCTACTGCAGTTCCCACGACATACCCGACCAGGCTGTCGCCGAACGTCGCATCGCTGTGCAGGACGACCACCGCATCTGAAACCGCCTCGTGCGAGATCAGAGCAGATTCGATCTCGCCGAGTTCGATACGCTGCCCCCGCAGTTTGACCTGGAAATCCGATCGGCCGATGTACTCGAGCTCGCCCCGACCGTTCCACCTGACGAGGTCGCCGGTTCGATACAACCTGCTGCCGCCATCTGAGGCGCCCCTTTCCCCGCCCGCAAAGGGGTTGGCGACGAAACGCTCCGCCGTCAACGCCGCTCGGTTTCCGTATCCGCGACCGACACCGACACCACCGACATACAACTCGCCGATCACGCCCGGCGGCACCATACCCAACGACCGATCCAGAACGAACAGATCCATGTTCGGCACCGGTGCACCGATCGGAACGCTGACGGTGTCATGCGCAGTCACCGCGTGGAACGAGACCACGTCCGACGCTTCCGTCGGGCCGTAACTGTTCACCACGCGTACTCCGCCTGACAACAAACTGCCAAGACGATTAAGCCGGATCGACTCGCCTCCAAGGAACACAACATCGAGAACGCTCAAAGCAGACTCCTCGTCGGAATCCACCACGGCTTCGAACGCGCTCGGCGACATGTTCGCCACTGCAACGTCACCGTGCCCGACGCGAGCAACGATCGCATCCGGATCGAAACCGTCCGAGGCAAGCACTACGCTCCGACCGCTGCTCAACGCTGCCCAGACGTTCTTCTGCGTCAAGTCGAAACTCGGTGACGACGCGATCAATAGACCACCAGTTTCGGGCAACTCGCTGCGGTACCAGGCCACCGTGTTCTCGATGCCGGCCATCGGCACCAACGTCGGCTTCGGACGACCCGTCGAACCGGATGTCGAAATGACATACCCCAAGCGGTCCCCCGCACCGAGTTCACGCCATCGATCCGTCGGCCTCTCCACCATCGGCGAATCACGCATGATGCTGTCGAGGACGATCACGTCCACCGCCAGATCGAGAGTCGTCGTACTCACCGCGCATCGGGCACCGGTGTCGGCGATTATCGCTTCGATCCGATCCTGTGGGTACGACGGATCGATCGGCCCGTACGCAGCACCCGCCTTCCACGCCGCCAACATACCTACGACCCACTCGACCGACCTCGGCACGATCAACGCGACGACGTCATCCGGACCGACGCCGGCCGCCGTCAATCGCTCGGCCACCACGTTTGCGTAGGCGTCGAGCTGCCCATAGGTCAGCGCCTCGCCATCGCACTCGACGGCAAGAGAATCGGGCGTCCGCCCAACCTGTTCTTCGAACATCGCAGTCAAGGACGCGCCTGCCAACGCTGTGCGCCCACCAGCGGACCAGCTGAGAAGGTTGCTGCGCTCAGCAGCGGTAAGTACGTCGATATCACCCAACCGAACTGACGGATCAACAGTGATCTCAGCAAGGATGCGCCCGAACCTGCCGGCAAAGCCTGCCACCGTCGACTCGTCGAACAGATCCGTCGCGTACGTGAACTGCGCCGCCATCCCCGCCGGGGCACCCGCCTCGTCGAACTGCTCGACCATGGTCAGCTGCAGATCGAACTTAGCCGCCACCTTGTTGGCGTCGATTCCCGCAACTGTCAGATCGCCAAGTCGAAGCACCGACTGCTCCATGTTCTGGAACGACAGCATCACCTGGAACAACGGATTACGCGCCTGCGACCGCGCCGGATTGAGCACCTCCACCAACCGCTCGAACGGCAGATCTACGTGCGCAAACGCACCCAGATCGCCCTCACGAACCCGACCCAACAACCCCGAGAACGACTCCGAAGAATCCACCTCGGTCCGCAACACCAACGTATTGACGAACATCCCGATCAAATCATCGAGAACCTGCTCACCACGACCCGCCACCGGAGTACCGATCGCAATATCGGACGTCCCCGACAACCGCGACAACAACACCGCCAACGCCGCATGCACCACCATGAACAAGGACGAATTCGACTCACGGGCAATTTTTTTCAAAGAATGATGCTCTGGCGCGTCGATAACGAAAGCGTGTTTGGCGCCACGATTGGACGCCACCGCCGGCCGCGGACGATCAGCCGGCAAATCCAACTGATCCGGCACCCCCGCCAACGCCGACTCCCAGAACCCGATCTGACGCGAAATCAACGACGACGGATCATCTTCCGAACCGAGAGTCTCCCGCTGCCACAACGCGTAATCCGCATACTGCACCGCCAACGGCGCCCACCCCGGCACCTCACCCCGAGAACGAGCCTCGTACGCCACCATCACATCACGCGTCAACGGCCCCATCGACACACCATCACCACTGATGTGATGAACCACCATCGCCAACACGAACTCCGACTCCGACACCGCGAACAACCGCGCCCGAACCGGACCCCCCACCGCCACATCGAAACCAGCCGACAAGAACTCCGTCACCGCACCAACGACATCGGACTCCGACACCGCCACCGGCGACAAATCCAACCGCACCCGATCCGCAGACAACACCTCCTGGAACCCGACACCGTCGACCTCCGGATACACCGTCCGCAAAATCTCATGCCGCACAACAACATCCGACACCGCAGCGTCCAACGCCGCCACATCCAACAACCCCGACAACCGAATCGCCACCGGAATATTGTTCGCCGACGACAACGTATCGAAACGGTTCAAGAACCACATCCGCTGCTGCGCCAACGACAACGGCACCCGCTCCGGACGCACCCGAGCAGTCAACGCCGCCCGCGCACCCGAACCAATCTCCGACTCCATCCGCGCAGCCAACAACTCCACCGACGACGCCTCGAACAACACCCGCACCGGAACCTGTGCATCGAGCGCCTGCCCCAACCGAGCGGCCATTCGAGTAGCAATCAAAGAGTTTCCGCCGAGTGCGAAGAAGTCGTCATCCAGACCCACTCGCTCGACCCCGAGTACCGCCGAGAAAACAGAAGCGACAATTTGTTCTACCGGCGTGACCGGGGCCCGGAACACCGCAACCTCGAACACCGGCTCCGGCAACAACTTCCGATCCAACTTCCCAGACGAGTTCAGAGGCAACTCGTCCAAGACCATGATCGCGTTCGGAATCATGTAGACAGGTAGCGATTCAGGAAGCGCATTCCTCAAGACTTCTACGTCGATCACAGAATCCGGGACCGCGATCACATATGCGACCAGCTGATCGCCCATATCGGTGGATGCCACAGTGACCACACACTGAGCTACCGTCGAATGCGCCAGCAGAGCTGACTCGATCTCACCCAGTTCGATCCTCTGACCACGGAATTTGACCTGAAAATCGGTACGCCCGACATACTCGAGTTCGCCTGCGGTGTTCCACCACACCAGGTCCCCGGTGCGATACATCCGACTGCCACCGGGATTGATTTCACCGTTCGTGTCGCTCGCCTCCACAAATGGGTTCGCGACAAAACGATCACTGGTGAGATCGGGTCGCGCGACGTAACCGCGCGCCAGTTGATCACCGGCCAGATACAGCTCACCCGCAACGCCTACCGGCACCGGCTGCAACCGACTGTCCAACACGTAGACCTGCGAGTTCCACTCGGGCACCCCGATCGGAATCCCTGTTGATTCCGATCCATCGACCTCGTAGTAGGTGATCGAGACCGCAGCCTCGGTTGGGCCGTACACATTGTGCAGGCCTGCAGACGACACCTGAGCGAATGCACGCACCGTCTCGACCGGCAATGCCTCACCGATCACGAATACGTCCCTCAGTGACACCAATGCGTGTTCCGGAACCGAAGTCGCGAAGACGGTCAACATCGATGGAACGAAGTCCGTCAGCGTCACCCGATGATCTTCGATCAGACGAGCCAGATACGCGGGATCTCGATGGCCGTCGTGAGATGCCAGCACCACTCTCGTACCGGACAAAAGCGCAGTGAAGTATCCCCACAACGAGACGTCGAATGTCGTAGCAGTCTTCTGCAAATAGACGTCTTCTGGGCCGATGGCGTACTGATCCTGCATCCACAGGACCTGGTTCACGATGGCGTGATGCGACACCGCAACGCCTTTGGGCTTGCCCGTGGAACCCGAGGTGAAGATCACGTAGGCGGCATTCACATCATGCAGACGACCGCGACGATCAGCATCGGAAATGACTGAAGCCGAGTAGCTCGAAAGATCGACATTGTCGATCAACAGCACGTCGGCGCCGTTCGGCGCTACGAAAGCGTCCCTCGTCGTCGACAGCACACAGACTGGATCGGCCGTCGTGAGGATGTGCCCGATTCGCTCGGCGGGGTGATCGGGATCCAAGGGCACGTAGGCTCCGCCCGCGGCGATCACCGCGTACATACCTACTACCAGATCGAGCGATCGACGCATCGCCAAGGCCACCAACGATTCGGGCCCGACACCATCTTCGATCAGCTTGCGTGCCAATTTGTTCACACGTTCCGACAACTCGCCATAGGTCAGCGACTGGCCGTCGAACACCACGGCAACAGCATCGGGTGCCAACGCAACGCGAGTGTCGAACAGCGAAGCCAATGTCTCACTGTTCCCGACGTCATGTGCGGTGGAGTTGCGCGCAGTCAACAGCGACTCGCGCTCGGCCTCGTCCAACAGCTCGATGTCACCCACGGTGATCGACGGATCCACGACCACCTGTTCGAGGATCCTGGTGAACCGATCGGCGAATCCACGAATCGTCGACTCGTCGAACAGATCTGTGGCGTATGCGAACTCGGCGAACATGCCGTCTTCGAGCGCATCTTCGACGCGGGGAGCGAGAGTAAGTTGAAGATCGAATTTCGCGATACCGGCATCGAACTCGACGCCTGAGACTTCCAATCCCGAAAGCTCCAAAGCATCCTGCGACATGTTCTGGAAGAACAACGCGACCTGGAACAGCGGGTGATGTGCCTGCGATCGGGTGGGATCGAGCACCTCGACCAGCCGCTCGAACGGAACATCGCCGTTGCCGAGCGCCTGAAGGTCTGTCCTCCGCGTTGCCGAGACGAGCGCACTGAACGAACTGGCGAGGTCAACAGGAGTCCGCAGGACCAGTGTATTCACGAACATACCGATCACATCGTCGAGCGCCTTTTCGCCTCGCCCTGCAACCGGAGTACCGATCACGATGTCACTGGTACCGGACAACCTTGCGAGAAGCACGGCGAGGGCCGAATGCACCACCATGAACAGCGATGCGTTCCGCTCGCGTGCGAGTGAGTCCAAGCTCGACCGAATCTCTTCGCTGACGGAGAAGCGATACGTAGCGCCACGATTCGAGGCGACGACCGGGCGGGATCGGTCAGCCGGTAACGCAAGCACTTCCGGAGAATCACGGAGGACGGAGCGCCAGTGGTCCAGCTGAGCCGAGATCAACGAATCCGGGTCGTCCTCGTCGCCGAGGACCTCCCGCTGCCAGAGTGCATAATCGGCGTACTGCACCTCGAGCGGAGTCCAATTCGGAACGCCGTTCGAAACCCGAGCGGTGTAGGCAACCATGACATCCCGAGTCAACGGGCGCATCGAGAAGCCGTCCGCTGCGATGTGGTGCACAACGAAGGCCAGAACGTACGAATCCTCTGCAAGTTCGAACAACCCGACTCGAACCGGAACGGTTGACGTCACGTCGAAACCCTGGAGCGCGAAACTCAGAAGTTCGTTGTGAATATGCGAGGCGTCGATGACCTTCGGTGTCAGTTCAACCGGCACCTCGGACGACGGGAGGACTACCTGGTGTCCTTGTCCACCTTGCTCCGGATAGACGGTCCGGAGCGACTCGTGGCGTTCGATTACATCAGAAATCGCATGCCTCAGCGCCGAAACATTCAGGACGCCTTTGATATTCAATGCGATTGGAATGTTGTTGACGGCAGAATCAGGATCGAAGCGGCTGAGGAACCACATTCGCTGCTGAGCTAGTGAGAGTGGGATCAACGCCGGCCGTGGGCGGGCCACGAGCGCGGTCCTCCCTCCTGCCCCTGCGATCAACTCAACCTGCGCTGCCAAACCTTCGACAGTCGAAGCATCGAACAACACCCTCACCGGAACCTGAGTGTCGAGCGCTTGACCTACGCGAGCCACCAACTGCGTTGCGACCAAAGAGTTTCCGCCGAGCTCGAAGAAGTCGTCATCCAGACCGACCTGTTCCAACCGGAGAACATCTCCGAAGACGCCGGCCACAGCGATTTCGGCGACACTCGACGGTGCCCGAAACTCGCGCGCCACGAACACCGGATCCGGAAGAAGCTTCCGATCCAACTTCCCCGACACACCCAACGGCAACTCTTCCAGCACCATCACCACCGCCGGCACCATGTAACCCGGCAGACGACCCGCAACAACTCTCTTCAACTCGTCAACGTCCACCACACCACCAGCGGCCGTAACGTACGCAACCAACACATCCTCACGCACAACCACAACTACCGACGACACCGACTCGTGCTCACGAATCACCGACTCGATCTCACCGAGCTCGATCCGCAAACCGTGCAACTTCACCTGAAAGTCACTACGCCCGATGTACTCCAACTCGCCCGACGCAGTCCACCGCACCACATCACCGGAGCGATACATCCGCCCACCATCACCCGAGAACGGATTCGCCACAAATCGATCCGACGACAAATCCGGCCGACCCACATACCCACGAGCCAGCTGAACACCCGCCAGATACAGCTCACCCGCAACACCTACCGGCACCGGACTCAATCGAGAGTCCAGAACAAACACCTGCGTATTCCATACCGGAGCACCGATCGGCACCCCCAGAACATCCGCCGGCACCACCTCGTGGAACGTCACATCCACCGCCGCCTCGGTCGGACCATACAAATTGTGCACCCCGACACCCGGCAACACAGCCCACACATCGGCAACAACACTCGCCGGCAACGCCTCACCTGACGCGAACACCCGAGTCAGCGAAACACACGCAGCCACAGACGAATCCGTCACGAAAACCTCGAGCATCGACGGCACGAAATGCACCGTCGTCACACCCTCCCCCACAATGACCGACGTCAAATACCGCGGGTCACGATGCCCATCCGGCACAGCCACCACCAACCGAGCACCAACCTGCAACGGCCAGAAAAGCTCCCACACCGACACATCGAACGTGAACGGCGTCTTCTGCAACACCACATCCGACGAATCCAACCCGTACTCGTCCTGCATCCACGCCAACCGATTCACAATCGCCGCATGCGAAACCGACACACCCTTCGGACGCCCCGTCGACCCCGACGTGAAAATCACATACGCCGCATTGCCCGACCGCAAAGGCGAGACCCGATCGATATCCGAAACAGAGTTATCCGAAAAACCAGACACATCAACAACATCAACCTCGACCACCGGTACCACACCGGCATCGAATCCAACGTCAGAGGTACTGATCACGCATACCGGCGACGCCGACTCCAACACGTACGCATTGCGCTCCGCAGGCTGATCCGGATCCACCGGAACATACCCACCGCCAGCCTTGAGCACGCCGTAAACCGCAACCAACAAATCAACCGACCGACGTACCGCCACACCCACCAACGACTCCGGTCCCACACCCACCGAAACCAGGTACCGGGCAAGACGATTCACCCGCGAATCGAACTCCGCATATGACAGCGAAACACCCTCGAACGACACAGCTACCGAATCCGGCGACGCCGCAACCTGAGCATCGAACACGTCCACCAACGACACATCCGCAACCTCATGCGCAGTGCCATTCCACGACTCGAGCACCAAAGATCGCTCACCCGAATCGAACATATCCACATCACCAACCCGAACCGAGGGATCGGCAACCACTGCTTCGAGAACTGAAATCAACCGCTTTCCGATTGATTTGGCAGACGACTCGTCGAACAGGTCGGTCGCATAGACCAGTGCGACGGTCAAACCACCGACCTTGTCCGCGGTATCAGATTCCCACACAGTGAATTGGAGGTCGAACTTCGCGGCCGACGACTCTACGTCCAGTCCGGAAATGCGCAGTCCCGGAACCTCCAGACTTTGCTGCATGCTCTGTCCCAAGTTCTGCAGCGAGAGCATCACCTGGAACAACGGGTTCCGTGCCTGAGACCGGGCGGGGTTGAGTACCTCCACCAGTCGTTCGAATGGCACATCGGCGTGCCCGAAGCCGCTGAGGTCGGATTCGCGCGCCCGCGAAATCATGTCCCGTGCCGAAGCTTCGAGATCAACCTCCGTGCGGAGGACGAGTGTGTTGACGAACATTCCGATCAGGTCGTCGAGAGCTTGATCGCCTCGACCGGCGACCGGAGTGCCGATCACGATGTCCGAAGTCCCCGACAACCGCGCCAGCAGAATCGCCACGGCACTGTGCAACACCATGAACAGAGATGCGTTGTTGTCGAGCGCAATTCGATTGAGAGCCTGGTGGAGATCCGGCTCGATCGTGAATGTGTGCCCGGCTCCCCGGTTCGACGCGACGCGCGGGCGCGGGCGGTCCGACGGAAGATCGAGCTGATCGGGGATACCGGCCAACGCGTGGCGCCAGTAGTCGACCTGGCGAGTGATCAGAGAATCCGGGTCGTCTTCACTGCCGAGAACCTCGCGCTGCCACAGTGCAAAGTCGGCGAACTGTACGGGCAGCGGAGCAAGATCGTGCGAAATTCCCTGTGTCCGAGACACATAAGACGAAACGATGTCCTTGGTCAACGGTCCCATGGAGAACCCGTCACCGCTGATGTGATGGACGACGAACACGAGGACGAATTCGTCGGCGGCGAATTGGAAGAGTGCCGCCCGAATCGGAACCTCGGTGGTCACGTCGAATCCCGGAGTCACGAAGTCGGTCACGCGCTCGACGATCGCCGACTCGTCCACCCGTATGGGAGTCAGGTTCGGTACCACGGCTGCAATGTCGACCAGGCGCTGATATCCGACGCCGTCGACCTCCGGGTACACAGTCCGAAGGATCTCGTGCCGCTCGATCAAATCCTCGAGTGCGCCTTGCAACGCATCGACATCGAGCGCTCCGCTGAGCCGCAGCGCGACCGGAATATGGTCGACTGCCGATTCTGGTTCGAATCGATTGAGGAACCACATGCGCTGCTGTGCCAAAGACAGCGGAACCAACTCGGGGCGCTCGCGAGGGATCAGGGGAACGTGAGCCTTGCGGTCTTCTGAGATTTTCGCTTCGTCGATGAAGACGGCAAGTTCTGCGGCGGTGGGTGCGTCGAAGAAGTTGCGCATGTCGATGGCGATGCCGTGTTCGGCATTGATCCGCGCAACCACGCGAGTGGCGAGCAATGAGTTGCCGCCCAGTTCGAAGAAGCCGTCATCTGCCCCTACCCGATCCTGCCCAAGTAGATCGGCAAAGATCGCGACCACACCGGCTTCGGTGGGTGTCGCGGGCTCGCGATACTCAACCGTCTTCGACGCGAATTCGGGTGTGGGCAAAGCCTTTCGATCCAGTTTGCCGCTGGCGTTGAGCGGAAACTCGTCCAGTTCGACGAACATGGCAGGGATCATGTAGTCGGGTAGCCGTTCGCCAAGCGACGACGTCAGATTCTCAGAATCGATACCCTCGGCGACGATGTAGGCCACCAAGTTGTCACCGATCGTTTCGTCCGAATGGACGATCACCACGGCTTGGGAAACACCTTCGCAATCGAGCAGTGCCGCCTCGATCTCACCGAGCTCGATGCGCAGACCGCGGAGCTTGACCTGAAAGTCGGTGCGACCGATGTATTCGAGCTGACGGTTCGCTCCGGCACCGCGCCAGCGCACCAGGTCTCCGGTTCGGTACATCCGGGATCCGTCAGTAGCGCCGGGCCGCGCCACGAATCGGTCTGCCGTGAGATCGGGACGCGACACGTATCCCCTGGCCAGCTGAATCCCGGCAAGATAGAGCTCTCCTGCTACACCCGACGGCGAGGGCCGCAGCGCATCGTCGAGCACCAGGAGCTCGGTGTCCGCAACTGCTGCACCGATCGGCACCGACACCTGATCCTGCTCGCCGGTTTCGTAATAAGTCACGTCGACGGCGGCTTCGGTCGGGCCGTACAGGTTGTGGAGTCCAGCGCTGCTGACCTCGCGCAGACGTGCCGCCGTTCGAGCCGGCAACGCCTCACCGGAAGCGAACACGTAGCGAAGGGTTTTGACCTGCGCAACAAGGGGTTCGGCGACGAACACGGCGAGCATCGACGGCACGAAGTGCACCGCCGTCACTCCGCGCTCGATCATCGTGCGAGCCACGTACACCGGATCACGATGTCCGTCGGGTTCCGCGATCACCAGCGATGCACCGACCTGCAGCGGCCAGAAGAACTCCCACACGGACACATCGAAAGTGAAGGGTGTCTTCTGCAAGATCACGTCGTCGGCAGTGAATCCGTACTCGGTCTGACGCCATTGCAGGTTCGCGACGATGGCACGGTGAGAGACTGCAACGCCTTTGGGGCGTCCGGTCGATCCGGACGTGAAGATGACATACGCAGTGTTGTCCGCGCGCAGCGGCGCCAACCGGTCGGCGTCGGTGACAGTTGTCTCGGCACGACCCGACAAGTCGAGGGTGTCGACGTCGAGCGTGGGCGTACCGTGCGGCAGCACCACGGCATCGGACGTTCGTGTGAGCACAGCCGTGGGCTTCGCGATCTCGAGTACGTAAGCGAGACGGTCGGCAGGATGATCCGGGTCGAGTGGAACGTACGCGCCGCCGGCCTTGACGATCGCGTACATCGAGACGAGGAGATCGATCGATCGACGCATCGCGAGACCGACGAGGCTGTCCGGTCCGACACCTGCCGCGACGAGTTCACGGGCCAGGCGGTTCGCCCGCGCGTCGAACTGCGCGTAAGTGAGCTGCGTTCCGGCGTAATCCAGCGCGAGCGCATCCGGCGTCCGCTCGACCTGCTCGTCGAAGAGTCCTGCGAGGGTCACGTGTGCATCGGACTCCGACGCGACCTCCACGATCGAAGTGCCGTCGGTGATGAGACGGTCGACCACCGCGCCGAGACCGTCGGCCTCGCTGCCGATCAGCTCTGGCAGCACCGTGGAAACGACAACAGGAACCAGGGCATCCGCCCCCAATGCCCCACCCATCGCGGTGTCGAGAGTGACCAACTCGTCATTGAGTCGTCCGTAGCTGATTTCGGTTCCACCGTGGCTCAGAGCCACACGATCAGGATCTACCGCCGCAACTGCAGCCACCAACTTCGGCAGATCTTCGATCGTCAGCGACTGCGGTCCCGGAATACCGACGGACATCTACACTTCCTCCAACTGACTTTCGTGAAGTGCGCCCCGGTCGAGCACAGCGTTCTGCTCGGCCGGAGGCGTTCACTGGGCAAATACTGAATGTTACCCGGCCGTACCCCCACGGCCCGCTGACACCGACTGTGCGTCAGCTATCACCGAGCTCACAAGTGTGGCGAGACCGTCGACGCCAAGTGCCGGCAGGATGCCCGGAACAAGTCCGGCGAGCGACACAGAAACCAGAGCATCGGGGGCGAGAGCAGCCCCCATGGCGGTACGCATGGCAACGAGCTTGGTCGACAACTCACCGAAGGTGACAGCCTGATCACCGTGGGTGAACGCAATTGCCTCAGGATCGGCGGCCGCCGCTGCGGCTGCCAGTTCGGGTAGGTCTGCCGCGGACTTCGGCTCGGCAGCGCTCGCTTCCTCGCGTTCCTGCTCGGTCACGATGTCGATCGTGCGAATCACGACCCCGGGATCGGTCACCAGTTCTTCGAGCACCCGCCCGAATCGCGCCGCAAAAAGCGCGATGGTCGATTCGTCGAACAGGTCGGTCGCATAGGTGAAACGCATCCTCAGCCCGGACAGCACCCCGGCATCGTCGAATTGCTCGATACCGGTGAGCTGCAGATCGAACATCGCCTGGTCGAAACCGTTGTCGACCGCAGAGAGCTCGAGGCCCGGGAGCTGGAACGTACCGAGAGCCATGTTCTGGAAGGTGAGCATGACCTGGAAGAGCGGCGAGTATGCGTGAGAGCGCTCTCGCCCCAGTTCGTCGACCAACCGCTCGAACGGTACGTCGGCATTGGCGAATGCCGACAAGTCCTTGTCCTTCACGTGTGCCAGAACGTCGACGAACGTCGAAGCAGGCGCGATCTCTGTTCGCAAGACCAACGTGTTGACGAACATCCCGACAAGATCGTCGAGCGCCCGCTCACCTCGACCCGCGATCGGCGTCCCGATTGCGATGTCGTTCGATCCACTCATCTTCGCCAGCAGCACGGCCAGGGCAGTGTGAACCACCATGAAGACTGTCGAGTTCTGCTCCCGTGCGATCGTCGCGAGCCGGTTGGTGGTCTCGGAATCGACGGCAAACTCGAATTCCGCACCGCGCATGCTGGCCCGCGCCGGCCGCGGCCGGTCGGTCGGCAGTTCCAGAAGCTCCGGAGTGCCCTTGAGCTCGTTCACCCAGTACGCGAGTTGACGGCCCAGCTGACTGTCCGCGTCCTCCGGCGATCCGAGGACATCACGCTGCCACAGCGTGTAGTCGGCGTACTGCACCTCGAGCGGAGCCCACTCCGGCGTCTCCCCGCCGGTACGTGCGGTGTACGCAACCATGGTGTCTCTGATCAACGGAGCCATCGAGAAGCCGTCACCGCTGATGTGGTGAATGACAACGACGAGGACCCGCTCGGATTCGTCGACCTCGAAGAGACGGATTCGCAACGGAACGGCTGTCGTGACATCGAAGCCCTCGCGAACTGTGTCAGCCACCTGCTCGGCGACCGACGCTTCGTCGGTTGCGATCACCTCCAGTCCCACCGCCGCTGCGGAGCGAGGCAGGATCATCTGAACCGGTCCGTTGCCCCGGTCCGGGTATACCGTCCGGAGCACTTCGTGACGCTCGATCAGATCCGACACCGCTGAGTGAAGTGCGTCGACATCGAGTGCGCCGGACAGCCGGATCGCGACGGGGATGTTGTACGCACCCGAGGTCTTGTCGAACTGATTGAGCACCCACATACGTTGCTGCGCCAACGACAGCGGAATCTCGTGCGGACGCACCTGAGCCACCAACGGTGGGCGGCCACCAGATCCCACGTGTTCGAGAACCCTCGACGCCAATGCCCCGACAGTCGACGCCTCGAAGATCACGCGGACCGGAATCTGCGCGTCCAACGCCTCACCCAGCCTCGACACGACCTGCGTCGCGACGAGAGAGTTTCCGCCGAGCTCGAAGAAGTCGTCGTCGAGTCCGACCCTCGCCACACCGAGTACGTCAGCGAACACACCCGCCACGATCTCTTCGACGGGGTTGGTCGGCGCACGGAATTCGGTCGCCTCGAATTCGGGGTCGGGCAGGGCTTTGCGATCGACCTTGCCGTTGATGTTGAGCGGTAGTTCGTCCAAGACCATCAATGCCGCCGGCACCATGTAACTCGGCAACTCAGCCACAAGAGTCCGCTTCAAGGTTTCGACATCGATGCTTTCCCCGCTTTGAGGAACGACGTAGCCGACAAGTCGATCACCGATACGCGCATCCGACTTGGCCACCACCACAGCGGAGTCCACGCTGGCCTGCTTGCGAAGAAGCGCTTCGATCTCACCGAGTTCGATGCGGTAGCCACGGATCTTGACCTGGAAGTCGGCGCGCTCCACGTAGTCGAGTTCGCCGTTCTCCGTCCACCGGACGAGGTCGCCCGTGCGGTACAACCGCGAACCCGCGTCACCGAAGACGTTGGCCACAAATCGTTCCGACGTCAGATCCGCGCGACCGTGATAGCCGCGAGCAAGCTGGGCACCGGCGAGGTAAAGCTCCCCGGTGACTCCGACGGGGACCGGATGCAAACGCGTGTCGAGCACGAACACCTGCGTGTTCCATTCGGGGGCACCGATCGGCACCGAGGTCGTATCGTCCGAACCGACGACGTGCGCTGTCACCGAGACGGCGGCCTCGGTCGGACCGTACAGATTCACCAACTGCGCGTCGCTGAGTTCTGCGAACTCGGTCGCGGTCGCGGCCGGCAACGCTTCACCGATCGCAAGCACCTGACGAAGTGATTCCGGAAGGCCATTTTCCGATGCCGACTGCAACATCGCGAGCATCGACGGCACCACGTGGAGCGTCGTGATCTTCTCCCGGGTCATCAGGTCGAGCAGGTAGCTCGGGTCCTTGTGACCTTCGGGTTCGGCAATCACCAGTCGTGCACCGGAAGTCAGTGCCGACCAGAACTCCCAGACCGAGAGGTCGAACGTTGCCGCGGTCTTGAGCACCATCGCATCGGATCGGTCCAGGCTGTACTGATCGCGCTTCCAGAGAATCTGGTTGACCACCGCCTGATGCGAGATCGCGACGCCCTTCGGTCGCCCCGTCGATCCCGACGTGAAGATCACGTAGGCGGTGTTGCCCACTCGCAGTGGAGCAATCCGATCCGCATCGGTAACCGTCGCTTCCGCGTAGGACGCGAGATCGATCGTGTCCACCTCGATCACGGAATCACCGAACGCCGGATTCTTCGCAGTGGTCGAGGCAGTGAGGACGCAGACCGGATCTGCCATGGTCAACACGTACTCGATGCGGTCCGCCGGGTGGTTCGGATCGATCGGTACGTATCCACCACCTGCCTTCACCACCGCGTACATGGCGACCAGCAGTTCGACCGATCGCTCGATTGCCAACGCGACCAACGACTCCGGACCGACACCGGTTGCAATCAGATGGCGTGCGAGACGGTTCACACGTGCATCGAACTCGGCGTAGGTCAGCGACGTGTTCCCTGCGATCACTGCCACCGCACCCGGGTTCGAACCGACCTGCTCGTCGAACAGTTCGACCAGAGTGACTCCCGGGACGGAGTGATCGGTCTCGTTCCAGCGGTTCAGGATCCGGTCGCTCTCGGACGAATCCAGCAGCGCGAAGTCGCCGACGGTCAACGACGGATCGGACGCGATCTCCGCGAGCAATCGCACGAATCGATCGGCGAAGTCCTGCACGGTCGACTCGTCGAACAGATCATGCGCGTAGCTGAACATCGACGTGATGCCGGCTGCAGATCCGTTCGCGTCGTACCGATCACTGACGATCAACTGAAGATCGAACTGCGCGACCCCGTTGTCGATATCGACGCCCTTGACGGTGAGCCCCGGAAGCTCGAGCCCTCCGGTTTCCATGTTCTGGAAGAGGAAGCCGACCTGATAGAGCGGATGACGAGCGGTCGAACGCGGTGGGTTGAGCACCTCCACGAGTCGCTCGAAAGGAACGTCCGAATGTGCAAATGCTTGAAGGTCGGTCTCCCTGACACGTCCGAGCAGGTCGAGGAACGGCGCGCCGCTGTCGATCTGCGTACGGAACACCAAGGTGTTCACGAACATGCCGATGAGATCGTCGAGTGCCCGCTCACCACGTCCTGCAATGGGTGTACCCACCGCGATGTCCTCGGTTCCGGACAGTCGAGCCAACAACATCGCGAACGCAGTGTGCGTGAGCATGAACAGCGTCGAATTATTTGCCCTGGCAAGACCGCTCAACCGAGCATGCAACTCTGCATCGATATCGAAGTGCAGGTAACCGCCGCGGAAGGACTGCGTCGCGGGGCGCGGCCGGTCGGCGGGAAGTGCAAGCTGATCAGGCAGCCCGGCAAGAGCATTGCTCCAGTACGCAATCTGCTGCGAAGCAATAGATCCCGCGTCTTCCTCACTGCCCAGCACCTCTCGCTGCCACAGGCTGTAGTCGGCGTACTGAACGTCGAGAGGAGCCCAGGACGGTGTGTACCCGGCAACCCGCGAGGCGTATGCGGTCACGACATCCCGAGCGAACGGTGCCATCGAGGAACCGTCGGCGGAAATATGATGAATCGCGACACCGAGTACGTATTCGTCGGAAGCCAACTGGAACAACCGGATACGAATCGGAATCTCGCGTGTGACGTCGAAGCGCGTCGACGCCAGCGCGACCAACTCACCTTCGAGTTCGTCCACGCCAGTCGGTTCTGCGACGATTTCGTCCGACCAACTCGACACGGGCTTGACGACCTGCACCGGACCGTCTCCGATTTCCGGGTAGACGGTTCGAAGTGATTCGTGCCGCCCGATCACATCAGAAATCGCCGCGCTCAGCGCCGAGACGTCAAGATCGCCCTGAAGGCGCAGCGCCATCGGGATGTTGTATGCCGCTGCACTCCCGTCGAATCGGTTGAGGAACCACATACGCTGCTGCGCCAACGAAAGCGGAATCCGCTCTGGCCGCTCGACCGCGGTCAGCGCGACTCGCCCACCCGACCCGGTCCGGCTTTCGGCGTGCGCTGCGAGATCCTGCACCGTGGATGCTTCGAACAGAACTCGAACCGAAAGTTCGGTGTCGAGAGCATCGGCGATTCGTTTGATCGTGCGAGTGGCGTTGAGAGAGTTGCCGCCGAGCTCGAAGAAATCGTCATCGAGACCCACACGATCAACACCCAACACCTCGGCAAACACCGACGCAACGATCTCCTCCACCGCCGTCACCGGAGCCCTAAACACCGCAACCTCGAACACCGGCTCCGGCAACAACTTCCGATCCAACTTCCCCGAAGCATTCAACGGCAACGCATCCAACACCACAAACTGCGACGGCACCATATACGACGCCAACCGCTCCCCCACACCCACCTTCACCACATCAACATCAACCGAAGACCCCACCGCAGCAGTGACATACGCAACCAACTGATCACGCCACACCACCACAACAACAGAACCCACACCCACCTGATCCCGAACCGCAGCCTCGATCTCCCCCAACTCGATCCGCTGACCACGCAACTTCACCTGAAAATCACTACGACCGACATACTCGAGCTCACCCGACACACCGATCCACCGCACCACATCCCCCGTGCGATACATCCGCGAACCCACCCCACCGAACGGATTCGCCACAAACCGCTCCGCCGACAAATCCACCCGCCCGAAATACCCACGAGCGACCTGCACACCCGACAAATACAACTCACCCGCAACACCCACCGGCACCGGACGCAACCGCGAATCCAACACCAACACCGACGAATTCCACACCGGAGCACCCATCGGCACCACCACACCCACACCATCAAGCGGACCCGCCGCCGTCGCATGCACCGTGAACTCCGTCGGACCATACAAATTATGAACCTCAACCGACGGCAACACCGACAACACCCGACCCACCACCGACGCCGGCAACGCCTCACCCGCCGCGAAAATCACCCGCAACGAACCCAACCCACCACCACCGAGACGCGAAATCGTCGCCTCCGACGCGTCGACCAACTGATCGACGAACACCTCCAACATCGACGGCACAAACGAGACCATCGACACCGACTCCGCCGCCACCACCGACGCCAAATACCCCGGATCCCGATGACCGTCATGAGTAGCCACCACCAACCGAGCACCCACCGCCAACGGAACAAACAACTCCCACACCGACACATCGAACGTCACCGGAGTCTTGAACAACACCACATCAGAACCCGACACCGCATAACGCTCCGCCAACCACGACACCTGATTGACCACACTGCGATGACTGACCGCCACACCCTTCGGCCGACCCGTCGACCCCGACGTGAAAATCACATACGCCGTATTCCCCGACCGCAACGGCGAAACCCGATCCACATCCGAGACAGGAGCATCCGAAAAACCAGACACATCAACAACATCAACCTCGACCACCGGCACCACACCAGCATCGAAACCAACATCAGAAGTACTGACCACACACACCGGCGACGCCGCCGCCAACACATACCCATTACGCTCCGCAGGCTGATCCGGATCCACCGGAACATACCCACCACCAGCCCTGAGCACACCGTAAACCGCAACCAACAAATCAACCGACCGACGAACCGCCACACCCACCAACGACTCCGGCCCCACACCCACCGAAACCAAATACCTGGCAAAACGATTCACCCGAGCATCGAACTCCGCATACGACAACGACACACCCTCGAACGAGAGCGCTACCGCATCCGGAGACGCCGCCACCTGCGCATCGAACCCGTCCAACACCGACACACCCGCAACCTCACGAGCCGTGTCATTCCACCCCTCGAGCACCAACGAACGCTCAACAGAATCCAAAATATCAACGTCACCAACACGCACCGAAGGATCGGTGGCTACGGAGGAGAGCAGTCGAAGAACTCTGTCCAGCAACGCAGTTGCGTAGTCGGCATCGAAGAAGTCCGGTAGGTACCGCAGCGTCAAGTGCAACTGCTCGTCGAGTGCGATCAGCAGGGTCAACGGGTAGTTCGTGGAATCGTCCGAGGCAATGTCGTCGATCATCATTCCGTCGAGAACATCCGCCTGTGCGGCGAGGCCCTCACGGTCGACCGGGTACGACTCGAATACAACCAACGTGTCGAACAGTGTTCCGACGTCCGCTGCTTTCTGGACATCGGTCAAACCGAGATAGTGATGATCAAGCATTCTCGCCTGCTCGATCTGGACCCTGGCAACCAATTCTTCGACGGACTCCGCGGCGTCGAGGCGCACCCGCACGGGGAGGGTGTTGATGAACAACCCGACCATCGATTCGACGCCGGTGAGCGCCGGTGGCCGGCCGGACACTGTTGCACCGAAGACAACGTCGTCGGTTCCGGTCAACGCACCGAGCAGGACCGCCCACGCGCTCTGCACGATCGTGTTGGCGGTGACCCCGAGTCGTGCGGCCAGAGCGGTGAGCGCCGCGGTTGTCTCCGACGACATCGACACGTTCAGCTTCTGTGACAGCGCGGTGAATTCCTGTCCGCCTGTGACCTGAGCAAGCAGCGTCGGCTCTTCGACGCCGGAAAGCACATCCGCCCAGGCTGTGAGTGATCGATCACGATCCTGATCGACAAGCCACGCCAGGTAATTGCGATAGCTACGCACACGCGGAAGAACCGAGTCGTCACCACGCGTCGCGTACAGCGCCAACAGGTTCTGCAAGAGCAGTGGCACCGACCAACCGTCGAGAATAATGTGGTGATTCGCCACCACCAAGCGATAGTCCCCCTCCGCCATGGTGACGAAGGTGAACCGAATCAACGGCGGTGACGCCATGTCGAAGTGTGTCGCCTGGTCAGCCGTCAAAACTTCGTTCAGAGCTGCCTCACGGTCGACGGCCGCAATATCGCTGAGATCGATGTTCCGCCACGGGACTGGAACGTCTTCGAGGACTATCTGGACCGGCGTTCCGTCGTCGTCGGCCGTGAATGCCGTTCGCAGGTTCGCATAACGGTCGATGATTCCCTGTGCTGCAGTGCGCAAGCGGTCGGCATCCACCTTCCCGGACAGAGTGAGAATCATCTGCACCGAGTAGAGGTCGACGCTGGATTCTGCCAGCATCGCGTGGAAGAGCAAACCGGACTGCAGCGGTGCCAGGGGCCAGATGTCGGTCACCGTACCGAATCGATTCTCGAAGCCGTCGATATCTCGTTGGCTCACGGAGACAAGCGGCACGTCGGACGGTGTGAGTCCACCGGCTCCGACGGAGCGAGAATGCTCCGCCAGGGCAGTCAGTGCTTCGACCCAAATCTGTGCAAATGTCTCGACACTCTCGCCGTCGATGGCACCGACGGGGTATGCGAAAGAGGCCTCCAGAACAGCACCGTCTGCGCCGTCGTTGACGATCGCATTGATGTCGACGACCTTGTTTGCGGGCATGTCGACGTCTTCGGGTGCCGACACGTTGGCGAAATCGCCGGCCGGCAGCCACCCGAGTCCCTCGACGCCTGCCGGAAGATCCTCGGCGACAACTCGTCCCAGGTAGTTGAAGCTGACCTGTCCCCCGGCGAAGCGAGAAAGCACTGCGCGCGTGTCTTCGTTCAGGTAGCGCAGCAGTCCGTACCCGACGCCCTTGTCCGGGATCGCTAGCAGCTGTTCCTTCACTGCTTTGATCGCGCGTCCCGCCGAATCACCTCCGGCGAAAGCGTCACCCAGATCTACCTCGGAAAGATCGAGACTGATCGGGAAGGCAGCGGTGAACCAACCAACGGTCCTTGACAGATCCGCGCCAGGAATCACGGCTTCTTCGCGACCGTGGCCCTCGAGTTGCAGCAAAGCAGACGTCGAGTCGATTCCGGCTCGGCGACGCCACTCGATCAGCGCGAGTGCCAGTCCAGCGAGCAGGCCGTCGTTGGCGCCGCCGTTGAAAACCTCCGGCAGCGTGGTCAACAGAGTCTCCGTCACCTGAGTGGGGACCGTCACGCTTATCCGCTGAACCGTTGCCGCAACGTCGACGGCAGAGTCGTACGCCCTCTTACCCAGCACCGGGTCCGGTGTCTGCAACACCTTCCGCCACGTATCCAGCTCGGCCACACGCGAATCCCGATGGGCCTCTTCGGACAAAGCATGAGCCCAGCGTCGCATCGACGTACCGGTCGGCTCGAGAGCAACATCCCCCGTCGCTCCGCTCGCCCCGGCCATCTGAGCCGCAGCCGACACCAGATCCGGAACGATGATTCGCCAGGAAACCCCGTCGACGATCAGGTGATGTGCAGCGATGATCAAGCGCCCGGTGCGAGTGGGACCGAAGTCGACCCACACGAACTGAACCATTACGCCGTCCGCCGGATTCAACCGGCCGAGAGCCTCGTCGAGGCCCTTGGAAGCCGTGAGAACAATTGTCGACTCGTCCGCAGCCGCGTCGACATCGACGCGGCTGAGCAGATCCTCGACGTCCACGGTTCCGGGCTCGGAGACCGACATCCCCCATCCGCGACCGTCGGAGATCAGCCGCGAGCGGAACATGTCGTGGTGGTCGACGACTGCGGCGAGTGTTCGCACGATGTCGGCTCGCTGCACTCCGAGTGGAAGCTCGAGAGTCATCGTCTGCGTGAATCGGTTGTAGCTGCCACCGCGCTCGACCATGAATCGTTCGATCGGCGTCAACGGCATCCAGCCGACTCCACCGCCCGGCAACTCCTCGAGCACCACCGCGGCCTCGACGTCGGCGGCATACTTCGCCACTTCGGCCAATGCCGCGACAGTCTTGCTCTCGAAGACGTCACTGGGTGCGAATACGACCCCACGTGCCTTCGCACGAGAGACGAGTTGGATGGACATGATCGAGTCGCCGCCCTGAGCGAAGAACGAGTCGTCGGTGCCGATGCGATCCAGGCCGAGAACGTCCGCGAAGATCTCGCTCAGGATTTGTTCCATCTCGGTGACCGGGGCGCGGAATTCCTTGGTCTCGAAAACCGGTGCTGGGAGCGCTTTTCGGTCCAGCTTGCCTGCCGGACTGAGCGGCATGTCCGAGGAGACCATGACCGAAGCCGGAACCATATGGGCCGGAAGGGTTCTGGAGACGAATTCGATCAATTCCGCCGAAGTGACCGAAGCGTGCTTTCCGGTGAACACGTACGACACCAGCGCCGGGGCACCCGACGGCAGGGTCGTACCCATCGTCGCAGCGAACTCGACCTCGGGGTGTGCCGTCAGCGATGCATCGATTTCGCCCAGTTCGATACGGAAACCGCGAATCTTGACCTGGAAATCGTTGCGGCCCACGTATTCCACGGCGTAGGTGGAGGGTGCCGTTCCAGCGACCCAGCGCACCACGTCACCGGTTCGGTACATTCGCTCGCCCGGATTACCGTGCGGGTTTGCCACGAATCGATCGGCACTCAAGCCTGGACGACGATGATAGCCGCGGGTCACCTGAGGACCGGACAGATACAGCTCGCCCGAGACTCCCAGTGGAACTGGATTGAGTCGTGTGTCCAGGACGAATGCAGCCATGTCACCGATCGTGGCGCCGATGTCCATTCGGTCACCGGGCAGAAGCGGAACGCTGACGTTCGTCACGATCGTCGTCTCGGTCGGGCCGTAGACATTCAAGAATGTCCTGGGAGCCGAAGCCGACGCGGCCGATCCGTCCCCTGTCGTCCACTTGCTGATCAGTTCCGGCGAATACGCTTCGCCACCCACGCCTACCACCGTCAGGTCGTCCAGGCCGCTCGGGTCCATCGACGCCAGGGCAGCGGGTGTGATGAACGCATGCGTGACTCGTTCGCTACGGAACACCTCAGCCAGTTCGTCGCCGCCGTACACGCCAGGCGGGACGATGACCATCGTCGCGCCGGTGGCCACCGCGAGGAACAACTCGAGCATCGACGCGTCGAAACTCGGTGACGCGAAGTGCAATGTCCGCGAGGTGGGCTTCACGAGGTAATGCGCGGCCTGCGTGACACTGAAGCTCGCCAGTCCCGCGTTGGTCGCGACAACGCCCTTCGGCAGTCCTGTCGTGCCGGAGGTGTAGATGACCCAAGCCGGATGAGCAGTCGTCAGTGCACGGACACGTTCCTCGGCATCTATTGGCGCTCCGGACACTCCGGCGATCATCTGTTCGCCGAGCGGTCCGTCCACGACCAACCACTCGACGTCGTCGGCGAGATTCGGACGTTCGACGTCGAGGGTCAGGCCAACCTTCGCACCCGAGTCGCTGAGCATGTGCGCGATACGGTCTGCCGGATAGTGCGGATCGATCGGAACGACCGCTGCCCCGGTCTTCGACACTGCCCAGACCGCGAGTACCGATTCGACGGATCTCGGAATCGACACCGCCACAAGATCTTCAGCCCCGAGACCACGGTTGATCAAAACGCGGGCCAGCCTCGACGACCACTCGTCGACCTCGCGATACGTCATGGACCTACCGGCCGCGGCCTGCGCCGTGCCGGGGTAGCGCAAAGCGACGTTGTCCGGGTAGCGCGCAGCAGCGTCGGCAAGAATCTCGGCCAACGGCGCCTGCGCTACTCCTGACGAAGCCCTTTGACTCGTCAGAACCTCACGCTCGGACGCGTCGAGGATTTCGATGTCACCCACTGAAGTTGCGGGGTCCGTCGCAATTCCGTTCAGAATGCGCATCAATCGTGCGGCGAATCCGCGGACGGTCGATTCGTCGAACAGATCCGTCGCGTACGTGAACGTCGCCGACAGCCCTTCTGATACCTCACTGATCGTAAGCTGCAGGTCGAACTTGGCCACGGTCTCGTCGATTTCGAACTCGGCCGCCGTCAGACCGGGCAGAGCCAACGAGTTCTGCCCCAGGTTCTGAAATGCCAATGCCACCTGGAACAGCGGGTGATGTGCCCTCGACCGAACGGGATCCAGCACTTCCACGAGCCGCTCGAACGGAAGGTCCGAGTGCGCGAACGCCTGAAGGTCGGTTTCCCGAGCCGAGGCCAGAAGTGTTGTGAACGCCGCCGAAGGATCAACCTCGGTACGCAAAACCAGGGTGTTGACGAACATTCCGATCAAATCGTCGAGTTCGGATTCACCTCGCCCGGCCATCGGTGCACCGATGTTGATGTCCGTTGTTCCCGACAGACGAGCGAGAAGCGACGCCAGAGCCGCATGGACCACCATGAACATCGACGCATTGTGTTCCCGGCCCACGCTGATCAGCCGCTCATGCAATTCCTGACCGATCGAGAATTCGAATGTCGCTCCCTGACCGGAGAATACCGCCGGCCGAGCCCGATCCCCCGGAAGATTCAACTGTTCGGGCACGCCGTCCAGTGCTTGCGCCCAGTAAGTGATCTGTTGCGCGATGACGGACTGCGGATCGTCCTCGGACCCGAGAACCTCACGCTGCCACAACGAATAGTCGGCGTACTGCACCGGCAACGGCGTCCAGGTCGGAGCCTGGTCGTTGGTTCGGGCGTAGTAGGCGGTCATGACGTCGCGGGTCAACGGGCCCATCGAGAAACCGTCGGTCGAGATGTGATGCACCACGAATACCAGAACGTGCTCGTCGGCCTTGATCTGGAAAAGCTTGGCGCGCAACGGCACCTCGGCCGTCACGTCGAAGCCTGCCGCTACGAAGTTCGTTACCTCGGAAACGATCTCCGAATCCGAGACCGAGGTTGCAGCGAGGTTCACGTCGACATCAGCCGGTGCAACGATCTTCTGGTAGCCGACGCCGTCGACCTCGGGGTAGACCGTGCGCAGAACCTCGTGACGGCCGATAACGTCGGCGACCGCTTGCTCCAGCCCCAAGACGTCCAGTTCTCCGGTGAGAGTTATCGCAACCGGGACGTTGTTCCCTGCCGAGCTCGTATCCAACTGGTTGAGGAACCACATGCGCTGCTGCGCCAACGACAACGGAACCCGAACCGGACGCACCTGCGCAGTCAACGCCGCACGTGAACCGCCACCGACATGAGAACCCAAACGAGCAGCCAACGCCTCCACCGTCGACGCCTCGAACAACTCCCGCACCGACACCGAAGCATCCAACGCCTGACCCAACCGAGACGTCACCTGCGTCGCAATCAGCGAATTACCACCGAGCGCGAAGAAATCATCATCCAAACCAACACGCTCGACGCCCAGAACATCCGCAAACGTCTGCGCAACAACCTCTTCCACCACCGACGTCGGAGCACGGAACACCGCAACCTGCAACGACGGAACCGGCAACGCCCGACGATCCAACTTCCCGTTCACCGTCAACGGAATCGAATCCAACACCACAAACGCCGACGGCACCATGTACTCCGGCAACAACGAACCCACACCGGTGCGGACATCGTCGACCGAAACGCTCACACCCGCAGCCGGAACCACATACGCCACCAACCGCTGATCACCCGGAGAATCCTCACGGACAACCACCGCCGTCTGCGCCACCGACACATCCGCCAACACCGCAGACTCGATCTCACCGATCTCGATCCGGAAACCACGGATCTTCACCTGATCATCCGCGCGACCCAGATACTCCAAATCACCAGCACTGTTCCACGACGCGACGTCACCCGTGCGGTACAACACCTCGCCGGCATTGAACGGATTCGCCACAAACCGCGTCGACGTCAACCCCGCCTGACCCAGATAACCCCGAGCCAACTGAACACCAGAGACATACATCTCACCCGCGACACCAACAGGCACCGGAGCCAAACGCGTATCGAGCACGAACACCTGCAGACCCGAAATAGCCTGACCCACAACACTCGCCGACGCATCCGCCACCAACGCAGCATCCAACACACGATGGCTCACATGCACCGTCGTCTCCGTGATGCCGTACATGTTCACCAACGTCGGCGCGAAGTCACCGCGGCGGCCGTACCAATCCGACAAGCGACGCAGCTCGAGCGCCTCGCCGCCGAAAACAACCCACCGCAACGACAACTCAGCAGCCCGACCGGATTCCGACGCCAACCGATCAGCCTCGGCCAACTGATAGAACGCCGACGGCGTCTGATTGAGCACCGTCACCCGCTCAGCAGCAAGCAACTCCAAGAACTGCTCCGGCGACCGCGACGTCACATAATCCACAACCACCAACGTGCCGCCGTACAACAGCGGACCCCACAACTCCCACACCGAGAAGTCGAACGCATAACTGTGGAACATCGTCCACACATCGGATTCGTCGAACCCGTACACACTCTCAGTATTCGCAAACAACTTCGCCACCGTCGTGTGCGGAACCTGCACACCCTTCGGGCGACCCGTCGAACCCGACGTGTAAATCACATACGCAACATTCGACGACCGCAACGGCGCAACACGATCCGCATCCGAAACCACCGAACCATCGAACTCCGACACATCCACCGCGTCGATATCAACCACAGGCAAACCAGCGGGCAACACCAACTCACGCCCGGACCACGAAATCGCAGCCACCGGAGCAGCATCAGCCAACATGAACTCGACACGATCAGCCGGATACGACGGATCCACCGGCAAATACCCCGCACCGGACTTCACCACCGCCAACAACGCCACCACAAGATCCGCCGACCGCGGCAACGCCACCGCCACCAACGACTCCGGACCACAACCCTGAGCAATCAACCTGCGCGCCAAACGATTAGCCCGCACCGACAACTCACCATACGACAACGACTCGCCACCGAACCGCACCGCAACCCGATCACCAAACCGCGCAGCAGCATCATCGAACCACGCCGACAACGTCGAATCCACACCACTGTCGACACCCGTGTCGCTCCATGACAGAACGCGATCCAACTCACCGGCGCTCATAACATCCACGTCGCCAACGGCAGCGGCCGGATTCGCGACAACGCCACGGAGGACGGACACGAACCGATCAGCGAACTCGGCCGCTGTCGACGCGTCGAACAGATCCGTCGCGTAGGTCAGGGTGCCGGACATACCGGCGTCAGCGACGTCTTCAAGTGTGAATTGCAGATCGAACTTGGCCAGTGCTGCGTCGAATTCCACAGCAGCGGCGGTGAGTCCGGGCAGTTCGAGAGCACTCTGTCCAAGGTTCTGGAACGTCAACGCCACCTGGAACAACGGATGACGAGCCTGCGAACGAACCGGATCGAGAACCTCCACCACACGCTCGAACGGAACATCCGCATGCGCGAACGCCTGCAAATCCACCTCACGCGCCGACGCCAACAACTCGGCAAACGACATCGACGGATCAACCTCGGTACGCAGCACCAAGGTATTGACGAACATACCGATCACGTCATCGAGCTCGGCTTCACCACGACCCGCGATCGGGGCACCGATCGCAATGTCGGTCGTCGCGGACAGTCGTGCCAACAGCACCGCCAGAGCCGAGTGAACAACCATGAACGGAGTTGCGTTCGTTGCCTTGGCCAGTTCGTCCAGCTCAGACCACAGCTGCGGTTCGATGGTGAAACTGTGATTGGCGCCGCGCCCTGAAGCAATCTCGGGACGCGGACGATCACCAGGCAGATCCAACTGCTCCGGAAGATCAGCCAACGCATCCGACCAGAACGCAATCTGCTTCGCGATCATGGACTGCGGATCGTCCTCGGACCCGAGAACCTCACGCTGCCACAACGAATAGTCGGCGTACTGCACCTGCAACGGCGTCCAGGTCGGAGCCTGGCCGTTGGTTCGGGCGTAGTAGGCGGTCATGACGTCGCGGGTCAACGGGCCCATCGAGAAGCCGTCGGTCGAGATGTGATGCATCACGAACGACAACACGAAGTCGTCATCGGCGACCTGAAAAAGCTTGGCGCGCAACGGAACCTCGACAGTGACATCGAAGCCCTGGGCGAAGAACGAATACAGCTCCGCCTGGATTCGGTCGTCTGTGACGCGTTCTGCGCCGAGATCGATCGAGACATCTTCTACCGAGCAGATCTTCTGGTAGCCGACGCCGTCGACCTCGGGGTAGACCGTGCGCAGAACCTCGTGGCGGCCGATAACGTCGTGAACTGCCGAATTCAGGGCCGCCAGATCGAGCGCACCCGTGAGCCGAACGGCAACAGGGACATTGTTGACAGCAGAATCGGTGTCGAATCGGTTGAGGAACCACATGCGCTGCTGCGCCAACGACAACGGAACCCGAACCGGACGCACCTGCGCAGTCAACGCCGCACGTGAACCGCCACCGACATGAGAACCCAAACGAGCAGCCAACGCCTCCACCGTCGACGCCTCGAACAACTCCCGCACCGACACCGAAGCATCCAACGCCTGACCCAACCGAGACGTCACCTGCGTCGCAATCAGCGAATTACCACCGAGCGCGAAGAAATCATCATCCAAACCAACACGCTCGACGCCCAGAACATCCGCAAACGTCTGCGCAACAACCTCTTCCACCACCGACGTCGGAGCACGGAACACCGCAACCTGCAACGACGGAACCGGCAACGCCCGACGATCCAACTTCCCGTTCACCGTCAACGGAATCGAATCCAACACCACAAACGCCGACGGCACCATGTACTCCGGCAACAACGAACCCACACCGGTGCGGACATCGTCGACCGAAACGCTCACACCCGCAGCCGGAACCACATACGCCACCAACCGCTGATCACCCGGAGAATCCTCACGGACAACCACCGCCGTCTGCGCCACCGACACATCCGCCAACACCGCAGACTCGATCTCACCGATCTCGATCCGGAAACCACGGATCTTCACCTGATCATCCGCGCGACCCAGATACTCCAAATCACCAGCACTGTTCCACGACGCGACGTCACCCGTGCGGTACAACACCTCGCCGGCATTGAACGGATTCGCCACAAACCGCGTCGACGTCAACCCCGCCTGACCCAGATAACCCCGAGCCAACTGAACACCAGAGACATACATCTCACCCGCGACACCAACAGGCACCGGAGCCAAACGCGTATCGAGCACGAACACCTGCAGACCCGAAATAGCCTGACCCACAACACTCGCCGACGCATCCGCCACCAACGCAGCATCCAACACACGATGGCTCACATGCACCGTCGTCTCCGTGATGCCGTACATGTTCACCAACGTCGGCGCGAAGTCACCGCGGCGGCCGTACCAATCCGACAAGCGACGCAGCTCGAGCGCCTCGCCGCCGAAAACAACCCACCGCAACGACAACTCAGCAGCCCGACCGGATTCCGACGCCAACCGATCAGCCTCGGCCAACTGATAGAACGCCGACGGCGTCTGATTGAGCACCGTCACCCGCTCAGCAGCAAGCAACTCCAAGAACTGCTCCGGCGACCGCGACGTCACATAATCCACAACCACCAACGTGCCGCCGTACAACAGCGGACCCCACAACTCCCACACCGAGAAGTCGAACGCATAACTGTGGAACATCGTCCACACATCGGATTCGTCGAACCCGTACACACTCTCAGTATTCGCAAACAACTTCGCCACCGTCGTGTGCGGAACCTGCACACCCTTCGGGCGACCCGTCGAACCCGACGTGTAAATCACATACGCAACATTCGACGACCGCAACGGCGCAACACGATCCGCATCCGAAACCACCGAACCATCGAACTCCGACACATCCACCGCGTCGATATCAACCACAGGCAAACCAGCGGGCAACACCAACTCACGCCCGGACCACGAAATCGCAGCCACCGGAGCAGCATCAGCCAACATGAACTCGACACGATCAGCCGGATACGACGGATCCACCGGCAAATACCCCGCACCGGACTTCACCACCGCCAACAACGCCACCACCAGATCCGCCGACCGCGGCAACGCCACCGCCACCAACGACTCCGGACCACAACCCTGAGCAATCAACCTGCGCGCCAAACGATTAGCCCGCACCGACAACTCACCATACGACAACGACTCGCCACCGAACCGCACCGCAACCCGATCACCAAACCGCGCAGCAGCATCATCGAACCACGCCGACAACGTCGAATCCACACCACGATCGATCTGGCCGGCACTGAAGCGGGACAGCAGGTTTCGTTCTCCATCGACCAAGATGTCAACGTCACCCACCGCTACGGTGGGATCAGCAGTCACCGCACGGAAGGTCCTTACCAGCCGATCACCGAATTCCACAACGGTCGACTCGTCGAACAGATCCGTCGCATACGTCAAAGAGGCGGACATTCCGGCGGGTGCGCCGGCCTCGTCGGTTCGTTCGGTCAGGGTCAACTGGAGGTCGAATTTCGCCAGCGCAAGATCGGCACTTTCGATCGACACTTCGAGGTCGCCCAGTTCGAGCGTTGTCTGTTCGTGGTTCTGGAACGTCAATGCCACCTGGAACAGCGGATGACGAGCCTGCGAACGAACCGGATCGAGAACCTCCACCACACGCTCGAACGGAACATCCGCATGCGCGAACGCCTGTAGATCCACTTCACGCGCCGACGCCAACAGATCCGTGAACGACATCGACGGATCAACCTCGGTACGCAACACCAAAGTGTTGACGAACATACCGATCAGATCGTCGAGCTGCGCCTCACCGCGACCCGCGATCGGTGTACCGATCGCGATGTCGGTCGTTGCGGACAAACGAGAAAGTACGACGGCGAGCGCTGCGTGAACAACCATGAATGGTGTCGAGTTACTGCTGTGCGCAATCGAATTGACAGCTTCGTGCAGGGTGGCGTCGATATCGAACTCGACCTCGGCTCCGCGCCCTGAAGCGACCTCGGGACGAGGACGATCGGCAGGCAGATCCAACTGCTCCGGAAGATCAGCCAACGCATCCGACCAGAACGCAATCTGCTTCGCGATCACGGACCGCGGATCGTCCTCGGACCCGAGAACCTCACGCTGCCACAACGAATAGTCGGCGTACTGCACCGGCAACGGCGTCCAGGTCGGAGCCTGGCCGTTGGTTCGGGCGTAGTAGGCGGTCATGACGTCGCGGGTCAACGGGCCCATCGAGAAACCGTCGGTCGAGATGTGATGCACGACGAACACCAGAACGTATTCGCTGTCGCCGACTTTGAAGAGCTTGGCGCGCAACGGGACTTCGGACGTCACGTCGAAGCCGACTGTCGCCAGCTCGGCGACGCCCGCAGCCAGGCGATCTTCCGTGATCGACACGGGGCTGAGGTCGACGACAACGTCTTGGACGTCGAGGACGTCCTGATAGCCGACGCCGTCGACGTCTGGATACACAGTTCGCAGTGATTCGTGTCGGCCCACGACATCGATCACGGCGGCGTCAAGAGCTGCCACATCGAGGGCGCCCGAAATCCTGATCGCCGCCGGGACGTTGTTCACTGCCGACGCGGGTTCGAACCTGTTCAGGAACCACATGCGCTGCTGCGCCAACGAAAGTGGGATCCGAGCTGGCCGGGGCTGCTGCACCAGTGGGGCGGTGGCGCCCGAACCGGCGTGCAGCTCGAGCCGGACGGCGAGTGACTGCACGGTCGACGCTTCGAAGAGCGCACGAACCGGAACGCTTGTGTCGAGCGCCTCTCCCAGCCGAGCGGCGACACGGGTCGCGATCAACGAGTTGCCGCCGAGTTCGAAGAAATCGTCGTCGCGGCCAACCTGTGCGACTCCGAGAACTTCGGAGAACACCTGCGCGACAGTCTCTTCGACGGTCGTGATCGGCGCCTGGTACACCTTGGACTCGAACACGGGCGAGGGCAGAGCCTTGATGTCCGTCTTGCCCGCGGTGGTCAACGGAATCGAATCGAGTACCAGTACCGAGTCGGGGACCATGTAGCCGGTCAGGAACGTCGACACCGACTCGATGACCTGTGCGGGATCCACCTCGGCGCCGGCCTGCGGCACGACGTATGCAACGAGACGATCTCCGAAGTGATCGTCGGAACGAACGAGAGCAACAGCTTGCGCAACGCCCGCGCAACGGGTCAGCGCGGCCTCGATCTCGCCGAGTTCGATACGGAACCCACGGATCTTGACCTGGAAGTCACTGCGGCCCACGTACTCCACTGCGCCACCGTCGATCCACCGGACCACGTCACCCGTGCGGTACAACCGCTCTCCCGGCGCCCCGAACGGGTCTGCGACAAAACGACCCGCTGTCAATGCCGGCTGTCCCAGGTATCCACGAGCGACCTGAACACCCGACACGTACAACTCACCTGCGACACCAACCGGAACGGGCTGCAAGCGGCCGTCCAAGATCCGCGCGGCCATTCCCCGAATCGGGCCGCCGATGTTCATACGATCAAACGCGGTCAGCGTATCGCTGATGTTCGAGGCGACTGTCGACTCCGTCGGACCGTACGCATTGAAGAATCCACGCACACCGCCATCCGGAAGCGGCACCGCCCACTTGGCAACGAGAGACCGCGAACTGGCTTCGCCACCGACGACAACCACCCGCAACGCGTCGAGCCCGCTCGGATCCACTGATGCCAGCGCAGCGGGCGTCACGAACGCATGCGTCACGCCCTCCGAGCGCAAGATCTCGGCCAATTCCGCGCCGCCGTACACCGTCGTCGGCGCAATCACCATCGTCGATGCTGCTCCGAATGCCATCAGCAACTCGAGAACAGAAGCATCGAAACTCGGCGAGGCGAAATGCAGCGTCCGAGCATCCGCGGTCAGCGCATAGCGCTCGACCTGCTCGGCGCAGAAGTTCGCCACACCCGCATTGGTGACCACAACGCCCTTGGGCAGACCCGTGGTGCCAGAGGTGTAGATGACGTAAGCAGGCTGCCGCTCGTCGATCGCACTGCGTCGATCCGAATCACTCACCGGCGCGCAAGATTCTGCCGCGCACGCCGCCACTGTCTTCTCGTCGTCGAGAACAACCCACGTCAACGCCGACGGCAATCCTGCCTCGACGTCACTGAGCGCAAGACCCAGCACCGCACCGGAATCGGAGATCATGTGGGCGATACGGTCAACCGGATACGTCGGGTCGACGGGCACGAATGCAGCACCCGTTTTCACCACTGCCCACAGAGCGAGAACCGAATCGGCCGAACGCGGAATCGCGATCGCGACCCGATCCTCCGGCCCGACGCCCTTCTCAATCAGAACACGAGCGAGTCGCGACGACCGCTCGTCGAGTTCGCGGTAGCTGATCGACTGACCGTCGAAGCGAATCGCATCCGCCGACGGATCCACAGCGGCCGCCGCTGTGAGGATCTCGACCAGGGTTCCCGAGACCGACTGACCTCCATGAACATCGGCCAGCACACCCCGCTCGGCCGCATCGAGAATATCGATGTCACCGACGACAATCGAAGGAACCGACACGACAGTCTCGAGGATACGAACCAGACGCCGAGCAAACCCCTCGACCGTCGAAACGTCGAACAGATCTGCAGCAAACGTGAATTCGGCCGAGAGCCCTTGCTGGATCCCGTCTTCGCCGATCGACTCTGTTACTGCGAGTTCGAGGTCGAACTTGGCAGTGGTCGTGTCGATTTCGGCGGCCTTGATCGCCAGTCCCGGCAGTTCCAATGCCGTTTGCGCGAGATTCTGCAAGGACAGCACAACCTGGAAGAGCGGATGTCTGGCCTGCGACCGGGCGGGAGCCAAGACGTCCACCAACCGCTCGAAGGGCACGTCCGAGTGAGCGAACGCTCCGAGCGCGGAATCACTCGCCGCAGCCAGCAGATCCGTGAATGCCTGGGCCTGGTCGACCTCGGTGCGCAGAACAAGCGTGTTGACGAACATACCGACGAGATCGTCGAGCGCCTCGTCCCCGCGACCGGCAACGGGAGTGCCCACGGCGATGTCCGAGGTCCCGCTCAGTCGGGCCATCAGAACGGCAAGCGCCGAGTGCAACGCCATGAAGAGCGTCGCGTTGTTCTCCCGTGCCAGCGCGTCCAATCGACGGTGCACATCCCCGGAGATCTCGAACGCAAATCGCTCGCCGCGCATCGACGCCACATCAGGCCGAGACCGGTCCGACGGAAGCTCGATCACATCCGGTAGGTCTGCCAGAGTCTCGGTCCAGTACGAGATCTGCTGCGAGATCAGTGATTCCGAGTCGTCTTCCGACCCCAGAACCTCACGCTGCCACAACGAATAGTCGGCGTACTGCACAGTCAACGGCTGCCACGCCGGCGCGATCCCGTCCTTGCGTGCCGAGTAGGCAATCATGACATCGCGAGCCAGGGGCGCCATCGACCAACCGTCAGCGGCGATGTGATGAACCACGATCGCAAGGGTGTGCTCGGTGTCGCTGACCGTCAACAGGCGGACACGGATCGGCACGTCGACGGTGACGTCGATCGCTGAGGATCCGATTGCAGCGACTCGACTTTCGAGCTCGTCCTGATCCGAAACCGACTCCACGGTCAGCCCGCCGAACGCCTCCGAGAGCGACAGAATCGACTGCTTCGGTCCGGAAGCCCCGTCCGGATATACCGTTCGGAGCACCTCATGCCGGGCCAGTACGTCCTCCAGCGCCATTTCCATCGCGGCAGTATCGAGATGACCAGTCAGGTGCAGAGCAAAAGTGATGTTGTAAGCAGCTGAGTCGGTGTCGAAGCGGTTCAGGAACCACATGCGCTGCTGCGCCAGCGACAACGGAATTTCCGCGGGACGCACCTGTGCGACGAGCGCCTTCTGCCCGCCGCTACCTACGTGCGACTCGATGTGTGCGGCGAGCGCTTCGACGGTGGAAACGTCGAATAGCGTTCGCACCGGCACCGTAGTGTCGAGCGCCCGGCCCAATCGGGAGGTGACCTGAGTAGCCACCAGGGAGTTGCCACCGAGTTCAAAGAAGTCGTCGTCGAGGCCGACTCGTTCCACTCCGAGAACATCCGCAATCACCTGCGCGACAATCTCTTCCACCGGCGTGGTGGGTGCACGAAACTCGCGGACCTCGAAAACAGGCTCCGGCAAAGCCCGGCGATCCAATTTGCCCACCGGGGTCAACGGAACCTCAGCGAGTTCCATGATGACGGACGGAACCATGTAGCTCGGCAGAGCCTCCGCCACGAACGAGGCGAGCACGTCCCGATCGAAACTCGACCCGTCAGCCAGTTCGACGTAGGAAACGAGGGTTGTGACACCCGCCGCGCCTTCGCTTCCGACTGTCACCGCGAAGCGCACAGACTCGTGCGACGACAGAACTGCGTCGATCTCACCGAGTTCGATACGGAATCCGCGAACCTTGACCTGGAAGTCACTGCGGCCGACGTATTCGAGGACCCCCGCGTCACCGCGCGCGTCACCGCCGGTCCAGCGCACGACATCGCCGGTCCGGTACATTCGCTCGCCGTCCGGCGAATACGGGTTGGCAACAAACCGTTCCGCAGAAAGACCTCGCCGCTCGTGGTAGCCGCGAGCCAAGGCAGCGCCCGCAAAGTAGAGCTCTCCCCTGGTACCGACTGGAACAGGATGCAGACGCTCGTCGAGTACCAGTGCCGACATGCCCTCGACGGGACGCCCGATGTCGATCGATCGGCCGATCGCGAGATCGCCGAACGACGAGATGATCGTGGTCTCGGTCGGACCGTACCCATTGAAGTAGGCGCGCCCTGGGGCCCATTTCGCCAGCAACTCGGGAGTGGTCACGTCACCGCCGACGGAGACGACTCGCAATTCAGGCAGCTCTGCCGGCTCCATGGTCCCGAGTACTGCGGGAGTGATGATCGCGTGTGTGACCTTCTCGGAATGAAGAAGATCCGACAACTCGTGTCCACCGATAATTGTCGACGGAACGATCACCAAAGTTGCACCCGCGGAGAAGGCGACCATCCATTCGAGTACCGACGGGTCGAAGCTCGGTGAACAGATATGGAGGAAGCGCGAGGACTGTTCTACCCCGTAGCGACGCTGTGCTGCGTCTCTGACGCCACGGAGTCCACCGTGAGTGACGCTGACACCCTTCGGTTTTCCCGTGGAACCGGATGTGTAAATGACATATGCAACGTGAGAACTGTGAATCGGAGCGATTCGGTCCTCGTCCGTGACCGGCGCTGAAGATTGCGCCGACAGTTCTCCGTTCAGCGCCTGGCCGTCAAGGACCAACCATTCTGTGACCGCAGGAAGCTGATCTACGAACTGTCCCGACGTGAGTCCGATCGCGGCCGAAGAATCGGCCAGCATGTGCCGGACACGATCTTCCGGATAACTCGGGTCGACTGGGACGTATGCCGCCCCTGACTTCGCCACCGCCCATACTGCACAGACCATCTCGTACGAGCGAGGAAAGGCGAGAGCAACAATGGTCTCGGGGCCGGCGCCACGTCCGATCAGAACCCGAGCGAGCTTCGACGACTGCTCATCGAGCTCTCGATAGGTGATCGATCGACCCTCGAAGCGCACAGCAACCGAATCCGCCTCAGCCGTGCCGGACAGGAAGATGTCGACGAGACTCTGCCGGGGCATCGTGTCATCCGCGGCTACGACCGTCAGATCGGTGCGCTCGGAGCGTGAGAGCAGGTCGATATCGCCGACGATCGTTTCAGGACGGGTAGCCACGGCATCGAGGATGCGCACGAACCGAGTAGCGAAAGTGTTCACCGTGGCCGGATCGAACAGGTCCGTGGCATAGGTGAAGGTGGCGCTCAAGACGTCCGAGTCTTCGCTGCCTTCAGGATTCTCGGACACCATGAGCTCGAGATCGAATTTGGCGACCGGGACTTCCAATTCAGCTGCAACTGCTTTGACACCTGAGAATTCCAGTTCGCGTCGTCCACTGATCTCCGCAGTGAGCGCAACCTGGAACAGCGGGTGACGAGCCTGCGAACGCGCCGGACTCAGGACTTCGACCAACCGCTCGAACGGCACATCGGCATGCCCGTAGGCAGACAAGCCCGATTCCCTTACCCGAGCGAGCAACTCTTCGAATCGTTCGTTCGGATCGACCTCGGTGCGAAGCACCAGGGTGTTCACGAACATGCCGATCACGTCGTTGAGCGCTTGATCGCCTCGCCCACCGATCGGGGCACCGATCGCGATGTCGGAGGTACCACTGAGCCGGCTCAACAGCGTTGCATATGCCGCCTGCAACACCATGAACAGCGAGACGCTCCTCGAGCGCGCCAACTCGTTCAACTTGCGCGTCGTGCGTTCGCTGATCTGAAAATGGTGCTTGGCGCCGTGATTGGACGCGATGGCAGGACGAGGTCGGTCGGTCGGCAGATCCAACTGATCCGGCAGATCGGCAAGTGCCCGGCGCCAGAAGTTTATCTGGCGAGACGACTCCGAGCGCGGGTCTTCGTCGGATCCCAGTGCTTCGCGCTGCCACACGGCGTAGTCGGCGTACTGAATTGGCAGCGGCGTCCACGCCGGCGCAGACTTCTCACTTCGCGCCGAGTAGGCGACGAGAAGGTCACGTGCGAGCGGACGGAACGACAGTCCGTCTGCAGCGATGTGATGGAGAACCATCACCAGGACGTAGTCCGTCGGAGACACCTCGAAGAGGGCAACCCGTACCGGGATTTCGAGCGTCACGTCGAAGCCGCGAGACGCCACGTCGAACAGCGCCGCGTCGAGATGCGAATTCCGAATCTTGACCGGATTCAACTCCACCGCGGCCCGGTCGACCGGCAGAACCAGCTGTTGCGCGGTTCCGTCGACATCAGGGTAGATCGTCCGCAAGGACTCGTGTCGCTCGAGAAGATCCATCACCGCGGCATGCAGGGCGGACGGGTCCACCGAACCGGTGAGCCGGACTGTGAACGGAAGATTGTAGGCGGGCGTCGACGGATCGAGACGGTTGATGAACCACATGCGCTGCTGCGCAAGCGAGAGCGGGACGACCTCGGGACGAGGCTTGGCGATCAGCGGGGTGAGCTGCCTGGCGTTGCCCGCCACCGACTCGGCGCGGGCCGCCAGGGTGGCGACCGTGGTGGATTCGAAGAGCTCTCGAACGCCGAGTTGCACTCCCAATGCCGAACCCACTCGCGTCACCAATTGTGTTGCAACCAGAGAGTTTCCACCGAGCTCGAAGAAGTCGTCATCGATACCGACGCGCTCGACACCGAGAACGTCGGCAAACACGTCCGCCACGATGCGTTCGATTTCGGTGCGGGGCTCGCGGTACTGCTTCGCACTCGCGAACACCGGCTCGGGCAACCCGGCACGATCCAATTTGCCACTCGTGTTGAGCGGCAACGCATCGAGCACCATCAACGCGGCCGGAACCATGTACGACGGGAGGCTTCGGCCGGCGAACTCACTGAGCACCGCAGCATCGATGTTTCGGCCTGGACCCGGCACTACGTAGCCGACCAATTGATCACCGGTCGGGGTGACGGTCACCAAAACGACAGCCTGCGAAACGTCGGGGTCCGCCAGAAGGACGGTCTCGATCTCGCCGAGTTCGATGCGCTGCCCGCGGAACTTCACCTGGAAGTCTGTACGCCCGATGTAGTCGAGATTTCCGTCCTCACGGCGACGAACGAGGTCGCCGGTCCGGTACATACGCTCACCGGCCGTGCCGTACGGATTGGCTACGAACCGATCCGAGCTCAGGTCCGGTCGACCAACGTATCCGCGCGCGAGTTGAACGCCGGCGAGATAGAGCTCACCCGGCTGCCCGATGGGGGTCGGGCGAAGTTGCCCGTCCAGTACGTGCGCCTGAGTGTTCCACTGCGGCATACCGATCGGCACGGAAGTAGTATCCGTGGCCACGGCCTCGTAGTACGTGACCGATACCGCGGCTTCGGTCGGACCGTACAGGTTGTGCAGTCCGGCTCCACAGAGTTCGCGGAAGGCGGAAGACGTCTCGGGCGGGAGCGCCTCGCCGATGACAAACACGTGGCGCAACGAATCACAAGATCCGGCAGGTGCATTCGCCGTGAACAGCGTGAGCATGGATGGCACGAAGTCGGTGATCGTGACGCCGAGCTCCGCGATCTTGTTCGCCACGTAGATCGGGTCTCGATGACCGTCCGGAGTCGCGACGACGAGCGTGGCGCCGACCTGCAACGGCATGAAAAATCCCCACAGCGACACGTCGAATGTCGTAGCGGTCTTCTGCAGGTAGATGTCCGACGCCGAAAGCCCGTACTCGGCGTTCATCCACTGAAGCTGATTGTTGATCGCCGCGTGAGTGACCGCGACACCCTTGGGTCGACCGGTCGAACCCGAGGTGTAGATCACGTACGCAGTGTTCGAGAAATGCAAGGGAGACAGGCGATCCGCGTTGACGATCGGCCTGCTGTCGAGCTGCCCATAGTCCAGTGTGTCGATCTCGATGACCCGTGTGCTCGAGGGCAGATCCACGTCGTCCCGCGCAGTGGTCACAACACACGTGGGCTGCGCCGACTCGAGCATGTAGGCGGTGCGGTCGGCTGGGTGGTCGGGATCCACCGGTACCCAGGCTCCGCCGGCCTTGGCAATCGCGTACAGACCGACCATCAAGTCCAAAGACCTGCGGATCGACAGTCCTACAAGCGATTCGGGCCCAACACCCATGGCGATGAGTTGACGAGCCAAACCATTTGCGCGAGAGTCGAATTCGGCGTACGTGAGGCTGGCGCCTTCGAAAACGACAGCGGTGGCATCGGGAGTTCTCTCGACCTGACGCTCGAATGCTTCGGTGATGGTCTGCGAGGCAACGTGGAAGCCGGTGCGGTTCCACAAGGCAACCTTGTTTCGCTCCTCGTCGGTTGCGACAGGAAGATCCCAGACCTTGCGGCTCGTTTCGGCCGAGACGAACTTCTCGAGAAACTCTACGAACCGCGAGTGATTTCGCTGGGCGTCCGCGGGCGCGTACAGATTGGGATTCGACTCGAAGTCGATGTGTGTGCGGGTATCGCCGACGCTCTGATACAGGTTGACACCGAGGTCTTCGATCAAACCCGTGGACAAGATGTGAAGTTCGCCGACGAGGGGCCCGAACGCCAACTCGGTGGAAAACATCATGATGTTGATCCACGGGCCGAAGAATCCGCCCCGGCCCGGCCCGTCACCGCCGCGAACCATGTCCTCGTGTCGGTATCGCTGGTGGCGCAGTGCGCCGGACATTTCGTTCCTGACGTCGTCCAGAAGCTCCTGGACGGTGGTGTCCGCAGTGACGGTCAGTCGCAGCGGCACGACGTTGGAGACCATGCCTCCGGATCGACGCAGCACGGCTGTTGTTCGACCGGAAACGGGCAGACTCAGCGACACGTCCTCTCGCCCGGTCATCTGAGCGAGGTACGCCGCAAACGCCGCGACGACAGTGCCGGCAACAGTGGTCTTCTCGATGCGCTCGAGGAACCGCCCGAGCAGAGCCTCGACGTGGTTGGACAGCGCTGCACTGTCGATCCGACTGACTGGAGCCGGCGCGGCACTTCGACCCGCGAGGCTCGAGATCTCGTCGAGATTCTCGATCTTGTCTGCCCAGTACTTGCGATCGGTTTCGAAACGACTCGACTGGCGGTACTTGTTGTCCACCTCGTAGACGTTCCGGAGATCGGAGGCCTCACTCGGCTCCGGATCCCGGCCCTCCACGCGCGCCGAGTACAGCTCCGCCACACGAGTGACGAACGTCGACGCACCGAATCCGTCGAGAATTGTGTGGTGGACCCGCGTGTACCAGTAGTAGCGATTCTCGCCGAGCCGCAGGATCGTGGCAGAGATCAAGCGGTCCGTGAGCATGTCGATCGGCCGGCTGCGATCTGCTCGCATCCACCGCATGGCAGCGTCGTGCGAGTCGTCTTCACTACGAAGGTCGACGTAACCGACCGAATCATCGAGTGTGGGGTCGATGATCTGGTAAGGCTGGGCGTCGATCTCGAAGATCCGGACGAAGGCCGACCCGATTTCGCGACCGGCGTCTGCGCAGGCCTGGCGAAGGGCGTCAAGTTCCAGAGCACCACGGAGTTCGACGTACTGAGCGATGTTGACCGGAACGGCGGGATCGAGGTGTTGCGCGAACCACATACCGAGCTGGGCCGCGGAAAGCGGGAATGCGTCGGATCGCTGAACGTCTTCCGGCGAGCTGCCGACCTCCGGCTTGCCGCTCCCCAGTTCTCCGTTACCCAGCGAATTCACGCCCACAGCCTCTCTTCCACACCATTGCGCACCCGTGCGAGCCGAACGTCCGATTCGCAGCAGCTACCGACCTCATCCAACCTCGACGAGCCAGAACCACCCATTGTCTCCGATACATAGGTGACAAGAGAAATCCATACCCCGGTGTATCGACGGTTTTGTTGCAATTCGTTACAAATCGCCCAGCTCATCTACCCCCCGATCGCATTGCCGAAACGCACCGTTCAGACGCGGCGCGCGATACCTCTCCCCCTGGGACAATCAATTGCAACCGACGATCTACACCCCAATCCACATCAGTCACCTCGGACAATTTACAGGGCCGCCAGGTACTGGGTGTCTGAGCTCGAACAAGATTCGACAGTCGCTGATCGAGACTATCGGTACTCGCCGACAGACCGACGAAAGAACGCGCCGACCAGCGGTCGGCGCGTTCTTCGATTTACGGTACGAAGCTTCAGGAAAAGCCCACACCAGTCACACTCTTCAGGTGCTCGCTGCTGACCCCTGGAGCCAGCTCCACAAGCTGCAGCCCGTCCGCGGTGACGTCCAGCACTGCCAGGTCGGTGATGATCCGGTTGACGACGCTCTGACCGGTAAGCGGCAGCGTGCAGGCCTCGACGATCTTGGGATTGCCGTCGCGGTCGGTGTGCTCCATCACGACGATGACGCGGCGGGCACCGTGGACCAGGTCCATCGCCCCGCCCATACCCTTCACCATCTTGCCCGGCACCATCCAGTTGGCAAGGTCACCGGTCTTCGATACCTGCATCCCGCCGAGCACCGCGGTGTCGATGTGACCACCGCGGATCATGCCGAAGGAGAGAGCCGAGTCGAAGAACGCGGCGCCTGAATTGACGGTGACGGTTTCTTTACCGGCATTGATGAGGTCGGCATCGACCTGATCATCGGTCGGATACGGTCCGGTACCGAGGATGCCGTTCTCGCTGTGGAGGACCACCTTGACGCCCTCGGGCAGGTAACTGGGGATCAGAGTCGGCAGGCCGATGCCGAGGTTGACGTACTCCCCCGGCCGCATCTCGGCGGCAGCGCGAGCGGCCATCTCGTGGCGAGTCCAACCGACACGGGTTTCCTCTGCGCTGGTCACTTGGTGCCTCCTGAGACGGTCCGCTTCTCGATCCGCTTCTCCTGTGGGCCTGTGTGTACGACGCGCGCAACGAACACTCCAGGTAGGTGCACGTGCGCGGGGTCGATGTCGCCCGGCTCGACGAGGTTCTCCACCTGCGCGATGGTGATCCGGCCGGCCATGGCAGCAAGCGGGTTGAAGTTCATCGCCGTCTTGTTGAAGACGAGATTTCCTTCGGTGTCGCCGTAGTCCGCATGCACGAGCGCGAAGTCAGCGGTGATCGCCTCTTCCAATACATACGTGCGGCCACCGAACACTGCCGTCGCCTTCGGTGGCGACGCCACGGCGATCGAACCGTCCGGGTTGTATCGCCACGGCAAGCCGCCCTCGGCGATCGGGGTGCCGACGCCAGCCGGCGTGTAGAACGCCGGAATGCCGGTACCGCCCGCTCGCAGCCGCTCGGCCAGCGTCCCCTGCGGCGTCAACTCCACTTCGAGCTCACCGGCGAGATACTGACGGGCGAACTCCTTGTTCTCTCCCACATACGACGCCGTCACCCTGGCGATCCGGTGCGCGCCGAGCAGAATGCCGAGACCGTAGTCGTCGACACCGCAGTTGTTGGAGAACACCTCGAGATCGGTGGCGTCGCCGTCGGCGATCGCCGCGATCAGTGCGTCGGGAATACCGCACAGCCCGAAGCCGCCCACTGCGAGCCTGGATCCGCTCGCGATGTCGGCAACTGCCTCAGCTGCCGTATTCACGACTTTGCTCATCCGTTAGTTCTCCTTCTGCTGAAAGATTCCGGCTCGGTGAAGAAGCTTCTCGGCGTGACGGAGAACGGGAGCGTCGACCATCTTGCCCTCGAACGCGAACACACCACGTTCAGTAGACACCGCGGCAAGCACTCGTGTGGCCCAGTCGATCTCTTTTTCCGAAGGTGCGAAGGCCCCGCGGATGACCTCGACCTGACTCGGATGGATCGCAACCTTCACGTCGAAGCCGACTGCGACGGCATCAGCGGACTCGACGCCGAGGCCGACGAGGTCCTTGATGTCGAGGTAAACGGAATCGACAGCCAACCGGCCGTAGCTCTTCGCGGCCAGGAGAGACGTCGATCGGACATGCTTGGCAACGTCGCGGTACGAACCGTTCGGGTGCCTGCTCGAATTACCGCCGAGACCGGCCACAAGATCCTCGGCTCCCCACATGACACCGATGGCGTTCGCAGCAAGCGCGATGTCGGCCACGGCGAGGGCTCCTCGAGGGGACTCGACGAGCGCAACCACGTCCGCCGGTGCGAGCGAGAGGACGTCCTCGGCCGATTCGCACTTGGACAGCATGAGACGCGAATAGTGTGTGCCGTCCAGCGCGATCAGATCGAGTTCGTGATCAGGTGTACCGACCGGATTGACGCGCACGACCGTCCGCTCCGGATCGAGAGGCGTGTCGATCAGGGCTGCACGTGCGGCTTCCTTGTCGGCCGGAGCCACACCGTCTTCGAGATCGAGGATCACGACGTCGGCAACAGCCGCGGCCTTCGCATAGCGCTCGGGACGATCCGCCGGGCAGAACAACCACGCCGGCCCCGGCGGTGTCCACGTCATGAGGACACCTCTGCCGGACGCAGTTGCACCAGTGTCTTGCGCGTGGCCAGTGCGACGACGTCACCGTGCTGGTTGCGCCCGGTGTGCACGAGCGTCACGATGCCTTCACCTGGACGGCTCTTCGACTCGCGCTTGTCCGCGATGAGCGTCTCGGCATACAAGGTGTCGCCGTGAAAGAGCGGCTTCGGGAAGCTGATCTCGGAGAAACCGAGGTTCGCCACGATGGTGCCCTGCGTCAACTGCGCGACGGACAGGCCGACGATGGTCGACAGGGTGAACATCGAATTGACCAGCCGCACACCGAATTGAGTGTCCTCGCTGTACGCGGCATCGAGATGCAACGCCTGCGTGTTCATGGTCAAAGTCGTGAACAGGACGTTGTCAGCCTCGGTCACCGTCCGGCCTGGGCGATGCTCGTAGATCGCGCCGACCTCGAACTCCTCGAACCAGAGCCCGCGCTGAGTGATCTTCTTGGGGTTCGTCACAGCCCTGCCTCACGAGCGATGAGCATCAACTGCACCTCGGTCGTTCCCTCACCGATTTCGAGGATCTTGCTGTCACGGTAGTGGCGCGCGACGGCGTACTCGTTCATGAAGCCGTATCCGCCGTGGATCTGCGTGGCGTCACGGGCGTTGTCCATGGCAGCTTCGGAGGAAATCAGCTTGGCGATGGACGCCTGCTTCTTGAACGGCTTGCCCGACAACATGAGTGCGGCCGCGTCGTAGTACGCGGTACGTGCGACGTGGGCACGAGCCTCCATACGCGCGATCTTGAACGCGATGGCCTGGTTGTGTCCGATGGGGCGACCGAACGCCTCGCGCTCCTTGGCGTACTTGATCGACTCGTCGACGCAGCCCTGGGCGGCACCGACGCTCAACGCGGAGATGGCGATGCGGCCTTCGTCGAGGATGCGCAGGAAGTTCGCGTAGCCGCGGCCGCGCTCACCGAGCAGATTCTCTTCGGGGACACGAACATCGGCGAACGTGAGCGGATGGGTGTCGGATGCGTTCCAACCGACTTTGTTGTACGCCGGTTCGGCCGTGAAGCCGGGCGTCGTGGTCGGCACGAGGATCGTCGAGATCTCCTTCTTGCCGCCGTCCTTGACACCCGTGACCGCGGTGACCGTCACGAGCTTGGTGATGTCGGTGCCCGAGTTGGTGATGAACTGCTTGTTGCCGTTGATGATCCACTCACCGCTGTCGAACTTCGCGGTGGTCTTGGTTCCGCCGGCGTCGCTACCCGCACCGGGTTCGGTCAGGCCGAAGGCAGCCAACGACTTGCCGCTGGTGAGCTGCGGAAGCCACTCCTGCTTCTGTGCCTCGTTACCGAAACGGTAGATCGGCATGGCACCAAGGGACACACCAGCTTCGAGAGTGATCGCGACGCTCTGGTCGACCTTGCCCAGCTCTTCGAGCGCCAGGCAGAGTGCGAAGTAGTCGCCGCCCATTCCGCCGTACTCCTCGGGAAACGGCAGGCCGAACAGTCCCATGTCGGCCATCCCGGCCACTACCTCGTACGGGAAGGTGTGGTTGGCGTCGTGCTCGGCAGCAACCGGTGCCACTACGGTCTTCGCGAAATCTGCAACCGTCTTGGCGAGCTGCTGGTATTCGTCCGGAAGCGCTCCGGTGGCAAGGTAATCGGACATCAGGCGTCTTCCTTCTGCGTCGTGTTCTCGGTCTTTACTTCTGCAGTCTCTTCGTCCGTGACAGGTACCACGCGGGCCAGAACCTGATCCACCATCACCTGATCGCCCTGACGGACAAGCACTTCCACGATCCCGTCGATCGGGGACGTCAAGGAGTGCTCCATCTTCATGGCCTCGACCACGACGAGTGGTTGTCCCGCGCTCACTGCCGCGCCGTTCTCGACGTTGACTGCGATGACGGCACCGGGCATGGGGCTGGCGATTTCGGCGTCACCGGCGTGCTTGTCCTCACCGCGAACGCTGACTTCGGCAACCTCGCGCACGTGCCAGGTTCCGCCGCCTGCCAGCCACAGACCACCATCGGTCTCGGCGACGACAAACGTGCGTCGACGTCCGTCGATCACCACCGCCAGTTCGGATCCCGTCAGGGTCGCGCTGAATGCGCGAGGCTGTGAACCTTCGACCTCGACCTTTGCATCCGCGGGAACGCCGACGATCGCAACGTGCGCCGTTCGGGTGCCGGCGGAGAGCCTGATGCTGGTCGGAGCGGGAGTTCCGACGCGCCACCCACTCGGGACATCCCAGGGATCAACGCATTCCGAGGTTGTCCACCGCGAGAGCCAGCGATACGCCGCGGCAGCAATGAGTACCTCGTCGGAGGCGTCGGCTGCGACAAAGTCTTCGACGCGACGATCGAGCAGACCGGTGTCGAGGTTGCCCGCGATCACATCCGGATCAGCGAGGAGGAACCGTGCGAATTCGATGTTGGTCACGACTCCGAGCACTGCGGTGTCACCGAGTGCGCGATCGAGCTTGCGCAGTGCGCCCGCGCGGTCGGGAGCGTGGGCGATGACCTTGCTGAGCATCGGGTCGTAGTCACTGCCGACGACGGTGCCCGCGAGCAGTCCGGAATCGACGCGCACGCCGGAACCTGACGGCTCGACCAGATCGACGACGCGGCCGCCCGTCGGCAGGAACCCACGGCCCGGATCCTCCGCGTACACACGAGCTTCGATGGCGTGCCCGGTCAGCGTGATGTCACTCTGGGAGAAGGCCAACTTCTCCCCTGCTGCCACACGGACCTGCCATTCGACCAGATCCAGTCCGGTCACCATTTCGGTAACGGGATGCTCGACCTGGAGGCGGGTGTTCATCTCCATGAAGAAGAACTCGTCCGGCTTGTCGGCGGAGACGATGAACTCCACGGTGCCGGCGCCGGTGTAATCGACGCTTCGAGCGGTGTTGCACGCTGCCGCGCCGATCCGGTCACGGGTCACCTGATCGAGCAGCGGCGAGGGAGCCTCTTCGATGACCTTCTGATGACGCCGCTGCAGGCTGCATTCGCGCTCACCGAGGTGAACGACGTTGCCGTGCTGGTCGGCGAGAACCTGGACCTCGATGTGCCGGGGCCGCAGGACGAATCGCTCGAGGAACAGGGTGTCGTCGCCGAACGACGACGCGGCCTCACGGCGGGCACTGCGAAGAGCCTCGGCCAGATTGGCCGGATCCTCGACCAGACGCATTCCCTTGCCGCCTCCGCCGGCCGAAGGCTTGACCAACACCGGGTAGCCGATGTCCTCGGCCGCTGCGATCAGTTCTTCGTCGGTCAGATTGGGGCGAGCGATACCCGGGACCACCGGTACGTCGAACGCGGCAACGGCGTTCTTCGCGGTGATCTTGTCACCCATCACCTCGATGGCGTGCTCGGAGGGACCGAGGAAGGCGATTCCGGCAGCCGCACAGGCAGCCGAGAACGCCGAGTTCTCCGACAGGAAGCCGTAACCGGGGTGAATACCCTGAGCACCGGTGGACTTGGCAGCGTCGATGACCTTGTCGATGACGAGGTAGCTTTCACGCGCCGCGGCCGGTCCGATGTTGACGGCAGTGTCGGCCTCGCGGACGTGGCGAGCATTCGCGTCGGCGTCGCTGTAGACGGCGACGCTGCGAATTCCCAACTCACGCAACGTGCGGATCACGCGAACCGCGATCTCACCGCGGTTGGCCACGAGAACAGTATCGATAGTGCGCAACTCAGTCATTTCGCTCACATCCGGAAGACGCCGTAGGAGACCGGCTCGATCGGCGCGTTCGCGCACACCGAAAGGGCCAGGCCGAGAACAGTTCTGGTATCTGCGGGATCGATGACACCGTCATCCCACAGCCGCGCAGTGGAGTAGTACGGATTGCCCTGAGCCTCGTACTGCTCGCGGATCGGCGCCTTGAAGGATTCTTCGTCCTCGGCCGACCACGGATTACCCGCGCTGTCGAGCTGGTCACTACGAACCGTCGAGAGCACCGACGCGGCCTGCTCGCCGCCCATGACCGAGATGCGCGCGTTCGGCCACATCCACAGGAAGCGAGGTGAATACGCGCGTCCACACATGGAGTAGTTGCCGGCGCCGTACGAGCCGCCGATGACGACTGTCAGCTTGGGGACCCGTGCACACGCGACTGCCGTGACCATCTTGGCGCCATGCTTGGCGATGCCGCCGGCCTCGTAGTCGCGTCCTACCATGAAGCCTGCGATGTTCTGCAGGAACAGCAGCGGCACACTGCGCTTGTCACACAGTTCGATGAAATGTGCTCCCTTCATGGCGGATTCGCCGAAGAGCACGCCGTTGTTGGCGATGATGCCGACCGGGTGGCCCTCGATGTGCGCGAAACCGGTGACGAGCGTCTTGCCGTATTCAGCCTTGAACTCCTGGAACGCGCCACCGTCGACGAGCTTGGTGATGACCTCGTGCACGTCGTACGGAGTACGGGGATCAGTCGGAACGACGTCGTACAGCTCGCTCTGATCGGCGACGGGCGGAACCGTGGAGATGACGTCCCACGGGCGCTCGGAGCGGGGGCCGAGCGTGGCAATGATGTTGCGCACGATCCGAAGTGCGTCGCGGTCGTCCTCGGCCAGGTGGTCGGTGACGCCGGAAACCTTGGAGTGCAGGTCGCCGCCGCCGAGCTCTTCCGCCGTCACGATCTCACCGGTGGCAGCCTTCACGAGCGGCGGTCCGCCGAGGAAGATGGTGCCCTGGTTGCGGACGATCACTGCTTCGTCGCTCATCGCGGGCACGTAGGCGCCTCCCGCGGTGCACGAACCGAGAACTGCGGCGATCTGGGGAATCCCCTTGGCGCTCATGGTCGCCTGGTTGTAGAAGATCCGGCCGAAGTGCTCACGGTCCGGGAAGACCTCGTCCTGGCGCGGCAGGAAGGCGCCGCCGGAGTCGACGAGGTAGATGCAGGGAAGGTTGTTCTGCAGCGCAACTTCCTGCGCGCGCAGGTGCTTCTTCACCGTCATCGGGTAGTACGTGCCGCCCTTGACCGTTGCGTCATTGGCAACGATCACGCACTCGCGGCCCGACACACGACCGATACCAGTGATGACGCCGGCGCCCGGGCACTCGTCGTCGTACAGGCCGTTGGCCGCCAGTGGGGACAACTCGAGGAACGGGCTGCCCTGGTCGAGCAGCGAGTCGACGCGATCTCGCGGCAGCAACTTCCCTCTGCTCACGTGACGCTCGCGAGAGCGCTCGTTGCCACCCAGCGCTGCTTGCGCCAGTTTCTTCTTCAGTTCGTCCACCAGAACGGTGTGATCGGACCGGTAGCCCGATCCTTGCGTGATTCCACTGGGAGTCATCCCGCCGCCTTCGCCATGAGTTAATGCTCGATAACTGAAACTAGATTAACTATGATTAACTGAGTTGTCCAGAACACAAGCGAAGAAAGATCGAGAGAATGACCTCTGAGCAGGTAGCAGCTCCGACGCGACGCGATCAGATGAAGGCCGACCGTCGACGTCAACTCTTGGACGCCGCCGCCCGGTTGATCGCCGAGCGCGGATTCGTGAGTGTGCGACTCGAAGACCTCGGCGCGGCCGTCGGCATCAGCGGCCCGGCCGTGTACCGGCACTTTCCGAACAAGGACGCCGTCCTCGTGGAACTTCTCGTCGGCATCAGCACGCGCCTGCACGAAGGCGGCTCTGCGGCGGCGGAGGCAGCGGACTCACCGAGCGCCGCACTCGACGCACTGGTGGAGTTCCACCTCGACTTCGCGCTCGGCGAGCCGGACCTGATCCGCATCCAGGACCGCGACCTCGAAAGCCTGCCGGCCGACGCGCGTCGACAGGTACGCCAGACGCAGCGCAAGTACGTCGAGGTGTGGGTCGGAGTCCTCGAGCAACTCGATCCCCAACTCGATCAGGCGGACGCACGAATCAAAGCGCATGCCACCTTCGGTCTGATCAACTCGACCCCTCACAGCGCCAACCCCGCTTCGCCGGCACGCGCGCGTCGCGTCCTGCGGGATATGACGCTCGCCGCACTGCGCACCCACTGAAACCGGACACGGCACAATCGGTGGCAGACTGGTTACACCAGCTAACAGATGAGGGTGCCGGACGTGGAAGACAGCAGTGGGGTCAGCAGGGCCGATTTCGCCGAACTGCGGACCGAGTTCTCCCGCTTCATGATGTTGTACCAATTCGGAATCTCCGAACTGATGACCAAGGTGAACATCCTCAAGGACGAGTTCACTCACATCAATCAGTACAGCCCCATCGAACACGTCACGTCACGAGTCAAGTCACCGGACAGCATCCTGCGAAAGGCTCAACGCCTGAACGTCCCGCTGACGATCGACGACATCTCGAAGAACATCTTCGACATCGCTGGAGTACGTATCACCTGCAGCTTCATTTCCGACACGTACCGAATCGCCGAGATGCTCACCAGCCAGACGGACCTTCGGGTGATCGAGCGCGAGGACTACATCGCCGATCCGAAACCCAACGGCTACAAGAGCTTGCACTTGATCGTCGAGGTCCCGGTTTTCATGAGTGACCGCGTCAGGCACGTACCGATCGAACTTCAGATCCGCACGATCGCGATGGATTTCTGGGCGAGCCTCGAGCACAAGATCTATTACAAGTACAACCGCGAGGTTCCCGTCGAACTCCTCGACGAACTCACCGAGGCTGCTGCCGCGGCACACCGTCTCGATGTCAAGATGGAACGACTCAACGACGAGTTCGCCAAAATCAAAGCGCTACCGCATCCTGACGACGAAATCCTCGAGCAGGATCTGCCGGCGCAGTTCCTCGAGGCGCTGCATCTTCAGCGACGGGCGCTCTGAATTCGGTCCCCTGCCCTGAGCGAACGCGCCTTTCGGCGCATCTGAGGCGACGAGAGTGCCGTTCGCTCACAACTGGGGTCGGACAACTAGGGCAAACCAAAAGTGCGCCCTCCCGAACTTCGGGAGGGCGCACTTCGCGAATTGCGTTGGCTTGCTATTTCTTGCCCGTGACGGCGCTGTAGCCGATCGAGAGCACGGCCGCCGCGGCGATGCTGATGATCCAGCGGATCCAGTCGATTCCACCCGTGTCGCCCTTGTCCGAGATCGCTCCCCAGACCCAGTACCCGATAAGCGCTCCGGCGATACCCAGCACGACGGTCACGATCATGCCGTACTGCTGCTTACCTGGCAGTACGAGACGAGCCAGGATTCCGATGACTGCGCCGAAAATGATGGTTCCGATAATTTGCCCCATGACAGCCCCTCTCACACGTCGTGCATGCACGCGGACGGAAGATCACCGCTCAGAGAAACAATAACCACAGTCACACACAACTGTCGCTTGTTGACCGAATTGTTGTCCGAGATGCAACCTCGACGCGTTACATCCACGACATTCGCGAGTTATTTTTTCGCAATCAAGCGGACCTACCGTTCCCATCCATGCCAACTTCCGTAAAACTGCCGAACAGCGAGCTCGCGCGACTCGCCAACAAGCCGCCCTGGTACCGATCACTGTTCGTGCAATTGATCGCCGCTATCGTCATCGGTGTTCTCATCGGCTGGTTGTGGCCGGAATTCGGCGCGAACCTCAAGCCCCTCGCCGACGGGTTCATCAAGCTGATCAAAATGCTGATCGCGCCGATCATCTTCTGCACCGTTGTGATCGGGATCGCCCACGTCGGGGATCTGAAGGCCGTGGGGCGTATCGGCGTCAAAGCACTCATCTACTTCGAGGTCGTGACCACCTTCGCCCTGTTGTTCGGGCTGCTCATCGGAAATCTGATGAAGCCGGGTGCGGGATTCGACATCGATCCGGAGACGCTGGCGAACGGTGCGGACGCCGTGGCAGCCAAGACCGGAAGTGGCGAACTTCCCCACACCGTCGAATTCCTGCTCAATATCATTCCGGTGTCGATAGTTTCGGCCTTCGCCGAGAACGCACTCCTCCAAGTCCTCTTCTTCGCCGTACTGTTCGGGCTCGCATTGGCCAAGGCGGGTGAGAGTGGACCACCGATCGTGTTCGAACTCGTCGATCGTCTGAGCCATCTGTTCTTCACGATCATCGGCTGGATCATGAGACTGGCGCCGTTGGGCGCTTTGGGCGCGATGGCGTACATCGTCGGTCAGTACGGGATCGCTTCGCTCGGAAGTTACGGAAAGCTGATCGCCGCATGCTATCTCGCCGCCGTCCTGTTCATCCTCATCCTGGCCGCGATAGTCAGGTACTTCGCGGGCGTGAACCTGTGGAAATTCGTCAAGTACATCAAGGACGAACTCTTCCTCGCTTTGGGAACGGCGTCGACCGAAGTAGTTCTGCCCCGAATCATGGTCAAGCTCACCAACGCCGGATGCTCGCGCACTACAACAGGATTGGTGGTGCCTACCGGCTACTCGTTCAATCTCGACGGCGCAACGCTGTACCTGTCGATCTGCATGCTGTTTCTGGCGCAGGCACTCGGCGTGGACCTGACACTCGGTGAACAGATCACTGCCGTCCTGGTTCTGATGCTCACCTCGAAGGGAATGGCCGGCGTGCCGGGATCGTCATTCCTGGCGCTGTCGGCCACCGTGGCCGCAATCGGTCACGGCGCAATTCCCGTCGCCGCAGTCGCTCTCCTACTGGGCGCCGATCGAATCATGGATTCGATGCGGGTGTCGGTGAACCTGCTCGGGAACTGTGTCGCAACCTTCGTGGTCGCCAATTGGGAGGGGCAGCTCGACAAGGAGCGCATGCGCCGAGTGCTCGACGGAGAAGACGTTCCACCGCTCGAGGAAGTCGATCCGATCACCGGGAAAACTGTTCCGGCACCGGAGGCCGAAGCACTCAAGACAGTTTCAACGCCGTGATGCGGTCTTCACTGGAACGCAACAGCATCTTGTCCCCCGCCCACAGCTCCCGCGGCATCGCCCAAGGCGTGAACTCGTCGTCCCCGTCCTGATCCACCCGAACCTCCCAACTACGTTGGCCCGTACGGACATCCGTTCCGTAGACGTTTCCCTCGTCGATAACGACATCGCCGTGCCAGACAACCTCCCCGGCGCGCTCGGCGTTCGATCGCCACAGGACCTCACCGGTGAAGAGGTCCACGAACTGGACCTCGGGTCCGGAACCGGAACGGGTCACGGCAACCACGTTGCCGATCACCGCCAACGACTGTGCGGTGTCGAAGAGTTCACTGTTGGACCACAATTTCTCGCCGGAAGTCCGGTCGAAACCGCTGTGTCCCAGAATGATCGGAGTCGATCTTCCCGCGGGATCATCTCGGCTGTATCGCCCGCCGTAGTACGAGGACTCCGAGGGCAGTTCGTCCGTCCTGGCGAACTCGCGCCCGTACTGATCGAGTGCGTACTCACTTGTCGGCCGGCCGTTCCCTTCGCAACCGCCGTCCGACACCAATGTCACACCGTCCGACGACGTATGCGCGGTCGAACAGGTGGAGTAACCGTGTACCCACCGCTGTTCGCCGGTCTTCAGGTCGAATCCCAGAGACTCGTCGAGAGCGATCACACCCAGATCGCCGTGCACCGACATCACCGGATCGACGTATCCGGCTTCCCACGATCCACCGACGTCGAACGCTTTGGACCAGTTCGCTTCCGGATCGTCGACGGTTCCGCTGTGCACGCGAACGTCGTTGCTCTCGATATCACCCTCGAGCGCGAGGACCGTATCACCCGAGACAACCGCGATGATCGGTGCCCACGGCGTCTTGACGTCTCGACGCTCTCCTGTCTCGATGTCGAAAAGTGAGTACGAACCACCGGATACGTACGGCCCGGAGAAACACAGCACCGAACTGCCGAGCAGAGTCTCGGAGCAACCACCGACGTCGACCGCCGACGTGCGCCAACGGACAGTGCCGTTGTCGGCATCGAGTGCGACCAATTCCGCGTCGTCCAGCGAGTATGCCTGGCGGTCCGGCATACCGATCATCGTGACCACGAGTGATCCGGCGTCGATGAATCCGCCCATGTCCATCTTGAATTCGGTTCCAACAAGCGGGCTCCGGAAGATCGCGAACTCGCGCCCGAGAATCTCGGAGGCCTCGACGCTCCATAGCTGCGACGAGATCGCTGTCGGGCCAGAACTCGTCGACGTGACCACCGTGGCGATGGCGGCAGTGGCGGTGACTACGGCTGCGGCGGCCGCGATCCGAAGTCGCGATTTCGGGGAGAATCTGGTGCTCATCGAATCTCCAAGCCTTCGGTCGTCGCGAGAAACTCCAACTGCTCGAACGTCATCGGATCGCTCGGGATCGCAGCCGACGACGAAACCGAGACTTGGGTCCCATTCGGGCGGGTGACGACCACCGACCTGCTCGTTTCCTGCGTCGATTCTGCTTTCGAGCCGTCATTTGTCATGGGCACGGTCGCGTAGTTCCGTTCGTCTCGCTCGATCACGGATCCATCCGGTCGCGTCACGACCTCCAAGGGGTGCCCGTCGTAGGAAGGGTCGTATTTGTTGGGCTCCGTAGGGAGTGGTTGTCCGCCGGTAATTGTCATGTTGAGCGTCGACTCGCTGTCTCCCGTCCGGGTGAGAAGTCTCTGACATGCAGTGGACTTGTCATTCTCCGCCACCGTCAGAGTGCCCGGTCCGGTATCAAGAATCGGAAAACCCGGAGATACAGCGCGCCATCTGATCTCGAGTACCGCGTTGAGACGTTCGATCGTCGCGCGATCGAGTTCAGCCACGTCGCTAGAGTCTCGAGGGATCCCGTGGCACCCGGGCGAAAGGGGTGCCGTACCCGGGGGAACTGGAGTAGTGATTCGCAGCTGTGGCATTTCGACAAGGGTTACAAGGTCGTCGAGAGTCAGTGGCACCACGCCGGAACTCTCGGCGTTCCGACCTCCGTCGTTGTTAGTGTCGTTGACATACGCCTGAATACGGGTCCCGTCGACTCCGTACAACATCGCCGACCGACCAAGGGTGCGTACACCATTGGTTTCGCTCCACGTATCCTGCAGATCCACTACCGACTGGTCAGCCAGCACCCGACGTTCGACGAGCGACCCCGCAACACACGATGGGATCGGATCAGAACTCGAGTGCAGCATCAGGCTGAGCGCGCCGATCTTCCCGTCCCGAATCAGCGTCCCGGACGCAGTGGTGGACGCCAACTCCTCGAGCGAGAAACCCTCGGGCAGCCCATCTGTGTTCGAAGGTGCAGAGATCGGCCCGAACTGCAGCGAATTACCCGGGCTGGCGAACTTCAGCTCGACATCTTTCGGGAGCGCCTGCTTGACCGCTTCCGACATCGCGGCGGCCTTGGCACTCGAGAACCACGGAAAGCGTGGATCGTCGTACGTATCAGATCCGTCGAGAATATAGGAGAAGAACGAATCCTCCTCCGGCGCTTCGACGCTTTCACAACCCGGAATCGTTGTCGGGTACACCGCGCTCGGCGTGACGTACGAGAATTCAGGCACGTCTTCCGCCGGAATCTCGTCCGGTGTGGATGTCATGGTGATCGAAGATGACGCAGCTACCGAGATGTCATCGGACGGCGAACTGCTCCACCGATCCACCAGCCCGGCAACCACTGTCCCACCGGCGATCAGGGAGACGACCGTCAGCGCGAAGGTCCACTTCTCGGCCCGCTTCAAATCGGTTTGCTCCTTCGACACGTACCCTCGCAGTCACCGTCACGGCTCGCCCCCGATGCGCGTCGCCTCTGGAATTCCTGTCGCGATCACAGCAATTTCTGTTACCAACCGGATGGTTTCCTATCGCGCGAGCTCCGTATGAACACAGAAGAACGGGGTGCCAGTTGCTGTGCAACTGGCCCCCCGTTCTGACTGCCTGAGTGCTTACACCCTCACAGGCACCTGATTCGGGTCTGGATCGGAATCCGGATCCTGCTCGATCGGAATCCGTCGAATCGCTTCACCCTCGATGTCGACGTTCGGCAGGATCTTGTCGAGCCACGCCGGCAACTTCCATGCCGAATCACCGAGAATCGACATGACCGCAGGGATCACGATCATGCGGATGATGAAGGCGTCGAAGAAGACTGCAGCCGCGAGGCCGAAGCCCATCATCTTGCTTGTCGTCTCCGAGGACAGCATGAATGCGCCGAACACGGAGATCATGATGATGGCCGCCGACGCGACCACGCGAGCACCATGGGTGTAGCCGGAGATGATGGCGTCCTTGGCCGACAATCCGTGCACGTATTCCTCGCGCATTCGCGTCACGAGGAACACTTGATAGTCCATCGCCAACCCGAAGACCACACCGATCATGAAGATCGGCAGGAACGAGATGATGGGTTGTGTGTGCTCGATCAGCCCGAAGTCGCCCTCCTGGAAGATGGCCACCGTGGCGCCGAAGGTCGCACAGACGGAAAACAGGAATCCGAGAGTTGCGGTCAGCGGCACCAGGATCGAGCGGAAGACGACCATCATGATGATGAACGCCAGCCCCACAACCACGATGAGATACGGGATGAGCGCGGAACTGAGCTTCGACGACATGTCGGCAACGATCGCGGTTTGCCCCGCTACACCGAGTTCTGCGCCTTCCGATTTCACCGTCGATCCGTAATCCCGGATCTGATTCATCAGCTCGTGGGTTTCGGGGCCGCTCGGTGACATCTGCGGGGTGACCGCGATCAGCGCAGAGTTGGCGCCCGCCATCGGGTTTGCTGCGTCCGGTCCGTTTCCGACCCACATCAACTGATCCGGAGTTGCGACGTTGTCGAGGCCCTTGATGTGCGCGACAGTGCCTTCGGCAATCGCGGTGATGTCGGTGCCGTCAGGCGCGTCGAGCACGACGAACAATTCGCCATTGACGCCTTCACCGAACCCACGTTGCAGCAGGGCAAGTGCCGGCCGCTCTTCGTCCTGAGTGAACGAGAGTCCGAGTTCGAGCTTCGTCATCGGAATAGCCGCGATCACCAGAAGCACCAGCGCAGCACCCGCGATCGGCCACGGGTACTTGGTGACTATCTTGGCCCAGCGATGTCCGTTGGATTCCATCGTCTCGGGCTCGTCACCGTGGCGCAGCCCGGGGATACGAGGCGAGAACGCGAATCGGCCGAAGATACCCAGAACCGCTGGGATCAATGTGATTGCGCCGAGCACAGCGATGATGACGGCAACCGCTGCCGAGATTCCCATCTGCGTGATCATCGGAACCCCGACCACCGCCAGGGCCGCCAGCGCAACCACCACTGTCAGGCCTGCGAATACGACAGACGAACCGGCAGTACCTACTGCGCGTCCGGCGGCGGCTTCCCTGGTTCCGCCCAGGTTGAGCTCACTGCGGTAGCGCGACACGATGAACAACGCGTAGTCGATCGAGACTGCGATGCCGATCATCGTGACGATTCCCGTGACGCCTTCGTTGATGTCGAAGAAGCCCGAGCCGAGGGTGACAGTCAGAGTGGCCAGCGCAATTCCCAGAATTGCAGTGAACAACGGGATGAACGCCGCGATGAGTGCACCGAACGCCACGATCATCACGATGAACGCCACCGCGAAGCCGAGCATCTCCGACAGACCGCCCGCGGCCTGCACCTGCATCATCGAGCCGGTTCCTTCGACTTGCAAGCCGCCGGTGCGGAACTTTGCCATCAAGTCGAGGAACGCGGTCTTGTTGGCCTGCGTCTGATCCTCGATGCGAATCGACTGATTGAGCTGGATCAGCCCGACCTTGCCGTTGTCGCCGAGAACGGCCGACGCCACCGCTGGATTGGCCTCCGCGAGAGTGACCGGATTGACGATCTTCTCGGGATCGACGATGTCCGGCAACGTCTTCGCCTGCGCGATCAACTGATCGATCTGATCGCTGTGCGCGGCAAGCCCGTCGTCTGCCGCGATGAGAATACTGGTCGACGCCTGAGTTTGCTGCTCCGCTGCAGCTGCAAAGTTCTCGTTCATCAACTCGGTCGCACGCTGTGAATCGGTGCCCGGAAGGTTGAATTCTTTGGAGAACGTCGGATTTGTGGCGCTGATAGCGCCCCCCACCACCGCGATCACGATAATCCACGCGGCCACCACAAGATACTTGTGGCGGAAAGCGAACTTCCCCAACCTGTAAAGATACGTAGCCAACGTAGGCCTCTCTCGCCGTGGACTGGTCTGTCCGAAGAACACGGAGTCTTTCGGTGCCAAGGTCATACGGTACGGACCGACCGGCTCGTTGGCACCTGGTATATCTGCGAAAACGGCATATCCGGCGCGCTCTCCGTCTCCTTTTCAGACCGCTCGGTACCGTGGACACGACACGGGCAGGCGCCTCACCAGAGCAGACGTCGCGTAGTACGAAAGGCAATCCCATGAATCACGGCCAGGCCGTCGATCGCGATCTCCTCCTTGCAGGCCAACAGCGACTCGACGCGCGAGGGCCACGATTGACGGGATCACCTTCACACCACGCGGTGGTGGAGGAAGTCGCGAACGAACTGACCGAACTGGGTCTCGAAGTCCGGCGTGATTCACACACTTTCGAACGCTGGGATCTACCGGCAACGTCTGACGGACTTCGCATCGAATTGCCGACGGGACCGATCAAGGTTTCGTCCGCATTCCCCTACTCGGGATTGACCGGGCCTCAGGGAGTCTCCGCTCCCCTGGTCCACGTCAGCGCGCGACGCCCCAAGTGGTCCTTGGCCAAGGGCGCGATCGCAGTGATCGAGGTCCCGCACATCGATCTTCCCCGCAAACTACTGGTCAGCGAGTGGGGTCCGATCGCCACCGACGAGACTCTTCGAAATCCGGTTCTCTCCGCGACTCTTCTTGGCCCGAAACTCGACAAGGCCCGCAAAGCCGGAGTGCTCGGCGTGATCGCGGTGTGGCGTGACATCGCTCCGGACAACGCGCTGGGACAATATCTTCCGTTCACGCAGCCGTACAACGACATCCCCGCCGTCTGGGTGGCCGGCGACGAGGGCAGGAAGGTTGTCGCTGCAGCTCGTTCGGGCCAGCGGGCCACTCTGGTTCTGGATGCAACTCTGCATCCGGACACCCGGACCGACACGGTGTGGGCGGTATCCCCGGGGACATCACCGGAAGAGACGATTCTGCTCATCACTCACAGCGACGGAACCAACGGCGTCGAGGAGAACGGGCATCTGGGAATGTTGGCCTTGGCGCGGCACGCCGTCGCGCAGCCGCATCGACGGTCGTACGTTTTTGTGCTGACGACCGGCCACCTTCGCATTCCAGCGGTGTCCAAGCACGGACAGGCAACGTCCACCTGGCTCGAAGCACACCCCGAGATGTGGAAGGGCGAAGACGGTCAGGCGCGCGCAGTAGCGGGGATCGCAATCGAACACCTCGGCGCACTGGGTGATACCGAGAACACCTCGATCGGCAGCTATTCGTTGGAGACCACTCCGGAACCGGAACTGCTCTACGCGACGAGTCGGGAAGTACACGACATCGTTGCACCGCTGTGGCGCGACATCGGGGCAGGCGATCGCCGAATCGTGGCGCCAGGACCGGTCATTCATTTCGGCGAGGGTGAACCACTGTTCGAGCGGAAGATCCCGGCAGTCGCCTTGGTGACGGCGCCGCAGTACCTGCTCGCTCTGCGTGACGCCGACACAGTCACGCACGTCGATCTCGACGCGATGGTCAAACAGGTCGAAAGTTTCCGCGATCTGCTCGACGCCTTCGACGCAACCGACACCGCGGCTTTCGGTCCGGTGGTCTCGCGCTCGGTGTTCGCGAAGTTCTCGGCGCTACTTCAGTTGATGCAGATTTTGTCGAAAGCCAAGAAATAGTGCTGTGCGCCTTTATTAACCGCGGGCGGTTAATAAAGGCGCACAGCACTTGGGGTTACTTGTCGTGAATGATCACGCCACGGATGTTCTTGCCGTCACGTAGATCCTGGTAGCCCTTGTTGACGTCTTCGAGGCTGTAGGTGTTGGTGATCAGTTCGTCGAGCTTGAGCTGACCGGCATCGTAGAGACGCAGCAGTCGCACGATGTCGTACTGCGGATTCATGGACCCGAACAACGTGCCCTTGATCGTCTTCTGATTCAGCGTCAGGTCGGTACCCGACACGTGAACGGTCAGCTTGGCGGGGTCGGCGAGTCCCGTGATCACCACGGTGCCACCCTTGCCGATCACTGCCGTCGCTGCACTGACCACGTCCTCGTCGACGGTGCCGACAAGGATGAGCGCAGCGTCGGCACCCTGTCCCCACGTCAGCTCGTTGACCTTGGCAGCAGCGCTCTCGGCGTCTGCAAAGGCATGGGTTGCACCGAACTTCAGTGCGGTCTCACGCTTGAGAGCAACCGGATCGACCACAACGACGTACTTGCAGCCGGCCGAAACGGCGCCCTGGACGGCGTTGATGCCGAGACCACCGATGCCGTAGATCACAGCGGTGTCACCGGCGCGAAGGTTACCGGCATTTACTGCCGTTCCCCAACCCGAAGGCACGCCGCAGCCGACGACCACCGCTGTCTCCAAGGGAAGCCAGTCGTCGATCTTGACTACCGAGTGCTGAGAAATGGTGGCGCGCTCGGAGAACGTTCCCAACATGCACATTCCGCCGAAATCCATTCCGTTGCCGTGGAAACGGAAGGAACCGTCGGGCATCGAGCCTTCGAGGATGGTGGCACCCATGTCGCAGAGGTTCTGGCGACCGGTCGAGCAGTAGCGACAGGTGCCGCAGTTGGGGATGAAGCTACACACGACATGGTCGCCCGGCTTGACCTTCGTGACGCCTGGGCCGACCTCTTCGATGATGCCCGAGCCTTCGTGTCCGCCGACGATCGGGTAACGCGGCGGGAGATCACCGTCGGTCAGGTGCAGATCCGAATGGCACAGTCCGGCAGCGGTGTACTTGATCAGTACCTCACCCACACCCGGGCCGTCGAGGTCGAGTTCCATGATCTCGAAAGGCTTTCCGGGCTCGAGCAGTACAGCAGCTTTGGTCTTCACTGGTGATCTCCTTGATTGTCGGACGAGAGAATGAGCGATGGGGTCGGTCAGAGAGCGATGTTGACGGCCTTGGTCTGGGTGTAGAGATCGATAGCCGAAGCGCCGAGCTCGCGGCCCCAGCCGGACTGCTTGTATCCACCGAAGGGCATTGCAGTGTCGAAGCCGTTGTACTGGTTGATCCATACCGAACCGGCCTTCAAGCGCTTCGCCGTGCGGTGAGCCTTGGAAATGTCCCGGGTCCAGATGCCGGCGGCCAAGCCGTAGATGGAATCGTTTGCGGCAGTGATCGGTCCGTCGTCCCCATTGAACGGCAGCGCCGCCACGACGGGTCCGAAGATCTCCTCCTGAACGATGGAGAATTCGGGCTTGACGTCAACGAAGACGGTCGGCTCGACGAAGTAGCCCTGATCGCCCCAGCGGTTGCCGCCCGTCAGTGCACGTGCGCCGTCGGCGATTCCCTCACGCAGGTAGCCGGTCACCTTGTCGAACTGCTCCTGCGAGACCAGCGGTCCGAGCTGGGTGGTGGGATCGAGGCCGGGTCCGATCTTGACCTGGCTCGCTGCGTGCGCGACGGCCTCGGTGAACTTCTCGAAGATGGTGTCCTCGACGTACAGACGAGTACCCGCAACGCAGCACTGTCCGTGGTTGAACAGCCACGCGTTGAGCGAACCCTCCACCGCGGAATCGAAATCGGCGTCGGCGAACACGATATTGGGGCTCTTGCCACCGAGCTCGAGCGTAACCTTCTTCAGATTGCCCTTGGCGGCGTCGACGATCTTCTTACCCACCTCGGTGGAACCGGTGAACGCAACCTTGTCCACGTCGTCGTGGCCGGACAGAGCAGCACCTGCATCGCCGAAGCCGGGAACGATGTTGACGACGCCGGGCGGGAAGCCTGCTTCTTCGAAGACCTCCGCGAGAAGCAGTGCGGTGAGCGGGGTCTGCTCAGCGGGCTTGAGGATCACCGTGTTGCCGGCGGCGAGCGCGGGGGCGAGCTTCCACGACGACATCAGCAGCGGGAAGTTCCACGGCACGATCAGTCCACAGACGCCGATCGCCTCACGCAGGGTGTAGGCGTGGAACTCGCCGCCCGGAGAGAAGGGCATCGACACGTTGACGGTGCTGCCTTCGATCTTGGTGGCCCAACCCGCGTAGTAGCGGAAAACGTCTGCGGCCCAAGCCACGTCGACGGCGGTGGCGATGGCAACGGACTTGCCGTTGTCGAGAGCTTCGAGCTGACCGAATTCCTCGGCACGAGCACTGAGAATGTCGCCGACGCGCCAGATCATCCGCTCGCGCTCGTTTGCCTTCATACGTGACCAGGGGCCGTCCTCGAAAGCCGTTCGAGCGGCACGTACCGCGCGGTCGATGTCTTCGGCCTGACCGTGTGCCACGTCTGCGAGCTTCTGTCCGTCAGCCGGGTTGTACGTCGCGAAGGTCTGACCCGAAGCGGCGTCGACGAATTCGCCGCCGATGTAGAGCTTCTTCGGTCCGTTCAGGAAACCCTGTACCGCGGAACTGATGGTGTGTTCGGCTACTGCCGTCATCGGAAACTCCCCTGAAGTAGTGAGGTGCGAATGTGATGCACGCCATACTTCCGCGCTTCCAGGGGTGCTAACTGTCCGAACTTTGTACAACTGAAGTCGGACAGCAAACTACACAGTGATGTCGAGCGCCCGCATCCGTGTATAGAGAGTGCTTCGGCTGATTCCGAGTTGCGCCGACGCGTGAACCTTGTTGCCGCCGCAGTCTTTCAACGCTCCGATGATCGCCTGGCGCTCGGCTTTCTCCCGCCCTGCCAACCGCGACACCTTGGTCGTGGTGCGATAGTCCTCGGGCAGATCAGCGACGTCGATGCGATTGCTCGAGCGTTCATCCGAGGCGCGATTCAACACGACGCGCAATTCGGCCAGGTTGCCCGGCCAGTTGGCCGCCGCGAGTGCTTCGGCAGCGCTGGCGGTCAACCTCAGTTCTGGCGAGATCCCCTCCAACATGACTTGTGCCAACTCGGCGATCTCAGCCTGTCGCTCGCGCAGTGGGGTGATGACAACCCGGGAGGCGCATCGTGAGAGCAGCGCGGCGATGGTCGGCGGAAGATCAACTGCCGCTCCGCTGGTCAGTACGATTTTCGGCCCCTCGGCGCTGGCGTCGATCAGGTCTGCGACCAGCGGCAACACCGAGTCAGGAAGGAGTTGTACCTGTTCGATCACGACCACGCCCGAACGCTTACGGGCTGCTCGCACGAGATCGGTGACCCACTGCTCACGGCCGTCGAACGCGATTCGCGTGGCATCGAGCCAACTCGCATCGACACTGCCGACGACATCCGATGCTGCCGAGGTTCGGCCGGATCCCGCTTCACCAGAGATCGCCACGGCGGCAGAGGTTGCCCGCGCCCGCATCAGGTCGCGCCGCAGTCGTTCGCCCGGAGACGGTGCCCGCTCGTGCGTTCTGCGGATCGGTGCCCGTTCCCGTTGGAGTGGTTCGACCAGGAAGAGCGCACCACCGTCAGCCCCGGAAATCCGGTCGGCTTGAACTCGCGCCAGAGCGCCGGACGCCAATTCGACTGTCACCAATCGTGATTGGTCCGGATTCAGGTCGGCAATCAAGGAACGGAGCGATACATGGTCTGCGGTGTCGAGCAAATCCAAAGCGGTTCGGTTGCTCAGCAGGATGTCGTCGCCGATGGCCGCGACGGCAATGTGGCGCTGATGTGAAACTCGCTGGAATGCGTCGACCAGCCGCTGCTCCGATGCTTTCGAGCCTTCGAGCAGCCGTTTCTCGATGTCCGCTGCAGCACGCGCAAGGAAGGGCGCGAACAGTGGGTTGGCCTGCGAGACAACGCCGGTCATGTCGAGAATGCCTTCGACACGACGTGTGACGGGATGCAGGATCGGCTGTCCGTAGCAGCTCAAACCCTTGAGGCTGTCGAGGAAATGCTCGTCACCGTGGATCACCACGCTTCGTCCGACCTCGAGGGGCGTACCGAGCGCGTTGGTGCCGGCGTGCTCTTCGCCGAAGCGTGAACCGTTGACGACGCCCAACCGCTCGATCGTTCGCTCGACGCGACTGTCGGAGTACACCGAAGCGACGACGCGGCATTCTCGATCGGCAAGCAGCACGCAGAAACCGGTGCCCGCGATCTGTTGCGAAACTTCGTCGAGCACGGGTGCGGCTGCCCGGAGCAGACGAGACTCACCGTCCTGCTCCTCGGTGTCCACGGCGATGGCCGACGACGGGTCGAGGCCACTGAGTCGAGAACGCTTCCAGGAGAGCGCGATCTCGGGGCGTACCGGCTCACGCTCCCCTGGGTTCGCGGACATACTCTCAGGCCTGACCGATCAATTCGATCGCCTGTTCTCGCATCGCGATCTTGCGGACCTTGCCCGTGACTGTCATCGGGAACTCGTCGACGACATGGACGTACCGCGGAATCTTGTAGTGCGCGAGCTTGCCGGTGCAGAACGCGCGGACCGAATCGGCGTCGAGATCGTCTGCACCTTCGCGCATCTGGACCCACACCATCAATTCCTCGCCGTACTTTGCGTCGGGTACACCGATGACCTGCGCATCGAGAATGTCGGGGTGGGTGTAGAGGAACTCCTCGATCTCACGCGGATAGACGTTCTCGCCACCGCGGATGACCATGTCCTTGATGCGTCCCGTGATGGCGACGTATCCGGCCTCGTCCATGACTCCGATGTCTCCGGTGTGCATCCACCGGGCAGCGTCGATCGCCTCGGCGGTCTTCTCCGGGTTCTCCCAGTATCCGAGCATGACCGAGTAACCACGCGTGCACAGTTCACCCGGCTCGCCACGGGGCACCGTCAATCCGGTTGCCGGATCGACGATCTTGATCTCGAGATGCGGCCCTACCCGTCCGACCGTTTCGGTGCGCTGCTCGATCGAATCGTCCGAGCGGGTCTGCAACGACACCGGCGAGGTCTCCGTCATGCCGTAGCAGATGGACACCTCCGACATGCCCATGCGATCGATGACCTGCTTCATCACCTCGACCGGGCAGGGCGAGCCCGCCATGATGCCGGTGCGAAGGGACGACAGATCGAAGCTGTCGAAGTCCGGCAACGCCAACTCCGCGATGAACATCGTCGGAACGCCGTAGAGGGACGTGCACTTTTCGGCCTGAACGGCTTCGAGCGAAGCACGCGGATCGAAAGCCGGACCCGGAATGACCATGGCAGCACCGTGACTGGTGCACGCAAGGTTGCCCATTACCATGCCGAAACAGTGGTAGAACGGCACCGGGATGCACACCCGATCGACCTCGCTGTAGTGGCACAACTCGCCGACGAAATAGCCGTTGTTGAGGATGTTGTGGTGACTGAGCGTCGCGCCCTTCGGGAAACCGGTAGTACCCGAGGTGTATTGGATGTTGATCGCGTCGTCGGCCGACAACGCGGCCTGGGCTGCGGCGAGCGGAGCCGGATCGCTTGCCTGCGCCGCCAAGCCGTCTGCAAGCACCGCGTCCCACTCGGGTGAACCGAGCAGGAGCACCGACGTCAGATCCGGGCACTGCGGCCGCACCGTCTCGATCATCGACGCGTAGTCCGAGGTCTTGAAGCTGGCCGCAGACACCAGCGTCGAGATCCCGGCCTGCTCGAGTACGTACTGCAACTCGTGCGAGCGGTACGCCGGATTGATGTTGACCAGGATCGCGCCGACCTTTGCCGTCGCGTATTGCGTGAACGTCCATTCCGGACAGTTGGGAGCCCAGATTCCTACCCGATCGCCCTTCCCCACACCACGGGAAAGTAGTCCGGCAGCGAGCCCGTTCACCTGCTCGGCGAACTCCCGGTACGTCCATCGTCGACCGCTGGCGTGGTCGATCAACGCATCGCGGTCGCCGTGTGCGGCAACCGTGCGATCGAGGTTGTCTCCGATGGTGTCGCCCAGCATCGGACCGTCCCATACTCCGGACGTATAGCTGGGCAGCGGCGTACTCATGTGTTCTGTCCTCTCCGGTTACCTGTTCAGGCACCTATGAGAGGGGCCGCCGCAGCGGACCCTCTCATCTACGAATTTACTCGATTCGGTGTGATGCACGACATACTTCCCGGTGCGGGGTGGCCGTAACTGTTCAGAGTCCGGACACCCCACCCGCCTGCTGTGCGCCTTTATTAACCGCCGGCGGTTAATAAAGGCGCACAGTGGTTACAGCGCGTGGTCCTTGGTCTCGACGAGCGCCCAGGTGCAGATCAGGCTCAACACACCCAGGATCGCCAACATGACTCCGATGGCCATACTCCCGTAGGCCGAGGCCAGCGGTGCGGCGATCAGCGGCGGCACTGCCCCACCGAGCACTCCGGCGAGGTTGTAGCCGAGGCCGGCACCGGTGTAGCGGTAGCGGGTCTGGAACATTTCCGGAAGCAGCGCACCGCAGGGGCCGTACGCGATTCCGAAGATCATGAGCGTGCCGAACATTCCGATGATGAACGCGATCGGCGATCCCGTGTCGAGGAGCGGGAACAGCACCAGCGCCCAGACGACGGCCAGACCACACGAGATCATGATGACCTTGCGGCGCCCGATGCGGTCCGAGTACAGAGCGGAAACGACGATCGCCGCACCGAAGACAACCGCGGAAGCGATACCGACCGACAGGACGAACGGACGGGAGAAGCCGAGGGTCTTTGTTCCGTAGCTCGTCAGGAAAGCCGTGCCCATGTAGAAAAACGCGAACAGGCAAGCCAGGGCGCCTGCCGAGAGCAGGATCTCCTTGGTCTGGAACCGCCAAGCATCCAGGAACGGGAGGGTGCGTGGTGCTTCGTTCTTCTGCTCAGCGACGCGCTCTGCCTGCTCCGCCTTGAAGACGGGAGTCTCCTCGATAGCGAGTCGCATGTAGAGGCCGATGCCGACCAACACGATGGAGAACAGGAACGGGATACGCCAGCCGTAGTCGAGGAAAGCCTGGTTGGTGTCGCCGAGAACTGCGCCGGTGATGAGGAAGGTACTGCTCGAGAGAACGAAGGCGATTGCAGGGCCGAGCTGCGGGAACATCGCATACAGACCACGTTTGCCCGGCGGAGCGTATTCCGCGGTGAGCAAGGTTGCGCCTGCCCACTCACCACCGACCGCGAAACCTTGGCCGAATCGCAAGAGCACCAAGATGATCGGGGCCGCGACACCGATGGTTGCAGCACCCGGCAGCAAGCCGATCAGGAGCGTCGAGATACCCATGAGCAGGAGCGTCGAGATCAGCGTCTTCTTGCGACCGATGCGATCACCGAAGTGTCCGAACAACATTGCGCCGACGGGCCGGGCGATGAATGCGACTGCGAAAGTCGCAAACGATGCGACAGTTCCCGCAGTGGCACCGAGCGCGGGGAAGAACACCGTCGGAAAGACAAGTGCCGCAGCGGTTCCGTAGATGAAGAAGTCGTAGAACTCGATAGTCGTGCCGATGCAACTCGCGATTGCGACGCGCCGCACACTGGTGGTGTTCTGCGGGGGCTGCGTCGCACCTGCGGCACTCGCACCCCCGGCGCCGGCGGCACTGGTGCCGCCTGTGGGAGAGACTGTGGTCACTCGATTCCTCCGTGGTCCCGTGGTGTCGCCCTGTGGGCATCACCGTCGATAGGAGGAAAGGTAGTGATGTGGCTCACCCCCGCACTACCCCCGAAAGGGGGTAGGAGTGATCTCGGTCACCACTTGTATGCAATGGTAACGAGTTTCACGACCCTCGACATGCCGCAGGCCGTCCGATTCGCTCTCACGAATCGGACGGCCCTCGAGAAACGGCGTCACGGTGCAACGCTACGGATCAAGCCTTACCGGCAGCCCCGAACAGTTCCTGACGGATCTCGCCCCACACCGTGGCGTAGGAGTCGATGATCGGTTCGGAAATCCACTTGGACTCCCCCGCTTGCACTTTCGCGAGAGCATCCGAGAAGAGATCCTGGTAACGAGACAACCGCGGAACGAATGCCGACAGATCGTCGAACAGGTTTGCCGCCCGGCGATCCAGCTCTGCAAGGGAATCCGCATCTGCGTCGTCGATGAGCGCGGCGAACTCCTCGTCCAAGGGAAGGAACGCCTCGTACACCTCACCGATGGAGTCCTCGTCGATCGAGACGCGCTCGGCGTCCAACTGATCTTCGAGTTCTGCCAAACCTTTCTCGGTCAGGCTGATGGCGTTTTCCGCTTCGACCGCTTTGCCCTGCGCGACAAGTGCGTCGTACGCAGCTTGACCGGAAGCCGAGCTGACGCCCAGGTGCTCGGCCAGGACGACCGCTCCGACCCGCTCCTTGAGACGTACTGCTTGGAGCAGTGCCAACTCGTCCACATTGCCAGCGAAGGCCATCGATTTCTCCTACTCACGTGCCGCCTCTGCGGCTCCAGCATCACAGCGGACACCCGTGGGTTTCCGCAGCCCGACAAAGGGCTCGACAGAATCAGATCACACCCCGATCGATCGTTGTGAAGTCACCGCGACAAGTCGACCGTCACGCGACGGTATCGGCCTGATCGGGGATCACGCTGCCGTCTACGCGAGTCACGGCACCTTTTGCCCCGGCCGCGTCGGTGTAAGCATCGGTCGAGCAGTGATAGGGAGCGTCCGCCCGGGACTTCGGTTCGATGAACATGGGGTTGACCAGCCATTTCCCGTCACTGTTGTCGTAGGCATTGCACATCAGTTCGGGATTGTTGCGGTTGATCACCAGGCGCGCACCGGTCGCATCTCCGAGGAACGTCACGTCGGTGACAGAATCACCGGCAGCAAATACCTGACGTCGATCGGCGGCCAACTGCTCGAACGCCGTAGGCCCTTGAACCCCGTAGACAACCTCGTTGACCTGGCACCGCTTGCCGTCGATGTACGGAATGACAGAGTCGTCGCCGTCCGCAACGCCACCACACCCACGCAGGCGCCCGGTGAGAACCCCGCCCTCGACGATGGGCCGAACTCCCATCACGTGATCGGCGTCCAATCCCAGCTGTTCCGCCCAGACTCGAACGACCGGTTCGGCCGACGCGGAGATGATCCGCACGTCGAATCCATGAGCGCCGAGGGATTTCACCAAATCTTCGATTTGCGCGTAGTACCGCACCGAGCCGTCGACTTCCGTCGTACCGACGGTCTGATCGGATCCTTCTGCAGCAGCGAGATTCTCGGCACGCGCTGCGCGGGCGTACTCGGTGATCTCGTCCTCGGTGTGCCCTGCCATCAACTGCACGGCCCACGCGTATGCGGCTTTTGTCCGGCGGTGATCGTAACCGTCGAATGCGGCCTGGCCGTCGCGAGTCTTCTCTTCGAGTACCGCAACGATCTCGTCCGCGCAGTCCAAGTCGGTGCTGGTTGCCAACGGTTGCCCCGGCGCGGTCTCGGAGCCGCACGCGGCGGAAAGTGCGGCAGCGCCGGCTGGCGTCATGAAGCGGCTGGTGGTTGCCCAGTCCCCTCCGGCAGGCTGTAACACCTTGTTGTTCTTGATCATCCAGAATGCGGTGGCGCTTCCGATGTCGTTCTTGACAACTGTGTTGTCCCAGTCGAAGAGCGCCAACGGAGCTCCGTCATCGACATCACCTGCAGCTCCACACGTTCCGAACTCCGTCATCATGGCATCCAACCTCACACGGTTGTCGCCGTACCACGCCAGACTGGGATCCAACGCAGCACAGGATGAACCACTCTGCGCCACAACTTCTTTCGGGGAGCTCTCGGCCGAACTACATGCAGTTGCACTCAACAGGACACTACCTACCGCCAACGCACACAGGGCGCGGGCATGCAGCGAACGGAACATCGATTCCCTCGTTTTCGTCGTGATTCGGGTACGACGGCATACCCGAGTGTCGATCGACCCGGGTATGCCGTGCAGTTGTCAATTAATCGAGCGTCAGCACTTCTCCCGACGCAACGGCGTCGGCGCGAGAGGTGTCCTTGAGGTCGACGCCGGAGCGGCCCAACTGGCGCGCTCCCGTCACCAATCCCAGGACGACACGAGCAGCCTGCTCGTATCCGAGTCCCTCGGGTGGGTGGACATTGGAAATGCAGTTTCGATCCGCGTCGGTACGACCGACGCGGGGAAGGTGAGTCAGATAGATCCCGACACTGTCCGCAACGGAGAGCCCTGGACGTTCGCCGATCAGGACGATCGCCGTCTGCACTCCCATCGCGGCAGCGATGTGATCACCCAGTGCCACACGGGCATTCGTGGCGATCACGGGCGGCGCGATCGAGTACCGCTCCCCCAACACCGTGACCAACGCAGACAGTAATTGCTCGCCGTGGTCCATCAGTGCTCGCGGCGAGAGTCCGTCGGCGAGGATGAACCCGATTTCCTTGTCGGAACTCGAGATCGCACCCAGGTCAGCCGGTTGGCGCCCCAGGTCGGGTCTCCGGAGATACTCACTGCGGGTGGAGACGCTGCTCGCGACCACCACCGGCGCCCCGATGCCCACCCCTTCGACCCGACTGGCAAGCGTCTCGGAGTCGAGTGGCTCGTGGACCGCGTCGCGGGCTGCGGCGTGAGCTGCCTTGAATTCGAGAACCCGTTTGGTGGGCAACGAATCTCCGGCACGCCCCAGCCCGATACGCGATTGTGTGGTCTTGCGCAGTGGACCCCAGAAATCGAGGATCGGTGCCTGATCTTCGGTCATGAGTTCACCGTCAAAGCCCGCAACGGCGACATTTCGGCGTCGATCGGAAGAACCCGACCGTTTGCGTCGGTCATCCCCAAGTTGTGTAGCCAGGTCTCGAACTCCGGGGCGGGCTGCAAACCGAGAACCTTACGCACATACAGCGCGTCGTGGAACGCCAGACTTTGATAGCCGAGCATCACGTCGTCGGCGCCGGGCACCGCGATCACGAACGCCGCGCCGGCGACGCCCAGCAAGGTGAGCAGGTTGTCCATGTCGTCTTGATCGGCTTCGGCGTGGTTGGTGTAGCAGACGTCCACTCCCATCGGCAGCCCGAGGAGTTTTCCGCAGAAGTGATCCTCCAAGCCCGCGCGAATGATCTGCTTGCCGTCGTAGAGATACTCGGGACCGATGAAGCCGACCACGGTGTTGACCAGCAGCGGTTCGAGATCACGTGCCACTGCGTATGCCCTGGTCTCGAGTGTCTGCTGATCGACCGGGGCTCCGCCGGTGCCGTAGTGGGCACCTGAGCTGAGGGCGGACCCCTGCCCCGTCTCCAGGTACATGACGTTGTTGCCGACCGTTCCGCGGTTCAAGGAGCGCCCGGCCTCGTTACCCTCACGCAGGAGCGGAATGTTCACTCCGAAACCGGAATTGGCGCCTTCGGTACCGGCAATCGACTGGAAGACGAGATCGACCGGCACCCCCGATTCGATCAGTCCGATCGTGGTGGTCACGTGCGAGAGCACGCACGACTGAGTCGGGATCTCGAATCGCTGACGGATGTCGTCGAGCAGGTGGAGCAGATCCGAGGTGGCCTGGGGTGAGTCCGTCGCAGGGTTGATACCGATGACGGCGTCGCCACATCCCATCAGGAGACCGTCCAATGTGGCCGCCGCGATGCCGCGTGGATCGTCTGTCGGGTGGTTTGGCTGGAGTCGGGTGCTCAGCCGGCCGGGCAGTCCGATGGTCGTACGGAACCCCGCGGTCACGGTGATGGCCTTCGCGACGGCGATCAGGTCCTGATTGCGCATGATCTTGCTGACCGCCGCAACCATCTCGGGGGTGAGCCCGGGACTTACGGCGGACAACCGTGCGGAAGCTTCCGGCGCCGACGCGGTCTCGAGCAACCAGTCTCGTAGTCCGCCAACAGTCAGGTGGGCCACCGGCGCAAAGGCCAGGCGATCGTGGCTGTCGATGATGAGCCTGGTTACCTCGTCGTCCTCGTACGGAACCACCAGATCTTCGAGGAACACCGTCAACGGAAGATCAGCCAGAACCCATTGAGCAGCAGCACGTTCGGCGTCGGAGCTTGCCGCGCAACCGGCTAGTTCGTCACCCGACCGCAGTGGTGTCGCTTTTGCCATCAGATCGACGAGACCGTCGAACGAGTAGTTGGTTCCGGATACCTGCTGGTGATACTTGGCCATCCCGCGACTCATCCCAATTCTTCTTCCGCCTGTGCAAGTACAGCAAACTCCTCGTCCGGCGAGTTGGCAACAAGGTGGTGACGACTGTAGAGACCGAAGTACGCCATCAGAACTCCGAAGGCGACCAACGTCAGCAATGCCGCAACGGGATCGACCAGGAAGGTGGCCACCACCGACACTGCCGCGATCACGAGCGCAAACGAGGTGGTGGCGATACCGCCGGGCGTGCGGTACGGGCGCGGCATGTTCGGCTCACGCTTACGAAGAACGATGTGACTCACCATCATCAGGACGTAGCTTACTGCCGCGCCGAACACCGCCATGTTGAGCAACATTGCACCTTCACCGGTGAGTGAGAGCGCGAAGCCGATGATTCCGGGTACGACGAGCGCGAGAGTGGGGGCCTTGCGCTTGTTGGTCACCGACAGGTTCTTCGGCAGATAGCCGGCGCGGGAGAGCGCAAACGTCTGGCGTGAGTAGGCGTACATGATCGAGAAGAAGCTCGCGACCAGACCGGCAAGTCCGATGTAGTTGACGGCCTTTGCCGCTCCGCTGTCCCCCAGAGCCTCGACGAGCGGATTTCCGGAGGTGGACAGGGCGTCTGCGCCGAGCGCACCGGTGGCGAGGAAGAGAACCGTTGCGCCTGTGACGATCAGGATCAACATGCTGATGATGATGCCGCGGGGGACGTTCTTCTCCGGCTCACGTGCTTCCTCGGCGGCCAGCGGTACACCTTCGACCGCAAGGAAGAACCAGATCGCGAAGGGCACGGCGGCCCAGATTCCGAGCAGACCGAATGGCAGGAACGACGACGATCCGACTGCGCTGGTTTCGACGGCGATATCGGTGAGGTTGGACGAATCGAAAAGGCCGACAGCCGAAACCGCGAACACGACCAGGCCGACGAGTGCAATGGCGGTGATGATGAACATCGCCTTGAGTGCCTCACCGGCGCCGGTGAGGTGAATGCCGATGAAGATCGCGTACACCGCGAGGTACACCCACCAGCCGTCGGTGATCCCGAACAGGTTCAGGGACTCGACGTACGCACCGATGAAGGTCGCGATCGCTGCGGGTGCTATCGAGTACTCGATGAGAATTGCTGTGCCGGTGGCAAATCCGCCCCAGGGCCCCATGGCCCGTCTGGCAAACGTGTATCCACCACCAGCGGCAGGAAGTGCCGACGACATCTCGGCCATACCGAGCACCATCGCCAGGTACATACCCGCGATGACAACCGCCGCGATGAGAAGGCCACCGAAACCACCTTCGGCCAGACCGTTGTTCCAGCCGGCGTAGTCACCGGAAATCACATAGCTGACACCCAACCCCGCAAGCAGCACCCACCCTGCTGTTCCCTTTCGGAGTGTTCGTTTCTCCAGATACGAATTGTCTTCCGCATGGAAGTCTGCGCCGTCGTGGTGTGCACCCGCGGCACCGGCGTTTTTGCCGGTTGCGTGGTCGGAAAGAGACATGTCCATCCTCTGAATCGGTCAAGAATGAGACGACGCACGGTGGATGCGTCGCGTGAAATGAACGGTATGTGGGCGATGTACGGAGAAGGTCGCCTGGAGATGACCGTGCTGTTAACTGGCTGTCATGTGAGCGGCCCCGAGTCTGTTCAGATCTTCTTCAGGCTGCCGTTCTCAGGATCGGGCGGCCGCGCCCGGCACCGGGCAGGCGTCGACGGCCTCGGCGACCACCTGGGGAACCGTCGGGGGCAAAGGACGCACGCCCGCTTCCCAATCAGCGCCCACGAGAATGCTCGACGCGCCGAGTGCTTCGTTTTCGTCCGGTGTGAATGCCCTTGCTCGACTGAGGAATCTGAATCCTTCAGGAGACTCCAGGCTGAATCCACTGCCGCGGCCGGGCACGACGTCCAGTACCAACTGGGTGTGCTTCCAGGCTTCGAACTGTGATCCGGAAATCCAGACCTGTACAGCGTCGGTTCCGGTGGGAAGGTCTTCGGGAGTCTCTCCGACAGCAAGTCGGAGATCGACGATTCCGAGTAGTACGTCACGGTCCCCGACGATGAATTCGCCTGAGGGATAACACATCGGGGCCGAGCCGTCGCAGCATCCGCCGGATTGATGCATCATCAGTTCGCCGTGAGTCCCGCTGAGGCGGCGCAGGAGGTCAGCCGCCCCAGCGGTGGTCACCAACGGGGGTGGAACGGCGCCGGTATCGGGTGTGTCCGTGGCGCTCATTCCAACCTCCGTGTGTTTGTGCAGGTTTCGCGTGTTGCAGTCTTGCTCACCGGCACCCGCAGCGAGGGGCTCACGGGTGCCGGTGGGTAGGGTCTGAGACCAGGATCAAGCGTGTCCAACCCGCGGGGTCAAGGCCCCTTGACTCCTCGGGCACAATCAGACGTGTCGATTGAAACGCACAAATAGGCATCAACCGTCAAACTGTCCGCCGCTGTCCATGGCCCCGTTTGCTCCGAACTCAAGCGTCACTCCGATAGAGAGTGAAATACCATCCATTGATGTCGAGTGCTTGTCGCCAGCGCTAAATGGTCCTACGCGCCAGACCCAAATCGAGTAGAATCCTTCGAAACATGTTGCGCCGCAAAACAACGGTAGGCCTGCGGCGCAACATCGACTTCGGTTCCCACCTGGTCATTGCATCAGAAGAAGCCCTGAGCCTTCTGGGCGTAGCTGACCAGGAGGTTCTTGGTCTGCTGGTAGTGCGAGAGCATCATCAGGTGGTTCTCGCGGCCGATGCCGGACTGCTTGTATCCACCGAAGGCGGCATGTGCCGGGTACTGGTGGTACGTGTTGGTCCAGACGCGACCGGCCTGGATGTCGCGGCCTGCGCGGTAGGCGACTCCGCCGTCGCGGGACCAGACACCGGCGCCCAAACCGTAGAGGCATCAGGTGGTTCTCGCGGCCGATGCCGGACTGCTTGTATCCACCGAAAGCGGCGTGTGCCGGGTACTGGTGGTACGTGTTGGTCCAGACGCGACCGGCTTGGATGTCGCGGCCTGCGCGGTAAGCAACTCCGCCGTCGCGGGACCAGACACCGGCGCCCAAACCGTAGAGGGTGTCGTTGGCGATTTCGATGGCCTCGTCGTAGTCCTTGAACGAGGTGACCGAGACGACGGGTCCGAAGATCTCTTCCTGGAAGATGCGCATCTTGTTGTTGCCGGTGAACACCGTCGGCTGGACGTAGTAGCCGCCGGACAGGTCTCCGCCAAGTTCGGCTCGCTCACCACCGGTGATGACCTTGGCGCCTTCGGCCTTGCCGATCTCGATGTACGAGAGGATCTTCTCGAGCTGATCGTTGCTGGCCTGGGCACCGATCATGGTGTCGGTGTCGAGCGGATCCCCTTGGCGCACAGCCTTGGTGCGGATGGCTGCCATCGCGAGGAACTCGTCGAAGATGTCTTCCTGGATCAGCGAACGTGACGGGCAGGTGCAGACCTCGCCCTGGTTGAGGGCGAACATCGTGAAGCCCTCGAGTGCCTTGTCCTGGTAGTCGTCGTTTGAGGCGAGAACGTCGGAGAAGAAGATGTTGGGGCTCTTGCCACCGAGTTCGAGGGTGACGGGGATAAGGTTCTGCGACGCGTACTGCATGATCAGGCGACCGGTGGTGGTCTCACCGGTGAACGCGATCTTCTTGATACGCGGGCTGCATGGTGTCGGTGTCGAGCGGATCCCCTTGGCGCACAGCCTTGGTGCGAATGGCGGCCATCGCGAGGAACTCGTCGAAGATGTCTTCCTGGATCAGCGCCCGCGACGGCGCTGTGCAGACCTCGCCCTGACATGGTGTCGGTGTCGAGCGGATCCCCTTGGCGCACAGCCTTGGTGCGGATGGCTGCCATCGCGAGGAACTCGTCGAAGATGTCTTCCTGGATCAGCGAACGTGACGGGCAGGTGCAGACCTCGCCCTGGGAGTGCCTTGTCCTGGTAGTCGTCATTGGAGGCGAGGACGTCGGAGAAGAAGACGTTGGGGCTCTTGCCACCGAGTTCGAGGGTCACGGGGATGAGGTTCTGCGACGCGTACTGCATGATCAGGCGACCTGTGGTGGTTTCACCGGTGAACGCGATCTTCTTGATACGCGGGCTGGACGCGAGCGGCTTTCCGGCCTCGACGCCGAAGCCGTTGACGATGTTGAGAACACCGGCAGGCAGCAGGTCACCGATGATGCCGATGAGGTGCAGGATCGAGACGGGTGTCTGCTCGGCAGGCTTGAGCACGATGGCATTGCCGGCAGCAAGGGCGGGAGCGGGCAGGCAGCAGGTCACCGATGATGCCGATGAGGTGCAGGATCGAGACTGGCGTCTGCTCGGCAGGCTTGAGCACGATGGCATTGCCGGCAGCGAGGGCGGGGGCAAGCTTCCACACGGCCATGAGGATCGGGAAGTTCCACGGAATGATCTGGCCGACTACGCCGAGCGGCTCGTGGAAGTGGTACGCCACGGTGTCGGAGTTGATCTCCGAAAGCGAACCTTCCTGTGCGCGAATAGCTCCCGCGAAGTAACGGAAGTGATCGATGGCGAGCGGAATGTCGGCGTTGAGGGTCTCGCGGATCGGCTTGCCGTTGTCCCACGACTCGGCGAGTGCGATGGATTCGAGGTTCTCCTCCATACGATCAGCGATCTTGTTCAAGATGATCGCGCGCTCGGCGACCGAGGTCTTGCCCCAGGCCGGAGCTGCTGCGTGCGCTGCGTCGAGAGCGAGCTCGATGTCTTCTGCGGTGGAACGAGCCACATCACAGAAATTCTGTCCGGTCACCGGTGTCGGGTTCTCGAAGTACTGACCCTTGACCGGAGCAACCCATTCGTTGCCGATCCAGTTGTCGTATCGAGACTGGAAGGACATGATCGCGTCGGCGGTACCTGGGCGGGCGTACACGGTCATTGCAAGCTCCTATGTAAACGTGATCTTCCTGGGCGCACCCACCAAATCGGTGACTGCAATCCCACCCCCCGGTGGGGTGTGATTCACAACACTAGGAGTTGCAACGTTGCAAGTACGTTGCGTGCGAGAAACGCAGATGATTCTCAGATGCCCAATTGGCGGTCGAGGAGATCAATTCTAGCCTGGACCTGCGAATACAGCGGAGATTGAGGATCCAACGTGGACAGGTAGGCCTCCCACACGACGGAGTCTTCGCGGCCGTGCACCGACGTGGTCCACCGGGCCAGAAGGTTGGCGTCACCTCCACGCAGCAGAGCTGCCTGGACCCTGGTGCGTAGTTCTTCCCGCACCTCTTCGATTCCCGGGGAGGCAGAGCCCGCCAGCACCGGGCCCGAATACAGTTTCATCGCCGTCGCTGCGTCGCCTCGGTCCAACGCTGCCCGCACATCGCCGACATCTGTCGTGAACTCCGTGATGATCCGATAGGGGCGCGAAGCCAGCCGGTCGGCGCCGAAAACCTTACGAAGCCGCGACATTTCCGCGCGAATGGTCACTGCGTCGAGTTCGCCCTCGTCGAGCAGGACCGCAAGGTGGTCGGAGCTGAGGCCCTCCGGGTGTTCGGAAAGCAGAAGGAGAATCTCGGCGTGACGCTGCGAAATCGGGATGCGGTCACCGCCGCGAACCAGCGTCGGCCGGCCGGCACCGAATGTTTCGAGGCGCGGAGCCGTGGCACTGAGCGGGATGGGCGAGTTCAAGAGATGGAATCGCAATTCCGATTCGGCGGCCGCGACAGTTGCACGGATCAGTGACAGCACTTCGGGAACCGCAACCCTGGGACCACCGGTGATGTCGATGGCACCAAGGATTTGCCCAGTGGTGGGATCGTGGACGGGTGCGGCCGAACAACTCCAGTCGTGCACGGTTCGGTTGAAATGCTCGGATCCGAAAATCTGTACGGAGTGATCGAGAGCAAGCGCCGTTCCCGGCGCATTGGTGCCGACACGATCTTCGCTCCAGTCGGCGCCTTCAACGAAGTTCATGGACAACGCCTTGTCCTTGGCCGAGTTGTCACCCTCCACCCAGAGCAATCGACCGTGTGCGTCACTGATCGCGATCAGTAGTCCGGTCTCGGCAGCATCTTCCACCAGGAGTTTCCGAATCACCGGACGGATCAGTGACATGGGATGCGCGGAGCGATACTTTTCGAGCTCCAACCCTTCGAGCATCTCAGGGTTGCCGACCACATCGGGATTTACCCCCTTGTTGCGGCTCCGCATCCAGGACTCGAGTACGACCGAGCGGACATGGGAGTCGTCGGTCAGCCCCTGGCCGGGCACGCCGCGAGCATCGATGAACGACTGATGGGCAGACGAAAGTCGCCGCGCGAGTAACGCGACGTCATCGCCTGGCCTGACCGCCACCCACGGGTTGCCGGGCACAGCCTGTTCACGTGCCATATTTTGCGTTCCTCCGCTCCGTGGACCACTGTAACGCCGATCACAGCCCATAGGCGAGAACGACCATTCGGTATGACTGCCGACCCAGCCTGCTACCCCTCGCGGTCACTCGTCACCGAGCAGAATGGCGCTTGCTCGTTCCGCGACCATCACCGCGGTCGCATGCGGGCCGCGGGTCGGGATCGTCGGCAGGATTGACGTGTCAACAATACTGAGTCCTTGCGCGCCGATCACACGGCACCGACCGTCGACGACTGCGAACGGGTCCGCCTCGGCACCCATCACGCAACTACCGGACATATGCAGCGACGTTCCCAAGCGGGATTCGACCCACTCATCGGTGTACTCCACGACGGGGCGATCGATCAACCCCGTCTCGGCGATCGACTCGAGAAGATTCTCGGCGATCCGCATCCCTTCCCGAATGGCAGCTCGATCGTGCGCCGACGCGACATAGTTGTACCGAATACGCGGCGCCCCAGCGGGATCCCCCGATACCAGTTCGATGCTTCCCCGGCTGTGCGGCGCCATCAGGACCACTCCGACGCCGTGGTCCATGCGAGGCACACCGGGAACCAGGTCTGTGAAAGATGCGGTGTACGGACGGATTTCGATCTCAGCGAGGTTGAGGGCTGTCTCCAGCACCGGAGTCTGCGATCGAATCGTGCGGGGCTTCGAAAAATGGTACGGCAGCAGCACTTCCGGGTGGTCGACGAAGTTCTGTCCGACGCCCGGTCGATCGAGAACGACGGAAACTCCCTGCCCTACAAGTTGTTCCGCTGGACCAACACCGGAATTCAGGAGAATGTGCGGTGTCGCCACCGCGCCCGAACACACGACCACATGGTCGGCACGAATGCGTCGGACATTACCGTCGTCGAGAACGTCGACGCCGATCGCACGGGTACCCGAGAACGCGATGCGAATGACGTTCACTCCGGATTCCACCCGCAGATTCGGCCGGTGCAACGCCGGCATCAGATACCCGATCGCCGTACTGATCCGACGATGATCCGAGACGTTCAGTGGCACTCGGCCCACCCCGAACGAGTCCGGCGCATTCTTGTCGACGTCGTCGGGAAAGCCTGCTCCGAGCGCTGCCGCATGAAACTCGCCGCTCAGTGGATGTAGTTGGTCCCACGCTCGACGCTCGACCGGGATCGGTCCGGCGGTCCCGTGGAACTCGCCCTCGAAATCACGATCCGTTTCGGACTTCTTGAAGTACGGCAAGACGTCGTCGTATCGCCATGAACTCGGCCAATTCTCGAAATCAGCACGGGTCGCGCGGGTGAAGTACGCACCGTTGACGGCTCCGGATCCACCGAGTGTCCGCCCCCGCGCAATTGTGGACGCCCGACGCGGCGTCAGTTCGACCGGATAGGTCCACGTGTATTCGCTCGCAGGTCCGACCGGCAGTCGGTACGGATCACCCAGGACGTCCGGGAGTTCGAGCGCCGATCGATATCCGCTTCCCGATTCGAGGAGCATCACCGTGGCGGATGGATCTTCACTGAGCCTGGCTGCGACCACGCAACCACACGTGCCACCACCGACAACCAGGAAATCTGCGTAGTCGGCTTCTGTCACTTGGTGATTCGAGGTTTCAGCGCCGCCCAGTCGCGGGCGTCGAATGCGCCACGCCAGAGTCCGGCCCCATACGCGATGTCGTCGGCTCGTTTGAAGAAGACGTACCGAACCGGTCCCAGCCCGCCTGGCTCACGGTGGCGATACCAGTCCACCAAACCTTCGGTGACTGCTGCAGCGACGGCCAGCCGCCGAATTCGCCTGGAGGCGATCACCGCCAGGAGCGTCACGGGCCAGTAGTGACGACACATTGCCGAGGCGAGTTGCCAGAATCCGCCGACAACTCCCTGCGCGGTGAGGATCGCCGCGATCCGGGTGGGTTGACTCAGGCCGGTGAACATCTTTCGCAGCCGGTAAACGGTAAACAGCAAAGCGCCGAGTGCGCCGGCAAGACCGGAACGGGTCAGTGTTGCGGCGGCGATACACGCGAAGAGCGTCGAGAACGACATCGCCATCGGCGGAACCGAACCCTCGTGTCTTGCAGCCAACGGCGCCGCACCCGTGCCGTAGAACGCTCTCCTGGCGAACCACTTGTCGAACTGAACTCGATGATCGTGGGCGACATGCGCAACCGGTTCGTACCTCAGTCGCCAACCCGCAGCCTGCAGTCGCCAGCAGAAATCGACGTCCTCGGCTACTTCGAGACTCTCGTCGAAACCGTTGCATTCGAGTGCCACGTCGCGCCGGACGATCACGGCGGCGCTGGGGACATAGGCGACCGGACTGCCCGACTTCACCGCAGCTTCCTTGCGTCCGAGGTCGAGAGACGATCGCATGTTCTCGTACCGCGCCAGCGCCGTCCCGTACGGATCGAGGGCGACGATGCGGGGTGCAACAAGGGCAACCCCCGGATCGCTGAAGTGGCCCAACATCAACTCGAGCCAACCGGCACGCGGTATGACGTCGGAGTCCAGAAAAGCTACGAAACGTGTTTGGGCCGAACGCAATCCCGAGTTTCTCGCTGCCGAGGGACCGCGGGCACTCTCGTGCCGGACCACTGTGATGGTGCCGGTGCCCGGGCAGGCGCGACGGGGCTCCACCGGCACTTCCGAACCGTCGTCGACAACGATGACGGTCAGATCCTTGAGGACGGGCAATAGGCGTTCGACGCCGGCCTGGTTGTCCTTGACCGGAATCACGACCGTGACATCGGCAGCGGACGGCGTCGACATCGGACGAGGATTCGCGACACCTGAATCGAGAAGGTGTCGCGCAACCGCAGCGCTCTGCTGATCGACCACCTCGAGGAAGCCGTCGCCGATCATCGCCGCAGCCGTCGGCGCCAGCTTGAGCATCCGCGTCGGAGATCCGCCGATGAGTACCCGGCCACCCGAGTACGTGCGCACCTTGGGGTCCAACCGAATGCCGAAGCCGTCGGGGAGTCTTGCTGGTCGCATCAGATGATCGTAAGGGACGTAGCCCGTCGTGCTGCAACTCGTCGCAGCCTCGAAAGCCGTCGCAGGTGGACCGTCCGCCCCCACTCGGTCGTGGTCGTCACCGAAGCCTCCCATCTGGACCAGGCTCCCACCGGGCCAGTCCATCCGTCACGCGTCCTACCAACTCACCGAAGATGTATGCGCCGTCTTCGGCGGTAGCCCCGACTGGATTGCCGAGAACGCCGTTTTGCGACACAGCGACCATACCGCCCGAACGCATTCCTGGCATCAGGTCCGCGATAGGAGACAAATTTCCTGTCTCAGCAAGGCTCATGTGCACCAAATCGGGCGAAAGGTGCAGCAATAGGCTCGTTTCAGTGTGTCCGGCATGAGCGTCGGCACCCGCAACAGCGCACGGCACCCAAGCAGCATCACGCCCCTCATACCGCAGAAGTGCCACCGCTTTGGCCAATGCGGGACCATTTCCGCCGTGGCCGTTGACGAACAGCACCCGCTTCGTCCATCGGAACGCCGACCTTCCGTATTCGACGACGACGGTTTCCATAGCCTCGGCACCGATCGAAATCGTGCCGGCAAACCCTTCGTGTTCGCCGCTCGCCCCGTATTCGATGGCCGGGGCCACGACGACGTCGGGCAGAGCCTCTGCGACTGCTCTCGCGATCCGAGTGTCGGTATCGAGAGGCAGGTGCGGTCCGTGTTGTTCAAAAGAACCGACCGGGACCACGACGGTGAGCGCAGTGCCCTCGAGCGAAGGACTCGGGATGGCAGCAAGGTCACGCGGAGAACTCATCCCCCGATCGTATTGGTGCGGGCCCCTCCCACCGCAACACTGCATGCGGATACACCGGGGCATTGTTGCGCCCCGGCGTATTCGTCAGTTGTCGCGGTTCACGCCGCTGTCGGTGGGCTGTTCCCGCCGATCGGCTGTTGATACGGATCCACCGACATCGGCGGATAGAACACCGATTTACGATCCGGACCGATCTCCACCCGCCACTCCGTGTGATGCAGCGTCTGGTGATGATGACCGCACAACAGAATCAGATTGTCGAGATCCGTTGGGCCACCATCACCAGTGAACAATATGATGGGCATCGCACCACCCCGACGGAGTTCCGCACCCGGGAAACGCACACCCACCATCACGAACCGCCAACACCCGCCGCTGCGGCGCCGTCGCCGTTCTCACTTCCTTGCCGCAGTCGAGCGGAACACCATTCTCGTCCAACAAGATCCGCGTCACGGTGCAGTCGCACGCCAACATCCGCGCAGTGTCGATACTGATCGGGCCCACCCAATCGGTCCACGCAAATCCGAGTTCTTCGGTGGACGGCAGGAGGTCTTTCAACGCCTTGAGGTCGGTCATGTCTTTCGCGGACGCGGTAACGGTGATGTGCGGTTTCACTCCGCCTTCGATCGGACCCAACCCCGCCCGCTCGTACCGGCGCAACAGTTCGCAGAACCCGTCCGCACGTCGTAATGCCGGAGTGCGGGTGTCTTTGGCGCCGTCCTTCTCCGGTGTCGGCGCCAAAGGCTCGACAACAATGTGATCAGACGCGCCCCGTTCACAGCATCTAGGTCTCCCTTCACCGACACGCGCCCGTACAAGCCTTTCGAGGCGTAGAACTCGTTGCGCTCCGAATCCTCACCCACCGGAACGCCGTCCTCACGGTTTCCGTACTGCTTCTCGATCCGCCGGATCGCCGCCCGCACCGCATCGCAATCCACGATGTTCTTCGACGCCAACCCCAACAAGATCCCGCGGGCCTTGTCGACATCCGCCGGCGTCATGTTCTTCGGTGGATGCTGACAAAACGACGCCACCTGACGGGCTTTCAACGCATCAACGTCACCGCGGTGAAACGCATCGCCCACCACGGGTTCGAGCATCAGCAACCGCGCCAACCCGACGAGCAGGCTGCATTCGCCGATCTCCAGATTCGTCGACCCGTGCAACCACTGTGCGATCGCCCGAAAACCCTTCCCGACCACAGTCTCCCGGGAAAACATTTCGACGATCAGCAACACCATCCGCGACTGCAACTCGTGCCGGGCGCGCACCAGATCGAGAACCTCACTCTTGAGGCCCTCACCATCCAGCTGCCACGCATCCCGACTGTCCATGCTCAAAGTTTAATCGAACATACTTTCGAGAACCAGAGACAAAACGGACGACTTATATCGCCAACGCGGCCCGATGCCCCTCGATGACGGCCGCGTGCGAACGCCTCGGAGACAAGGCGTCACCGATGCGAAATTTCTCGAAACAGCTTCCCTGCAAGGTGTTCCACAACTCGTCGACAGGTTCCTGCTGTGTCGCGAAGACCACCCAGTCGACTGCAACTTCCTCGGTCACACCCGTCGGAAGGTGAACCAAGCTCACGAGCGGCGAGGCCCCAGCGCTCACCGAAGTCACCATCAGATCTGTCCGTTGACCGATCGACTTCTCGAACGCTCGGCGGTTCCACCCCTCGAAATCCAGGGTGATGCTCAGGTCCTGCGCGACCACCATGCCGTTGGTCGCGATCGTGACGGCACAGCCTCGATCAGCGAGGAACTCCGCCACCGACGTACCTTGATGGAATCCCAGTTCGTCGTAGACGAGCACCGTTCCACTCGGCAGAATCTTGCCGTCGAGAACGTCTCGAACACCCACCACACGCTCTGATCCACCCGCCCACGCCGGTCGCACAGGCCGCGCTCCGGTTGCAATCACGACCACCTCGGGCGCGCGCTCCTCCACGATCGCGAGATCAGCTCCAGCATCCAACTCGATCGTCACACCGCTTCGGCGACACTCAGATTCGAGATTCCGGACGAGGTCGACGAGCTCACGGCGAGCCGGTACCACCGAGGCGGTAAGAATCTGTCCCCCAAGTCTTCGTTCACGCTCGAACAGCGTCACCGCATGACCTCGCTGGGCCGCTGTAGCCGCAGCTTGCAGGCCGGCCGGGCCACCACCGACCACCACCACCGTGCGGCCCCGTCGCCGCGGCATCGGCAGCGGTACCGATTCCCGACCGGCGCGCGGATTTTCGGTGCACCCCAACCAACGTCCCAGACCCATCCGCCCGACGCATTCCTGGTTGCAGGACAGGCAGGTTCGCACCTGTACCGATTGACCAGCACGCGCCTTGTTCACAAAATCCGGATCGGCGATCTGCCCGCGAACTACTCCCACCAGATCGCATACACCGTCCTCGAGTGCGGCTTCGGCTTGCTCCGGCGTCTTGAAACGGCCGACTCCGACGACTGGAAGATCGACGACCTCCCTGATAGCAGACGGGACGAAGTTGGCGTAGCCGGTGGGTGCAGCCATCGATGCTTCCACCAGATGCAGTGTTTCCGTGGCCATTCCGACGGTGGTGTTGATGTAGTCGACGTGACCGTCAGCTTCGATGAGTTGAGCGGTGGCTACTGCGTCGGACAGTTCGATGCCACCCCGCGTTCCTTCGTATCCACTCAGGCGCACACCGAGCACACGATCCGGGCCGATGGCCTTACGCAGTACCCCGAGCACTTCGAGAAGGAAACGCGCACGATTCGCCACGCCCCCGCCGTAGCGATCGGTGCGCAGGTTGGTCGAGGGTGCGAGAAACGCGCGCACGATGGACGACTGCGACGCCTGCAATTCCACCCCGTCGAAGCCACCGGCAACGCAGTTGCGCGCAACAAGGGCGAACCCTGCGAGAATCTCGGCGATGTCCGCGTCGTCGACAGCCTTGGGCACCTCGCGGAACAACGGATCCGCAACGGCGCTCGGCGCCAACAGCGGCGATCGCGAATAGGTTCCAGCGCCCTGACCCCCATTGTGGTTGATCTGCGCGAGAATCGACGAACCATGCGCATGAACGGCGTCGGTGATCCGCCGGTATCCCTCGATCGCTTCCGGCCGATAGCCCGCAATCATCTTCTCGTACGGTCGATCCGAAGGATGCGTCGAGTGCTCCTCGGTGATGATCAGACCCGCACCGCCGCGTGCCCGCGCCTCGTAGTAGCTCGAGTGCTGCTCCGTCGGCAACCCGTTCTCCGCGTAATTGGTCAGGTGTGCGGAGAACACGACCCGATTGCGGAGTGTCAGGTTGCCCAGGCGCAGTGGCGCGAAGAGGCGCGGGTACGGCGTCATCAGACCTTGGAGTTTCCTTGATCGAGAGCGATATGACTTGCCGTGACGGTGCGGGAACCGTCCCCGGCGAGCCACAGGACGGTATCGGCGATCTCGTCAGGTTCGGCGAAAGCGATGTCCGAGAGGATCGGAGTGAAGTTGGGAAGGTACTGCGGAAACTTTGCGAATACCTCGAGAGCGCCCTGGTCGACCCCCATCGGCGTATTCACTCCGTAAGGATGGATCGAGTTGACCCTGATCTTGTACTCCCCCAGTTCCTTTGCCGCGGCCTGCGTCAGACCGACGAGACCGAACTTGGCGCTCGCGTAGTGCGCCTGTCCGGGCAGCGCCTTGAGTCCGGCCACCGAACTGACCACGATGATCGATCCACCGCGCCCACCCTCGATGATCGCCGGCACCGAGGCCTTGAGGGTTTTCCAGACTCCGGTCAGGTTGATGTCGATCAGGGTTTCCCACTGCTCGTCCGACATTTCCCAGAATCGATTCCAGTTGCAGACCCCGGCGTTGGCGACCACGATGTCGAGACGTCCGAACTGTTCGACGCCGTCCTTGACCACCGCGGTGAGCGCTGCGCCGTCACGGACATCGACCTCACGGGCGAGGATCTTCCCGCCCTCCGCTTCCACCAGACGTATCGTCTCGGCAAAGTCCTCGGAAGTTGCTGCGTCGTAGGAATTGTCCGACGCCACCGACGCGCATACGTCGACCGCGATGATCGCTGCTCCCTCGCGCGCCATCTTGACCGCGTGCGCACGTCCTTGACCGCGCGCTGCGCCGGTGATGAAAGCAACGCGACCTTCGAGCGAACGAACTGAACCCTGTGTCATGAGATAGCCCTCTCTGCAGAATTGAAACTCGTTCTAGTAGTAAACCCTGCAAAGCGCCCTTCGCGGATGGATTCGAGAACAGTTCTCGGGGCAACCGAGTCGCCCACCTGAATGTCGGCCTCTTCCTTCAGCGTTTCGTTCGGCAGACGAGGCGAGCAGTCGATCACCACTTCGCACTCGAGCTGTGACCGCTCGCCGGTATGGACGTGTTCGACGCAGACGGCCCCTCGTGCGATTTCGGTGACACGTGACGCGAGCACCCTGGTGATCCCGGCCTGCTGGATGCGCGTGTTGGCGCCGACCAGATCCCCACTCGCGCCGAGCCTCGAACCGACGATGCTGTCGGGAGTCACAATCGAGACGGAGATGCCATGGGCCGCGAGTGCTTCTGCGAACGCCACCGCGATCGGTCCACCGAGGGGATCGATCAGCGCGACCGGACCCGGCCCCACGGTGCTCAACTTCTCGAAGGCTTCCGACGCATCCAACCACCGAACCGAATCGTCGACCGGATACGTCGGCGGCCTCGCAGCACTACCGGTGGCAACGACAACAAACTCGCCCCGGCTGCGTGCGTCACCCAGGCCTTGGGCGTCGAGCGCCGCCCCGGTCCGCATCGTCACGCCGCTACGACGGCATTCGTCCTCCAACCACTGCGCGAGGAGTGCGAACCGGCTACGGCCGTCACCTCGCGCAAAAGTTCGGATCATGCCGCCGAACTGCGATGAACTCTCGACGAGTGTGACCGAGTGCCCCGCCACCGCCGAGATCCGTGCGGCTTCCATCCCAGCGGGGCCACCCCCCACGACCAGCACGGCTCCCGGTGTCGAAATCTGCTCTCGCTCATCGGGGTCCACCGTCTCGAAACCCGCGCTCGGATTCCCGACGCACGTCACGACAGGATTGCGAGGATCACGCACGAGGCACGTCTGATTGCAGAGCACACACGGCCGGGGACGATCGCCGCGCGCGGCTTTCACAACCAGGTCCGGGTCTGCGATCTGGGCCCGGGTCATCTCGACGAACTCACCTACTTCCAGCGCCGCGTGAGCGTCGGCGATGTCCACGACACTCCCCTGCACGACAACAGGAATCGACAGAGCGGCCTTGATCTCACGGCACAGATCGAGGTTGAAGTTCGGCGGGCAGTGAAAATCGGGGCGGTACCGGTCAGACGAATAGAGTCCGCCACGAACGACGACAAGGAGATCGAGGAACGGAGACACTTCACGCGCGATACCGATGGCAAGATCGGGCGTCAGACCCGCCCATGGAGCTTCCTCGTCACAGGACAACCGCAGGGAGACAACGTGATCCGACCCGACTTCCTCGCGCACTGCCGAGATGACCTCGCGAACAAGAGCAACGCGATCGCTACCGTATCGGTCTTGCCGAGTGTTGGTCAGACCCGAAAGGAATTGTCGCAGAATGCTTCGAGGACCGGCATCGAGTTCCACTCCGTCCATTCCCGAAGCGACGGCCAGCGCCGACGCCTCACGGAAGCCGACTATCAGCTGGTCGATTTCCGGCTGCCCCATTGCCATCGGCAACTCACGCGTCGCCGGGTCGGCCACTCTTGACGGTCCCCACAGCACCGACTGGGAGTATGCGCTCGATCCCTGCATGCCGGTATGACCGAGCCCGGCCAGAACCAGCGTTCCGTACGGAGCACATGCAGCCGCGATCGACTGCCACCCCGGGCCACATTGCGACGCCAACGGCGCCCGCTCGTACGGCCAGTCGTTCTCCGATACCGAGGCCACTTCGGTGACGACGATCCCGGTTCCGCCCTCGGCGCGGCGCTGGTAGTACGCACGGTGCCGATCGGAAAGCGAGCGTCCCACAGCAAGATTGGTCTCGTGCGGACCGAAAACAACCCTGGACCGGACGAGGCGTCCGGCCAGGGTCGTGTGTTCGTCGAGTGTCAACTCACAGCTCTATCGGAGCCGTAATCTCAGCTGGCACCCAATGTGCGTGTGAAGCCTTCCGGAATCACCAGGTCCGCCGGGCTCAGTTCGGTGATGGACGAGTGGCCGAGGCCCATCAGCCCCGAGTCGATGCCCATCCGCATGAGGTCGAGCACGTTCTCGACACCGGCCTGGCCGTTGGCCGAGAGGCCCCACAGGTAGGCGCGCCCGAGCATGACGGCCTTGGCTCCGAGTGCGAGCGCCTTGACGACGTCGCCGCCGCGTCGAATGCCGCCGTCGAGAACAACTTCCACCTGATCGCCCACGGCCTCGGCAATGCCCGGGAGCACACGGATCGGCGCCGGGGTGCCGTCGAGGTTGTTACCACCGTGGTTGGAGACCGAGATAGCGGAGACACCGGCGTCGACAGCTCGCTTGGCGTCGTCGATGCGCATGATGCCCTTGAGCATGAACGGTCCACCCCACTGCTCACGAAGCCAGGCGATGTCTTCCCACGTCGGAAGCGGAGTCTGCATCCACTCGCCGTATGCGCCGAAGAACGTCGGTGCAGGCTGGCCGGGAGCCGCGAGGTTGGGGGTGGTCAGGTCCGGGATCTTGCCGGTCTTGGCGAACTCGAGCAACCACTTCGGGCGCATGATTCCCTCGGGTGCGAACTGGAACATCGCCTTGAGGTCCATCTTTTCGGGGATGGACGGGCTGCCCCAGTCGCGACCGTACGAGAAGGACCAGTCGGTGGTGATGATCAGGCCCTTGGCACCGGCAGCGCGAGCGCGCTCCATACGCTGCAGGAGCACGTCGCGGCTGCCGACCCAATACATCTGGAAGAAGACCTGCGGGTTGGCCGCGGCAACTTCTTCGATGGACTTGCTGGCAAAAGAACTCAGTCCGATGGCTGTTCCCCGTGCTGCAGCCGCACGGGCTACCGCTACTTCACCGTCGGGGTGCACTGCCTGCACACCGGTCGGTGAAATCATGACGGGCAACGAAATGTCCTGGCCCATAATGGTGGTGGACATCTCGCGCTTGTCCGACAGCCCGGCAGCGTGGGGAGCGAAACCCAATTCGCTGAATGCCGCGACGTTGTCGTCGACCGTCAGCCCTTTCTCGGATCCCGCTACCAACGCCGCGTACACGGACTTGGGCAACCTCTTCTTCGCGCGGCGCTGTGCTTCTGCCACCGTCTCGAAGAAAGCATTCTTAGCCATTGAACTGACCTCTCTGGGGTGCAGCTTTCGCCGCACTGTCGGTATCGCGCAGTAGTTACTGCATTCCCGCAAGCGGGTTTTCGTCACAAATCTTGGCGGGCGGACGCATCATCAGTGTCAGTGGCACCGATGCACGTGGGGTCTTACGTTGACCGGAACGGGAGTGGTCGACACTGGACTTCGGGACCTCTCCCGCCGACGCCAGTGCCATTTCACCGTTGCCGATGACGCACTCGGGGTCAGGTCCGTCCATCGGCAGTCCGGTGAAGAACTTGGCCGCCATGCAGCCGCCGCGGCAGGAGTCGTAGTGGTTGCACTTGCTGCAGGCGCCACCGGTTTGGGGCGATCGCAGCTCCTCGAACAGGTCCGAGTGCTGCCAGACTTCCTGGAATCCACCGTCTTTCACGATGTTTCCGGCGAGGAACTGCTCGTGAATCGCGAAGGGGCATGCGTACACGTCACCGACCGGGTCGATCAGGCACACGACGCGGCCCGCGCCACAGAGATTGAGACCGGGCAGTGCATCGCCGAAGGCGGAGAGGTGGAAGAACGAGTCGCCCGTCAGGACGCCTTCGCCATTGGCGACCAGCCAGTTGTAGAGCTCACGCTGCTGCTCCGGACGCGGGTGCAGGTCGTCCCACACGTCGGCGCCGCGGCCCGAAGGACGCAGTCGAGTGATGCGCAGGGTCGCGTCGTACTTGTCCGCGAGAGCCTTGAACTCGTCGAGCTGACTGACGTTGTGCCGCGTGACGACCACCGAAATCTTGGCGTCCTTGAAGCCGGCTTCCTTCAGGTTCGCGAGAGCGCGCTCGGCCATCGCGAACGAACCAGGCCCGCGCACAGCGTCATTGACCTCAGCGGTGGCACCGTCGATGGAAATCTGCACGTCGACGTAGTCACTGGCTGCGAGGCGCGCCGCGACCTTCTTGTCGATCTTCACGCCGTTGGTGGAGAACTTCACACCAACCTGGTGGTCGGTCGCGTAGTCGACGAGCTCCCAGAAGTCGGAGCGTACCGTCGGCTCGCCGCCACCGATGTTGACGTAGAAAACCTGCATACGCTGCAGCTCGTCGATGATGGACTTGCACTGTTCGGTGCTCAGCTCGTTGGGGTCACGACGACCCGACGACGAAAGGCAGTGCACGCAGGACAGGTTGCAGGCGTAGGTGAGTTCCCACGTCAGGCAGATGGGGGCGTCGAGTCCGAGTTCGAACTGATCGACGAGGCGACCCACCTTGGCGGGCGGGGAGGGCTGTTCAAGAACTGAGGTCATGGCTGTGTCCTCGCGAAGAAATGAAGCGGGCGAACGTGCGGAAGGGCTGTTCCGCACGTGGGGGCGAGCGTCTGGCTCAGACAGGCACGATCATGTGCGAGTCGGCGAGAGTGCTCAGCGCGCGGGCATATTGGGGAGCCGCGTCATCTTCGATGCCTTGCGCACGTAGTGCGGACCGGACATCAGGATGGTCTGGCAACGCCTTGACCACCGCAACGATGGTCGTGTTCTTCAGGAACGACAGCTTGCGTGTTCCGAAGTGGTAGAGCAACGCCCCGAAAGGTTCGGGGCGAAGCGCTACCTGCGGGTGGAGTTTCCACCCCGCATCGAGATCCAAAGCAGACACGGTCAGTACACGCCGCACATGCCGTCGATGGAAACTTCCTCCACGAGGGACTCCTCGACGAGGTCGTTCTCGAGCGCCTTGTTGTCACGATCTGACATGGATTCCTCCTGCGGTCGCACTCCGTCTGGAAGTCTGTAGATCAGACTTCCAACCTGGGAGTTGGTGGTCACTAGTGGGACTTCACTGTGACTCGGTTCACCACTGTAATGGCATCGAGTGCAGAATGACACACATGGAGCGAAAAAAGTATGCGTAGCCGCAAGAAACCGTCCGCTCGGATAGGTCGTCGCCCCTCCACAACGAAGGAGGGAATCAGCACGATCGGGATCGAACTGTTTTCGACAGTCGGCTTCAACGAGGTGAGCGTCGACCAGATAGCCGACGCCGCCGGCATCGCGCGTCGGACCTTCTTTCGCTACTTCCCGTCCAAGAACGCCGTCCCCTGGGGAGACTTCGACGGACATCTCGACGAGATGCGCGAGCACCTGGATTCACTGCCCGCTGATATTCCGTTGGTCGACGCACTCGAATCCGCATTGTTGACGTTCAACACCTTCCCACCGGAAGAGACTGCGGTACATCGCAAACGGATGGAATTGATCCTCGAAGTTCCGACGCTTCAGGCATACTCTGTGGTGATGTACGAAGGTTGGCGGCAGGTGGTCGCCGACTACGTCGCACGCCGAATGAATCTCGAGCCGACCGATCACGGCCCACGCACGGTCGGCTATCTTCTGCTCGGGGTCGCGATGTCGGCGTACGAGCAGTGGCTCACCGACGATTCACTCGAGCTACCGGAACTCTTGAAAACAGGTACGCAGTCCCTGCGGACCGGTATCAGCACCTGAGAAAGCATCACCACCTGAGAAAGGCGATCATGTCCACCATCACGAACGAACCCGTCCTGGATTCCCTGGCGCCGTCGACGCCGGGCTTGTGGTCGTTCGGACATGTCACCGTCGAACGCGTCGAGTCCGGTCCGATCTCGCTCGATCGCCGAGGCGGTCGCCTCCACGTCAGGCACTCCCTCACTCCCGCCGATCTGAGTGAGCGACTCGTCGCCGGAGTCACCTCGTCGATCCAGGACGCGGAGTTCGGTCAGGACGAATTCGAGTTGACGATGGTCGGCCTGGTTCGCTCCACCGTGGACGGCGCTCTCGAATCCTGGACCACCTACTACCGGAACTCACTTGCCGAACTACTGGACGGCACTGCAGATTTCGCGCCGATTCACGACAAAGCCGAAGAGCTGGTCCGCGGTTCCGTGCTCGATCTGGGTTCCTGCTTCGGTTTCCTGCCCCTGCGGCTCGCGCGCGCCGGAATGGACGTGACCGCCACGGACATCCTGCCCGGAACGATGATCCTGCTCGACGCGGTTGCCCCCGAACTCGGCATCACGATCGACACGGTGATCTGCGACGCGGGTGAAGTACCGGCACCGGACAACAGCGCCGACACCGTCACCGCGATTCATCTCCTCGAACACGTCGACGACGCAGTCGGCGAGGCCGTGATCGCGCAAGCACTCCGGATCGCGCGTCAACGGGTCGTCCTTGCCGTCCCCTTCGAAGACGAAGCCACCGCGTGCCACGGCCACATCCGCACTTTCGATCTCGAGTCACTGCGTGCGGTCGGCCGGCAGAGCCGTGTGCCGTTCGAGGTATTCGAGCATCACGGCGGCTGGTTGGTGCTGGACGCATCGGCCGCCTGAAAAGAACTACCCTTCTTTCAGCGTATGGGCGACAAGCGCATTCGCGTGCCCATGACCCATACCGTGCTCCGACTTCAACCAGTTGACCAATTCCATGTGCTTCGTGAGGTCTGAGCTTCTGATCAGCTCTTGCCATTCACCGATCGGCCGACCGTACTTCTTCTCGATCGACGGAAAATACGACGCCGGGCCTTTCACGGGTTCAGTCATGACCGGAATCTACCTCCACCGCCCGACAATATTCGCGCACCGGCGGCGCCCGCATGTCCGCACCTGCGGAATCGCTGGGTAGATACGCGACCATCGCATTATGGTCGAAGAACACCCACCCGAGAGCACAGGAGTTCAGCGATGCGACTGTCCACACGAAATCAACTCACCGGCACCATAACCGAGGTCAACCTCGGCACCGTCATGGCGACGGTCAAGGTGAAGTTGGACGGCGGGAATCAGATTGTGACCTCGTCGATCACCCGCGATGCCGCACTGGATCTCGATCTTGAACCAGGCCAAGCCGCAACGGTATTCGTGAAGTCCACCGAGGTGACGATCGGCGTCGAGTAACTGGCGAGCGATGTGATCAGGGCCGGGTGAGATGCGTGGTCATCGTGTAGTCCTTGCTCGGCCCCGTCACGGTCCAGACGACAGTCCAGGTCGATCGATCTCCGGCAGTGACGTCGATTCGCCCGCGGTAGGTATCCGCACCGCACAGGTGCTCGACTTCCTCCCCCGGCGCCCAGTCGTGGAACTCTCTGCCGTCTTCGAATGTCACGGCCCACTCGAGGCCGCGCTCGGCAACGAACAGAGTTCGGAACACGGGTAATTCCAGGTCGCCGTCACGCAGCGTGCCGCTCTCGTACCAGCGCATCAGACCGTCACCGGCGTCGGAGATAGTGGTCTCGCCGAATACATGCTTGGTGGAACCAGAAAGGCGGTCGACGATGTCCCGCTCGAAGTGCCACTTTCCTACCAGCGCCCTCGGCTCGATTTTCGCGTCGTCGACCATGTGGCGATTCTAGTGACCCTGCATTGCCCGACGACACCGGAGACCGACTCGAACACACTGCGAGAGTATGTTCCGAGTACACCCGGAACACGCAGGAGATTTTCACAACCATGAACGATTCGGCCGCCCTTCACAAACGCGCAGTGTTCGCCGAGGATCTCGAGATCGGCCAAGTGATCCCATTGGGTTCGTATTCGGTGACCGAAGAGGAAATCGTCGAGTTCGCAACTCAGTGGGATCCCCAGTGGTTTCACATCGACAAGGAAGCCGCCGAGTCCGGCGTCTTCGGCGGGTTGATCGCCAGCGGGCTGCACACCCTGTCGATCTGCCAGAAGTTGGTGGTCGCCAGTCTCTACGACCAGTGGAACGTGATCGCCGGGAAAACCATGCGCGACGTGAGCTTCCTCCGTCCGCTTCGCCCCGGTGACACCCTGAGCGGAAAGGTCACCGTCGACAACGTCGTGTTCGACAATCGCGCGCGAGGATTGGTGACCATCACAGCGAAATTGGTCGATGCACACGGCAATCGCGTTCTCGACGTGGTCACTGACGCCTACCTGCACTGCCGCTCGACTCTCGGACAGTGAATTATCGGTAAATTTCGCACCACACTGTCCGAATTGCCGTACTTTCAGTGACGTTGCGACGCAACAATACCCATCCCTGCAATCAGGAGTTCCTCACACATGAGCAGCCTCGGCGAGATCAATCCTCTCGGCATTCTTCAGATCCTCATCTACATGCTCTTCGGTGGGTCGTCCAGCACTCCCGAATAGACCCTAGCTTGCCATAGCCATAGTCAGCATCTAGGGTGCTGACTATGGCAATTACTAGTCAGGCATCAGTGGCGGCCGCGCCGTCGACCGACGCAGCGCGTCATCACACCGAATTCGACTCCAGTTGGCGGAGTTTCGACGGCATCCAGGGCGGACTCGCAATTGCACGGATGCTGCGAGTGGCGGCCGACGCGTCCGGAGCCGAACCGCTGGCAGTTACGGCGCACCTGGACCGCCCCGTTCCTCCTGGGCCGGCCGAGTTGACTGTCGGCGAGATGCGGGGCGGGCGGACCGTCAGTTGCCACGTCACGCTGACCGGTTCGGGATCCGCTCTCGTTCGGTTGGCCCGCGACATAGGAGCTACAACAATGTCCGCCCCTGTCGCCGAACCGGCTCCGGCCGACCCGTCAACCCTGCCGCCGCTGGAGATTCCGGTGGATTTTGTGCCGTTCGCCCAGCACCTCGACATCCGGCCGATCAATTCCGCGAGGCCGTTCGCCGGTGGCGACTCCCCTGAATTCGACGTTTGGATCCGCCTGCTCACAGACCTCGATTTCACGGCCCAAGAGCGTGCCGCGGTCCTTCTCGACGCGCTTCCGCCCGGACTGTTCGCGACACTGACGATGCCCGTGGCCATACCGACCATCGAGTTCACCGCGCATTTCACACCGGAGCACCTCACGGCAGATCCCCGAACGCTGTCACCGTGGTATCGCCTACGCCACGGGACTGCCTGGGCGACGGACACTCTCTGTGTTGACGAATCCGAACTATTCGACTCGACCGGACGACTTGCTGCTCGGGCTCGCCAGCTTCGTCGAATTCTTAGTTGAGTTCAGCTCTCCTACACCTGGAGGTCGCGAGCACGGAACGCAACAAGCGATGCTGTCGAAAGCGCTACTGCCACAACGATCATTGCCAGCAGTGGCAGAACTGTTACCGGCTCGGCAGGGGCACCCGGCACGTGGGTGAAGGGCGACAGATCCAGCACTACCTGCGGAAGCTTCAGCAACGTGCCGAGTTGCCCGAGCACGATGCATGCCGCCAAGATTCCCCAGGAGAGCGCCGACGCGTACGTCGGAAACAGTCCGAAAGCCAACGACACCAACCCCACGACTACGAGCACCGCAGGCAGATAGGCCAACGCGGCGCCAGTCATACGAAGTGTGTTGCCGCCGATGTCGTCCGTGACGAGCCCGAAGGCAAAACCGGTGAAGGCACCCATCAAGACGTGCGCGAGGATCACGCCGCCCACAACCACACCCAGGTGGGAAAGCATCCACTTCCACCGCGACAAAGACGTTGCCAGCAACGGTTCGAGCCGTCCCGATGTTTCCTCGCCCCGCATCCGGAGAAGACTCTGGACCGAATACGCCGCGATGACTATCGACGTGAGCCCCAGAGCAGTGGCCAAGTAGGAATCCACCAGATCCGATCCGCCGCCGCCAAGTTTCTCGAACATCTCCGCAGTCTGCTGCGACGATCCCACCATCGCGTCGATCTCGTTGCCCACAGCGCCGTAGGCGAACCCGAGAACGACAACGGCAAAGATCCACCAGAACATCGTCATTCGCTGCATGCGCCACGCCAGGCCCCAGGCCGACGGTAGCCACGATGCCGCGACTGGCGGGCCGGGACGGGGCTGTACGAGCCCCGCTCCCTGATCGCGATGGCCGATGAGAACAAAAGCCACCACCACGTGCACAGCCGCAAATCCGAGCAGCAACAAAAGGATCCACCAGGCGTCGTCGTCGAAAGGTCTGATCTGTTGTGCCCATCCGATCGGCGAGAGCCACGACAACCAGCCACTGACCACGCGAGTTCCGTCGTCGACGACCGTACTGTTCACGTCGCCGATCGCGCGCAGCATGAACGCAACGCCGATCGCGGCACCCGCCAGGCCGTTGGCCGTACGAGCACCGTCGGTGATCTGCGCCGTCACGGCTGCCACTCCGGCAAACGCGATTCCGGTCCCACCTATCGAGGCGCCCAACGCGAACGAACCGACGACAGGCAAACCGACGGCGATCGATCCCAGTGCAATTCCCAGTGCAAGAACGACGTTCGCACCGACCGTTACGATCAGTGCGGAGGTCAGGAGCGCTCGTCGACCTACCACCGCTGCACCGATCATCTCGGCTCGGCCGGTCTCCTCGTTCTGTCGCGTATGGCGAACCACCGCAAGGGTGCTCATCAATGCGGCCACCAACGCGAACACGAGCACCGACTGACTGGCGACTATCGCGCCCTGCGAATCACCGGACACGATCCCGTTGGTCGCCAGCGCGACCGGCGATACCGCGGAACTGACTGCGATGTTTCGTAATTCCTCGGGTGTCGAGTACAGCCCGGTCACACTGGCGACAACCAGCAGCATGAACAAGACGATGGAGATAACCCACACGGAGAGCTGAATTCGGTCCCGCCGCAAAGCCAGCCGAACCAGTCGGCGTGTGCCGGTGAATTGACTTGCCGAGGCCGGTACCGGTGAAGCGGCCTCGACAACAACGGTCACGGCCGTACTCCGGTCTCGGCTCGCAGGTGTACCGAAGTCTCCCTGGCCCGTTCGTCACCGTAATGCCGCAAGAAAAGTTCTTCGAGAGTCGGCGGAGTGGAAGTGAGCGCCACGATTCCGAATCCGACCAAGTACGTCATGAGTGGTCCGAGTTGCGCGCTGTCGACTTCGCAGGTGACGTGGTTACCGTCGATCACCGCGTCGTGGACACCGCCGAGTCCGTCGAGTCCACCGATCGGACGCTGCGTCTCCGCCGCGACGGACGTGCGCGTGAGATGCCTGAGTTCGGACAGTGTTCCCTCTTCCACCGTCCGCCCGTCGCGGATGATGCTCACACGATCGCACAGCGCTTCGACCTCGGCGAGGATATGGCTCGACAGCAGTACCGTCTTTCCGGCGTGAGCCACCTCCTCGACGCAGTCCTGGAATACCGCCTCCATCAACGGGTCGAGCCCCGATGTGGGTTCGTCGAGGACGTAAAGGTCGACGTCGGACGAGAACGCGGCCACGAGTGCAACCTTCTGCCGGTTACCTTTCGAGTACGTACGCGCCTTCTTGGTCGGGTCCAATTCGAAGCGATCGAGCAACTCGCTGCGGCGTTTTCGGTCCAAGCCACCGCGCAGGCCCGCCAACAGATCGATAGCCTCACCGCCGGTGAGGTTGGGCCACAGATTCACGTCGCCAGGCACATAGGCGAGACGTCGATGCAAAGTAACAGCGTCTCGCCACGGATCGCCGCCGAGAACGGTTGCGTCTCCGGAGTCCGAGCGGAGCAGGCCGAGGAGCACCCGAATAGTGGTGGACTTTCCGGAACCGTTCGGCCCCAGGAATCCGTGCACTTCACCCGTCGAGACGTCGAGGTCGAGGCCGTCCAGCGCGCGGGTGGTACCGAAGGTCTTGACGAGGCTTTTCACTGAAATTGCCGCACCCATGAATTTGACCGTACGCCGATTTCACAAATGTGTGAAGATAGAAAAGACGGAAAGATCGAAGGGTTCCGATGACCGACACCAGCCACACCGTTGCACCGGACGAGAGCCGACACTATGTCGAGCGACTCTCACTCGTACTGAGCGACATGGGTTTTCCGCCGATGCCCGCCCGCGTCTGGGCCGCGTTGATGACCAGCGAGACACCCTCGTCCACGCCAGGAGATCTCGGATCTCGGTTGGGAGTGAGCCCCGCCGCCATTTCCGGAGCCGTCAGATACCTCCAGCAAGTCGGATTGATCGAGCGTGTGGCCGTCCCCGGATCGCGGCGTCAGCACTACTGCGTCAGCGTCGACATGTGGGCCGACGCGTTTGTCACGAAACAGTCCTCGCTCTACCAGGTCTCGGCAGTTGCGGACGAGGGCATACGAGTCCTCGGTGAAGGAACAACCGCCGGCGATCGTATGGCAGATCTGCGCGACTTCTTCGACTTCATGGCCGCGGAAATGCCGCGAATGCTCGCGGACTGGCGCTCCCGGCGAAAAGACCGGACACCTGGCAGGTAACTTCAGGTTTACCCGCAATTTCGGCGGGGTACCTCAATTCTCGTTCCAGCATGGTCAGGTGCGGTGTAATCGAGGAGTTGCTGATGAAGCTGTCGATCAGGGGCGCGAACACTTCACCGACTCCACCCTTCGCGCGTACCACTTCACCCGAAACCTGTGAACGATCGATTTCCCTGAATCGCACCGCCGCCGAGGCATTCGCCGGTGATCACCATGCACTGTCGAAACTACTGGCCCGGTTGCACCCTCGCGTCGTTCTCTACTATCGCGCCAGACTCCTCGGGACGCCCGTCGCGACATTCGCCGACGATCTCGCCCACCAATGCACCCTGGACGTCGTCACACGAATGTCCGACACGATCTCGGCCGACACACGCATCGAGACCTTCGCGTACGAGTTGGCCTCTCGACGAATTGCGTCAATTCCCCAGTCACGCAACATCGACGGACAATTCAAACGCCCGCGTCGCCTGACCGACGACCAACGTGAGGTTCTGGTACTACGAATCGCAGTGGGTCTGACTGCCGAGATGACCGCGTCGACTCTGCGCACAACTCGTTCGAGCGTGCTCCTCCTACAGCATCAAGCGCTGCGCGCCTGGACGGTCTCCGAGCAGAGCTAGATCAGACCTTGCTTACTCGCGGCATAGACGGCCTCTGCTCGACGGCTCACCTCGAGTTTGCGCATGATGTTGCTGACGTGAAACTTGACGGTGGTCGGTGAGATGAACAATCTCTCACCGATCTTGATGTTGGACAAGCCGTTTGCGAGGAGTCTGAGCACTTCGAGTTCGCGATCGGTCAATCGTTCTTTCGACGACGACTGCCCGTTGAGCGATCGCACGACAGCTGACGCGCTGCGCGAATCGAACGCACTCTCACCCCGCGAGACCGCCCTGATCGCACGCACCAATTCGGTGGTGTCGACGTCTTTGACGACATAGCCGCGAGCACCCGCGTGCACCGCTCGCACCACCAGTTGATCGTCGAGAAACGTGGTGAGAACCAACAGTCCGAGGCCGGGATGCGCCGAGGACAGCTGGCCACACAGGGTCAGTCCCTCGTAGTCCGAACTGGCGGAGAGTTTGAGATCCATCAGGACGATGTCCGGGCCGACCTTGTCGACCACGGCGAGTGCCTCGGCGAGGGACGACGCCTCCCCCACGATCTCGAGATCGCTTTCGCGCTCGAGAACCGAGCGGAGCCCTTGCCGCAGAATTGCATGGTCGTCGACCAGGACGATTCGAACCAATCCCAGAACCGGCGATGCTCCGCGGGTGATGACGGGACGCGCAGTAGTCATGATTCCTCGCTCTCGATTTCAGTGGTGGAGCAAAGGTTTTCCATGCCCGAGTCGAACGGCAGTGGTAGTCGCACGAGAATCTGAATCCCACCGATCCGCGCGCGCCGTACTTCGAGCGCACCACCCAACTCGAGTGTTCGCGCCTGCATGTTCGCGAGACCGCGATGGCGGCCGTCGACGTCGTTGGTGGCTGCGAGTTTGAGGATCAGACGCATTCGCGCAGGGTCGCCGTCACCGTCGTCGGAGACCGACAGCAACACGGAGTCCGCCCGATAGGTCAGACGAAGCACCGCCCGATTCGCGTGAGCATGGACCGCTGCATTGAAGAGCGCTTCCCCCGCGATCCGGAGAAGAGCGTGTTCGGCATCGCCCGGAAGTTCGGTCGGGGTACCGCCGACGCGAACGCTCACCGCCAACTCGTCCGGCATGTGAACCACGCCGAGCTGCTCGAGCATCTCGGGCAACGACGTCCGGTCCGCGTCCGACGAATGATTGAGCGCGTAGATCGCCGAACGAAGCTGCTCGACCGCCCTCCTGGTCAAATCCTTTGCCAAGTCCAGTCTTTCACTGCGTTCAGCCTCCGGGATGTCACTCCGGCAGACCTCGATCTGCATGCCGGCCGACAACACCGCCTGTGTCACACTGTCGTGCAGTTCGCGGGCGATCCGGTGACGTTCGTCGTCGACCACTTGGTGCCGGTGCGCCACTCCGAGTTGACGCTGAGTGGACTCCAATTCGCTGTTGCGCACCGCAAGGTCGGCTGCAGTACGATTGGCCTCCGCATACGCATCTTCGGCACGCTCGAGCAGTAGTTGTCCGCGCTGATAGAGCGCCGAATTCTGCAGAGCCACAGCAGTCTGGCTGGCCAGAATGCTGAGCACGGCTCCGTCCGTCGTGTCGAGGGTTCGGTTGGCCGGCGTCCAGGCCGCAAAGGCACCTACCACGCCGCCACCGAGCACGATCGGCACAAACGCGTAGTGCGCGTCGATCACCGAGTTGGATTCGATTCTTCCGTACCGGATGTCGTCGAGGCATTCGACGACATCCTCCGGAAGTGGCGGCCCCTCGACGTTGTCGACCAGAAAAGGGGTGGCGTCCGGGCCGAGAACCAGTCGCCGTGGTCCGGCGTCGGGCAAAGTTCCGTCAGCCAAGGCGAAGACCATCCAGTTGGCACTCAGATGCGCACGGGCAGCTTCCGCGACCGCGCAGACGAGGGTTTCCGGCCCCTCGACGGTGCGCACCAAAGCCCGCGAGATCAACTCCAAGGCATGCACGACGCGTTCGAGGCGCTCGGCCGCACCGCGATACTGCGGGTAGAACGAACTCTTACCCGATCGTAATCCGGTGAGCCGGGACAGGTCCGCGGTCATCGCCTGCACCAATTCACAGCGGCCCTCTTCACAGCGTCCATCTTCACAAGGCACCTCGGAACAACGCCACCATCTGTTCCTGCGTCGCTTCCCTGGGATTGGTGGACATGCAGGCGTCGAGCAACGCGAAGCTGGCGAGCCTACTCAGGTCTTCCTCGCGAACACCCAACTCCCCCAGCCCCTTCGGCACACCGACCTCCCGTGCGAGACGTTCGACCCGGTCGGCCACTGCCAGCGCTGCTTCCTCCGGGGTGCCGCGTTGCTCGGGAAGACTCAGTGCCGCAGCGATGGCGACAAAGGGGGCGGCGTCCGTGGTGGAATTGAACCGGATGACGTGGGGCAAGAGAATTCCGTTGATGACGCCGTGCGGAAGGTCGAGCATGCCGCCCACCTGATGGCTCATGGCGTGCGCGGCTCCGAGTATCGCGTTGGTGAACGCCAACCCGGCCTCGAGGCTCGCCTGCGCCATCACCGATCGAGCTTCCATCTCCATCGGGTCCTGGATCGTGTGCACCAGATTCTCGGTCACGAGGCCGACAGCGCGGAGCGCGTGATGATCGGTCAACGGATTGTGCGCCAGTGAGACGAAGGCTTCGATTCCGTGCGTCAGTGCGTCCAATCCTGTTGCCGCATTGAGCCACTCGGGCATCGTCGTGAGCAACCGCGGATCGATGACCGTCACATCTGGAACCAGCGCCCGGCCGATGATGGTGATCTTGGTGCCGCGGGTCGTGTCCGTGACGATGCAGAACTGCGACACGTCCGCGCCCGTGCCGGACGTGGTGGGAACCATCACCAACGGCGGGATCGGTTTGGTCGCCTGATCTACCCCCTCGTAGTCGAGTATGTTGCCACCGTTGGCAGCGAGGACGGCTACACCTTTAGCCGCGTCGATGACCGAACCGCCGCCGAGCGCGATGATGACGTCACACTCGCCTTCCTGGTACACCTCGAAACCGGCCGCGATCTCGAAGTCCTTGGGATTGGGCGTCAGCCCTGACCACACCGTCGCCGTCAATCCCTGCTCCGTGAGATGGTCTTCGAGTTCGCTGACCCACCCCGCGTCGATCAGACCGGGATCGGTGACCAGGAATGGTCGGAACCCGCCGAACCTCAGAGTCGCGTGTGCTGCCTCGACCAGGGAACCGATACCGAAGACGATCTCGGGGGCGTGAAATTTGACCAGTCGAGCAGCAGTGCCGCGGCGATGAACACCGTGGTTCACAGCATCCGGGTATGCCACGGACACGACCCCACTCTCCTCTCGCTGCTCTGAGATCTCCGGTCGGGATTTCGCATCCGTCGCTCTCAGCGCATCAACTCCCACGTGCACACACTGGTGTGATCCACCTTACAATCGCTGGCCCCGAGCCTACGCGGACAGCAGACGGGGCACACCCACCGAAGGAGAGGCGCTTACCTACCCGTTCGGGCAGGTAAGGCGTCTCGGGAAAATGAATGGCGCGGCGAGAAGGTCCCGCTGTACTTTCGGTTGCGGCCAGAGTGGCCCGTAGAACCGATTCAGAAGGTGTTTATGACCCAGCCCGCGCCGAGCGCGCCTCTCGCCCCTGCACTGCCGGCAACCTCGAGGGTCACATGCTGATCCTCGAACCGTCGGACTGACAGCCGCGAGGCCCCCTCGGCCTGCTCCTACTGCTTTGTTCACTCAGCTAGGAGTTCTCCAGTGCCTCAATCACACAATTCCATCTCGAAAACCGACACCTTCTCGTGCATTCAGTGCGGACTCACAGTCATGACGTACGGCCCCGATGGTGATCGCCGAAACCACTGCCCCAGTTGCCTGCATTCCCGACACCTGTTCGACCAGGTGAAAGGTGGACCGTCGGACTGCGGAATGCGGATGGCTCCCATTTCGATCGCAGTACTGCGCAGTGGCGATTGGATGATCATCCACCGCTGCGCACAGTGCCTCGAGCTCACCTCCAACCCCGTCAGCCGAGACGACAACCAGTTGTTGTTGATGAGAATGGCAGTGCGGCCGCTCGCGCACCCGCCCTTCCCGCTCGAAGCCTTCGGCGACTTGTGAGGAGGAATCAGATGCCACGTAGGAATCCCAGCACCCGCCCGCGGCGGGCACCGCAACGGGCCAAGCACGTACTGCACGGAATCGGTGGAGAACAAGGATCGAGCTTCCGTTGTCTCACATGCCGTTTGGACATCTCCACTGCGGCGCCGGGTACCGCTCATCGGAACCACTGCCCGAACTGTCTGGCCAGCCGCCACGTGGACGGTCGCGTTCCGGGCGACCGAGCACAACAGTGCCGAGGTGCCATGGCGGCGCTCTGCCTGTCGGTCCGTCAAGACGGTGAATGGATGCTCGTTCACCAGTGTGTCGAGTGCAATACGTTGAAAGTCAACAGGATTGCCGGCGACGACAACGTCTTGGTCCTGCTGCGCTTGGCGCTACGTCCGTTGGCAGACCCTCGCCTGCGCTCGCGCGCGTTGCTAGCGCTCTGATGATTCGTCCGGTGTACTCGCGCGGCTCTGCGCACGATTACACCGGACGAAGACCACGAACACGATCCCGGCGAGCAAGCCCACCGCCGTCGGTCCGAGGACCAGTCCCGAGTACAACCACGGGGCAGGTTCTGCCGGAAAGAGGTCCATGAATATGGGTCCGGTGTATGTCGGTTCGGAAAACGGCTCCCGATAGGATCCTCCGGTGAGAATGTGCGGTGACGCCAACGACTTCCACCACCACTGAAACACGCCGAGCGCCACAACCCCACACACGGCGCCGAGCACTGTCAGCGCCGCGATCGGTCGCCAGATCGATCCCCTGATTTCGGACACGAGATCAAACTAGTTCACGACAGATCGCGCAGTGACATCGGTGAAGTGCACTGACATCAGCGAAGTGCGTGCCCCAGCTCGGCGGCCTTTGCCATCAGTTGCGCGGCATCTCGGGCAACAACAACCTCGTCGCAGATCTCCGAATACTCCGGCATCGCGCACGATGCCTGGTTCCAGTAACGCTGTGGTTCAGGCGTGATCCAGGCCAGACGGTGGACCTTTCGGCGGAGTTCCTCGAGCTTGTCCACCTGCGGGGGCAACCCGTTGCACCGACCGTCGCCCACGATGATGACAGACGTCCGTGAGTTCAAGGTGTTTCCGTGCTCGTCCAACAATTCTGTGAGCACCCGCCCGTAATCGCTGCTGGCTTCCAGATCCAGACCCGGGTGCGCGAGTACCGCGGCCAGTGCGCCGTCACCACTACTGGCGAGAAGGGTGTCGGTCACGTCGACCGGACGATCGACGAAGGCGAGGACTTCACAACGATCTGCTCGGCGATGCATTGCCTGAGCCAAGCGCAGAGTGAACGCGGTGATGGGGCGCACGGACAGCGACACGTCGGCGATGAGAAGTAGTCGAACACGATCGGGGCGAGGAGCTTTCACGACGAGATGGAAGGGTATCCCGTCGGTGCGCAGGCTCGAACGCACCGTGCGCCGCATGTCGAGATGCCCACGAGAGCGCTCACGGGGCCGAGGTCTGGACGGTCCTCTCATCCGCCGAAGCACTTCGTGGCACGCGAGTTCGATGTCGTTGTGCGTTGCGCCCGCGGCAGATTCACTGTCGGGCGCATCGGGAGCGGTTTCGGCGAGTGCAGCTGCCGAGAGTGCTTGCACGAACGCTTCGACCGCCTCGACGAGCCGGTTCAATTGTGCTTGCGTCAACGGCCCGTCGTCGGAGACATCTGCATACGCTTTGCTCGGGTCGTAGGCATCCAACCAGGCGAGGATCGACGTCGGATCGTCCCAGGACAACGAGCCGACCACTGCTGCAGCAACACTGGTGCTCAGGTCACCGACCACCGCCGATGCTGCACGGTCCACGTCGACCGTGTAACTGACTCCGCGTCGACCGGTCTCCGAACCGGTATCGACCGACAGTTCGGCATCGCTCGACGTCATCGACACATCGTCGTCGTCCTTGTGCGGGTTGAAGCCCTTCTCCGCTTCCGGAGTGTCGAAGTAGTCGCCGACCTCGGCCGCACGCTCGTTGTACTCGGCGTACCGACCAACTTCTTGATCCTCGTCGATCCCCAGCGCGGTGGGCAGACCGTCCGCCACCTCGGCGCGCGAACCCATCCGCTCGCCGTGCGCTTTGCCTGCGGCCGGCCGGAACAGCGCGTCGAATGCCCGATCGAAACCGGCCTGCTCGTGAGAGTACTTGGCGCACACTGCCCGAAGACATGCTCGCAACGTCTCACGATCCGAAGCGCCGACCATCGCGAGAACACGCCGAACCTCGATGACCTCGGCCGGTGACGCGGAAACTCCGGCCGCCCTCAGCAATCGGCCGAAACTCGCGGACACCACGTCGAGAACAAACGACGGTTGCCACACAGCAAGGCCACCGAGCGTCGTCATCGCGTCGAACGGATTCCGCTGCCGCCGCGGATTCCCTGTTGATGTGGGTCACGCCCACCCGTGCCCCGGAACACGGCCGTCGTCGTGTTGGCGGGTTTGCTTGCCACCGTGGACCGCTCGATCGGCTCGCCGCCGTCACGCGACGGTGATTCGAGACGCTTTCCGTCGAATCGTTCCTTGGCCAGCGTCACATCGGACGAGTACTTGAGCAACGCCGTGAGCAGGATGTCGCGCACCTTGGCGTCGGAAGCGGTGTCGAATCCGCCGGCCGCGAGCACTGTTGCCGCTCTGGCCGCGTCGATGACCTCCGAGATGGACGGACTCTTGCGCAGCGGGAGGTCACGCAGGATGCGAGCCAATTCGACGACCTCGGTGGCCGTAGCCGAATCCACCTCCGGCGCTCGGGCCGTGACGATCTCGCGTTCACGCTCCGACGTCGGATAGCCGAGATGGTAATGCAGACAACGACGCTTGAGTGCGGGCGAGAGCTCGCGGGTGTCGTTGGACGTCAGAATGACCCAGGGCTGCGAGCGGGCAACGAACGTACCGACCTCGGGAATGGTGACCTGCTGTTCGGCGAGAATCTCCAGGAGCAGTGCTTCCATCGACTCCTCGGTGCGGTCCACCTCGTCGACCAGAAGTACTACCGGATCGGGTGAGAGGATTGCTTCGAGCAGCGGCCGTACGGACAGGAAGTTCTCGGAGTACAAACCGAAATCCTGATCGGCCAGAAACTTGGACGCTTCGGCGACGCTGTCGAATTCGGAAACCTGATCGCTGATCCGGTCGCGGAGCATCTGCACGTGCAGGAGTTGCTTCGCGTAGTCCCATTCGTACAGGGCGCGATTGTCGTCCAGCCCTTCGTAGCACTGCAATCGCACCAGTTTGCGGCCCCCGATCGCAGCCAGAGACTTAGCCAGTTCCGTCTTGCCGACACCGGCCGGCCCTTCGAGCAGGAGCGGGCGCCCCAGCGCCGTCGCCAGATGAACGACTACCGCGAACTCGTCATCGGCAATGTAGTCCTGCTCTCGCAGAGCATCTTTCACTTCGATTCCGCTGGAGAAACTGCGACCGGACATGGAACACCTTTCATGGGGGGCAAGCCCCTGTGCGCCTTTTTGGTAGTGCGGGCTACCAAAAAGGCGCACGGGGCCGAAGGCCCTGCTAGAAGTACGACTTGTTGATCGCGTGATCGACAACCGGGATCATCGACTCCACGGTCACCTCACGGGGATTGCCCGGGGTGCACCAGTCGTCCTGAATGTGCTCGGAGATGGCGCGCACAGTCTTCTCGTCACCCTTGATGACATCACCACGGCCCTCGTACTTCTTGGTGTTCATCTGGTTCTTCGCGTACGAGTCGGTGCGAACCTGACCGAAGTTGTCGGGGATACCGACGTCCTTGGCCAGACGGATGGCAGCCTCGACGGCAGCATCCGCGGCCTGAACCGTGGTGAGGTTGCGAGTGTCGACACCGAGTGCGCCGGCCAACTGGGCGTAGCGCTCGTAGCGCGAAGGCAGGTTGTACTCCCACACACGCGGCAACGCGATGGCGTTGTTCAAACCGTGGTGGCTGTCGAAGAAGGCACTGACCGCGTGCGAGATCGAGTGAACGATGCCGAGGCCACCGGAGTTGAAGGCCTGCCCGGCAATGTACTGCGCGTTCATCATTCCCTCGCGGGCCTTGAGGTTGCGCGGCTCGAAGACGGCCTCGCGCAGGTTCTTCGCGACCAACTCGACCGAGTAGATCGCATTACCGAGCGAAGGTGCGAAATCGAGACGAGACACGAAAGGCTCACTGCCGTGCGCGAGTACGTCGAAGCCGCAGTACGCGGTGAAATGCTGAGGGCAGGTGTAGTAGAGCAGCGGATCGTCGATCGCCAGGGTGACGATGGTCGCCTCGTCGAAACCCACCCACTTGTGCGGGTTGTTCATGTCCGACGTGTCGGTGATGACGTACGCCCACGACGTCTCGGAACCCGTTCCGGCCGTGGTGGATACGGCGATATGGGGCGGGTTCTCCTTGTTGGTGGACTTGGCGAAGCCCTCGAACTCGTTGATGTTGCGACCGTCGTGTGCGATCACGACGCGAGCGCCCTTGGCGGCGTCGTGGCTCGAACCACCGCCGATCGAGATGATCGAGTCGCACTTCTCCTTCTGGTAGAGAGCCGCGGCCTCCATGACGTTGTAGTCCTTGGGATTCGACTCGACCTTGTCGTAGAGCACGACCTCGACACCCTGGTACTCGATCTTGCCGACGAGTTCCTCGATGATGCCCGAACCGCGCAGACCGGTCGTCATCAGAAGGGTGCGCTTGAAGCCGAGGTTCTTGGCCTCCACCCCGATGATGTCGTGAGCGCCCACACCCATCAGGGCGCGAGGGAAGGGGTGGAACTCCTTGATGGGAAAGTCCCAGATCTGGTTGAGCTCGATAGCCATCGGTATCTCCTCAGGGATGTGCACGAATGTGACTGCGGGAGGGATTCGAGCCGATTCTTTGTGACCGGCGTCTCACCTGGTTCCCACTGTGTACCGACAAACAGCCCGTGCACAGACTTCGGCAGCTCAACCGCCCGGACGCCGCCCACGAACCGCCCGTTCGGGCAGGTCGACGCCACCCCGGACTGCCAGGACGGCTGGATCAGACCGCCGTGGTTCCCGCTGATCGGGAACGTGTTGCTCGGCGACTACGATCCCCAGTAGCTTTTCATCACTGCTAACATTGAACTAGAACACGTTCTAGATGTTGCACTTCACTGACCTGCGCTTTACCCAGCTTCACGAGAGGACTAGCTTCGCGATGACGACAGTCGAGGTACCGCACAGCTCGCGATCGGCGGTACTCACCGTGTCCGGAGTCATCGAAGAGACTTCCGACGCCCGGTCGCTGGTGTTCGAGATTCCCGCAGAACTGAAGGACAAGTTCGACTACAAGCCAGGTCAATTCCTGACCCTGCGCATCCCGAGTGATCAGACCGGCTCGGTCGCACGCTGCTACTCGCTGGCCAGTTCACCCTTCACCGACGACGCCCCCAAGGTGACCGTCAAGCGAACCGTCGACGGCTACGGCTCCAACTGGTTGTGCGACAAGCTCCAGGTCGGCGACACCATCGAAGTGCTGCCGCCGTCAGGTGTCTTCACGCCCAAGTCGCTCGATCACGACTTCCTGCTCTTCGGTGCAGGCAGCGGTATCACTCCGGTGATCTCGATCCTCAAGTCCGCCCTCACGCAGGGCAGCGGCAACGTCGTGCTCATCTACGCGAATCGCGACGAGAAGTCCGTCATCTTCGGCGCCGAACTTCGCGAATTGGCAGCGCAACACCCCGGCCGCCTCACCGTTGTCCACTGGATCGAAACCGTGCAGGGACTCCCCGCCGTCTCACAGTTGGCGACACTGGCCAAGCCATTTGTCGCGTACGAGGCCTTCATGTGCGGTCCGGGCCCCTTCATGGACGCCGTCCACAAGGCACTGGCAGAGGCCGGCATGCCCCGCACGCAGGTTCACGCCGAGGTCTTCAATTCACTCGCGGGTGACCCGTTCCGTGACGTCGAGGTAGCCGAGGTCTCCGACGAGGAAGCAGCCGACGCCGCAACCGTCGAGGTCGAACTGGACGGTGAAACCCACACCCTCGTCTGGCCGCGCAAGCAGACGCTCGTCGACATCATGCTCGCCAAGGGCCTCGACGTGCCGTACTCCTGCCAGGAAGGCGAGTGCGGGTCGTGTGCCTGCACCGTCACCGAAGGCGAAGTTCAGATGGACAACTCCGAAATCCTCGACGCCGAGGACGTGGCGAACGGCTACATCCTCGGTTGCCAGGCGAAGCCGATCACCGATCACCTGAAGATCGAGTTCTGAACCCTGCTTCGATGCATGACGGCCCCTGATTCCCTGCGGAATCGGGGGCTTTGTCATGTTCGGAGTCTCCCGAGTCATCTCCCGAGTCATCTTCCGAGTCCCGCCGCGAAACCCACGCAGGCTCCGTTGTGGGCAACCTCCACAGCGCAAGAATCAGTGCGAGGGTCACGATCAGGAAACCCTCACGAAGGACCAACCCGAACGGCAGCAGGAGCGGTGACGTCTCGATGAACTGCTGCCCCATGCTCGGCCCGCAATAGACGACGGCCAACCCCACAGCGGCCGCACCGAACTGCAGCGGCGATCGAAGCCGAAAGAGAACCGTGACGGCAGCAGGCACGAGATACACCCAGTGATGAATCCAGCTGATCGGCGAAAGAATCGGCGCGCTCAATCCGATCACCAACGCCGCATCGACCGCTCGCCCGACGCGATAGACATCTCGGGCGATCCATAGCGCTACCCCCGCGCACAGCACGGTCGACGGCATCGCCAGAGACGCTGTCCATGGGCCCAGCGCGGCAAGTCCGCCCTGCAGCGAACTGTTGCCGGCACTCGCGATCGCCTGCCCGCTCAAATCCACCCGGTCGCTGAGGTTCCAGACGACGTCCGACCAGAAGGTCCAGCTGACGGCCGGGTCCACCACTGCTGCGACGGCGGTCGCCGCGGCAAATCCGATCGAACTCCAGATCGCGAGTCGCCACTGCTTCGTGACGACGAAGTAGACGATGAAGAGAGCCGGAGTCAGCTTGATCGCGGCCGCGACGCCAATCAGCAGTCCTCGCGGAAACCACCGGCCGAATCTCGAATCCTCTCGGCGAGTCACGTCGAGCAGTACGAGCACCATCAGCACCAAGTTCACCTGGCCGAATGAGATGTGCGCACTGACAATGGGAGTCACCGACACGGCCAGGACCAATGCCGCCATGACGAGCGGCCGCTTGGGGACGCGAGCGGGAGTGAACCTCGCAACCGTCCACACCAACGCCGCGATGCACAATCCCGACCACAGCAGATAGGCAGTCCACCAGTCGAAGAGGACAGTCGGCCAGAGGAAGATCACCGCGAACGGGGTGTAGGTGAACGGCATCCCTTCGTCGACGATCAACGGGCCGACGAGATTGCCCTCGTAGATGTTCGATCCCGCTGCGAACGCCTGGGCAGCGTAGCGGTAGACGAGAAAATCAACGGGTTCGACGGCTCGAACGGAGTACACGAGATAACACAGAGCTGCGACGCCGGCAGCGATCAGTGAACCGATCGTCACAATTCGAGACGCCTCGACACGGGTGGCGGGCATACCGAGAATCGTCCCACAACCTACCGAGCGGTACTTCGCTAGCGGGCCGCCCGGAAGTGCGCTCGCTCGTCTGCGGTCAGGTGTTCGCACGCGTAGCTCAGCGCCGTGCGTCCCATGTCTGCTGCATTCTTCGCGAGGAAACCGGTCAACAAATCCCGGTCCACCCGCTTGCCCACCTCGCGGAGCATCCAGCCCATCGCTTTCTGGGTCAGGTCTCGTCGATCACCCAGCACCCGCGCGGCAAGCTCGAGCGTGGTCGACCCGTCGCCGCGAGTGATGAATCCGTACGTCGTCAGCAGCGCCACCCGTCGTCGCCACAGGTCACCCGAATCGGAAAGCTCGAAGATCAGCCGGCGATCTCGGTCGTACAGCCAGCCGCCGAGGATCTGTCCGGCGGACGAATCCACGAGATCCCAATTGTTCACCCGCCCGTCCTCGACAGCGCTGAGATAGAAGTCGGCGATGCGGGAGCGACTCTCGTCGTCGAAAAATTTTGGGCGACTGACCTTTTCGAATCGAGCAACAAGGATCAACAGACCGGCCAAGCGATGCTCGTGGACGTCGCTGTCGAGAAGGAGGCGTACCTGAGGCAACTCGAGACCGACATGCTTCTTCACCACCGAACGCGTCTTCGGTACTCGCACGCCGATGAAGACGTCACCCTCGCCGTACTCCCCCGGCGCTGTCTTGAAGAACTTCTGTAGCTGGACGGCATCCGCGGGATCCGCGAGGTCGGCCAACTGTTCGATCACGTCCTGGGCACTCGATTGCGTCACCCCAGAACCTTCTCACGGGTCGTCTGTGCGGACTCTTCGATTCTCTCAGCGTCCTCACACCGTGTGCCCTGCTCGGCCACAGGTCGGCAGACGACACTCGAGGACAGTCAGTGAAAGGACCACCCATGATCACCGCCGCTATCGCATTCACCACTCTCACCCTCATGGCACTCTCGGGACATATCGCGGCCAGCGCTCCGCGCGGGCTCGTGGCAATCCGGACGAATAGTCACAAATCTTGATATTCGAGCCTCCACATCGCCTCTAACTGCAACGCGAATGCAATTGGCGGAGAGTTGATCTCGATCTGCCGCGGGCGTGTACTACAGGTGGACACACTCTCGTCTTTGGAGGTCTCGTCATGAAGTCGTGGAATCGAATGCAAGATGCCGTCGCGGTGGTTCTCGGCGTCTTTGCGGCTCTCTCGCCGATGTGGCTCGACACCACCGATCGGGCAATGTGGTCACTCGTCGTCCTGGGTGTCCTGGTTGCACTGTCGGGTCTGGCGCACATGGCACGTCCGGACATGGCCATGGCGGATTACGCGATGGGCGTTTTCGGCGTCTTGATGTTCATTTCACCCTGGGTCATGAGCTTCGACGCTCTACGCGGTGCGTCGTGGACGGCCTGGGTGGTCGGGGTCCTGACCGTTGTGGTCGCGGTGAGTGCGATGCCGGTGATGAGTGCGCGGATGCATCACGGGGGTCACGGCGGAGTAGCCGCCCATTGACAGAGCGGAGTAGCCGCCCATTGACAGAGCGGAGTAGCCGCCCATTGACGGAGCGGAGTAGCTGCCCATTGATGAATGGCTGGCTGCAGGCTGGATCAGGCTTTGATCGCGCCCAACAACCGCCCGGCGTCGAAGGCTTCGGCGCTGGGCGGTAGCGCGCCCGGACGTCCGCTCACGAAAACCTCGACGGTTCCCGATCCTTCACCCGCGTCACCGAGCCCGTCGATCCGCCGCAGGGTCTGTCGTGCAACGGCTTCGGCACTGTCGAAGAGTGTGACACCGGCGGGTAGCCGCGCTGCGATTTCGTCCGCGAGCAGTGGGTAGTGCGTGCAGCCGAGGACAACGCCGTTGACGTCGTCCGGCGTCCGGGCCACTGCGGATTCGATGGCTGCAAGTGCGGCTGCACGATCACCGAGGTCTATCGAATCGGCCAAGCCGTGGCACGGCACCCCGACGACTTTGGCGCCGTTGCCGAACTGTTCGATCAGATCGGCTTGGTACCGGCTGGCAGTCGTCGCGGCGGTAGCCCAGATCGCCACTGAATCGCACGCGGCGGCCGCGGGCTTGATCGCGGGCACCGTTCCGATGACCGGCACACCCGGTCCGACCAGTTCGCGGACGTGTGGGAGAGCGGTGACGCTCGCGGTATTGCATGGAAGAACGATGACCTGAGCCCCACGATCGAGGCTCCGCCGCACCGCACCGAGTACCCGGTCGACGACCCACGGCTCGGGCTTGGGCCCCCAGGGGGCGCCGTCCGGATCGAGGGACAGCACAAGATCGAGATCCGGGCGCAGGCGTCTGAGCCACGCAGAGGTAGGGAGCAGGCCCAGTCCCGAGTCGATGAGTGCAACGATCACCGCACAAATCTATCGCCTCGGAACCGGTCCTGCCTCATCCGTTCAGGCCGGTGTGGACTCCAACACGTCCGAGATGGGCGTGCCGGCTGCGATCTTCGCGCGCATCTTCATCACAGCTCCCGCGCTACCGCCGCCGACGACAGCTGCCAGCACACCGTCGCGCTCGTAGTATGCGACGAACTTTCGGCCGTCGTCCTTCACGATGTGAACGGTGTCCGTGGGTGCGACGGTCCCCAATGCCTGGATCTTGACGTCGTACTGATCGCTCCAGAAGTACGGAACCTGCGCCGGCGCGTCCGGATCACCCGTTCCGGTGATCGCTCCCGCCAGGATCTTGGCCTGGTCCCCAGCATTGGTCCAGTGTTCGACACGCTTGCGTCGATCTCCGATCTGCCAGGACGCGACGTCGCCGACCGCCCAGACGTGTTCGGTGCTGGTGCGGCCGACGCCGTCGCAGAGCACTCCGTTGTCGAGTTCGATCCCCGAACCGTCGAGCCATCCCGTGACCGGCACCGAACCGACTCCGATCGCGACCACGTCGACCGGGATTTCCGAACCGTCACTCAAGGTCGCAGCGGCAACCGCTCCGTCGCCGGACAACGAGGTCAAGCCCGTACCGACTCGGACGTCGATGCCCTCGTTCCGATGCAGACGTTCGACGAGGGCGCCGACGGTGGGGCCGAGCACCGACGCCAGCGGCGTCGGCTGGGGTTCGAGCAACACGACGTCGACGCCGTGAGACTTCATGCTCGCGGCCAGTTCGCAGCCGATGAAGCCGGCCCCGACGATCAGCGCACGCTTACCGGGAGCAAGGTCGGCGCGGAGGGCCAACGCTTCCTCGATGGAGCGCAGAACGTGCACTCCGGACAACTCCGGAAGGCCGGCGATGCGACGCGGAGTCAGTCCGGTCGCGATGACCAACTCGTCGTAGTCCAGGGTGGATCCGTCGGCGAACGCCACCGACTTGGCGACCGTGTCCACCGAGGTTGCCGGCGAACCGAGCTTGAGATCGACCTTGTTCTCGACGTAGAACTCGGCCGGACGCAAGGTCGTCTCGTCCTTGTCGCCGCGGATCACTTCCTTCGACAACGGAGGCCTGTCGTAGGGCAGATGCGTTTCCCCACCCGCGAGCGTCAATTCACCTTCGAAACCCGCTCGTCGCAGTTCCTCGACGGTCCGCAGTCCCGACAAACCCGCACCCACGATCACTATCCGTGCCACCACGTACCACCCTGTCCGACCCACGTCACTTGCAGCGCTCACTATGAACGCCGTCACTATTTGCCTCCGACTCTGCCATACCAAATGCCGGAGTAGGTGTGGTGCATCCCGCATGGTCACCTACCAGTCACTACAGTTGGAGGTACTTCAGACGCACGCACTGACACATGAGCAGGGAGCCCCCATGACCAGCGATTCCAGTGAAAAGAACAGCGTCCGATTCGGCGCCGACGGTGGCGCGGAACTAGTCAGCACCCAGGGTAAGACGATCATCGCCGACGCCGTGGTCGCCAAGATCGCCGGTATCGCGACCCGCGAGATCAACGGCGTGTACGACGTCGGCGGGGGCACAGCGCGTGCGGTGGGGGCACTTCGCGACCGCATACCGGGCGCCCGCGTCAACCATGCCCAGGGCGTGGCGGTGGAGGTAGGCGAGAAACAAGCCGCCATCGACATCGGCATTGTCGCCGAGTACGGCGTCGCACTCCACGAACTGGCGGTAGGTATCCGCCGCAACGTCATTGCCGCAGTAGAAAGCATGACGGGTCTCGAGGTCACCGAGGTCAACATCACCGTCTTCGACGTCATGCTCTTCGAGGATGCAGAGAGCGGCGGCAGTACCGATCCGGAAGCCAAGCCGAGGGTTCAGTGAGTACCGCCGACGCCGGCCGCGAGATCGACGCGGCCGAGGTAGTCGCCGACGCGGTTCTTGCCATCCCGGAAGTGGCAGATCTGCACGGAGGACAGTTCGGCGAAGTGGGAACCTACCTCCCCGGACGCCGCATCACCGGCGTCGTCGTCGACGAAAACTCCTGTGCTGTACACATTTCCGTTCACTATCCGGCAGACGTTCGCAGCGTCGCCGAACGCGTACGAGCGGTGGTGGCGAGATTGGTCGACGTACCGGTGAACGTGACCGTCGGCGACCTGTCGACAGCGGGATATCTACCCGTTGATGCCGAAAATGCAGTCACCGAGCCTGCCACCGTCACAGACATTGCACCGAACATTCGAGAAGGGAACTGACATGAACAGCACCACCGTCGGACTGCTGGTCGGTCTGCTCCTCGCACTCGCCGGAATCATGGGTGGGTTCAGCGGTTTCGTCTTCGCAGTCCTGCTCGGCGCCGCCGGTATGGCGATCGGAGCACACCGCGACGGACATCTCGACCTCGGCGCGATCCTCCGAAGCCGTGGCCGTGGCTGAGCCGTCCGATCCCAGCGCAGCGGACGATCCTGGTCTACGCGGCTCCTTGGTCATCAAGGACCGTGCGATGGCCAAGATCGCCACGGCCGCAGCGGTGAACGTCCCGGGGGTGGTCCGCCAGTCCGGTGGCTTGACTCGCCTGACAGGACGCGACCTTCCGCGAGCCGACATCTCGATGGGTAGCGACGCCGTCGCCATCAATCTCTTCCTCGCCGTGTCCTGGCCGTGTTCGGTCACCGAGTTGACCGGCCGGGTGCGAACGGAAGTCGGACGCAGCGTCGAATCGCTGACCGGGCTTCCACTCCACGACATGAACGTGATGATCGCGGCAACCGAGGGTTCTGACGACTCCTGTGTTTCCGGCGTCGAGATCGCGGAGGGCCCGGCACAGCAGGCACTCTCGGATCCGATTCCGCCGCGTGTCCCCTCTGCGAACCCGGCGGCCGCAGTTTCGGCCGTCGTCATCGCGTGTGGTCTACTCGCACTCGCCTTCGTCGTCTCGCGCGAATGGTTCATCAACCGTGGAACTTTCGAATCGGCACCCTGGATCCGAAACTCCGTGGAGTGGACGTCTCGTCTGCACTGGCAACCGTGGCTACTTCCGGTGGCAATCGCTGCCGTTGTCGCGGGTGTTGTCCTGATAATGTCGGCGATCAAACGCCGTGCGAAAACCCATGTCCCACTCGGGAACCCGAGCGCATCGACGGTGTGGATGCGGCCGACTGACATTGCACGTCTGTGCAGTAGCCACGCAGCGGTCGTTCCCGGCGTCGGCTCGGCTCACACCAGCGTCGACCGTAAACACGTCAAGGTCCACATCGAATCGACCGGTGGCGATCGAGCTGAACTTGCCGCAGCCGTCGACGCGGCGGTTCGGCCTCATCTCGCGATACTGCAGCGGCCACTGCAACTTTCGGTTGTCGTGCGAGAAACTGTAGTACGACGAAAGGACGCCTCGTGAACCGTTGGATCTCCGTGGTCGATCGGATCATCGTCCTCATCGTCGGAATCGCGTTGCTTGCAGCGGGCGCATACGCCATCGCGTGGGACGCGGGCGCGTCGCTGATTCGAACCTGGGTGTCACGCCTCGATCGGGAGGTCCTCTTCGGCCTTCCGGAGGAGCCGTGGTGGCACTGGGTACTGTCGGGCACCTTCGTCCTCTGTGTCTTCGCCGGTCTCGGGCTGTTGTACCTGAACCTTCGCCGGCGCCGCACAAGCGCAGTCACATTGCGGCACAACGAATCCGGTACCGACGTCAGCGTGGATCTCGGACCCGTCGCAGACGGCGTAGCGGCCGAACTCGCTCAGCTGACCGGCGTGCGGAGCACCAAGAGCAAAGCGACGGTCGATCGCGGACTGCCGACGCTGTCGATTGTCGTCACTGCAGATCCGTCGATCGACGTCGCCGGATTCACCGCTTCGGCCGAACGCATCGCCGGCGCAACCAGGCGCAGCCTCGACGGCTCAACCGTCGCAGTACAGGTTCTGCTGCACCTCGACAGGGTGGAAGCCAACAAGTAAGTAAGAAGCACGCAGGCACCCGATCACCGAACACTCGATCACAGGCCACTCGATCACAGACACAGAAAAGGCGCTCACTCCCCGAAGGGAATGAGCGCCTTTTCAGTGCTGTGAATCAGCTAGCGAGACAAGAGTCTCACTTGATGATCTTGGCAACCTTGCCGGCGCCGACCGTACGGCCGCCTTCGCGAATTGCGAAGCGCAGGCCCTCGTCCATGGCGACAGGCTGGATCAGCTTGACGGACATCTCGGTGTTGTCACCGGGCATGACCATCTCGGTGCCCTCAGGCAGCGTCACGACGCCCGTAACGTCCGTGGTACGGAAGTAGAACTGCGGGCGGTAGTTGTTGAAGAACGGGGTGTGGCGGCCGCCCTCGTCCTTCGACAGGATGTATGCCTGGCCCTCGAACTCCGTGTGGGGAGTCGTGGTGCCCGGCTTGACGACAACCTGTCCACGCTCGACATCTTCGCGCTTGATGCCACGAACGAGCAGTCCGACGTTGTCGCCGGCCTGGCCCGAGTCGAGCAGCTTGCGGAACATCTCGATACCCGTGACCGTGGTCTTGGTCGAGGTTTCCTTGATGCCGACGATCTCGACCTCTTCGTTGACGTTGACAACGCCACGCTCGATACGACCGGTGACAACGGTGCCACGGCCGGTGATCGTGAAGACGTCCTCGACGGGCATGAGGAAGGGCTTCTCGGTCTCACGAATCGGGTCCGGGATGGACTCGTCGACAGCAGCCATCAGGTCGAGAATGGACTGCGTCCACTTCGGGTCACCCTCGAGTGCCTTGAGTGCCGAGATCGGAATGACGGGGGCTTCCTCGTCGAATTCCTGAGCGGCCAGCAGTTCGCGGACCTCCATCTCGACGAGCTCGAGGATCTCGTCGTCGTCAACCATGTCGGCCTTGTTCAGGGCGACGAGGATGTAAGGAACGCCAACCTGGCGAGCGAGCAGGACATGCTCGCGCGTCTGGGGCATCGGGCCGTCGGTAGCTGCGACGACGAGAATAGCGCCGTCCATCTGAGCTGCGCCGGTGATCATGTTCTTGATGTAGTCGGCGTGACCCGGTGCATCGACGTGCGCGTAGTGGCGCTTTTCCGTCTGGTACTCAACATGCGAGATGTTGATCGTGATGCCACGAGCCTTTTCCTCGGGAGCCTTGTCGATCTGATCGAAGGCCGAAGCCTCGTTCAGGTCGGGGAATGCATCCGCGAGAACCTTGGTGATGGCCGCCGTCGTCGTGGTCTTGCCGTGGTCGACGTGACCAATGGTGCCGATGTTCACGTGCGGCTTCGTCCGCTCGAACTTCGCCTTCGCCACTTTGTGTCCTCCTGGACTGTTGTTGCTTGCCGTATGCAGCAGTGCGGTTGGTTGTTACTAGGTCGTGCTTCGTGCCGGAAGAAACCGAGGTTACTTGCCGGCGCGGGCTGGGGAGCTCGCTGTGCTTACTCGCCCGTCGCCTTGGCGATGATTTCCTTCGAGACGTTCGCGGGAACCTCTGCGTAGGAATCGAACACCATGGAGAAGTTCGCTCGGCCCTGGGTCTTCGACCGCAGGTCACCGATGTAACCGAACATCTCCGAGAGCGGAACCAGCGCCTTCACGACACGGGCACCACTGCGTTCCTCCATGGCCTGGATCTGGCCACGGCGGGAGTTGAGGTCGCCGATCACGTCGCCCATGTACTCCTCGGGCGTTGTGACCTCGACAGCCATGAGCGGCTCGAGAATGACGGGGCCGGCCTTGCGGGCGGCTTCCTTCAGTGCCTGCGAACCGGCAACCTTGAACGCCATTTCCGAGGAGTCGACGTCGTGGTAAGCACCATCGAGCAGCGACAGCTTCAGGTTCACGAGCGGGTAGCCGGCGAGAACACCGTACTGCATCGCGTCCTGCGCACCGGCATCCACGGAGGGGATGTACTCGCGCGGGATACGTCCGCCGGAGACCTTGTTCTCGAACTCGTAGGTAGCACCGTCTTCGCCCACGAAAGGCTCCAGAGCGATGATGACCTTTGCGAACTGGCCCGAGCCACCCGTCTGCTTCTTGTGGGTGTAGTCGTGCTTCTCGACCTTCTTGGTGATGGTCTCGCGGTACGCAACCTGCGGCTTACCGACGTTCGCCTCGACCTTGAACTCGCGACGCATGCGGTCGACGAGGATGTCGAGGTGGAGCTCGCCCATACCGCCGATGACGGTCTGACCGGTCTCTTCGTCGAGTTCGACCGAGAAGGTCGGGTCCTCTTCGGCGAGCTTCTGGATCGCGACGCCCAGCTTTTCCTGGTCGGACTTGGTCTTGGGCTCGATGGAGACCTGGATGACCGGCGCGGGGAACGACATCGACTCGAGGACGATGGGGCTCGCCTGATCGCACAAGGTGTCACCGGTGGTGGTGTCCTTGAGGCCGATCATTGCGTAGATGTGGCCGGCTACGGCCTCGTCTACCGGGTTCTCCTTGTTGGCGTGCATCTGGAAGAGCTTTCCGATGCGCTCCTTCTTGCCCTTGGTTGCGTTGAGCACCTGAGCACCCGGATCGATACGACCCGAGTACACGCGGACGAAGGTCAGCTTGCCGAAGAACGGGTGAGCAGCGATCTTGAAGGCGAGAGCCGAGAACGGCTCGTCCTTGCTCGGCTTGCGAGTGATCTCTACTTCTTCGTCACCGAGCTTGTGGCCGATGACCTCGCCGATGTCCAGCGGGTTCGGAAGGTAGTCGATGACAGCGTCGAGCATGGGCTGAACGCCCTTGTTCTTGAACGCGGAGCCACAGAGAACCGGGTACAGCTCGGAGGCGACCGTCATCTTGCGGATGGCGCCCTTGATCTCCTCGATGGTGAGCTCTTCGCCGCCGAAGTACTTCTCCATGAGAGCTTCGTCGGACTCTGCAACCGTCTCGAGCAGCTTCTCGCGGTACTCGGCAGCCTTCTCGACGAGATCCGCGGGGATCTCCTCGATGGTCGGAGCGGTTCCCGTCGGGACCACGCCGCGCCAGGTGATGGCCTTCATCTCGACCAGGTCGACGACGCCGTCGAAGTCGTCCTCAGCGCCGATGGGCAGCTGGAGAACGAGCGGCTTCGCACCCAAGCGGTCGATGATGGTCTGGACTGTGAAGTAGAAGTCCGCGCCCATCTTGTCCATCTTGTTGACGAAGCAGATGCGCGGAACGTCGTACTTGGCAGCCTGACGCCAAACCTGCTCGGACTGCGGCTCGACACCCTCTTTACCGTCGAAGACAGCAACTGCGCCGTCGAGCACGCGCAGCGACCGCTCCACCTCGACCGTGAAGTCGACGTGGCCGGGGGTGTCGATGATGTTGATCTGGTTGTTGTTCCAGAAGCAAGTCACGGCGGCAGACGTGATCGTGATGCCGCGTTCCTTCTCCTGCTCCATCCAGTCCGTCGTCGACGCACCGTCGTGCGTCTCACCGATCTTGTAATTGACACCGGTGTAGAACAGGATGCGCTCGGTGGTGGTGGTCTTGCCGGCATCGATGTGCGCCATGATGCCGATGTTGCGGACCTTGTTCAGGTCAGTCAGCACTTCCTGTGCCACAGGTTTCTTCCCCGCTCGTTGCTTGGTTTTCGGGTGTCGGCCTTATCGGTGTGTTCCACCGTCAGGGCCATGGTCTTTCAATTATGTCTCTGCCGAGGCGAACCTGGCCACCTGCGTCCGGAATCCGTCGCGATGATCAGGCCGCCAACGGCGACAAGCGTCGGAGCCCCACCCGATGGCAGTTGCTCCGACGCTTTACATCACCAGCGGTAGTGGGCGAATGCCTTGTTGGCTTCGGCCATCTTGTGAGTGTCTTCGCGACGCTTCACAGCTGCACCGAGGCCATTGCTGGCATCGAGGAGCTCGTTGGCGAGACGCTCGACCATGGTCTTCTCACGACGTGCACGCGAGAAGGTGACCAGCCAGCGCAGTGCCAGCGTGGTGGAACGACCGGGGCGAACCTCGACCGGCACCTGGTAGGTAGCGCCACCGACGCGGCGGCTACGAACCTCGAGTGCAGGCTTGACGTTGTCCAGGGCGCGCTTGAGGGTGACGACCGGATCGGTGCCGGTCTTCTCGCGTGCCTGCTCGAGAGCCTGGTACACGATTCGCTCTGCGGTGGACTTCTTGCCGTCCAGCAGGATCTTGTTGACGAGCTGCGTCACCAACGGGGAACCGTAAACCGGGTCGTTGATGAGCGGGCGCTTCGGAGCGGGGCCCTTACGTGGCATTAGCTCTTCTCCTTCTTGGCGCCGTAGCGGCTGCGTGCCTGCTTGCGACCCTTGACACCCTGGGTGTCGAGGGAGCCGCGGATGATCTTGTAACGGACACCCGGGAGGTCCTTCACACGACCGCCACGGACGAGCACCATGGAGTGCTCCTGAAGGTTGTGACCTTCACCGGGGATGTACGCGGTGACCTCGACCGAAGTCGTGAGGCGAACACGTGCGACCTTACGGAGCGCGGAGTTCGGCTTCTTGGGGGTGGTGGTGTACACGCGAGTGCACACGCCACGACGCTGCGGGCTGCCCTTGAGGGCTGCCGTCTTGACCTTGGCGGTCTTGTCGCGGCGACCCTTGCGGACCAGCTGGTTGATGGTTGGCATTTACCGGCTTTCTTGTGACGAACAGACTGCTCGAGCGAACTCGGGCCGTTCGAAAACGTGGCTGTTCTGAAATTAGGGATCTAGCAGTTGGAGCAAGAGAGCTGCTGCTCCTCACCCACCTCAGAGTCTGTACTCAGCACTTTCATGCCGCGCACTGCCCCCGAGGTCGGGCGTGTCGCATACCCCCACACAGGCAGCCGGATGCTCGTTCATCAGCAGTTTCTGCTCGAACGCGCGCACGGCAATACCTAGCTAGGCACACAGATCGGCCCGGGCATGCCGGACACGACCCATAACGATACCTGTCGGCGCGCCACGAGGTCAAAGCGAGGCCACGGTGATAGTGACCTCACGCTCTGACCAGACACTCTGGCTGCACACTCAGACCACGCAGCCGGACCGGTCGCGATCAGATGCTGCGGTTCAACGTCAACGCGCCGAGCTTTGCCGCAGCCTCGCACGGATCCGCGCCGCCTTGCGGCTCGGTGACCCACCAACCGAACACTCCCCCGGCCGGTGCGCTCGCGCTCACCCCGCAGCTCTGCGGATCGGCCGGCTGGCGAACCTGGTACCCGCCACTGCCGTTGATGTCGATTTTCGCCACCACGTATCCCAGGTGCTCGAATGCAGCGCGCTCGTGATCGAGGGTGCCCGTCTCGAACCAGTTGAAGGTGATCTTGATCGGACCCGCAGCTCCGATGCCGTCCCAACGGCAGATAGCGCCGAAGAACCCACGCCCGACGGCGTCGGCACCCACTGCGCCGGCGATCTGCTCGTCGGTGACGGCTTCGCATTCTTGGAGGACGTTCGCGAATTCCTGGCTGTCACTACCGCCGTAGCTGCCCTCCGCACGGGGAGTCCCGGTGACCACCGAGCCGCAGCCTGTCAGCAGAACCAGCGACCCCGCCAAGGCGTGTCCGATCCTTATGCGCTTCACGGCGCCCTCGAACTTCACTGTGCCCTCGAAACTGTTTTTTCCATCAGATCCCGCGCCACCGTGCATGGATCCGCGGTCGGTGGCAGCAAACCGTAGGTGATCGACCAGTGCACGAAGTCTCCGCCGAACGCGATACCCAACTCGCACAACGAACCTGCCGTGGACGCGATGAAGCCCTGGTGTCCACCGATCGTGATGTCGTCGGCAGGACGTCCGAGCAGGTCGGACCCGGCCCGTTCGCGGCCGATCGGGCTACCGCGGTACCAGGAGAAACTGACGCTCGGACCGTTCGAACCGGCGACTTCCCACTGGCAACCGACGCCGTTGCGCGTCGTCGTCGCAAAAGCGCCGAGATTGAAGGCGTTGACAACTTCCTCGTCGGTCACCGAGCCGCATTCGGCGAACATCGGGCCCGGATCCGTAGGTGCGAGTGCCTGCGAACCCGCACCGTCGCCCGGCTGATCGACGGACCCGTCGCCGGAGCTGCAGCCGACCACGGCCGAGAGCACGGCAGCCGAGACCAATACCGAAGTCCCGATCGAAGTGAGAGTGCGTGCGGCCATGGAGCCGACTGTACTTCTCGGTGGCCCCCGACACACGCCACGTGCGCGTCGAGAGCACCGGCGCCGGCCCCGCCGCTACCGATTCAGGGAGTTGCCACCGGTACCCGAACAAGCGTGGAATCCAATTGCGCCGCCCACTGTTTGACCACCTCGGTGCGTCGGCGCGAGTCGTCTGTCAAGACATCAGCCAGCCCCAGCCCGCGGGCCAGGTCCAGGGTCGCCTGTACCAAGCGGTGCGTCACCGGGTCGGAGTCGTCGACACCCAGACTCTCGACGGCCATGCGGTGCGCGATGCGCCCGAATCGTTCCTCGAGGGGCAGTACGCGGGCACGCAGGTCGGGGTCGGAGGCAGCGGCCGTCCACACCTGCAGTGCTGCTTTGAACAGAGTCCCGGTGTAGTACTCCACCAACCGCGAAATGATCGCCTCGGTTCGTCCGGCACCCACCGGAAGGTCGGTCGATTCCTTTCGTGCCTGATCCATCCGGGCGTCGAACATCACCTCGAGCGCCGCGGTGATGAGGTCCTCGCGGGTCGGGAAGTGATGCTGCATCGCGCCTCTGGACACCCCGGCACGCTGCGCGACGACGCTCATCGTCGTTGCGCTCCACCCGAGTTCGGCGAGACACTCCACAGTCACTTCGAGCAGGTGGGAGCGCGTGACTCGACTTCGGTCCTGCTTGGGCTCTCGAGTCATCGCGCCGCCATCCCTTCTACTTCTGTGTCCCAGCTGCGCAGTTTCTACTGCGCCCAGGCTGCTGGACGCTTCTGCAAGAAAGACATCATGCCCTCACGAGCCTCGTCAGAGGAAAACAGCCGAGCCGACTGCGCGATCATCTCCTCGCCGTCCCGGTCGAATCCGGCCAGGACCGAACGCGTCGTGATCCACTTCGATTCGGCAAGTCCCTGCGGTGAACATTGGCGCAGGGTGCCGAGCAGTTCGGTGATCGACTCCCCCGTGTCCTGCGACGCGGCGGTGACGAGTCCGATGGATTCGGCCTCGTGCTGGCCGAACTTCTCTCCGGTGAGCAGATAGCGGCTCGCAGATCGCTGGTCGAGCCTCGGCAGGACCGTGAGCGAAATGATGGACGCTGCCAAACCCAACCGTGATTCCGTCACCGCGAAGGTGCTCGCCGGTCCGGCGACGACGATGTCGCACGCCCCGACAAGACCCATGCCTCCGGCCCGGACGTGACCGTCGATCCGCCCGATCACCGGCTTGGGAAGCTCGAGAATGCTGCGCAAGAGTGTCAGCATCCCCCGTCCTCGCTCCTTGACGGCGTCCTCCGGTGATGCGGACGAACCGGAGGCCTCACTCAGATCGGCTCCCGCACAGAATGTTCCACCGGTGTGGGTGAGTACCACCGCTCGAACTGCCGGATCGGCGGCAGCCGCCGTCAACCCAGCCTGCAACTCCGTGACCAACCGCGTCGAAATCGCGTTGCGGTTGTGGGGTGAGTCGAGAGTGATCGTGGCAGCACCGCCCGATACTTCGTACCGTACGTATGGCTTGTCCTGATCCGTCATGAGTCGCCTCTTCCTAGTAGGACCGTGGCAGACCGAGGGAATGCTGTGAGACGAAGTTGAGGATCATCTCGCGGCTCACCGGCGCGACACGGGCGATACGAGCCGCACCGAGCATGGCGGCCAGTCCGTATTCCTTCGTCAGTCCTGCGCCGCCATGCGTCTGGATCGCCTGATCGAGCGCCTTGATGCTGGCTTCGGCGGCGGCGTACTTTGCCATGTTCGCGGCTTCGGCAGCACCGAAATCGTCACCGCTGTCGTAGAGCACCGCGGCCTTCTGCATCATCAGCTTGGCGAGCTCGAGTTCGATCTTCACCTGCGCGAGTGGATGCGAAATACCTTGGTGCGCACCGATCGGCGTCTTCCACACCGTGCGCTCGTTGGCGAACTTCACTGCGGCGTTCAGGGCGTAACGGCCCATGCCGATGGCCATCGACGCACCCAGGATGCGCTCGGGGTTGAGGCCGGCGAACAACTGCATCAAGGCGGCATCGGCTTCGCCGACCAGAGCGTCGGCCGGCAGACGGACGTCGTCGAGGAAGAGGATGAACTGGTGGTCCGGTTCGATGATGTCCATCTCCATCTGCGTCTTCACGAATCCGGGAGAATCCGTGGGGACGATGAACAGAGCGGGCTTGAGCTTGCCCGTCTTGGAGTCCTCGGTCCGCGCAACGACGAGGACCGCGTCAGCCTGATCGACACCCGAGATGTAGATCTTGTTGCCGCTCAGGATCCAGTCGTCGCCATCCCTGCGTGCCGTCGTGGTGATCTGATGAGAGTTGGAACCAGCGTCGGCCTCGGTGATTCCGAACGCCATGATCTTGGAGCCGTCGGCGAGGCTGGGTAGCCACTGCTGCTTCTGCTCCGCCGTGCCGTACTTGCCGATGATGGTGCCGCAGATGGCCGGGGATACGACAACCAGGAGCAGACCGGCACCCTGCGCCGCCAATTCCTCCTGCACCAGCGCGAGTTCGTAGATGCCTGCACCGCCGCCGCCGTATTCCTCCGGCAGGTTGACGCCCAGGAATCCGAGTTTGCCGGCCTCGTTCCACAATTCGGTGAGCGGCTCCCCCTTTCGCGCCTTGGGCAGCACGTAGTCGACGTAGTTGAAGCGCTCACCCAGTTTGGAAACGGATGCCCGCAGTTCCTTCTGCTCTTCGGTTTCGATGAAACTCATCATGCTTCCTCTTCTGTAGCGGGTTCTTCCACACGTGCGAGTACCGATCCGACCTCGACCTGCTGGCCGACGGCGACCGGAAGTTCCACCAGGACACCGGCAGTCGGCGCGGTGACGGTGTGTTCCATCTTCATGGCCTCCAGCCACAGAATCGGCTGGCCGGCGGTGACGGTGTCACCGAGTGCGGCACCGAGGCGGATGACCGATCCCGGCATCGGAGCGAGCAACGAACCGGCGGCGACTTCTGCCGACGGATCCACGAAGCGCGGTGCTGCCGTCAACGCGACGGGTCCGAGCGAGGAGTCGACAAAAATCTCACTCCCGTAGGCCGCAACGTCGAACGAGCGCTGTACTCCGCTCTGCTCGAGCACTACCCGGGTCGCAGTTGCCGATACCAGGCGCACGTCGTCGAAGCCTTCTGCACTCAGCACGCCGCTTCGGCTCAGGGAGTAGCGGACGTCGTAGTCGCCCGACGCAGTGGAATAGCTCTTGCTCTGCGGCTGCGACGGGAGGTTGCGCCACCCGCTGGGCAAGCGGCCGATGACGCGGGCCGACGCCCGGTTGTGCGCGGCATCGGCAAGTGCCGCCGCCAGCGCCGAGAGTCTTTCGGCGTCGGTATCGGCCAAGGGCGTAGACAGCTTCTCGAGGTCGTGAGTCTCGAAGAAGGCAGTGTCGGTGTCTCCGGCAATGAAGGCGGGGTGGGCCAGGACGTTGACGAGCAGGTCGCGGTTGGTGCGCAGCCCGTGAATCCTGGTGCGCGCCAGCGTCGATGCGAGCAGCCGGGCAGCTGCGGTCCGCGTCGGCGCGTACGAGATGACCTTGGCCAACATCGGGTCGTAGTGGACGCCGACAACACTGCCGTCGACGACGCCGGAGTCGAGGCGAACGCCCTGCTCACGCAGAACACTGAATTCTTGCGGGTCACCGGGCAACTCGATGTGGTGGACGGTTCCGCTCTGCGGCTGCCAGTTCTTGGCGGGGTCCTCGGCGTACAGGCGCACTTCGATCGAATGCCCACGGATCTCCGGCTGATCGTCCGGAAGTGCTTCACCTGAAGCGACCTGCAATTGCAGTTCCACCAGATCGAGTCCAGTGGTGCACTCGGTGACCGGATGCTCCACCTGCAAACGCGTGTTCATTTCCAGGAAGAAGAAGTCGCCTTTTTCGTCAGCCAGGAATTCAACGGTTCCTGCCCCCTCGTAACCGATGGCGTTGGCTGCGAGCCGCGAGGCGTCGAACAGCTTGTCGCGCATGGCGGGGATGCGTTGCACGAGCGGCGACGGGGCCTCTTCGACCACCTTCTGATGCCGACGCTGGATCGAGCACTCGCGCTCCCCCACCGCCCACACCGCACCGTGGCGGTCGGCCATGACCTGAACCTCGATGTGCCGACCGGTCTCGAGGTAACGCTCACAGAAGACTGTCGGGTCGCCGAAAGCGGACTGCGCCTCACGCCGCGCCGCTTCCAGTTCGCCGTCCAGCGCCGACAATTCACGAACGACACGCATTCCGCGTCCGCCGCCGCCCGCCGACGCCTTGATCAGCACCGGCAGATGAGCCTCGGTCACCGCGGCGGGATCGAGTTCGGAGAGCACCGGCACTCCGGCGGCGTCCATGATCTTCTTGGACTCGACCTTCGACCCCATGAGCTCGATGGATTCGACGGGCGGGCCGATCCACGTCAGTCCCGCGTCGATGACGCTGCGCGCGAACTCCGCGTTCTCGGAGAGGAATCCGTATCCGGGGTGAATCGCGTCGGCGCCCGAAGCCTTGGCGGCGGCGATGACGAGCTCACCCCGCAAGTAGGTCTCGGCAGGCGTGTTACCCGGCAGGCGAACCGAAGCATCGGCTTCGGCGACGTGCGGGCTGTCGGCATCTGCGTCGGAAAATACCGCGACCGTGCCGATTCCGTTCTTGCGGCAGGTTGCAAAGACACGGCGGGCGATTTCGCCACGATTGGCGACCAGTACTGAAGTGATTGTCACGGCGTGCCTCACATACGGAAGACGCCGAAGTTCTCGGTGCCTTCGATCGGGGCGGTGGCGATGGCCGACAGGCACATTCCCACCACGGTGCGGGTGTCTCGGGGGTCGATGACGCCGTCGTCGTACAGACGACCCGACAGGAACATCGGGAGTGACTCGGCCTCGATCTGGTTCTCGATCATCGCGCGCATGCCGGCGTCGGCCTGCTCGTCGAAGACCTGGCCGCGCGCCTCGGCAGCAGCGCGTCCCACGATGGAGATGACGCCGGCGAGCTGCGCACCGCCCATGACGGCGGACTTGGAACTGGGCCACGCAAAGAGGAACCGTGGATCGAACGCGCGTCCGCACATACCGTAGTGACCGGCGCCGTAGGACGCTCCGAGCAGGATCGAGATGTGCGGAACCTTGGAGTTGGCAACCGCATTGATCATCATCGATCCGTGCTTGATCATGCCGCCCTCCTCGTATTCCTTACCCACCATGTACCCGGTGGTGTTGTGCAGGAACAGCAACGGCGTGTTGGAACGATTGGCGAGCTGGATGAACTGCGTGGCCTTCTGTGATTCCTCACTGAAGAGCACTCCACGTGCGTTCGCCAGGATGCCGATCGGGTAGCCGTTGAGCTCGGCCCACCCGGTCACGAGGGAGGAACCGTAGAGCGGCTTGAACTCGTCGAAGTCGGAACCGTCGACGATACGGGCGATGACCTCACGCGGATCGAACGGGATCTTCAGGTCGGCCGGAACGACGCCGAGCAACTCTTCCGGATCCTCGAGCGGTTCGATGATCTCCGCGCGCGGCGCCGGCCCCTTCTTGGTCCAGTTGAGCCGCTTGACGATCGAGCGCCCGATGCGGATCGCGTCCTGCTCGTCGGCGGCGAAGTAGTCGGCCAACCCGGACTTGCGAGCGTGCATTTCGGCGCCGCCGAGTGCCTCGTCGTCGGATTCCTCACCGGTGGCCATCTTGACCAGCGGCGGGCCTGCGAGGAACACCTTGGAGCGTTCCTTGATCATCACGACGTGGTCGGACATGCCCGGGATGTACGCACCGCCGGCCGTCGAGTTACCGAAGACCAGTGCAATGGTGGGGATTCCGACTGCGGACAGCTGAGTGAGGTCACGGAACATACGCCCGCCCGGGATGAACACCTCTTTCTGCGTCGGCAAGTCTGCGCCGCCGGACTCTACGAGGGAGATCACCGGGAGGCGGTTCTGCATGGCGATGTCGTTGGCCCGGAAACCCTTACGCAGCGTCCACGGATTGCTGGTGCCGCCGCGCACGGTGGGATCGTTGGCGACGATCAGGCATTCGACACCTTCGACGACGCCGATACCGACCACGGTGCTGGCTCCGACCGGGAAGTCACTCCCCCACGCAGCGAGGGGACACAGTTCGAGGAACGGTGAATCCTGATCGAGCAGGAGTTCGATCCGCTCGCGTGCCAGGAGCTTTCCCCGCTTGTGGTGCCGCTCGGTGTACTTCTCGCCGCCACCCGCCAACGCCTTGGCGTGCTCGACCTCGATCTCGGCGAGCTTGGTGTTCATGGTCGAAGTTGCGGTCTTGTACACCTCGGAATTGGTGTCCAGTGTTGACCGGATGACACTCATGACTGATACCCCAATCGCTTGGCCGCGAGGCCGGTGAGGATTTCGGTGGTTCCGCCACCGATTCCCAGAATTCGCATGTCCCGGTACTGCCTCTCCACTTCGCTTTCCTGCATGTATCCGAGGCCGCCGAACAGCTGAACAGCTTGGTTCGCAACCCATTCGCCCGTCTCGACTGCCGTGTTCTTCGCAAAGCACACCTCGGCGATCAGATCGCCGTCACCGGCCATGTACCGCTCGATCACCGAGTGCGTGTACACCTTGGCGACGTCGATCTTGCGGGCCATCTCGGTGACGGTGTTCTGGACGGCCTGCCGACTGATCAGGGGGCGACCGAAAGTCTCACGGGCGCGGCACCATTCGAGCGTCAGCTCCAGGCAACGTTCTGCACTGGCATACGCCTGCGCGGCGAGCGCTACCCGCTCGGAGACAAATGCCTGGGCGATCTGCGCGAAGCCGCTGTTCTCTGCACCGACCAGATTCTCCACCGGAACCCGGGCGTCGACAAAGGAGAGTTCCGCGGTATCGGATGCGCGCCAGCCCATCTTCTCGAGTTTGCGCGAGACGGTGAATCCCGGTGTGCCCTTCTCGATCACGAGCAGTGAGACACCACCCGCGCCGGGACCACCGGTGCGCACCGCTGTAACGACGAAGTCCGCTCGAACGCCGGAGGTGATGAACGTCTTGGCGCCGTTCACGACGTAATGATCGCCGTCGCGCTTGGCTGTAGTTGTCAGGTGCCCGACGTCGCTGCCTCCGCCGGGCTCGGTGATGGCGAGCGAGCCGATCTTGTCGCCGCGCAGGGTCGGCTTGACCCACTTCTCGATCTGCGCCTCGTCGCCGGCCGCGATCAGGTGCGGCACCGCGATGCCGCAGGTGAAGAGCGATGCGAACAGCCCGCCCGACGCACCTGCCTGATGCATCTCCTCACAGATCACGATGGAGTCGACGGCGTCGCCGCCCTCACCACCGGCCGATTCGGGTGCGCTGGCCCCGAGGAGTCCGAGAGCGCCTGCCTTGCGGTGCAATTCGCGCGGAATCTCGCCGTCTCGCTCCCACTGCGTCAGATGCGGCAGAATCTCCTGGTTCACGAATCCGCGTACGGTCTCGCGAAGCGCAAGCCTTTCCGGTGTGGTCCACACGGTCACCGTGAATCCTCTTTCTCGTCAGTTACGGGGAGTAGCGAAATCGGGATGTCGATGTGGCGCGAACGCAGCCATTCACCAATTCCCTTGGCCTGCGGATCGAACCGCGCCTGCGAGGCGACACCCTGACCGAGAATTCCCTCGATCACGAAGTTGACGGCACGAAGGTGCGGAAGCTGGTAGCGAGTGACGTTCAGGTCTGCTGCTTCCGGTAGCAGTTCCTTGAGCATCTCGACGGTCAGTGTGTGCGCCAACCACTTCCACTGATCGTCCGTGCGAACCCAGACGCCGACGTTGGCATTTCCGCCCTTGTCGCCGCTACGGGCACCGGCGATCGTGCCGAGTGGTACTGAAAGCGACGTCTGTGGCGGCAACGGCTCCGGACGCTCCGGTTCGCCGACGGGTTCGAGGTCCTGCGTCAACGTGGACGGAGCGATGTCCACGCGCGTGCCGTCCGGCAGTACGGCCACGTGCGGCACCGATCCCGCATCGACGTAGCCGGGGGTGAACACTCCGTACGGTTGGCCGTTGCTCGGCGGAGCCGTCAGCGAGAAGCCGGGGTAGCTGGCAAGTGCCATTTCCACCGCAACCGCGGAGAAAGGGCGACCGATCACCTTGGGGTCGGAATCGCGAACCACGCAGCGCAGCAACGCACTCGCGGTTTCCTCGGTGTCGGAATCCGGATGATCCGTGCGAGCGAGAGTCCAGACCAGTTCGGCGGGCTTCTTCGTCAGCCAGGATTCGAGCTGAGTCTTCGCCAGATCGGCCTTGGCCTCGATGTCGAGACCCGTGAGGATGAAGGTGGCCTCGTTACGGAACCCGGCCAGCGTGTTCAGGGAGACCTTGTACTGCGGCGGCGGAGCCTCGCCCGTGACGCCGCTGATCAACACCCGGTCCGGGCCTTCCTGGGTGAGCACTGCGTTGTCGATGCGGGTCGTCACGTCCGGGCCTGCATAGCGTCCACCGGTGATCTCGTACAGCAGCTGCGCCGTCACCGTGCCGACGCTCACCTCGCCGTCCGTTCCGGCGTGCTTGGTGATGACCGAGGTTCCGTCCGCGTTGATCTCGGCGATCGGGAAGCCAGGCCGGCCCAGATTGGGAATCTCTGTGAAGAACGCGTAGTTGCCGCCGGTGGCCTGGGTTCCGCACTCGATGACGTGGCCCGCCGCGACAGCACCGGCAAGCTGATCGAAATCATCTCGCTTCCAACCGAAATGGTGAGCGGCCGGACCGACGATCACCGACGCATCGGTGACCCGTCCGGTGACCACGACATCGGCGTCGGCCGACAATGCTTCGACGATGCCCCAGGCGCCGAGGTACGCGTTGGCCGTCAGTGGGGAGCCGAGTCCGAGTTCGTCTGCCCGAGAGATCAAATCGTCGCCCTCGACGTGGGCGATCTTTGCGTTCAACCCCAGCTTGGTGTTGACCTCGCGCAACGCGTCGGCCAGTCCGGCGGGATTGAGACCGCCTGCATTCGCGACGATCTTCACCCCCTTGTCGAGCGCAAGGCCGAGCGTGTCCTCCACCTGCCGCAGGAACGTCTTCGCGTAGCCGAGCGACGGGTCCTTCATCCGATCCCGCCCGAGGATCAACATCGTCAGTTCGGCCAGGTAGTCGCCGGTCAGGTAGTCGAGTTCGCCGCCCTCGAGCATCTCGCGCATCGCCGAGACGCGGTCGCCGTAGAACCCGGAGCAGTTACCGATCCGTACCGAACTCATTTGCCCACCTTCGATGCTCGTCCCTCACCGCTGGATCCGACGGCGGCTCGTCCCTCACCGCTGGGTCCGGCAAAGGCCTGCGCGACCCCGAGCCACTCGTCCGCGTCGGCACCCACGGCGACCAGATCGAGATCGGCGCGATTGGCGCGCTGGGTGACCAGCAAGCAGAAGTCCAACGCCGGCCCGGTAACCTTCTGCGGCGCATCTTCCGGCCCCCAGGTCCAGAGCGACCCGTCCGGCGCGGTCAACTCAACCCGGAAATCGTCGGCGGGCGGCGTCTTCTCGTTGACCGAGTACGCGAAGTTTCGCGTCCGCACACCCAGGTGAGCGATGTTCTTGATGCGCGCCGTCGGAGCGCGTTCGACGCCGAGTGCGTCGGCAACGTCCTGCCCGTGCGCCCACGTCTCCATCAGTCGCGCGGTAGCCATGGAGACACCGCCCATGGGCGGGCCGTACCAGGGGAACTTGGTTCCGGCCGGGGCGGCGGTGAGCGCCTCGACGAGAGCGGTGCGCCCCGCTCGCCAATCGGCGAGCAACTCCGCCGGCTGGCGGGCCGCCTGTTCGGCAGCACCGTCGTCGACAAACCCTGCCGGGTTCACGAACGCCGCCTTCAACTGCTCCGCGAACCCGTCCGGGTCGGTGATCGCCAGGATCGCTGCACTGTCCGTCCAGTGCAGGTGCCCGATCTGATGTGCGATGGTCCACCCTTCCGCAGGCGTCATTGTCGCCCACTTCTCCTCGGGCAGATCCGCAACCAGGGCGTCGAGGCTCTCGCCTTCGGCCCGCAAGTCATCGATGAACGTCTGAAGTTCGGCCATGCGACCAGCATCACACCCACATCCATAAAAATCAAGCACGAATGATTGTTATTGCGAAATCCTGTGGTGAGAGACTGAGTTCAACTGCCATCGACAACCAGGAGCACCCATGAGCGACGCCGTACTGATCTCGCGAACCGGCGATGTGGTCACGTGGACCCTCAATCGCCCGGACACCCGCAATGCGATCTCCGAGATCGACATGATCGAGGCCCTCGAAGACGCAGTCACCGCGGTCAACCGAGATCAGAGTGTGCGCACGGTCATTCTGACGGGGGCCGGATCGGCCTTCTCCTCCGGCGGCAACGTCAAGCACATGCGAGACAAGGAGGGCATGTTCGGTGGCGCACCCGGCGAGATCCGCCAGGGCTACCGGCACGGCATCCAACGCATCCCGCTCGCGCTGTACACGTGTGAGGTGCCGACCATCGCGGCGGTCAACGGCCCGGCCATCGGAGCGGGCTGCGACCTCTCACTCATGTGCGACCTCCGCATCGCCTCGACCGCCGCAGTCTTCGCCGAGAGTTTCGTCAAGGTAGGACTCATCCCCGGCGACGGCGGAGCGTGGCTGCTCCCGCGCGCGATCGGCAACGCCCGCGCGGCCGAGATGGCGTTCACCGGTGAACCGATCGATGCTGCGAGAGCACTCGACTGGGGTCTGGTCTCGCAGGTGACCGAGCCCGAGGAATTGCTTTCCGCTGCGCACGCTTTGGCGGCTCGAGTAGCCGCCAATCCCCCGCAGGTACTCCGCATGACCAAAAAGCTCCTCCGCGAGGGCCAGCACCAGAGCCTCGAGAGCTTGCTCGAACTCTCCGCCGCCATGCAGTCGATCGCCCACCACACCCGAGATCACCACGAAGCCGTCGCCGCAATGCTCGAGCGTCGAAGTCCCGAGTTCACCGGAGAATGAAGGCCGGCAGTCAGCTACTGCCGGTCGGAGCAGTCCTCACGTCGATACTGTCGCTCCAGTTCGGCGCGGCATTCGCGACGACATTGTTCTCGCAGATCGGACCGGCCGGAGCCACGACGCTGCGGCTGACGATCGCCGCGATCATCCTCGGCGTCATCGTCCGCCCGCGATGGAGCAGATGGTCGAACCGGCAGCGCAAAGGCATCTTCGCACTGGGCATCGCCCTCGCCGTGATGAACGGCGCCTTCTACCTCGCCCTCGACACGGTGCCCATCGGAACGGCCGTCACCATCGAGTTCCTCGGACCGCTCACCCTGGCCGCAATTCTGTCTCGTCGGTGGGCCGACGGAGCATGGGTGCTGCTCGCCTTCGGCGGAGTGTTGCTGCTCGGGTTAAGCGATCACGGCGAATCCGGTTTGGACCCGATCGGGGTGATGTTCGCGTTGATCGCCGCTACTGCGTGGGCCGGATACATCGTGGCCGGTTCCCACCTGGCCGCGACGCTCCCGAGCGCCGACGGGTTGGCAGGCGCAAGCATCGTCGCGGCCGTATTGACGCTGCCCTTCGGCGTCGTCTCGGGAGGAAGTGAACTACTGGATCCGACGATGCTCGCCGCAGGCGCAGCCGTCGCCGTCCTCTCGTCCGTCATCCCGTACAGCTTGGAAATGTGGGCGCTGCGCTCTCTCGCCAAGAAAGTCTTTGCCGTCCTCATCGCCCTCGAACCCGCAGCGGCCGCACTGGCCGGAGTCCTCGTGATCGGGCAAACGCTCGACGCATTCACACTCGTGGCCATCGCACTGGTGGTGACCGCGGGTGTCGGCACTGTCGTCATGAATCGAAAACCCACAGCGAAGTAGTCCAGGTACCGTCAGAGCACGTCATTCCAACGCACAGGAGAACCATGACCAACCCGATCATCGCCACCGTTCTCGGTAACACCCCGCAGATCGACGAAAGTGCGTTCATCGCACCCAACGCCACCGTTGTCGGCGCGGTGACCATCGCTGCGGGAGCCAGCATCTGGTACGGCGCGGTTATCCGCGGCGACGCAGAATCGATCTCCATCGGCGCTGACACGAACATTCAGGACAACTGCACCGTGCACGCCGACCCGACGTTCCCCGCAGTGCTGGGCGAACGAATCTCGGTCGGCCACAACGCAGTGCTGCACGGGTGCACCGTCGAAGACGACGTTCTCGTCGGCATGGGTGCCGTGGTGCTCAACGGCGCACACATCGGCTCGGGGTCACTGATTGCAGCCGGCGCCGTCGTGTCTCAGGGGATGCAAATCCCACCTGGATCACTGGTCGCCGGCGTGCCCGCCAAGGTCAAACGTGAACTCTCCGAAGGCGAAAAGGCCGGTATCACCGCCAACGGCGCCGGCTACATCATGCTCGCGAAGGCTCACCAGGACATCGAACAAGCCTGATCGAAACGACGCTCGCGGCCGGTAGCAGCAAGAGCAACGACTAGCCTCGGGGCCGCAACGTGCTGTTCGGCAACTCGGGTGCCGGGAGCGCCGGACCGTCGTATCCCGGCACGACGCCGAAACGCCGGTCCGGGACGCTGCCGTCGAATCCGGAGGCAAGCTCGGCCTGCCACTTGCGTCGATACTCGACGATCTCTTCGTGTGTACGGCCCATGAAGTTCCACCACATGATGACCTGCTCGCCCAACGGTTTCCCGCCGAGAAGTAGCAGTCGAGCCGGTTCGGATCCCGGATTGCGCAAAGTCAGTTTTCCGAAACCCGGTGCTTGATAACCCAACTCGGCCCAGCCGACAGTGGTACCACGCAGAACAACCGATCCTTGATCGACGATCACGCCGTGCTCATGTGAACGATCGACATCGAGGGCGATCTCGGCCCCAGGATCGAGAATCACCTCGGCACCGAGTAATTCGGTGAAGGTAGACACCGGAGACGTTTCACCGGCGAGCGAACCGAGGAACACACTGAGCGTGACACCATCGGTGGTCACCGGCTCCGGTCGATAGTGAACGAACGCGGGTGCGGTATCGCGCGCCGCATCCGGCAGGGCCACCCACAACTGCATCCCGTGCAGAACCTTCGTATTCGGCGTCGACACCTCGGAGTGCGCGATCCCACTCCCGGCCGTCATCAGATTCAGTTCACCCGGCCGCACCATCGCATGGGAACCGATGCTGTCACGGTGCTCGATCTCTCCGGTGAACAGCCAACTCACCGTCTGCAAACCGGTATGCGGATGCGGCGGCACATGCATGCCCGGTCCTGAGCCGACGTCATCCGGACCGTAATGATCTGCAAAACACCATCCCCCGATCAGCGAACGCTCGCGTTGCGGGAGGGTGCGTCGCACTCGCATGGCCCGCGGGCCACCGAGCGGTACGTCGCGCGGGGTGAGGATCTGAATCTCGCTCTCCGCCGGATGGCCTTCGCATTCCTGCTCGACGGGCTGCGCTTCGAGGTTGCTCATATCGTCCATCCTGCCTCCAGTCATGACTGCGCGAGACGCAGACGCGTGCACAATTCGGCCAACAGTCGAAGTTCATCCGCGTCCAGGGCCGGTCCGACGTGGCGGCGGATGCTGGCGGCATGACGGCGACCCACTGATTTCTGCAGCGCTGCACCCGTTTCGGTGAGTTGCACGATCGTCCCGCGGCGATCCTGTGGATCAACACTTCTCGTTACCAGACCTTCGCCCTCCAACCGTTCCACCAGGCGACTGAGCGAAGGCTGGCTCAGCAATATCTCCCGATTCAGGTCATGCAGGCGAAGGGAACTACTCGGCGCAAGACTCAGCGTGAACAGCACGTCGTACTCGCGCATCGACACCTGATCCCAGACGTCATCGGCAGAGAGCCGCCGCAGCACCGACACCTGGGCGCGAAACAAGGCTTCCCAGGCGTCGGTGGCGAGTTCGGTGGTGCTGACCGGAACCTCAGGCGGTTGCTCGTCAGGCAGTGACACTGCTTGCCTCACGAGCCGCCTTCATCGACGCGTGAGTGGGCGGGTTGTCCGGCACATGTGCTGGCCGCCTGGCCGCGAACTCACGGCGCAGAACCGGAACAACTTCCTCACCGAGCAGATCGAGCTGCTCGAGCACCGTCTTGAGCGGCAGCCCGGCGTGATCCATCAGGAACAGCTGGCGCTGGTAGTCGCCGAAGAAATCGGCAAACGCCAACGTCTTCTCGATGACCTGTTCAGGGGAACCGACGGTCAGCGGCGTCTGCTCGGTGAACTCTTCGAGTGAGGGCCCGTGGCCGTACACCGGAGCATTGTCGAAATACGGACGGAATTCCTTGACCGCGTCCTGACTGTTCTTGCGCATGAAGACCTGACCACCGAGACCGACGATCGCCTGATCCGCGGACCCGTGGCCGTAATGCTCGTAACGCCGGCGGTAAAGATTGATCAGCTCGATGTAGTGCTCTTTCGGCCAGAAGATGTTGTTCGCGAAGAATCCGTCGCCGTGATACGCCGCGATCTCCGCGATCTCGGGGCTGCGGATCGAGCCGTGCCACACGAACGGCGCGACGCCGTCCAGCGGGCGCGGGGTGGACGTGAAGCCCTGGAGTGGAGTGCGGTACTCCCCTTGCCAGTTCACGACCTCCTCGTCCCAGAGCCGGCGAAGAAGTTGATAGTTCTCGAGAGCCAACGGGATACCGGCGCGAATGTCCTTGCCGAACCACGGGTACACAGGCGCGGTGTTTCCGCGACCCATCATCAGATCGACGCGCCCCTCGGCGAGGTGTTGAAGCATCGCGTAATCCTCGGCGATCTTCACCGGGTCATTGGTGGTGATCAGCGTCGTGGACGTGGAGAGCGTGATCTTCTCGGTCTGGGCCGCGATGTATCCGAGCATCGTGGTCGGAGATGACGGCACGAACGGCTTGTTGTGATGCTCGCCGGTCGCGAAGACGTCGAGACCGACTTCCTCGGCGTGCTTGGCGATGGTCGTCATGGCCTTGATGCGCTCGTGCTCTGTCGGGGTCTTACCCGTCGTGGGATCAGTGGTGACGTCACCGACCGTGAAGATTCCGAACTGCATGGTTGCTCCTCCGCGAACTAGATCCATGCGTTTGCATGTAACTGATCAAACATTCAACCATCCAGCTGTATTCCACGGCAAAAAGGTGAGGGCGGCACACAAGATGTGTGCCGCCCTCACCTGGACGAACGATCTACCGAAAAGCGGTCAGTGCATAACGATCGGCGTTGCCGTCTCGCCCTCGGCCACCGGCCTGGTGGTCTTGCTCCGCGGCAGGAAGAACGCCGGGATGAGGGTCAGGACGATCAACACAGTGGCAACGAGGAAGGTGTTACCGAAGGCATCCGACGCCGCACTGAGAATCGAATTCGCAGCAGACTCCTGCGGACTTCCCGGTTCGGTCGGAATGTGCGAGGCCGCACCGACCATCGTCGTGTCGAGGCCACGATCGAGAAGCTGGTTGGTCAAGACCACCGACATCACGGCGGTACCGATCGAACCTGCGGTCTGCTGAACGATGTTCATCAGGGTGGAGCCGCGAGCAATCTGCTCGTTGGAGAGCGTCACGATAGCTGCGGTCATCAGCGGCATCATGGTGCAACCCATACCGAGGCCCATGACGAACAAGGCACCCATCAGCAGCCACGTCGGGGAATCCGAGGCAACCTGTGTGAACACACCCAAGCCGATCAGAATCAACGGCAAACCGGTCAGGACGATCTTGCCCGGGCCGATCTTGTCGACCAGTCGACCAGCGATCGGCATGGTGACCATAGCGCCGAGACCCTGCGGAGCCATCAACAATCCGGCAGCGAGCGTGGTGTGACCGCCGACCTGGATGAAGTAGCTCGGGAACAGCAACCCGGCGCCCATGAAGGCGACGATGAACAGCGACGTCGTGATGACGGCGGTGGTCAACTGACGGTTCTTGAACAGGTGCAGGTCGATCAGCGGGTGATCCTTGTTGAGCGCGTGGAACACGAAGGCGATGATCAGCGCCAGACCGATACCGGCCGACACCAGAACCCGAGCCGACGCAACCGTTCCCACCTCAGGGATGGACGACACACCGAACAGGAACAGCGCCAGGCCGGGCGACAGCAGGATCATGCCGAGGAAGTCGAAGGACTCCGAAGGCTTCGCCTTGTCGGACGGCAGAATGATGAATGCTGCTGCCAACGCGATGATGCCGATCGGCAGGTTGATCAGGAAGATCCAGTGCCAGCTCGCGGCCTCGATCAGCCAACCACCGAGGATCGGGCCACCGATGGGGCCGAGCAGCATCGGGATTCCGAGAACTGCCATGACGCGACCGACGCGGTCCGGACCGGCGGCCCGGGTCATGATGGTCATACCGAGCGGCATCAACATGCCGCCGCCGAGGCCCTGGAGCACACGGAAGCCGATGAGCGAGGTGATGTCCCACGCCATCGCACAGGCGACCGAACCGAGCACGAACAGCACCAGGGCAGTCATGTAGAGGCGCTTGGTGCCGAAACGGTCGGCAGCCCAACCGGTAACCGGAATGACCGTCGCCAAAGCGAGGGTGTAGGCCGTCATCGTCCACGCGACGGTGGCGTACGAAGTTTCGAAGTCCTCGGCAAAGGTGGTGAGCGCGACGCTCACCACGGTTACGTCGAGAATCGACATGATGGCGCCGAGCACCACCACGGAAGCGATCTTGAGGACCGCCCCGTCAAGTTTGTCGGACGCCGGTGCCGGCGCGTTCGGCGATGTCATCGCGAAGTCTCCTGGTTAAGTGCTCGCAGATAGTCACCCGCGAGAATGGGCTTGAGAGCCTCGAACAAACGAATCCGCTCTGGCTCAGGAACACGCGACGCGAATTCGCGAAGCTGGCCGCGCTTGCACTCGATGTGGTTGGTCGTCACCTTACGACCGGCCTCCGACAAGGAAACCCGCTTGACGCGTCGGTCCCGCTCGTCTTCACGGCGATCGACCAGACCCATGTTCACGAGCTGATCGATGTTCCGCCCCGTAGCTGCCACCGAGAGCCGAAGCTCGTCGGCAACCTCGTTGATCGGGATCGCCGCATCACGTTGTGCAAGTACGAACAGCACACGCACCTGAGAGAACGAGAGATCCAGTTCGATCAACGCATCGATCGACTCCGAATCACCGGCGCTCATCAGGCGAGTGAACAACTCGTCGAGTGCTCCATACAGGTCATCAGAATCGGAAGCGATCACCTGGCAAATGGTAGTGCGGTTGCAACTATTGCCCAAATGAAAACATGTTGCAACTTATTATTTGGTGACCACCATCACGTTGCGAAGAATCATTCCTGCAGCAAGATGGCCTTTCCGAGAACTTTGCCGCTTTCGAGATCAGCCAGGGCAACTGCTGCGTCGGCAAGCGGATACCGTGCCTTGACCAGCGGACGCAAGCCGTTTCGGACGTGTTCTACCAGCGATGCGTGTACCTCGGCTACCGCCTCGGGATTGGTACGCGTGAACTCACCCCATGCCGCGCCGACAATGCTGATATTGCGAAACAGCACCCGGTTCACCTTTACCTCGGGAATACCGCCGCCGGCGAATCCGATCACCACGAGTCGTCCTTCGGGTGCCAGAACCCGGACCGCGTCGTCGAACGCATCGCCGCCCACCGGATCCACCACGATCTGAGCGCCGACGCCGTCGGTCAGTTCCCGAATCCGCTCTCCCCATCCCGGAGCCAGCGCGACCACCTCGTCGGCACCGAGCTCACGCAAGAAGTCATCGACGCCCTCGCGTCGTACCACGGCGATCACCCGGGCACCGTGCGCCTTGGCCAGCTGGATGGTTGCCGTTCCGACTCCGCCTGCAGCGCCGAGCACGACGACAGTCTCCCCCGCGACGATCTTCGCGCGACGAGCGAGCGCGAACTCCATCGTCTGATAGTTGATGATCAGCGAGGCCGCCTCGTCGAAGGCGAGTCCGTCCGGAATTCGGAGTACCTGCGCCGGGTTGACGGCAATCCGCTCTGCATACCCACCCAGATACGCGGCCGCGAGAACACGATCGCCCGGAGCGAAACCCGACCCTTCCGGCGCGGAGACCACGACGCCCGAGATCTCCGCGCCGGGAATGAACGGCGGTTCCGGGCGGATCTGATACTTGCCGTAGGTGATGAGCAGGTCCGGAAAGCAGACGCCACTTGCCTTCACATCGATGAGAACAAGACCTTCGGCTGCGGGCTCGGGAACCTCCTGCGCGACAATTCCTTCGGGACCGGACAGTTCCGTAACCACCATGGCGCGCACAGAAAGCTCCTCTTCGGGACATCTGAAGTCTGGACCGGTAACCCGGTTTTCTCGACTTTAACCCGGTACTCACGTCAGATCATCGTTCGCTCCCGATGTGCAGACGTTCGAGTCCGTCGAGAATCAGATCGAGACCGAAAGCGAATTCGGCGGCGTAGCTGTATCCCGGAGCAAGGACGTGCTTGGTGGTCAACTCGGCCAGGTGCGGATACTGACCGCTCTCGAATGAGCCCATGATCGCCTTCGCCAGTTCCGTCGTTTCCTGCGCTGTTTCGAACGGCAAGCTCACTTCTTGCAGCACGAAGCCGTAGATGTACGCATCCATGATCGAAAAGGCATGCGCAGCAAGGGCGACGGGAAAGTCGGCGGCGCGTAGCGTTCCGATGACGGCATCGTGGTGGCGCAGGGTCGCGGGACCAGGCGTCGTTCGGGACTCCATCAACGGAGTTGCCCACGGGTGCCTCCCCAACACTTCCCTTGTCGATACCGCTCGCACGTGAAGTTCCGTGCGCCACGGGCGTCCCGGCGTCGGCAGATCGATCTCCGCGAAGACCGCATCGACCATTCCGTCGAGCAGATCCCCTTTGTCCGAAACATGGTTGTACAGAGACATCGCTTCGACGCCCAGTTCGGTGCCCAGCTTCCGCATGGTCATCGAATCGATTCCGACGGAATCGGCAAGCGCGACAGCAGCGTGTACGACGTCGTCTCGGGTCAATCTTGCGCGCTTCTCCACGTTGACAGAACTTACACCGTAAGTGCAATACTTACGCTGTAAGTATTCGACGAACGGAGACTCGCATGCCGAAGGAACTGATGACCGCCGTCGTACAGGATCGCTACGGCGAGGCCGACGTTCTCTACCTCGACCACATTCCGCGCCCCACTGTCGCCGACAACGAAGTGCTGATACGCGTCGAGGCCGCGTCCGTCGACCGCGGGGCATGGCATCTCATGGCCGGACTGCCATATCCGTTGCGCCTCGCGGGTTTCGGGCTGCGCAGACCTAGGAACCGGGTACGCGGACTGGACGTATCCGGCCGAGTCGAGGCCGTCGGCAGTTCGGTGACCCGCGTGGCAGTCGGCCAGGAGGTATACGGGATCGCGGTCGGTTCGTTCGCGGAGTACGCACGCGCACTCGAGACGAAGATTGCCGCAAAACCTGCCCGGTTGTCGTTCGCGCAAGCAGCAGCGGTGCCGGTCTCCGCCCTCACAGCGTTGCAAGCCGTGCGCGACCACGGCCGCGTGCAGGCGGGCCAATCCGTCCTCGTGCTCGGCGCATCCGGTGGCGTCGGGATCTACGCGGTGCAGGTGGCAAAAGCCATGGGCGCTCACGTCACCGGCGTGTGCAGCACCTCGAAAACCGATACCGTCCGCTCCATCGGTGCCGACGAGGTTCTCGACTACCGCGTCGACGACGCCACCGACGGATCGCATCGGTACGACGTCATCATCGATACCGGCGGCAACCGCCGACTGCGAGATCTTCGACGGGCGCTCACACGCACCGGAACGCTGGTGATCGTCGGCGGCGAGAACGGCGGACGGTGGCTCGGCGGAACCGATCGCCGAATACGCGCACAGTGCCTGTCTCCGTTCATATCTCAGAAAATGGGCACCTTCATCGCTTCGGAGAACGCCGACGATCTGGAGGTCCTGACGCAGATGATCGACGCAGGTGACATCACCCCGGTGATCGACTCCGTTCATCCCCTTGCCGACACCGCCGTCGCCGTGGCACGAATGGTCGACGGCTCCGGCTGCGGAAAGCAGATAATCGCCACTCGCTGAAAAGCCTGACAGAATCGGCTCACTCCAGCGAACAGGAATCTCACGTGAACCCAGATCTCACGCTCGCGCAACAGCCGGACCGAGGACCGATCTTCGTCAAGTCCCGCCCGGTCCGCACCGGCGACATCGACGTCGCCAAGCAGGTCAGGCTCGACGCCGTCGCCCGCTACCTGCAGGACATCGGCAACGACAACATCGAGGCCGCGGGAGCCATCGACACCCATCCGCTCTGGATAGTGCGTCGTACGGTCGTCGACGTCGTACGCCCGGCGATCTGGCCGGAAGAGTTGACGATGACTCGCTGGTGCTCCGGCTTCTCCACGAGATGGGCGAACATGCGTGTGCGCTTCGACGGCAGCAACGGCGCGCTGATGGAAACCGAAGGCTTCTGGATCAACATCAGCGCCGAATCGGGCATGCCCACGCGGATGAGTGACGACTTCATGCGGCCACTGGAGGAATCCACCGACGAGCATCGCCTGAAGTGGAAGCGTGTCCTCGCCGAGAACGCACCGGAGGCGGACGACGCCGGTGTTCTGGACACGCCGTTCGCTCTGCGCGCCACGGATATCGACCCGTTCGACCACGTCAACAACGCCGTCTACTGGCAGGCAGTCGAAGAGGTCCTCAGCGCTCGCACCGAACTACGGACAGTTCCGCATCGAGCACTGATCGAGTACCTCTCCCCCATCGTCTCCAGCGACGACGTCGTCCTGCGCAGCCGCGTCGACGACAAGACCGTCACGGTCTGGTTCCTGGTCGGCGAAGCGCTCCGCGCAGTTGCGCAGGTGAGCGCCCTCTAACGCAGTTTCTGGGTCGCGACAGCCGCGACACCGAACACCAACGCAAGAAGAATCGCGGCCCAGAAACCGAAGAGCCACCACACCACGCCGAACACGACCACTGCCGGGGCAACGGTGATGAAAGCGATGGTGGGGCTTTCGCGTACCACCTCGAGTGCAGTTCGGGCATTAGTTCGATCGAGCTTCTTACCGGCCATCGAAAACCTCCTTCAAGGTCCTGACCATCCAGAGTAACCGGACTGACGGGCACAAAGCGGATACCGTGAACGCATGGCCGACCACCGCACCCTCGTCCTCATGCGACACGGCAAGTCCAGCTACCCCGAGGGCATCCGTGATCACGAGCGTCCGCTCGCCGAACGGGGCCTGCGCGAGGCCCGCATCGGCGGCGAATGGATCCGTGAAAACGTCCCGCCCGTCGACGCCGTTCTGTGCTCCACCTCCCGGCGGACCGTCGAAACCCTTGCCTCGACGGGAATCGAAGCTCCCGCCGGGTTCGAGAAGTCCATCTACGGCGGCTCACCCGCAGACGTCATTGCAGCTGCGCGAACCACGTCCGACCACGTCAAGACGCTCCTGATCGTCGGACACGAACCCGGAATTCCCTGGACTGCACTCGATCTCGCATCGAACGAAAACTCCGAAGCGGCCCAACGTATCCGCGACAAGTTCCCGACTTCGGCGATCGCCGTCCTCTCCGTACCGGTGCCGTGGACCGAACTCGACGACTCCGTCGCCACTCTGCTCGAGTTTCACGTGCCTCGTTAGATCAACCACACTGCTAAACCACCTCACGCAGTAGGCGGTCCGAAAGTGCAAGCGCGTCACGGTCGTACGTCGACGTGGACGCCAGCAATTCGTCGGCACCGGTTCGCTCGGCCAGATCGTGAAGCTGCTGCTTCACCTCGACGGGCGTCCCGTGCAGCGCCGAAGCCGTGAACGACTCGATGCGCCTGGCGTTTCGATCACTGCGCGGGGCGCGCCTGATCTCGTCCGGCGACACGAGCGGCGGAAACTCCCCTGTCCGTGACGATTCTGCGAGCGCGTACGCCTCCGGGATCAGCAACTCACGGGCCGCCTCGGTGGTATCGGCAACCGCCACCTCGAGGGAAACCACCACATAGGGTTCGGGGTGTGTGTCGGTGGGCTGGAAAGCTCGGCGGTACTCGTCCAACGCATCCACCCGATCGGTGCTACCGATTCCCAGTATCGGCCCACCCACGACCACCGGAAGCCCCAGCTGCGCTGCCACTTTCAGACCTGTGCGCGTCGCCAGCACGAAGATCGGCACCCCAGTCTGCGACGCCGGCCGTGCCGTCACTGCGGCGGATCCGTCCAGGTAACGCCTCACCTCGTCCAGGTCCGACACAAACGTGTCCGGAGCGTCCTTGCTGCGTCGTAGTGCCTGACGTACGGGCTCCGTGAATCCCAGCGATCGGCCGAGGCCGAGATCGATTCGCCCCGGGTAGAGAGCCTCCAGCATCAAGAACTGCTCGGCGACGATCAGCGGTTGGTGATTCGGCAGCATGACTCCACCGCTGCCGAGTCTGATATCGCGCGTATGCGCGCCGATCGCGGCAAGCAGTACTGCCGGCGACCCGCTCCCGATCCCGGGCACCGCGTGATGCTCGGCGACCCAGAACCGGTGGTAGCCGAGAGCGTCGGCGTGCGCGGCACGTTCGACGGAATGCGTCAGAGCTGCGGAGTCGGGGTATCCGCTCCTGGTTCGGGATCGGTCGAGCAGTGAGAGAAGCACCCTCGGAGCAACAAGGAATTCGGAAAGTTTCATCCGGACGCCGAACGAGGACCGTTTCTGACCGCAATACCCGCAACACTGGACCTGTCGCCGGAATTCACCATCACATGAAGGGCACGTCATGGACATCAAGCTCGAACTGGTCGCCATTCCCGTCACCGACATCGACCGCGCCAAGGACTTCTACGTCCGCCTCGGATTCAATGCCGACCACGATCACACGGTCAGCGAAGACCTGCGATTCGTCCAGCTGACCCCTCCCGGTTCGGCCTGCTCGATCTGCATCGGCAAGGGAATCACCGACGCCGAGCCCGGCTCGGTCGTCGGCATGCAGGTAGTGGTCAAAGACATCGAAGAGGCCGAGCGCGAGTTCAAGAGCCGCGGCATCGACATCAGCCCGATCGACGACCAGGCCTGGGGGCGGTTCATCTACTTCGCCGACCCCGACGGGAACAAGTGGGCCGTCCAGGAGATCGTCATCCCGGACCTCAGCGGCAGCAACTCCTGAAAACGTCCCACTCCTGACATGAAAAATCCCCCCACCTCTTTCGAAGTGGGGGGATTTCTACGAACTAACGCTTAGCGGTAGTCGTTGCTGAAGCCGTAGTCGTCCAGCGGAACTGCAGCACCGGTGTTCTGGCCGAAGCCGTCCGGGCTGTAGTACTGGTCGTCGTACGACGGCACGGCGTAAGCAGCGGCGCGTGCCTCTTCGGTGGGCTGAACCTGGATGTTGCGGTAACGGTTGATACCGGTACCGGCAGGGATCAGCTTGCCGATGATGACATTTTCCTTCAGACCGATCAGCTTGTCCGAGCGGCAGTTGATAGCCGCGTCGGTCAAGACACGAGTGGTCTCCTGGAACGATGCCGCGGACAGCCACGAATCCGTCGCGAGCGACGCCTTCGTGATACCCATGAGCACCGGACGGCCGGCTGCGGGCTCGCCACCCTCGGCGACAACGCGGCGGTTTGCCGACTCGAACTCGGCGCGCTCGGTGAGCGAACCGGGCAGGAACTCGGTGGCACCGGAATCGATGATCGTCACGCGACGAAGCATCTGGCGCACGATGACCTCGATGTGCTTGTCGTGGATCGACACACCCTGGCTCCGGTACACCTCCTGGACCTCGTTGACCAAGTGGATCTGAACCTGACGCGGACCCATGACTCGCAGGACCTCGTGGGGATCGGCAGCACCTTCCATGAGCTGCTGTCCGACCTCGACGTGGTCACCGTCAGCCAAGAGGCTTTCGCGACCGTCGGCATGCTTGAAGACGCGCAGACGCTGACGCTTGCTGAGCTTGTCGTAGACAACCTCTTCGCCGCCGTCGTCCGGAACGATGGTGATCTTGTAGAAACGATCGCCGTCTTCGAGCTGTACCCGACCGGTGACGTCCGCGATAGGAGCCTTGCCCTTGGGCACACGTGCCTCGAACAGCTCCTGGACACGCGGCAGACCGCCGGTGATGTCATCTCCTGCGACACCACCCTGGTGGAAGGTACGCATGGTCAGCTGAGTACCGGGCTCACCGATCGACTGTGCGGCGACGATACCGACAGCCTCACCGATGTCGACCAGCTTGCCGGTGGCCATCGAGCGGCCGTAGCAAGTGGCGCAAACGCCGGTGCCGGTGGTGCAGGTCAGGACCGAGCGGACCTTGACCGTCGTGATGCCGGCTTCGAGCAGAGCATCGATCGCGGGGTCACCGAGATCGTGGCCACGCTCGACGATGACGGTGCCGTTCGCGTCGACTGCATCGGCCGCCAAGGTACGGGCGTACGTGCTGGTCTCCACGTGAGCATCGCGGATCATCGTGCCGTCGGCCTGCTTCTCGGCGATCGTGGTGACGATGCCGCGCTCTGTTCCACAGTCGACCTCGCGGACGATGACGTCCTGCGAAACGTCCACCAGACGACGGGTCAGGTAACCCGAGTCGGCGGTGCGGAGTGCGGTATCGGCCAGACCCTTACGAGCACCGTGCGTGTTGATGAAGTACTCGAGAACGGTCAGGCCTTCCTTGAAGGAAGACTTGATCGGACGCGGGATGAACTCACCCTTCGGGTTTGTCACCAGGCCCTTCATACCGGCGAGCGAGCGAACCTGAGTCATGTTGCCGGCTGCGCCGGACTTCACGATCATCGGGATCGGGTTGCTGTCGGGGAAGTGAGCCTCCATGGCCTTGCCGACCTTGTCGGTCGCTTCCTGCCAAATGGTGACCAGAGCGCTGTTGCGCTCCTTCTTGTCCAGAGCACCACGCTGGTACTGCTTCTCGATCTTGTCGGCCTGAGCCTCGAAGTCCTCGATGATGGCAGGCTTCTCCGGCGGCACGAGCACGTCGGAGATCGAGACCGTGACACCCGAACGGGTGGCCCAGTAGAACCCGACGTCCTTGAGCTTGTCGACGGTCTGAGCAACCACGATCATCGGGTACCGCTCGGCGAGATCGTTGATGATCGTCGCCTGGCGCTTCTTCGGCATCTGCTCGTTGACGAACGGGTAGTCCGCCGGAAGCAGCTCGTTGAAGAGCACACGGCCGAGTGTCGTGGTGGCGGTCCAGCCTTCACCGTAGTTCCAGCCCTCGGGGAACAGTTCGTTCTCGAGGTCGCGCGGCGGACGCTGCTGCGTCAGACGCACCTTGATCTGAGCCTGAACCGAGAGCGCGCCGCGGTCGACTGCCATCTGAGCCTCGGCGGGCGAGGAGTACACGCCCTGCTCTGCCTCGTCGTTGGTCGGAGCAACGAGCTCACCGGTGACGCCCTCGTCGAGACGGGTCAGGTGGAACAGACCCGTGACCATGTCCAGACGCGGCATGGCGAGCGGGCGACCCGAAGCAGGCGAGAGGATGTTGTTCGAGGACAGCATCAGGATGCGTGCCTCGGCCTGAGCCTCTGCCGACAGCGGGAGGTGAACAGCCATCTGGTCACCGTCGAAGTCGGCGTTGAAGGCCTCACACACCAGCGGGTGGAGCTGAATGGCCTTGCCCTCGACGAGCTGCGGCTCGAATGCCTGGATACCCAGACGGTGCAGCGTAGGTGCACGGTTGAGCAGCACGGGGTGCTCGGCGATGACCTCTTCGAGGACGTCCCACACCTGGACGCGCTTGCGCTCGACCATGCGCTTTGCCGACTTGATGTTCTGCGCGTGGTTCAGATCGACCAGACGCTTCATCACGAACGGCTTGAACAGCTCGAGAGCCATCAGCTTGGGCAGACCACACTGGTGCAGCTTGAGCTGAGGACCGACGACGATGACGGAACGACCCGAGTAGTCGACGCGCTTACCGAGCAGGTTCTGACGGAAGCGACCCTGCTTGCCCTTGAGCAGATCGCTCAGGGACTTCAGCGGGCGGTTACCCGGTCCGGTGACCGGACGTCCACGACGACCGTTGTCGAACAGGGCGTCGACCGACTCCTGCAGCATCCGCTTCTCGTTGTTGACGATGATCTCGGGAGCACCGAGGTCGATCAGTCGCTTGAGGCGGTTGTTGCGGTTGATGACGCGGCGGTACAGGTCGTTGAGGTCGGACGTCGCGAAACGTCCACCGTCGAGCTGAACCATCGGGCGAAGCTCCGGCGGGATCACCGGAACAGCGTTGAGGACCATGCCCATCGGCGAGTTGCCGTTGGTCTGGAATGCCGCAACCACCTTGAGGCGCTTGAGTGCACGCAGCTTCTTCTGGCCCTTGCCGCTGCGGATGGTCTCGCGGAGAGACTCTGCCTCGGCGTCGAGGTCGAAGTTCTGCATCAGGATCTGGATGGACTCTGCGCCCATCGCACCCGTGAAGTACTCGCCGTAACGGTCGACCAGCTCGCGGTACAGGAGCTCGTCGATGATGAGCTGCTTGACGCTCAGCTTGGTGAAGGTGGTCCAGATCTCGTCGAGACGATCCAGCTCACGCTGCGCGCGGTCACGGAGCTGACGCATTTCGCGCTCGCCGCCGTCCTTGACCTTGCGGCGGACATCGGACTTCGCGCCCTCTGCCTCGAGCTCGGCGATGTCGGCTTCGAGCTTCTGCGCACGTGCCTCGAGATCGGCGTCGCGCTGATCTGCGACGGTCTTCTTCTCGACCTGCATCTCGGCTTCGAGGGTGGACAGCTCGTTGTGACGGAGCTCCTCGTCGACACCGACGATGACGTAGGCAGCGAAGTAGATGATCTTTTCGAGATCCTTCGGAGCCAGGTCGAGCAGGTAACCGAGACGGCTCGGAACACCCTTGAAGTACCAGATGTGCGTGACCGGTGCGGCCAGTTCGATGTGACCCATGCGCTCACGACGAACCTTGGCGCGAGTGACCTCGACGCCACAGCGCTCACAGATAATGCCCTTGAAGCGGACACGCTTGTACTTACCGCAGTAGCACTCCCAGTCCCGAGTGGGGCCGAAGATCTTCTCGCAGAAGAGGCCGTCCTTCTCGGGCTTGAGCGTGCGGTAGTTGATGGTCTCCGGCTTCTTGACCTCGCCGTAGGACCAATTGCGGATGTCCTCTGCACTGGCCAAGCCAATGCGGAGTTCATCGAAGAAGTTGACGTCGAGCACGTAACTTCCTTTCCCCGTTGGGGTTACGGTTGCCGGTCACCCGGCAACCTGACTGCCAATTCAAATGTGAACTACGCCCCCGGGCCGCTCTCTCAAGAGCAACCCGGGGACCGAAACCTAGTTCGCGAGGTCGTCGACCGTCGCAGCTTCGTTCCTGGACAGGTTGATGCCCAGGTTCGCTGCGGCCCGCTCCAAGTCCTCGTCGTCGCCGTCCGCCATCGTGATGGCCGCGCCGTCCGAGGACAGCACCTCCACGTTGAGGCAGAGCGACTGGAGCTCCTTGAGGAGCACCTTGAACGACTCGGGGATGCCGGGTTCGGGGATGTTCTCGCCCTTGACGATGGCTTCGTACACCTTGACTCGACCGACCACGTCGTCAGACTTGATGGTCAGCAGTTCCTGCAGCGTGTAAGCCGCGCCGTAGGCCTGCATCGCCCAGCACTCCATCTCACCGAAGCGCTGGCCACCGAACTGGGCCTTACCGCCGAGAGGCTGCTGCGTGATCATCGAGTACGGACCGGTCGAACGAGCGTGGATCTTGTCGTCGACCAAGTGGTGCAGCTTGATGATGTACATGTAACCGACCGAGACCGGGTACGGGAACGGCTCGCCGGAGCGGCCGTCGAACAAGGTGGCCTTTCCGTCGGGTCCGACCATCTGCTCGCCGTCACGGTTCGGCAGCGTCGCGCCGAGGAGACCGGTGAGCTCGTCTTCCTTCGCACCGTCGAACACCGGGGTGGCGATGTTCGAGTCGGCCGGAGCGGACAGCATCTCTTCCGGCAGGGTCGCAGCCCAGTCGGGACGAGAGCCGTCGGACGCGATCTGAACGTTCCAGCCGGTCTTGCCGATCCACCCGAGGTGGGTCTCCAAGACCTGACCGATGTTCATACGACGCGGGACGCCGTGCGTGTTCAAGATGATATCGACAGGCGTGCCGTCCGAGAGGAACGGCATGTCTTCCTGCGGCAGGATCTTGCCGATGACGCCCTTGTTACCGTGGCGGCCGGCGAGCTTGTCGCCGTCCTGGATCTTGCGCTTCTGTGCCACGTAGACGCGGACCAGCTCGTTGACACCGGGAGGCAGATCGTCGTCTTCGTCACGCGAGAACACGCGGATTCCGATGACCTTGCCGGTCTCACCGTGAGGAACCTTGAGGGACGTGTCACGAACCTCGCGAGCCTTCTCACCGAAGATGGCGCGAAGGAGGCGCTCTTCGGGGGTCAGCTCGGTCTCGCCCTTCGGCGTGACCTTTCCGACCAGCACGTCGCCGTCACGAACCTCGGCACCGATACGGATGATGCCGCGCTCGTCGAGGTCGGCGAGGACCTCGTCGGAGACGTTCGGGATGTCGCGAGTGATTTCCTCGGCACCGAGCTTGGTGTCGCGGGCATCGATCTCGTGCTCCTCGATGTGAATCGAGGTCAGGACGTCCTCCTCCACGAGACGCTGCGACAGAATGATCGCGTCCTCGTAGTTGTGGCCTTCCCACGGCATGATCGCGACGAGCAAGTTCTTGCCCAGCGCCATCTCACCGTTCTCGGTGCAAGGACCGTCGGCCAGAACCTGGCCGGCCTCGACACGCTGTCCCTCGTCCACGATCGGACGCTGGTTGGCGCACGTGCCCTGGTTGGAACGCGCGAACTTGCGCATCCGGTACGTCTTGCGGCTTCCGTCGTCAGCCATCACCGTGACGTAGTCCGCGGAGATCTCCTCCACGACACCGGTCTTCTCGGTGATGATGACGTCGCCGGCATCCACAGCTGCACGCAGCTCCATGCCGGTACCGACGAGAGGTGCCTCGCTGCGAACCAGCGGGACAGCCTGACGCTGCATGTTCGCGCCCATCAGGGCACGGTTTGCATCGTCGTGCTCGAGGAACGGAATCATCGCGGTTGCGACGGACACCATCTGACGCGGCGAAACGTCCATGTAGTCGATGTCGGAGGACGCGACGAACTCGACCTCGCCACCCTTACGGCGGACGAGAATCTTCGAGTCGGTGAAGCGACCCTCGCGGTCGATGGCCGAGTTGGCTTGCGCGACTACGTGGCGGTCTTCTTCGTCAGCGGTCAGGTAGTCGACCTCGTCGGTCACCTGTCCGTCGACGACGCGACGGTACGGGGTCTCGATGAAACCGAACGGGTTGACGCGGGCGTAGACCGACAGCGAACCGATCAGGCCGATGTTCGGGCCTTCCGGGGTCTCGATCGGGCACATGCGGCCGTAGTGCGACGGGTGAACGTCGCGAACCTCGAGGCCGGCGCGCTCACGGGACAGACCGCCCGGGCCGAGGGCGGACAGACGACGCTTGTGCGTCAGCCCCGACAGCGGGTTGTTCTGGTCCATGAACTGCGACAGCTGGGAGGTTCCGAAGAACTCCCTGATCGCAGCGACGACGGGACGGATGTTGATCAGCGTCTGAGGCGTGATTGCCTCGACGTCCTGCGTGGTCATGCGCTCACGAACCACACGCTCCATGCGGGACAGGCCCACGCGGATCTGGTTCTGGATGAGCTCGCCGACCGTACGCAGACGACGGTTGCCGAAGTGGTCGATGTCGTCGACCTCGACGGGAACCTCGACGCCGCCCGGAGCCGTCATCGAGGTGTCACCTGCGTGCAGACGCACGAGGTACTCGACGGTGGCGACGATGTCTTCTTCGGTGAGCGTGGATGCAACGATCGGCTGACCCGCGTTCAGGCCGAGCTTCTTGTTGATCTTGTAACGACCCACGCGAGCGAGGTCGTAGCGCTTGTCCTTGAAGAACAGGTTCTCCAGCAGGGTCTGCGCGCTCTCCTTGGTGGGGGGCTCGCCCGGACGCAGCTTGCGGTAGATGTCGAGCAACGCCTCATCGGTGCCGGCGGTGTTGTCCTTCTCCAGCGTGGCCATGAGGATCTCGGAGAAGCCGAAGCGCTCCGTGATCTGCTCGGTGGTCCAGCCGAGTGCCTTGAGCAGGACGGTGACAGGCTGACGACGCTTGCGGTCGATACGGACACCAACGGTGTCGCGCTTGTCGACGTCGAACTCGAGCCATGCGCCGCGACCCGGGATCACCTTGACGCTGTGCAGATCCTTCTCGGTGCTCTTGTCGACGCTCATGTCGAAGTACACACCGGGGGAACGCACGAGCTGCGAGACGACCACACGCTCGGTGCCGTTGATGATGAAGGTGCCCTTGTCGGTCATCATCGGGAAATCTCCCATGAAGACCGTCTGGCTCTTGATCTCACCAGTGTTGTTGTTGATGAACTCCGCGGTGACGAACAACGGCGCCGCGTAGGTCATGTCCTTGTCTTTGCACTCGTCCGTCGAGGCCTTGACCTCGTCGAATCGAGGGTCGGAGAAGGACAGCGACATAGTGCCGTTGAAATCCTCGATCGGAGAAAGCTCCGCGAGGATGTCCTCGAGACCACCGGACACTGCATTGTCGCCGAGTGCAGCTGCTCGTTCACGCCAACTCTGCGCGCCGATCAGCCACTCGAACGAATCTGTCTGTACGTCAAGAAGCCCGGGAACTTCGAGGGGTTCGCGAACTTTCGCGAACGAAACCCTCTTCGGGGCTCCGGGGATTCCGGAAACTGCCTTGGTCTGGCTAGAGACTGCCAAGATGCGTCCTTCCAGCACCTCACGCGGGCCGCTCCGTGCTGTTGCGACCGCCGCTGTATCTGCTTCGAATTTCGCTGGTTACAACCCGAACGAAACCCGTCGCAGAAAGCAAGAAGTACTTGACTTCGCAGCGGTTGAGACGAGGGGTGGACAGGAGGCAGCCAGCGCAACGTCCAAAAGTACACCCTTACTCTGGAAATGTCGAGTCGGGTGTAACTGAGGGTCGAATTCAGATACTGACGTGAGACTGCCGATCACTCGTCCGTGCATGTTCACCGATCAGAGTGGACCTTGCGGACCGCTCCGTCAAGGGCGAGAGCGCGTGTCGCAGCATTCGAACATTCGTGACGCGCATTCGAACACTGCCACCGGGAGTGTAGCCAGCAACGGCGTCACATACGAAAAATCTGGACCGACATCGTGCGTCGATCCAGATCTTCGCGCTGGTGCGCAGGTGCTACTGGTCGCGGATCTCCGAGCTACTGGTCGCGAATCTCCGAGATCAGCCAGTTTCCATCCTGCTTCTCCAGACTCACGATGACCATTCCGGAGCGAGAGTCTGCCGCCACGCCGTTCTGCGTCGAGCTGACGTTCAGTTGGGCGAGCAACTGCGCCCGGTCCTTCTCGAGCCGTGTGATCCCGATCAGCGGGACATCAGCGGTCGTTGCCGTCTGGGTTTGTTCGACGCCGGCCTTCTGCGTGTCCTTGTACTGCGTCAGCTGATCGCGCATCGACTGGTTCAGGCCCTGGACACCCTTGTCGAAATCGGCGTCGAACGTGTCGGGAGAAAACGTGAAGACTGCAGCCAACGCCGACGGCGTCACACGAAGAACTTCAGCCGTGGCGCCTTCGTCCACCCAGGCGATGTCGTCCGTCTTCGCGCCGACTTTGAAGAAGGCGATGCCGGCGAGGATCGCGACGATGACCGCTGCGGCCCCCAGGATCGCGACCAGGCGCCAACCGGCCTTGGATTGTGTAGGTGTTGTCGCCGACTCCCCCGCGCCCGTCTCCGGGGTAGCAGGGGCCTTGGGCTCGTCTGCGACGGTTTTCGCCGGTTTGGTCAGATCGGGGCCCGGTGTGGATTCCGGAGCGTCGGTTTCCGTCTTCGGCGGCTCGATTTCTCCGGACTCGGCCTTCGTGAGCGTCGGCTTCGCAACCTCCGGCTTCACAGCCTCCTGTGTTTCTTCTTCCGGCTGTTCGATCGTGGGCTCGACCGGATCCGAATCGGACGTCCCCGCGGGGACGTTGAGCGAGCGAGCGCTTCCCGCGATCTTCGGCCGACGGTTCTGCGGGGAGGACGGTCCGCCGGTACGACGTTTGGGTGGCATTACGCGCTTCTCCTTCGAGGGATGTCGGTGTGCAGGTTCGACGAACTACTGGCCACCGGAATCACCACCCTCGGTTGTCGGTGCGGGAGCACCGGAGGCAGGTGCCTCGGTCCCCGAACCGGGTGCGGGCGTTGCGTCAGGAGCAGGCGTGGAGCCGTCGGTGGCCGGCAGGGTGCCGGAGCCGAGATCGAGCCGAGAGCCGATCGGATCAGCCGACTGAGCCTTCCAGACCCCGTCGACCTCGACCATGCCCAGCCGCATGCCGAGCTGATTCTTGACGAACTGGTTGCCCTGGGTCGTGGTGACTCGAACGACGACCAGTGCCGTGGCGGTCCGGTCATCGGTATTGAGCTCGGTCAGCGCGGACTGAACGACTTCGGTGTCAGCCTTCGAGCCCGAGTTACGCAACTCGTCTGTGATGGAATCCTGAACGGTCTGCAGATACGTCGTCATCTCGTCACCGGTCACCGAAGAACGCATGTTCTCGATCGACTGGTCGAGATTGGCCGAATCCGCGTTGTTGAGGTTGATCGCGACTTGCTGCGCACCGATCAACGCGTCGTCACGCATCTCGGCGGTGGTGCGGTCGGTGGTGAGCGCCCGAACGTACGGGACGCCGAACACACCGAGCGCAACCACTGCCGCCAGAAGCAAGACACCGACCGCAATCAGAGACGCTGTCAGCCCCTTCGGTCTACCGGTTGTCGGCGCTCCCGATTCGACTTGCTCGGGCCCGCCGGACTGCGGGGAACTGTTTCTCTGAATCACACTCACTACCCTACTTACCTGTTTTGCCCAGCCTCTGGCCGCGAATCGTCAACTGCCACAACTCAGTAGCCTGAACTGCACAAACTCGACCACATTCGGATCGGTCTACTTCGGTGTCACTCCGAGCAACGGCGCCAACTGCGTCGCGATCGGGTTGAGGTTCAACTTGTCCGGATCGACCTTCGGCTTGAAGTCCCAAGGCTGGATCGTGTCGGGATCGGCGTACACCACGCGGTTGGCACTGCGGACGCCCGTCTCGCTGCCCAGCGGCGTCTCACACGAGGCCGCGGTGTTGAGCGGGAAATCCTGCTGGGTGTCGTCGAAGTTGGGATTCTGACGCTTCATCTCGTCCAGGATCGCCATGGTGCCTTCGTAACCCACCGTGCACGAGAGCGGATTGTTGGTCTCGAGCACCAAGCCCTGATGGACCGTTCCGTCGCCGGGAGCAACCGTCGGTGCGGCAGCGGCCAGGCCGGGAAGGAAGATCAGGAACGGCTGCAGCGCGATCGTTCGGGGTGCAAGCGTCTTGGTGGTCGCGGCAAGATTGGTCAGGTCAGTCGTCAGGCTCGGGCCCGCCTCGTTGATGAGGGCACCGATCTGATCGCTGGCCGGGATGCCGTTGTCGATCAAGCGACGGATGTCCGGATCGCTGGTCCTCAACTGCGCCGTGACAGCATCGAGATCGGTACTGAACTGCTTGATCGCGGAGGACTGATCCGACTGCGTCGTCAGTACCGTCTCACTGTTCCGAATCAGCGCGAGCGTCTGAGGCAGAGTGTCGAGCCCGGACTGCGAGAGACCGGACAGCGAATCGGCCAGGACCTGAATGTCCTCGCCCTTGCCGTTGAACGCTGCACCGAGTTCGACGGCGACGGTGTGGAGCGCGTCGACGGGCACGGACTTGACCAAGCCGTTGGCACTGGTCAGCACATCCTCGATCGGGATCGGAGTTGTGGTGTCCCCCACCGCGATCACCGAGCCGTCCTCGAGAAACGGTCCCTGGTCGGTATCGGGCTGAAGGTCGACGTACTGCTCACCGATGGCGGAGCGGTTGGCCACGACGGCACGGGCCGACGCGGGAATCTCCGGAGCACTGTTGTCGATCTTCAGGTCGACCTGAATTCCGTCCTCGGTCAACGACATGTCGCCCACTCGCCCGACCGGCACGCCGCGATACGTCACCTCGGCGTTGGTGAAAATTCCACCGGACGTGGCCAATTCGGTCTTGACCGTGTACTGACCGAACCCCATGAGGTTGTCCAGGCGCACGTACTTGGCGCCGACGTAGATGAGACCCAGGAGCGCAACCACGACAAAGCCGACGAGCTGCCATCTGACCAGAGCTGATCTCACTGTCCATCACCGCCGATTCCGAACTGTTCCAGCATTCCCTGGATGGGGTTGAGTGGGTTCGCCGCGGGCGCCGGCGTTGCCGGGTCACCCGCTGTTGTGGCGGGAAGGCCGGCGACAACGGGAACCTGCGGCAGGATCGGAGCGATCGGCAGCAGTGACACTGTCGGCCAGCCCGGTCGCGGTCCGTTGCCGTTGTAGTACGGGTTGGAGGGGTCGACCACCGGCTTGGGATTGCCGAACTTGGGCTGGCGGTATTCCGGTTCTCCCTGCCCGACACCGAGACCCGAGAGTGTATTGCCGATCTGCAGGTCGACACTCAGGAAGAGGTTGACGGAACCACCCTGTGCAATCTTCTCGACACCGTCCGGGAACGGGAACGTCGGAAGGAACGGAAGTGCCCCCACGAAGTCGTCACCGGAGTCTGCGAGCGCCTGCAGCGTCGGACGCAGAGCCTGAAGATCAGCGATCAGATCGTCCTTGGACTGTGTGAGGACGTCGGTTCCCACTGTTCCGAGTCGATCCACCTGAGCGAGCATCTGCGTCAGCTGCGGACGCTGCTCGTTGAGAACCTGTGTCGCAACGGGGAGTTCCTCAAGAATCTTCCCGATCTTCTCGTTCTGATCGTTGACGCGAGTCGAGAGCACATCCAGGCCGTCGAGCGCGCGTGTGATGTCGTCACGCTGCTCGTTGAGTCCACCGATGAGTGTGTTCGCCTGCTCCAGAAGACTTCTCGTCTTGCCTTCGCGACCGTCGAACGCGGCACCGAGTTCTTCGACGATGGGCTGCAACTGGCCCACACCGCCGCCATTGAGCAGCAGCGACAATGCGCCGAGAACCTGCTCGATCTCCGTGGCGTGGCGAGTGCGATCCAGCGGAATGAGATCACCGTCGGCCAGCTTCGTAGAGTCCGGTCCGGACGGCGGGGCCGACAGCTGGATGAACTTCTCGCCGAGCAGGTTGGTCTGCTCGACCGCGGCAATTGCGTTGGCGGGCAGATCAACCGACGAGTCGAGGATAATGCCGACATCCGCGGTCCATCCGTCCGGTCCGACCGACACGTCGTCGACGCGACCGACGGGAACGCCGTCGACCTTCACAGCGGACTGCGGAACCAAGTCGAGCACGTCGTCGAACTGAATGGTCAAGTGCATCGGATCGGAACCCACATCAGGACCGCCGGGAAGCGGGACAGCGTAGATCCCCTCGGACGAGCAGGCGGTTGCCGAGATCAGGACGGCGCACAATCCGGCGCCGACTATCAATGAACGCTTCACTCGCCCTCCCCGTTTCCACTGGTCAGTCGCGGTGACACGACGCCGGGCACAGTGCCCGGAACTACCTGCATCTGTCGTTCGGAACCGGCAAGGATGCCGAAGGGAAGGTTCAGGCCTGCAGCCTGATTGGCTGCGTCGGTCATCGCTGCGACGTTTGCGCACTGGTCGATAGCCGGTTGCATCTGCCTTCCCAATGCCTCGAACCGCGGATCACCGGGCAACAGCTTGCCGAGGTCCATCAACTTGCAGAGCACGCCGGCCGGGTTCTGAAGATCAGGGAACGCCAGACGTGAAGCCAGCACACCTGATTCGGCGTCGTACGAGTTGACCAAGTTGGAGATCGCCAGCGGAAGCATGGTGAGCGTGTTGGCCAGTGCTTCCTTGTTGTTCGCCAATGTCTGTGTCGGTTCGACGAGACCTTCGGTTGTCTGGACCAGTTGATCGCGGTTGTCGGCCACGAACTTCGCGACGTCGCCGAGCGCAATCGAGAGCTGGTTCAGAGCGGCACCGAGATCGTCGCGCTCACCTGCCAGGAATCCGGTCAGGTCCGACAACTGCGTGTTGAACTGGCGCACCTGCTGATCGTTGGCCGCGAGAGCGCCCACAAAAGTATCCAGGTTCTTGATGGTGAGCGAGATGTTGTCACGCGAATCGTTGAGCGTCCGTGCGGCATCCGAGAGGTTGGTGATGCTGTCTCCCAACGCTTCACCGTTGCCCTCGAGGTTGGCCGCACCTGTCTCGACGAAATCGGACAGTGCTCCGTTCTTGTTGGCACCTTCAGGACCGAGAGCCGACGCGAGTTCGTCGATGCTGGAGTACAACTGGTCGACCTCGACAGGCGTCGCCGTCTTCTCGATCGGAATTACTGCACCGCTGGCCATCTTGTCGCCGCCGGTGAAGACCGGTGTCAGCTGGATGTAGCGGTCGGCAACCACCGACGGCGTGATCTGAGCGGCACTGGCACCCGCGGGAATGTCGATCCCACGATCGACACGCAGCTCGACCTTGACCTGATCTCCCTGGGGTTCGACGGATTCGACGGTGCCGACCTTGACACCGAGGACACGAACGTCGGAACCGTCGTAGATACCCACCGACTTGTCGAAGTAGGCGGTGATCTTGGTGGTACCGGCGCGAGTGAACACCCACCACAGCGCGCCACCGATTACGAGTAACCCGATCAGAACAGCGGCGATGATCGCGACCGAGCGCTTCTTGGAGCCGCTTCCGGCTTCGGCAGTATCAGCCATCAGTTGCCTCCCAACGTACGAACGGGGTCACGGTAGCCCGGAATGTCCGGCAGACCCGGCGGAAGGAGGTTCACGACGACCTGGTCGAACCAACGGCCGTTGCCGACCACGTTGGCGTACAAGCGAATGAAGGGTTCGTAGAGCTTCAGTGCCTTGTCCAAGTTCTCGTTGTTGGCCTTCAAGATGTCGATGACGCCGTTGAGCTGCGTCAGCGCCGGCCCGATTGCCGCCTCGTTGTCACGAACGAGACCGGTGAGCTGCTGAGAGACGCGCTGAGTTCCGGTGAGCAGCTGCGAAATCGCTTGCTGGCGATTGTTGAGTTCCTGCACCAAAAGTCCGCCGTCACGGATCAGCTGGGTGAATTCCTTGTTGCGGTCAGCAAGAATCTGCGACGTCTTCCCGGTGGCGGCGAAGAGCTTCTGCAAGTCCTGATCGCGGCTCGCGATCGTCTGCGACAGCCGACTGACGCCGTCGAGCGAAGCGCGGACATCGCCAGGTGTCTCGGAGAATGCCTGGGACAACGTCTCCATGCTCTTCGCCAACTGGTCGGTGTCGATGTCGCCGACGGTGTCCGCCGCGGCCGAGAAGGCCTGAACGACGTCGTACGGAGAGGTGGTGCGCTCGAGCGGAATCCGATCCTTGGGATCGAGGTTGTCGGTTCCGCGCGGATCTAGGGCGAGGTACTTCTGTCCCAGAATGGTCTTGATCTGAATGGACGCAGAGGTTTGATCTCCCACCCACGCGTCACTGACCTTGAAGTCGACGAGAACACGGTCACCGTCGAGATCGACGGAAGTGACCTTGCCGACCTTCACGCCGGCGATACGAACCTCGTTACCAGGCTTGAGACCCGCGGCTTCGGAGAACTCGGCGGAGTAGGACGAGCCTGCTCCCACGAACGGAAGCGAATCGAGGAAGAACGCGGACAAAGTGGCCAGCAGCACCACGAAGATACCGATGGCTCCGGCCATTGCCGGACTGCGACGTTTACTCATCGACCTTGCAACTCCCTCATACCGTCTTGAGTGCATCGCGTGGCCGCGTTGGTGTAAATCGGCTGATTGACCGTCGGCAGGCCGGTGGGCAGATTCAGCGACGCAGACTGTCCTGGACCGGCAACGATGTCGATTCCGCACAGATAGAACTGGAACCAGGAACCGTAGCTCGCTACGCGTGCGAGCTTCTCGAGCTTGACCGGCAAGGTCTCGAGCACCGCGTTGACGTCGTCACTCCGACGATTGAGTGTGGTCGCCAGCGTGTTGAGTGCCGTGATCGAGCCCTGAATCGACGGCCGCGTCGGCTCGAGCAAGTCTGCCGTCGCGTCGGTCAGGCCTGCGAGTGAGGTGACGGCCGAACCGACCACCCCACGCTCGTTGGCCAACCCGGTGACGAGTTGCTGGGTGTTGACGATCAGTGAATCGAGGTTCTTGTCGTTCGCGTTGACGGTGTCGAGAACGTCGTTGAGGTTCTTGATCACCGCGCCGATGACCGCGTCCTTGTCCGCGACGGTGTTGGTCAGGCTCGCGGTGTTGCGCACGAGCTCACTGATGGTGCCCGATTCGCCTTGGAAGACCTGGATGATCTGGTACGACAGCTTGTTGACGTCGTCCGCGCTCAGGGTGGTGAACAGCGGCTTGAAGCCGTTGAAGAGTGTCGTGAGGTTGACTGCCGGGCGCGTCTGAGACAGCGGCAGGGTATCGCCGCCGGTGATCTTCTTGCCTTGGCTGCCTTCACCTTGCGAGAGCGAGATGTAGCGCTGCCCCACCAGGTTGCGGAACCGTATGGTGGCGATGGAACTGGCCGGCAACCAATCACGGTCGGATACCGAGAACTGGACCTCGGCCTGGTTGTCGTTGACGATGGCAATCTTCTCGACCTGGCCGACACGAACACCGGCAATGCGAACCTCGTCGCCCTCGTTCAACGAAGTGACGTCGGAGAAGACGGCGTTGAACTTGGTGCCGCCACCGCCGCCGAGGTTGGCGATACTGGCTGCCAGCAGTCCTGTCGCCAGGACCGTCACCACGACGAAGATGATGAGCTTTGTCAGCGGAGCTGCGAGTCCTCTCATTGGACGCTCACCTCCGCACCTGCGAATGCCGGAGCGCTGACCATCGTGGTCCACGCCGGAACATCGTCCGGCGCAACACCGTTGGCCTGTCCGTAGATCACCTTCAACGTATCCTCTTCGAGTTTCGAGCCCGCGTAACCGGCCTGCTGAGCCGGACCGCTGTTGTTGGTCGAGAACAACTGAGGTCCGGAGCCCTCGGGTGCAGGCAGGAATTCCATGGTGGCGGGACCTGGATTGCGGGAAGGAACCTGGTAGGAACCGTCACCGTACGAACCGCCGGGGTACTGCGGGAACGGACGACCGGGCTCGGTGACGTTGTCGTAGCAAACCGGGCCGCGGTTGTCGACGAGCCGTGGCTCGTCCTGGTTGGGCAGGTAGCGACCCTTGGGGTTCACGATCTGAATACTCGCACGCACACCAGGATTGGGCGCGTCGGTGGACAGGATCTTGGCAGCTTCCGGAGCGGTGTCCGAGAAGCCCTTGAACGTGCACCCGAAGGTCGGAGAGTACTGGGCCAGAAGCTGGAGAGCTTCCTTCGAATCCGCAGCGAGCGTGATGATCGAGGACGAGTTCGCTTCGAGGAAGGCTGCGGTGTCCGACGATGTCACGGTGAGCGACGCCAGCAGTGTCCGCAACTGGTCCTGCTTCTGCACCACCGTGTTACCCGTGGTCCGCAGATTGTCGAGAGCATTGATCAGATCGGGCGCAGCGTCCGAGTACGTCTGGGAGAAGTCCGCGAACTTGCGCAGATCCTCTTGCACCGCGGGCAGTTCGGTATTGACGCCGCGGAAGATCTCCTCGAGACGATCGACCGTCAGACCGAGCTCGGCGCCGCGTCCCGTCAGACCCTGCGCGAGAGAACCGAGAGTGTTCGCCAGATCCTGCGGCGGAATCGCCTGCAGAAGTGGGAGCAGTCCGTCCAGAACGTCGCCGACCTCGACAGCATTGCCGCTCTTGTCCTGGTGGATCACCGTTCCCGCGGAAATCGGGGTCGCGGTGGTTCCCTCCGGAATGATCAGGGAGACGTAGCGCTCACCGAAAAGCGTCTTCGGGAGCAGACGCGCCGTGACGTTGGACGGAATCAGATCAGCCTTGTCCGGCTCGATCGCGAGGACCGAGGTGACCTGGCCGTCTTTCGTCGACGCGGATCGCACCTCGCCGACCAGCAGCCCACGGACCTTGACGTCCGCGTTGGGTGGCAACGCATTTCCGACTGTGTCGGTCACGAGGTCGATCTTCACGACGTCCTTGAACGTCTTGTTGAAGGTTCCAATGGTGAAGGCCAGGAACAATGCCAACACCACGAAGAACACGAGTCCGAGCACACGGCGGCGCAGGACTGACGGAGCCTCGATCATCCGGCCACCCTCACTGTCGTCGTGGTGCCCCAGATTGCGAGGCTGAGGAAGAAGTCGAGAACGGCGATCGTCACGATTGCGGCGCGAACAGCGCGGCCGACGGCCACGCCGACACCTGCGGGACCACCTGAGGCATGGAACCCGTAGTAGCAGTGGATCAGGATCAGCACGAAGGCGAATACCAGGACTTTCGCAAACGAATACAGCACGTCCTGCGGTGGCAGGAACAGGTTGAAGTAGTGGTCGTAGGAACCCGTCGACTGCCCGTTGAAGACCGTGCTGATCACTCTCGAGGCGAGGTACGCCGCAAGCAGACCCACGATGTACAGCGGGATGACGGCGACGAAGCCGGCGATCATGCGCGTCGTGACCAGGAACGGCACCGACGGAACTGCCATGACCTCGAGCGCGTCGATCTCTTCGGAGATACGCATGGCACCGAGTTGGGCGGTGAAGCCACAACCAACCGTGGCCGAGAGCGCAAGAGCCGCAACGATCGGAGCGATCTCACGGGTGTTGACGTATGCGGAGAGGAAGCCGGTCAGGACCGAGCTACCCAACTGCTCCAGAGCGGCGAAGCCCTGGAGGCCGACGACGACACCGGTGAATCCGGACATCATCGCGATGACGCCGATGGTTCCGCCGATCACTGCGAGCGCACCGCTACCGAAGGTCACTTCGGCGAGTAGTCGAAGCGTCTCCTTCCGGTACCGATGCAGGGTGCGCGGGGTCCACGCGATGGCGCGCGCGTAGAACGACATCTGCTCGCCCGCGCGGTCCAACGCGTTCACTGGAATTCTGGCTACTTTGCGACTCTTCAGCAGGAACTGATCGCCGCGGCCTCGTGCGATGGTCATTTAGGTCAAGATCCCTTCGCCGGCACGATCTGGAGGTACACCATCGTCAGAATCAGATTGGCGAAGAACAACAGCAGGAACGTGATGACGACGGCCTGGTTCACCGCCTCACCGACGCCCTTCGGGCCACCGGACGGGTGGAGTCCCTTGTACGCGGAGATCACACCAGCGATGACACCGAACACCGCGGCTTTGATCTCACCGCTCCAAATGTCCGGTAGCTGCGCAAAAGCTGAGAACGACGAGATGTAGGCACCGGGGTTACCGCCCTGCAGGATCACGTTGAAGAAGTAACCACCCGCGATACCGACGACGGACACCAGTCCGTTGAGCAGAACAGCGATCAGCACCATCGCGAGTACACGCGGAACCACCAGGCGCTGAATCGGATTGATTCCGAGGACTTCCATCGCGTCGATCTCTTCACGGATGGTTCGAGAACCGAGATCGGCCGTCACGGCCGATCCGGCCGCACCGGCGACCAGCAACGCTGTCACCAGGGGGCTACCCTGCTGGATCACCGCCAGGACGCTGGCAGCGCCAGTGAACGATTCTGCACCCAACTGCTTGATCAGCGAACCGGTCTGCAGTGAGACGACGGCGCCGAAAGGGATGGCTACCAATGCCGTCGGCAAAATTGTCACGCTGGCGATGAACCAGGCCTGCTCGATGAACTCACGGAACTGAAATGGACGCCGGAACGTATTCCTGACGACGTCGACAAACAGTTCGACGATGTTTCCGGCCTGAGTTAATGCTCCGTTGACCGGACTCAGAACCGAGTTGCGGGTAACCCCCATCCGATATGCCTACCCTTGCCCGTGTGTCGTGTTTCCGTAGGGATCGCCCTCGTATGCAGGAATGACCTGCGTGTCTTGCGAGTTGTCGTTCCACTCCCCCTGATAGCCGCTCGCTTCGGCGTACTGGGGATCGTACTGCCCAGTTCCGTCAACCTCGTCGAGGCTGTCCTGAATCGCCGCCTGTGCGTTAGCTGGGAGGGTGTGCATGATCTGACGGACGCGCTCCTGGCGACGACGAACAGCCTGACGCTCCGGGTTTCCGGGGGTGGCCTTCATCTGCGGCACGATGCCCTCGACGTCGTCGACACCACCGGCGTGGTGACCGGCGTCGACGAGCGCCTGCTCGTGCGCCATCTGAGCCTCGTCCTTCTCCTCCGACATACCGATCGGACCGATCATCGTTCCGTTGAGGAACTGCTTGACGACGGGCTCGTCCGAGGTGAGCAGCACCTCACGAGGACCGAACATCACCAACTGACGACGGAAGAGCATGCCGATGTTGTCCGGCACCGTGCGTGCGAGGTTGATGTTGTGCGAGACGATCAGAATCGTCGCGTCCGACTGGGCGTTGATGTCGATCAGCGTTTGGCTGATGTACGTCGTACGCACCGGATCCAGACCAGAGTCGGGCTCGTCGACGAGGATGATCTCGGGATCGAGAACGAGTGCACGCGCCAGACCGGCACGCTTGCGCATACCGCCGGAGATCTCACCGGGAAGCTTGTCCTCGGCGCCGACCAGACCCGTGAGGTCCAACTTCTCCATCACGATCTTGCGGATATCGGATTCCGACTTCTTGGTGTGCTCACGAAGCGGGAAGGCGATGTTGTCGTACAAGTTCATCGAGCCGAACAGTGCGCCGTCCTGGAAGAGAACGCCGAACAGCTTGCGGATCTCGTAGAGCTCCTTGGAGGAGCACTGCAGGATGTCCGTGCCGTCGATGACGATGGAGCCTTGTTCAGGGCGGAGCAGTCCGATCAGGGACTTCAGGAACACCGACTTACCGGTACCCGAAGGCCCGAGCAGTGCGCTGACCTCACCCGCGGGAAGTGTCAACGACACGTCCTGCCAAATCCTCTGCGACCCGAAAGACTTTGTCAGTCCTTGTACCGCTACCTCGACTCCCACCATTACCTCCGCGACGTCCGTTGCATGCATGCACCCGTGTGGGTTGGGTCACTCTATCGCATGGGAGTGGTACCCGTGACTGCGAATACTACTAACGAGTAGGGAAGAAGCATAATTCAGATCACAGCCTAGTTCGGACACCCCTCCCACCTGCATGAATTCCGGCATATCACCCGCGAAAAAAGTTCAAAAAAAGAGGGCCACTCCCCGTGGGGAGTGGCCCTCTTCGTTACTACTCGCGAAGAGCAGCGGGAAAACCGTCTTACTTGATGACGATCTTTGCGCCGGCAGCTTCGAGCTTTTCCTTGGCAGCCTCTGCGGCGTCCTTGGCAACCTTCTCGAGGATGGCCTTCGGAGCGCTCTCGACGAGATCCTTGGCTTCCTTCAGGCCGAGGCCGGAAACGACCTCACGGACGACCTTGATGACCTGGATCTTCTTGTCGCCAGCCGACTCGAGGACGACGTCGAACTCGTCCTGCTCTTCAGCAGCTTCTGCGCCGGCAGCCGGTGCGCCTGCAGCGGCGACGGCGACGGGAGCAGCAGCGGTGACCTCGAAGGTCTCCTCGAATGCCTTAACGAACTCCGAGAGCTCGAGGAGGGTGAGCTCCTTGAACTGGTCCAACAACTCTTCGGTGCTGAGCTTCGCCATTGTGGCGGTCCTTCCTGTAAGTCCCATGTCGCTGATCCGCGACCGGGCGGGGTTATAGCAGTGATGCGCGGGTGCGGATCAGCTTTCGGCTTCGGCCTCGGCCGGAGCCTCGGTGGCAGCCTCTGCGGGGGCCTCTGCGGCTCCGCCTTCTGCAGCCTTCTTCTCCTGCAGGGCAGCGGCCAGACGGGCCATCTGCGAAGCGGGAGCATTGAACAGGCCTGCGGCCTTTGCCAAGTTGCCCTTCATCGCGCCGGCAAGCTTTGCCAACAGGATTTCGCGGGATTCGAGATCCGCGATCTTGTTGACCTCTTCCACGGACAGCGCAGCGCCGTCCATGTAGCCGCCCTTGATGATGAGCGCCTTGTTGTCCTTAGCGAAGTTCTTCAGAGCCTTCGCAGCGTCGACCGGTTCGCCCTTGATGAATGCAATGGCGGTCGGACCAACGAACAGGTCATCAAGGCCCTCGATGCCAGCCTCTGCGGCGGCACGCTTGACCAGGGTGTTCTTGGCGACGGAGTAGGTGGCACCTTCTCCGAGAGCGCGTCGCAGTGTCGTGATGTTGCCAACCGAAAGGCCACGGTATTCCGTGACCACAGCGGCGGTCGAACCCTTGAACTGCTCGGTGATTTCCGCAACTGCGGAAACCTTCTCAGGCTTTGCCATACTTCGCCTCCTCTCGTGACAGTCGTTGTCCCACTCAGGAACCGCTGCACCTCATCGGGGTGAACCCGAGAAGACACAGTCCGCGACATGCAAAACGCCCCGGCGCAAGCGCACGGGGCGTACAGAGGAAACATGAAGAAGAGGCTTACGAATCAGCGTAACGATGCAAAGCGAGGCAGTGCATAACCAGGCAAACTGTAGAACCACTACATCAAGCTATCCCCCTACCTCGTTCACCTACGTGGGCCGCCGGGCACTCCCGGACTTTCAACCACACCCATCACTGAGTGCAATCACCAACGGTCTTGGGTAGAACATGATTTTGGGGTGAAGTTCATATCCAGCACTGAACTCCGCCTCGAAGACTACCTGACTGCTCGCTGCACAACCAAATCGGGTTCGTCACGCACCCGATTCCTTCAAGCACCGATAGCCCTGGCGATCTTGTGTTCGATTGCTGCCCGAGCTCGGTCCGGCAACACCAGCAATCCATCGAGTTCCTTGTGGGCCTTCCGGTACGCACTCTGACGTTCCTGTGGCGTCGCGCCCTCGTCCATGGCCAGTCGCAGCAGACGTTGCGCCCTTACCAGGCGTTCTTGTTCGTCGAGGGTGAATCCGCTCCGTCGGCGGCGCTTCGCCTCAGCTTCCGCGATTTCGAAGGCGATCGAGTAAGCGTGCACCGCCTCGCGGTACTCGGTTTGTGCCTGCTGGTTGCCGATCATCGTCTCCGGATTGCCTGGGCGAAGCAGATCGGCACGATATTTGGCTCGATGAAAATCGGCCGTCAAAGGCTCGCGCATGTCCGTCATCATCGGGGTGTCGAGCAGTGTGACCGGATCGAGCTCATACGAGAACCATCGGGCGTCGACCGCATCGTGCTGCTCGATTGCCTTGGCCAGCTCTCGGCGCTGTGTTTCTTCGTCGGCGTGATGTTGTGCGTTGGCCTGCGCGATGGCCACCTTGGTCTGCTGCTTGAGCCGGAAGCGCTCTTGCCGGCGCTCGATCCGCCTTTCGTTGGCAACCGCGACACCCTTCAGCGCCCCACCGATGGTGCCGCCGAAAACGAAGATCAGCCACCAAAAGTTTCCGAGGAACTGGAACGCTTCGTGCATACCCCGATGATGCCACCGTTGGACCGATACCACCGGCAGAGGCAGGCCCTCCCGACACAGACAAGAAGGCCGGCAGGGAGTGATCCCTGCCGGCCTTCTTGTTCGTATGCGGACTGCTTACGCGTCTGCAGCATCCTCGAGGAGGTTGCGAGTACGGTTCGGATCCACCGGGATGCCCGGACCGGTGGTGGTCGAGACCGTGATCTTCTTCACGTAGCGGCCCTTGGCCGACGAGGGCTTCGCACGCAGGATCTCGTCCAGGGCTGCGCCGTAGTTCTCCACCAGCTTCTCATCGTCGAACGATGCCTTGCCGATGACGAAGTGCAGGTTGGCCTGCTTGTCGACGCGGAAGTTGATCTTTCCGCCCTTGATGTCGTTGACAGCCTTGGTGACATCCGCCGTGACGGTGCCCGTCTTCGGGTTCGGCATCAGGCCACGCGGTCCGAGGACACGGGCGATGCGGCCGACCTTGGCCATCTGATCAGGAGTCGCGATTGCGGCGTCGAAATCGACCCATCCACCCTGGATGCGCTCGATCAGGTCTTCTGCACCGACTACGTCAGCGCCTGCAGCCTCGGCTTCTGCTGCCTTCTCGCCAACAGCGAACACGATGACGCGAGCGGTCTTACCGGTGCCGTGGGGCAGGTTGACCGTTCCGCGGACCATCTGGTCAGCCTTACGGGGGTCGACACCCAGACGAACTGCAACCTCAACGGTTGCATCCATCTTGGTGGACGACGTCTCCTTGGCGAGCTTTGCAGCCTGAAGCGGGCTGTAGAGCTTGTCTGCGTCGATCTTCTCAGCGGCGGCGAGGTACGCCTTGCTGCGCTTTGCCATTTGTTCTGTCCTTACTTGTCACTGCAGCGAATTACCTGTGCAGTGGTGAATGGTTCAGTTGTGGTCGGGGCCTGGCCGGCCCTCCCACGTAATGCTGTGGAGCGGACTATCAGCCCTGGACCGTGATGCCCATGGAACGAGCGGTGCCGGCGATGATCTTCGCGGCCTGCTCGATGTCATTGGCATTGAGGTCTTCAGCCTTGGTCTTCGCGATTTCGCGCACCTGATCCATGGTCACCGAGGCAACCTTGGTCTTGTGCGGTTCGCCGGAGCCCTTGGCGACGCCGGCTGCCTTGAGGAGCAGCTTGGCGGCGGGAGGGGTCTTCAGCTTGAAATCGAAGGTCCGGTCTTCGTAGACCGAGATCTCGACCGGCACAACGTTGCCGCGCTGGGACTCAGTCGCCGCGTTGTAGGCCTTGCAGAACTCCATGATGTTCACGCCGTGCTGACCGAGTGCGGGACCCACGGGAGGTGCAGGGTTAGCCTGACCTGCCTGGATCTGCAGCTTGATGAGCCCGGCGAGCTTCTTCTTCTTTGGGGGCATCTCTAGTTCCTAGTTTCTAGCTTGGGTGTGTGTCTTGCGTCGAACAAATTGCAAGTTTTGGGGTGGTCAGATCTTCGCGACCTGGTTGAAGTTGAGCTCAACCGGGGTTTCACGACCAAAGATCGACACGAGAACCTTGAGCTTCTGCTGCTCGCCGTTGACCTCGCTGATGCTGGCCGGAAGGGTTGCGAACGGGCCGTCCATGACGGTGACCGACTCGCCGACCTCGAAGTCGACTTCGATGAGGGGCTTGCCGAAGGACTCGGACGGTGCCTCGCCTGCTGCGACGGCGGCCGCTGCAGCCTGCTGCTTCTTCTGCTCCTGCTGCGGGAGCAGGAACTTGACGACCTCGTTGAGGGTCAGCGGCGAGGGACGCGACGTGGCACCGACAAAACCGGTGACACCAGGCGTATTGCGCACGGCGCCCCACGACTCGTCGTTGAGCTCCATGCGAACGAGGATGTATCCGGGCAGAACCTTGCGGTTGACCTGCTTGCGCTGGCCGTTCTTGATCTCGGTGACCTCTTCGGTGGGAACTTCCACCTGGAAGATGTAGTCGCCGACATCGAGGTTCTGAACGCGAGTCTCGAGGTTGGTCTTGACCTTGTTCTCGTAACCGGCGTACGAGTGGATGACGTACCAGTCACCCGGGGCGCGGCGCAGCGCAGCCTTGAGTTCGGCAACGGGATCCTCGACCTCGAGCTCGGCGGCGGGAGCGGCCTCGTCGGAGTTCTCGGCATCGTCGGAGATGACGTCCTCGGTCGCTGCAGCGTCTGCATCAGTGCCTTCGGCAACGTCTGCATCGGTGCCTTCGGCAACCACGACGTCTACTTCGGCTGCCGCCTCGGCAGAAACACGCTCTTCGGCCAAAGCCTCATTCGTGTCGTTCTCGGGGGTGCTCACTGGGGCACTCGCTTCCTCTCGTTACTCGGACCCGGGTCGGGTCTTGTCGCGCTCGCAGGCAAAGACGCCCGACTGCTACGGCGATCAGCCGAACAGCCAGGTGACACCCTTGATCACAGCGATATCGACGCCGCTGATGAAAGCGACCATGAAGACCACGAACGTCAGCACGACGCTGGTGTAGGTGATCATCTGCTTGCGGTTCGGCCAGATGACCTTACGGAGTTCTGCGATGACCTCGCGGAAGAATTTGCGCAGGCGCTTGAAGATGTTGTCCTTCTTCGCCTTGGGCTTCTTGCCGGGGTTCGTTGCAGTCGGCTTGGCCGAAGATGTCCGGGATGCCGTCCGGGCCGGAGTCTTCACGGTGGACGCGCTGACCGAGGCGCCGCGTGCAGCGCGCTTGCCGGTCGGCTTGTTGGAAACCCCACTGGATGCGGAGGGAGCCTTTTCGGCACCGTCCTTGTCCAACGAAAGATCGGAACGCGTAGTCGCGTCAGCTGCAGTGTCGTCGACACCGGTCGAATCGGCAGACGGTGAAGTCTCCGCATCCGAAGTGTCGGCGTCGCGCTTGGCGCGCTCCTCGCTCACGTCGTTCCTCTCAGTCGCTGGCATCCGGGGGCAGGGGCGACAGGACTTGAACCTGCAACCTGCGGTTTTGGAGACCGCTGCTCTGCCAGTTGAGCTACGCCCCTTTGGTTGACCTCGACAGGTAGACCCTGCCTGAATCAACCGTTCTGCGATCACACAACATACGCGCTACCCGAGGTGAATGTCTTGCCACATTCAGGGCAGCGCGCAGCGCTGAGGAATCCCAGAAATCTCAGTGTACTTCAAAGCCCCGGAACAAACACAATCCGCCCTGCGATCAGGCTAGACGGACCGTGGCAGTGGCACGACCGAAGATCTTCTTACCTTCGGACTTGGCCACAATTGCCAGTACTGCGGTCTTGCTTTCTTCGTCGATCGACTTCACCTTGGCGGTGAACTCGATCTCGGCAGCCTTGTCGGCTGCCACGATCACCGGGCTCGTGAACCGTACGTTGTACTCGGTCACTGCGCCCGGATCTCCCAGCCATTCGGTGACGTAGCCGGCACCGATGCCCATGGAGAGCATGCCGTGCGCGACGACGTCCGGCAAGCCGGCAAGTCGTGCGACCTCGTCACTGAAGTGAATCGGATTGGGATCTCCCGAAACACCCGCGTAGTTGGCGAGGTTTCCACGCGTCAGGGTGACGGACTTCTCGGGGAGAAGTTCGCCGACACTCACGTCGGAAAATTTACGAAGCGACATGCATCATCACGTCCTTGACTGCGTGGGCGATGTTCTCGTCCACTTCCCCACCCGTTCGAGCAACAAGCGTCGTCCACGTGGTGACGACGGCTTCGTCGTTCTGATCGGTGATGATGTTCTTGGTCACGATGATGTCGCTACCTGCGGCCTGCCTGAACGAATCCAGGAAGACGTCGCAGAAGAGTCGGTCACCGACCTGCATGGGCTTGTGCAGCACCAAGCGCTGATCGGTCTGAAGAATCTGACTCAGGTCGTAGCCTGTGACGATCTCTTCGAACAGACGTCGCTGAGCAATGGCACCCACGATGGCGACGAACGTGATGGGAGCGATCAGGCCGTCGTATCCGAGGCCCTTGGCTGCCGACTCGTCGTAGTGCGCGGGATGGGCGTCCTGGACGGCGCGAGCGAACTCGCGCACCTTCTCGCGTCCGACCTCGTAGAAGTCTTCGACACGATAGTGGTGACCGACCATCTGGACGGCATGAGCGGCCGGGTCCGTAGGGACCTCGGCCGCTGCCTGGTTCTCTTGCAAATCTGTCACGCGGTGAGACTCTCTTCTAGCTAGGACCCGAAGACGCAGGCCCAGAGAGGGTCTTCCGCGAAAATCGTCGTCCTGTTAAGGACTTACTACTTCGACTCGCGATGCGACTGGTGGGTTCCGCAGTTGGGGCAGAACTTCTTGAGCTCCAGGCGATCGGGGTCGTTGCGCCGATTCTTCTTGGTGATGTAGTTGCGGTGCTTGCATACCTCGCAGGCCAAGGTGATCTTGGGCCGAACGTCGGTCGAGGAGGCCACGGGATGCCTTCTTTCGGGTGTATCTGATTACGAGCAATCAGGGTGGATCATGCATATTGTGTAGCGGTGACCGGACTTGAACCGGCGACGCAACGATTATGAGTCGTTTGCTCTACCAACTGAGCTACACCGCCTCGGTGTCGAGTGTCGCGCGGAAAGCACGGCACCACAATCCAGCGAGCCCCCTAACGGAATCGAACCGTTGACCTTTTCCTTACCATGGAAACGCTCTACCGACTGAGCTAAGGGGGCGTGGCTCAGGAGTGCGTTGCCGCTCTCTTGAAGCCTCCGAAAGATTACACACGAACGAGCGCCAGCACCAAATCCGCTGGTCATCGGGGCAAAAATGGTGCCGGAGCCCATTGTTGCACCGATCGGGGCCGCTGGCGAGGGCTTTGCGGGAACCAGCTCGACCCTGCACTCCCCCTGAAACCATCCCCCGGTGCCCATCCCGAGGCCCCTGAGCCCCCGACACCCCTGAGCCGAAGCCGGCGCCTGCGTCGCCAACGCGCGCTCGACCTCGGTACACGCACAAAAAAGTCAGCCCCGACTCTCGCGAAGAGAATCGGGGCTGACTTGGTGTGGCAGATGTAGGATTCGAACCTACGTAGGCATAAGCCGACGGATTTACAGTCCGCTCCCATTGGCCGCTCGGGCAATCTGCCGTGCTTGCACCAGGCTTCGATCCGGCGCATTCGCAAGTATATCGCGACGTGCGGCGGCCGAAAACGGCTTCCTCGGTGCGGTGAGAAGAATACAACGAACACACCCCCATTTTGCAAACCGGGTGGTAACGGGCGGTGCCGACCCGATAACGTCGAGGTGTCCACCGGTATGGAAGGTGGGCGGAACTCGATGTTCGTGAACTACCGGAAAGCGGGAGTGTGAAGTGGCTGATTCGTCCTTCGACGTGGTGAGCAAGGTTGACCGTCAAGAGGTGGACAACGCCCTGCATCAGGCTGCCAAGGAGTTGACCACGCGTTTCGACTTCCGAAACACGGGAGCGTCGATCGAGTGGTCTGGTGAAGAGACGATCACGTTGAACGCCGACACCGAGGAGCGACTGCTGGCCGCCCTCGACGTGTTCAAGGAGAAGTTGATCCGTCGCGACATCTCGCTGAAGGCATTCGATGCCGGCGAGCCGGCGCAGTCCGGAAAGATCTACAAGCTGTCCGGAACCTTGGTCCAGGGCATCAGCAGCGAGAACGCGAAGAAGATCACCAAGAAGATTCGCGACGAGGGCCCCAAGGGCGTCAAGGCGCAGATCCAGGGTGAGGAACTTCGTGTGAGCAGCAAGAAGCGCGACGACCTCCAGGGCGTCATCTCCCTGCTCAAGGGTGAGGACTTCGGGATCGCCCTGCAGTTCGTGAACTACCGGTAGTAGGGGCTGCGCCCCTGTGCGCCTTTTTGGTAGTTCCGACGACCAGAAAGGCTCACAGGGGCCGAAGGCCCCTACATCCCCGCCATCTTCTCCAAACGCTCGATCCGGTCCGCCATGGGCGGATGCGTCGAGAACAGCTTGCTGACCTTGTCCCCCGCTCTGAAGGGGTTGGCGATCATCAGGTGGGACTGCGCCGCGAGCTTGGGCTCAGGCGGCAACGGCGCGGCTGCGACGCCCGACTCGAGCTTGCGCAGCGCCGACGCCAACGCCAGCGGGTCACCGGTGAGCTCGGCTCCCGATTGATCCGCCTGGTACTCGCGAGAGCGCGAGACGGCCAGCTTGACCACGGTTGCCGCGATCGGTCCCAGTAGGGAGACGAGCAGCAGCGCGATCGGATTGCTTCCCTGCCCGTTCCCTCGGCCGCCGAAGATGCTCGCGTACATCGCGAAGTTGGCCAGGCCAGAGATGACGCTGGCCATCGCGCCGGCCACGGACGAGATCAAAATGTCCCGGTTGTAGACGTGGGAGAGTTCGTGCCCGAGCACGGCACGCAGTTCGCGTTCGTTCAGGATCTGCATGATGCCGCTGGTCACGCACACCGCGGCGTGCCGAGGGCTACGACCGGTGGCAAACGCGTTCGGGGCGTTCGTGGGGCTGACGTACAGCCTGGGCATCGGTTGGTGCGCCGTCGTGGCGAGTTCGCGCACGATCCGGTAGATCGCCGGTGCCTCGACCTCGGTGATGGGCTGGGCGCGCATCGATCGAAGCGCCAGCTTGTCGCTGTTGAAGTACACGTAGGCATTCATGCCGACGGCAAACAGAACGGATCCCCACAGAAGGAACGGGCTGTTGAACAGCGAGCCGATGAAGACGATCAGCGCCGACATCCCCACCAACAAGCCGAATGTCTTCGCACCGTTCGCGTAGCCGTGCAAACCGCTCACCTCTTGCCTCGCTGGAGCCGAAGGCTCACCTGAACTCCCCGGTGTATGCACCGGTTCTGTTCAGTCAACGAAGGACAGGGTCATCAGGGTTCCCACCCAGTGACTGTCGGGGTTTCCACCCGGTAGCCCGATTCGCCGAGGTGTCAGCCGACTCGTTCGATCGTGTAATCGACGAGACGCACGAGCGCTTCGTTGGCCGGTCCCTGCGGGAGCTCAGCCAACTGAGCTTTCGCCGCGACGGCATACTCGCCCAGCTTTGCCTTCGCCTTGACCATGCCCGGCGAACGCTCGAGCAGTTCGAGAGCTTCTTCTACCAGGGCATCTTCGGTAACCGGGCCCGCGAGCAGCTCCCGCAGGCGATCTGCGTCGGCCCCTTCTTCGCGGAACGCGTACAGGACGGGCAGGGTGTGGACACCCTCGCGCAGGTCGGTGCCCGGAGTCTTGCCGGACTGCGCCGAGACGGACGAGATGTCGATGATGTCGTCGGAGATCTGGAACGCGGTGCCGACGGCGTCACCCAGGCGCTCGAGGCGCTCGATGTGAGCTGCGTCGGCGCCGGAGAAGGTGCCGCCGAAGCGTCCCGAAGCAGCGATCAGCGAACCGGTCTTCTCCCACACAACCTTGAGGTAGTGCTCGACCGGATCCTGCTCCTTCTTGACACCGATCGTCTCGCGCATCTGGCCGGTGACCAGTTCGGCGAATGTTTCGGCGATGATCCGAACGGCCTCGGGTCCGAGCGTCGACACCAGTCGTGATGCGTGCGCGAACAGATAGTCGCCGGCCAGGATCGCCACGCTGTTTCCCCAGCGGGCATTGGCGCTGGGTGCTCCGCGCCGCATGGACGCCTCGTCCATGACGTCGTCGTGATAGAGCGTCGCCAGGTGAACGAGTTCGGTGACAGTCGCTGCGGTGATGATCGACGGATCGTTCGGCACCGGTCCGAGTTGCGCGGTCAGGATCGTGAACAACGGACGGAAGCGCTTTCCACCAGCTCGCGCGAGATGCAGCGCGGCCTCGGTGAGGAAGTCTTCTCCGTCGGACAGCTCGCTGACCAACAACTCCTCGACATCGGAGAGTCCACCACGCACTACTGCGGCGAGCTGTTCGTCGCCCAGGTCGATGCCTGCAACGACGGTGCTCGATGCGGTTGCGTCGGCAGCAGTCTTTTCGGTGCTCACGATGTCAGTACCCATTCCTGTCGTCAGTGACGGCTCGGTTCCCACGGTAGTGAACCTAGCGGTTCGCACTCGGGACGGCCTCGCCACGGTGGCGATCGCGAGCCTGGGAAGATGTGAGTGTGTCCGTAGAAGAGCAGTCCCCCGTCGTCGATTCGCTTCCGAACGAAACCGACATTGTGGTCATCGGCGCAGGTCCCGCGGGTTCTTCGGCCGCTGCATGGGCCGCCCGCAGCGGCCGAGACGTCGTCCTCGTGGACTCTGCCGTCTTCCCGCGAGACAAGACTTGTGGTGATGGACTCACTCCGCGCGCCGTGGCCGAACTGGATCTCCTCGGCCTCGGCGAGTGGGTTCGGTCACATACGACGAACAAGGGCCTGCGGTTGTCCGGCTTCGGACAAGAACTCGAACTCGAGTGGCCGGGGACGTCGTTCCCGCCGATCGGCAGCGCCATCCCCCGCACCGAACTCGACGACGCCATTCGCCGGTGCGCCGTCGAATCGGGCGCGGTCATGGTCGAGGGCACCAAGGCCGTCGACGTCGAACTCGACGGTGATCGAGTAGCCGCCGTCGTACTCGCCGGCCCCTCGGGACGCAGCGCTCTTCGTTGCCGGACGCTGATCATCGCCGACGGCGTTCGCTCGACGCCGCGCTTACGTCGCGACGCCGCGCAGCGCCGACCCGTGGATCACCTCGCATCTGGAACTGCGGGACGCGGAGGGCACGTTGCAGGCGGGGTACGGCTGGATCTTCCCGCTCGGTACCGGCGAGGTGAACATCGGCGTCGGGACACTGGCGACGTCCAGGCGCCCGGCACCAGGTGCCCTGCGACCCTTGCTGGACCTCTACACCGATCAGCGCCGAAGCGAGTGGCAGTGGAGCAGCGAAATACATTCCGTCGCTTCGGCTTTGCTACCCATGGGTGGAGCCGTTTCCAACATCGCCGGACGCAACTGGGCCGTGATCGGCGACGCCGCAGCGTGTGTGAACCCGCTCAACGGTGAGGGCATCGACTACGGCCTCGAAGGCGGACGTCTGGTGGTCGAACAGCTCGGCGCCGACGATCTGACGGAGCTGTGGCCGACCGTGCTTCGGGAGCACTACGGGCAGGCGTTCTCGGTCGCGCGCCGGCTCGCAGGCCTGCTGACGGTTCCGCAGTTCCTGCCCGCGTCGGGTCCGATCGCGATGCGCTCACGGGCACTGATGACGGTCGCCGTTCGGGTGATGGGGAACCTCGTCACCGACGCCGACGCCGATCTGACGGCGAAGGCATGGCGGGCGTCGGGGGCCGCGTCGAGAAAGATCGACTCCCGACCGTTGTTCGGTTGAGCAAGTGCTGTGCGCCTTTATTAACCGCCGGGGGTTAATAAAGGCGCACAGCAGTTCAGGCAGTGGCGTAATGCAGCGCCACGATGCCGCCGGTGAGGTTGCGCCACTTGACGTTCTTCCACCCGGCAGCCTCGATCTTGCGGGCCAACTCTTCCTGGGTCGGCCAGGCGCGGATCGATTCGGCGAGGTAGACGTAGGCGTCGGGGTTGCTGCTGACGGTGCGTGCAACCCGAGGGAGCGCCTTCATGAGGTATTCCATGTAGACCGTGCGGAAGGGCCCGAAGACGGGCGTCGAGAACTCGCTGACGACGAGACGTCCGCCCGGCTTGGTGACGCGGGCGATCTCACGCAGTCCGGCTTCGAAGTCGGAGACGTTGCGCAGACCGAAGGAAATCGTCGCGGCGTCGAACACGTTGTCGGCGTAGGGCAGGTACATCGCGTCACCAGCGACCATCGGGACCTTGCGCGAGATTCCAGCCTTGAGCATTCCCTTGGAGAAGTCGGTGGCGACGCACCAGGCACCGGAGCGCCCCAGTTCGACGGTCGAGACTCCGGTTCCGGCGGCGAGGTCGAGTACCTTCTCGCCCGGCTTCAGATCGAGGGCTTCGCGGGTGGCCTTGCGCCAACCCTTGTCCTGGCCGAAGGACAGCACGGTGTTGGTGAGGTCGTATCGCTCCGCGACGTCGTCGAACATCGACGCTACTTCGTGCGGTTGCTTCTCGAGAGTTGCTCGGGTTCCGTGTGTAGTGGCCACACCCGAAACGCTACCAACCCTCGTGCAGCGAGGGCGTTCAGGCTGCTCTGGCACCCGTTCGCCGCCCGAGGCCCTGCACGTCCTCGTAGTGACGGAGCAACTCTTCGCAGATTGCCGGCCAGGTCCGGTGCAGCACCGAGCGCCTCGCCGCGGAGCCGAACTGCACCCGCAGATCACGCTGACGAAGTGCGTCCACGGCGCTTGGCAGGAGTTCGGTGAACCTGTCCGTCGGCAGGAGGTAGCCGTTGCGGCAATGCGAGATCAGGTCACGTGGTCCGCCGGCGTCCGGTCCGACGACAGGCACACCGCTCGCGAGGGCTTCCTGGACCGCCTGGCAGAAGGTCTCGTGCTCGCCGGGGTGAACGAATACGTCCAGGCTCGCATAGGCGTCGGCCAGCGCGGTACCGCCGAGTTGTCCGGTGAAGATCGCGTCCGGCATCAGTCGTCGTAGGTTCTCGCGGTCCGGGCCGTCTCCGACGACGACGATCTGCACACTGGGATCGCCGGCCAGGGCCGCCAATCGTTCGACGTGCTTTTCGGGCGCGAGGCGACCGACGAAGCCGACCACCAACCGGTCGCTGTCGCCGATCCAGGACTGCCGCAACACCGAACTACGACGCGAAGGCGCGAATCGTTGTGCGTCGACGCCGCGGGCCCATCGGTGCACGCGCGGAATGCCGTGCTCTTCGAGGGCGTCGACTGCCGACGTGGAGGGCGCGAGTGTCCTGTTGCAGCTCTTGTGGATTCGACGGGTCCACGCCCATGCGGCGCGGCTGGTGACGCCGAGACCGTAGCTTTCGGCAAATCCGGCGACATCGGTTTGGTAAACCGCGACGGTCGGGATCCCGAGCCGCTTGGCGACGGCCACTCCCCCGGCGCCGAGCAGGAACGGTGACGCCAGATGGACGACGTCGGGCGCGAAGGTCCGCACGGCCGTGGTCAATCGTGGTTGCGGCAGGCCGACGGGAAGTGAACTGACTTTGGGCACCATGACGGCTGGCACCCGAACCACCTGAACGCCTTCGTGTTCGGTGGCGGCAGAGGTGTCGGATCCGACGGTGTCCGGCGCAATGACCATGGCGTCGTGGCCAGTGCGATCGAGGTGTTCGAGCACGCGTAGTACCGAGTTGGTGACGCCGTTCATGTTGGGCAGGAATGACTCCGCAACGATGGCTACTCTCACACCGAGAACGGTGACAGGGCCAGGAAAAGTCCACGTCATGTTCGTGTGAAGTTCGGGCGAAGCGCGAACTAACTCGAGGCGACCGGCGCCGAACTTGCCGCCTGCGCTTCCCGCTTGCGCAGGTACCAGATCGACGGTCCAGCCAGGAGCCACGTCACGACGATCACCGATCCTGCCGGGATCAGCGCCACCGTCGCGTTGCGTCCCGCTACCCGGACCAAATCAGGGTCGGCTTTGGAGTACTCCACCTCGATGCGTTGTCCCACAGTCAGATTGGTGGGGTAGAGCACGCCGAGTTCAGGGTTGTGGTTGGCGCCGTCCGGTGTCACGAAGCTGATCGCCGAACGTAGCGAGCCTGCCGAGAGCACCTCGGCAGTTGCGGTCCCCATGTTCGATTCGATGGTCCGATCGTTGCGCCAGGCACCGAGAACCAGAATCACCGCGAGCACGGAAATGCCGACCGCAACCACCAGTACGCCGATGCGGAGACGACGCAGAACCGTTTGCGTCACAGCTGTGCCCGCACGGAAGCGTGGAGTTCGCGCAGCCCACTGCGATCCGTCGCGACCTCGAGCACACGAATGCCGTTGGCCGGTTGCGCCAGCGTCGTTGCCAGAGCGTCGACGGTGACCGCTGCGTGCGGCACGCGGTAGGCCGCGCACAGCGCAGCGAGGTCCATGCCGTGTGGTGTTCCGAACACTCGCTCGAAGACGCCGGCGTACTGCGGGTCGCCTTGTTCGAGGAGCTCGAAGATACCGCCGCCGTCGTCGTT
>NZ_BCWH01000001.1:2185528-2189098 GCF_001653035.1 Rhodococcus sp. YH3-3 | reverse complement strand
CGCCGAGACGGTGCCGTCGATACCTGCGACGCCGCGATTCGACAGCACCCGCACGGCGGGCTTGGGATAGCTCACGAGGGCCGCGTCGCGAACAGGGTTGGATGCGCCGAGCAGAAGCTGGTCGCCGTCCGCGAGAGCATCCATCACAGCAGCTGCCACGTGCAGGCCGGTGGCCTTGGGGTGGGCGTCGAGTTGCTTGCGGACGGCAGTTTCGGCGTGTTCGGTCAGCGCGGCGCATCGAGCGATCCAGGCGGGATCGGGAGTCCCGGTGACCACTGCTCTGGTTCCGGTGGCGAGTACGTTGCCGGATACGTCCGGCCAGCGCGGCCCGGTAGTCAGCGCGTAGACGTCGACGCCCGGGTCGGCCAGCACCTTCGAGACCTGACGATGCAACGTCGGGCGGCCGGTGATGATCGCCTGCTTGGGCTTGAGTTGCGAGAGCGCGAGTGGATGCAGTGCTATCCCGTGCATCGGAGCCGTCGGTTCGGCCACCGTCGGCAGGCCGGCCAGCTCAGGCCGAAGCGCACTACCGTGTCCGGAAATGACCACCGTATCTGCGGTGAGGTCCAGATCGACCGGAACATCGAGCGTCGCGTTCTGGGTGGTGGTCCAGGCCGCACCGCCGGGACGGCCCTCCGGGACCGGTCCCTGCACGTGCACGTCCGGCACCAGCGGCTCACGAAGTGGAATGTCGAAGTGCACCGGACCCGCATTTCCGGATCGGGTTCCGCGGGCAGCGGCGAGGACCCGGCAGACCGCCGAGCGCCACTGGCTGTTCTGCGTCGAATCGTCCTCCGCCAGGCCCAGGCTGATGGTTGCGCGGACTTGACTGCCGAAGAGCCCGAGTTGCTCGACGGTCTGGTTGGCGCCGGTGCCGAGCATCTCGTACGGCCGGTTGGCGCTCAGGACCACCAGCGGCACTCGCGCGTAGTTGGCCTCGAGGACAGCGGGTCCGAGATTCGCGACGGCGGTCCCGGAAGTCATCACGATGGGGACCGGTCGTTTCCCGGCGATTGCCAGTCCGAGTGCCAGAAAGCCTGCTGTCCGCTCGTCGATCCGCATGTGCAGACGCAACCGGCCGTCGAGGTCGGCGGCCTGGAGGGCGAATGCGAGGGGCGCGTTGCGAGAGCCTGGACACAGCACGACTTCACGCACGCCACCACGAACCAGTTCGTCGACGACGGCTGTGGCTTGTGCAGTGGACGGATTCACGCCTTCAAGAGTGTCAGATGTTCGGGCGCAAGCATGCCCAGGGGCGGGGACAGCGGCATTATGTGTGGGTGCGCACACTCTTCGATCCAGCCGAGCTCGAACCCCGCCGGTTCTATCAGTTACTCACCGCTTCGGTGGTCCCCCGGCCGATTGCCTGGGTGTCCACCCTGTCGGCGGACGGCGTCGGCAATCTGGCTCCGTACAGCTTTTTCACCGTGGCAAGTTCGGCGCCGCCGATCGTGCAGTTCACGTCGGTCGGACGCAAGGACAGCCTGCGCAACATCGAAGCGACCGGCGAATTCGTGATCAACCTGGCGACTGCCAGGCTTGCCGACGTGGTGAACCAGAGTTCCGCCTTCTACGACGCCGAGGCCGACGAGTTTCTCGAGTTGAACATCCGTAGCGAGCCGAGCGAGCGGGTTCGCCCCGTACGGGTCGCCGACTCCCCGATCGCCATCGAATGCACGCTTCACCAGGTCATCGAGGTCGGCAATTCATTTGTCGTGATGGGAAATGTGGTGGCGGTCGCAGTACGTCCCGAGGCTGTCGCCGACGACGGCCTACCGGACTTCGCGGCAATCGCACCGATGAGCCGACTTGGCCGAGCGCAGTGGGGTCTTCCTCCCGAAGTCGTCGAAAAGGACAGACCCACCACTCCACAGCGACCGTAAATCAGGTTAGGGTTACCTGATTAGGTACGAGTAACAGTTAATCAGGGAGCAACCAGTCATGGCCAAGCGCGCCAAGTTCGTGAAACCGGCCTCACGCAGCATCGTGTCGGCGCAGGTCGTGGCGAACAAACGAATCAGCCCCAGCTTCATCCGGGTGACCATTGCCGGCGAAGAGCTGTCCACCATCGCTCCGATGGGTGCCGATCAGTGGTTCCGCATGTTCATCCCGCAGGTCGGCCAGAGTGAACTCCGGTTGCCGAGCGCGGCCAGCAATCTCTGGTATGCGCAGTACCTGTTGATGTCCAAGGACACGCGACCCGTCGTGCGCAACTACACGATTCGCGCCTACCGTGCCGCCGGATCCGGTCTCTTCGGCGAGACCACGGAGATCGACATCGACTTCGCTTATCACGGCGACATCGGCCCGGCATCCGCGTGGGCGGACACCGCGTCGGCCGGCGACGAGGTCGCCCTCTTGGACGAAGGCTGCATCTACAACCCCACACCCGAGGCCAAGTGGCAACTGCTCGTCGGCGACGAGAGTGCACTTCCCGCGATCATCGGCATTCTGGAATCCGCGCCCGCAGACCTGCGTGCCGAGGTCTTCGTCGAGATTCCGAACATCGAAGACAAGCAAGACATTCCGGAGTTGGCGAACGTCAACGTGCATTGGCTCGTTCGCGAGGACGAACACGCGACGCCGGGTGTTCTGACCCTCGAGACCGTCCGCGCCGCCGAACTGCCCGAGGGGCCGTCGTACACCTTTGTCGCCGGCGAACAGGCACTCACCACCGGGCTGCGTCGGCACCTCGTGAACGACCGGAAGTTCGCCAAAACCGACATCACCTTCACCGGCTTCTGGCGCCACGGACATTCGGCTCACTGACAAACGCACCGAACACGACGAGTGGCCCGGGAGAAACTCCCGGGCCACTCGTCGTTTTACGTTCGCTTATGCAGCGTGCTTCTGGATCACATCGCCCAGACGCGGCAGAGCTGCAGTCACATGCTTCTTCGCCGAACCGCGCAGCTTCGAGTACATCGACTTGACGACGGCCTTGTCGCTACCTTCGATACGCTCGTCCGTCACCTCGAGGAGGGAATCGGCAACCGCGTCGCCGCGGGCGCTGATGAAATCGGCGAAGCTACCTTCACCGGAAGCCGAGAATTCCTGCCAGTACGGCTCGAGCTTTGCCACGAAAGCCGGCAGAAGCGCGGTGACGGCGTCCGGCACGATGGACGGGCTCACCTTCTTGACCGCGCCGTAGCCACCCTTGAGAGCCAGCCCTGAGGCCCCCGACTTATCCGAAACCTCTGCGTCGATCAAGGTCTGCACGTCCGCGACGACCGCGGGAACCCGTGATTCCTCGAGCAGGGTTTCGTTCAGAGCTGCAACCACTTTCGATCCCTTCATTCTTCACTGATGTTCATCAGGTCGCGCCCGAGACTATACGAAATTCGGCTGGTCCCTACTGCCGAGTATCCGATGGCAGCGCCGAGCCCGCTCCAGCCACCAGTCGCGCCGGTCCGCGGGCGCGGCCAGCGTCTCGAGCAGAACCGGATCAGGCTCGACGGCACCCACCGACAAAGCACCGTCGACAGCTGCCCCGGTGACCGCGACATCCTGGACGAACAGGCCGCCTGTACCGAGACCGCAGGCAAACGGAAGCGAAGGCAACGCTGCCGC
>NZ_BCWH01000001.1:2173983-2185424 GCF_001653035.1 Rhodococcus sp. YH3-3 | reverse complement strand
TCACCGTCATCGGTGATCGCTCGCAAGGCCGTGATCGCCTCGTCCACGCTCCACCCGCCGTTGGCGTCGACGCGCACGTTCGGGATGTGCCGACGCACCTCGTTCACCCGGGCGACGTCCTGCGCCAGCGACTGTCCCTTCTCGGCGACCTTGACCTTGGCTGTCCGGGCGCCGGGGAAGCGCTCCAGCAATTCCGGAACGGCAAACGCGTCGATCGCCGGCACGGTCGCGTTGACGGGAACTGCGTCACGAAGCGCAGGCGGCGGACCCAGCCACGCCGCTTCGATACCCGCGAGCAGCCACTGCGACGCCTCGTCGTCGTCGTACTCGACGAAGGGTGCGAATTCTCCCCACCCGGCCGGGCCGCGAACGAGCAGGGCCTCACGAGTCGTGATGCCGCGAAAGCGAACTCGCATCGGCAGCGCGAGAACCACGGCGTCCGCGATCAGATCGTCGAACGAGGGGAACATGTCAGGGCTGTCCCGGAAGCAGTTCGATCATGAGCGCCTCACCGTCGGCGAGGAGCTTGCCGTCGAGATCGGTCAGGCGCGCGCTGACAAAAGTCTTGCGACCCTCGACCCGATCCACCTGCCCCTCGATCACCAGTTGTTGATTGAGCGGAGTGATCGCGCGGTAATTGATGTGGAGGTAGCCGGTGCGGGAGATCGGACGGCCACCCGCGTGGACCGTCATCCCGAAGACGTCGTCGAACAGCAAGGGCAGGACACCGCCGTGAGCGGCGCCGTTGCCGCCCAGGTGGTAGCGGCGGAAGACGCCGGTACTGCGGACTCCTTCGGTGTCGAACTTCTCGACCATCCACGGGAGCATGAGGAGGCTGCCGCGTCCGGGCAGTTGGATGTTCGAGCCTGCGGGCGACTTGCCTTCCGGGACCTCGTACGGAGACAACCGATCGGCAAGCTCCTCGGCTTGCGTAGCGATGTCTGCGAGTACGTCGTCGGGAACATTGGTCGAGACGGCAAGGTCCTGCAACCTGCGCATCGCTTCGACGAAGCGGCCGAAGTCCGGACCTGCGGGAGTGTGCCGGAACCGTGGAAATCCGCCCCGCTTCTCACCGTCTGTGACGATCTCCGTGCCGTCTGCGGTTTGTTCGCTCATGACCTGCACGTTAGCGCGCCCGGGAACGTGTTCTACCTCAGGTATCCGTTAGACGCGCGAGCCGTGCCTCTATCGTGGCTCAGGTGACCTTCAACCCGCAGCTCTGGCGCCCTGTCCCCGGATTCGAGAACCTCACCGACATCACCTACCACCGGCATGTCAGCCAAGGCACCGTTCGCGTCGCCTTCGACCGACCGGAAGTGCGTAATGCGTTCCGCCCGCACACCGTCGACGAGTTGTACCGCGCGCTCGATCACGCCCGGATGACCTCCGACGTGGGAGCGGTGCTCCTGACCGGCAACGGACCGAGCGAGAAGGACGGCGGTTGGGCGTTCTGCTCGGGCGGAGACCAGCGCATCCGTGGTCGCAGCGGCTACCAGTACGCCGAAGGAGAAACGGCGGACACCGTCGACAAAGCACGCGCCGGGCGCCTGCACATCCTCGAGGTCCAGCGCTTGATCCGCTTCATGCCGAAGGTCGTGATCTGCCTGGTCAACGGCTGGGCTGCGGGCGGCGGCCACAGCCTGCACGTGGTGTGCGACCTGACGCTCGCCAGCCGCGAGCACGCACGGTTCAAGCAGACCGACGCCGACGTCGGAAGCTTCGACGGCGGCTACGGCAGCGCCTATCTGGCAAAGATGGTGGGCCAGAAGTTCGCTCGCGAGATCTTCTTCCTGGGTGAGACGTACACCGCCGAGGAAATGCATCAGATGGGCGCGGTCAACAAGGTTGTCGACCACGCTGAACTCGAAAACGTCGCGATCGACTGGGCCGGCAAGATCAACGGCAAGTCGCCGCAGGCACAGCGGATGCTCAAGTACGCGTTCAACCTGCAGGACGACGGGTTGGTCGGCCAGCAGCTGTTCGCCGGTGAGGCAACACGTTTGGCGTACATGACCGACGAGGCCGTCGAGGGTCGTGACTCGTTCCTCGAAAAGCGTGATCCCGACTGGTCACCATATCCCTGGTATTTCTGACACAGTAGGTGCGAGAGGGAGGTCGGACGTGGAGATTCTGAGCAGTCGGACGATATTGCGCCCGAGCGAGTACGAACGAACGCTGAGCTTCTACCGAGACACCCTCGGTCTGGCGATCGCTCGTGAATATCCCGGCGGCACAGTCTTCTTCGCCGGCCAAGGGCTGATCGAAGTCGCTGCGCACGGCGGCACCGGCGAGGGCGGCTTTCGCGGCGCGATCTGGCTGCAGGTCCGGGACCTCACTGCCGTTCAGACCGAACTGGTTCTCGCCGGGGTCAAGATCGCGCGCGAGGCAAGACAGGAACCGTGGGGTCTACACGAGATGTGGATCGCCGACCCGGACGGGACACCGATCGTGATGGTGCAGATCCCGGAGGACCATCCCATCCGACGCGATTCCCGGCCACCGTCCGCGTAGTCGAGACACCGCTGTAGCCGAGACACCGCTGTAGCCGAGCAATGACAGATGCCCGCCACGACTTTCGTGGCGGGCATCTTTCGGTTCTTCACAAAGATCAGTTGCGCGTGCTCAGCGCCTGCGAGATCTGATCTGTCTGTGCCTGGCCCTCGAGCAGTTGGCGAACCAGCCACAGCCGCAGCACCTTTGCCACCGATGCGGCCAGGAAGAGAGCGGCACCGACCACTGTCAGGGCGAGGAAAACCACGGTGAGGATCTGGTACGACACCAGATCCCGCAGGTCCGAGAGCGTCAGCGAAGAGATGTAGACGACGAAGGCGCCGACCACTCCGACGACCATGAGCACCAGGCCCGCGATGCGCGTCGCCGCGTCGCCGCCTGCCTGCTTCTTGTCCAGCTTCAACTCTGCGATGTTCTTCTTGAATTCCTCACGGCGATCTTCGGCGAGAGTAGTCATCGTCATCCTCCTAGATAACTGGTAGAAAGTTCGTTTTCGATGTCGTGTGGATCGCCGGTCTTGACGACGCGTCCCTGCAACATCAGTGCGGCCGAGGTCGCGATGGGCAGCACCGCTCGCGCGAACTGCTCGGCGACGAGAATGGAAATGCCTTCGGCTGCAAGCGAGCCGACGACGTCGTACATCTGCGAGACGATTCGAGGTGCGAGACCCATCGACAGCTCGTCGAGCAGGAGCACCGTCGGGTGAGTGCCGAGTGCCCGTGACAGCGCCAGCATCTGCTGCTCACCACCGGACATCGATCCGGCCAACTGTCCGCGCCGCTCCCCCAGGATCGGGAACCTGCCGTACGCAACCTCTTCGAGTTCGGCCAGCCCGACGCCCGTTCCGGTGGCGATCCACAGGTTTTCCCGCACAGTGAGGTTGGCGAAGATCCCGCGTCCTTCGGGGATGGAGCAGACCCCCAGCCGAGCCAACTCCGAAGGCTCGACTCCGTTCACGACCTGGCCCGCGAGCCGGAACTCGCCGCGGGTGACCGGAAGGACGCCCGAGCAGATCTTGAGCGTCGACGTCTTGCCGCCGCCGTTGGGTCCGAGCAGCGCCACCACGGCGCCCGGTTCCAGAATCAGGTCCACCCCGTGCAGAACTTCGATGGATCCGTAACCGGCGCGGACACCGGACAGTTCGAGCAACGGTTCGGCGCGGTCGGGGCTGCGTATACCCTCGTCGATTTTCGCCTCGCCAATTTTCGCTGAAGTCATACCGCCTCCTCCTCGGTCCCGATGTAGGCCGCGATCACTTCCGGATCCGTCCGGATCTTCTCCGGATCACCCGAGGCGAGGACTGCGCCGTAGTCGAGCACGTGGATGGTCGAGCACACTTTCATCACCAGCGGAATGTCGTGCTCCACCAGACAGATTCCGAGTCCACCCGCAGCAAGTTCGGTGAGCATCTCGGCAAAGACCTCGGTTTCCTGCTCGGTCTGACCCGAGGCCGGTTCGTCGAGCAGAAGCACTCGCGGGTCGGTCATGAGGGCTCGTGCAACTTCGACGACGCGAGCCCGTCCGGTGGGGATGTCCGCGACGTCCTTGTCCGCGACATCCGTGAGCCCGGTCAGCTCCAGCAGGCGATCGGTCTCGCCGTCCACGTCGATCTTGTTGCGGCCGTTCGCCTTGTGGATGTCTCCCGCGACGCGCAGGTTGTCTCGCACCGACAGCGAGACGAACAGTTCGAGCCGCTGGAAGGTACGTGCCAGCCCGCGCCCCGCCCGCTTGTGCGGCGGCAGCTTCGTCACGTCGACGCCACCGAGGAACACCTGACCGGAGGTGGGTTTCTGCAGCCCGGTGATGGTGTTGAAGAGCGTCGTCTTGCCGGCACCGTTCGGTCCGATGAGTCCTGTCACCGTTCCGGGTTGCACGGTGAGCGAAACGTCCTTGACCGCGACGTGTCCACCGAAACGAACGCTCACACCGCGCGTTTCGAGAAGTGGTGTATCAGACATGGACGGTCAACTCCTTCGGCGAGCCACCCTGGTACTGAGGAATCCCCAGTTCGCGGTCGATCTCGTCACGGATCTCGGGGCTGTAAGGGACATCGATCCCGATGTCCTCGGGAACGACTGTCGCTTTGGCGGCCAGTTCCTCCGGAGTGAGAACCGCGCTGGGCATGACCATCTCACCGATCACCGGCAGCATGAACACCACCGCGATCGTGATGGACGCGAACCACCAGTTGCCGAGTACACCGGTCAGAGCGAGGACGTAGGTCAGCAGAACGACTGCGGCGCCGCCGATCAGAACAGGCTTGGCACCGGCGAGCCGTCGGTAGCCCTCGATCACGCTGTGGACCGTTCCGCTGGGGTTCGCGCCGACGCCGATGCCGATCAGTGCCGGGCTGACTGCCGCGATGTTGCCGAAGAGCAGCCACATTCCCTCCAACTCCGGTTGCGCCGAAGCCAGATTGGTGAACGAGACCATGATGACCGCAAACCCGATTCCAGCCATCAGTCCACCGAACAGGGCGCCGGTGACGTATCCGATACCCGCGACGACGGTCAGCATGAGCAGCGAGAGGCTGACCATGATGGCAAAGCTCTCGCCCGAGACGGACCCCATGGCGCTCGACATCAGAATGCCGCCGAGACCGGCGATCCCCGAAGAGATCATGAAGACGCTGAGCTTGAGCCGAACCAGGCTCTGTCCGAGCATGGCCGAACCGGCCGGGCTGTCCTTCATCGCCGCGAGTCGGCGCCCGTAGCCGCTGTTACGCAACGCGATGACGCCGACGCCGAGTATCGAGAACAGCGCGGTCACGGTCATCAGGAACACCGTCTCGTTGCTCAGATCGAGCGGACCGATCTTCAGCGGAGGGAGGGCGATGTTCCCGTCCTTGAACAGCGAGTACTTCATGCCGAACATCTCGTGTTCGGTGGTGTCGCGAAGGACCATGTTGGAGAGGAACACTCCGAAGGCCATGGTTGCCAGCGCGAGATACAGCCCTCTGAGCCGCAGCGCCGGCAGGGCGACGAGGCCACCGATCACGGCGGTGACGAGAACTCCGACGACGATGCCCCACAGGTTGAGGTGCGCAGCCAACCCGGAACCGGAGATCCCGAAGTGGAAGGCCACGATGGTAGCGATAGCGCCGAAAGACACCGGCGCCAAGTTCAATTCACCCGCGTAACCGGTGAGGAGTGTGAGCGAGAGCGCGATGATCGCGAACGTCATTCCGATGGTCAGTGTGGTGACGGCGGAGGTCACCATCAGCAGACGGATCAGGTAGACGATGACGATCAGGGCCACGCCCCAGACGACGGCCTTGCGCACGCTCGGCACGTGGTAACGCTCGCGAGTACGGGTGACCGCTCCACGCAACCGGTCCTGTGGGAGCACGATCAGCACCACGAACAGCGCGATCATCGGCAGGGAGACACGGAAATTCGACGTCCAACTCCAACTCGTCGGGAAGTACGCCAATACGTACGTACCGGCAAGCCCGAGAACCACGGCGCCGACGAACGTGCGCGGAATGCTGCGCAACCGGCCGAACATGGCCGCGGCAAACGCGTCGATCACCAAGAGTGTCAACATGTTCGCCTCGAGTGTGCCGCCACTGATCGGGGTGATCAGGATGCCGGCCAGGACTGCGAGCGTCGAACCCATCGCCCAGGACAGGGCCGCAAGACGCTCCGGATTGTGGCCGTTGAGGCGCAACAGTTCCGGATCGTCGACGACGCCGCGCATCGCGACACCGGCGCGGGTGCGCGTGAACAGGATGCGCAGGCCGACGGCGATGGCGATCGCAACGAGGATACAGATCAACTCGTGGTAGCGGATGCTCGCGCCGAACACCGTGATCTTGGACTGGTCGCCGAAGAACATCTGCATCGTCCGAGCGGTCTCGGGGTGCCAGAACCAGTGCGAGATCGAGAGCATTCCGAGCAGGATCGAGACCGTCACAACGATTTTGGTGACCTCGGCGGTATCGCGCAGACCCTTCATGATCAGGACGTAGAGGCCGAGGCCCATCAGTGGCCCGACCAGGACGAGTGAAATCAGCAAAGCGACGAAAGTGGGAAGTTCCCAGCCGTAGCGCAACTGCCAGTAGATGAACGCACCGAGCATTGCCTGTGCACCGTGCGCGAAGTTGAAGATGCCTGACGTGTTGTACGTGAGTACCAGCCCGGAGGCGGCGATCGCGTACACGGACCCCAGGACCAGGCCCAGGATCGTGAAAGTGACAAAAGTGTTCATGGCTGAACCCTCGTTAGGGACTCGGGCGGCGGTTGGCGCTCGCCGCCCGAGTCGGAAGAATCAGGACTGCGGCTTGATGACGTTGGCGTTCTGGTACTTCGTCGACACGCGGTCAGCGCCGAGTTCGGTTCCCCAGGTGCTCTTGTCGGTCGCGACGAGGTACTTGGGGTCACACTTGAATTCGCCCGCGGTGGACGGGAACGCCTGCGAGTAGGTACTGCCCTTCAGCGAGGTCATGAGTCCGCAGGTGGCCGGCATGTTCTTGCCGGGATCGGTGACGGCATGCAATCCGCCGCCGTCCCACTCGTGAATGTTCGAGAGTTCGTTCACCATGCACTGACGCGTCAGATCGCTACCGCACTCGTCCGCGGCGGCCGCCCACAGTAGGAACGACGACGCCGCCTGCATACCGAGGAGCGCGGTCTTGCCACCCTGCTCGGAGACCAGATCCACGTACTTCTTCACTGCGGGCACCTTGTCCGCGTTCTCGAGCATCTGGAAGGTCATGCCCGCGTTGAGGTTGTCGAGCAGTCCGGTGTCCTTGTTCCAATCGGAGACGGTCGCGCCGTACCAGGTGGCTTCACCGAAGAAGACGGGATCGATCCCGACCTGGTCAAGGGCCTTCACGAAGTTCAGCTCCGACGGGCTTGCCGATCGTGACGTCCAGATCCCCTTCGCGCCGCACTCCTTGTACTTCTCGGCGAACGGCACATAGCTCGATTCCCCCTCGTAGTTGAGTGTGACGCCGCAATCCTTGAGCTTGAAGCCCGCAGCCTCGGCGATCGAGCGAATCTTCGTGGTGGAGCTGATGATCGTGGGCATCGTGCTGTTGACGACGTCGAAGTCGTTCACCAGATCGGGGTGCATCTCGGCCATCTGGAACCACTGCGAACCGTTCGCGTAGTCGACCGGGAACGGGACACCCTGGAATGTCATCGGTCCGTTGGCTGCGTCGGGTGACACGGTGAAGCCTGGCACGGACACCAGGTTGCACGCGACACGCGTCTGCTCGGCGGTCTGATCCATCGCGAAGCCGTAGCCGACCATCATGAACTGGCTCGCGCACGCTTCCTGCATGACCGAGTTGGCCTGCGTCATCGCGGCGTCGTAGTCGGTACCGACAACCTTGCGGCCGTTGATGCCGCCCTGATCGTTGCACCAAGAGATGAGCGCGTTCACCGCATCGCTCATTTCCTTGTTCAGCCCAGGAGACTTCACATAACCGCGGTCGTCACCGAACCCGATCTTGATCTCGGTGTCGCTGACGCCTTGATCGGTTGCGCCGGTGGCGTCGCCTTCACCACAGGGCGAATCGAGGGTGCCGAACTTCGCGTCGGATGTGCTCGACGCAAGGTCTGCGCTGACGCCGGGTCCGCCGACAGCGACGGCGTAGGGATCGTCACCACGATTCGATGCGCAGGCTGACGCCAGAACGGCGGTCGCGGCGAGTGCCACGATCAGCTTCGTGGACTTGTTGGGCTTCACGGTCGGAGCTCTCCTTCTCACTGACAGACACCGAGAAACAGGGGTGAAACCCCTGTTCCGGTGCGCTCGGTGCCCGTAGGTAATCAGCGTTTAAAACGGTCCGAATGTGCCTTCCCGGTGAGTGAGACCAAAAAGTGAGGTCCCACACAGGGTTCCGATTTCGTGGCGCTGAACACATCGCGAACGGCAGCGCCGCAGCCCACGCGCGGGGACGTACTCCGCGGAGCCCCTGTTCGCATCCCGTTCGCTGTACTTTTACGCGTTCGATACGCACAATTCACGTTGTGACCGCAGAGCTCGTAATCCTCCTGGTGGTAGTTGTCACCGCCCTCGCGTTCGATTTCACGAATGGTTTTCACGACACCGGTAACGCAATGGCCACCTCCATCGCGACCGGAGCACTCAAGCCCAAAGTTGCGGTCACACTTTCCGCGATCCTGAACCTGGTCGGTGCGTTCCTGTCCGTCGAGGTCGCTGCGACCGTGGCCAAAGGCGTCGTCAACCTCGGCGCGGTCAGTGGGCAGGATCTGCTGCTGATCGTCTTCGCCGGTCTCGTCGGCGGAATCATCTGGAATCTGGCGACCTGGCTGCTCGGATTGCCGTCGAGCTCCTCACACGCACTGTTCGGCGGATTGATCGGCGCCGCAATCGCCTCCATCGGTATGGGCGGCGTCGAGTGGGGTGGAGTTCTGACCAAGGTCGTCGTCCCCGCGATCCTCGCGCCGGTCGTCGCGGCCCTGGTCGCAGGCGTCGGTACCAAGCTCGTGTACCGAATCACCGCATCCGTCAAGGAAGACGAGCGTGAGCGCGGTTTCCGTTTCGGCCAGATCGGCACCGCCTCATTGATCTCACTTGCGCACGGCACCAATGACGCCCAGAAGACTATGGGCGTCATCTTTTTGGCCCTGGTCGCTCACGGCACCATCACCGCCGAGACCGAGATGCCGTTCTGGGTGAAGTTCACCTGTGCCGTCGCGATCGCTCTCGGCACCTACCTGGGCGGTTGGCGCATCATCCGCACCCTGGGCAAGGGCCTTGTCGAGATCGCCGCGCCGCAGGGTCTGGCAGCCGAAGCGTCGTCCGCCGCCATCATTCTCACGTCGAGCCACCTCGGACTCCCCCTCTCGACCACCCACGTCGCCACCGGATCGATCCTCGGTACCGGCATCGGGCGCAAGGGCGCCGAGGTCCGCTGGGGCGTCGCAGGCCGGATGGCCGCCGCCTGGTTGATCACCTTGCCGTCGGCCGCAGTGGTCGGCGCCATCTGCTGGGCACTCGCGCATCTGATCGGCGGCCTGGCCGGCGTTCTCGTCGTCTTCGCTGCCCTCATCGCGTTCGCGATCTTCATGTACCTGCGTTCGCGTAAGGAACCCGTAGACGCCGCCAACGTGACCGCCGAATGGGACGAGAATCCGGATGCGACGGCTCGCGAGATTCCGACTGCTGATCCCACTCCGTCCACCGAACCCACTCGCAACTCCTGAAAGGGGCGCAAGAGAATGCATCTACTCACCGATACCCTCGATTCGCTCTGGCAGGTAGTGGCAGTCGGACTGCTCTTCGGAGCCGGACTGCCGGCGATCTTCGCCTTCGGCCTCAAGTCGCTGAGTCTGCCGAACGCCGACGGCACCGAAGGACCGTCCACCCTGGGTAAAATGGGTGCGTACCTCTGTTTTGCGGTCGTGCTCGTCACGATCTTCGCCGGAATACTGTTGTTGATGAAGAACTTCTTGGCCAGCACGTTCGGAATCCACGTCTTCTGAGTGGTCGTCGCGGCACACCACTGAAACCACCGAAACGAAAATGAGGCCGAGGATTTGAGCAAGTATTCATTGCGCAGCGTGCTCGACTGGCTGCGTGCCGGGTATCCCGAGGGCATCCCGGACAAGGATCATTTTGCGCTGCTCGCCGTTCTCCGTCGTCGTCTGACCGACGAGGAGATCGAGCAGGTCGTTTCGATGTCCATCGAGTCGGCACACGAAGTGCCGGACCGCCACGTCGACTACGACACCATCCGCGCCATCATCGAGGGAATCCTCAACGAGGAGCCGTCCGAGGACGACGTCGATCGTGTCACCGAAAGGCTGCGCGCAGGTGGGTGGCCGGTCATCGAAGACGTGGACACCGACAACGAAGTTCGAGACGTGAGCTGACGTCATGGCCCTTCCGCCCTTCCTCACGTCGATAGTCGGCTGGTTGCGGGCCGGCTATCCCAATGGCGTCCCCGAGCAGGACTACATCCCACTTTTCGCGCTCCTCACTCGCAGACTCTCCGAAACCGAGGTCGACGCCGTCGCCGATGCGTTGATCGAGGACGGCGATCTGCCCATCGAGAAGACCGACATCCAGGTCCTCATCACGAAGATCACCAACGAGATGCCACTCGAAACCGACGTCGACCGCGTACGAAGCCATCTGGCTGCCGGTGGTTGGCCGCTGGCCGGGCCGGACGTCCGGTGAACGTTCTTCGCACACTGGCCGTTCCACAGGGTGAGGCGGTCTTCGAGGTACTGCCTGCCATCGCGCAGATCCTGGACGGCGTGCACGACGCCGTGCTTCCCGTCCCGGCGGCCGACGCACGCGAGACGGCCCGACTGAGCGACGCTCTGCACCCCGATCAGCCAATCGACGACGGCATCTCGCTGGTGGTCGCCACGTCGGGGACCACCGGAACCCCGAAGGGCGCGATGCTCACCGCGAGCGCACTGCGAGCCAGCGGCGACGCGACTCACGAACGCCTCGGCGGCACCGGATCCTGGTTACTGGTTCTCCCCCCGCACCACATCGCCGGGATGCAAGTTCTGTTGCGCAGTGTCCTCGCCGGAACACAACCGGTGATCGTCGACGTCAGTGCGGGTTTCGACCCTGCCGCATTGCCGGGCGCTGTCGCCGCGATGAGCGGACCGCGCCGCTACACCTCGTTGGTGCCGACGCAGTTGGTCAAGGCACTCGGTGATCGCGCCGCGGTCGAGGCTCTGGCTTCGCTCGACGCGGTTCTGCTCGGCGGCGCTGCTACTCCCGCACCGGTACTCGCGCAGGCCACCGAAGCGGGCATCACCGTCGTCCGCACCTACGGGATGAGCGAAACGTCCGGCGGTTGCGTCTACGACGGAATCCCGTTGTCCGGAGCGCAGATTCGTATCGACGACGGCCGAGTACTGCTGGGCGGTCCGATGCTCGCGTCCGGGTACCGCGGGCTTCCCGACCACCCTGCCTTCGCCGAGCCCGGATGGTTC
>NZ_BCWH01000001.1:2132939-2173798 GCF_001653035.1 Rhodococcus sp. YH3-3 | reverse complement strand
GACGCGCTCCCCCTGCGTGGACCGGGAAAGCTCGACCGCGCCGCCCTGGTGGCTCGGTTCAGCTAGCAGCCGCAGCCCGATTGTTCAGCCGCAGGCCTGATCAGCGCCGCGGCTGCACAATCAGCGCGCGGCTCCGCGGAGGCAAGCCCGCTCGAACCTTTCGCGGACACGTTCGAAGTCGCGAAGATCCGCCCATACCCACCGGAACACCTCGAACCCCGCGTCCCGGATCGCGTCCTCCCGCAGTTTCTCGCGCTCTACCGCCCTCCCCGGATTGTCGCCGCGATACTTGACCATCCCGTCGAACTCGCCCACCACACCGTGCTCTTTCCAGAAGAAATCGACTCTCCCGATGAACCGGCCACCGTGACGGATCTCGTGCTGCAGGGTCGGCATCGGCCAACCGTCGTCGCGCATGCGTACCCGGCTGATGGACTCCCCCGGACTCTCGGCACCTGGTTCGATGAACGTCGCCGCCACTCGAGCGCGACTCATTCCCAGCCGTCCGCGCGCATGATCGAGCGAAGCGTCGACGTTCTCACGCCTCATCCCACGTCGCAGGGCGCAATCACCGATCACCACGGCGGTCTCGAACGGCGTCGTCCGTGCGAGGTCGACGAACGTTCGCGCAAGCGACGTGGTTGCGACGCCGTCGATCAGCACGACCTCCTCGGCCGGGACCACTGCCGGATGAAGATGCAAGGTTTGACTCTTCCGCCCACCCGAGCACCGGTTACGCGTCATGTGCACGGTGTCCAATCGCAATCCGCCGCAATCCAATCCGTGCATGACCGCTGCCGAAGCGTGGCTCACGATTGCGCCTGGTCCACAGCTTTCGGTGGCTACCATGACAGCGCAGCGGTGGCGTGCTCTCGCATCGAGTTCGCGGAAGTGATCGGCGCGCATGTAGATCCCCGCTGCGATTCGGTGCAGCTCGCCGCGCCTGACCGCTCGCTGCAACTGCGCGTCGCTGGTGCCGTCCCGGTGAGCCTGTGCCCGCGTAAGAATCTCCATGCAGCGAGCGTGATGCCGCCGCGCCCGCACACCGACAAGCAAGATCCGTCTGGGGATTGTTTGCCGGTTGTGGAGCACCGACCTCGCGCGCTGTGCAAGTAACCGCAAGTTCCACGCAAGGTCCATGCAAGATCGGTCTGCCAAGCTTCATCCCATGAACCACACAGCTTCGCCTCTTGCCATCGAGGCCGACGGACTCGTCAAGAAGTTCGGCGAGCACCGCGCGGTCGACGGCGTCAGCCTCACCGTCCCCACCGGCTCGGTGTTCGGCGTCCTCGGGCCGAACGGCGCCGGCAAGACCACCACCGTCCGCATGCTCGCCACTCTCCTTCGCCCCGACGGCGGTGAGGCGCGCATCTTCGGCCACGACGTCAGCCGTGAACCCACCGCGGTCCGATCCCTGATCGGCGTCACCGGTCAGTACGCCTCCGTCGACGAGGATCTGACGGCGACCGAGAACCTCGTGATCTTCTCGCGGCTGCTCGGCCTGAGCCGCCGCGATGCGCGCACCAAGTCCCTCGAACTCCTCGAGGAGTTCGATCTGGTCGAGGCCGCGACCAAACCGCTGAAGAACTTCTCCGGTGGCATGCGTCGACGCCTGGATCTGGCGGCAAGCCTGATCGCGCGCCCGCCGCTGCTGTTTCTCGATGAGCCCACCACCGGCCTCGATCCGCGCACCCGCGCCCAGATGTGGGTGACCATCCGGCGACTCGTCGCCGAGGGTTCGACGGTGTTGCTCACCACGCAGTACCTCGACGAAGCCGATCAACTGGCCGATCGCATCGCGGTGATCGACCGCGGCCGCGTGATCGCCAACGGCACCGCCGACGAACTCAAGGCTTCGGTCGGGATCTCCTCCCTCCAGCTCAAGTTGGTCGATCGTGATCGCACCGAGGAGGCTCGCTCGCTCATCGCCGCTGCGCTGAGCGTCGAGGTGGGTGTCACTCCCGAGGTCGGGCGGATCACCGCACCACTGAGCGACCCGTCGATCACGGCGGACCTGTTGATCCGTCTGCGTGAGCAAGGTATCGCCGTCGACGAGATCAACGTACAGAAACCCAGCCTGGACGAAGTGTTCCTGACCATCACCGGGCACCAGCCCGAAGACGGTGGACGCAACGACGCCCAGTCCGACAACGACTCCGATCGGAGCGTCGCATGACAACCACCCTCACCAAACCCCGGTCGCCGATAGCCCAGCCGGATGCCGCACCCCGCCGCATCAGCCTGCAGCAGAGCTTCGCGAACACGTTCACGATGGCGTACCGCGGAATTCTCAAGATCAAGCACAACCCCGAGCAACTGTTCGACGTCGTCATCCAGCCGATCATCTTCACGTTGATGTTCACCTACATCTTCGGCGGCGCGATCGCCGGTGACGTGACGGCATATCTGCCGACGATCATCCCCGGCATCCTCGTCCAAACCGTCATCACCGGTTCCATCGTCACGGGCACGCAGCTTCGTGAGGACATGGACAAGGGCGTGTTCGACCGCTTCAAGTCCCTTCCCATCGCTCGTATCGCCCCGCTGTCCGGTGCATTGCTCGCCGACGTCGTGCGCTACGGCATCGCCACGACCATCACGTTCATCGTCGGTTTCGCGATGGGTTACCGCCCCGCAGGCGGCGTGGTCGGCATTCTGTCTGCCGCGATCCTGGTCATGGTGTGCGCCTTCTCCATCAGCTGGATCTTCGCTCTCATGGGCGTGCTGATGAACAAAGCGTCCACGGTGCAGGGTGTTTCGATGCTCGTGCTGTTCCCGCTGACGTTCCTGTCGAATGCGTTCGTCGATCCTGCCACCATGCCGAGTTGGCTTCAGAAGTTCGTGAACGTCAATCCGGTCTCACACCTGGTGACCGCGGTTCGCGAGCTGGCCAACGACGGCCACTTCGGTATCCACGTCGTGTGGTCGCTGGTGGGCGCCGCGGTGATCGTTGCCGTCATGGCACCTTTGACCGTGCGGATGTACATGCGCAAGACATAAGTCCCGCACCATCGTCCAGACCTAGTCCAGCACCGGTCCGCGAAGCGCAGCCAACACTGCTTCGCGGACCGCTCTGCGTGAGTAACCCGATACCTTCTCGGTTTCCACAGACCACCTGTCGGCTCCGACCAGACCAACCGCGAAGTCGGAGAGGCGCGCGTGATGGAGCGAGACGAAGTCTTGTCTCCCCGGCATTTTCAACGACAAAGCCATCAGTTCGACTCCGCGTTCGATGTTGCCCGTGACAAGATCGAACGACCCGATCGCCGACGCCAACGAACCCGCGAGCGGCAGGTCCGCGTAACCGTTGGGATCGAGCTTGAGCGCACTCGACTCCTTCATCTGCAGAACGCGGCCCGCCACCAGTTCGTGCCGGCCGTGAACTGCGTGAGCGCACACAGCCGCGGCACCGAGCAGAACGACGAAGGGATCACCGAAGATGTTCTCGATCGCAGAACCCAACAGCTCCAGCGCTTCTCGATACCGAGCCAAGCCCTCGTCGATACGGCCGTCCGCGAGATCCGCCTCGGCGATACTCGCTATGAGCGCCGCGCGCCGTTGATCGGTTTCGATGGCCCCGGTCCCACCCGAATGCGCCAATGCCGGACGTGCACGATCGAGAAGCACCCGACCACCAGCGGTGTCACCGGCCGCGATCATTGCTCCGGCTTGAAAGCAGATGAGCTGCATCGCCTCGTCACGCGCACCGAGGCGTTCCATCGACGCCGCCGCGATCGCGTAGAACTCGATGGCCTCGCCATAGCGGGCGGATTGGCTGTGAACCGACCCGACATGTTGGGCCGCCATCGCCAGACCCCACTCGTCACCGATGCTGGTGGCGTAGTCGAACAGAGTCTCCCCGTCCAGCAACGCACCGCGCAGATCTCCGATGTTCTCCCGCATGTTCGAACGCGCGGACAGCGCCGCCATTCGGGTCTCGGGATCGGAACTGCGAACGCCTTCGGCCACCAACCGCGCAAGTTTGTGGTTGGCGATCCCACTCGTGGTCAGCTTGATCAGAAATGCGAACAACGGACCGAGATCATCGCGCTCACGCAACAGCTTTCGAAGTCGGATCCGCGCACGGGCATGGTTTCGATCGGCCTCTCCGAAGAAGAGATGCATCGCCACCAGGATGAACGTAGCGCCCACCAGTTCTGCATTCACGTCGCGCAGATCGTTGTCCGCGGTCGCCCCGACGATCTTCGACGCCCAGTTCGAGATTTCCGAGTTCGATCCTCGTACGGCCCACAGAATCGCAAGGACGGGGAAGACGTTGGCTACGGTCACCGCGTCGCCGCGTTCCACGGCCCAGCGAAGTACAGCCAGAAGGTTGTCGTGCTCGGCGTCGAGGTCGGCAATCAGACGGAGCTGATCCGTCCGTGCACGCACGACGGCATCCTCGGCGATCGCAATCGCCCAGTCGTCGAGGCGCCGAATCACTTCCGGTCCCTCCCCGGACGCGGCGAGTTGCTCCTCGCCGTATTCACGGACAGTCTCGAGCATGTAGTACCGAAGATCTCCCTGCCCGTCGCTGACGGAAAGAAGTGACTGATTCACCAGCGCTTCGACGGCACTTGCCACATCGGTCAACTCGCCCCACCCGGCAACGGCCTGCGCCGAAGAAAGGGTGAAGCCGGCCGGGAATCGGCACAATCGACGCAACGCAATCTGATCCCCGCTGCCCAACAGATTCCAGCTCCAGTCGATCACCGCGTGCAGGGTGCGATGCCGATCCGGAGACGTCGGATCATCGGAGCGCAACAACGCGAACCTGTCTCGCAGTCTCGAACCGATTTCGTCGACGCTCATGGTGCGGACCCGCGCGGCAGCGAGCTCGATCGCCAGCGGGAGTCCGTCGAGCGTCGTACACAGCTTGACTACCGCGTCGACGTCCAGATGAACAGACGGCCGCACCGCACGGGCTCTCGCCGAGAAGAGTTCGACTGCCGAGCCGCTTCCGTCGTCGATCGCCAACGGCGGCAACGGGTACACCGCCTCGGCACTGATCATGAGCGGAGAACGACTGGTGGTCAGAACCGTCAGCTGACGACCGGCCGCGATCATCTCGGCCACGATCTCCGAACACGCGCCGATCACGTGCTCACAATTGTCGAGGATGAGCAACATCGGACCGGCGGACAGCGCCTCTTTGAGTCGCTCTCTCGCCGAATGCGTTCGGCCGACGGTCAATTTGCCTGGCGCCAGATCGGATTCGCTGATTCCGAGGGTGCCTCCGATGGCCGCGATGACATCTTCGCTGCTGCGCAACGACGCCAACTCCACGAGGACCACCGAGACGCCCGGCTGGTTCACGGATCCGCGCAGGCCCAATTCGTGTGCGAGACGGGTCTTTCCGGCGCCACCAGGTCCGAGAATGGTGACGACGCGCGAGCGGGCGAGCAAGGATTCGATCTGGTCGATGTCGTTGTCGCGACCGAGCAAGGTGTTGGGGGCAGCGCGCAGACCGATCGCACGCGCGGCCCGCGGTGTAGCCGCAGGTGCCCCGAGAAGTTCCGCATTGAGAGTCACCAGTGCGGGTGACGGATCAGCGCCCAGGCGATTGGCGAGGTGGTTGCGGAACTCCGCGAACACTTCGAGTGCCTCGTTGACTCGGCCTGCTCCGGCGAGCGCACGCATCAACGCCTCGGCCGCTGTGTCGTCGAATGGGCTCGCCAGATGGCGTCCGCGCACCAGGGGAATGGCTGCCGCGTACTCCCCCAATGTGAGCAACGCGTCGATCTGCGCCGTCTCCAGTTCGTCGTACACCCGGCCTGCGTCGAGCGCCAGACGATCTGCAACGTCGCCGACGACGTCACTCCCGGGGGTACCGCGCCACAGGCGCAATGACGCGGTCGTGACGGCGAGCGCTTCGGACGCGTCGGCGCCGACGGTGCGCAGACCACGGGCGGCGTCCGCTGCTCTGGCCAGGTCGACACGCTCCCGAGCGAGAGTGAGCCGGTATCCGGCCGCCGTGACTTCGAGGGCCCCGTCCGGGAGTGCAGATCGCAGGCGCGAGACCTGAGTGTGGAGGGCGTTCATCGGTGAGCGCGGCGGCTCCAGCCCCCAGACGTCGTCGATCAGGCTCTGCGCGGTACGTGGCTCACCCGGATTGCGAGCCAGCGCAACCAGCAGAGTTCGAGCTCGCGGACCCGGCAACGGAACCAGACGACCGCCCACTTTGGTCGAAACGGGTCCGAGCAAGGCAATGTCTGCCAGGTCTTCGCCCGACTGCGCGTACCTGGCGCGCTCACTCACGTCTCGAGTCATGTGCTGATCCACCGCGTTCGATCGTATTGCACAGTGCAAAGATCGTTGTATGGCAACAGCTGCTCAATGGATCGAAGGCGCGAGGCCGCGCACACTCCCGAACGCGATTGCGCCCGTGCTGGTCGGCACCGGAGCCGCGGCGTCCCTGGACCTCGCAGTGTGGTGGAAGGCGCTCCTGGCACTGATCGTCTCCTTGGCCTTGATCGTCGGGGTGAATTTCGCGAACGACTACTCCGACGGAATCCGCGGAACGGACGACGACCGCGTCGGGCCACTGCGCTTGGTCGGATCGAAGTTGGTCAGTCCCGGAGCTGTGAAGGCCGCGGCGATCAGCTGCTTCACCGTTGCCGCGGTAGCCGGGTTCGTTCTGGCGGCGACCACAGCCTGGTGGCTGGTTGCGGTCGGCGTGTTCTGCATCATCGGTGCCTGGTTCTACACCGGCGGCAAGAAGCCTTACGGATACAGCGGGTTCGGCGAGATCGCCGTGTTCATCTTCTTCGGACTGATTGCAGTGCTGGGAACTCAGTTCGTACAGGCCGAGCGGGTGGATCTGGCCGGGCTGGCCGGCGCGATCGCCATCGGCTCGTTCTCGAGCGCGGTGCTCGTTGCCAACAATCTTCGAGACATCCCGACCGACACCGAGTCCGGAAAGATCACTCTCGCAGTCCGGCTCGGCGACGCCAGGACACGCACGCTGCACGTGATCCTGCTGGCCGTCCCGTTCGTCGCGACCCTGCTGCTGATCCTGCGTACTCCGTGGGCATTGCTCGGATTGCTGGCGTTGCCACTGGCAATCCGAGCCAACGCCCCACTGCGTTCGGGCGGGCAGGGTATGGCCCTGATCCCCGCGTTGCGCGACACCGGACTCGCCATGCTCGTCTGGGGTGCCGCGACCGCAGTTGCGCTCAGTCTCGCCTGAAAGTCGACGGACTCAACGGTTGTCCGGGACGAACGCGCTGAGCAGGAAGTTCACGATCGAGATGATCAGCGCGCCCCAGACTGCCGTCCAGAAGCCGTCGACCGTCAAGCCGTAGGACGTTCCGGACGAGATCCACGCCGTCAGCATCAGCATGAGGGCGTTGATCACGAGCGTGAACAATCCGAGAGTCAGGATGAGCAGCGGTAGCGAGAGAAGCTGCACTACCGGCTTGATGAACGCGTTGACCACCGTGAAGATCAAAGCGATCACCGCGATCACGAGAACCGTGCCCCAGGTGCCGTTGTCGTGGTTGGCGATCGTGATGCCGGTGACCCACGCCGACGCCAGCCAGATGGCTATGCCGTTGATGATGAGACGTGCCAGAAATGTCATGTCTGAATGCTGGCACATCCCGCCCCGTGCATGCGGAGCCGTGCCGAATCTAGGCGGCGCGATTCATCTTCGCTTCCAAGCGCTCACGGATCACCGACATCGTGACCTGCGTTTCGAGGGCCTGACGGGTAGGCCCGTCGGCGACACGCAGGATGCCGAGCAGGATGTGTTCGGCACCGATTCGATTGTCCTTGTGCGCGAGCGCTTCACGGAGCGAGAGTTCCAACACCTTCTTGGAGTCCTTCTCGAATCGTGAACGAGGGAACCCGAATCGGCTCTTGCGAGAAGTGTCGACGCCGTCCGGCACAGGAGTCTCGTCCAGCACACCTTCGCCGAAGGACTGCTCGAGACTCTCCCGAACCGCATCGAGATCGATGCCGATCGACTTGAGTATCTCGGCGTCGTCGTCGAAATTGTTGGAGCTACCTTCGTTCGATCCGGCGCCGGCGTGGCGGATCACGTCGAGCGTGACACCAGACTCGGTGAGCACCTCGGTGGCGATGCCCCGATCAGAGGTGATCAGCGCGGTCAGAAGTTCCATCGGCGTGACAGGACCGGAGCCGGCGACAGCATCGACAACGACGCCTCGAGCCTGTGCGGAGAACCTTTCGAACATGGCAATTACCTGCCCTTCTCGCGCAGTGAACGCAGCATCGATTCCGACTGCGCGGACGCGTATTTCTTGTGGACGGCTTGACGGCTGACCTCGAGAGCTTCCGCGATCGCCTGCCAGGACCATCCGTGACGGCGCGCATTGGCGACCTGAATGGCCTCGAGTTTTTCGAGAAGACGACGCAGCGCTCGAACAGCACGCAATCCCTCGGTGGGATCCGGGCTACCGGCGGCAGCAGCGAGAGAGGTTGCTTCGGTCATGTTGTCAATTTAGGTTGACAACCGGAATTTGTCAACCAAAATTGACAGGCGCGCCTAGTACCCGGCGACGGCCCCGTCCACTGCCACCTGCAAGTCGGCCTGCACAGTTCGGGCGATATCCATCGGCTTGTCCGGAAGTTCGGTCACCGGCATTCCGACAAAGACACTCGCAGCCTTGACGTCGCCGGCCACTGGACCGTAATTGATGCCGATCGACACCAGGGCCGGTGAGCATCCCAACTTCTCGGCGCGCGCGACGATGTGGCCGATTCCGCTGTTGACGTGCTGCAGCCGCGTCGGATCTTCGGTGTTGCACGTCCCTTCCGGGAAAATCGCCAGACAGTCCCCGTTGCCCAGCCGCTCGGCCGCGACGTCCATCATCACTCGGCCGGCATCCGAAACTGCACGGAGGCCGTAGTTCTTGCTGCGAAAAACCGGGATGCTGCCCATCATGTCGACCTTCTTGCGCTGTGAAGGATCAACGAAGAGTTCGTCTTTGGCGAGGACCCGGGTCCGTCCGATCACTCGACGCAACGGAGTACGCCACGCGGTCGCGGCGAGCGTGAACTGGTCGCTCTCGGTCAGATGATTGACTGCCACGACCAACTGCGTCTTACGTTCCAGGAGAGTCTTCAGCGCAGCTTCCGCACCCGGCGCGTACCTCACTCGCGGGCGGTACTTCAGCGCCAATGCGGCATAAGCGAACTTCGCCACGAATCGGTTCTGCTGATGACTGCGGTAGTACTCGTACACAGCCTCGTAATTGTCGAGTGAAACTTCAGGATTGCCCATGATCCGCCCTCGCTGGAGAAGTGCCCCTTGACCAAACGATACACAACCTACGGTTGCGTAGGTTTGCGTTACAGAAGGCGTAGCGCTGGGAGAAACTCCACTCTCGAGGTAAAACGGTTTCTGTGATCCGCTCGGCCATATCCACCGACCTACCCGCACTGCAACAGATCGAGATCGCCGCCGGCGAACCGTTCCGAGACATCGGGATGGACGCCATCGCAGACGATCCACCGCCGACGCTCGACGAGTTGAACGATTTTCTCGCAGCCGAGCACATCTGGGTTCAGACCGACGCGAACGACGTGCCCGTTGCGTACGCACTCGTCGAGATCGTGGACGGCGGCGCGCATATCGAGCAGGTCTCCGTTCACCCCGATCATGCCCGGAAAGGCCTCGGAGCACAGCTGATCGACGCCGTCACCGAATGGGCGGCGGACCATCACCACGATCTCGTGACTCTGACGACGTTTGTCGACGTTCCGTGGAACGCGCCGTACTACGAGCGCCTCGGGTTCGTGCGCCTGGCCGAGAACACGCTCTCCCCCGGCCTGATACGCATCAGAACGGACGAGCAGTCGTCCGGGTTGGACGCCTGGCCGCGCGTGACGATGAGCCGCCCGTCACACGGTCCGGCGCCGGCGATTCAGGAACTGGCCGTCCACGCACCCGAACGGACGAACTCGTCCAGCACTGTCGTCGGGCCGAGCAGGTCGATCCCTTCCGAAGCCACCCATTCGTCGTTGTAATAGGTGCCCGAGTAACGCTCTCCGCCGTCGCACAGGAGGGTGACGACGCTGCCGCTGCGCCCGGCCGCCATCATTTCGGCAATCAACGCAAAAGCTCCCCACAGGTTCGTCCCCGTCGAGCCGCCCACTTTGCGCCCCAGGGCTGTGCTGGCGTGCCGTGCGGCCGCGATCGAGCCTGCGTCCGGCACCTTGATCATTCGGTCGACCACCTGACCGACAAACGACGGTTCGACGCGCGGACGGCCGATGCCCTCGATCCGGGAACCTCGAGTACCGACGATCGACGGATCGCTCGCTCGCCACGCGTCGAAAAACACGGAGTGCTCCGGGTCCACCACGCACAGCCCCGTGTCGAATTTCCGGTAACGAAGAAAGCGGCCGATCGTGGCACCGGTTCCGCCCGTCCCGGCTCCGACGACCACCCAGTCGGGAATCGGATGTTCCTCGTGTTCGAGCTGAGTGAAGATCGATTCGGCGATGTTGTTGTTTCCGCGCCAATCCGTCGCGCGCTCGGCGTGGGTGAACTGGTCCATGTAGTGACCGTTCAACTCACTCGCGAGCCGATGCGATTCCGAGTAGATCGACGACGGATCGCTCACGAAATGACAACGTCCCCCCTGCGCCTCGATCAACGCGATCTTGGCGGGACTCGTGCTCGCGGGCATCACCGCGACAAAATCCAGGCCCAGCAACTTCGCGAAATACGCCTCGCTGACAGCCGTCGATCCGGACGACGCTTCGATGACAGTGGTCTCTTCGGTAACCCAGCCGTTGCAGATCGCGTAGAGGAAAAGCGACCGTGCGAGTCGATGCTTGAGACTCCCCGTGATGTGGGTCGACTCGTCCTTCAGATAAAGCTGGACGGTCCAGTTACTCGGCAGCGGATAGCGCAGCAGGTGAGTGTCCGCGCTGCGTTGCGCGTCGGCTTCGATCAACCGCACCGCGTTGTCGACCCACTGGCGTGAGGTCCGACGGTCGACGTCGAGCGACCCCGTGGTCACCGCCCGTCTCCGCGCAGCTTGGAGCGAAGATCGTCACGATCGGACCGACGCTGGGCGTCGACCGCCGCAATGCCCGCATTAACACGCTTGCGCAGTTTCGCGAAGAGCAGCAACGACAGCGGCAGCGCGATCAGAACTGCGAACAGCGCCGCGACGATCAAGGGAACGTCCGTGCCGGCGAGCTTTCCGCCACCGATGATGACGGCACCGATCACGACGACAAGCAGCAGCCGAGCGACCGAGTACAGCACCACGTCGCGGGCTAGTTGACCCTTGGTCACCGGCCCGGAAGCCGACTTTGCTTGCCCAGAGTTTGCGGAAGGTTTACTGGCCTTGACCGGCTCAGAAGGAACATTTTCGGGGTTTTCAGACAACTGACTCACCCTCTCAGGTTACCCATTCCGAATACGGGTGGGACCGAGCCCGCTATATCCATTTTGTCCTTTACTTAAACATTACTTTTTCTTGAAAGATCGACTACCCGGCTATATCTGTGCAAACATTGCGCTACCACTCAGAAAACGGTCGAATGTGAGCGAAGGACTTCGAAACAAACTCGACGCAGGTTTTTGGCAACTGGTCGACACACCGGTTCGGAACCAAAGTTCGGAATCACTGCTCGGTTCGGAATCACTGTTCGTCAAACGTTCGACATCAACATGGAGGACCTCACAATGAGCGCACCAACCTTCAATACCGCCGCAGACGCACTCATGACGCCCGGACAGGTAGCGGCATTGTTTCATGTCGATCCCAAGACCGTGACCCGCTGGGCACACGCAGGACGACTGGGCTCGCTTCGCACGCCAGGAGGACATCGTCGATTCCGTGAGACCGAGGTCATGCAGCTTCTGCGCTCGCTGACCACCGAAGCAGACAACAACTGAGCAAACTCGGCTCACTTCGAAGCACTTTGCAGTACCCGACAGATCTTGCAGTACCCGACAGATACAGCACTAGCGCACTGAGCCGAAACGCTTGTCCGCACCACTTCTGGTGAAGCGGGGCGGAGACTGAGTAGGCTCGACTTCAGATCCCTGAGGAGGTGCGCCGTGTTGTATCTGTTGGCGTTGGTGGGTTTGGTGACATTGATCGTTCTGATGTGGAAGGCATTCGGGCCCGATCCGTCGACGCGCACCCCGGTGAGCGGTGTACGCGGGCCGGATGACGATCCCGAATTCCTGTGGAATGTGAACCAGCAAACACGACGCAAGCGCACGGAAGGTCCGGACGTACCGCCGACTGACGCGTCGACGTAGCGTCCGGGCTCGCCCGGCTATCCGATTACCGCCCCGTCAACGCGAACGGGGAGGCCGGAAAGTCCTGCGCAACCACCGCAGCCAACTCCAGCACCGCTTCCCGAGTACCTGGACGCAGCCGGTCCAGATCGATTTCGGCGCCCTCTTCCAAATGCGGATCGAACGGAATCAGTTTCACCGCTCGACAGCGCTGCTCGAAGTGCTCGACGACCCGCGGCAGATCAACCTTGCCCGAGCGAGGCCGTACCGCGTTGATGACAGCTACGGACGTGGCGACCAGCCTGCTGTAACCGTGAGCGTCGAGCCAATCAAGTGTTGCGGAGGCGCTACGTGCACCGTCGACGGAACCGGAACTGACGACGATCAACGAATCTGCACCTTCGAGAATGGCCTGCATCGCCGAGTGCATCAATCCGGTGCCGCAGTCGGTCAGAACTATGCTGTAGAACTTCTCGAGCATGTCGACCGTGCGCGTGTAGTCCCCACCGCTGAAGGCCTCTGAAACTGCTGGATCGCTGTCGGAGGCAAGCACTTCGAGCCGGTGTCGATTTTGCGATGTGTAGCCACGGACGTCGCTGTACTTCTCGATGCTGTTCTCGTCGCGCAGCAGGTTTCGCACTGTTGCCGGAGTTTCGAGCGGGATCTTCTGGCTCAGCGTTCCCCGGTCGGGGTTTGCATCGACAGCGACGACGCGATCGCCGCGGATCGAGCCGAACATCGACCCCAGTGTCGCTGTGGTCGTGGTCTTTCCGACGCCGCCTTTGAGACTGAGCACCGCAACCTTGTAGCAGCCCTGCAGCGGCTGGTTGATCTGGCGCGTCAACTCGACGAGGTGCTGCTCTTTTGCACCGTTTCCGAGGTTCACCGATCGGCCGGACAACGTGTACAGCGCCTTGCGCCAGCCACCCACCGGGGCAGGCCGGACAGGCCGCTTGACGAGGAGCGCAGCCGAGAGATCTTGCGCAGTCATCGGGAGAGCGGACTCGAAGCGACTGTCCGGAGCCGAGATGAGTCCGGTCTGCGGCATCGGAGCGCGAGTAGGTGGCGCCGTCGGCGGGGCCATCGGCACGGCCTGACCATTCTGGAGGGCGTGGCCGTTCTGCACCGGCGCAGCGCCGGGATGACCGAACTGCCGAATCGCGGGATTGGGCGGATGGACGCCGGGCGAAAAAGGTACCTGCGGTTGCTGGAGCGGTCTCGCGGATGAATGCGCCGTCGGGCCGGGCTGCGAATTCTGAACAGGATGCAGGTTCTGAACAGGCTGCGAGTTCCGAACAGGCTGCGAATTCTGAACAGGCTGCGGAACGCCAGTTCGTGAATCAGGAAGCGACCCTCCACGATTCGTAGGTTCGTAGGTCTGCATCGGCATCGCAGGCGAGGTCGAGAACTGGCCGTTGATCGGGCCTGGCTGCGCTGCCGGATACTGGATGACCGGAGTCTTGGGACCTGGTACCGGAGCCGCTGGGGTCGTCGTCGGCGGCTCGCGCCGCGTCGGCTCGGCAGGGCGCACCGGCTCCCACAATCCTGCTCCGGCGTCTTCAATCTTGTCGGCCATCTCGCCGCTCCCCCTCGTCGATCCCACAGCTACCAGACAGCTAGTAATTCGCCAAGCTGCATCGTAACTGTTGCCCGCCCCTGACGTACCTACCGGTAATACCTACAGACCGGTCGGCAGCCACCCACGGTACCTCGAGAGGATCAGGTGAGTCCCGCGTAGGAGTGCAAGCCGGAGACGACCATGTTGATGATGAAGAGATTGAACAGCATCGCAACAAAACCGGCGATGTTGATCCAGGCGGCCTTCGTCTCCCGCCACCCGGACGTTGCCCTCGCATGCAGGTAGGCCGCGTAGATCACCCAGGCGATGAAGGACATCGTCTCCTTCGGATCCCAACCCCAGAAGCGTCCCCACGCAGCTTCCGCCCAGATGGCACCGAGGATGACGCCGGCGCCGAACAGCGGAAACGCGATGATCGTGCTCTTGTACGCCAAGCGGTCGAGAGTCTGGGCATCCGGCAGTCGCTCTGCGATCCGGCCACCGATACTCGTGCCTTCGTCACCGGGCGGGAACTTCAGTCGCAGCAGGAACAGAAGGCTCGCGATACCGCCGATCATGAAGATTCCGGAACCGACGCTGACGATCGTCACGTGAATCGGAAGCCAGTACGAGCGCAGCGCCGGAACCACGGGAGCCGCGTCGGCGTAAAGGACCGTGCCGGCGAGGAACATCAAGATCAGAACCGGCACCAGCAAGAAGACCCACATCGGACGGTACGCCGGCTTGATCAACAGGACGTGCCCGACCAGCAACGACGCCGCACACGCCATCGCCACGAATTCGTACATGTTGCCGAGCGGGAATCGTTCCGTCGCAAATCCGCGGAGCACGATCGACGCGATGATCAGCACCGTTCCGACGACCAGGACAGCTCGGCCCATTCCGCCGAATCGTTCCGAGAGCGACTTGCTCGGAGTCTCCGCGACCCTGCCAGGCACGGATGCGTCGACACCGCCGGCGGAGACCAGTTCCTTGTCCTGAACCGCCTTTGCTCTGGCCGACGCGTACTGCACGATGAGCAGCACAAACGCCAGCACGAGCACGGTGAAGGCGGACTTGAAGGCCCAGTCGCTGTACTGCGCGAGTGTCTCGTTCGTTGTCATCGGGCGTTCTCCTGCGCGTGCGGTTGGTTCACCGCGGTGGTCGGATTGCTTTTCAGCAAGCGGTCGGCGAGGCGGTCGAACTCGTCGCCCCAGCCTGCGTGGTCGGTGCGGGCAAGCCCACCAAGTTCTACTACAGTACGTCGTTCGTCATCTGGATAGATACGTGCCCAGACGCGGCGACGCTTGATCACGAGCGAGACGAGTAGGCCCGCCATCATGGTCAACGCCGAAACCAACACCCACACCTGAGCGGGATCGTGGGAGACCTGCAGGTTCACGAAGTCGACGGCACCATCGAATCGCACCTGGGTTCCGTCGGCAAGCGTCGCGCTCTCCCCCGGAAACAGATTGACTCGATCCTGCTTGACCAGTCGGCCCTGATTGATCAGTTCGGTGTTGAGTTCGAACAGCGATTGCGGGTTACCGGTATCGAGTCCGGTGTCGCCCTTGTAGATGTCGATGGCGACTGCCGGATCGTTCATCGCCGGGTAACTCGACGACAGCAGGTTGCCGTGGAACAGCGCGGTGGGCGCGAACAATCCTTCGATGGCAATCTGATTCTTCCGACGCTCGTCCGCATCGGGATACATGCCGCCCGGCGGGTCGAAGCGCATCGCGCCACTGCTCAGGAACGTCGTGGCGTCGTCCGGACGCCACTGGAGCGTCTCGGTGCGGGTCTCACCGTTCGGGAACGTGACGGTGAATGTCGGCGCATATCCGTGTCCCTGCAGGTACACACGATCGCCGGCGATCCGCAGTGGGTGGTTCACCTGGATGGTCGTGTCCCGCCAGGTATCGGACTCGAGGTCGTCGCCTGCCTGGTACGAGATGTCCGAGGTGAACATCTCGGCCTGACCGGTCTCGAGGTAGTCGGCCTGGAAATTCTTCACACGTACACACAGCGGGGTCATGCCGGTGCCGTCGAGGCTCAGACCGGCGACGAAGGAGTCGAACACTGCCGGCGAGGTCGTGCAGAACCCGGGGCCGTCGTTGGCGATGACGATGCGATTGCCCTCGTAGCCGAACAACTTGCCCGCGGCGATCGCGATCAACAATCCGACCAGCGAGAGGTGGAACACGAGGTTGCCGAACTCGCGGAGGTATCCCTTCTCCGCCGAGATGGTGATCTCGCCTTCGCGTCGTGATTTCGAATCGCCGCGACGCGTTTCGACGCGCCACCCGCGCAGTTCTTTCGACACCCGGGCAGCAAGTTCGTCGGGAGTCTCGCCGTCCACAACGCTCGTGGTGTGGTGCGGCAGGCGAGCAAGATTGCGCGGCGCATTCACCGGACGGGTGCGCAGCGCCTTCGCGTGCTCCACGCAACGCGGCAGGATGCAGCCGACCAGCGAGATGAAGAGCAATGCGTAGATCGCGGTGAACCAGAAACTGCTGAACACGTCGAACAATTCGAGGCGGTCCATCCACGGACCGAGCGTCGGACGCGCGGCGATGTAGTCGGTGACCTTGCCCTCGTTGAGGGTTCGCTGTGGCAGCAGGGCGCCGGGGATCGCAGCGAGCGCGAGGAGGAACAGCAGTACCAGCGCGGTCCGCATCGAGGTGAGCCCGCGCCAGGTGTTGCGCCCGAGTGCAACGACTCGACCGATCACCGACTGCTTCGGCAGCACGGGTTTCGGGTGGTCGTTATTGTCGTCAGCTGTCATATCGGCAGCGTCACCTCCGAGATAAATGCGTCGCGAACCCAGCCGACGAACTGGTCCCACGCGCCGGTGACGAGGGCGATTCCCACTGCCACCAACATGATTCCGCCGAAAATTTGAATGGTGCGTGCATTACGACGCAACCAGCCGACGCCGGTCAGCGCGCGCGCGGATCCCAGCGCCAAGATGATGAACGGCAGGCCGAGTCCGATGCAGTACGCGACGATCAACGTGACACCACGCGCGGCCGTCATCCCGTCGGTTCCCGCCGCTACGGACATCACGCCTGCCAATGTCGGACCGAGGCACGGCGTCCAGCCCAGAGCGAACACTCCCCCGAGCAGCGGCGCACCCACCAGTGACGACACGCGACGCGGTTCGAAACGAACGTCCTTCTGCAGCGCCGGAATCAGCCCGATGAAGACGAGACCCATTGCGATGGTGACGACACCGCCCACTCGCATCAGGACCTCGCGGTTGACGAGCAGCGTGGAGATCACGCCGAATACCGACGCGGTCGCGAGGACGAACACAACGGTGAAGCCCGCGACGAACAGTCCGGCCGCACCGGCCACCCTCAGTCGACTGCTCCGGGTGATCGTCCGCGTCTTCGCTTCTTCGGCGGTGATCGCGGGAGCGTCGGCACCGACGACGCCGGCCAGGTAGGACAGGTAGCCGGGAACGAGCGGCACGACGCACGGTGAAGCGAACGACACCAGACCGGCGAGCACACAGGCGCCGAGGGCGAGCAGAAGCGGACCGGACGACGCCGCGTTCTGAAACGCTTCGCCCACACCGGCACTCAGTGTGTCGCTGCCGGCCAGCAGCGTAGTGGTCGTGGTTGTCATCTTTACTGCGCGTCTTCCTGAGCTACTCGCTGGACGACGGGCAGCAAATCCTCGGCGAGAAGTTCTTGGAGGAACACCGCGGCGACGCGATGCTGGCGGTCCAGGACGATCGTCGTCGGAATGACCGACGTGGGGTAGCCGTCACCGAGGGCGATCAGCGAACGCATCGACGGGTCGTAGATCGACGGGTACGAGACCTTGTTGTCGACCACGAAGTCCTGCGCTTTGTTCTTGGTGTCGTCGCGGACGTTGATGCCGAGGAACTGCACGCCCGAATCCTTGGTCTGCTCGTAGACCTGTTCCAGGTCGTCGGCTTCGGCGCGGCACGGTCCGCACCACTGACCCCAGACGTTGAGAACGACGACCTTGCCCTCGAAGTCCTCGACACCGACCTTCTGACCTTCGTTCATCAGATCGGGCCCGGAGAGCTTGCCGATGGTGCCTCGGTCGGACGGCGGATCGTAGAAGATCTTGGTTTGTCCGCCCGGTGAGACGAAGTCGAAAGTTCCGCCCTGTGCGACGGCGTCGTCGCCGGTCGCGCAGGACGAGAGAAGAAGCATCGCCGACGCAGCGGCTGCGAATGCTGCGGCGATGCGGCGCGAAATCATGCTCCTGTCACTCTCGGGTCGGAGGCGCCGGCAGGTTCGGAGTAGACGATGTCGACCAGGGTGTCGCCTTCGTAGACCAGTGAAGTCAACGAGGCCAGTCCACACTGACGGTGACGGGGGTCGTGCCAGAGACGCTCGCCCTGCAGGAATCGACGCAGTGTCCAGACCGGGAGCTGATGGCTGACGACGACGGCTTCGTGTCCGACTGCCGCGACGCGTGCGGCATTGACGGCTGCGAGCATGCGATGCGCGATCTGCAGGTAGGGCTCGCCCCAGGACGGGGTGAACGGGTCACGCAGTTTCCACCAGTGACGCGGACGCGAGAGCGCACCGTCCCCGACGGCAACCTTGAGACCCTCGAACTCGTTGCCTGCCTCGATCAGGTTTTCGTCCGTGACGATGTCGAGCTTGTGTGCCTCGGCGATCGGAGTCGCGGTCTCTTGCGCCCGCTGCAGCGGCGACGCGACCACGTGGGTGATGTCGTGATCGGCGAGCACCGACGCGACCGCACGAGCCTGAGCTTCGCCCGCCACCGACAACCGGAAGCCCGGGAGCCGTCCGTAGAGGATCCCGCGCGGGTTGTGTACTTCGCCGTGGCGCAGGACGTGGACGATGGTGCGGGTGGACGTGTGGTCGGGGTGATCGGCGTCGGTCACAGTCGAGGGTCCTCGCTGAAGATGATGGATGTCGGAAGCGTGCGGGTGTTCTGGAATGGGAACTGGTCAGGGCTTGACGGCAGCAGCCGCGGCCTTGGCTGCGTGAGGCATGGCGTCGGCGATGATCGAGAAGGCTCGATCGTCGAGGGCTGCGGAGACGAACCACGCTTCGAACGCGCTCGGCGGCGGGTACACGCCGCGGGAGAGCAGTGCGTGGAAGAAGGCGGGGAATCGCCAGGTCTGCGCGGCTTTGGCTTCGTCGTAGTTGGTCACCGTGTTCTCGGTGAAGAACACGCTCACCAAGGTGCCTGCGTACTGCACTCGGTGTTCGACGCCTTCGGCGGTGAGTGCTTGGGTCATGAGGTCGCCGAGGGCGGTCGCGTTCCGGCCGAGCTTGGCGTACACCTCGGCGTCGGCGGCGCGCAGGCTCGCGAGTCCGGCGGCGACGAATCCGGTCATCACCTCGTCCATGATCAGGAGTGCGCCGTGCTCACGGGTGAGACGACGCAGACCCTCGTTGAAACCGGGAAGCGGTGCGACGGCGCCCATGTTTCCGGCGGCAGCTTCGGTGATGACGCACGCGATGGCGCCGGGATTGGCCGCGAAGGCCGCGGCCACCGCGTCGAGATCGTTGTAGCGCACGACGATGGTGTCTTCTGCTTGAGCGCCGGTCACGCCGGGAGAGGTCGGCAGCCCGAACGTCGCGAGGCCGGATCCGGCGTCGGCGAGAAGGGCGTCGACGTGGCCGTGGTAGCAACCGGAGAACTTGACGATCTTGGTCCGCCCGGTGAATCCGCGGGCGAGGCGGACTGCGCTCATCGTGGCTTCGGTTCCGGAGTTGACCAGGCGAACCTTTTCCACGGGCGCGACGCGGGCGACGATTTCCTCGGCGAGAGCGACTTCGCCTTCGGTCGGCGCACCGAAGGAGAGACCTCCGAGGGCTGCTTCGCGAACGGCTTCGACGACTGCCGGGTGAGCGTGCCCGAGAATCATCGGACCCCAGGACGACACCAGGTCGACGTAGTTGTTTCCGTCGACGTCGGTGAGGGTGTAGCCGGATGCTTCGCGAATGAATCGCGGTGTTCCGCCGACCGAACCGAACGCGCGGACGGGCGAGTTGACGCCACCCGGAATCACGTTGCCGGCACGTTCGAAGAGCCGAGCGGAGTTCGTTGCATGCACGTCGGGATCACCGGAAGACACAGTCACGGCTTCCAGTGTCCCAGTTCTGTCGAATCTGACAACGACAGGGTGTAGGACTTCGGTGCTCGAGGCGAGTTTTCCGGTCGAACCGGGCCCCGCGTGAGACGATTCCGGGCATGAAGCGACTGTTGACGACGCTGATGGTCTCGGCTGCGATTCTTCTCACATCGTGTGGTTCGGACGCTTCGAACGACGACAAGGCGACAGTTTCGTCGCCGCCGAGTGCCACCGACTCGGCTCGAACCACCGCGGCGACGAGCACCGACCCCGCGTTTCTCGGCGGGTGTTCGGCGGTGTCCGTCTACGTTCAGCAGCGTGTTCAGAGCGGCGACACGTCGACCCAGACGGCAGGCGCCGACTTCCTGAAGATCGTCGAGAACGACCCTTCGTACCAGGCTATGTCCGAGAGCGAGAAGGAACTCTTCCGCCAAGGAATCGAAGCGGGTGCCACAGGCTCCTGCTGAATGTGAGGTTGGGATCGAACCGGGTTGCCCGCGGTGCGCTACGCGCTATCGTCGGTTCCATGGCCACCACAGCGGACCACCTCAGGACAACACTCGACGGACGCTGGCGGGAGGTGCGTGAGCGCGTTCGCGGCGAATTGAACGACGAACGTTTTGCTCCGCACTACACACCCAACACCGCCATTGCGCGCTCCAAGGCTCTCGAACAGATGCGGGTCCTCGCCGATCTCGGGTACGCCGCAAACGGTTTCGCGGTCTCTCACGGCGGAACGGGCGACGCGGGTGGCGCCGTCACCAGCATCGAGATGCTCGCGATGTCCGACCTCTCACTGATGGTCAAGGCCGGCGTCCAGTGGGGTCTGTTCGGCGGCGCCATCGAAAACCTCGGCACCGAGCGTCACCACCAGGCGTACGTCAAGCCGCTGATCGATCTGGACCTGCTCGGTTGCTTTGCGATGACCGAGACCGGTCACGGCAGCGACGTCCAGGAACTCGAAACCACGGCGACCTACGACGTCGAGACGGGCGAGTTCGTCGTCAACTCCCCCACTCCGTCCTCTCGCAAGGACTACATCGGCGGCGCTGCCCAGCACGCCACCGTCGCAGCGGTGTTCGCACAGCTGATCACCGGAGGCGAAAGTCAGGGCGTCCACTGCTTTGTCGTGCCGATTCGTGACGACGCCGGCAACGACCTCCCCGGCGTCACGACGTCCGACTGCGGGCTCAAGGGTGGACTGCCCGGAGTCGACAACGGCCGCATCGTCTTCGACCAGGTCCGCATCCCGCGTGAGAATCTACTCAACCGTTACGCCGACGTCGCCGAGGACGGCACGTACAGCTCGGCGATCGAGAACCCGAACCGTCGTTTCTTCACGATGGTCGGCACACTGGTTCGTGGACGTGTCACCGTCGGTGGTTCCGCGGCAGCGGCCGCCCGCGTCGGATTGGCCATCGCCGGTCGATACGCCCTGCAGCGCAGGCAGTTCAGTGCTCCGAAGAGTGACGACGAAGTCCTGATCATGGACTACCTCGTCCACCAGAAGCGTCTGCTGCCGTTGATCGCCCGCTCGTACGCTCTGCAGTTCGCACAGAACGAACTCGTCGCCGCGATGCACGACATCCAGAGCAGCGACGACCCGGATCCGCAGGAGCAGCGCGAACTCGAAGGTCGCGCCGCCGGACTCAAGGCCGCCAACACCTGGCATGCCACTCGGGCCATCCAGGAGGCACGCGAAGCCTGCGGCGGCGCAGGCTATCTCGCCGAGAACCGCCTCACCGCACTCAAGGCGGACACCGACGTCTTCACCACGTTCGAGGGTGACAACCACGTTCTGACGCAGTTGGTCGCAAAAGAACTCCTCACCTCCTACGCCGACGAAGTCCGCGGCATGAGCCCGGTCGACTGGATGCGCTTCGCCGCTACGACGGTCTCCGACGTGGTCAAGAAACGCACGGCAGCGCAGCAGATCCTGCAGACGATCGTCGACACTCGCCAGGACAACGAAGAGGACGGCAGCCTCTTCAATCGCGGCACCCAGATGAAGATGTTCGAAGACCGCGAAGAGTACCTACTCGCCACTGCGGCAAGGCGATTGCAGGCAGCGCAGAAGCGCGAGGAGAACCCGTTCGACGCGTTCAACTTCGTGCAGGACCACGTACTCAAAGCCGCTCAGGCGCACATCGAGCGCGTCATCCTGGAAGCATTCGTCGCCGGCATCGACTCGTGTGAGGACGAGACCGCAAAGGAACTCTTCGGCGAGGTGTGCGATCTCTACGCACTGTCCGTGATCGAAGAGGACAAGGCCTGGTTCATGGAGCACCGGCATCTGTCGGTGGAGCGTTCGAAGGCCGTGACGCGCGGAATCAACGAGCGTTGCCGCACCCTGCGCCCCCACGTCGAGACACTGATCGACGGGTTCGGCATTCCGGACATCCTGCTGGGGTCCGCGATGCTCGACGGACCGGGCACCGACGCGGTACGGCTGAAGTAAAGGGTTCGGGTGGGGTCGGCAATCGCCGGCCCCACCACACTCAGTGCGCTGCTGCCTTTTTCGACTGGCGAGAGGCGAGCAGTCCGGTCAGGCCGAGTGCCGCGACCAGCCAGATCCCCAGAACGAGCAGGTGCGGTCCGGCGCCGTTGCCACTGAAGTAGATGACGGAGCGGATGGGCTCCATGGCTGCCGATCCGAGCCAGAACGAATGGATGTGCTGCCAGAATCCGGGCAGGAACGACACCGGAATGGCACCACCCGAACTCGGGAAGTTGATGAAAACGAGCACCGTCAGCACCGCGAAGATCGCGGCTTGGCCGAGCAGTCGATTGAGCAGAATGCTCACCGCACCGACGGTGAACGTGTAAACCATCGAGATTCCCAGCAGTTGCAGGATCTGGCCGAATGACGCCCCGAAGGCGTGCATGAAGATGCTGGTGATGCCGAAGGCTATGAGCGGGGTGAGTATCGCCGCACCGGCCAGGATCGAATACTGCTCGCGCAACCGCATTCTCGGCGCAACCTGACTGAGCACCGTGATGGTCAGGTAGCCACCGAGGGTGCAGACGATCAGGAAGTAGAAGAGTCCGACAGTCGAGGAGTCGCGCGCCGTGACAGGCGCCGAGTCGATCACCGTGACCTGCTGCCCCGTCTGCTCCGCAACCGAATGCGCCAAGCTGCTCACCACGGAAACCGTCGAGGCGCCCGCGCCGGTGGCGATATGTGCGGTCACGGCGTCACCGATCTCGATGGCGCCGATCGCATCGCGGTTGTCGATCCGAGAGAGTGCGTCGGCGGCGTTGGCTGTGGCAACGATGTCGAACTTGTCACCCGACGAAGCCTGGATTCCGTCGATCAGCGGGGCCGTGACGGACGGCGACCCGACCACCACGATCGGTGCCTGATTCGGCGTCGGCGAATGGAAGGCGCTGACGTAGCACAGGCAGAACATGATGACGAAGAACAACGGAAATGCGAGTCCACTGCCCACCATCTTCCAATTGGTCGGCGGATCGACAACTTCTTCGCTGGGTACTCGGACGTCGGTATCTGTCATATTCCACGCTCTCTTCACTAACCGCATCTAGCTGTCAACACCGTTGACAGACTCAACAGTCAACACCGTTGACACGTTATAGTCAACGCCGTTGACAACGCGGTCGGCGAGCGAGCACAGAGGTCGATGTCGTGACACCCACGAGGCACACGCCAGAGCAGGAGCAACCCTCGACATCCGAGGCGATTCGCGCGGCGGCGTTCCAACTGTTCGGCGAGCACGGGTTCGGCGGCACGTCAGTTCGCGCCATCGCCAAAGTTGCCGGAATCGATCCGGCCCTGGTCATCCGGCATTTCGGGTCCAAAGAAGCACTGTTCCTGGAAACCACGCCGGTTGCGGACTACTTCGAAGGCCAGTTCGACGGCCCACTCGACACCCTCGGTGAGCGAATCGCCGCCTTCGTCCTGGGCAAGGCCGACGCCCGGATGCTGTCGGTGTACACAGCGCTCATGCGAGCATCGGACAGTCCACGCATCCGGGAGCGACTCCGAGACATGACCGGAGTATTCGCCACCAATCTCGCCGCTCGTCTAGACGGCGAAGACGCGTACACCCGCGCACTCCTGGTCTCCGCCCAGGTGTCCGGGCTGTTGAGCGTCCTCAGCGACGAAAGTATCCCCCAGTCCGCAGATCGCGACGAGTTGGCAAAACTCTACGGCCGGGCGATGCAGACGCTGATCGATCAGTACTGAGCGATGACCTCCTCGGCAAACCGCCGAACGGAGTCGAGTCGTCCCTGACGATCACCGGCGTCAACTCCGTAGTGATACCAGGGCAAAACTCTGATTTCCGTGACTCCGAGAGTCTCGAGTTCGCGATATCCGTCCAGATCACGAACATCCGTCGGCGAGACGTTGACGCCGAAAGGAACATCGGCACGACCGTACTCGACCCGCAATTCCGTGAGACGATCGATGGCGCAGGCTAATTCGGCTTTGGTCGTGTTCACCGACATCCAACCGTCAGCCAGCCTGGCTGCACGACGCAACCCCGGTTCGCTGTGCCCACCGATGTAGATCGGAACCGGAATCTCCGGAGCAGGACTGATCATCAGAGCGTCGAAATCGTAGTGCTTGCCGTGGTATTCGACCCATTCCGGCCCACGTCCCGCACACACCGCCTTGATGATCTCGATGGCTTCGTCGGTACGCGCGCCGCGGGTGCGCATCTCGGTACCGGTGAAGGTGAATTCCTCGGGAATCCAGGACAAACCGACGCCGAGAGCGACGCGGTTCCTCGACATCACGGCCATGGTCGCGACCTGCTTGGCAGTCAACAGCGGATCGCGCAGTGGAAGTTTGAACACGTTGGTGTAGAACTGAATTCGCGATGTGACGGCCGCCATCGCCGCCATGGCAATGAACGGATCAGGCATCGGCGTCTCGGGCGCCCACATCCGCTTCCCGTCAGCAGTGTACGGGTACGGCGCCGACACCTGCTCCGGATAGAACACGGAATCCGGCATCGCGATTCCGTCGAACCCCACCTCTTCGGCGACCTGCGCCAACTCGCACAGTTCCAGGGCGTCGATCATCGCACCGGCCAAGGACCACTTCATCGTTCCACCGTTTCGCCGTTGGGCGAGATCCAAGCGCCGCCCAAGAACATGATGTCGGTGATGTTGCGTACGACGCCGTGAACATTGCCGTCCCATGCGGTCAACACCGACGCCGGCCCCCAGATCACGTAAGGCACAGTCGCGTTGGCGTACTCCTGCACCTTGCTGATCGCCTCACGGACAGCATCGTCCGTCGATGCCGTCTGCACAGCTGTGATCATCGCGTCCATCTCCGGGTCCGCGAAGCCGGACGGGTTGTTCTTCGAATCACTGGCCATACTGTTGTACAAATTGAGGTACGGCGCTTCTTCTCCGACCGGAGCGCCACCTCTGGTCATGTCGAAATCGTGGTCCTTGTATACCCGTCGAACCAGATCGGTCACATCGGTCGCGTAGTCGATGGTGACGTCGAAACCGATCGCGTTCAGCGACGCCTGAACCGTCAGTGCCGTCGCCTGTTGGCTCGGCTCCGAGGTGGTGAGGTAGCGGAGTTTCCCGTCGTACCCGTCGGACTTCGCTTGATCGAGCAGCGCCTTTGCCTTCACCTGATCGAACGGAATGCCTGCTGTGTTGTTGTACCAACGTGACGTCTGCGGGACCAGTTCGGAACTGGCGGTGCCCAATCCGTTGTTCGCCCGGGTATTGACCGCCGCCGGATCCACCCCGTAGGCGATCGCCTGACGGACGCGAACATCGGCCCCGGGCTTGCCCTCACGGTTGTTGATCGTGCCAATCCCGTTCTGTCCGGTCGGACTGAGGTAACCCGAGTATCCGTCGTCGAGAGCTTGTTCGATCACGGCCTCGTCGCGGAGGATGTACGTCATGTCGATCTGGCCGCTCTTCAACGATTCGTACTGAGACTGCGCACCCGACGTGGGAACAAACCGCACTGTGTCCAGTGGAGGTTTACCGCCCTGATAATCCGTGCGTGCGGCGAGTACCAGTTCTTCGTGCGGGGCGAACTTGGCCAAGGTGAACGGACCCGCCCCGATCGGTGTGAACGCTCTCTCCCCGGTTCCTGAAACCGACCCTGCCTCTCCCCCTGAACTTCGCGCAACGATCATTCCGGGCCCGAGCGACAACAGCGCCGGGAATTGACGCCAGGGCCGCTCGAGCACGAATTCGACTGTGGTGGCGTCGGGCGTCTCGATCCGATCCACGATGTTGAGCCAGGTCTGCGATACATCACCCTTGCCTGCCACGAATCGATCGATACTCCACTTCACCGCTTCCGCGTCGAGCGGACTTCCGTCGCTGAAGGTGAGGCCGTCAGCCAAAGTGACGGTGTACGAGGTGAAGTCGCTGTTGTTCGACAGTGTCTTCGCGAGTTGTGGCACGAAGCTCCCGTTTGTGGAGTCGCTGCGTACCAGCGTGTCGTAAATCGCGGCCATTTCGGTTCCGCCGGTCGAACCGGCGGCTTGCGTTCTCGTGGGGTCCAACGAGGAAGGGAACGAATAGGACCCGAAGGTGAGAACACCGCCGTCGATCCGCTCCCCCACATCTGGGGCGCCCACAAAACCAGCTGCGCCACTACTGCTCGGTGAAGCCGATCCCGAGTTGTCCCCACTGCTCGACGCGCAGCCGGCCAACATCAATGCACCGGCAAGCCCGAGCGCGACAAAGCGAGGGCCGAACCTAATCTTCCTGGTGTACATACGTTCCCAATCTCCGTCAGCGTGTCAGATCTTGACTACCTTCGACGTCGGGATCGGGTGCGAGTCCGCCTTGATCCAGCGCAGCGCCCATGTCCCCTCGGCATGCGAATCGGTGTCGATCCAGTTGCCATAACCCGGATCCTTCGCCGCCACGACGATTGTCATGGTGCCGTCGTCGTTGAGCTTCGCGGTGTGATTGTTGATGTAGATGTTCGTGCGGTTGTAGTCGAGGGACTCGACCCAGAAGTTCTGCAGCACGAAGTTGAAGTACTCGCAGTTCGGAACCTCGGTCTCGATGACCCACGCCTCGTCTTCGGCGAGCTTCCAGTAACCGTGGAAGTAGAAGATCGTCGGATCGCCGCCGGCGTCCTGGAAGTAGTCCTGTCCCCAGTCGAAGATCTCGTTGGTGTGCGGCTGGAATTTGCGCGACCATTCCAGGAAGGTCTCCGCCATCCCCTTCACGATCCCGACGGACTTGGTGAGGCGCTCGCCGATCTCTTCCGGAGTCAACGGGACGAACTCCCCGTCCGGGTTCAGGCATTCGATGGTCAGATCACCGATGACCTCGTTGCGCCGATCCTGGTGAGTTTGCCGAACGGAGATGAGGTTGCTGTCGGGCGCCAAAGGCAGCCAAGCGCCCTCATCGGGCTTGTCGACGCTCGCGATGAACTCGAAACGGCCGTTCTCGTCGACCTCGAGGTCGTGGATATGCAGATCGCCGGTCTGCAGCATGGTGCCGTCGATGTGGTACCGATTTACGCGCGAGCCGAAGGTGATCAGCGGGACGGTGCCTCGGGTGCCGATGATCCGGTAGTTGTACTTACCGGAAATGTTGGCGCGCATGTAGACGTTGTCCGGGTTGTCGGCACCGATCTTCGTCATCATGTTCGGGTTCGGAGCCGACGAGAACTGCGGCCACCGTGGATCGGTGTACTCGACACAGTTGATCGTGCCGTACCGAAGCAACCGACTCAGGTAGCGGACGCCCTCGGCTTGAGTCAGCGGATCCTGAGGGACGATCTCGTCTTCCAGGACCTTTCCAACCTCGAGCAGATCTGCGCAGAACTTTTCCCAAACAGCATTCATGTGAATCTCCTTGTTTCGGTTGGGGCTTCGCCCTGTGCGCCTTTTTGGTAGTCGGCACTACCAAAAAGGCGCACAGGGCCGGAGGCCTTCAGGATGTGGTGGCGAACTTCGCTTCGACGTCGGCAGCGCTCACGCCGAAATCCTCGAGCGAATAGCGATGCGACGGACGACGGTGCTCGGCAAGGCTGGCCTGATGCGACGCCTCCACCGCGGCGCGGGCGTCGTCTGTGAAGGGCAGGGCGAACTGTGCATAGATCTTCTCGACGGTGCCGACCGCATCGGCGATGAAGTCCTTGTAGTCGACGTCGATGAACTGATCGGGGTTGTAACGGCTACGGGCATTGTTGAAGTTCGCATTCCCTCGCGCCCACAACTCCAGTTGCGTGCGCCCGATGGCCGGACGATCGAAGGCCCTCGACATGTCGTGTCCGCCCTGCTCTACGAGGCTGAAGGTGGACGCCATCGATGTCAACGGGTCCCGGAAGGTCCGAACGAACAGTGCATCCGGATAGACCGACATGATCTCGTCGATCGCGAAGACATGGCTCGGGCTTTTGAGCACCCACCGTCTGTCCTGGTCGTGCAGCCCGATCAACTGCAGGTTCTTCTTGTGCCGCGCATATGTTTCGGTCCAGTCCTGCTCCGCCAGCCACCGGGTGTAACTCGGCACGTACGCCACCGTCTCGAACGCGGTCGAGAGCATCGTCTGCTGCAGCAGCCGCCAGCATTCCTCGACCTCCTCCGCCCCCATGAAATGAACCTTCATCAGGTCTGCCTCATTACGCTGGCGAGCACGGTAGAAGGCGTCGGAGCGAACGTAATCTTCGTTCTCCGACCACGTGTCGCGCTCGGGGCGCGGCTGCGGCGTCTCGGCGAGCCACATCTCGGCGCCCTGATGCGCTGGGTCGGCACCGAGCAAGCGGTGCAGCGCGGTGCTGCCGGTGCGGGTCAACCCGACCACGAAGATCGGGCGTTCGATCGGAACATCTACGTGCTCTGGATATTTCGCGAATCCGGCCTCGCTGGTCAGGCGACCCGCGAGCGCTCCGACGATCATCTTGCGAGCGATCACCCTGCCGTGAGGAGTGAGGTCGGCCTCGTTCTGGAACGACTCGAGGAGAACTCGAAGTCCTTCGAGATAGCTTTCGCTGCCGAAGTTTTCGTACCCGGCCGCCTCGCGCGCAGCCTGGTGCAGGTCATCGATGGAACCGATGCCGTCGTAATCCTGTGTCATGGCTAGTCCTTGTATGAGTTGATCAGTGGTGCGTGTGACCGCAGTTGACGTCGAGACATTGCCCTGTGATGGCCCTGGCTGAATCGGACAGGAGGAAGACGACAGCGTTTGCGATGTCATCTGGCTCCGGCAATCGGCGCAGATCGGCGCCCGCTGCGATCTCGTCGTAGATCACCTTGGGGTCGACTCCTGCCTCCGCCGCCTTCTTCTCGAACATGTTCTTGACCGAGTCCGCCCAGATATAGCCGGGAGCAACCGAATTGACTCGAACGCCCTTGGGACCGAGATCGATCGACAAACTGCGTGCCATTGCCAGGAGCCCGGATTTCATGATGCGGTAGGCCCCGAACCCGGGAAGCTGGTTGCGCAACACCATGGACGTGACCATCACGACGGACCCGTGCGACTCGATCAATGCCGGAGCAAATTCTCTGGTGACGTTCAACGCCGCGAGCAAGTTGATGTCGATGCCCGACTGGATGGACGCCACGTCGGCGTCCAGGAGCGGGACCTGCGCGGGTTGAACAAATGCGTTGTTCACCAAGCAATGCGCCGCACCGAACTCAGCGACAGTTGTCTCCGCCAACGAAGCGATCGAATCGACGTCGGTGAGGTTCGTCGGTACGGCCAACGCGATTCCGCCGCGGTCTCGAATCTCCCTTGCCACCGATTCCAAGCGCTCGGGTGTGCGGGCAGCCAGAACAACCTTCGCTCCGGCCGCCGCGCTCTGCAGCGCAATCGAACGACCCAGCGCCGGGCCCACTCCCGAGACGACGACGACCTTGCCTGCCAGCAGGCCCTGATGGGTCAGCACAGCGCCTGCGGATCGAGAACAACACTCAGGGAGATGATCTTGCCGTTCTCGTCGAACTCGAACACATCGGTGGCAGCGAAGTCGGGGATACCGGCGCGCTGCACCCGAAGCTGCATGGCTGCGTACTTTCCCGTCACCGAAATCGGACCGAGCAGGCTGACTGTGAAATCGACCTGCGCGTTCGCGGTATCGAATTCGCGAATCTCGTCGATGCCGCGGTAGGTCTGGACCCCCAGCGGTTCGTGTTGAACTGCGTCGGGCGCAAACAGCGCAACCAGTCCGTCGACGTCGTGACTTCCGAGACACTTGACGTAATCTTCTACGGCAGAAACTATTTCAGCCCTGTCAGGCATGGATGCTCCTCGTGTTCAGGCGGATCAAGAAATGGTTCCGCGAGCGCGGAGATGGTCGACGATCGCGATCGCAGCGTCCTCGGTCGTCGTGACACTGGTGTCGATGTGAATGTCAGGGTTCTGCGGCGGTTCGTACGGCGAATCGATTCCGGTGAAGTTCACCAACTCGCCCCGTCGAGCCTTCTTGTACAGACCCTTGGGATCTCGCTCCTCTGCGACGGCAAGAGCGGTGTCGACGAAGATTTCGACGAACTGTTCGTCGCCGATCAATTCACGGGCGGCATGACGCTCGGCCTCGAACGGTGAAATAAAGGACGCGAGCACGATCAGACCGGCGTCCGCCATCAGTCGGGTGACCTCGGTGACGCGACGGATGTTCTCGACGCGGTCGGCTTCGGTGAATCCGAGGTCTCGATTCAGCCCGTGACGGACGTTGTCTCCGTCGAGGAGGTAGGTGTGCGCGCCGAGTGCGTGCAGTTGACGCTCGACATCGTTCGCGATGGTCGACTTTCCCGAACCGGAGAGACCGGTGAACCACAGAACTGCGGGTTGGTGTCCCTTGAGCCTGGTGTGCGCGGCCTCGTCGACGTCGACGGATTGCCAGTGAATGTTGTCCGATCGACGCAGCGAGTGCGTGATCATGCCCGCACCGACAGTGCCGTTGGTAAGGCGGTCGATGAGGATGAAGCTACCGGTGTCACGGTTGCCGACGTACGGGTCGAACGGGACCGGTCGATCGAAACTGAGGTTGCAGACACCGATTTCGTTGAGCGCGAGAGTAGTCGTTGCGGTCTTCTCGAGAGTGTTGACGTTGATCTTGTGTTTCGGTTTGGTGATGCGCGCAGTGACTGTGACGGTACCGATCTGGCACAGGAACGGCCGTTCGGGCAGCATGGGAGCCTCACCCATCCAGACGATGCAGGCCTCGAACTGATCGGCTACGGCCGGCGGATTGTCGCCGATGGACAGCACATCACCGCGACTGATGTCGATCTCGTCGGCGAGCGTGATGGTGACCGAGCGGCCCGCACCGGCAACGTCGAGGTCGCCACCCATGGTCACGATGCGCTCGACTGTGGACGTCTTTCCACTGGGGAGCACGCGGATGGGATCTCCGGGAGATACGGTGCCGGAAACGATCTGGCCGGAGAATCCGCGGAAGTCGAGGTCCGGCCGGTTGACCCACTGCACCGGCATCCGGAACGGAGCCGCGGCGGCAGCATCGTCGATGTCCACGCTTTCGAGATGCTCGATCAGGCTTGGTCCGGAGTACCACGGGGTATTCGCACTGCGCTCGGTGAGATTGTCACCCATGTATGCCGACATCGGGATGGCGACGAACCCGTCCAGACCGATCTCGTGAGCGAACTCTGCATAATCCGCGGTAATGGCATCGAAGACCTCTTGCGAGTAGTCGACGAGGTCGAGTTTGTTCACGGCAAGCACCACGTGCTTGATCCCCAGCAACGACACCAGATACGAGTGCCGGCGGGTCTGGGTCAGTATCCCCTTGCGGGAATCGACAAGGATCACAGCAAGATCGGCGGTCGACGCGCCCGTCACCATGTTTCGGGTGTACTGCTCGTGCCCCGGAGTATCGGCGACGACGAACTTGCGTCGCTCGGTCGTGAAGTAGCGATAGGCGACGTCGATCGTGATGCCCTGCTCACGTTCGGCGGCGAGACCGTCGACCAGGAGCGCGAAATCGAGCCCCTCCCCCTGGGTTCCGCTCTTGCGCGAATCGGCTTCGAGCGCCGTCAACTGGTCGTCGAAGACGAGTTTCGATTCGTAGAGCAGACGGCCGATCAAGGTGCTCTTGCCGTCGTCGACGCTGCCGCACGTGATGAATCGCAGCATGCTCTTGTTCGCATGACGTTCGAGGTACGCCTCGATGTCGTCAGCGATCAGATCCGAGGAAACAGTCATCAGAAGTACCCCTCTTGCTTCTTCTTTTCCATCGACGCGCTGGAGTCGTGGTCGATGACCCGTCCCTGGCGTTCGGAAGTGGTGGTGAGCAACATTTCCGAGATGATCTCGGTCAGGCTCGTTGCGGTCGATTCGACGGCTCCGGTCAGCGGGTAGCAGCCGAGGGTGCGGAAACGAACGCTCTTGAGTTCCGGAGTCTCTCCCGGCAGCAAGGGCATCCGGTCGTCGTCGACCATGATCAGCGCACCGTCCCGCTCGACGACGGGCCGCTTGTCGGCAAAATACAGCGGAACGATCGGAATCTCTTCCTGGCGTATGTATTCCCACACATCCAGCTCGGTCCAGTTCGAGAGAGGGAAGACGCGCAGGCTCTCGCCCGGCGCTTTGCGGACGTTGTACATCCGCCACAGTTCCGGTCGCTGCTGCTTGGGATCCCAACGGTGCGCAGCTGATCGGATCGAGAAGATGCGTTCCTTGGCGCGGGATTTTTCTTCGTCACGGCGGGCGCCGCCGAATGCAGCGTCGAACTTGTAGTGATCGAGGGCTTGTTTGAGGCCTTCGGTCTTCCACATGTCGGTATGGACAGCGCTGCCGTGAGTGAACGGGTTGATCCCCTGCTTCACGCAGTCCGGGTTGGTGTGGACGATCAGATCGAGATCGCCTGCAGCGGCGGTACTGTCACGAAGTTTGTACATTTCACGGAACTTCCACGTGGTATCGACGTGCAGAAGCGGAAACGGCAGCTTCGACGGATAGAAGGCCTTGCGCGCCAGATGCAGCATCACGGCGGAGTCCTTGCCCACCGAGTACAACATCACCGGGTTCTCGCTCTGGGCAACAGCTTCACGCATGATGTGAATGCTCTCGGCTTCGAGTCGTTCGAGGTGCGTCAGTGTCGCGGTCATCGGCCCAGTTCCTCCAGTGCTTTCGGGGCGAGTTCGGGTCGGCAGATCAGCAGATCCGGCAACCACGGGTTTTCCTGGTTGTAGCGCAGTTCGCTGCCATCGATACGCGAAACATGCAGTCCCGCAGCATGTGCGACAGCAACGGGCGCCGCCGAATCCCACTCGTACTGTCCGCCCGCATGTGCGTAGATGTCTGCCTCACCCGAGACGACCGCCATTGCTTTGGCTCCGGCGGATCCCATTTCGATCAACTCCGCGCCCATCGAGTCGGCCATGCGCATGACCGGTTCCGGACGACGCGTCCGCGATACGACGACTCGAACCGGCGTCGCGGCATCCCGTTCGGTCCGATCATCGCTGCTCGAATAGGTGACGCCAAGGGCAGGCATTGCGACCGCACCGGTTGTGAGGACACCGTTTTCGGTCAGCGCAACATGAACGGCCCAGTCCGATCGTCCGGCCTCGCCGTACTCACGGGTGCCGTCGAGAGGGTCGACGATCCACACCCGATCCGCAGCCAGCCTCGCGAGGTCGTCAGCCCCTTCCTCCGACAGCACTGCATCCGCAGGAAAGCGTCGGGCAAGTTCGGCGACGATGAATTCATGACTGAGCCGATCGGCCGCGTTCTTGAAAGTCGCGACATCACCGTCGTTTTCGCCGAGGGATTTCCGATGGTCGAGCAGAAGTTCTCCAGCCGCAGCGGCGATGTCGATCGCCGCGCGTTCATCGTTAGTGCGTGTCATAGGTACTCCACAACTGTGTAGACCTCCCGATCGATACGGGAAGAAAGGTCAGGCAGACCGCAGAGTGTCCAGCGCTTTGCACTGGCCTCGATGTGGTCTGCGCCATACCGTAACACCAGAATGAACGATGTTCATTCTATTTCGAACAATGTTCATTCTATGATCTGAGTCACATTGGTTTCTGGGTGGCGTTCGACAACGAACAGTGTTCGATGTGAATTGAGGATGCCGACCACCGCGACTACGGTGATCAAATGAGCAGTACCAGCAGCAAGTCGATCTACGGCGACGCCGAAGTGCGTCGACGCCGAACTCTCGACGCGGCGATCTCGCTTCTGGACGAAGGAGGCTACTCCGCGCTCACGATCCGCGCTGTCGCCAAACGAGCCGGCACCAGCACTGGCCTGATCTACCAGTACTTCGTCGACAAGCAGGACATCTTCGCCGCCCTCCTCAGCGAAAGTCAGCTGGAAATGGCGGACTTCGTGAACTCGCTCCCCCGCGAGCAGGGACTGAGCGCCTTACTCGAGTCCATGATTTCCGAGTTTGCTCGGCACTGGGCACGGGTGGGTCGACTCACCACCACTTGGCGCGACATCGAAGGCATGGCCGGGTCCGACCGAGAAAGCATGCGGGAACTTCACGCATCCGTAGCAGTCTACAACTCGGCATTGATTCGAGCGCTCACCGAATCTGCTGCAGCCGAAGGGAGCCGGTTGATCGACGACCCCGCGTTGATCCATCTCGTGCTCTCCGGACTCAAAGGCCTGTCGGACACCATCGTCATCAACATCGCCAAAGAAGTCACACCCGAGTACTTCGTGAGCTTCTCCGCCCGGGCGCTCGCGCGGTCCATCACGGAGTGACGGACCGACACCTTACGAACGAACGAGGCGAGCGATGGCCGCCTGAGCTTCCTTGATCTTGACGTCCGCTTCCGGACCACCCTGCTTGGCAGCTTCGACGACGCAACCCGCAAGGTGGGCGTCGAGAAGCTTCAGGGACACGGACTGCAACGCGCTCGTCGCGGCGGATACCTGGGTGAGCACGTCGATGCAGTACCGGTCGTCTGCGACCATGCGTGAAATTCCGGCTACCTGACCTTCGATACGACGAAGGCGCTTGAGCAGATCGTCCTGCTCGGGGCTGTAACTACTCATACCGCAACTATACCCCCTACCCGTATGAGGGCTACTGCGATGCGACGAAGCCCACCCGGACGCGGCGCACGACATCGATGGCCATCAGCCCCGCAATCAGAATCGACAACCCGGCGCCCGAGATCCAGAGACCGTCGTAGTGCGTGCTCTCGAACGGTGGAGCGCCCTCCAGTATCGGTCCGAAGTCGGACGTCGTCGTACCCGCTCGCCAGCACACGACCGCCAGAATCGTTGCGGCGACGATACCGAGTACACCGATCCACGTCTTCACGTCGACACGCGGGGATGGCTGTGGCTCAGTCATCGGCAGACCCGTCCGGTTCGACACCAACCACAACGACCTGACTCAACGCCTCGCGCAGTGCCTGATCGTCCTTTGCCCACGCCCGCACCAATCCCCCGGTGGTCAAACGTAAGCCGATACCGTGCCGACGCCTGGGCACTCCGGACAGCTCACCGAGCGCGCGTGCCGTTTCCCACGGTTCCATTTCGTCCTCGTAGGCAGCGTCGTCGGACTCCGGGAACACCTCGGCGATCTCGGTGATCGGCACCTCTTCGGTTCCCTGACGCAACGTGGTCGCGGTCAGAAGTACGCTCGCGTGCCGCCGTGCTGCGATCACCTGCACGTAGACCAATCCGGTGAGGATCACGGCGAACATCGCCAGACCGAACCAATGCACCACCGGGCCGGTGAACAGTTCGATGACCAAGGCGATCAGGCAGAAGATCGGACCGAACGCGATGGCCCACCACCGAGAACCCGGTTCGTAGTACAGAACGTCCGGGCCGATTTCCGGCGCGCGATCAGCCACGGGCAAACCAACTTCGGGTGGTGTCGCGGTAGATCGCGACGCAGGCACAGATCAGCATGACGGGAACAACCAGCGCGAGCACGGTACTGATCCCGGCCACGACCAGCGCGATCTGCAGCACCGCGAACACTCCGGACACGATCACCAGGATCCGTCGGCACAACGCCCTTCCGGCGCGAGTGGGACCGGCGAGGCCGCCGATCGCGAGGCCGGTCAACAGCAGAACCAGCCCTGACACCCGCACGAAGGTGACGTAGATGTCGATGTTTCCGGCCGAAACGCCTTGATCGGTGAACTGCTCACGCAACGAATACGAAGCGCTGGTGACATTGATCAGGCCGAAGAGTATGAGCAGGAACGCGCTGGCGATCCACAGCCAGAATGCTGCCTCGACAGCCGTCGGGCGCCTGACCTTCGTAGAGATACTCACGGGTTCAAGTGTGCGCTATCCGCTGACGATGCCCGGAATCATGAGCATCAGGAGTGTCACCAGAACAGAGGCTCCGAGGATCGCGAACAAGATCACTTCGGTGCGTGAACCACGTTGGCGCAGTGGCGCGTCGTGGGTGCTTTCCGTACGCAGGGCTTCCTGAGAACTCATCGCGTCCGACCTCTCCCCTACTACTTCAGTGACCCGTTTCACAGTACCCCGAGCTACCTACCGGTTCCCCGCCGGGGGGAAACGAAGAAAGTACGGATTGGACTCTTTTCGGTGCATCATCACGATCGCCCCGACAGCAGCAACTGCCTGCAGGATTTCCGCTCCGCCGAACAGCAGAGTGGCCGCGCCGCCGTCTCCGCCGAGCCCGAAGATCACCGGGATCGCGGAGACCAGCATGAAGACGCCACAGAACGTCAGCAACATTCGAGCCCAGTTCCTGCCGCGACTCATCGCGCGCACGAACAGAAGGAACACCGCGGTGACGATCACGACCAAAACCGCAGAGAACACGATGACCAGTGGGAACATGCCCTCCACGTCGGAACGCGTCAGACCGGCGTCGACAGCTGCCTGATTTCTGAGCATCTCGTCGACGAACATCGACTTCTGCCCGAGCAGCATCCAGATCATCGCGCCGCCCTGGACCAACCCGAGCGCCGTCACAGCCCACCACAACTGAATCGCAGTCACGACGTCCGTCGGCGGCTCGGGTTTCGGCGCAGGTCCCGGGTATCCGTTGTAACCGGGGCCGTATCCCGGGATCTGACCCGTCGGCATCGGTCCGAGTTCGCGGTACGGCTGATTCTCGAACGGCTGGTTCTCGTAGGGAGGTTCCCGGCGGGGCGGTTCCTGGCGCGACGGCGGCCACTGCTCGGTCATGACACCAGCGTATCGGTCGATACCGGCGCAGCCACCATGCGTGACTCCGTCACAGCCATCCGGCAACTTCCGACGCCCAGTACGTGAGGACCACGTCGGCACCGGCGCGGCGAATGCTGATGAGCGATTCGAGAATCGCCGCGTCCCGATCGATCCACCCGTTCTGCGCGGCCGCGGTGATCATCGAGTACTCCCCCGAGATCTGGTACGCAGCGACCGGAACCGGGGACCGGTCGGCGGTCTCACGCAGAATGTCCAGGTAGGACATTGCAGGCTTGACCATCACCATGTCGGCGCCCTCGGCGACGTCGAGGTCTACCTCGCGCATCGACTCGCGGCGATTGGCGCCGTCCTGCTGATACGTACGACGGTCGCCTTGCAGTGAGGATCCGACGGCTTCACGGAACGGCCCGTAGAACGCTGACGCATATTTCGCGGCATAGGCGAGCTGACCGACATCGACATACCCCGAAGCATCGAGTGCACCGCGGATCGCAGCCACCTGACCGTCCATCATGCCGCTGGGACCGAGCAGGTGCGCACCCGATTCAGCTTGTGCGAGAGCCATTTCGACGTATCGGATCAAGGTCGCGTCGTTGTCGACAGCGCCGCCGGCAGTCAACACGCCGCAATGGCCGTGATCGGTGAACTCGTCGAGGCAGGTATCGGCCATGATGACCGTCGAATCGCCGAGTTCGTCTGCCAGAGCGCGCAATCCGACGTTGAGGATTCCGTCGGGATCGGAGGCACCGGACCCCTGGGGATCCTTGTCCTCCGCCTTCGGGACACCGAACAGCATCAGGCCACCGACGCCGGCTTCCACCGCTTCCACCGCTGCGGACCGCAGCGAATCGAGAGTGTGCTGGAAAACGCCTGGCATGGAACTGATCTCACGCGGTGCGTCGATGCCGTCGGCGACGAACATCGGCAAAACGAGGTGCCGGGGTTCGAGCGAGGTCTCTGCCACGAGTCGCCGGAGCGCAGGAGTGCGCCGGAGCCGGCGAGGGCGATGAGTGGGAAACACGAGAAGTAGCCCTCCTTCGTCGGAACCTGTGAGTGGTTGAGGAGTCCACAGACTCCTCAACCACTCACGGGTGCGCTAGCGCCTTCGAGACTTCTTGCGCGGGGGCGGCAAAGCACCTTCGGCGCGCAGACGAGCAGCATGCTCGGCGAGAGCCTCCACCAGCGGTCCCACCTGCGAGGTCTCGGGCTGCACGTCGACGCGCAGACCGAACTCGATAGCGGTTTCGGCCGTCTTCGGGCCGATGCACGCGACCAACGTGCGGGCGTGCGGCTTGCCGGCGATGCCGACGAGGTTGCGCACGGTCGAGGACGAGGTGAAGCAGACGGCGTCGAATCCACCGGTCTTGATCATCTCGCGGGTCTCGGCCGGCGGCGGCGCTGCCCGGACGGTGCGGTAGGCGGTGACGTCGTCGATCTCCCAACCGCGTTCGCGCAGGCCCTCTGCGAGGGTTTCGGTCGCAATGTCCGCCCGCGGCAACAGAACCCGGTTGACCGGATCGAAAACGTCGTCGTACGGGGCGAATTCGGCCAACAGGCCTTCGCTGGACTGCTCACCGGTCGGGATCAGCTCGGGGTTGATGCCGAACGAGCGCACCTTGGCTGCGGTTGCTTCACCGATGCAGGCGATCTTCACACCGGAGAAGGCGCGAGCGTCGAGGCCGAACTCTTCGAACTTCTCCCACACTGCGCGAACAGCATTGGTGGAAGTGAAGACGACCCACTGGTAGCGACCGTCGACGAGTCCCTTGACCGAACGCTCCATCTGAGCCGGGCTGCGAGGCGGCTCGACGGCGATGGTCGGAACCTCGATCGGGATCGCTCCGTGAGTGACCAGACGGTCGCTCATCTCGCCGGCCTGATCCTTGGTGCGCGGCACGAGGACGGTCCAGCCGTACAGAGCGCGCGATTCCCACCACGACATCTTGTTGCGCTGCGCGACAACCTTGCCGACGGTGACGATGAGCGAGCCCACCAGTTCGGATCCGGCTTCGTTGAGCGTCGCGAGAGTTGCCTCGACGGTTCGCTGCTGACGAGTGGTACCGCGGACGGTGATCGCAGCAGGCGTCTGCGGGGCCAAGCCGTTCTCGACCAGCGCGCTGGCGGTCTCGGCGAGATGTCCGGACGTCGCGTGCAGGACAAGCGGTCCCGGTGCAGCGGCCAGAGCAGCCCAGTCGACTTCACCGCGAACGTCGGCCTCGGTGTGACCCGAGCCGAGCGCCATGCCGGCGTAGCTCGGCACAGCCGAACCGGAAGGCAGACCCGGGAGAACCTCGAACTGAACCTGCGTACGGGCGACTGCGGTGACCTCTGCGATCACGGAATCCGTGGTCAGCGGGTCGCCGGAGACCAGACGCACGACGTCGTGGCCGTTCTTGGCCTCGTGCACCAATGTCTTTGCAACCTCGGCAGGCTCGCCGAGTGCCGGACGCACGTCCGCGATCAGCTCGCCGGTCTCCTCGTCGCGGCCCATGTCGATGCCGACGAGTGCGACGACGCCCTTGTCGACATCCGGATCGGTGAATGCCATTGCGGCGCCGGTGAGGACGTCACGTGCGCGAACGGTGAGCAGGGCGGGGTCGCCCGGTCCCGATCCCACGAACAGGATCCGTCCGGGAGTGTTCTTTCGGACTCGGGTCATCGGTGATTCTCCAGTGCGCTGTATCGAAATGGGAACTTGGTGCAAGTGCAAAGTGGGGCGTCAAACATCGGCTGCCTCGCCTGTAGTCACGTTCATCAACTCGCGGGCGCCGAGTTCGAGTAACTCGCGCGCTACCGCTCGGCCGAGTTCCTCGGCCTTGTCCGGCGCACCCACGGCGCCGGTACGGATGACGTCCGAACCGTCGATGGCGGCTGCGCAGCCGCGTACCGACAGTTCGTCGAAGATTCTGCCGTCGTCGTCGAGGGATTCGACGATCTCCGCGATCGCTCCCACCGGAGCGGTGCAGCCGGCTTCCAACTCGGCGAGCAGGGCGCGCTCGGCAGTAACTGCCGCCCGGGTACCCGCGTCGTCGTGCTCGGCGAGGATCGCCGCCAATTCCACATTGGCAGAAAGGCATTCGACGGCCAAAGCACCCTGCGCCGGAGCAGGGAGCATCTGCACGGGCTCGATATTCTCGGTGATGAGATCGAGCAGACCGATACGAGACAGGCCGGCGCGAGCGAGGATCACGGCGTCGAGTTCACCGGATTCGACTTTGCCGAGACGGCGCTGCAGGTTGCCCCGCAACGGCACGATGTCGAGGCCGAGACCGAGTGCCTTCAGCTGCGAAACACGGCGCGGCGCCGAGGTTCCCACCTTGGAACCGGCCGGGAGCTCCCCGAGGACCAGACCGTCACGGGCGACGAGCGCGTCACGCGGATCTTCGCGTGGCGGAATCGCCGCGATGACGAAACGCGGGTCCTGCGCGGTCGGTAAGTCCTTGTAGGAATGCACCGCAACGTCGACGCGGTTGTCCAGCAAGGCTTCTCGAAGCTCTGCCGTGAACACTCCGACGCCGATCTTCTGGACGGGATCGGTGGACTGGTCACCCTTGGTCTTGATGATGACCAACTCGGCGGGATGTCCGGCCGCAATGAGGGCATCGCGCACGGTACCGGCTTGCGTGGTCGCGAGAAGACTTCCGCGAGTGCCGATCCGCAGCGGGCTCCCCGATCGAGGGGTGGTGACGCTCATGCCTGCAGGTCCCTTCCAGTGCGGTCGCCGTCCACCAGATCGGTGGGTGTGGCCACGGCCGCGGGAGATCCGGGGCTGAGTTCGAAGAGTTCGCGCAGCGCTGCTGCGTAGGAGTCGCCGCCGGGGGCCGACGCCAGTTGCTTGACGCGCACGGTCGGGGCGTGGAGCAGCTTGTCCACGACGCGTCGCACGGTGC
>NZ_BCWH01000001.1:2116431-2132927 GCF_001653035.1 Rhodococcus sp. YH3-3 | reverse complement strand
CTGCAGCGTCTCCATGTCGAGAACGGTCACACCCGGCAGGCCGGCGACGGCGGGATCGATGTCGCGCGGCAGCCCGAGGTCGCAGATGACGAGGTGCTTGGTGTTGTCGCGATCGGGCTCGGCGAGTGCGCGGTGCACATCCGCCAGGGTGACCACTGCCCCGACCGCGCCGGTACAGGTGACCATGACATCTGCCTGCGCCATCGCGGCCGAAAGCTGATCGAAGGCAACACCGTCGGCGTCGACGCCGTTGGAGCGTGCCGTCTCTGCCAGGTGCTCGGCGCGTTCCTGTGTCCGGTTGACGACGACGATGCGTGCGATTCCGGCGCGGGTGAGATGCGCAACCGACAGACCGCCCATCGAGCCTGCACCGACAACCACGGCAGTGCGGCCGACCAGGCCGCCCTCACCGATGATGCCCGCTGCACGATCGAGAGCCACCGACACGACTGATGCTCCGGCGGAGTCGATTCCGGTTTCGGAATGCACTCGCTTGCCGACGCGCAGTGCCTGCTGAGCCAGTTCGTGGACGACGCGTCCGGCGGCCTGCTGCGCATCCGAAGATGCGTAGGCCGAACGGATCTGGCCGAGGATCTGCTGTTCGCCGATCACCATGGAATCGAGGCCGCTGGCCACCGCGAAGAGGTGCTCGACGGCTGCTTCGCTGTAGCGGACGTACGCGTGAGCGTGCAGCGCTGTCAGGTCGAGACCCGAATGGTCGGCCAGGATTTCACCGACCTCGGTGAGTGCACCGTGGAACGCGTCCACCACCGCGTAGACCTCCACCCGGTTACAGGTGGAGACGATCATCGCTTCGGAGATGTGCGAAGACGCCAGAAGCTTGTCGATCAGCTTCGGACGATCGGTGTCGGTGACAGCTACTCGCTCGAGCACCGGGACGGGCGCGGTTCGATGCGAGACCCCGACAAGCAGAACACTCACGGCGCGATCACTGATCCGTTTCTTGTCGAACCTGCTCCGACCGGAGCGGGTGAACTGGTGGATGGGACTGACGAAGCGGATGCGGCGTGAGCCACTCGTACTCGCGGCGCGCTGGATGCCTGATCGGCATTGCGCGCACTGTTGAAGGAGAGAACCTGCATCTCGACGGCTAGATCTACACGTCGCAGTTCCACGTGATCGGGAACGTCGAGGGCGATCGGCGAAAAACTCATGATGCAGCGCAGCCCGGCGCTGACGAACTGGTCGCACACGCCCTGAGCTGCCTCGTCCGGTGTGGAGATGACGCCGATGGTCGCATTCAGTTCACGGCAGGCGACGGTCAGTTCCTCGGTGCTGCGCACGACGAGATCCCCGACTCTGCTTCCGATTCGATCTGCATCACTGTCGAAGAGTCCGACCATCTCGAAACCGCGGCGGCTGAATCCGCCGTAGCCGACCAGCGCCTTGCCGAGGTTTCCGACTCCGACGAGAACGACCTTGTGCCCACGATCGAGTCCGAGTGCACGCTCGATGCGGATGCGGAGCCTGTTGACGTCGTACCCGACGCCACGGACACCGTTGGGTCCGAGGAACGACAGATCCTTACGCAACTTCGCTGATCCGACACCTGACGCCTGCGCGAGTTCCTCGCTCGAGACGATGGAGGTACCCCGGTCGGACATCACTCCGAGGACCCGCAGGTATGCGGCCAAGCGCGTCACCGTAGCCTGGGGGATGACGCGATCCTGAGCGATCGGGTCGGTAACCGAGGCGCTGGAAGCGTCGGTGACGGAAGAGCCCGCAGCGCCGGTGACGCGCTGAGCCACAGGCTCATGCGTCTGGTGCGGTTCGGTCACGTCGCTGGCTCCTCGTCCGGTCGACACGACTGTCGACCTCCACGATGCTCCGGGGGAATGTTCACACCACGGTAACCGCTTGTGAACCCATGCACAAAGTTGCTCGAGACGGGTTCGATGTGCCGTTCACCTGCAAAGCGGCTCCGCGGACAACTTTGAGGGTTGCCTTACTTGCGTAAATCGTCACGAAGGCGCTCCTCGTCGACTTCCCAGTAACCGTGCTCGCGTCCGTCGAGAAGAATGACGGGCAATCTGTCTCCGTACTCCGCTCTCAGCTCTGGATCCGTCGCGGCAGCTTCGTCCACGTCGATGCACGTCAATTCCAGCTCGAACTCGGAACAGACCCGTCGCAGGACCTCCGCCGCGCCGACGCAGGACGCGCATCCTGCGCGTGTCAACAGGGTCACTTCATGCGTAGCTGCAGTCATCGACGCATACCTTTCTTCTACGGGGACGCCATCTACTTGATCGGTCGAGTGTGCCTCCGGAGCCCCACTCGGTGCCAAATCGGCGGAGAGGAACGTCACACACCACAGGGAAGGTCACCATCCAACCCATCGGGCCTCATCGCGGAGGATAGGCTGACTCGAAGAGTTCTCTGCTCGAGAATGCAACACGGGAGGTGCGGGTGCCTGCGCGATCACTACCGAACGGCTCCGGATTCGGATCAGGGCTTGCCGGGGTCATTCTCCCCGGACGTCGCCATGTGAAGAATCCGCTGGGCCCGAGTGAGTCGGAAGTTCGAGCCAATCTCGCCGGCGAGGCGAGCGCTGACGCAGCTCTGGCATTGCACGAAGCTGCCAACCCCACAGAACCGGAAACCGGCGAAGAGCCCCCGGCCGTTCCGCGCGACCTCACGGCCGCCGCATTCTTCGACGTCGACAACACCATGGTGCAGGGTGCGTCGATCATCCACTTCGCCCGTGGTCTCGCTGCACGAAAGTATCTCAAGACCTCGGATCTGGTGGATTTCGCGTGGAAGCAGATCAAGTTCCGAGTCACCGGCCGAGAAAGTAGCGACGACGTCGCCGAAGGCCGCGAGAAAGCACTGTCCTTCGTGGCCGGTCGATCCACCGCCGAACTCGCCCGCCTCGGCGAGGAGATCTACGACGAGGTCATCGCCGACAAGATCTGGCCAGGCACGAGGGCGTTGGCCCAGATGCACCTCGACGCCGGACAACAGGTGTGGTTGGTGACGGCAACTCCGGTCGAACTGGCTCAGGTCATCGCCGAGAAACTGGGATTGACCGGCGCCTTGGGCACTGTCGCCGAGAGTGAGGACGGCGTCTTCACCGGCCGACTCGTCGGCGACATCCTGCACGGCATGGGCAAGGCGCACGCCGTACGGACGTTGGCGGTGCGTGAAGGACTCAATCTCAAGCGCTGTTCCGCCTACTCCGACAGCCACAACGACGTTCCGATGCTCTCGTTGGTGGGGACACCGGTGGCGATCAATCCCGACGCAGATCTTCGTGAACTCGCGAAGAACCGCGGGTGGGAAGTTCGCGATTTCCGCACCGGACGAAAGGCCGCCAAGATCGGCGTACCGACGGCGCTGGTGCTCGGAGCGGTCGGCGGGGCGCTCGCGGCAATTCTCGCCAGGCGCAAAGAACAGAACGTCTGAGCGGGTTCGGTCCGGATCGAGCAGCGATCCGGACCGAACTCAGCCGAGAAAGACGTTGCGACGCTTGGCCAACAGTCGATACAGCGTCTGCTGAATGGTTTCCCGGACGTGGTCCGTGACCTCGAACAGGACCATCGGATCGTCGGCGGCACCGCTCTCGAAGGTGTCGGTGACGATGGGCTTTCCGAACTCGATGTACCACTTCGACGGCAACGGAACCAGGCCGAGCGGCCCGAAGTGTGGAAACAGCGGTGTCACCGGGAAATACGGAAGACCGAGAACGCGTGCGAGTGTGGTGAGATCACCGATTTTGGGATAGATCTCCTCCGAACCCACGATCGAGCACGGAATGATCGGAACACCGGTTCGCATTGCGGCCGACACGAAGCCACCGCGCCCGAACCGCTGCAACTTGTACCGCTCACTGAACGGTTTCCCGATGCCCTTGAATCCTTCCGGGAACACGGCCGCGACTTCACCGTCGTTGAGCAGACGCTCGGCGTCGGGGTTGCAGGCCAACGTATGACCGGCTTTGCGCGCCAGTCCACCCACCACTGGCATCTCGAATGCCATGTCCGCAGCCAACATTCGCAGTGGACGATGCGCTGGATGGTGATCGTGCACGGCAACCGACGTCATCAGTCCGTCGATCGGGATCACACCGGCGTGGTTGGCGACCACAAGCGCTCCCCCGGTGAGGGGAATGTTCTCGATCCCACTGACCTCGACGCGAAACCACTTCTCGAACAACGGGCGCAACATCGGCATGACGACGTTGTCCGCGAAATGCGGGTCGAATCCGAACTCGTCGACCTCGTAGTCGCCCGACACCCGACGTCGGAAGAATTCTGCTGCCGAGGCGATCTGGTCGACGATCGCCGACCTGGCCGAATCGACGAACGTGCTCTCACCGCCGTGGTCGGCCACCGAGGACACTCCGGACGGATGCCGACGTTCACTTTGTTCACGGATGTCACGCTCCGCACCGGTGACGGACTCACGCGAACGGGAAGTTGCCGACTTTCCGGTGTGAGTTGCGCTGGGCCGCAGGGGAATTACCTTCGCCACGTCAGTCACCCCTTCACCGCACTTCGTCCCGACAGCGGCATGTGCATCACGTCTGCACTTGTTGCCGCCGCGGCGGTGTCACCGCCGAGGATGGTGGTCAACGCATTCTCCGCCCGATCGATCCACTCGGACTTGATGATCCGGCGCGTCTGCATCGCACGCATGAAATCGTCGAGTGCTTGCATGGTGGTCCATCGCGGCTCGAACCCCAGCTCGCTGCGCATGCGAGTGGTGTCGAGTCCGCAGCCGAACCGGAAGTACTCGAGTTGCTCGTCGGTGTACAGCCTCATGGACGACCCCACCAACGCGCTCCCGACGCTGCGGAACAGAGCGAGCGGCATGGGAACTTCCACCCTGCCTGCCCGGCGGATCGCCTGCGACATCATGACCACTCCGTCGCCGGCGATGTTGTACGTACCCGAAGCGTGTCCGATGGTCGCCTTCTCCAGCGCCGCGAGGGCATCCTCGACGTGGAGCAATTGCAGGCGCGCGTTGCGCCCGACGATGGTGGGCACGAGTGGGGCGGTGACGTAGTGCCCGACGGTTGCAGTCAGCTGAGGTCCGATCAACGGCGCCAACCGCAGAATCCCGACCGAGATGTCCGGGCGCCGACGCCCCATTCCGCGGAGGTATCCCTCGATCTCGAGGCTGTCGCGGGCATATCCGCCCGGCGGCCGGCGGCGCGCACTCATTTCTTCGGTGAACTGAGCGGGATCCTTGGCACTGCACCCGTAGACGACCGAAGCCGAGCGCAGGATCACCTTGCGAACCGTCGGCGCTTTCTGGCAGACCGCGAACAGTTGCATGGCGCCGATGACGTTCATGTCCTTCATCGCGGCGCGGCTGCCGGCTTTGGGGGCTTTCTGAAGCGTCGACGCGTGCACGACGGTGTCGACCTCGGCGTTTCGGATCACTTTGCCGATCAGCGGATTGCGGATGTCTGCTCGCACGAATTCCGCGCGGCCCATTCTGCGCATCATGTCCTTGCTCGGACTGACGGCGTCGACGGCGATGACACGCTCGATCGACGGATTCTGCGCAAGCCTGGTCACCAGGTAGCCGCCGAGAAATCTGCTCGCCCCGGTCACCAGTACGACGCGAGGCGTCGTGCCCCCTGAAGTGTTGTCACCTTCAACCACCAAGTACCCCCATATCCAGTAGAAACGCGCTCTGCCGAAGCGTCCCTCCCGCGATTTTCCCCCACTTTACGGGCAGAGGGGGTCCCGCGCTGACTACCCAAATTTCGGCCATTCAAGACAAACCGCCCAGCCAATGAGACGTGGCACACATCGCTTCCCCCCGAATATGCTGATGCCCGCCACCCCGGAAGGGGTGGCGGGCATCAACAGGTACTGCTTATTTACCGAGTTTCCTGCGCTGTACTCGGGTACGACGAAGCAGCTTGCGGTGCTTCTTCTTCGACATGCGCTTGCGACGCTTCTTGATCACTGAACCCATAGCGGGTGTCCCTCACGTTCTTCTCTAGCGTTCCTGCGCACGCCGGTCACGTACGCCTGCGCCAAGCAATTGGCGCCTGGCCCTCGTTTTAACTAGCTCAGCGCCTTACGACACCAGCTTGCTGGTACGACAGTGACTCATCGTACCGGTGTGGAGTCACTCGGCATAAACCGAGCCTCCGGCACAGCAACCGCTGTGCCCGCGACTCGGCTCACGCCGAGGTCATCCTCTTCGAACCGGCTGGTCAGCCGGCATCGAAGTACGAGGTTTCGAGGTAATCGTGTACTGCCTTCGCATGTACACGGAACGAACGGCCCACTCGTACAGCAGGCAATTCGCCACTGTGTACCAACCGGTACACAGTCATTTTCGATACCCTCATCAAAGTTGCTACCTCAGCAACAGTGAGGAATTGCGTGCCGGCCACTGCCGGCTTTCCGTCGTGGGACGAACCCATGGACGGCTTGTTTGCAGACACCATTAATCCACATACCTCCAGCACGACTCGCGCCGCCGGCTTCCCCTCCGGCGGAACAGACACGTACGTACTAAGTCGAGCTTAGCTGTACTGGTGGGGTTAAAGCGACGGGTGTGGCTAAACGGACGACTAATCCGCAGCTGCACCCATCGCGGCCGAGCGCGACTTGGCGGCATCCAAGGCATCGAAGAACGCCGTCCGCAGGCCGCCCGCTTCGAGCTGACGCAGTGCCGCAGCCGTCGTTCCGCCCGGTGACGTCACCGCGGCGCGAAGATCCGTCGCGCTGTCGCCGGTGCGATCGAGCATCGCTGCGGAACCGACCATCGTCTGCACCACCAATTCGGTAGCGACCGGGCGCGTCAGGCCGAGACCGACTCCCGCGTCGATCATCGCTTCGGCGACCAGAAAGAAGTAGGCCGGGCCGGAACCGGAGACAGCCGTGACCGCGTCGATCTGCGATTCGGGAACCGTGACCACCTTGCCGACGCTGCCGAGGATGCCGCGTACGAGCTCGAGATGCTCGGCCTTGACGTGCCGTCCGGGCGAGAGCACGCTCACGCCCTCCCCGACCAACATGGGGGTGTTCGGCATGACGCGGATGACCGGGAACCCTGCGGGCAGACGCGTTTCGAAGAATCCCGTGGGGATTCCCGCCGCAAGGGAAACGATCAATTGTTCGAGGTCGCCGTCCAGATCGACCTTCGTCAACGCCGTGAGCGCTGACTCGACGTCGTTCGGCTTCACCGCGATGACGATGACGTCCGCACCCTCGGCGGCATCGGCGACCGTGCTGACGCGGATGGAGTATTCGGCGATCAATTCGTCTGCGCGAGGCTGATATTGCTCGGCGACGACCAGATCCTTGATGGCGTGGCCGGCCTGCAACAGCCCGGAGATCAGCGCCTCGCCGATCTTGCCGCCACCGATAATCGCAATTCTTGTCATGGCGAACAGCCTGCCACGACCGCAGCGATCGACCCTAGCGGGGCATCATCGCCAATTGACGACTCTGGACGACGACTGCGCCCGTCGAATCGAGAACAGCATGATCCTCTTCGAACCACGTGCTGCCCAGAACATCCGAGCTCGCCCGCACGCGAAGCCATCCCGGCGTCGGCAGTCGGCGCAGGTACGTCGTCAACTGCACGGTCGGCGCCCACCCGAACAGGCCGCGGTTCATCGTCACCGGCGCGCTGATGTCACCCGCCATGATCGCGAACAGCACAGCGGTGTCGAGGTCGTTTTCGTCCTCGGGTCGAGGACGGACCCACATCCTGACCTCGGCCTCGCCTTGGCTGCCAGTCAGGAAGTGCGCCGAGGTGGTGTCGATTCGCATGTCGCAACCCTGACCGACATGCACGACCTGCGCCATCGGGTGATCGCCGATGACTGCCACCGCACTCTCCGGCGGTTCCGGTGACATGTCGTCGATCGACGAGGCCGTGACGAAGGTGGGGTCGCCGTCATCGGGGAATCCGAGCGTGACCGCCGCGCGAACAGCGCTGCGGCCCGCCTGGCTCAACTCGACGTCTAACAACGCGACCTGGCGTCCCTGCTTTCGGACGATCACCTCCAGTTCGACTTCACCCGGATCTGGGGCCGACAGATAGTTGGCGCTCACTGCGAGTGGCTGCATCTTCAGAAGCGAGTCGTTCTCACCTGCGCCGTCTCGCAGACATTGACGCGCGGCCGCGGCGCACACAGCCATCATGGAGCCGCCGTGCACTTTCGGCCCGATGGTCCAGATCGAATCGATCGTTGCGGTGTATCGCCCGTCGCCGAGCGAGGTGAGGCGATTGAGATCTTGAAAGGGACTGGTGCTCATCGATTTTCCTGTTCGGTGCTTTCTCGGTGTTGCGGGAAATGTCGTGCGGCCAAATCTTGGTGCGCCAGGCGTCGCAAAGCTGTCAGGACGGGTTCGTACATGGCGGTTCCGAGGACCGCATAGCGAATGCCGTCCTCGGTCGAACTGGTAGGCATCAGCTCGATTTCCACTTCGGCAATCCCTCGGATGTGGTCGCCGTAGGCGCGCAGGCGCGCGTCCGAGAGACTCAGTCCGGCATCCTCGAGGCCGATCAGTGCCCGCTCGAGGTGCGAGACCGCCACGTACCTCGGCTCGAAGACCTGACCGAGAAACTCCAGAACCTTGCGAGCTCTGGGGAACTCTGGATCCGGTTCAGGTTCGACGTACGGGGGTAGTTGCGCGATTGCGCGGCCGAAAGTCTCGAATTCGGATCGCTCGTCACTGTCCACCAGTTCGAGCACCGCGCGAATCCGTGGAATCGCGAGTCCCGCCCCGGCCAGGGCCCTGATCAACGCGAGTCGCCGGACGTGCTGTTCGCCGTACCTCGCTCCCGTTGCGCTGGTCGGCTCACCAGGCATCAGCAGACCTTCACGGAGGTAGTACTTGATAGTGGCCAGTGCAACGCCGGACTGTGCGGCCAGTTCGGAAACCTTCACCGCTCCTCCGTCCAACTCGCTCGACCCATTACTGGATAGTGATGCTATCCAATGGTGGCCGAGCATCGGTAAGGAGGACACGCCTTGCGCTAGGGTTGAACCTTCTTTAGTCACACCACCAGAAATTTCCGAACGGAGCGAACAGGCGGAATGACGGATTTGCAGTCGGAGGCTCAGCCCGACGAACAGTGGCGCATCGTGGAACCACTGACGCTGACTCCCCTGCTCACCGCCGCACTCGAGGTGTTCCACGAACTCGGTTACCACGGAGCGTCGGTTCGTGACATCGCAAAACGTGCCGGTGTCACCGTGCCGACGCTGTATTACCACCACGGCAACAAACAGGGCATCCTCGTCGCGCTGATGGAACCGGGCATCGAGAACGTCACCGCACGCGCGAGCGCTGCGGTCGACGCTGCCGGACCGTCGCCGACGGCACAGTTCGGCAATCTCGTCGAGGCGTGTGTTCTGCACATGACCAGTCGCTCCGACATAGCCTTCCTCGATTCCGAACTGCGATACCTCGAGGACGCGGAACGAAAGAGCTACGCCGCCAAGCGAAAGAAGCTCGAGAACCTACTCGTCGACGTACTGACGGCAGGCGTCGAGAGCGGTGAGTTCACGGTCCCGGACATCACCGGAACGGGCCGTGCACTACTGGGAATGTGTCAGTCCGTCGTCCTCTGGTATCGACTCGACGGACCGCAGACTCCGCGCGAAGTCAGTGTTCTCTACCGCGAGATAGCCCTGAAAGCCGTCGGCGTCACTTCTTGAGCACTGAACTTCCCGGCATGTCCGATTAGCCCTTAACTGACGAACGTCACACCTGTCGGCTGACACCGAAACCGGGACGCGCCCACGGTCGCGGGTCCACACTTAGAAGCAGAGATGCGCGGGGTGGATCCGCAGACCGAGGGAGTTCTTGACGTATGGCCAACAGCAATCCATTTGTTCCTCCTAGCGCGGTCGACGTCGACCTTTCCGCGGTCGCCTGGGGGGCGAACCGCACGATGTCCGACTTCGAGACTGGAATGTGGCGGATGGAAGAGGCGCAGCCGCAACTGCGCTCACCGATCGTTGCGGTAGAGGTACTCGATCGTGCCCCGGACTGGGATCGACTTCTCGACGCAGTCGAGTGGGCATCGCACGTGGTTCCGCGTATTCGTATGCGAGCAGTGGAACCGGCAATGCAGCTGGGCAATCCGGTGTGGTCCGTCGATCCCGAGTTCGACATCGGCTACCACCTACGACGCGTCCGCTTACCTGCACCGGCGGACTTCGATCACGCACTGCGCATGTGTCGTCACCTTGCGACGGAACCTTTCGACAAGGCTCGACCGCCGTGGAGCGCGCTGCTCATCGAAGGTCTCGACGACGGTCGCGCCGTGTTCGTGGTCAAGACTCACCACTCCATCACCGACGGCATGGGCGGCATCCAGATGATGACGCTCCTGCACAGCAGACGCCCGGACCCCACTCCGAACAAGCCCGACCGCACACCGCCTGCTCCTGAGCATCTGTCGTCGGTGGGCGCCTTCGGCGAGGAGGTCGTTAGCGAGATCCGGCGTGCGCCCTCGCGTATCGCCAAGCTGGTCCGTGGTGCCACCAATGTTGCGACCACGGCGATCTCGAGTCCGATCACGACTGCTTCCGAGGTCCTCGGTTACGCCAATTCACTCCGCAAGATCGTCACTCCCCCAGCTCGTTCCGGTTCCCCTCTGCTCCACGATCGTGGTCTCGGACGATGGTTCGGAACTCTCGAGGTGGGTGTCCCCGAGCTCAAGGCCGGGGCGAAAGCTGCCGGTGGCTCACTCAACGACGCGTACGTCGCTGCCTTGCTCGGCGGCTTCCGTCGCTACCACGAAGCCTTCGGACAGTCCGTCGACAGCATTCCGATGGGTATGCCGATCAGCATGCGTACGGGCGCAGACGCCAACGGCGGCAACAGGTTTGCAGCCGTTCGCTTCAACGGCCCGGTCTCCGAAACCGATCCGGCCAAACGCATCAGGCAGGTGCGAGAGATCGTACTGGGTCTGCGGGAGGAGCCCGCGTTGGACGCTCTCGACGTCGCCGCCCCGATCCTCGCCCGCCTGCCGAATTATCTACTCGCGAACTGGTATCTGTCACAGTCGACGGGTCTGGACCTGCAGGCCAGCAACGTCGCCGGCGTACCGGTACCGGTCTATCTCGCCGGAGCGAAGATCGAGCGGATGTTCCCGTTCGGCCCGGCGCCCGGTTGCGCGGCAATGGCGACACTGGTCTCCCACGTCGGGGTGTGCTGTATCGGAATCAATCTCGACACCGCCGCGATCACGAAGCCCGCGCTGCTGATGCAGTGCTTGCAGGAGAGCCTGGACGAGATCGTCGCTCTCGGAGTCACAACGGAAGGTGCGTGAGTCATGAGCGAGAACACGACCAACCCGCGCGTGTACCTCACCGAAACCATGACAGAGGCCGAAGCCGGCGTGCTGCGAAAGTGGCTTGCCGACAAGGCAAGCTCATCCGAAACTCGGCCGGTCACCGTCAACATCACCGACAAGACCCTGGCAGAACTGGCGGCACGGACCGACGACCCGATGCTCGCACCGCTTCGCGTGGTGTGGATTCCGGACACCCATACCAAGCACAACGTCGCGGTGCGACTACGTGATGCGCTGGCACCACGCGATCCTCTCCACCCCGGACGCGGTGCACAACGCAGAACCCTGCGCACCGACCCCTCTCGGTGCCAGGTCATCGAAGGTGAACCCGCACCACTGAGCGATCTCGAGCGTCGCCTCGAAAAGAGCGGTGGCGGTTCGCTACCGGAGTTCATCCGACGGCAGGCCGCTCTGGCACTCGAACGCGCCGAATTGGGCCTACTGGGTGGCCAGTACAAGGTGTCACGGTTCGTCGTCGACGAGATCACCGACACCCGCCGATTCGCCACCGAGGTCATGGCTTTGGCCGACCGGTTGAACATCGCCGTCGCCGAAGTCGATCGCCGCGCACGTGAAGCTCTCGAAGAAATGGTTGCCACCCAGAGTCGCCAAGCCATCGCGGTGTGGGATCGCCTGGGCCGCTACTTCGCTCGCGCCTACAAGCTGGACGTGGACACGAGCCGCTTCGAGGAACTCCGTGAGCTGAACAAGGAACACTCACTGGTCTTCCTCCCCAGTCACCGTTCGTACCTCGATCCCCTCGTCCTGCGTCCGGCGTTGATCGCGAACGGCTTGCCGCTCAATCACGTCATGGGCGGCCTCAACATCAGTTTCTGGCCCATGGGCTCGATCCTCAAGCGCAGCGGCACCGTCTTCATTCGTCGAAGCATCGGCAACGACGAGGTCTACAAATGGTCGATGCACGAGTACATGCGCTATCTGCTGACCAAGCGCTTCAATCTGGAGTGGTACATCGAAGGTGGACGCGGACGTACCGGGAAACTACGCCCGCCGCGCTTCGGTCTCCTGACCTACCTGACCAAGGCATTTCAGGTCAGCGGAGCGTCCGACGTGTACCTCGTCCCGGTTGCGCTGAGCTACGACCAACTCTACGAGGTCGGGGCCATGGCTGCCGAGGCGCTCGGCGCCGAGAAGACACCGGAAGGCCTGCGCTGGATGGTGGGTTACGTACGCGCCCAGGGAAAACGCAACGGTGTCGCGCACGTGACCATCGGCCGGCCGCTCTCACTCGCGGACGCACTCAGCCAGGAAACCGATCAGCGCCTCGCCATTCAGAAGGCCGGCATCGAGGTGTGTCACCGCATCAACGAGGTCACCCCGGTGACCGTGTCTTCACTGGCGATGTTGGCGTTCCTCGGAATCGAAGACCGGGCGTTGACAGTTCGTGAACTCACCGCGATTCTCACGCCGCTGTTCGGCTACATCACCGCGCGAAATCTTCCGATCGCCGGCGACGTCGAACTGTCCGATCCGCGTGTCATCGAGAAGGCATTGCAGACACACGTCGATTCCGGGGTGCTCGAGCGCTTCGATCGGGGCGGCGAGCAGGTCTTCTACCTCGGCAAGGACCAGCATCTTGTCGCTGCCTTCTACCGCAACAACACGATTCACTTTCTTGTCGTGCGTGCCATCACCGAACTCGTACTTCAGGCAGCCGTCGAAGAGCGGTTCGAGGACCCCATCGGGGACGGGTGGGCAGAGGCCAAGCGCATCCGAGATTTGTTGAAATTCGAGTTCTTCTTCAGTGACCGGGACACGTTCGAGCAGGAGATGCGGACCGAGCTGACGCTGATCGACCCCGAGTGGGAAACCGTCATGGCCGACGACAAACGAACCGAGCACATGATCGAGACGGTTCGCCCGTACCTCGCGCACCGCGTGCTCCAACCGTTCCTCGAGGCGTACCAGGTTGTCGCCGATCAGCTTGTGCTCGCGCCGATTTCGACATCGTTCGACGAAAAGTCGTTCATCAGCAACTGCATCGACGTCGCACATCAGCGTCGACTGCGGCAGCAGATCGCCAGCAACGAATCCGTCTCCGGTGAGTTGTTCGCCACCGCACTGAATTTGGCGCGCAACCGTAACTTGATCGAAGTCGACGACGACGGAGTCCGGGCCCGGCGCCTGGCATTCGCTGCCGAGATCAAGGTTCAGGTCGAGCGCCTGCGTCACCTTCGCGCACTCGCGCATGCACGACTCGATCAGGTGGCGATGCCGGTACCGGACGCCGCTGCGGTAGTGACCATTCCAGAAGCAAACCGAGCGCCCGCCGCGAACGAGGAAGTAGGACTGTGACCGGACTCGAGCGTCTGCACTCCGCCATCGAAGCCGCCCCGCCCGGGCCCGGAACGATCGCCGCCTTCGACCTCGACGGCACCTTGATCAGCGGGTACTCGGCCAGCGTTGTGTACCGAGACCGCCTGCGACGCTTGGATATCAGCGTCGGCGAACTCTTGCGCACCACCGGTGCCGCGATCGACACCCAATTCCGCGGCGCTGACGTCGGAGCACTGATGGACATCGGCGTTCGAGCCTTGGGCGGCCGTACCGTCGAGGAACTGAACGACTGGGGCCGACGGCTGTTCAAGCAGGAGATCGCCGCGATGATCTACCCGGAAGCCCGCGGGCTACTGGCGGCACACCGGCGAGCCGGCCACACGATCGTGATGGCTACGTCGGCGACTCCGTTCCAGGCCAAGTACGTCGCCGAAGATCTCGACATCGAAGACGTGCTGTGCACCGAGCCCGAAGTCGTGGACGGCATGCTCACCGGCGAACTGTCTTCGCCCGCACTGTGGGGGCCGGCCAAGGCCAATGCCCTTGCAGGCTATGCCGAGAAGATGGGCGCCGATCTGAAGAACGCGTTTGCGTACTCCAACGGTGTCGAAGACGTCTTCATGCTCGAGGCCGTCGGGCGACCTGTCGCGTTGAATCCCGATCGTGGTCTGGCCAAGATCGCGTTGCGCAATCACTGGCCTTCGGTCAGCCTGCGTAAACCGCAACGAGGCGCAACACCGATCTCCACGATCCGAACGGCGACGGCCATGGGCGCGCTTGCTGCCACCGCCGCCCTCGGTGCGTCGGCAGGCATTGTCACCGGGAACCGTCAACTGGGTGCGAACCTGGTCGGCACGTACGGCCCCGACATCTCGCTCTCACTGCTGGGCATCGACGTCGAGATCGACGGCGAGCACAACGTGTGGGATCACCGCCCGGCGGTGTTCATGTTCAACCATCAGAGTTCCCTGGACATGTTGGTCCTGGGCACCGTGATCAAGCGTGACGTGACCGGCGTCGCGAAGAAGGAAGCGGCAAGCGATCCGCGGTTCATGCCCGTCGGTGCACTGCTCGACGTCGCCTACATCGACCGCACCGACACCACGAAGGCGAAGGCTGCACTGCAACCGGCAGTCGACAAGCTGAAGAATGGTGTCTCGATAGTCATAGCTCCGGAGGGCACCCGTTCTCCGACGCCACGTCTGGGCCCTTTCAAGAAGGGTGGATTCCACTTGGCGATCCAAGCCGGTGTGCCGATCGTGCCCGTGGTGATTCACAACGCGGGTGAACGGATGTGGCGGAATTCGCTTGTCGCCCATCCAGGCCCGGTCTACGTCTCGGTGCTCGATCCCATCTCGACCGAAGGCTGGGAGACCAAAGACCTCGACGCACACGTCGAGAAGGTACGCGCGCAGTTCGAAGCTGCGCTACTTGCCGGCCACCGCTGAGCGTGCCAGGTGCTCGCGTGCAAACGCGAGCGCCTGCGCCAGCATCGACGACCGCTCCCGCCGGGTGCGCGCGTTCTGCGTGTTGATCTCGATGACAGCCTGGCCGCTGAATTCGCTCGCAGCCAATTGCTGACACAACTCCGCGCACGGCTGTGAGCCATGCCCCGGAATCAGGTGCTCGTCCATCGACGCCCCGCGACCGTCGGCCAGGTGCAGGTGCTCGAGCCCCTTGCCCATACGGGAGGCCAACTCCAGGGCATCCATGCCCGCCGTCGCGGTGTGCGACAGGTCGAGTGTGTAGTGAGCATGATCGGAATCGGTCGGGTCGTACGACGGACTGAACGCGGACAACGCTGCCCCTGGACCGCCACGTTTACGCAGACGCTCCGCGGACTTGTCCTTGCCGCCGAAGAAGCTGTCGGCGCGCATGGGGAACATGTTCTCCACCGCCACCACGACGCTGCTCTTCGATTCGAGATCGACAACCTGTTCCGCGAAGCCTTCGGCGTACTTGCGCTGCCACCGGAACGGCGGGTGGACGACCACCGTCGTCGCTCCCAAGGTTTCGGCCGTGCGCACCGAACGCTCGAGCTTCTCGACCGGATCGGAACCCCACACGCGCTGCGAAATCAGCAGACACGGCGCATGCACGGCCTGCACCGGAATCGCATACTTGCGAACGAGGGCAGCGACAGCACCGATGTCCTGACTCACGGATTCGGCCCACACCATCAGTTCGACGCCGTCGTATCCGAGATCAGCGGCGTAGCGAAATGCCGCTTCCGTATTCTCCGGATACACCGAAGCCGTCGACAGGCCGACGGCTATCGGCCGACGAATCATGCGCTGCGATCCCCCGATCATCGTCCGATCAACCCGAGGTCAACAAGAACGCCAGTGGACCGAGCGTCACGATCATGCCGACGACCACCGCGATCACGAAACTCGTGATGTCGTCCGTCTTCCGCAGAACCCGCACGACAGCAACCAGGCCGACGATCACGATCAGCGCGAGCACCAACGCCACCCACGGCAGCATGTCCCACAGCTTCTCGAAGCCCTTGAACATCGCGCCGCCGACGATCAGTGCAACAACCACCTGACCGGCAAGCACTGCCCATTCACGGATCGAGTTACGCTCGCCTGCCTCTTCCGCTGCCGGTTCGGCTTCGACATCGGACTCCGCGGCGGCACTGGTCTTTTTTGCACCGTCATCGACAGCCGGCGCCTTGACCAGATCGACCACGGCGGTGGGTTCGGCCTCGCCGGCATCCGCGTCTGCAATCTTGTCGATCAGTTCGGTGCTCTCTTCCGGCGCGGCCGGAGCGGGAGCGGTCTGTGCAGGTGCCTTGGCGACGGGAGTGGGGACACGCGGCGGCAGGATCGGCGGACGCAACGACGGCGACTGCGTTGCGGCGCGCTCCTGACGCATCAGGTCGCCCG
>NZ_BCWH01000001.1:1824923-2116270 GCF_001653035.1 Rhodococcus sp. YH3-3 | reverse complement strand
CGGTGCCGGTTCGGCTGACTTGGCGGTTTCCGCGACAGCCTCGGCCGGCGCTGAAGGCGCAGAGTTTTCCGGCGCAGCGGCTTCGGGCTGGGCTGCTGGTTCGTCGGACTCGGGCTCGGCGGCCGCGCGCGATCCCGACTGGCGAACGATCGGGATCTCACCCGTCAGTTCGGCGACGGAGATGCCACCGGCTACGCCGCGCCGGCGTCGTCCACCTCGGGATTCGACGCTCTGACCGTTCCGCTTGAGCAGTTCCGCTACGGAAATCTGCTGACTGTCCTCGGTCATCAAGCACTCACCACCAATTCACCGCCCATTTCTGTGTCGAGCTTTCGCAGAATCAGACCCTCACGCAGTGCCCAGGGACAAATTTCCAGTTCGTCCACTCCGAGCGCCCGCATGGTTGCCTCTGCGATGAGCGCGCCGGCCACAATCTGCTGTGACCGATCCGAGCTCACTCCTTCCAATTCTGCACGGTCCGCCGCCGTCATCCTGGATATGAAGGCTATGAGTTGCCTGAGTCCGCTGGAAGTCAGGGTCCGTTTTGCCCGGGGGCCTGCGGCAGAAGGGGCCGCGCCGGTGAGCCGAGCCAACGATCGGAAGGTCTTCGAAGTCCCGACCGTGCGGTCCCAGTCGCCGGCGGCGCGCAGTTCCTTGGCTGGTCCGACCAACTCCGCGTCCAGCCAGTCACGCAACACAGCGACCCGGCGCTTGCCCGGCGGATCGGCCTGTAGCCAGTCGCGCGTCAACCGTCCGGCACCGAGTTGCAGTGAGAAGGCGACGTCCGGATCCTCGTCACCACCTGCTGTGAGTTCGAGCGAGCCGCCGCCGATGTCCAGGTTCAGGATGCGTCCGGCGCTCCAGCCGTACCAGCGGCGCACGGCCAGAAAGGTCAAGCGGGCTTCGTCGACCCCGGACAGAACCTCGAGGTTGACTCCGGTCTCGGCGCGGACGCGGGCGAGTACGGCTTCGGAATTGTTGGCGTCACGGACCGCGGAAGTGGCAAAAGCCATCATTTCCTCGCACCCGGACGTCTTGGCGATACCGGCGAATTCGGAAACCGTCGACACCAACCGATCGGCTCCTGACGTGGTGATATCGCCGCGGTCGTCAGTGTTTTCTGCCAGCCTCAACGTGGACTTGGTCGAGCTCATGGGTGTTGGGTGGCCGCCCCGATGGGCGTCCACAACCAATAGATGGACGGTATTGCTTCCGACGTCGAGTACCCCTAGTCGCACATCGCCACGTTACTGGGTCTACGGTCGGCCCTTGTGACAGCAGGTAACCCAGACCGGTCCCACAAGATGACTCCGAGCCCCGAGGTCGATCTCGATTTCCCTCGCGAATGGGTCGAATTTGTCGATCCGGATAACTCCGAACACCTCATTTCCGCTGATATGACGTGGTTGCTCTCGCATTGGACCTGCGTGTTCGGCACGCCGGCGTGTCAGGGCATCATCGGAGACCGCCCGGACGACGGTTGCTGCTCGCACGGCGCTTTCCTCTCCGATCAGGAAGATCAGGACAAGCTCGATGCGTCAGTGAAAATGCTCACAGCCGAAGACTGGCAGTTCATGGAAAAGGGTCTCGGCAAGAAGGGCTACGTCGAAGAAGACGACCTCGAGGACGAGCCCGCGCTGCGCACCCGCCGCTACAAAGGAGCGTGCATCTTCCTCAACCGGCCGGGTTTTGCCGGAGGCGAGGGCTGCGCTCTGCATTCCATGGCGCTCAAGAAGGGCATCGAGCCGCTCGAGGTGAAACCGGACGTGTGCTGGCAGCTACCGATCCGCCGCACCCAGGACTGGGTCGACCGGCCGGACGGCGTCCAGATCCTCAAGACCACGATCACCGAGTACGACCGCCGCGGCTGGGGTGAGGGCGGCGACGACCTCGCCTGGTACTGCTCCGGCTCCCCCGACGCTCATGTCGGGGAGCGGCAGGTCTGGCAGTCCTACGGGCCCGAGTTGACGGAACTTCTCGGAAAGCGCGCGTACGACGAGCTGGCTCGCCTCTGCAGACGTCGCGCGGGCCTCGGCCTCATCGCAGTCCATCCGGCGACCACGATCGCTCAGAACAAAGCTCAGGGCTGACTCCGCCTAGACAAAAGAATTCAGCCGCTCACACGATCGTGTGAGCGGCTGAATTCTCCTCGACATTTCTTCTCGACATTTCTTCTCGACGAGGTTCGATCACGCTTCGAGCTTGTAACCCAATCCACGGACCGTGACCAGATGTTCCGGCTTGGCCGGATCCGATTCGATCTTCGAACGCAACCGCTTCACGTGTACGTCAAGGGTTTTGGTGTCACCGACGTAGTCGGCGCCCCAGACGCGGTCGATCAACTGTCCGCGGGTCAGCACCCGACCGGAGTTGCGGAGCAGGTACTCGAGGAGGTCGAACTCCTTGAGCGGCAACGTCACCGGGTTACCCGCGACCTGCACGACGTGGCGCTCGACGTCCATCCGTACCGGTCCGGCCTCGAGCACCCCGTTGTCGGAGGCGAGGTCCGCCTCGTTCTCCACCCCGCGGCGCAGCACCGCACGGATGCGAGCGATCAGCTCGCGCGCCGAATACGGTTTGGTCACATAGTCGTCCGCACCGAGTTCCAGGCCGACAACCTTGTCGATCTCACTGTCACGCGCCGTCACCATGATGACGGGGACGCCGGAGCGCGACCGCAGCGCCTTGCAGACGTCCGTGCCACTCATGCCGGGCAGCATGAGGTCGAGCAGGACGATGTCCGCTCCGGAGCGATCGAATTCCGCCAACGCCGACGGTCCGTCGTTGACGATGGTGGTCTCGAAGCCTTCCTTGCGGAGCAGGAACGCCAGCGGGTCCGCCAAGGACTCCTCGTCCTCCACGATCAGCACACTCGTCATCGTTTGGCCTCCATGCCGTTTTCTCTACTGCCTTGTTCTCGTCTGCCGATCCGCGTGGAACCGGCGGTTCCCGCGTCGTCAGAGTCGATGTCGTCGTCCGACTCCACGTGTGCCGGTATCTGCAACGTGAAGGTAGACCCTGTTCCCGGTTTGCTCCACAGTTCGATGGAGCCGTTGTGATTGGCCGCGACGTGTTTGACGATCGCCAGCCCCAGACCGGTTCCACCGGTCTGCCGTGACCGCGCCTTGTCCACGCGGAAGAATCTCTCGAACACTCGCTCCTGGTCCGCTTTCGCGATGCCTTCTCCTCGGTCGGTGACTGCGATCGCGACATTGTCGCCGCGTACCGAACGACTGACGGACACCGGAGAACCCTTGGGCGAGTACGCAATAGCGTTCTCGATGAGGTTGGACAATGCTGTGACGAGGAGAGTCTGATCCCCGAGCACTTCCAGCCCACTCGGATGGTCGGTGGTGACCGTGATCCCGGCGGCCTCGGCCGACAGATTCGACCTCGACAGTGCTTCGGACACCACGGTGTCGACGTCGACCACGTCGAGATCCGGCAGCTTCTCGGCACCTTGCAGACGCGAGAGTGCGATCAACTCGGTGACCATCTTGCCCAGACGAATCGACTCACCGAGCACCCGTTCGCCGAAGTGGCGCACCGATTCCGGGTCGTCAGCGGACTCGAGCAGCGCCTCCGCGAGCAGGCTCATCGCACCGACCGGCGTCTTGAGTTCGTGGCTGACGTTCGCGACGAAATCGCGTCGGGTCGCCTCCATGCGGACCTGCTCGGAATCGTCGTCGGCGAACAGGACCACGAAGTTGCGATCGTCCTTGCTGAGCAACCGGGCCGTGCCACGTACCGCGATCTTGTCGCGGCCCCGCTGAGCGGTCTGCGCCGTCAGATCGACCTCGACGGGTTGACCCGTCCGCAGAACTTCCTGAGCAGCCCGCCAAGCTCGCTCGTCGACCAGACGATTCTTGACGAGACCGAGTTCCTCGGCGCGAGGATTGAAGAGCACGACGTCGTGAAAACCGTCGACGACGGCGATACCGCTTTCCGAAGCCAACACGATGAGGTCGAGAACCTGGGACATCGTGAGCCCGGTCTGTTCGTCCGAGCGCTGACTCTGGCGCGACGACAGCCTGGGGACCAGCACCCCGCCGACGAGGTAGCCGACCAAGCCGGCGACCACGACCAGCAGCACTGCAATCACGACACTCACGGCGCAATCGTACGTTCGCGCGAAGAGTCGGTTACGGCGGGTTCGGACGTTCCCACCCGTGTAATCCGCCAGGTGGACGGCGTTGGTTCGTCGTTCATCTGCTGTTGGCCGAGGCCCCCCGAAATCACTGTTCGGGGGGCCTCGACGCACATCATCGGGTTGCTACTTTCCGCCCTGATTCGCCACCGCGGCGGCGCCGGCAGCTGCGGCCTCCGGATCCAGGTAGGTGCCGCCGGGATTGAGCGGCTTCAGGTTCTCGTCGAGGTCGTAACGCAGCGGGATTCCGGTCGGGATGTTCAGGCCCGCGATGTCCTCGTCCGAGATGCCGTCGAGGTGCTTGACCAACGCACGCAGCGAGTTGCCGTGCGCGGTGACCAGCACGTTCCGACCGGCGAGCAGCTCCTGGGAGATGGTGTCCTCCCAGTACGGGATCAGACGCTTGACGACGTCGAGCAGGCACTCGGTCAAGGGAACCTCGTCGAGGTTCGCGTACCGGGGATCGGTGTCCTGGCTGTACTCGCTGCCGGCTTCGATGGCGGGCGGCGGGGTGTCGTAGCTACGACGCCAGAGCATGAACTGCTCGTTTCCGTACTCTTCCTTGGTCTGCGCCTTGTTCTTGCCCTGCAGAGCGCCGTAGTGACGCTCGTTGAGACGCCAGTCGCGCACTACCGGGATCCAGTGGCGATCGGCGGCGTCGAGCGCGAGGTTGGCTGTGCTGATCGCGCGGCGCAGCAGAGACGTGTAGAGAACGTCGGGCAACAGGTTGTGCTCGGCGAGCAGTTCGCCGGCGCGCTTGCCCTCGGCCATGCCCTTGTCTGTCAGGTGTACGTCCACCCAGCCGGTGAACAGATTGAGTGCATTCCATTCGCTCTCGCCGTGGCGGAGCAGGACCAGGGTTCCGATACTCATGGCGTTCATCCTGGCACGAGTACCGGAACCCTTCTTGATCAACCCTGTCCGGAAATCAGCTCGGGGCAACTTCCGCAGTTCGCAGATCCTTGCGGAGGATCTTTCCGGCCGCGGATTTCGGCACGGTGCTGATGAACGAAACCTGGCGGACCTTCTTGTGCGGCGAGACGCGCTCGGCGACGAAGGTGATCACGTCGGCTTCGGTCAACTCGGCGCCGTCCTGGAGCACGACGAATGCCTTCGGGACCTCTTCGCCCTCGGCGTCGAGCACACCGATCACTGCGGCGTCGGCGATCTGCGGATGGGTCAGCAGCAAGGCCTCGAGTTCCGCCGGGGGAACCTGGTAGCCCTTGTACTTGATCAGTTCCTTGAGGCGGTCGACGATCTTGACGACGCCGTCGCCGTCGACGGTCGCGATGTCACCGGTGTGCAGGTAACCGTCGTCGTCGAGGGTGTCCTTGGTGGCCTGGTCGTTGCCGAGGTAGCCGAGCATGATGTTCGGGCCCTTGCACCACAGTTCGCCGGGCTCGCTGACGCCGTCCGAGCCGAGAGGCGGGTACGCGACCTCTTCGCCCGTTCCGGGGTCGACGAGCTTGCATTCCATGTTGGCGATGGTCGGACCGCACGTGTCGAGGGCGATGTCGTCACGATCGAACGGGATCGCGTGCGAGACCGGGCTCATCTCGGACATGCCGTAGCCCTGGCGGACGTGGCAGTTCAACCGGTCGGCGACGGCCTTGCCGAGCGCCGCGTCGAGCGGGGCCGCACCGGAGAAGATGGTGTGCACGCTCGAGAGGTCGTACTGATCGACGAGCGGATGCTTGGCCAGCGCGACGGCAACGGGCGGTGCGACGAAGATGTACGTCGACTTCTGCTCGGCGACGATCCGCAGGAACTCGACGAGATCGAACTTCGGCATCGTGATGAGGCTCGCGCGGCGATAGAGCGCAGCGTTGAGCAGGACCGTCATGCCGTAGATGTGGAAGAACGGCAGGACCGCGAGAATCTTGTCGTCGGTCTCGATACCCATCCGCGGAATGATCTGGCAGACGTTGGCCACGAGGTTGCGATGAGTGAGCATGACCCCCTTGGGTCGGCCGGTGGTGCCCGAGGAGTACGGCAGCACCGCGAGTTGGGTGGCCGGATCGAAGGAGACCTCGGGCGCCGCTGCACCCTCGCCGAGCAGATCACGCAGCGAGAGGTGGCCTTCGGCCCCGTCGAGCACGAACACGTTCTCGGCCGGGATACCGACCAGGTCAGCAGCGGCCTTTGCCTGCGGCAGGAGCGGCGAGACGGTGAAGAGGAACTTGGCCTTGGAATCGGTGAGCTGCTTGGCGATGTCCTCGGCGGTGTAGAGCGCGTTGATCGTGGTCGCGACGCCACCGGCACGAAGGATGCCGTGGAAGACGGAACCGAAGGCCGGGACGTTGGGCGAATGCAGTCCGACCACGTCGCCGACGGCGAGTCCGCGCGCTGCGAGAGCGCCTGCAACGCCGTTGATCTGTGCGATCAGCGAAGCGTATGAGGTGACTGCGCCCGAACTGCCCTCGACGAATGCCGTCTTGTCGAGGTCTGCGGGGTCGGTATTTCCGAACAGGAAGTCATAGACGCTGAGGTTGGGGATTTCAACGTCGGGGAACGGACTCTTGAAGCTCACTGTGCTCCTCGAAAAGTTGCGCGGCGGGGTGGTGTGACCAACTTACTGTGACTCACGGGAACAGTATTATTCCGTGACGACAGTCACAAGTAAAGGCCACTTTACGTGACACATCCGCGATGTGTCTCACCCCGCTCGATCAGCTCTGCGCGGGCTCCTCCTCGATGAGGTGCTTGAACGGTTCGAGATTCGCCAGCGACTCGCCTCGCGACACCCGCCACGCCCACTCACGCTTGATGGACGAGGAGAAGCCGAGTTCGAGGATGACGTTGAAATCGCCGTCGGCGGCTTCGAGAACCTGACCGAGCACTCGGTCGAGTTCATCGCCGGTCACGGCATGCTCCGCGATCTTGCCGACCAGGTAGATGTCCCCGACCTTGTCGAGTGTGTACGCCACCCCGTACAGACGGCGGTTGCGCTTGAGCAGGAACTTGTAGACGCCTTCGAAGTTCTCGTCCACCTTGCGGCACACGAAGGCCTCGACCCGCACACCGTGATTGCCAACGGTGAGCAGAGTCGACGTCTTGAGTTTGTGTTCACCGGGAAGTTCGACGATGAAATGCGCGTCGTCTTTTCTGGTGAAGTCGAGTTCACGCTCGGTGAGGGCCTGCTCGATGGTGTCCGAAATGCTGCTCATGTACGCACTCCCCCGGTCCGGCGCAGACGCCACAGACCCCGCGCACGGCGGGGCGAGAAGTCGCTGGGACCGGTTCCGTTGTTGTAGTTGACTGCGGCTTTGCGATAGCTCTCGAGCAAACCGTCCGCGGTGTGTTCCCACGAGAAATTTTCGGCGTGACGCGGTGCCTGCGCGGCGAGTTCGGCCAAGCGCGTCGGTGCTGTCACCAAAGATTCGAGGGCGCCGGCCCAGTCTTCGGTGCGGTGTCCTTGAACCAGCAGGCCTGTCTCCCCGTTGCGTACGGCTACTCCCAGTCCGCCGACGTCGGCGGCGATCACGGGAGTTCCGCAGGCTTGAGCTTCGATGGCGACCAATCCGAAGGACTCCGAATAGCTCGGCACCGCAACCAGATCCGAGGCACGGTAGACATCGGCGAGACGCTCAGGAGCCTGCGGCGGCAAGAACGTCACCTGCGCTGTGATGCCGAGTGAGCGTGCCAGTTCGATCAGCACGTCCGGCCGCGCGAGGCCAGTTCCGGACGGCCCGCCGACGACGAGGATGCGCAACGGCAACTCGGGGCGACGGCTGATCACTTCGGCGGCAGCACGCAGCAGAACGTCCGGCGCTTTCAGAGGTTGGATCCGGCCGACGAAAGTCACGACGACCTCGCCCGGGTCCAACCCCAACGACGCGCGGGCGGAATCGCGATCGCCCGGTCGGTAGCGGGTGAGATCGGCGCCGGGAGCCACGACGTCGATACGCGTGGGATCTGCGCCGTACAACTCGTGCAGCGCCTTGGCTTCGTCGGTGGTGTTGGCGACCAGGCGATCGGACTCGGCGACTACTTGCTGCTCGCCGATCTGACGTGCTGCCGGCTCCGGGGTGTCTCCCTCGGCAAGCGAAAGATTCTTCACCGCCGCGAGGGTGTGGGCGGTGTGTACGAGGGGCACGCCCCAGCGGTCGCGGGCCAGCCAGCCGACCTGACCGGACAACCAGTAGTGCGAGTGAATCAGGCTGTAGTACCCGGGCTCGTGGCGCGCTTCCTCCCGCAGAACTCCTGCGACGAAGGCACACAGTTGAGTCGGCAGATCCGCCTTGTCCAGCCCTTCGAAGGGACCAGCAGCAATGTTCCGAACCCGCACTCCGGGAGCGGCGTCCACCACGGGTGCGTCGGCCGAGGACGTCGCGCGGGTGAATATCTCCACCTCGACGCCACGTTTGGCGAGCTGAATGGCGGATTGCAGAACGTAGACGTTCATCCCACCCGCGTCACCGGTGCCGGGTTGCGCCAATGGCGAGGTGTGGACCGAGAGAACGGCCACCCGGCGAGGGCGCGAAATGTGCATGGGCGTCACGACTCCATACTGCCCCCTCACCGGGCGCGAACTCTAACCGAGGCTCGAGATGAAGGTTCGCACTTCGGACACGAATCGTGTCGGATCCTCCACGAACGGGCCGTGATTGCAGCCTTCCCAGTACGACGCCTGGGACTTGGGAATCAGTTCCTCGGCGTGCTTACCTGCGCTCACGTCGACGACGGAGTCGTCGGTTCCGTGCAGAACGAGGACCGGGATGTCCAGGTTGCGAAGCAACTCGTCGTGACCGACAGCACGGTTGAACAGTGCTGCGCGCACCCGCGGACGCGTCGAGAGGCTGTACCCGAACAAGGCCTGCGACGCTGCACCCTTGCCCTCGGGTGGGCCGGTGAGAGCATTGCCGAAAGCGCCGAGTGCACGGATCGCCTCGCGGGGATCTTCGGACATCGCGCCGGGAACTGCGCTACGCATCGCCGAGCCGACCTTGCCACCTTTTTCGCCGCGCCCGATGCTGGTGATCGCCCCGACCAGAACCGCACCCGCCACCGCGCCGGTGCCGTGCGCTGCCAGGTAATCGCAGATCACCAGACCGCCGTACGACCAGCCGAGCAGGATCGCGTTCTCGGTGACGCCTTCGGCCGCAAGAACAGCCGCGACGTCGCCGGCCCAGTTCGCGGAATCGTCGTATCCGGATTCGGGCGCATCGGAGTAACCGTGGCCGCGCAGATCGACGGCGATCAGCCGATAGTCCGCGGCCAGGTCCGCGAGGACCTGCTCGCCCCAGCACTGCGAGGACTGAGCCCAGCCGTGCAGCAACACCAGCGGGGTCCCCGCCGAATTTCCGGTTACTCGATAGACGATGGACGTGCCGTCGACGCTGACGGCTTCACGAATAGACATGCCGTCACGATAGAGGCTGCGACTGCGGCGCCGACGGCGAGTATGTAGGCCGACGGGACGCCGTAGCGATCGATCAGCTGTCCGGCCAGCGCAGACCCGAGCGCCACGCCGACGCCGAGGCCGGTAACCGTCAGGGTCATTCCCTCGGTGAGCTTTTCCGGCGGGACGATCTGTTCGACCAGGGCTGTCGCGATGATGAGCGTCGGTGCGATGGTCGCGCCCGCCAGCACGTAGGCACCCGCAAGTGCGGCCACGTTTCCGACCAACAGAAGCGGGACGCTGAGAACGGCGACCGCCGAGGACGCGATCATCAACTGCCCGCGCAGCGATCGCGCCGGGTGCATCGACCCGAAGATCAGTCCCGCGATTCCCGAACCGCCGGCGAACAGCGCGAGGACCAGCGTCGCCGACCCCGGCGAATTCTGTTCCTTGGTGAACGCGATGGCGCCGACGTCGATGACGCCGAAGATCGTTCCGAGCATCACCATGATCACGATGACGATCCACATCACGTGGTTACCGAGAACCGATCGTCCGCGGCCGGGTCGACGCGGATGCACCTTCGGTTCGGTTCTGCGCTGTATGACCAGCAGCAGGGTTCCGGTGACCAGCAGGATCAACCCTGCCAGTGGTCCAGCCTCGGGGAAGAGCCCGATGCTCAGACCTACCGAGATGACCGGGCCCGCCACGAAGCAGAGCTCGTCCACCACCGATTCGAAGGCGAAGGCGGTGCGCATCTGAGGTTTTCCGACGTAGATCGCGACCCATCGGGCGCGAATCATCGCCCCGATCGTCGGCGTGGCGCCGCCAGGCACAATCAGCACGAACAGCAGCCAGTCGGGAGCTTCCATCCGGACTGCGAGCAGGAGCGCCCCGATCGCGGTGACGCTCACGGCTGCGGCAATCGGCAGGACCGCTCGCTGTCCGAAGCGGTCGACCGCACGCGAGACCGCGGGCGCGATGATCGCCGACGAGAGCGCAAAAACCGCGGCGAGCGCGCCGGCGAGCGCGTAGTCACCACGAAGTTGCGAGATCATCGTCACGATTCCGATACCGATCATGGCGATCGGCAGCCTTGCGACAAATCCGGCGGCCGAGAAGGCGACCGATCCGGGGGCGGCAAAGATCTCGCGGTAGGCGCTCAGCAGGCCTTTGTTGGTGGATTCGCTCATGTCAGCTTCTCGTGCACTGAACAAGGTTCACAGAGCCGAGGCCGACTCGACAAATCGTTTTCACTGTGCGCTCGGGTTGACCTGTCGGTAACTTGCCTTACGATTGCGCGAATGAGTGTCCTGGTGTGTTTCCACGCCCATCCCGATGACGAAGTTTTCACTACGGGCGGCGTGATGAGAATGGCCGCCGACGCAGGTCACCGCGTCGTAGTCGTCACCGCTACCGACGGTGCTCTCGGTGAATTCCCCGACGGACTGTTGGACGAATACGAGACGTTGGCTCAGCGCCGCAGCCGTGAGCTCGAGGCGTCCACCGACGCGTTGGGTGCCAGTCGCGTCGTGTCCCTGCACTACCCGGATTCGGGGATGGTGGGTACGCCCGAGAACGAGAATCCGGAAGCGTTCTGCAACGTCGACGTCGAGAAGGCCGCCGAGCGTCTGGCCGAGGTTCTTCGTGAAGAGAACGCCGATGTCCTGACCATCTACGACCCCAACGGCGGATACGGCCACCCGGATCACATCCAGGTCCACCACGTCGGCGTTCGTGCTGCAGAACTCGCGGGCACGCCGTTCGTCTACGAGGCGTCCACCAACCGCGATCACATGAAGATGCTGATGCAGGCCAACCCCGAGTGGACCGAGGAGGCGCAGCCGCCGGACATCGAATCGTTCGGGCTTCCGGCTGACCAACTCACCACCGCGGTCGATGTCAGTTCGGTGATCTCGTCCAAGCGCGCGGCCATGTACGCGCACGCAACGCAGGTCGGCGATTTCGGCCCGTTCCTCGAAATGCCGACGGAGCAACTCGCCGCGGCATTCGGCACCGAGTGGTTCCGTCGTCGCAACGCGCCGGAAGGGCTGTCGGAAACCGCCCTGCCCCTGTGAGTCACCGCCCTCGATAAACCGAAGTCCCGACGGAGGTTTCGGCGGCTCGTTACCATCGGTAGGCATGGACCTCGAACAACTTGTCGCGAGCATGCCTTTTGCAGTTCACACCGGTATTCAGTTGGACAGCGCGGCACCCGAACAGGTTGTCGGCCATCTGGATTGGGACAGCCACCGCACCACCGCCGGCAACGGAATGCACGGCGGCGCCTTGATGACGCTGGCAGACAGCGTCGGCGCCGTCTGTGCATTCCTCAATCTGCCGCCCGGCGCAAGTACGTCCACCACCAGTTCGTCGACCGTCTTCACTCGCGGCGTGCGCAAGGGCACGGTCACCGCAACCGCCCGGCCACTGCATGCGGGGCGCAGCACCGTCGCGGTGGTGACCGAGATCCGCGACGACGAGGGCCGCCTCGTCGCTCAGGTCACCGCATCACAGGCAGTACTGGGACCGTGAAGCTTCCCGCGTACCGCGCTTCGGGTGCCACCCTGCCGTACGGCAATCTGCTTGCCTCCCATGACGTTGCGATGGAGGGTTACTTCTGGCGATTCACGATGCCAGACAGCGGACGGGTGGTGATCGCGCTCGCCGGAATCAACAAGGCCGACGGCGACAGCTGGTCGACGCTCGGTCTCGCGGCACACCCAGGCGGATTCCTCCGCACTGCTGAGCATCCGAATGGATCGGCCGATCCCCGTATCCTGGGGGCCTACGCCGACAACGCTTTCCGCGGCAATGCCGATCGACTCCAGGTCGATTTCGGCGACAGTCATCTCGACGTACGCATCAGTAATCAGCGATTCTGGCCGCACCGCCGCTTCGGGGGGTCGAGTTACTTCCAATCAGTTCCCGCACTCAATCAGTACTGGCATCCGTGGCTGCTCGGCGGCCGGGTCGAGGGAAGCGCCGTCATCGACGGACAGAGCTGGGATCTCACCGGAGCGCAGGTGTACGGCGAGAAGAACTGGGGAAAGGGAGGATTCCCGGAATCCTGGTGGTGGGGACAGGCACAGGGGTTCACCGATCCTCGAGCCTGCGTGGCGTTTGCCGGCGGACAGGTCAGCGCCGGACCTCTGCGCACCGAAGTCACCGCCGTCGTTGCCGCGCTACCGGACGGAACGGTGTTGCGGCTGGGTAATCCTCTGACGTCACAGGTGGAGACGACGGTGTCCGACGATCGCTGGACGCTTCGGGGTTACAGCCGGAAGTGGAGCGTCGACATCGACGGGACCGCACCCATCGCCGACGCACACATACTTCCTGTTCCGATACCTGCCGAGCGTCGAAACGTGCCAGGAGCGCTCGAGCATCTCGGTGGAACGATGTCGGTCATCGTCCGGCGACGCGGCACCATCGTCTGGAAGGACAGGTCGAGGTTGGCTGCTCTCGAGCACGGCGGATTGGATCGGGCGCAGGCCGAACTCACTCGGCGGGAACAGCTCTCGCAAGATCGATGAGAGCGGAGGCCGCAGGATTCTTGCCGCCCGACGAACGCCAGACCAATTCCAGCCGAGATCGCGCCTCCGGTTCGAGATCGATCCGATGCAACTCCCCCACTGCCGACTCGGGAAGCACGGCCATTCCCAGCCCCTGCGCGGCCAATGAAACGATGATGCCGAGGTTGCTTGCCTCGAGCGCAACCGTCGGCGTGGTGCCGGCCGCGGCGCACGCGAAGTTCAGACACGTCCTGATACCGGTTCCCTCCGGCAGACAGATGACCGATCGCGTGGCGAGCTCGGCAAACGGTAGAGACGACACCTCGGCCAGCGGATGATCCGTTGCCACTCCGGCCACCAGTCGTTCGTCGGTGATCACCCTCGATTCGAGCCCTTCCGGCAGCTCTCCCGCCACCCCGATGACGGCTATGTCGAAGGTTCCGTCCGACACTCCGGCAAGCAGACTGCGCGAATCGTCCTCGGCCAGCGAGATGTCCAGGCCGGGGTGTCTGGTGTGCAACCGACTGAGCAGATCGGTCAGATCGGCGGAGGCACAGGCGGTGACCATCCCGACCGAAACGGAGCCGCGAACAAGTCCGTTCAGGGCATCGACAGCGTCGCGGGTGCTCTGAACGGAAGCAAGTGCAGCGTAGGCGTGTGGGAGGACAGCTCGCCCGGCGTCGGTCAGACAAACGGTTCGACCACTACGGTCGAGCAATTCCTGCCCCAGCTCACGTTCCAGCCTTTTGACCTGCGCACTCACACCCGGCTGGGCTACGTGAAGCCGCTCGGCGGCGCGAGTGAAATTAGCTTCCTCAACGACAGCGACAAAGTACTCGAGTTGCCGAAGTTCCATAACTGCTAATTCTAGCTGCGAGACAAACTAGATCTTGGACTTATCGCCGGTGCGGTAGAACGATGGAAGCATGACAACAACAGATGACGTTCAGAAGGCCGGAACCCCGGAAGACATCGCGAAGCTTTTCGTGCAGTTCGCCAACGCTGGTGACGCAGACGCCGTCGCCGCACTTTACGAGGAGGATGCGGTGATGGCCTTCCCGCCCGGGTCCCTCACCGTGGGCCGCCAAGCCATCCGCGAGGTGATCTCTCAGATGCTGGCAGCTGCACCGAGATTCACCGTCGAGGAATCTCTACCGACGGTGATCAGCGGCGACCTGGCAATGACCTCGACCAAACCTTCCGACGGAACCGGCGGGCGCACGCAGGTCGCGCGCCGCCAGCCCGACGGATCTTGGTTGCGAGTCTTGGATCGACCGGAACTCTGACTACCCTCTTCGCAGTCAGACGGCCGACGCGCGGCGCATAGCCGCAGCGGGATCAGCAAACAGTGAACTCAGTGACACGACCGTGGAAGCGTATTCCTGAACCCGATTGCCGAAACCGGTAATTCGAATGTCCTTACGCTCCAAGGAGGATGCCGTCGAGAAGGCCTCGGCGACATGGGGCACCCCGGCGGGATAGTCGGTAAATGCCTGACCACCCAGAATCACCCGATCCGGGTTGAACAGGTCACGCAGCATCGCCACTGTCCGGCCGAGGACGCGTGCTCGATCAACCAGAAGCTCGTGTGCCGGAATGGAACCCGACGACGCGGCCCGGTAGACGTCCGCGATCGTGACACGCTCGCTGCCCTGGATCACGGCGCCCGAAGACAAAGCCTGCGCGACTACGGCGCGGTCACTGATCGTCGCTTCAAGGCAACCCACGGCTCCGCAGGTGCACCGTGCGGACGAACCGGTGGGGAGGTGCGCGATCGAACCGGGTCCGCTGGACGGCGTGTGTACTCGCCCTTCGAAAGTGATTGCGATGCCGGCAGTTTCACGAGCGTAGAAGTACAAGCCGGTAGTGCCCGGCGTCGGGGCTTCGGCACGATCGGTGCTGAGCAGAAGTTCCGACGCGGCCATCGCCTCGACGTGGGCGGCTACCGATACAGGGAGATCCAAGCCGGCTCCGATGATGGACCCGACCTTGGCGCCCTTCCATCCCAGACGCGGGTGATCGACGACTCCGGTCGCTGAATCGACGCGACCGCCGATGGCCACGCCGACGGCAAGCGGACGACGCTTGTGCCACCGCGAGGCAAAGGATTTGGCCGAGCGCGCAATCGTGGCAAGCGCGACAGCAGAATTGGTGGCAGGCGTCGGAATCTCGACGGCGCCGAGCACCTTTCCTCGAATGTCGCTGGCGATGATGCTGGTGACGACGGCACCGATGTGGATGCCGACTGTCAGATAAGGCTCGTGGTTGACCTCGAACGGAACTCGCGGACGCCCGATTGCTCCGGAGGCCGTCAGGTCCGCGCGTTCGCGCAGGATCCCGAGGTCCAGCAGGCTCGTGACCTGCCGGTTCACGGTGGCGATGCTCAGCCCTGATGCCTTTGCCGCAGTGTCACGTGAGAGCGGCCCACGGGATCGAGCAATGCGCAACACAGTCGCAGACGGACCGTCGGCGATGCGTAGTTCGGGCGCAACTATCTGGGTACGGGTCCGGGTTCCCGAGAGCGCGGTTCGCGATCGGATATTCGGAATGGCGGAGATTGTGGGTGTCGACATGGCTGTCCCTTGCAGAAGGAGGAGAAGGCGCATATCTCTGTCGACCGAGAAATCAGCGTTTCCACTGGTCACACGAAGAAATAGACAGAAAAGGCGCAGAAATTAGCTGCAGAAAGAACGGCGGCGACAACACAGCTCTCGCGCCAGAGGCAGACGCGAACCAAGCGCAGCGGTCACATAGGTGACCCGCAAAGCGGCAGGCTGGTCGGTCGACATGGCTCCAAAAGTAGCAGCTTCACCGAGATTCACAAATCAGGTGCGGTAACGATCACACTGAACGCAACCCTGTCGGGGCGAAATCTCGCGTGTTTGGGTGGGCACACTCCCCACGAAAGGTGCACCATGTCTACAGCTTTCGCCAAGCCGACCCTCACGAATTCGGCATCAACGAACGGAGCGGCCGTTGACGCCGCTCGCGGCACTGTCACCACCCTCGGCGCGCATATCGGCGCCCGAATCGACGGAATCACTCTCGGCGGGCATCTCGACCCGGCGACGATTTCCCTCATCCGGCAAGCACTTCTCGAACACAAGGTGATCTTCTTTCGCGGGCAAGACCACCTCGACAACGATTCGCAGTACGAGTTCGCCCAACTGCTGGGTACCCCGACCACTGCCCACCCCACCGTGAAGTCGCACGGCGCAAAAGTTCTGCCCATCGACTCGGACCTGGGCAAGGCCAACAGCTGGCACACCGACGTCACCTTCGTCGACCGCATCCCCAAGGCTTCGATCCTGCGCGCGGTGCAGCTACCCGAATACGGCGGTTCCACGACGTGGGCGTCAGGGGTAGCCGCCTACAACGGACTGCCGGATCCGCTCAAGGCGCTCGCGGAGAACCTCTGGGCTCGCCACACGAACGTCTACGACTATGCGGCAACCAGCGCCGAGCGGCTCACCGAAGATCGCACGGCCGCCTACCGCGAGGAGTTCCAGTCCACGTACTTCGAGACGGAACACCCGGTGGTGCGGGTCCACCCCGAAACCGGAGAACGCACGCTCGTCCTCGGACATTTTGTCAAGAACTTCGTCGGGTTGAGCACCGAACAGTCGAACGGTGTATTCAAGCTCTTGCAGGATCACGCCATCAAGCTCGAGTACACGACGCGGTGGAACTGGGAAGCGGGTGACGTCGCGATCTGGGACAACCGCGCCACCCAGCACTACGCGATCGCCGACTACGACGATCAGTACCGGCGGCTGGAGCGCATCACCCTTGCCGGCGACATCCCGGTCAACATCCACGGGGAACGAAGCCGCAGCATCGCCGGCGACGCTTCCGAATACTCGATCATCGAAGGCGCCTCGACTCTCCCATGACTTCACCGGATTCCGCCCCTCCTCCGCACGCCCGCGGATACGAAGGCTTCGAGGGTCGAATCGGCCGCACCGCAGCCGATTCGACCCCGTCGTGGCCCACCTCCACGACCCCGATTCCCGGATCACCCAACATCGTCGTGGTTCTGATCGACGACATGGGGTACAGCGACATCGGGCCGTTCGGCTCCGAGATCGAGACTCCCACCCTCGACCGCCTTGCCGCGCAGGGCATTCGGATGACCAACTATCACACGACGCCCCTCTGCTCTCCGTCGCGCGCAGCTCTTCTCACCGGCCTGAATCCGCACCGCGCCGGGTACGGTTTTGTCGCCAACGCCGATCCCGGCTACCCCGGACTGCGTCTGGAATTGGCCGACGACGTCCAGACACTCCCCGAAATCCTCCGCGGCGCGGGCTATGCGACCTATGCCGTCGGCAAGTGGCACCTCGTACGCGACGCCAACCTGGCCCCGGGACGAAGTCGTGACTCCTGGCCGACGCAGCGCGGTTTCGATCGCTACTACGGCTCACTCGAAGGCCTCAACTCCTTCTACTATCCCAATCAACTGATCTCCGACAATTCTGTGGTCGACGTGGACGAGTACCCCGAGGGGTACTACCTCACCGACGATCTGACCGACAAAGCGGTCGGGTACATCAAGGACCTCCGCGCCCACGATCAGGACAAGCCGTTCTTCCTCTACTTCGCACACGTCGCCATGCACGGACCGTTGCAGGCCAAGCCTGCCGACCAGGAAAAGTACCGCGGCCGCTACGACGAAGGGTGGGATCGAATCCGCGAGTCGCGGTTCGCCTCTCAGCTCGTGCAAGGCCTCTTTCCGGAAGGTACGCAACAAGCACCGCGAAACTCCGAACCCGGCTTCGACGTCCCCGAATGGGAATCACTCACGCCGGAAGTGCAGTCCAGGTTCGCCCGCTACATGGAGGTGTACGCGGCGATGGTCGACTCGATCGATCAGAGCGTCGGACGCATCGTCGACACCCTGGACGAACTCGGCGAGCTCGACAACACGATCATCGTCTTCACCTCCGACAACGGCGGCACCGCCGAGGGCGGTTCGGACGGGACCCGAAGCTACTTCGCACAGTTCGCGCATATTCAGGATCCGGACTGGGTGGGCGATGTCCCCCACGACGAATCCCTCATCGGCGGACCTGAATTGGGCGTCCACTATCCACGTGGATGGGGACAGACGTCCAACACCCCGTTCCGGTTCTACAAAGGGCAATCCTTTGCCGGCGGGATCCGTGTTCCTTTTCTCCTGTCCTGGCCCGCTGGACTGAAACCCGGAGCAGACGACAACGGGATTCGCGACCAGTTCGCGTACGTCACCGACCTGACCCCTACGCTGCTCGAACTGGCCGGAATCGACGCACCCAGTGTGCGAAACGGGCTCCCGGTGAAAGAGTTCGACGGGGTGTCTTCCGCGTCCGTTCTGCGTTCGTCTGCCGCTCCGAGCACTCACACCGAGCAGTACACCGAGATGACCGGCAACCGTGGCTACTACAAGGACGGCTGGAAACTGCTGGCTCTCACCCCGGCGGACATCGACAAACCGCACTGGCAGTTGTTCGACGTCCGCACCGACCCGACCGAGCTCGACGACCTGGCATCACGGTTTCCCGACAAGGTTCGCGAACTCGCCGAGGCCTGGGACCACTCGGCGTGGGCGAACACCGTGTTTCCTCTACTCGGCAATACCGTCGGCGCGGTTCGCCGTCCGGAGGAAGGAGCACTCTCACGCCCGGTGCGACTACTTGCCGGAACGCCCCCGCTGGAGCGCTACCGCTCATCCAAGCTGATCGGGTTCCGCGACTTCGACATCACGGTCGAACTCGACGGTTACCGCGAAGGTGACGCCGGTGTCCTTGTCGCCCATGGCGATCCGCAGGGTGGGTACCTTCTCTACGTCGAGGACGGGCATCTGCATCTCGGGTACAACGCGTTCGGTTCCTACTCCGTTGTCGACGCCGGACCGCTGGCGCTCGGCACCGAACGCATCGAGCTGTCGGTGACGGTGGTACCGCGGTTGCGTTGGGATCTCCACGTCAGCGTCGACGGCATTCACGCGGGCCAGCTGCTCGGGCAAGTACAACTGGTGGGAATGGCGCCGTGGACCGGTATCTCGGTCGGTGTCGACGCCAGGGGACCTGTGTCGTGGGAGGTACGACGACGCCATGGTCCCTTCCGGTACAGCGGCGCGCTGCGCGCCGTCACCTACACACCCGGCCGGATACAAGTACCGCGTCGTCACATCGAATCCATCGAACGGGAAGCAGAGTATGCCGCCGACTAGCCCTACGATTGCATCATGACCATTTCTTCCGATGCCCGCATCGCCGTAGTCACCGGAGCCAGCTCCGGAATCGGTGAGGCCACCGCCCGCACCCTGGCAGCTCAGGGATTCCACGTCGTGATCGGTGCTCGCCGCGTCGATCGTCTCGAGAAGATCGCCGAGGAAATCGGTGGTACCGCTCTCGAACTCGACGTCACCGACGAGGATTCCGTCGACGCGTTTGCGGCCGTGGTCCCACGTGTCGACGTGTTGGTCAACAACGCGGGTGGTGCAAAGGGTCTGGCAACAGTCCTGGACGCGGATCTGGACGACTGGCGGTGGATGTGGGAGACCAATGTTCTGGGCACGTTGCGTGTGACGAAGGCACTGCTGCCCAAGCTGATCGATTCGGGTGACGGTCTGGTCGTGACCATCACCTCGGTGGCCGCGCTGGAGGCATACGACAACGGCTCGGGCTACACCACCGCCAAGCACGCTCAAGCCGTCCTTCATCGGACATTGCGTGGTGAACTGTTGGGCAAGCCCGTTCGACTGACCGAAATCGCGCCGGGAGCCGTCGAGACGGAGTTCTCACTCGTCCGGTTCGAGGGCGATCAGGACAAGGCCGACAAGGTGTACGAGGGAATCACACCGTTGGTGGCGCAGGACATCGCCGAGATCATCGGTTTTGTCGCGTCGCGGCCGTCACATGTGAACCTCGATCAGATCATCGTCAAGCCGAGGGATCAGGCAAGCCCCGGTCGGTTCCACCGCACCACCAGCTAGTTCGAATCGTTCTGACTAACCAGTGCGAATCACCCGGTGCAGGACGAGGCCGAGATTGCGTGCAATCTCGGCCTCCGTCATTTCCGTGGAAGCGCTACGGGCACTTACGGTTTCACCAGCGGTGACGATGTACCGACCATCTCCGGCATAGTCGTACCAGTGGAACGTTATTCCGTCGTCTGTCGGTCTGCTGTCCAGCGCTCCTCCCGGGTATGTGGTGACTTCACCTATCGAGGTCCGCTCTCGGCCGAAGAATCTGCTCACTTCCTCGCTCCCGCGCGCACCGGCAGCACTGCTCAGAAAGCTCGCTCTACCGGAAGTTTTCGGCCTTTCGATGCTCACACCACGCTCCGATCCAGCGGGGCAGGTCGGCAGGTGATCGACGAGCATCCGTGGAATTGCCGATGGGCGTACCACGGTGAAAACCACGTCGGAGCCACAGTCGACAGTCCTGCCGGGCAGTTGAGTCAGGAGCACCCCCAGGTCGCCGGCAACAACGCCGTGCAATCGCGTCACCGTACTCATGTTCTGCCCGTGAAAACCGGAAACCTCAACGCGAGCATCAGGATTCGCAAGAGCACCGAGAACGTGATGCAGCCGATCGTCGAGCAACCAAGCCAGGTGTGCTCCCGCTCGACGTCGCTCTTCTGTCAGCTCGTTCATGGTTTCGGCCGTCGGACGAAACCGCAGCGGGTACGGGAGTCGGTCACGTCCGACCGCTTCCCAGAGAATCTGGAATTCGAGGCCGGTGAACTGCCACTGCATGGTGGTCATTCGCCCAGCACCGCCGGGGAGACCATCGGTAGGTCGCCGACCAGGGCATTGCCGTTCTCGACTGTGACGAGGTAGCCGGGGGTGTCGTGAACGTTGTCTTCGTCTTGCCCTTGCCCTCGTCCCGGTGCCATGCCGCCGACGCCACCCATCGCGCCCCGACCGCTCTGCGCGCCCGTCGCCGAGGTACCGCCAGTTCCGTTGACGCCCCCACGCCCGCCATTGGCGAGGCCGCCCACGCCGCCAGGGCCGAGAGCGCCACCTCCGGTTCCACCTGGCCCGAAGCCTCCGGTACCGATTCCACCTGCGGAACCACCACCCGAACCGCTACCCATGAGGCCTGAAGGCACTCCGGAACCGAGCTGAGCACCATTCGGAGTTGCACGAGCTAGGCCATCTGGCGCTGCACCGGCGGACAGTGGACCGGCATATGCCGCCGTGGTCCCGGCCGGGTCGGAATCGGTTCCGGATCGAACTGCATCGACGTTCGGATTCCCTTGGGCATCAACGCCGCTACGGTTGTCACCATTTCCGGAATCGGTGCCGGATGGATTCTGACCGGAACCGTGTCCGGGCGGGTTTGCCCCGCCGGAGTTTCCACCGTCCGCTCCCCCGCCAATTCCGCCACCCGATGTAGATGGCGTGCCGAGCCCGTTTCCTGGACCCGAAAAGTTCCCGCCGTCGGCACCACCACCACCGAATGCGCCGCCACTTCCAGCCCCGCCACTTCCAGCCCCTCCACCGCCGGTGACCGGATTGAATGCGGCCGGGAGGATCGGCACCTGATCGTCCGCACGCTTCATGGACGGCAGATACACGTCCTTCATCACCTGGCGCGCTTGACGTTCGGCTTCTTCCGCTTCGTATTGGGCCTGCTTCCATGTAGCCCCGGGAACCATGCTGAGAAACCTCTCGACCGTCGAGGCGCCGTCGGGGGCCGGAATCGAGCGTTTGGCCTCGTCGAGTGCGATCTTCGCCTCCTCGATCTTGTTCGAGATCAGATCGACCCGCACCTTCAGCTCACCCGCATCAGCCGAGTAGACCAGCACTGCTTCCAGCGCAGCCGAGCCGCCGCGCCCCTGCCAGCCTTCGGTGATCGCACCGTTCACGTCGTTCTGGAACTTCCCGATGCCGGCTTCGACCCGGCCTGCAATGGCCTTCCAAGCCTCACCGATCGCACTCAGGGTTGCCGGATTCATCTCGTTGACGTGGTCGAAGATTTCGGAGTGCGACATCGCATCGAACGGATCGTCGTCCACGATTGCGTGTTCGCTGTACTCGAGCGACGACGTCTGAGCGGTGAGGGCATCGCGCTCACCCCAGGCTCGTGCGCGCTCCACATCGGCGTCGACGGTCGCAGCAGCCATCTCGTCGTCGAACGCGCCGCGGTCGTCGGTTATGGATTGCACCAGAGCAGATGTAGCGATTGCGCTCGCGATGGGAGTGCCGACAACTGGCAATGCCGCCACGCCAGCAGGCACGGCCTGCGTCGCTTCGGAGATTCTTCCCAGCACGTCTTCCAGAAATGGAATGCCCACCGCTGTCCCCCTGAAGTCGAAAACCCCCGTCGGACTCCCCCGAGCCGACAGCACTTACCTGTACAGACGCAAGCAGAGCCCGGACGGTTCCCTCATCCACGGATTTACCGCAGTACAGAGTTACGGCAGTGCCGACATCGACTTCCAGGTCGGCAGATCGATTGCCCAGTCGTAGATGTCGCCGTCCGCAGGAGACAGGTCGATCGACGTGCCGGTCACCTCTACGGGGTCACCGTAGAGGGCGGTTCCGAAGTATTCCTGCGCGTCGGATGTCGACAGGTTGATGCAACCGTTCGTGACGTTCGACGAGCCCTGCACCCCGGTGGTCTCAGGATTGGCGTGGATGAATTCGCCGTTGTTGGAGATGCGCACGGCCCAACGCTCACGCACGTTCTCGTAGAACGGCGGATTGGACATCATGAAGTCTTCGTACTTCTCCGTCACCATGTGAATGCCGCTGCGCGTGACGTTGCGAGGTTCGTTTCCCTCGCCGTAGCTGACGGGAATGTCCATGATCGTCTGACCGTCGCGCACCACCTGCATGCGGTGGCTGGGCGCATTCGCCTTCACGATCTGGCTACGACCGATCGTGAAGTCGAGCGTGAGATCCTGGTCGCCGAAGGCGCCACCGCCGTAGTTCAAGCCGTATAGCTTGGCGTCCAGATGGACAGTCGTGCCCGGCACCCAGTAATCGGCCGGACGCCAATGGGCCCGCGATCCGCCGTTGTCGTCGGCCAGCCAAGCCCACGATCCGGCGGTGGGCGGCACGGTGGTCACGACAAGCGCCTTCTCGACGGCCGCCTTGTCGACGACGGAGTTGTCGAACTGCAACGTGATCGGTGCCGCGATACCAACTTCTTGGCCGTCGGCGATGTTGAGGGTGGCGCCGGTGGTCGACTCCGGGGCAACCGTCGTAAAGCTCCCTTGGACTGGCACGGATTTACCGTCGGTCCCGGTTGCCGAGCCCGACCACGAATACGTGGTGCCGTAGCCGAGTGCCTCACTGACGGTGAACGATGTCTTGTCAGGCGACAATTGTCCTGCAACGGCTTTACCGGCCGCATTGCTGAGGCTGACGTCGGACAGCGTTCCCTGGGTCACGGCTACCGAGACGGGGGCGACCGGGCTGACATCTTTGGTGCCGGGCGCCGGCGTCGACACCACGGTCGCCACCGGTGCTGGCTCGGCGGCCGCCGCGCCGCCCTGTCCGTCCTTGCCACCGATCGTGCAGCCGACGACGGCCACCATCACAGCGAGCAATACAGCTACCAACGCAACAAGACGCGAACGACTTCTCCTACCACCCAGCTCATGCACTTCAACAGGCTACCTGCGGGCTCTGTCAGGAATCAGACGGTGCAGCCCACAGTTACCGGTTCCGGTTCCAGGCGGACGCCGAACGCGGCCTCGACTCCGTCGCGCACTGCCCGCGCGAGCGAGACCACATCCGCACTCGTTGCGGACCCTCTGTTGGTCAACGCCAAGGTGTGTTTGGTCGACAGCCTGGCCGGTGCATCTTCGCCGGGATAACCCTTCGAGAATCCGGCCCGTTCGATCAACCATCCGGCCGAGAGCTTGGTTCCACCACTGCCGGGGAACTGCGGCACGGTGACGTCGCCGAGCTGTTCGGCGATGGCTGCGAGCACGGCAGGCAGCTTGTCGTCGGGCACCACGGGGTTGGTGAAGAAGGAACCCGCGCTCCAGGTGTCGTGGTCGTACGGATCGAGCACCATCGCCTTACCCGTCCGAAGTCCCAGAACTGCCTCGCGGACCTGCGACGCAGGTAACCGCTCGCCTTCTTCTGCCCCCAGTGCGGTGAACAGTTCGCGGTACGCGAGCGGGGCGCTCAATCCGTCGGTCGACGCGTCGAATTCGACGGCGAGAACCAGTGCTGCGTCCGAATGCTTGAGGACGCTCGACCGGTAACCCAAGTCGAGTTTCGACGGTTCGACCCACGACACTTCGCTACTGCGTCGGTCGAGCAATTGAACCCGCCGGAGCCGCGAGCCCACCTCGACGCCGTACGCGCCGACGTTCTGCACCGGCGTCGCACCGGTCGAGCCCGGAATCCCGGACAGGCACTCGAGGCCACCCAGTTCCGCGGCGACCGATTGACCGACTACTTCGTCCCACACGGCACCCGCTTCGGCAACGACGCGGTCCGTGTCGAGGCTCACGGTGGTGTTGGCCACACGAACGACAACTCCGTCGAATCCCGAGTCGGAGATCACGAGATTGGATCCGCCGGCGAGAATCAGCGTCGGGATCTGCTCGCGATCGAGCAGCGTCACGACGTCGATCAACGACTGCGTCGTCGGACATTCGGCGAGCAGCCGCGCCGGTCCCCCGATTCGGAGCGTCGTCAATCCCGACAAGTCAACGTTCTCGGACACGAAAGCGCCTGATTCCACGACGCGTCTGCCAATGGTTACGTCCCACACATCGATAAACGGTAGCCTCCACAATCGTGAGCCGTCGCATCGAGCATTCGTCGAAGTACACAGTCCCCGCCGAGAAGGTCCATGAGGCGGTGACCTCCGAGCAGTACTGGCGCGACCGAATCGTCGCTGTCGGTGGTCCCGGCGCAACGATCGAAGAGCTGACCGTTCGCGACGAGACCGTCGCGGTCACGATGTCGCAGATCATTGCCGCAGAGCATCTCCCCAGCATGGTGTCGAAAGTCGTCAACGGCGACATCGTCATCAAGCGCAGTGAAACGATGGCGCCTTTCAAGGACGGCAAGGCCACCGGCACCTTCTCCGCCCACGTCGACGGCGTTCCCGCCCGTGTCGAGGGCACGCAGGTGCTGACAGGTGACGAGAACTCCGCCACTCTCGAGATCGACGGTGAGGTCGAGGTCAAGATCCCGTTCCTCGGCGGAAAGATCGAAAGTGCGATTGTCGACGAGGTTGTCCGGCTCATCCAAGCCGAACAGGACTTCACCCGGGAGTGGATCACGAAGTAAAACCCTGCGGGCGGCGGCAGTTGTGGATACAGCCAATTTGGCTTGTCACAGCGTGTAACCGGTATTCTTTCCGATCATGGCTCGCCGCATCGACTACTCCGCCCGCTATCAGCACTCCCCCGAGCAGGTCTATGCGGCGCTGGCGGACCGCTCGTACTGGGAGGCCCGTGTCGAGGAGATGCGCAAGCATTCCGAGAACCATGTGGAACATTTCGAGGTCACCGATTCCGGAATCGATCTCGTGCTGCACCACATTCTCCCGCGCACCGATTTGCCGGACATTGCTCAGACGGTGATGAAGAAGGATCTGGTCATCACCCGTAAGGAGTCGTACGGCGCCTTCGGTGACACCGTGACCGGAACGTACGAAGCGTCCATCCCGGCCGGGCCGGGGAGTTTGTCCGGCACCATGGAGTTGTTCGCGACCGATACCGGGTCCACGCTGCGAACCACGTCCGAGGCCAAGGTCTTCATACCGTTCATCGGCGCGAAGTTGGAGCAACTGATGCTCATCAACCTCGTAGATCTGTTCCGCACCGAAGCCCAGGTCACCGCGACCTGGCTCGCTGCACGCTGAACCCGCCGTGAAGAAAGCTCCACCCCCGAAGATCGAGGGGGTCATCACCCGTGGCACGACGGGAATCAACAGACTGCGACGTAGTGACCGGTGGATCGTGCACAACCGCACTATCGCGCACGCCCTGAACAACGCGACCGATCCGTTGATCGTCGACCTCGGGTACGGGGCGAGGCCCGACACCACCTTCGAGATGGCAAGCCGCCTCACCGCTGTCCGGCGGGATCGACGCGTCATCGGGCTCGAGATCGACCCCGCCCGCGTGGTCGAGAGTCGTGACGGTGTCAGCTTCGCCCGTGGTGGATTCGAACTTGCCGGTCTCACACCCGTCTTCGTACGCGCCTTCAACGTGCTCCGGCAGTACCCGGAGGAGGCTGTGGACTCTGCGTGGTCACACATTCAGTCCGGTCTCGCACCGGGCGGGCTGCTACTCGACGGAACCTGCGACGAACTCGGAAGGCGTTGCGCTTGGGTGCTTCTCGACGCTGATCGTCCATTGACCCTGACACTGGCCTGGGACCCCTTCGACATCGAGCGTCCTTCCGACATCGCGGAACGTCTCCCGAAGGCTCTCATCCACCGCAACGTTCCCGGTGAGCCGATCCACGCGTTGCTCAGCGCGGCCGATCGAGCCTGGGCCACCGCCGCGCCGCACGCCTCGTTCGGACCTCGCCATCGTTGGGCTGCCGCATTGGAAATTCTTCGGGCGCAGGGAATTCCCGTGCAACCCGCGCGGCGACGTCTTCGTGACTGCATCCTGACCGTGCCCTGGCACGTCGTAGCGCCGAATCCCTGAACTCACAGACGGGAAACGCCCCGCCGCGGAGGTGTTCTCCGCAGCGAGGCGTCTGTGTGCAGGCGTCGGGCTAGGACCCGAAGATGTTTTCCAGGCTTCCCAGTGAACCGGTCGAACTGCCGCCGTTGCCGGGATCCCCGCCGTCGGACGCTGCCGTTACCCTGACAGTGACTGCGGCCTGGGTCTCGGAACCGAGATAGCCGTCAGTTCCACTGAACACCGCGGTGATTCGGCGATCTCCGAGTTCGGTGAAGGTGTGCGAGAGCGTGGCCTTACCGTTCACCACCGCAACTGGTCCACCGATCGGGGTGGTTCCGTCCATGAACTGAACCGTTCCTGCGCTGAGCGTAGGTACCACTGCCGCAACAAGATCGACCTTCGCGCCCTTGACCGCTGACGCCGGAGCGCTCACGGTGATGGACGTTTCCTGATCCTCCGCGGCCGGAGCCGTGACCGAAACCGACTGAGCAGCCGAGGTAGAGGTGAGGAATCCCGCGGCACCCGAGTACACGGCCGTGATGTCATGCGTGCCGACGCTCGCGAACTCGTGCATGATCGACGCCTTGCCCTCGACGACCGGCACCGGCGAGCCGAGATTGCCCGAGCCGTCCTTGAACTGCACTGTGCCGCCCACCGGCGTCGGCGTGACGGTTACCGACAGACCAACTGCCGTACCGGTTTTTGCATCCGCCGGAACGGTCAAGACCGTCTGGGTCTGCTGGTCGGTGGGAGCCGGCGCCTTGACGTTCACGGTCTGGGCGTTCGATGTCGAGCCCAGGTAGTTACCCGAACCCGAGAACACTGCGGTGATGCTGTACTCACCCGCCACGTTGAAGGTCGGCGTGGTTGTTGCCTTACCCGAGGCGTCCACGGGAACCGGGGATCCCAGATCCCTGCCACCTTCCTTGAACTGCACGGTTCCGCCTGCAGCACCGGTCGAGACGGAGGCAGTGAACGACAAGGCCTCCCCTGTCGAACCTGTCGACGGGCCGACGAGGGTAGTCGTTGTGTTCTCCTCGACCACCACCGGAGCGACTGTCAACGCATGTGGCGCCGACGTCGAAGTCTGGTAGACACCGGAACCGGAGTACACCGCCACGATCGAATGCGCTCCGACTGCATAGGAATTCGTCAGCGAAGCCTTGCCGTTGGCATCGACGGGAACGGCGCCGCCGAGGTCGGTTGCACCGTCCTTGAACTGCACCGTGCCACCCGCCGGAGTGGGCGACACCGTAGCCTCGACGGTCACGGACTCACCTGCAACTGCACTTGCGGGACCGGTGATCGCGGTTGCAGTGCTCTTGTCCGCTTCGGACACTACGACGTCGACAGCCGACGACGTGGAGGTCGCCACCTTTGCATTACCGAGATACTTGGCCGTCACGCTGTGGGTTCGGACGTCAGCCGGTGTCCAGGCAAGCGTTGCAACACCATTGGCGAGCGCGCCCGCACCGACCTTGGTGGCACCGTCGAAGAACTCCACCGAATCACCGTCGGCACCACCGGTCACCGTCGCGCTCAACGGAACAGGTTGTCCCAACTTCACGCCACTGGTCGGTGACAGCGTCGTCGTCGAGACGTTCTTCTGAACGTTGATCGACGGACCACGACCATTCGTCGTGTCGTCAACGAACACCGTGCCGTCGAAATGCACCGTCGTCGACAAATCAGTACCACGAGCACAATCCGCACCGACGCGATACTGGAATTCGAACGTCTTGACGTCACCACCCCACATCGGCCATTCCGTAGCACCCGCACTCAAACGAACAGAATCAGTAGCCACCTCGTTGACACGGAACGCACTACCGTTCACCGTCGCCGAACCATCGACATACGTCATACACGCCGGATGAAAATCGCGCACCGCATACAGATTGTGAACCGCGGCAGTTCGCTTGAACACCGTCTTCGACGTGATCACATCACCCTCGGACGGCGTCCCGTTACTGATCGTCCGAGTCACCTTGTACCCGTCGGAATTGAACTCCGCCGTCACCGGAGCCGCACCAGCAACCCCGACACCCGCAACCACCGCGAAACCCGCAGCAACAGCAAAAACACTCAAACCTGCAACTGCACGGCGTGCAGAACCTACAGACATAGCTTTTCCTTCTCGAGAAGTGAGCGAAATGGGTGATGCCCCACCGCCGAACGCGGGCGGGGCACCACCAGGTGTCGGCGGCTAGGAGCCGAAGATGTTGCCGAGGCTGCCGAGCGAACCGGTGCCGTTGCCTGGTTCTTCACCGTCGACGGGTGCGGCGATCTGGACGGAGACCTGATCGGAGGATGCCGTCACCGTGCCGGCACCCGAGTACTCCGCCGCGACAACTCGCTGTCCCTGAGTTGCGGGCTTCCACGAAAGGCTGGCCTTTCCGGATGAATCGACCGTAGCCGTGCCGATGACGGTCTCGCCGTCCTTGAAGGTGACTGTGCCACCCGCATTGGCGGGGCTGATTTGAGCGGAGATCGTCTGGGCAACGCCGACCTGGCCCGCCACTACGCTGAGATCTGTTGTGGAGCTTGTTGTTCCGGCGGGCTGTTCGGCGACTGTCACATTCGCGGTGGTACTCGACCCAGTGACGCCGGATCTGCCGGAGAACACAGCCTCGACGGTCTGCGCACCGGCAACCGTCGGAACCCAGGCGTAGGTCGCTTCACCGTTGCCTGCCACCGGCACCGAAGCGAGCACCGTTCCGCCGACCTTGAACGTGACCGTTCCACCGGTGCCCGACGCGGACACAGTCGCTTTGAGATTGGTCGACTTGCCGACCTGCGCGCCCGAGATCGGCGCCAGCGTCGTACTGGACTGAGCATCGGCCTGCGAAACGTTCACGATCAGCGCTGCCGAAGCGGAACCGACGGCACGCGCCGTGTCGGCGAACTTCGCTGTGATCGAGTGGTCTCCACGGGTCGTCGGTGTCCAGGCAAGTATTGCAACACCATTGGCGAGCGCGCCCGCACCGATCTTGGAACCGGCGTCGAAGAACTCCACCGAATCACCGTCGGCACCACCGGTCACCGTCGCGCTCAGCGTCACCGGCTGCCCCACCTGAGCGCCACTGACCGGTGACACGGCGGTCGTCGACACGTTCTTCTGAACGTTGATCGACGGACCACGACCATTCGTCGTGTCGTCAACGAACACCGTGCCGTCGAAATGCACCGTCGTCGACAAATCAGTACCACGAGCACAATCCGCACCGACGCGATACTGGAATTCGAACGTCTTGACGTCACCACCCCACATCGGCCATTCCGTAGCACCCGCACTCAAACGAACAGAATCAGTAGCCACCTCGTTGACACGGAACGCACTACCGTTCACCGTCGCCGAACCATCGACATACGTCATACACGCCGGATGAAAATCGCGCACCGCATACAGATTGTGAACCGCGGCAGTTCGCTTGAACACCGTCTTCGACGTGATCACATCACCCTCGGACGGCGTCCCGTTACTGATCGTCCGAGTCACCTTGTACCCGTCGGAATTGAACTCCGCCGTCACCGGAGCCGCACCAGCAACCCCGACGCCCGCAACCACCGCGAAGCCCGCAGAAACAGCAAAAACACTCAACCCACCGACAACACGACGAACACCACTCACGGACATCCAGATCCCTCTCGACAACGGGGCAGACAGGCGTCCAGGACAAGCGTCCGTCTGCTTTCGATGCCGTGACGTTATCCCATTGACTGTAAAGTAACTACGCTTTTCGCAGATTTAGTTCATCGGCGACATCGCCGAACTGCAATAACAGTGGGCTGAACGTCCCGAACCGCACATCTGGATGCGTTCTTACCTGCGCTAAAGACAAAACAGTCGCCCGAAAATAGCGATTTACAAATCTCTGATATCGGCGTCATCTTCGATTTCGGGCGTGATGCCAGAAGGTCGCAGGAGCCTCGAAGATCTCTCTCGGCTACAGGCTTGCGGCCAGAGCCAACTCGACCCGAACAGCAACGTCGACGCTCGCGTTCTCACACGAGAGATACAGCTCGTGCGCGTCCAGTCGACCTATCGCGACCGCATCGGCGACTACTTCGTTGAGCAGGACTTGAGAAATTCCACCGGAAGCGAGGTCGTGCACGGTACGCAAAGGCGTGGTGATGCGGATGGGCCCGATCTGTTCACACTCGTCGTCCGCGAGCGGCAGTCGGTGCAGCGCTACCTGGCGGGTCGGCGCCGCGAGAGGGTGCGCAACGGAGAGGTGAATGAAGCGAGGTTGCAGGTGCCCGAGGCCATGCAGATCTGCGGCACTGTAGTGCGAGACGGTGGCGCTACCGGCGAACCACGTGCACCACTTCGCGAACTCGTCCAAGGCGGTATGTCTGACGCGTTCGAGGCGAAAAAGCCCGCGGCACTCACATGTCCATGTTCCGGATTCCGTCATTTCTTCCATCAACGCCAGACCGAAACCCAGTTCGGATGCCTGGAGAGCCGTGACAAATCCGCACTGTCGCAGCGCCAGCAACTCGAGTGATTCGTAGTCCGAAGCCATGACCACCTCCGGTGACCGTCGAAAACGCCGTTTCGAACAGACTACGGGCGAGTGTGTCGCGCATCACAGGAATGAGGAAGTGCGTATTCACAGAGTTCGTTCAGACTCGTCGGGAAGAATCTGGCGAATGACTGTCGCAGCGAACAACCCTCGTCCGCGCAACCGAGTGCTCATCATCCTTCTCGTGGTGATCGCCGTACTCGTCGCGGCGCTCGTCGGTGGAGAACTGTACGTACGCAACCAGGTGAAGACCTGCATGGCCGATCAGTTCCAGAGCGAACTGGGATCCCAGGTCGACGTCGGGTTGAGCTGGAAGCCCGTACTCCTGCAGGCAGTCGACAAGAAGGTGCCGTACATCAGCATCGACAGTGACGACTCTTCGTTCGGCCCCGCAACGGGAATGCAGGTTCACGCGAAGGTGAACGACATCAACTTGCAGCCCTCGGCGGGCAACAGCGGCACCATCGGCAGCTCCAGCGCCGACGTCACCTGGTCTACCGCAGGCATTCTCGCCACCTTGCAGGAACAGACCTTCGGCGGGCTCGTCTCCGGCGTCACCGCCGACTCGAGCGCCGGAACACTCGCGTTCGACGTCGGTCCGGTCGGGCTCGCGAAGCTCACGGTCAAGCCCACCGTCACCAACGGTGTGGTCGACGTCCAGACCGTCGGCGCCGAGATTCTCGGATTGGGTCTGCCGACCGATCTGGTCGACGGCATCGTCCAGACACTCACCGACAGCCTGCAGACCTACCCGCTGGACATGAAGCCCACGAAGCTGACCGTCACCGACGACGCTATCCAGATCTCGTTGGAGGGCGGCGCTTACGCCATGCCCGTCGCCGACGCGAACAACCAGAACACCTCGGCGGTTCCGGACAGCTGCGGCCTGCTGACCTAGTCGGCCAGACCGTCCAATACTGCTCGACTTCCGGATAGTCCGAGGCGGGTGGCGCCGGCCGCGATCATGTCGAGCGCTGCCTGCGTCGTACGTATTCCGCCACTGGCCTTGACTCCCACGCCCGGGCCGACCGTCTGCGCCATCAGTGCGACGGCCTCAACCGTCGCTCCACCCGCGGGGTGGAAGCCGGTCGAGGTCTTGACGAAGTTCGCCCCGGCATGCACAGCTGCGCGGCAACATTCGACGATGGCCTCGTCGGACAGCGCTGCGGTTTCGAGGATCACTTTGAGGATCGCACTCTCCCCCATCGCCTCGCGGACGGTGAGGATATCGGCCAACACCGCGCTGTAGTCGCCGGCGACCGCCGCTCCTACGTCGATGACCATGTCGATCTCGGCTGCGCCTTGATCGACGGCCAGTCGCGCTTCAGCACCCTTGACCAGCGAATGATGTTTCCCCGACGGGAATCCGACGACGGCCGCCGTCACAAGTCCCTCGGCGCGAATCGGCAACATCGACGGCGAGACGCAGACAGCCAGCACACCGAGGCTGCGTGCTTCGTCGATCAGGGCGGTCACATCGGCCGCGGTGGCTTCGGGTTTGAGGAGAGTGTGGTCCACCATCGCGGCAACCTGGGAACGAGTGAGTGCAGCTTCAGACATGTTGGAAAGCTTGGCACACCACCACGCGACCGTCGCTGCAGCCGCACCTGAGAGACTAGGCCGCATGACCGCTGCACCATCGATCGATGATCGTCGCTTTGTTCTGTCCCTCGGCTGCCCCGACACCACGGGCATCGTCGCACGCATCTCGACCTTTCTCACCGACGTCGGTGGATGGATCGTGGAGGCCGCATACCACGCCGATGCCGACACCGGATGGTTCTTCACGCGTCAGGCGGTCCGTGCATCGTCGGTGAGCATGAACATCGACGAGCTTCGTGAACGGTTCAAAGCTGTTGCGGCCGAGATCGGTCCGGAAACCGAGTGGACTCTTCACGACTCCGGCGCACCCAAGAAGATCGTGTTGCTCGTGAGCAAGGAAGGTCACTGCTTGCATGACCTCCTTGGCCGCGCCGCGGGCGGGGAACTCCCCGCAGAAATCAGCGCCGTCGTCGGAAACCACGAAGATCTGCGCAGTGTCACCGAGCGCCACGGGATCGACTTCCACCATGTTCCGTTCGCCAAGGACCCGGCAGAACGGGGACCGTCCTTCGAGAAGGTCCGCGCCCTGGTCGACGCTCACAATCCCGACGCCGTGGTTCTTGCCCGATTCATGCAGGTGCTGCCCGAATCACTGTGCGAGCACTGGGCCGGGCGCGCGATCAACATTCACCACAGCTTCTTGCCGTCGTTCATCGGTGCCCGCCCCTATCACCAGGCGTTCGCCCGCGGCGTGAAGTTGATCGGCGCCACCTGCCACTACGTGACCGCCGAACTCGATGCCGGTCCGATCATCGAGCAGGACGTGATCCGTGTGGACCACGCCGACGATGTCGCCGACATGGTCCGTCAGGGTCGAGACATCGAAAAGCTCGTACTCTCCCGCGGACTGCGCTGGCACCTCGAGGATCGTGTGCTGGTCCACGGGCGCAAGACGGTCGTCTTCAGCTAGAGCTGCGTTGCGCTAGAGATTGCGCAGTCGCACGATTTCCTTGTCGAACTCGTCGATGTTCTCGATCGACGACATGTGACCGACGCCCGGCAACACGATCAACCGTTCGAGGTTGCCGGCGTCGTCGAGGACTTGCGCAAGCTTGCGCGCATGGACCGGCGGAGTGAGCCGATCGAGCGAACCGACGAGCACGGTGGTCGGCACTTCGAGATTGTCGAGTCCCTCGTGAATGTCGAGGGTGCTCAGCGCCGCTCCCCAACCTCCACGGATGCGGGGCTTGCACTCACGAACGATGTTCTCGCAGAACTGAATCTCGGCCTTGGTCGCGTTCGGTGACATCGAGACGTACTGGATCGCCTTCGTCATGGCGCCCGAGGAGACGAACGGAACGGGCGAACTGAGGATGGCGCGGCCCACGGGGACCGGCACGCGAGGGAAACGATTGGGCAGTGGGATGACCGTGGTCTCGGCGATCAACCTTTCGCTCGCGGTGCTCGCGAGCATGACCGCCGACGCGTACTTCTTGACCTCGTCGGGGTGACGACCCGCCCAGGCGATGATGCTCATCCCGCCCATGCTGTGACCGACGATGACGGCCTTCTTGTCCTCGCGAACCGTGGCCGCCAGCACTGCAGAGAGATCGTCGGCAAGGACGTCCGGGCCGAGCGGAAGATTGCCGACGGTGCTGCGGCCATGACCGCGCTGATCGTAGGTGATGACCCGATATTCGCCGGCAAGCGCATTGACCTGCGGGTACCAGAATTCGGTGGAGCACGTCCAGCCGTGACTGAGAACGATCGGATCGCCGTCGACGGGACCGTAAGCCCGGACATTGATGATCGCACCGTCGTCGGTGGTCAGTTCGCTGATGTCAGCTTTGAGCGTCGGAGTCTTCAGGAGTGCATTGGGCTCGACGTCGCTCGAAAGAGTCAACCCACGCGTGGATCGCCGATGACGGATCCCAGCGACGGCCGCGACGAGTGCTCCCACTCCGACGGCGCCTGCCAGTACTCGAAGCTCTGTGGTGCGCGAACGACTGGACATGCATTTACCCCTGACTGCTGCTGACGACAGACGGATGCAATCTATGTGTGACTGCCGTTAACCGACACTATCACTCGAACAACGCCCGTTGTCAGCGTTGGAGAGAAGAGTGGGGCAGCACACCATGAGCCGGGAACCACGGCTCGGAATGAGCGGGAGTACGGCAAACTACCAGCGAGAACCGCCGTGCTGAATGTCGTCCACCCGCGGGCGAACGTCGACGAGATACACGCACACTGCAACGACCGCGATGATGCCCAGGAGCCCGACTGGGGACGTCGCCAAGAGAATCAACGCCGCGACGATCAGAATTCCCAGCCAGATCGGCTTGGTCAATTTGTTGACCGCGGTGAAAGCGTCAGGACGCTGCCTGACGGCATGAACGATCGCGTAGACAGCACCCACCAATGCGAGCACTTTGAGTGCGAGAAAGATCAGACCGACTAGCCCATCGACTTGAGTCACAACTACATCCTAAGTTCTCATCCGGTTCCCGACGAACACGAAGGCTCCCACACTCGGCTGAGTGAGGGAGCCTTCGTCAGGTGGAGCTGGGCAAATCAGGCCTTCTTGGCCGGAGCAGCCTTCTTGGCCGGAGCCGGTGCGGTGGCCTTGGCGGGAGCAGCCTTGGCGGGTGCAGCCTTGGCCGGAGCGGCCTTCTTCGCGGCGGTGGTCGCGCGCTCCTGGACGTCGGAAGCAGCAGCGGTCACGCGAGCGGCAGCTTCCTTGGAAGCCTCGTCAGCCTGGTCACCGAGGTCGAGGACCTTCAGTGCAGCCTCGTCGCCTGCGTCGGCGATCTTCTCACCGGCGTCAGAGATCTTCTCGCCGACCTCTTCTGCGGTGTCGGAGATGCGTCCGGCAGCGCGGCCGGCCAGCTTGGCAGCCTGCTCGCCTACGGCGCGCGTCTGACGAGCAACGGTTCCGAGTGCGTCTTCGGTCAGCTCGACGGCGTCGCCGAGTGCCGACTCTGCAGCAGCGATGCCTTCTTCGACTGCGGGCTGCTTGCGGATGCGCTCGACTGCGTCTTCGCCACGTTCTGCGAGGGAGTTGTACAGATCTCCGGCAACCTTGAGGTATGCCTCGGCGACCTTGCGGAGTTCCTCGGGTGAGAACTTCTCGCGCAGCTCGGCGAGCTCTTCGGGCAGCTCGGACGGCAGGCCTGCGAGACGCTCGCGCAGCGCATCGACGCTCTCGGCAACGTCACCCTGGACGGAAGCGAGCTTCTCGCGAGCACCGTCGACACGGCCGTTGACATCGCCCTGGGTGTTCTCGGCGCGCTCACGAACCTGAGCAACTACATCGGCCACGGCCTGGACAACCAGGTCGCCTGCGCCGACGGCGGCGTAGAGCGAGGTCTTGACGCTGTCGATGGCGTTCTTGTCAGTCATCTTGTTCTCCTAGTGAAGTCTCGGTGTCTGGAATTGCGGCCGATTCAGCGAAATCGGGCGCTGCGGCTGGTCTTGACGACTCGTTCTCGCGACAGAACGAGTCGTAGATTTCGAGCAGTACTTGCTTCTGCCGTTCGTTGATGGCCGTCTCGGCCAACACCGCGTCCCTGATGGGACTGTGCGGGCGTTGCTCGAGATATCCCGCTTGGACGTACAGCACTTCTGATGAGACTCGAAGGCCCTTGGCGATTTGCGCCAGTACGTCCGCCGACGGTTTGCGCAATCCGCGTTCGATCTGACTCAGATACGGATTGCTGACGCCAGCGAGTTGAGCGAGTTGGCGCATCGAAACTTGGGCGGCTTCCCGCTGTGCACGAATGAACCCCCCGATGTCGTGTGCCGCAGAGCTGACGACGCGAGCTGCCAAGTCGCTTGCTCCGGCTGCGGCACCGGATGATTCACGATCTCCGTCATCGGAGTTCGTCGACTTCGCTGGCATTGCGTCCTCCCTTTCCAGTGGACATTTCCCAGGATAGGAGAGGGTGCTAACTATTGCAAGCACTACTGCTAGCACTCGTGGTGGACGTCACATACCGGACAGCTCAGCCGAAGATGAGCGTCGAAATCGTGTAGATCAGCAGTCCGGCGATCGAGCCCACAACGGTGCCGTTGATACGGATGAACTGAAGATCTCGACCGACCTGCAACTCGATCTTCTGGCTCGCTTCGTCGGCGTCCCACCGCTCGACGGTGTCACTGATGACTCCAGTGATCTCGTCGGTGTAGTTCTCCGCGATGTACTTGGTGCCCTGCACCAGCCAGCCGTCGACCTTCTCACGCATGGACTCGTCGTCACGCAGCCTGACTCCGAAGCCGGCGACGTTCTCGGCGACCTTGGTCCGCAGGGTGCTGTTCGGATCGTCGACGGACTCCATGATGAGCCGCTTGGCAACCTGCCATGTCGACGACGCCAGACCCGTCACTTCCTCGCGACCCATGATCTCGGCCTTGATCCCCTCGGCCTTCTTGATGGTCTCCGGGTCGTTCTGCAGATCATCGGCGAAGTCGATCAGGAAGCGGTTGGCGGCGAGGCGTACCTCGTGTTCGGGGTTGGAACGGACCTTCCAGGTGAACTCGACGAGTTCCTTGTATATCTTCTCCCCCAGCATGGCGTCGACGAACTTCGGCGACCACGCGGGCGAATCGCGAACGATCACACGATCGATCGTCTCCTGGCTGCCGAGAGCCCACTGATGCGCCCGCTCGGCAAGCAATTCGATGATCGGCAGTTGCTTGTTGTCCTTGAGAAGTTCACCGAGCACTCGGCCGATCGGCGGTCCCCACATGGGCTCGGCCAGACGCTTCACGATCGTGTTGTCGATGATCTGGGCGATGTCCTCGTCGCGAAGAACCTCGACCATGCCGCGCAAGACCGTCGACGTCTCGGCGGCGACGCGAGCGGAATTGGCAGGTTCGGCCATCCACGTGCCGAGCCGCAGCGGAATCTGCGCCTGCTGCACCTTGGCCGACACAACCTCGGGAGCCAGGAAGTTTTGACCGACGAATGAGCTCAGGCTGGCTCCGAGCTGGTCTTTCTTACGCTTGATGATGGCAGTGTGCGGGATGGGAAGGCCCATCGGATGACGGAAGAGCGCGGTGACGGCAAACCAGTCGGCAAGCGCGCCGACCATGCCTGCCTCGGACGCGGCCCGGACGTACCCGACCCACTCTCCGGCGCCGCGGGATTCCTGCCACCGGCAGAAGATGTAGACCACCGTCGCGAAGCCCAGAAGGCCAGTAGCGAAGACCTTCATCTTGCGAAGGTCCCGACGCTTGGCGGCGTCGTCGAAGGCGGAGAGGCTCAGTTGCTGCACCCTCGCCATTGTGCCGAAAGGTGTGACGCGGCGTAGCGCGAGCGACACGAAGTCCGATTCTGCAGGACCTAATCCCCCGAACTGCGGATGTGAGTGCCCGAGATAAAGGCGCGGACATTAAGCTGGACCGGAAAGTAGACCGATCGGACGTGGCTCGCACCACAGATATGAGATGACTCGTGGCCAAGAATGCCGTGCAGGACAACGAGCAGGTAGACGGCCCAGTCGTTGCTGATGCGAAGCCCGAGAAATCCGACGGTCGGAAGCGTCGTTGGCGTGAGCACAAGATCGCTCGCCGCGAGGAACTCGTCGACGGCACCATCGCCGCCATCCGCGCGCGCGGCCGTGAGATCGGCATGGACGAGATCGCGTCCGAGATCGGTGTCTCCAAGACCGTGCTCTACCGATACTTCGCCGACAAGAGCGACCTCACGACCGCCACGATGATGCGGTACGTCGAGACCATCCTGTCGCCGCGTATCTACGAAGCGATCAGTGGCGATCTCGACGATTTCGAACTCACCCAGGCGAGCATCACCGCATACGTCGAGACGGTGGCATCCGACCCCGACATCTACCTCTACGTCATGGCCAACGGCGCCGGCGCCAACCGCGACGTCGTTGCCGATTCCGAGCGCATGATCGCCGAATTGCTCTCCACGGTGTTGGGCAATCGTCTTCGCGAGATGGAGATGGATTCCGGCGGTTCGCTGCCGTGGGCGTTCGGGATCGTGGGCGGAATTCAGCTCGCGACGCACTGGTGGATCTCCAACAAGTCGATGTCCGCGGAATCGCTGATCGACTACCTCACGATGATGACGTGGGGCGGCATCACCGGCATAGCGGCGGTCAACGGATCACCGGCCAAGTTCAAGTCGGTTCCGCATCCCCTCGTCAAGCCTGCCGAGGACTGACTCGCCCGAGACCGAACTTTCGGGCCACCGGGCGCGATCCTGTGGCACTCTTTCGGCATGGCACAAGACTCGCTGTGGGAAACACCGGCCGCCAAGACCCTGCGGGCGGAGCCCGGGTTCGAACTCGATCAACTCGATCGCAACAGCACTCCGGGATTCACCGGAAACAAAGCTGACGGCGAACGTCTGCTCGAGGAGCGCGGCGCGGTTCTGTCCGACCTGCAGGAGTTGCTGTACGCCAACGGCCGGTCAGGGGACAGTCGTTCAGTCCTGCTGGTCCTGCAAGGAATGGACACCGCAGGCAAGGGCGGCATGGTCCGACACGTGATCGGTCACGTGGATCCTTCGGGAGTTCAGCACGCGGCCTTCGGCGTCCCGACCGAAGAGGAAAAGCAACATCACTACCTTTGGCGGATCAAGAAGGAACTCCCCCGCGGCGGCTATCTCGGTGTGTTCGATCGCTCCCACTACGAGGACGTCCTGGTAGTGCGCGTCCACGATCTTGTCCCGGAGGATGTCTGGAGCAAGCGCTACGACGAGATCAACACGTTCGAAAAGGAACTCGTCGACGCCGGAACCACTATCGTGAAAGTCGCGATGTTCGTCTCGCTCGACGAGCAGAAGAAGCGACTCGAAGAACGTCTCGACCGCCCGGACAAGTATTGGAAGTACAACCCCGGCGACGTGACCGAACGCGGTTTGTGGCCTGCATATCAACAGGCGTATCAGGCAATGCTCGACAAGACGTCGACCGAGCACGCGCCGTGGTACGTCGTGCCGTGTGATCGGAAGTGGTACAGCCGCATTGCGGTCACGGAGCTACTGATCGACGCTCTGGAAAAGCTCGATCTCGACTGGCCCCCTGCCGACTTCGACATCGAGGCGGAGAAGGCACGACTCGCACAGTCTTGATCAGAAGCAGGCCTGATCAGAACAGGTGTGGGGACTCGCGGTGCACTTTGTGGTCGTGACGCACAGTACTGGCGTACAGGGCTACCGCGAGGCTGATGCACGCGACGCCGGCGAGGCCGGCGATCAATGCCCAACCACCCTGGCCTGAACCTGCCGCCACCAGAAAACTGCCGAGGCAGACCACTGTGGCCAGCACCAGGAAATACGACGCCCACGCTGCAAAGAGATTGAGCTTCATCGTTCGCTCCTCCGGTCGGATCTCTTTCGTTTCGACCGTACGCCGGAGCATGACGGTCGACAAGACACTGCCGTCGCGAGGTTTCCCGACGTCTACGCCGGGTAGCCGAATTACATGGACATCGGAACTCTTTATCGCGGAATCGAATCCGCTCGCGGACTGGACGGTCCGTCCACTGGCCTCAGGCGCAGAATCCTCGAGATCACGGAGCGATCCGACCGATCGCGCACTGTCGCCGCACTTCTGCGCGGCGCCGCCGTCGGGCATCCCATCCATCCTGCCCTCGTGACCATTCCCGCGGGCGCGTGGACGGCTTCGTTGGTCTTCGATGTTCTAGGCGATCCGCAGACTGCACGACGGCTGATCGGGCTCGGATTGGTTTCGACTCCGCCGGCTTTGCTGACGGGATGGCTGGACTGGTCCGAACGTGGCGACGTCGCACGCCGAGTGGGGCTGGTGCACGCGGCGTCGAATGCAGTGGGGATCTGGTCTTTTGCGGCGTCGTACAGGCTACGCGGAAAGGACTCACTCGCGCTGGCGCGAGTGCTGTCGGTGCTGGGGCTCACCGCGGTCGGTGTCGGTGGCGCGCTCGGTGGTCACATCGTTTTCAAGCTCATGGACGATCCGGCCGTGGAGGCTGCAGCGACTCCGGTTCTCGATCCCATCCTGGATGTAGTCAACTGAGCCGATCGGACCTCGATACTGTTCAGGCGTAAGCACTTCCGGAGTAGCTCCGCAGTTCTCGCGCGGTCTCGTCCGAATCCGCCAATGGTCTGTTCATGACCCAGTGTGGGCTGCGCGTGCCCAGTGTCGCGGCAAAATCGGCGACGGCGTCCGGGGTCGGCACTGCGTGTTCGCCCAGATATCCGAGAACGATGAGGTCCTCCCCTGATCTGGTCTCCACGGCCAGGGCCCAACCGCACGTCTCCTCCCACAGCAAAGCCACCTCGCGCCCGGGGAAACGCGGCACAGTTCGGTCCAATGCGATGTAAGCCTCCAGAGGGTGCTCGCGCCTGCAACACCACTGCTCGATGCCGGCCCCCACACCGACCGCCACCCGTTGTACGTACCGCTCGAACCCGAGTCCGACGGTTGCGTCGACCAGCATTTGTTCTGTCATCGAACCTCACTCCTCGCCATCGTGTTTGGAATGTGCCCAGCGCTGACCGCGTCGAAACCCGGTTCAGATCACGGACTCCGGGTATCCCCAGACGAACCGATCAAGTGGAGAGGGGACCCGATGAAGTACTCGCCCGCTATGGCTCCCGGACGAATGCTGAAGATCTCCATGGTGTCGGTGAACGCCGATCCACTCGCACCGGTGGGCTGCTCGGCAGCCGGTGCACAGAACCTGCACGTCGACGAACTGTCTGCCGCCTTGGTTCGTGCCGGACACGACGTCACCGTCTTCACCAGGCGTGCCCACGCCGGTGGGCCGGACCGCGTTCGCGCCCGCGCCGGGTACTCCGTCGACTATCTCGAGGCCGGCCCGACGCAGGCTCTCCCGGATGCCGACATCCTCCCTCACCTGGGAACCTTTGCCAGCATTCTGCGCGCTCAGTGGAGTACCGACCGACCCGATGTGGTGCACTCGCACTTCTGGATGTCCGGTGTGGCAACGGAACTCGCGACCCGATCGCTCGGCATCCCCGTACTTCAGACATTCCATTCCCTGGGATCTGCGGCGCACCGCCACCTCGGAGCAGCCGACGACAGCCCCTCGGAGCGGACTCACCTGGAACCGTTGATCGCCAGGGGCGCAACCCATGTCATCGCGACCAGTTCGGACGAAATCTTCGATCTGGTCCGGCAGGGATCACCGCGATCACGGACCACGATGGTGCCCTCGGGCGTGGACACCGAAGCATTCACCCCGGAGGGACCCGCCGCGAAGAAAACCGCACCGCATCGATTGATCTGCGTCGGAAGACTGGTGGAGCAGAAGGGCTTCGATGTTGCCGTCGCCGCGCTGGCTTCGCTGCCGGATACGGAGTTGGTGGTGATCGGCGGGCCACCCGTCGCGCAGCTGAGCACCGACGAAGTGGCGATCCGCTTGGTCAAGCTCGCCGAGCGCCTCGGCGTCGCAGATCGCGTCCAATTGTTGGGACGGGTTCCGCACCGCCAACTACCGAAACTGATGCGATCGGCCGACGCCCTCGTGTGCACCCCTCGATACGAACCGTTCGGAATCGCGGCGCTGGAAGCAATGGCGTGCGGAGTTCCCGTAGTCGCGACTCCTGTTGGCGGACTGCGGGATACGGTGATCGACGGACTCACCGGGCGTCGGGTCCCGGTCAACAACCCGGTGGAAACCGCGCGCGCAGTCCGCCATCTTCTCGACGACGAGGATGAAGGCGCGGCGTTTGCACGGCAGAGCCGGGCCCGAGCGTGCGAATCGTATTCGTGGGATCACGTCGCCACCGAAGTGGTCCGCACCTACGGCCGCTGCGTCACAGCACCGCCGAGAGCCCGCCAACACAAGGGCACTCACCGAAGTGAAGTGCACTGACGCTGACGGGCTCTACGAAACTGAATTCGCGAAGCTTGGACTGAAACTGCGTGATCAAGCGGGGAAACGTCGGGTCTCTTCGAGTCCGATTGCATGATCGAGCGACTCGTAGCAGGCAAACATCGACTCCTGACCAGCTGCTTTGAGCAACCTTTGCACCGGGCGGGCGCAGACGAGCGCGAGTGTGCCGCCCACGTCGCGTGATCGCGTCGACAGGACCGACAGTACGGACAAGCCGCACGTCCCCATGAATTCGAGTTCGGATAGATCGACGACCAGCGTCCGGTCCGCGGCCACGTGGTACGTCAAGAAGTCACGAAAAGCATTGGCGCTCATCAGATCGATCTCACCACGAACTTTGATCACAGCGGTGTGTGCACTGATGCGGTGCGCGTGAAACGATGCGGTCGCTGTCCCGGTCGCGGGAGGTCCGTAGTCTACCGATCCCTTCGCCGCGTTCGTAAAGCCTGAAATAGATGATCCTGGAACAACAGTCATGGTTCTCCCATCCCGCAACGGTTTACACTCTGCAAAAGAGAAGGGACCTCCGAAGGAGACGCACGATGAACGGGTCTCCAGAAATACGGATAAATCCCTCATCGGCTGTGTGCTCAACCTCGGTTTGAAACAGTACGCCAGCATGACGGACGTCACAAGTGCGTTGCGACCATTCGTTTCGGTGTTCCGAACAAAAATGTGGTTTGGTCTGCGGTTCCGCGAGGTAATCCGATGTTGCGATCGCCAACGGTCGTGAGCAGAATCGTGTCGTTTACCCCGGCACCACCATCGACCAAATTTCGTGTTCGGGGGTCACTGTGAAGGTCGGGATGGGTATCGTTCTCGGCACCAGACTTCACCGCGACCCCTGGTACGACGATCCGGAGAACTTATGGCACACCTCAGCGCACTCGAGCCCGATCAGGATCAGACTCAGCCAGTTGTGGAGTTGAGGATTCAAGCGACTCTCGATCAGCTGTCGATTTTGCGTGCACTGGCCGCCACCGTTGCCATTCAGGAAAACTTCGACCTCGACGCCATCGCCGACATCAAACTGGCCATGGACGAAATCTGTACGCATCTGATCGTTCGCGCTGCGCCTGATTCGGTTCTGGTGTGTCGGTTCGTCTTCACGCCGCCGCAATTGCACGTGTCCGTGTCCACGACGACCACGGAGTACGAGGACAGCAGTCAGCGTTCGTTCGGGTGGCACATCCTCACCGAACTCACCGATTCGATATCGCTCGACCAGGAAGAGAACCTCGGCGGCGTCGGCTACATCACCACCATGAAGTTCACCAAGGCCCTCAGCGGGCGCCTGTGACCGCTTCCGCAGACGGCCCGTCACGCCCGCGTCGGCGGTCCACCGACGAATATCGGGACGTAATACCAGTTTTCGAGGAACTGCGGACCCTCGAGCCCCACAGCCCGGAGTACGAACGAGTGCGCACTGCACTCATCACCAGATGCCTACCGTTGGCCGAGCACATCGCCAGACGATTCGACGGTCGTGGCGAGGCACACGACGATCTGGTTCAGGTGGCGCGTCTCGGTCTGGTCAACGCCGTCGACCGTTTCGATTCCACGCGCGGATCCGATTTCGTCTCCTTCGCAGTTCCCACCGTGATGGGCGAGGTTCGACGACACTTCCGCGACACCGGTTGGGCATTGCGGGTTCCCCGCCGGATGAAGGAGTTGCACTTCCAACTCGGGCAGGCCATCAGCGAGCTGTCACAACAGCTCGGGCACGCGCCGACCGTCGACGAGTTGGCCGAGACGTTGGGGATCGAACGCGAAGAAGTTGCCCAGGCCTTGATCGCCGGCAACGCGTATCAGACGGTCTCGGTCGACGGTGCCGCGTCCAATCACACCGACGATCTCCCGCTCGTGGAGACACTCGGTGACTACGACGCAGCACTCGAGAACGTCGAGAATCACGAGGCGTTGCGTCCGCTCCTCGACAAGCTGCCCGAGCGAGAGCGGACGGTGTTGATGCTCAGATTCTTCGGAAATCTGACGCAGACACAGATCGCCGAGAAAGTCGGTGTGTCCCAGATGCACGTGTCGAGGTTGCTCGCGAAGACATTGAGTAATCTTCGCGAGCAACTCGACTGAGCTCCGCGAACAATTCGACTGAGCAGGACCGAGCGGGTCAGATTGTTGCGGTGTCGATCACGAATCGGTATCGAACGTCGCTCTTGATCACGCGCTCGTAAGCGTCGTTGATGTCGCTCGCCGGGATCAGTTCGATTTCTGCGCCGATGCCGTGCTCGGCGCAGAAGTCGAGCATCTCCTGTGTCTGCGGGATACCGCCGACCATGGAGCCGGCGAGGCTACGACGGTTTGCGGCGAGCGAGAATGCTCGAACTTCGATCGGCTTCTCGGGCAGGCCGAGTTCGACGAGAGTGCCGTTGATGGCAAGCAAGGACATGTAGGCGTCGATGTCGAGGTTGACCGAGACCGTGTTGAGGATCAGGTCGAACTCGCCGCGAAGAGCCTTGAACGTCTCACGGTCGTTGGTCGCGTAGTAGTGATCGGCGCCGAGGCGAAGCCCGTCGTCTTTCTTGCCGAGCGTCTGGCTCAGGACGGTGACTTCCGCTCCGAGCGCCTTGGCGATCTTCACACCGACGTGCCCGAGGCCGCCGAAACCGATGATGGCGACCTTCTTGCCGGGGCCGGCGTTCCAGTGCCGCAGCGGTGAGTACAAGGTGATGCCCGCGCACAGGAGCGGCGCTGCAACGTCGAGTTCGATGCCCTCCGGGATCGAGAGCACGAAGTGCTCGGTGACGACGATGTGCGTCGAGTAGCCACCCTGAGTGCGCTCGCCGTCGCGGCCGGTGGCGTTGTACGTACCCGTCACACCCTTGCGGCAGTACTGCTCTTCACCGGCGGTGCAGGCGTCGCACTCCCCGCACGAGTCGACGAAGCAGCCGACGCCCACTCGGTCGCCGACCTTGTGCTTGGTGACATCGGACCCCACGGCGGCGACGACGCCGGCGATTTCGTGTCCGGGGACGATCGGGTACTTGGCTCCGCCCCACTCGTTGCGAGCGGTGTGGATGTCGGAATGGCAGATGCCGGCAAATTTGATGTCGATGAGAATGTCCAGTGGACCGAGCTCGCGGCGTTCGACAGTGGTCTTCTCGAGGGGACCGTCAGCGGACGTCGCGGCATAAGCAGCAGCAGTAACCATGCACACATGCCTACCCGTGCATGGAGGGACCTGCAACTCGCAGGCCCCTCCATGACTTGTTCTTTACGTGACTTACCCGGCGTCGCGCTCGGCTTGCTCGGCCCGACGACGCAGGCGCCTCGCGGCCGCAACCATATTGCGCAGCGAAGGCTCGAGTTGCCACGGATGGCGGGTCTTGAGGCCGCCGTCCGGGTTTGCCCACAAGCGATCGAGAGAGATCGATTCGCTTGCCTCGGTGAGCAATTCGTCGAGTTCGTCGATGTCGGGAATCCGAGCCGAGCGAGATTCGTAGACACCGGGGCCGACGCCGTGCGTGAGCGCGCCTTCCTTGAGTGCTTCGAGAACCCACGTGATGGAGCGGGTCGCGACGATAGCCGTCACATCGGCGTCCAACCGTTCGATGGCGTCGACCACCGACGACCGAGCGGAGTACGTCAGATGTGTGTGGATCTGTGTTTCCGGCTTCGCTCCACCTGTTGCCAGACGGAACGCGTCGACGGCCCACTCCAGGTAGGCCTCCCGGCCGTCCTCACGCAGTGGCAGCAGTTCACGAATTGCCGGTTCGTCCACCTGGATGATGGCGATTCCGGCAGCTTCGAGATCCGCGATTTCGTCTCGAATGACAAGTGCCAGTTGCTCTGCCGTTTCGTAGAGCGGCTGATCCTGGCGAACGAACGAACGGGCGATCATGGTGACCGGACCCGTCAGCATTCCCTTGACCGGCTTGTCGGTCAGCGACTGCGCGTACGCAATCCACTCGACCGTCATCGGCTTCGGACGTGCGATGTCGCCGTAGAGAATCGGCGGACGCGTGCAACGAGATCCGTAGGCCTGAACCCAACCGTTGTGCGTGAAGGCATAGCCCTCGAGCAGTTCGGCGAAGTACTGGACCATGTCGTTGCGCTCGTGCTCGCCGTGCACGAAAACATCGAGACCGATGTCCTCTTGCAGACGGATTGTGCGCTCGATCTCTTCCTGGATGCGCTTGTAGTAGTCGTCCCACTCCAAACGCCCCTGGCCGAGTTCGTAACGAGCCTGGCGAATCGCGTCGGTCTGCGGGAACGAACCCAGTGTCTGGGCCGGCACCAAGGGCAGATTCAACCGTTCCTGCTGAGCCTTACGACGCTCCTCGTACGGTGCACGCACACGATCTTCGGGCTTGATCGCGTTCACCCGAGCACGGACAGCGTGCTTGAGCTTGAAGTGCACCTTCGTCGGACGCTTACGCCACTTGTCCGAAGGACCTTCGGCGAGCGCCTTCGCCAGTGAGACGACTTCGCCGACCTTCTGCTTCGCAAAAGCCAGACGGTCTGCGACGTCTCCCGGAATGTCGTACTCGGAGAGCACGTCGTACGGCACGTGCAGCAGCGACGACGACGTGGAGACGACGAGGTCAGGCACAACGTCTTTGAGTTCGTTCAGGTACGTCAAGGTGTTGAACCGGTCGACGCGCCAGACGTTGCGACCGTCGACGACGCCCGCGTAGATGCGCTTGCGCTTGATGTTCGGCACCGCGGCCAGTTCCTCGGCCGTGATCTTGCCGTGCACCAGGTCCAGACCGAAGGCTTCGATCTTGGTGGGCGCCAAGATGTTGAGGGCTTCGCCGAACTTGCCGTACGGACCCGTCACCAACAGGCGCGGGCGCAGCGGGGCCGTCGAAAGCTTCTCGTACGCACGTCCCAGAGCGGCTAGCTCCTCGGGGGTGCGGTCCTCGGTGACCGAAGGCTCGTCCAACTGAACACAGGTCGCACCGGCCTTGGCGAGCTGCTCGAAGAGCTTCTCGTACTCGGGCAGGAGCGCGTCCAACAGGTCGAGCGGGGTGAAGTTCGGATCGGACTTCTCGGTGGCAGGTCCGACCTTCGAAAGCAGAAGCAGCGAGACGGGCCCCATGATGACGGGGCGCAATTCGATGCCGCGCGCCTTCGCACGTTCGAACTCGTCGAGAAGTGCATCCGAGTTGAGCGAGAACACTGTGTTCGCGTCGATCTCGGGCTGACGGTAGTAGTAGTTCGTACCGAAGAAGCGCACCAGCTCGAGAGGCGGGAAGTCCGGGCGGCCGCGGGCCATCGTGAAGTAGAAATCGAGCGGCTCGAGGGCGCCCTCGAGCGGCTTGAACCGCTCCGGCACTGCGCCGAAGAGCAGCGCATTGTCGAGCACGTGATCGTAGAAGGAGAAGGTGTTGCCGGGGACCTGGCTCAATCCCGTCGCAGCCAATTCGCTCCAGGTCGATTCCTGGAGTTCCTTGGCGACCGCGAGAAGTGCGTCCTTGTCCGAAGTGCCGTGCCAGTAGGACTCGAGGGCGCGCTTGAGCTCACGGCGCGGCCCGATGCGCGGATACCCCAGGACGCTGGAGCCGAATGCTGCAGTGCTGCTGGACATGCGGTCGACCTTTCTAACCGAGGGGCGCGAGCGCCCTGTGCGCCTTTGTGGTAGCCGGAACTACCAGAAAGGCGCACAGGGGCGTTGGGCCTTAGCTTGCCTGCTTGGTGGAGCGACCGTTGTCGGCGTATTCGTAGAAGCCCGCGCCGGACTTCTTGCCGGTCAAGCCGGCTTCGACCATACGCAGGAGCAGCGGCGGAGCGGAGTACAGCGGCTCCTTGAACTCTTCGTACATGGAGTCGGCGATGGACTTGACGGTGTCGAGTCCGACCAGGTCCGTCAGAGCCAGCGGACCCATGGGGTGCGCGAGGCCGAGAACCGTTGCCTTGTCGATGTCTTCCTTGGTCGCGAAGCCCGACTCGACCATGCGGATCGCCGAGAGCAGGTACGGCACCAGGAGTGCGTTGACGACGAAGCCGGAGCGGTCGGCACTGCGGACGACCTGCTTGCCGAGGATGTCGCTGGCAAAAGCCTCGGCGCGCTGCGAGACGGAGGCACTGGTCTTGAGCGTCGTCACCAATTCGACGAGCGGCAGAACCGGAACCGGGTTGAAGAAGTGCATGCCGATGACTCGCTCGGGACGCTTGGTCGAGATGCCGAGCTTCATGATCGGGATCGACGACGTGTTGGACGCGAGAACCGCATCCGGGTCCGTCACGACCGCGTCGAGCTCGGCGAAGATTTCGCTCTTGATCTTCTCGTCTTCGACGACGGCCTCCACGACGAGCTGGCGGTCCGCGAAATCTCCCAGATCGGAGGTGAAACGCAGACGCCATGCGGCCTGCTCACGCTCACGTTCTGTGATCTTTCCGCTGCTCACGCCGCGGTCGAGCGAACGCAGGATGCGTGAACGCCCGGCTGCTGCAAGCTCGCGAGTCTGCTCGAAGACCAGAACATCGACATGTGCGCGGGCGCACACCTCGGCGATTCCGGCACCCATGATTCCGGCGCCGATAACGCCGACGCGCTGAATTTTTTCGCTGGTCACGTCAGCTCCTTGTTTGTCTCGTGGAGTTTGTCTGGTGAAGGTGTTGCAAAACAAGCACTTCGAACTGCGTCGACGCTGGTGGCCGACGCAATCGGAACTGCCTTGAAGACGAGAGAAAGTAGTGCGGTGATACAAGCAGGGGAGAGACCCGAAGCCGAGCCTCTCCCCCACCCGAAGTCAGTTCTTAGTGGAACTGTCCCTCTTCGGTGGAGCCCTTGAGAGCTGCCGTCGAGGTGTTGGGGTCAACGGTGGTGGCGATGGTGTCGAAGTAGCCGGCGCCAACCTCACGCTGGTGCTTGATGGCGGTGAAGCCACGCTCTTCGGCAGCCTTGAACTCGCGCTCCTGCAGGTCGACGAATGCCGTCATGCCTTCGCGGGCGTAGCCGTAGGCAAGGTCGAACATGCCGTAGTTGAGCGAGTGGAAGCCGGCCAGCGTGATGAACTGGAACTTGAAGCCCATTGCGCCGAGCTCCTTCTGGAACTTCGCGATGGTCGCGTCGTCCAGGTGCGCCTTCCAGTTGAAGGAAGGGGAGCAGTTGTAGGCCAGGAGCTGGTCCGGGAATTCGCTGCGAACGGACTCGGCGAACTTCTTTGCAACCTCGAGATCCGGCACGCCAGTCTCCATCCAGATGAGGTCTGCGTACGGTGCGTAAGCCTTGGCGCGAGCGATGCAGGGCTCGATGCCGTTCTTGACGCCGTAGAAGCCTTCAGCCGTGCGGGTTCCGTCGAGGAACGGGCGGTCACGCTCGTCCACGTCGGAGGTGATGAGGGTTGCGGCCTCAGCGTCGGTGCGGGCGATGATGACGGACGGAACGTCCGCGACGTCGGAAGCCAGGCGAGCCGAGGTCAGGGTGCGGATGTGCTGCTGCGTGGGGATGAGCACCTTGCCGCCGAGGTGGCCGCACTTCTTCTCCGAAGCGAGCTGATCCTCCCAGTGGACACCGGCAGCGCCGGCGCCGATCATGGCCTTCTGCAGCTCGTAAGCGTTGAGAGCGCCACCGAAGCCGGCTTCGGCGTCGGCAACGATCGGAGCGAGCCAGTTGCTTACGGAGGTGTCACCCTCGGTCTTGGCGATCTCGTCGGCGCGCAGCAGTGCGTTGTTGATGCGACGGACGACGGTCGGAACCGAGTTGGCCGGGTAGAGGCTCTGGTCCGGGTACGTGTGGCCCGAGAGGTTCGCATCGCCGGCAACCTGCCAACCGGAGAGGTAGATGGCCTTCAGGCCGGCGCGAACCTGCTGCACAGCCATGTTGCCGGTAAGTGCACCGAGGGAGTTGATGTAGTCCTCGTTGTTCACGAGATCCCACAGGATCTCGGATCCGCGACGAGCGAGGGTCTGCTCCTCGACGACGGTGCCCTGGAGCTTGACGACCTGATCGGCCGTGTAGTTACGAGTAACGCCCTTCCAGCGAGGGTTGGTGTCCCAATCCTGCTGGAGCTCAGCTGCGGTCTTCGGGGTGCCGGTGGTCGACATCAAGACTCCATCTCTTTGATCTGCTGGTCCGGCCTGTTGTGAGCAGTACGTGCGTACTACTTCACATACTTGCCAGGCCCTTCTTGTGTACTTACCGAGAATGGCACATCGAAAAAGTGCCGTCTACCTGTTGCTAATGCCAATCTTCGCTACCTTTTCAACACACTTTGCTAAGTCTGTGAAGATTCCTACGCGACTGGTACTACCCAATCGGACAGGTTCCGTACTGGCGAGTAGGAAAGAAACCGCAGGCTGTGAACGAAATGCACTCAACTCCGCCGCTTGCGAATTCCGGCAGTTCGCACGCCACTCGGAACAGGCCCGTCCGCTACTTCGGAGCCAACTTCACTACCCGCGAGTGACCGCAATCACTCCTCGGCAACAGCCTTCGCTAGGACAATTCCGGGATCTACCCCTGGGAAAGCCGGAGACAACCCGTTCGCCGGCCATATGCTGTCGAACCATGACTTGTCGTTCGACGCCCCCGACCGGGCGATAAAGCGGTGCCGGACAACTATCAGCGGCCACCGAACAACCAGGCATGGTCGCAATCCGGTCCACAGCCGCCGCAGTTGGGCTACCGAGCCGCGCCGCAGTCGTATCCCCCGCCCCAGGGATTCCCGCCTGCACCGCCACGTGGAAATCCGCCGCCGCGTCGGCCCGGCTGGGTGATTCCGGTATCCGTAATCGGAGTCATCACTGTGTTGGCTCTCTTCGGCGGGCTTGCCTGGGTCCTCTGGCCGAAGGACGTCCCCAACTCGGCCGCCGGTGGCGCCGCCCACACCACCATCAGCGCCGCGAACACACCCGGCACCACGACAACCGCTCCCAGCACGACATCCCCGACGACCACACGCGCCGCGAACTTCCCGGCCGGTGCGTCCGCCTGCCCCGGCGGGCAGCCGGCCGGAAGTTACAAGGAGTCCGCGACAAGTGGGGGCAAAACTTCATGTGAGTTTGCCGAGGCGGTTCGGATCGCCTACGGGAACTCCGGTGCAACCGGTGCATCCAGCACCGTGTCCGCACGTAGTCCGGTGACCGGCAAGGAGTACACGATGGCATGCAAGGTGACCTCCGGCATCGTCACCTGTACCGGCGGAGACAACGCGGTTGTGTACTTGCGCTGACTACCCGATTCCGAGCCGTTCTGAATCCACAAACAAACCCCGACCAGGAGTCCAACTTCATGCCTTCGATCAAAGAAGCCGTCGCGAACAAATATCACGTGCGCGAACCTGATTTGGCACAGCAGCAAGAACAGCAACATCGGGATTTCTTGAGGCAGTTCCCACGAAGTCGTTGGCGTGATTTGACACTCGACGACTACGCACTGGGGACCGAATCAAGCATCGATGGATACTCGTACGCTCTCGAGTGGGGAACAACGGTCCTGGGCAGCATCAAAGGCGGCAGCGCGCTGAAACATGTCATCTACTTCAAACGAAAGACGTCGGAGTGGCACTTTCCCACCGACTTCGACCGCGTCGGAGACGCGTGGGATGCGCTTCATGCTTCGTTTCTCGAGATGTTGGACATGGCTGATCACGGCCAATGGAATGACATCGGACAAATCCCAATCCTGAATCGCGCGAAGACAGTTCGACTGAAAACACTTTTCCTGTACTTTCCCGACCAAGTACTGCCTGTCTACAGCCATAATCACCTCAGCTATTTCGCCCGCGAACTCGGAATCGAAGGCGACACAGACCCTCTGGTCGTAAATCGAAGAATTCTCGCCAAACTTCGGACGATCGAGGGACTGGAGTCCTCAGATACCAGAGACCTCGGACAGTTCCTCTACGAGTGGGCAACACCTCCGGGATGGATAGCCGCCAGGTATTGGAAAATCGCTCCTGGTCACAACGCTGACAGGTGGGCCGAATGCCTTGAAGGTGGTTACATCTGTGTGGGCTGGGATGAGATCGGCGATCTATCGCTCTTCGACTCGGTCGAGGATTTCCGTCACGCGTTCGCTGAAACCTACTCGGATCGCTACAACGGCAACAAATCGAAACTGACGTTCAAGGCCAGAGAACTTTACCAACTGACCGAAATACGTGCGGGAGACAAGATCGTCGCCAACAACGGCGTTAGCGAAGTGCTGGCGGTTGGAACCGTTCTTGATTCAACGTACCAGTGGCAACCCGACCGCCCGGACTATCGACACACAATTGCTGTCGATTGGGATGAGTCGCTCGCTACAAGGCTTGATCCTCCTGAACGATCATGGGGCACAGTCACGATCAAGTCCGTCACCCCAAAGTTGCAGTCGCGAATCCTGAACCCGGTCGCCCACGATCCGTCGGACGAGGAGGTCGAAGTCCTCCCGATCGATCCTGCCCAAGAGGCGTTGTACCGGACTTGGATGTCAGTGCTCGAACGCAAGAAACAGATCATCTTCTACGGGCCACCCGGCACGGGAAAAACCCGTGCGGCGAAGGGGTTTTCCCAATGGATTCTCAACCAGCAGTATGCATTGCCCGACGCAGATTCAGATGACTGGATGGAAGCCACCTATGACACCAGCAAGGCTTGGTGGGTCACAGCGAATCCCGAACGCTACTCTTGGAAGAGCATGTTCGACGAGGGTTGGGTCGACTTTTCACGCGGTGAGAAGAAAAAACACTTCAGTCAGATCAATACCGGAGATGTCGTGGTCTGCTATGAAGCGGCACCGACTCAGCGAATAGTCGCACTGGCTCGAGTAGTCTCAATCAACGACGACCTCGAGGATCCGAATCCTCTGATGCTCAAGCCAATTCGAAGGCTCCCACGCGGACCACATTGGAAGACCATCAAGTCGGACTCCGTCCTGGCAGGGTCTGAACCGGTTCAAATCAGTGCCTCTGGCACCCTGTTTGCACTCGATCCCGGGCAGTTCCGCCGTATCCTAGAACTTTCCGGTGTCTCCGATGAATATCTCGGCCAACCCGCAGACGACATCGCACCATATTTAACTCAGGTCACTTTTCACGCGTCCTACTCGTACGAAGAGTTCATCGAGGGATACCGCCCAGTCGAAACAAGTGGAGGTCTCGCACTCGGACTACGCGACGGTATCGTCAAGCGAATTGCTTCAACCGCAGTCGCGGAACCGGACAGCGTGTACGTCCTGCTGATCGATGAGATCAATCGCGCAAACATCCCACGCGTCTTCGGAGAACTCATGACGGTAATCGAGGCGGACAAGCGCGGAATCCCGGTCAAGTTGCCGGCGAGTGGCGATCTGCTTCGCATACCAAATAACTTGCACTTGATAGGAACAATGAATACCGCTGATCGCAGTATTCGTAACCTGGACAGCGCTCTACGACGGAGGTTTGGGTTCATCGAATTGCTGCCCGATGTAGGCGTTCTCGAAGGGGCAGTCATCGACGGACTGGAACTCGATTTCTTCCTGTCGGAGATGAATACAAGGATAACCAACAGCGTCGGTCGCGAACATCAAATAGGCCAGTCGTACTTCTTGCTCGACAGTGAACCCATCACCACCGCGGCACAATTCGCAGAAATCATGAGAATGGAAATAATTCCGCTCTTGCAAGAGATCGTATTCGACGACTACTCCAAGCTCGCCGATTACCTTGGCCGCGAGATCGTTGATGCAGCGAACCAAAGTTTGATCTCCATTGAGGACGACGGCATTTTGATCTCTGCACTGATCAAGGCATACCGCGTCGAACTTGGTGACAATCGGTGACAGCCGTCGTAGAACTCCGGGAATTTCAGACGAAAAACGTATCGGCGCCCGCCCCGCCTCCCCGTACGAGGGAGGCCATCTCCCGCGACTTGGCGGGCCGTATCGATCTGCAGTGGCTCACCGATGATCTCCTTCGGATCACAGCGACGTCGTGGGTCGGAGTTGCACGACTGCCCAGAGGCCCGAGCATCCACGTCCGGCCCAAATTGGCCGGTTCCGACCTGAACGTCATCACGATGATCTGTGCAACCGGAGATATCCGGATCGACGACATGCCCACAATTCACCAACATGTCGACACGACGACCGGTGACAGCGCTGTCGAACTAATATGTCAGTTATTGGTATCCGCTGCGCACGATGTGATGAAGCGGGGAGTAGTCCGGGACTATCGCGCTGCGGGAGATGACTTAACCGTGATGCGGGGACGACTCGACCTGAACCGACAAGCCTCGAGACATTTCTTGCGCGTCGATCGATTGGCGTGCCGTTACGAAGAATTCGACTACGACACCACTGAAAACCGGATCATAACGACCGCACTCCGACTCGCGGGACAGCTGACTTCGAACGCTAATCTCCGTCAGCGTGCATGGATTCTGTACGAGAACTTCAACGCGATGGCACCCACCCCCTTTGTGTACACGCCTTCGATCAGGAAATCGATGACATACCACCGCGGAAATGAACACTATCGGAGTGCTCACGTGTGGTCGCTGGCCTTGCTCGACGGCATCTCGATCAACAAGCCATTCGATGATGCTGGTGACCGCGCAACGACGTTCATGATCGACATGAACCGACTGTTCGAGAAGTTCGTCGGATGGCTACTTGGTCAGATGATTACCGATCAGATCACGCAGATTCGCGCCCAAGGTGTGAACCGATCGGTTTTGCACAGCGGCGACCGGCCATGGGGCTCAATTCGGCCCGACTACGTGGTCACCCGCAACGGAATGCGCAGTGCGATCGATGCCAAGTACAAACTGTACGACCGAAAATCTCCGAGCGCGGCTGACGTCTATCAACTACTGATTTACTCGCAGGCCTATCGCGGAACCGAAGGTCGCCCCCACTCCATCCTGATCTATCCATCGGAAGACAGCGTCAGTGATTTTCGGGTTGACTTGAAACCCGAAGGCTCGATATTGGGCTCGGTTTCCACAGTCGGTATCCCACTCGCTGAACTTGTGCAGGCTGTGCGTTCTGGATTCCCCCTTGCATCAACCACGACCGCATCCGCGCTGCGGCGCCTACTTGGTCTCGATCCAGATACAGGCGATCGTCGAATTGGAGGACACGACACAGGACAAAGACATGCGGGTCCGGCGATGCTCCGATAGCGTGACCGCATGCCTCTGTACGAGTTTCGCTGTACCGGCTGCGGCCCGCTCGAGCGGTCGTTCGCGATGGCCGAAGTGCCCCAGTCGATTACTTGCCCCCAGTGCAGTCTCGAGTCCAAGCGGGTGGTCTCGTCTCCCCGGTTGAGTCACGCGTCGTCGGCCGCGATGGGTCTACTGGACAGCACTGCTCGATCGGCTCACGAGCCTGCCGTGGTCAGTGGGTCGCTACCGGGCCGCGGCCGGCAATCTGCGCCGACGACATCCAATCCGTTGCACCGCAAGCTACCTCGCCCCTGAGCGTCCTCACCGCGCGTCCTCGCCGTGAGTCCCGATCCGACACGAAAGTCCTGCCGCCACGAGTTTTCCGTTTCTTCGAGAATGAGGAGTGCATATGCCTGAACTGCTGTTTCCACTCGATTCCGCCAAGAAATTCACCGACCAGGCAATCGTCGGCCACAATCGGTGGCACCCGGACATCCCGGCGGCGGTGACGGTGAAACCCGGTGATGCGTTTCGTGTCCATTGCCGCGAATGGTTCGACGGCGCAATACACAACGACGACTCAGCCGACGACATTCTCAATGCACCACTGACCACGGTCCACACGCTGTCCGGCCCCTTTGCCGTCGAAGGCGCGAAGCCCGGCGACCTCTTGATCGTCGACATCTTGGATATCGGGCCTATCCCCCAAGAAGATTCGGGTCCGTTGGCCGGCCAAGGCTGGGGGTACACGGGTATCTTCCCTCGGAACAACGGCGGTGGCTTCCTCACCGAACAGTTCCCCGATGCGTACAAAGCCGTCTGGGATTTCTCCGGCCAAACGGCGACGTCGCGTCACATTCCGCACGTCTCGTTCACGGGCATCGTCCACCCGGGACTCATGGGCACGGCTCCGTCGGCAGCCTTGCTCGCCAAGTGGAATGCCCGCGAGGGCGCCCTCATTGCCACCGATCCCAATCGGGTTCCCCCGCTTGCACTTCCGCCCGAGCCCCGCGATGCAGTACTGGGAACCTTGACCGGTGACGAGTACACACGCGTGGCCGGCGAGGCGGCGCGCACCGCTCCCCCTCGCGAGAACGGTGGAAACCAGGACATCAAGAACCTCACCAAGGGCAGCCGAATCTTCTATCCGGTATTCGTGGACGGTGCGAATCTGTCGGTCGGCGATCTTCACTTCTCCCAGGGCGACGGAGAGATCACTTTCTGCGGTGCCATCGAGATGGGCGGCTTCATCGATCTTCGTGTGGACATCATCAAGGGCGGAATGGATACCTACGGCGTTTCCGAGAACGCCATCTTCATGCCGGGCAACACGGATCCGCAGTATTCCGAGTGGCTTGCGTTCTCGGGCACTTCCGTCACGTTGGACGGCGAACAGAAGTACCTGGATTCACATCTGTCCTACCAGCGTGCGTGCTTGCATGCGATCGAGTATCTGACCAAGTTCGGGTACGCGCCAGAGCAGGCGTACCTGCTACTCGGTGCGGCGCCGATCGAGGGTCGCCTGTCGGGTGTCGTGGATATCCCCAACTCGTGTTCGACGGTCTATCTCCCGACTGCGATCTTCGACTTCCCCCTTGCACCCTCGTCGAGCGGGCCGTTCCAGATCGATCCCGGAATCGGCGCCCCTCGATCGGAGAACAGGGTCTAGGCCTCCGGCCCCGTGAGTGGTTAGGGAGTGCCGAGGCTCCTCAACCACTCACGGGGGCGGAGCCCCTGTGCGAAGACTGCGAACCCACCTTTGCGAAGCCGGACTGTCACTCGTATCCTGGGAAAATGTCGAAAACCTTTGTCGGTGTCCGGCTCCGCCAACTGCGGACCGAGCGCGGGTTGAGTCAGGCTTCGCTGGCCAAGACGCTCGAGATCTCGGCAAGCTATCTCAATCAGATCGAGCACGACGTCCGGCCACTCACCGTGCCGGTGCTCCTGCGAATCAGTGAAGTCTTCGGTGTCGACACCACCTTCTTCTCCCCGCAGGACGACACACGCCTGATCGCGGAAATGCGTGAAGTTGCCCTCGATCAGGAGATGGGTATCGACGCCGACGCCCACGAAATCGCGGAGATGGTCTCCACCCACCCGGGCCTGGCCAAGGCGATGGTGAACATGCATCGCCGCTTCCGGAACACGACGGCGCAGCTCGCCGCAGCCACGGAGGACCGTTTCTCGGACGGCAGCGGCAGCGGTTCGATCACCATGCCGCACGAGGAAGTGCGCGACTACTTCTATCAGCGACAGAACTACATCCACGATCTCGACACCGCAGCCGAAGAACTCACGGCCCGGATGCGCTTTCACCGTGGCGACGTCGCCGGCGAGATCGCCAGACGCCTCGAGTCCGTCCATGACGTGCAGATCGTTCGACGAGTCGACTTGGGCGAGAACATACTTCACCGTTACGACCCGGACACCAGGGTCCTGGAAATTTCCGCAAGGCTCTCCGGCGGGCAACAGGTCTTCAAGTTCGCGACAGAACTCGCATACCTCGAGCATGGCGACCTGCTCGACTCGTTGGTGGCCGAGGGCAACTTCACCAGCGAAGCGTCGGTCTCCCTGGCGAAGCTTGGTTTGGCCAACTATTTCGCCGCGGCCACCGTGCTGCCCTACAGCCAGTTTCACGAGGTTGCCGAGGACTTCCGGTACGACATCGAGCGCATGTCCGCCTTCTATTCCGCGAGCTACGAGACGATCTGCCACCGCCTCTCGACCCTGCAGCGCCCCAAACTTCGCGGGGTTCCGTTCATGTTCGTGCGTGTCGATCGTGCCGGAAACATGTCGAAGCGTCAGTCCGCCACCGGATTCCACTTCTCCACCAGCGGCGGTACGTGCCCGCTGTGGAACGTCTACGAGACGTTCTCGTATCCGGGCAAGATCATGCCTCAGATCGCGCAGATGCCCGACGGTCGTCGATACCTCTGGGTTGCGCGCACGGTCGAACGTCGAGCGGCTCGATACGGACAGCCCGCAAAGATCTTCGCCATCGGATTGGGATGCGAGATTCGACACGCCCACCGACTCGTCTACAGCGACGGTCTGGATCTGGACGAGTCGAATCCGGGAACGCCGATCGGCTCGGGCTGCCGTGTCTGCGAACGCCTCAATTGTCCGCAGCGTGCCTTCCCTCCGTTGGGTAAAGACCTCGACATCAGCGAGCACCGGAGTTCGATTTCGCCGTACGTGATTCGCTGACCGCGCTAACGCACGTGGTCGCGTAGGAACGCGACTGTGCGATCGAACGCGATCACCCCGTCCACGGTGTCGAGGTCGAACTGATATTCGTGGTCGAGTGCAGGCTCGTGATCGTCCGGGTAGAACAGTGCATCGACCTCGACGCCCAGATCGGCGAGCCGTTCTGCCATGGGTTTCGACTGGTTGGCGGTCAGTGGGTCGACATTTCCGCCGGTGATGAACGTCGCTGGAAAGTCCGAGGTCACATGACCCAGTGTCGACATCTGACCCACTGCAGTCGACCCGTCGAAGTCCCTCGTTCCGAGGTACCCCCACAGCGATTGCTTGTCGACGCCCCAACCGAAGTACTTCCCCTGTGACAGCAGCGGTTTCAGATCGAAGACCCCACAGTCGAGGACAACTCCGCGTATCTGCTCGGGACGTAATGCCGGCTCCACACCCATTTCCGACGCGTAGTCAGGGCTGGTCATGACGGTCGCCAACTGACTGGACAACTGCGCGCCTGCCGAATCTCCGGCAAGAAAGAGGTTGTTCGAATCGACATGCAACCTGTCCGCATTGCTCACGATGAATCGATACGCGTCGTTAAGCTGATTCACTGCGGTGGGGTAATACGCGTCCGGCCCCAGTGAATAGTCCACCGAAATCACAGTGAACCCTTGATCGGCCAGTAGTTTGTAGTAACCGTCGGTGTCGGTTTTCGAACCCGCTATCCAGCCACCGCCGTGCACCCAGACCACCGTGGGTAGCGCCGAAGTGGACTCCGACGGGTAGTACGCGTCCAGTTGTGCATCGTCGTCGCCGTCGCGGTACGACTGATCGAGAATCGAGACGATTCCTGACGGTGCATGCCTGTCGAGTTGTGCGTGAGTCGCTTCGGAGCCACCCGCTGACATCCACCGTACGAGGAGAACTCCTGGCCACGGACTGACGAGTGCCGCGGTTACCCCGGACAGCAGAATGACGACGAATACCGCCGCGATTCCGACAATGCGCCTTCGCCGTCTGTCGGGGGAAGACGCGCGCACAACAACTCCTGGGGTCGGATCGGATTCACCCAGGCTAGACCAAAAGGACTAGTTGAGAATTCCCTGGCAACGCACCCGCGGAGCTTTGTCCAAAATGACCATTTTCGCAGTGGTTCACCACAATCCGACATTTAGCCGGTATGAGCCTCGAGAAACTGAACCGTGCGATCGAGCGCAGTGAGACCGTCGGCATTGTCCAGATCGAACTGATACTCGTGACCGAGCGCCGGAACGTGATCGGCCGGATAGAACAGTGTGTCGACCGCAACTCCCAACCCGGTCAATTTGTCAGCCATCGGTTTCGACTGAGAATCTGTCAAAGGATCCGCGTTGCCGCCGCTGATGTAGGCAGGCGGAAATCGATCGGTGACGTAGTTCAAGGTCGACATCTGATCCGCTGCGTCGGTACTCATGAAGTCACGCACGCCGGTATACGCCCAGAGGGACCGATCAACGCCCCAGCCGATGATGCCGGGTCCGCCGACCATGTTCCCGACGTCGTAGATTCCACAGTTCAGGATTACTCCATGTAACTGATCCGGCCGCAGCGACGGGACCACGCCCACACGGTTCGCATAGGCGGGATCAGTGATGAGAGTGGCGAGCTGACTCGAGAGTTGCGCTCCCGCAGAATCACCGGCGAGAACGATCTTCGTCGGATCAACATGCAGTCGTTCCGCATTCGCGACGACGTACGCGTGAGCCTCGTTGAGCTGCCGCACTGCAGTCGGATAGTAGTGCTCGGGTCCGAGTGAGTAGTCCAGGGACACAACGGTGTAGCCACGAGAGGCCAGCAACTCGTAGTACGGCGCGTAGTTGGACTTGCTTCCCGAGATCCAGGCACCTCCATGAGTCCAGATCACCGTAGGCAATGCGGTCGTCGTCGCTGCGGGAAAGTAGATATCCAGGTATGCGTCGTCGTCATCGGCGCGGTACTGCTGGTCCTTGATCGAGTCGACGCCTTCGGGTGCGTGCTTCTCGAGCGCCTCGGTGACTTTCACGGCATCACGATCGAAGACCCATCGCACGGTGAGTGCGCCAGGTCTCGGGCTCAGAACGAAGGCCAGAACCACGGCTCCGACGAGAACGAACACAATTGCCAGAGCCCACAGCAAGCGCCTGCGCCACCGATGCGGTGAAGGGTTCGTCATCGGGTTTCCTTCACTCTCGGCACAATGTCCGGATCAGCGTAACGCGAAGCCGGTACCGCCAAGTGCGATCAGCCGAGTTCAGCGATCCGCCTCTGCGCGAGTGCCTTGACTTCACCCTTGGCTACTTTGCCGCCTGCCGCCATCGGCAATTCGGCGACCGTCATCACGTACTCGGGTATGTACTCGCGGGTCACTCCTCGGCTCTGCAGCCAGGCGGTCAGATCCTCCGAACTCAGATCGTCATCGGCGGACACGACGACCGCACAGACCTTCTCACCGAACAGCGGATCGTCGACCCCGACCACGGCGACCAACTCCACCGAAGGGTGCGCGCGCACGTACTCCTCGACTTCGACCGCGGAGATGTTCTTGCCGCCACGAATGATGATGTCGGCTTTGCGCCCGACCACACGCACCCGTCCTGTCTCGTCGATCTCGACGATGTCGCCGAGAAGCATCCAACCGTCATCGGTGTACAACTCGTCGTTCGCATCGGTGTCCCCCCAATAGCCCTGACACATCAGCGGTCCGTTCACCCCAGGCTGACCGCGGCGGACGGAGCCGGTCATTTCCTTTGCCGCATCGTCGAATACACGAACTTGCATGCGATCGATGACGTGGCCGCACGTCTTCAGTCGGGTGTCGGAATCGTCCGAAACCGTCGTCACCGAGACGGCGCCGGTTTCGTTCGATCCGTAGAACTGCAGGACAGCCGCTCCGGTACGTTGTTCGAATGCCAGCGCCTCCGAATAGGGCACGGCTTCACCACCGGTGAACATGAAACGAAGTGACGAGAGATCGGCCGATTCCGCGGCCTCCGAACGCAACAGCATCTTGAATTGTGTACTCACACAATTCAAAGCAGTCACCCGTTCGCGCTCGATCAACTCGATCATCACCGAAACGTCGAAGCGTTCCATGACGACATTGCGAGCACCGAGTAGTGCCGGCAGGAAATGCGAAGTCCAGAGGCCGAATCCGAAAGGTGCTGGAACCGCGCCGAGGAACACCTCATCCGAACCGATCGCCGCCGCCTCGGCGGCAATCTCGGAGAAACCAACCCAACGATCCTCGGTTTGTGTGACCAGTTTGGGTAGGCCCGTTGTGCCGGAGGTCGAGTTCAGCATCGAAACGGCTGACGTGACAAAACACGGACTGGTTGCGGGGAACTGCTTTAGCTCGACCGGCAACGAGGTGAGTTCGCCGTTTGCGCTCACGCGTTCGAAACTCACGTCGGCGCGTTCGTCGGCGAAGACGACGTCCAGTCCGGGATGCTCTGCCCGCAGACTCGCCACGAGTTCGGCGGTATCGACGCCGCGCAGCGTGCGAGTGGTGACGAGTACGGAGGCTTCCGAGCGGGCGATCAGATGAGAGATCTCGCGAATGCCCGAGCGCGAACCGATTCCGACGGCGACGCGGCCGGTACGAAATGCTGCGCAGAGAGCCGCATGGAATACAGCGGTGTCTGGGAGCAACACGGCTACATGTCCGTATCCCTCACCAGCTAGATCCAGCGCCGACGCGATCGCATCGGCAGCCGCGTCGTACTGCTTCCACGACACCCTCGATTCCGGAGTGACAAAGGCGGTTTCGTCCGGGATGGTCTCAGACCAATGCCTGACCATTTCGCTGATGCTGACGCCGGCGAAGCGGTCCGGATTCGTGGCGAATTCACCGACGGTGAAGTCGAGTGTCTTCGTTTCAAGCATGATCGTCGATCATCTCCCGTCGGCGCTGAGGACGCCCATCGATTGTTTGTACGCGTTGTCCAGTGTCGCTGCGGAATCGCATTCGCGGACGAGTTCGCCGCGCTGCATGACATATCCGCGGTCGACAACCGATTTCAGTGCAGTAAGTGCCGGTTCCGTCACGATGACGGTCACACCCTCGGCGGCCAGACCCCCGACCAATGCTCGCAGCTCCGCGACGATTTTCGGTGCCAGTCCTGTCATCATCTCGTCGAGGAGCAACACCTTCGGGGTTTCCAGAAGGGCCCGCCCCAGAACCAACATCTGCTGCTCACCACCGCTGAGGACCCCGGCATAACTCTCCGAGCGTTCACGCAGGATCGGGAACCTCTCGAAAGCTGTTTCCACGGCTTCGGCTTTCAATCCCAGCAGGTCTGCGCCGACGCGTAGGTTCTCGCGAACGGACATTCGCATGAACAGTTGCCTGCCTTGGGGAACGTAGGCAAATCCGCTGCGGACACGATCCAGTGCCGATAATTTCTGGATCTCTCGACCATCGAATTTGATTGTCCCGGTGGCGGGAACCGAGCCGTAGATGGATCCCGCCAAGCTGGTCTTGCCCGCACCGTTCGGCCCGACGATCGCTGTCACTTCACCGGCGGGGGCGACAAGGGAGACTTCCCGGACGGCGACAGCGGATCCGTATCGAACTGTGACTTTGTCGAGTTCGAGCATGTCAGGCGCCTTCCTCGTATTCGGAACCGAAATAGACTTCTCGCATCGCGTCGCTGGCCAAGCACTCCTGCGGTGGTCCGTAGAACGCCACTGATCCGAAATTGAGCAGCACGATCTTGGTGGCGAGCGCCGCGATGAGATCGACGTTGTGATCGACCAGGACTACTCCCTTGCCCTGCGCGGCAATCGATCGCACGGCACCGGAGATGGCAGCGATGCCGTCGTGATCCGCACCGGCAAACGGTTCGTCCAACAGGAGGACTTCGGGTTCGGTCGCCATCGCCCGCGCCACCTCGACCAGACGCTGCGCGCCCAAACTGAGATCCCCGCAAGCACTCTCGACGTCGGTGACCGAGTATCGCGCAGCAATCTCTCGGGCCCGCTGTGCTGTCCGGTCCCAGTTCTCGAAAGGTCCTTTGATCGCCCACCACAGCGAGTGCAGCGGTGAGGTGATCTTGTGCCCGTACAGTCCCGGGATGATGTTGTCGACGGCATCGAGTTCCGCCGCGAGCTGCGGATGTTGAAACGTGCGCGAGAGCCCTTGCCGTGCACGGCGCTCCGACGGCCCCGTCAAGGCAGCACCCGCGAGCGCGACGGTTCCGGAATCTGCTTGCTGTGTGCCGAAGATGCAGTCCACCAGGGTGGTCTTGCCTGCCCCGTTCGGGCCGACCAGTCCGATCACCTCTCCCGGTCCGACGCTGAACGAGACATCGTCGACAGCGCGGACGCCGCCGTAGGACTTGTGGAGCCCGCTCACTTCGAGTAGCCGAGTCATCGATTGCCACGCTCCTTGTACAGACGGTTCATTCGACCCAGAACGTTCTGACTCCACCCGATCACCCCACCAGGCGCGACGATGAGGATCACCAGGACGGCTCCGGCAAGCAGGAGTTCGCCGCTTCCCTGGTACCCAGGCATGTTCAGCGTCACGATCACCACGATCAATGCACCGAGCGGAGCACCCCACGCCGAACCGCGACCGCCGATGATCGGCATGAAGATCGCAAGGAAAACAATACTGAGAGTGAAGGTTTCAGGAGTGACAGCCTGCACCGACACGGTGAAAAGCGATCCGCCGGTCGACGCGATCGCGGCACCGATCGCCAGCGCCACAACGGTCAGGTGCGCAGGATTGACGCCGGAAGACCGTGCGACATTACGATTGTCGCGGGCAGCTTGCAACATCAGCCCCCACACCGATTTCCGAAGTCGATCGACAGTGACCGCGATCAGACACACGAACAAGATCGCGAACACGACCAATGCGTAGCGCGGTGGCTCCCAGCCGAACATCGTCACAGTCTCGACGCCCGAGATCCCGGCCGACCCGCCGGTGAAACTCGGCCCGTCGATCAACCAGTGCTCGAAAGCGATACCGAACAACAAGGTCACCGCGGCAAGGTAGAAGCCGGAGAGTTTCTGCGTTGCCAAGCTGAGGAGTACTGCAACCGCTGCAGCGGCGAGGGCGCCGAGAATCCATCCCCACCACATCGACAACCCGGTCCGAACCGAGATCAGCGCAACGGCATACGCGCCGATCGCCGCATAAGCGCTGTACGCCATCGACAGTGATCCCGCGAGCACGAATGGCACGTACATGCCGAGTGCGATCAGCGAATACGTCGCAGCGAGGAACACCAGATCCTGCCGGTACAGACTCGGCCCCATCCACAGCAGCACGGCAGCAACCACGACCACGGTGATCAGCGCTTCTCGTGACAGGGCGAGCATCCTCGTCCGGGAACGGCCGGATGTAGTGGGCGGATTTGACGTCAGCGGACTGGTAGAAAGCGAGGCCATCAGACGCGAACCTTCCTCGAGAGCAAGCCTTCCGGACGGAAAGCGAAGAACACCAGGGCAATCAACAGAATCGCGGTTTGAGCAGCACTCGCACCGAAGTAGTACGGGGCGAATACCTGGACGACGCCCAACACCATTCCGCCGATCAGCGGAGCCCAACTTCGGCCGGTACCACCGATGACGAGTGCGATGAATGCCGTCAGCGTCCATGACAGACCGCTCGTGAACTGAACACCGGCCTTTGGAGCGAACAGAAGTCCGGCGACGGCGGCGATCACACCCGCGAGGGTGAACGCGATGAGGCGTACCCGATCCACCGGCAAGCCCAGGACGCGGGCGGCATCCGGACTGTCGCCGACGGCGCGTAGCAGACGGCCCGAGGTGGACCGGTTCAGCCACAGTCCGATACCGACGAAGATCACGGCAGTTCCGACGACGAGTACAACGGTCGAACTGTCGACGGTGGCACCGAGCACCGATATCGGATCGAAGTCGAAGATCTTCTGTCCGGGAAGTGGTGTTCGGCCGAAGACCGTGCCGGCGAGCTGCTGGATCCCGAACAGTACTGCGGTCACCGCCACCAACGCCGGTAGTTCCCCACGACCCGAACGCTTCTGAACCTGTTTGACCACAAGCTTTTCCGTCAGGATCGACAGCGCCACCGCTACCGCGATCCCCAGCGGCATGGCAATCCAGAGAGCGAGCCCGTAATTGATCGCGACCCAACTCGACGCCATGGCCGCAGCCATCGCGTACGGGCCCATCGCAAAGTTGAAGAAATCGGCGCCGACCACCACGAGATACATTCCGAGGGCTATCAGTGAGAAGAATGCACCGATCTCGATGGCTGCGAGCCACAGTTGTGCGTCTGTCATGTCAAGGCTCCTCGGTTATCCGCACGGGGGTTGGTAGGAATCCCACGGATGGGCCGGCTTGTTGTCCTCACCGAATTCGACGAGTACCAGGCCGCAGAGGCTGTCCGGAGCCAGGTGATCCTGCGAGGAGAACGACAGTGTCAATCCGTCCTGGCCGAAGCTGGCGGGAAGTGCCGAAACCTGTTGAAGAGCATCACGAACGGCCGTCCGATCTCGGTGGTCGCCGGCAATTTCGATTGCCTCGGCCAACATCATGACGGCGTCGTACGCCTGTGCGTCGTAGGCGGTCAGTTGATAATCAGGCCCCTTCACCGCCTGCACCTTGCGACGCAGTTCGGCGGTTCTCGGGTTGTTCTCACTGAGCGAGCCCATGTACACCATGCCGCTCAACGCCTTCGAGTCCGCCAAAGCCCAAGATGCGGGCTGGTTTCCGATGGAAGCGAGTGAGAAGCGTTGCGTCTGCGGGGTGATCTTCGACAAGGTGTTGTGCGCGAGGATTTCGAAGTGCCCGCCGATACTGGCGACCAGAATCGCGTCCGGTTCGGTTTCCGCGAGACGTGAGACCTGTGCGGTGATGTCCGCGGCATCGACCGGCGCCTTTTCGACGCCCGTCACTCTCGCGCACTTCTCGAGCGCCGGCCGCAGGGTCTTGATGATTCCGTCGATGGACGCACTCGCGTCACCGAGAATTCCCAGGGACTTGTACCCCATCTTCTCGAAAGCCCCGCAGTACACCTGGGCGTACTGCTTCAACGAGTTCGGAATCATGAACGAGAAGTCGTTGTCGGGCGCCGAGGCAAAGGCGTCGCTGAGAACGACCGGAGCTATCGCAGGAATCTTCGACTGCTGGAGAATCGACTTGGCCTGCAGCACCGACCCGCTGCCCGTGGCGAGGATGACCGCACTGGACCCGTGATCGACCAACTTCCGAATGATCGACGGGGTCTTGGTGGGACTGCTCTCGTCGTTCTCGACAACCAATTCGACTTGCTTACCGTTGATTCCGCCCGCCTGGTTGATCAGGTCGACGGTCATCCGCACCGTCTTGCCGGCGATCGTGCTGTACGACGCACCGGGCCCGGTGGAGTCCTCGTCCAAACCGATGACGATGGTGTCTTCGGGAATGACACCGGCAGATGCGCACGCGCTCGCCCCGAGGACCACTGCCGCGCAGACGGCGATCGCCTTTCCGAGTCTCACATCGAACTCCCGTCCAAACTGTGCTTGGTAAATCAAACAAGCGCTTGATTTACGAGTGTGGACAGAAGTATGCACTGGGTCACACTGATAGTCAAAATCCGAACTACACGCGCAGGAACTGCGGTGTTACGGCTTCTGCAGCTGCCGGATCGACGAGCTGAGTTCGCGAATGACGGACTTCAATTCGTCGACATCAGAGCGGAGTTCGGCAAGGTCCGAGTCGGGAGATTCGGTCTGCGCTTCCTTCTTCGCCGTGCGCCGCGCAATGCGTGCCACCGGCTCGCCGTCGACGGAACGTGCGGCAAAGCCGTCCAGGAAAACCGAAATCAGATTGCGCTGCAGATCTTCGGCCAATTCGGAAAGCTGCGGGCGATACTGCGCGACGGTGGACCAGACGGATTCACGCAGGAGACGGTGAAACTGTTCGGGATCGATGTCTTCCCGAAACTCCGCGTCGGCAATTCCGCGAGCGATAGCCGATCGCCAGTAGCTGTGTGCCTTCTGAACCAGGATGGTGATGGGCGCGTCCGCCGGTTGCGACGAAAGTATGGCTTCTCCCTGATAGACCTCCGTGGCATACGGGTGATCCACCGCCGAGGCAAAAGAGACCGACACCATCGTGGCCAGGCGATTTCGAGCCGAACCTTCCGGTTCGATCGAGTCCTCGTACCGGACGTTGAGATCTTCGAGGAACCGGACGACGATCTCGTTGGCTATCGCATCCTTGGAGTCGAAGTAGTGATAGAGGCTGCCGGAGAGGATCCCGACTTCGTCGGCGATGTCTCGCACCGTCGTCGCGGCGATCCCCCGCTCACTGAACAGCTTGGCCGCATGAGCGAGTATTTCGTCCCGTCGGGTCGAGCGCACGAGAAGATCCTTCCGACGTTCCGATCGTCAAGCGAGTGCTTGATCAATTTCTCGTCGATGCTAACACCGCACCCTCGCTGACCTGCGGTGTGAGGTCCTGGACACCCAATCGAAACACCGGACACACACTTGTCACCGACAGTCATTCCACCGCAACAACTTCCACCTACTCTGTGCACTCGACGAATACAGCGTTGTATACGCACTCCGGATACAGATCTGTCAGAGCCATTGTCTGCCAGAGCCATCGACACGAAAGGCCCGTACATGCGAACCTTCTCGAAGCGCACCCTTGCCGCGCCGGCCGCTCTCGCCGCGCTGGGCTTGGTTCTCACCGGCTGCGGAAGCAAGGCAACAGACACCGCATCGGGAGATTCGACGGCTACGTCGTGCGTCGACACCTCGGGGGACACGATCAAGGTCGGTTCCCTGAATTCACTCTCGGGCACCATGGCCATCAGTGAAGTGACGGTCCGCGACTCCATCTCGTTGGCGGTGCAGGAGATCAACGATTCCGGCGGTGTACTGGGTAAGAAGATCCAGATCGTCGCAGAGGACGGCGCGTCGGAGCCGACAGTGTTCGCCGAGAAGGCCGAGAAACTGATCAGCAGCGATTGCGTCGCAGCAGTTTTCGGTGGCTGGACCTCCTCGAGCCGCAAGGCCATGCTGCCCGTGTTCGAGGACAACAACTCTTTGCTCTACTACCCGGTCCAGTACGAGGGACTGGAAGATTCGAAGAACATCTTCTATACGGGCGCAACGACCAACCAGCAGATCATCCCGGCTCTGGATTACCTGAAGGAGAAGGGCGTCAAGTCGCTGTATCTGGTCGGCAGCGACTACGTGTTCCCTCAGACCGCCAACCGCATCATCAAGGCGTACGCGGCAGCGAACGGCATCGAGATCAAGGGCGAGGATTACACGCCTCTGGGTTCGACCGACTTCTCCACCATCGTGAACAAGGTCCGCACAGCCGACGCCGATGCCGTGTTCAACACACTCAACGGCGATTCCAACGTTGCGTTCTTCCGTGAATACTCAAATGTCGGCCTGAAGCCCGCCGACATGCCCGTCGTCTCCGTCTCCATTGCGGAGGAAGAGGTCGGTGGTATCGGAGTCCAGAACGTCGAAGGCCAGCTGACGGCGTGGAACTACTACCAGACCATCGACTCCCCCGAGAACAAGAAGTTCGTCGCGGCGTACAAGGCAAAGTTCGGCCAGGACAAGCCCACGTCCGATCCGATGGAAGCGGCATACACCTCCGTCTATCTCTGGAAGAACACCGTCGAGAAGGCCAACTCGTTTGCGGTCAAGGATATTCAGGACAACGCCGACGGTGTGACCTTCCAGGCGCCCGAAGGACTCGTCACCATCGACGGCGACAACCACCACATCACCAAGACTGCCCGGATCGGCGAAATCCGTTCCGACGGACTGATCTACACGGTCTGGGATTCGGGACAGCCGATCGAGCCGGATCCGTACCTGAAGAACTACCCCTGGGCTGAGGGGCTCGGTAGCTGATCGACAAAAGGCGGAATTGACGGAATCGACGAGTAGAGAGGTGGAGCGTCTGTCATGGATGTTGTGATCGGGCAGTTGTTCACGGGTTTGAGTATCGGATCGATTCTCCTGTTGGCAGCGTTGGGGTTGTCTCTCACGTTCGGGCAGATGGGTGTCATCAACATGGCACACGGCGAGTTCATCATGGCCGGCTCGTACACCGCATACGTAGTGCAGCAGGTGATCTCGAATGCAACGGGATCGTTGATCATTTCTCTGCTCGTCGGTTTCGTCGTCGGCGGACTGATGGGTGTTGTGCTCGAAGTGGTCCTGGTATCGCGGATGTACCACCGACCCCTCGACACCCTGTTGGTGACATTCGGCGTCGGATTGATCCTTCAGCAGTTGGCGCGCGACATCTTCGGCGCGCCGGCAGTCAATGTTTCGGCGCCGAGCTGGCTTTCGGGCGGGGTCGATATTTTCGGCGCCGTGGTGCCGAAAACCCGCATCTTCATTCTGGTGTTGGCGATCGCAGCAGTGATCGCACTTTCGGTCGCACTGAAGCAGTCGTCGATGGGTAGACGCATCCGGGCCGTCGTCCAAAATCGCGATCTGGCCGAGACGAGCGGAATCTCCTCTCGTCGTACGGACATCACGACCTTCTTCCTCGGTTCCGGGCTCGCCGGCGTCGCGGGTGTCGCGTTGACGCTCATCGGTTCCACCAGCCCGACCATCGGCCAGTCCTATCTGATCGACGCCTTCCTGGTTGTTGTCGTCGGCGGTCTCGGTCAGATGAAGGGAGCCGTGATCGCAGCCTTCGCCCTCGGCATCTTGAACTCGTTCATCGAGTACTCGACGACAGCGTCGATCGCGAAGGTGATCGTGTTCGTCATCATCGTCGTCTTCCTTCAAGTTCGGCCGCAGGGCCTGTTCGCAGTCAAGACGAGGAGCCTCGTATGAGCATCCTGAACAATTCCCGAATTCGGGTGTGGGGCGGTTTTGCACTCGCCGCCATCGTGCTGTTCGCCGTCGCTCCGGCTGTGCTCTCGGACTTCAGGCTGTCACTGTTGGCCAAGTTCCTGTGCTTCGCCATAGTCGCTGTCGGTATCGGTTTGGCTTGGGGCAGAGGCGGAATGCTCACGCTCGGCCAGGGGGTGTTCTTCGGGATCGGCGCATACGTGATGGCGATGCACCTCAAGATCGCCGATGCCGAACTCAAGGGTGACGCGGTCCCGGACTTCATGTCCATCGCCGGCAAGACCGAACTGCCGGGATACTGGCAACCGTTCGCCTCGCCATTCGTGGCGATCTTCGCCATCCTTTTCCTGCCGGCCGCTGTTGCCTTTCTCCTCGGACTCGGTGTGTTCAAGCGGAGAGTCAAGGGCGCGTACTTCGCGATCCTCTCGCAAGCACTCGCCGCGGCTTTCGCGATCCTCTTGATCGGCCAGCAGTCGATCGGTGGCAGCAACGGCCTCAACCGCTTTCGCACGTTCTTCGGTTTCAACCTCAACGATCCGGCGAACAAGCAGATGTTGTTCTTCATCGCCGCCGGAGTTCTTCTCGCATCGGTCGCTCTGATTCGCCAGCTGATGAACTCCCGATACGGCGAACTCCTCGTCGCCGTCCGTGATCAAGAGGAGCGAGTACGTTTCCTCGGATACGATCCGGCGAACATCAAACTGGTCGCCTACGTGACCGCGGCGTTCCTCGCCGGTATCGCCGGTGCGCTGTTCGTTCCGATCGTGGGCATCATCTCCCCCGCCGACGTCGGGATCGTTCCGTCAATCGCCTTTCTCATCGGGGTCGCGATCGGTGGCCGCGCAACGCTTCTGGGTCCGGTACTCGGTGCGATCGGCGTCGCGTGGGCGCAGTCGACATTCTCGGAGAAACTCCCTTCGGGATGGATCTACGCACAAGGGTTGATGTTCATCGTCGTGGTCGGGTTCTTCCCGGCAGGTGTGGCCGGATTGTTCGCCCTGATGCGCCACCGCAAGAAGCGTGAGACCCCGGCCGACCCGCCGGTCAAGGTCTCCCAACCCGAACCAGTGGAGGTGTCGTCATGACCAACACAACCGCCACCAGCGAACCCACACCGGCACTTGGTGGCAACGCCGGAATGTCGTCCGAGTACCTCGAAGTACGAAATCTTTCGGTCAGCTTCGACGGTTTCAAGGCCGTCGACGGCGTCGACTTGACCCTCATGCAGGGCGACCTGAGGTTTCTCATCGGCCCGAACGGGGCTGGAAAGACAACGTTGGTCGACGCCATCACCGGACTCGTTCCCGCGACGGGTTCCATCACGAAGTCCGGCGAGCAACTGCTCGGCAAGAAGGTTCACAAGATCGCCCGCCTCGGCGTCGGGCGAACCTTCCAGACGGCAAGCGTCTTCGAAGAGCTCTCGGTGCTGCAGAATCTCGACATCGCGGCCGGAGCCGGCCGATCACCGTGGAACCTGCTCAGAAAACGCAAAGGTGTGCTTCCCGAGATCGAAGAGGCGCTGGAGACAACCGGGTTGGAGCACCTCAGGGACACCGCCGCAGGCATTCTGGCGCACGGACAGAAGCAGTGGCTCGAAATCGGAATGTTGTTGGTACAGAACTGTTCCGTGCTCCTGCTCGACGAGCCCGTCGCAGGCATGAGCCTCGAGGAGCGCGAGGAGACCGGGAACCTTCTGCGGCGCATCGGCGGTGCGCGAACCGTCGTCGTAGTCGAGCACGACATGGACTTCATGCGATCCTTCGCCACGTCCGTCACAGTGCTCGCCGCTGGGAAAGTGCTTGCCGAAGGAACTGTGGCGGAGGTCCAAGCCGACCCCAAGGTGCAAGAGGTCTACCTCGGCACAGCCGCTGCCGGAACCGATCTCGGCGCCGACACCGAACCGACCCCGGAGGACTGAATCATGCTCGAGCTCGTCGACATCCGCGCCGGCTACGGACGCACCGAAGTGATCCACGGCGTATCCCTGCTGGTTCCCAGCGACGGAGTTGCGGCAGTCATGGGTCACAACGGTGCGGGTAAAACCACCTTGCTGCGCGCCGCCGTCGGTCTGATCAAACCTACACGGGGAAAGGTACTTCTGAACGGTGAGGACATCACCGGTCTACGGCCGAGCGCCCGCGTCGCTCGCGGACTTGCCTACGTACCCCAGGGCCAGCAGTCGTTCGGACAACTGACAACTGCCGAGAATCTTCGGGTGGTCGCCGACGGGCGCAAACGCGGAAAGGCACTCATCGCAGAGGCATTGGATCTGTTTCCCGCACTCACCACGCTCCTCGACCGTCGCGCGGGACTTCTCTCCGGTGGGCAGCGACAACAGCTTGCCATCGCTCGCGCCCTGATCACCGAGCCCAAGATCCTCATTCTGGACGAACCAACCGAGGGCATTCAGCCCAACGTGGTCGCCGAAATCGAAAGAACCGTCATGGAACTCACCGAGCGCGGCGATCTCGGTGTCCTCCTCGTAGAGCAGCACATCGGTTTCGCGCTCCAATCTGCTCAGCATTACAGCATTCTCGCGGCCGGACACGTGACCTCGACCGGTGAGGGCGGCACCACGTCCACCGAGGCGGTTCGTCGAGCGATGGCAATCTGACATGAGTGTGCGGCCGCCGCTGCGCGAACAGGTTTACCGGTCGATCCGAAACGATCTGATGTCCGGTCAGATCGCGCCCTCGGAACGACTGGGCGAGGAACGCCTGGCCCATCTCTACGGTGTCTCGCGAACACCGGTGCGCGAAGCGCTCGCGAAGTTGGAATCCGACGGGCTGGTCGAGCGCGACGAACACGGCCTCTTTCCGTACCGACCGCACCTCGACGAGTTGGGTGGCCTCTACGAGCTGCGCATACTCCTCGAGGTACACGGACTTCGGCGGGTACTCGACGGTGAGGCCCCCGCTCATGATCGAGACGCGCTCGGTTCCGAACTCGACAAGTGGTACGCATTTCTCAAACAGATGCCGGTACCGGACGCCGGTTTCGTGACGCTCGACGAGGAGTTCCACATCGCGCTCCTCGCCTCGTCCGGAAACCATGCGTTGGTCGACGCCTTGCAGGCCGTCAACTCGAAGCTGCGCCCCGTGCGGATGTTCGACTACCTGACTCCCGACCGTATGAAGGCCACCGTGGAGGAACATATCGCCGTCGTCGAGCTGGTTCTGGACGGCAAGATTCCGCAAGCGCACGAGGCACTGGTGTCGCACATCGACATCTCTCGTGCGGTTGTCCTCGACCGTGCTCGTCAGGCCCTCTCGTTGGCCGCCATGGCCAATGCCGTGCGTAACTGATCAGCGTCGTGTCGCTGACTTCAGGGTGAAGACTTCGGTGACGTGGTCTCTCGTCAGGGGGATCCTGAGGTACTCCCCCGGTGCGGTTGGCTTCGGGCCGAGTTCAGAACCGGGGACCGTACCCGTTGTGCCGTCCGAGCATTCGACTGCAACTTCGCTCGTGTAGTCCGCATCAGGCGCAACGTCGCAGGAGAGTCCGGTATCCGTGGTGAAGGCGGAGATGCTCGAATCGGCAGGGCCGTGGATCGCTGTCCCGATTGGATCTGCCGGAGCCGGTGTGCTCGTAATTGGTGTGGCTGTCGTTGTCGGGGTGATTGCAGCCACACTGGTAGTTACAGCCGCGCTGGTCGTTGTGGCCTCAGGGGCAGATGTTTTGGTGGGTTCACCCGTCGTAGGTTCAGGAGTCGTAGGTTCAGGAGTCGTAGGTTCAGGAGTCGTCGTTGCCGTAGTCGGCGTGGTCGTCACGGGAACAGCTGTCGGTGTTGCCGGTGCTGTCTGTGTCGGCCCCGCGGCTCGAGCCAACTGTCCGCCGGCGGCAAGACTCAGCGGCGTCGCCGGGGGTGAAGAATCAAGTCCGCACTGAGCGGCCGACAGATTGACGGATATGTTCGTCGATCCCAGGATCACTGTGACCAGCCCTTCGCCCAAGACCGACAACGCGATGGTTACGGCCTCAACTGTGAAGCTCACTGAAACAGTGGAGGACGCGACAAAAGGCGCAGAACTGGACGCCACTCGGGTACTGGTGACCTTGATGTTCGAGAAGCGCGCTTCTACCCGCGCGAGCAGTGGGACATTCGCCATCACGAATGTTGCACTAGTCGGCGACGTCGACGTGGCCGAACCGTTTGCGCCCACTGCCGGGATGGCAACTGTGGCGCCGCCGACTTTCACGGTTCCCGTCGGCTGATCTGTAGCAGCAGAAGTACTCGCACAGCGGGCGTTTGTCTTGACGCTCGTGCTCGTGATGGCGTCCGCCGGTATCAACGTGATCCCCAGTACCGAAACCAGATTCAATTGCAAACCCAATGTAGATGTAGTTTCCGCGTCCGCATCCGACCCAGCCGCCCCACATGGGGACGATGCCGATGCTCCTACGAGATACGCGGCGCACTGAACGGCACTACCCGTGCGGCTGAGCGCGGGCAGCCCCAGCAGCACACCGGAATTGTCCGCCAACGAAACCGTCCCCGTGGCCTTGCCCGGTGCCAGCTGAGTTTGCACGGTCGGATGTTCAACCAGCGAACCGCCGAGATTTCCTCCGAGAGTTATCAATCCGCCGGTCGCTGTTCCTATGCCCGACGTCGATCTGCCGTACCCACTCGTCGTCCATGAACCGGTGGAAATCGGGCCGGTAACGTACTCGGAGTCTGTCCACGCCGCTTCTGTCTCTCCGAGGAGTGGGTGAGACGAGAAACCAGAGCCCAAAACAACCGCAACTGCCAATACGATGACTGAAAACAGGTGGCGACGCTTCATTGTCTACCGCCGTCTGGCGGTAGAAGAACCTGAATGGGTTCGGTTTTCGGGTCGGCCGAGTCGGCATCATCGTCGTCATCGGTATTGCGCGGCCAGAATACCGCGACCACCAAAGCGGCCATGGTCAGCGTGATCGCCCCCAGAACAAGAGGATTCGAGAAGTAGACGATCACCCGCGCCAATCCCGGAACGTGCCAGAGCACCTTTCGGACCGTGGTGACCTCGTATACCGCGGGATCAGCCGAAGCGTTGGCATCACCCTTGAGATCGAGAATCGTGATGCCGTTGTCCTGGGTACGAGCGGAGACGACCCGGTGGGTCACCGGCAGTTCGGACACTCCCCGATCGACGGTGACGACGTCGCCCACCTCGACGGAATCTGCCGGTACTTCCCGCACAACTGCCAGAGATCCGGTTGGAATGGTCGGCGACATCGATCCGGTCTTGAACATGATCAGTGTGATGTCGAAAACGAAGGCACAGATCACCAAAGCGATACAGATGACCCCACCGACTGCAAGAACCTGAAGGATGCAGTCCCCGATGATCGTGGGGACCGAACGCTTCTTCGTCCGGGCATGTGTTGCCCGGGCATGTGTTGGCATTGCAGCTCCTTCAGGGTGTTGCACTGAACTGCCAAGTGGGAGTTGCCGTTTTACCGGTCAGCGCCGAGTTGCTCCAATTAGCCGAGGTTGCGGGCAGCGAAATCTCGAAGCACAGCGCCACCGCGGCGCCCGGGGACGCTCCACCGGTGGGTAGCGCGATGGCCCCGACTGCGGAACCAGTTGAGAGCGACGGAAACACCGTCGCACTTCCCACCACGAATTGTGGTGTTCCCGTGGAGAAGGCCGACGCATCACAGGTCGTCGACTTGACCACCCGATACCGCAGCGCCGACGCCAGAGTGGAGTCGCCGGCCACCGTGGCCGCCTGCAGAGTGACGGATGCTGCCGGCGAGACCGGCACTGTTCGAAGAGATATCGGGCCGTACGAGAACGCACCGGGGCGAATCAGGAGCGCCGAGGGCGTGTACGTGAAAACGCCAGGGGCACTGGATGAATGCGACGACCATCCGCCGCCGACGTTCGACTCGATTCCGAATGTTCCGGTGCGAAACGATGCATCGCCCATCGTGCTGTCCACCCAACTGGCCGCCACGGTGGTTGCACCGATACCCAGGACGAGTCCCGAGGCCGCCAGTGCGTACACCTGACGCATTCGCCGTGTGACCACGCAGGCGTCAGGGGGTGGACTGGCCGGTGAACTGCCAGAGCAAGCGCCCGGTGTTCTTGCCCGACACGATCGAAGGGTCGACTCCGGCAGGCAGCGTGACCGCGAAGCACAGTTCCACCGGCACGCCCGTGCCTAGCAAGGTGACATCCGAACCCGAACCTGCCGTCAAGGCCACCGGACTGGCTGTCGTGCCTACCCATGCTGTTCCTGCTCCAATTCCCGCTGCCGTGCAGGTCGTGGAGGGGACACCTCGATACACCGAGTACCGCAGGGCGGGTTTGAGGTCGGTATCACCGCCCGTTGCACCGAGTAGTTGTACCGTCGCGCCGGAAGTGCTGGCCGTGGGACCGATCCGAAGCGCTACCGGCGCGTATACCGTCGTTCCGGGTGAGAGTGCGTCGAATCCCGTGCTGAATTGGAAGTGGCCGGCGGAAGCGTCCACTTGATACTCACCCCAGGTCGTCAGTCCGTCGAAGCTGCCCTGGAGATTCCAACTTCCCGTCTTGAACTGCGCGTCGCCGAAAACGTTGTCTGTCCACGCCGCCAAGGTGACAGCGGCGCCGATACCGAGGACAAGTCCTCCGGCAAGTAATGCACGTACTTTGCGCTTGTTTACAGCCTTCCGATCAGTGGCCATGCTGGTCTCGATTCACTTGGAATGCGAAAGAACCTCCGATTCGGGAAATCTAGCCCCCAATTTCATCCGAAATATCCGAAATGACCGAAATCGAGACAAGGACTTCACGCCTTGTCCGCCTCGCCACCATCCGTGGGCGCTGACCAGGCGGAAATAGGAAAGCCGGCCAGATGGTTGCACCTTCCAACGACGTTTGCGTTCTATTCGCTGAGAAAGGCACCACATTCATGACCGTCCCACTTTCCATCCTCGATCTCGCCCACATCGGCGACAACGAAACCGCCAAAGACAGCTTCGACGCCAGCGTGACCTTGGCGCAGCGTGCCGAGGAGTGGGGTTACAAGCGAATCTGGTATGCCGAGCACCACAACATGGGTTCCATCGCGTCTTCGGCCACCAGCGTTCTGATCAGCCACGTCGCCGCGCACACCAGCAAAATCCGCCTCGGCGCCGGTGGAATCATGCTGCCCAACCACGCGCCGCTGACGATCGCCGAGCAGTTCGGCACCCTCGAGACTCTGCACCCGGGTCGCATCGATCTCGGTCTCGGTCGCGCGCCCGGTAGTGATCAGAAGACGATGCAGGCTTTGCGACGCGACCCGAGTTCTTCGGACAGCTTCCCGCAGGACGTACTCGAGCTTCAGGGCTACCTCGGCGACACTTCGCGCGTCCCCGGAATCAATGCCGTTCCCGGTAAGGGCACTCACGTTCCGCTCTACATTCTCGGATCGTCATTGTTCGGAGCCAAGCTCGCCGCGATGCTCGGCCTGCCGTATGCATTTGCCTCGCACTTCGCCCCCAACGCCCTGCGCGACGCCGTCGCGATCTATCGACGCGAGTTCAAGCCGTCGGAGCAGTTGGCGGAGCCGTACGTCATCGCGGGCGTCAACGTCATCGCCGCCGACACCCATGAGCAGGCTCAGCAGGACTTCCTCGCGGCCAAGCGTTCGCGCGTCAGCCTTCTTCTCGGACGCGGACGCAAGTTCACGGACGACGAAGCGGACATGCTGCTCGACTCCCCCGCGGGTCAGCAGGTTCTGCAGATGACCAAGTACAGCGCCATCGGCACGCCCACGGAGGTCCGCGCCTACCTCGACGAGTTCACCGAGCATGCACAGGCCGACGAGCTGATCACGGTGTCGACCGGCACCAACCGCGAGGCTTGGTTGCGCACGTTCGAACTCCTCGCCGACGTGAGCGATCTGGTACCCGCCTAAGCTGCCGGTATGGGCGATCCATCCCGTCGCGGGTTCATCTCGGCACTGGCAGTTCTACTTTCGACGGGTTGGGCCGCCAACCACTTTGCTTCGCTCATCCCGGTTCTCCGGGTGGACGAGGGCCTTTCGCATACCGTGCTCGACGGTGTTTTCGGTATCTACGCGCTCGGACTTCTACCCGGCCTGTTGACCGGTGGAGCACTGTCGGATCGCGTCGGCCGAGCTGTAGTCGTCCTGCCCGGAGCGCTCATAGCCTCGCTCGGAACCTTGATTCTTCTTCTCTGGCACGACGCGCCCGGGCTCATGGTCGGGCGCCTCGTTGTCGGTATCGGTGCCGGTCTGGCAATCGGCGCCGGTACCGCGTGGGCGGCTGACCTTCGCGGCAAGTCCGGAACCGTGATGGCTGGCGTAGTACTCACCTCGGGTTTTGCACTGGGACCACTGTTTTCGGGTCTGTTGGCACAATTTGCCGCCTTCCCACTCGCTACGCCCTTTGTCGTCTCGGCCGTCTTGTCGGTGGGTTCGGTTACCGCGGCAGCTGTGTGGAGTCGTACACCTGCTCCCACCAAAGCTGCAATGTTCACACAGATTCCCGACCGCGCAGAGCGGTCGGGAACCGGTGTGAAGGTCACACTGCTCTGGGCACTTCCGTTGGCGCCATGGGTGTTCGCCAGCGCAACAGTGTCTTTCGTGACCATGACGGCCAGGCTCGGGGACCGCTACTCAGGTCCTCTCCTTCCGGGTTTCGCGGCGGCGCTGACTCTGGGTGCTGGAATCCTGGTTCAAACCGCTGCGCGCCATCGCAATTGGGGTCCTCAGGCCGGCACGACAGGCGCCGCACTGGCGGCGCTCGGATACTGCCTGGTCGCCGTCGGCGGCGCACACCCCGCGTTCGGGTTGTTCATCGTCTGCGCGCTCATCCTCGGTACGGCCTACGGACTGTGTCTGCGTGAGGGACTGCTCGACCTCGAGTCGCTGGCTCCCCCGGCCTCGCGGGGCGCCCTGACCGGGATCTTCTACGTCGGCACCTATCTCGGATTCGGACTGCCGGTGCTACTGGTTGTCATCGAACCCACGATGGGTCCGTCGCTGCCGTTGGTGATCCTCGCCGCTGTTGCCGCCATCGTTGCCGTGGTCCGATTCCGTCGATTGCGGTCGACCCAGGCTTCCACGTCACATCCGCGTCTCGAAGCCGCATCGGTCTGAACACCCGTTCGGACGGAGTTGGCGGTACTTGCAGTCGCAGCTACCCGGCGGTGTTAGCGTCGGAGGACCAGAAGGTCACTGCGTAGGGACACAGCAATGGGCAAGAGCGAGGCGGGCAAGGCCGAATCGGCCAAGAGTAGTGCGGACGACCTGACGGGTCGGCGCATCCTGATCACCGGCGCTGCCCGCAATATCGGTTCTTCGCTGGCCAGACGCCTGTACGACCGTGGTGCGTCCGTGGGACTGCTCGGCCTCGAGCCTGAACTTCTCGAACAAGTCGCCACTTCCTGCGGCCGCGCGCCGTGGCAGTTGTGCGACGTCGCCGACCTCGAGCAGGTATCTCGCGGCGTCGACTACATCGCTCAGAAGCTGGGAGGCATCGACGTCGTCGTCGCCAATGCCGGGGTCGAGGCGAACTCGTCGATCCTCGGCGGCGACCCTGCGGACATGCGCCGCGCCGTCGAAGTCAACCTCATGGGCACGTACTACACCCTGCGCGCAGCCGGTCCGCACATCAGTCACGAAAACGGTTACGCCCTGGTGGTCGCCTCGGCTCACGGCGCCGCCAAGCATCCGTTTCGCGGACCGTTCGGTGCTTCGCGCGCCGGCGTCGAAGCCTTGGGTGACGCGTTGCGCTTGGAAATGAAACACCTCGGCACCAAGGTGGGCGTCGCGTATATCGGCGACATCGACACCGATACCACCGCACTGTCGTTCGACGGAGCACGCGGAACCCTCGCCAGCGCCGGCACCACGACCGTCGCTGACGCCGTCGACGCGTTCGAGCGCGGTATCGTCGGCCGGAGGTCACGCGTACACGCGCCCCGCCGCAGCGCCGCGGTTCGCCACATCGCGCAACGAGCTATAGACCTCCGTCCCTCTCACATCCGTGGAGTCGCATGAACCCCCGCATCCCGCCCGGCCGATTCAAGGACCTCGGTCCGATCAACTGGGGAATCTGGCGTGTCCTGTCGAAGGCTGCCGGAGCACCCGATGCGCATCTGTTCAGCACCTTGGGGCGCACGGGTGGACTCTTCCGCGGTTGGCTGCACTACTCCGGCTCACTCATGCCCGGCGGCAAGATCTCTCGCCACGACACCGAACTGATCATCCTGCGGGTCGCGCACCTGCGGGACTGCGGTTACGAGATGGATCACCACATCAGGCTCGGCCGCAAAGCCGGAATCGACGCAGAAGAACTGGCCCGAATCATCGAGGGCCCTGGCGCTTCCGAGTTGAGTCCGCGTCACCGTGCGATCTTGACTGCGGTCGACGAGTTGGTCACCACCAAGGACGTCACCGACGACACGTGGGGAACGCTCTCGCAGCATCTCGACGATCGTCGGTTGATCGAATTCACCTTGTTGGTCACTCAGTACGACGGCCTGGCCACCACGATCGGAACCTTGCGGGTTCAGCGCGACTTCTCCTGAAGTTCCGCGGCGGCCGTAACTCAGCTCTAACCCGAAGACATCTGGACGAAACACCTGATCAATAGCGTATACAGGTATGTCGACAGGGATGAATACGGCGCCGGAGCCACTGCGTGAGGTGGTCTACCGGGAACTACGCACCGAACTGGTCAACGGGACTATCGGGTTCGATCAGCGCCTGACGGAACCGAAACTCTCCACGCGTTTCGGCATTTCTCGCACACCAGTACGGGAAGCGTTGACGATGCTGTGCGCCGATGGACTCCTGCGCCGGGAAGAGTACGGGTTCTCCGCCGTGCGCCCGAGTATCCCGCGGATCCGAGATCTGTATGAACTCCGAATCACTCTGGAACTACAGGGAATTACCCGGGCGATCGCAGATCCGACGATCCGGCACGACCGAACAATCCTCGACGACGAATTGGTGCGGTGGCGTGCCCTGGCTCTCGATCCGCCCGCTCAGGAACCGGGGTTCGTCGAACTGGACGAGGAATTCCACGTCGCCGTACTGAGGGCGTCGGGAAACAATGAACTGGTCGCGTCGCTGCTGTCGGTGAATTCCCGTATCCGGCACGTTCGGATGTATGACTTCATGGTCAACGGCCGCATCGACACCTCGATCGCGGAGCACATTCGAATCCTCGAAGAACTACGTGCCGGCAATCTGCCCGAGGCCCGCACGCTTTTGCACCAGCACATCGGCGAGTCTCTCGACGTCGTCCTCGACCGGGTGACCCGCGCGATCACCGCGCTCTCACTCGCCAACATCACGGACTGATCGGAGCAGTACACACCATGACCATCGCAGCAGAAGTTTTCACCCCGACAGCCCGGGTCGAGCAGGCATTCCAGCGGATCGAGGAAGTAGATCGCCCCGAAGTCTGGATCACGTTGCGCCGCAAGGAAGATGTGCTTGCCGATGCCGCTTCGGTCGAAGCCAGAATCGCCGCGGGCGAGCATCTTCCTCTGGCTGGGCGTCTGGTCGCCGTCAAGGACAACGTCGACGTCGCCGGTCTGCCGACCACAGCGGCGTGCCCCGAATTCGCGTATTCGCCGGACGAAACCGCCAGTGCCGTTGCGCGGTTGATCGAGCACGGGGCTGTTGTTCTGGGGAAGACCAATCTGGACCAGTTCGCCACCGGACTGGTCGGAACGCGCAGTCCGTACGGAGCCGTTCGCTGCGCCTGGGACGAAGAGTTGATCTCGGGCGGTAGTAGCTCCGGATCCGCCGTCGCTGTCGCGCTGGGAATTGCAGACATCGGAATCGGCACCGACACTGCCGGTTCGGGCCGGGTGCCGGCAGCGTTCCACGGGATCTACGGACTCAAGCTCTCGCTCGGCGTCATCCCCGCCCACGGAGTAGTGCCCGCCTGCGTCGACTACGACGCTCTGACGGTATTTGCCGACGACCTCGAATCGGCAACCGCGGCAGCGGCAATCATGATCGGCCACGAACCTCGGGATCCCCGCAGCCGCGTCTGGCCTTCCGACGTTCGTCTCGCGGCGGCGCCGAATCCCCGCGTCGCCGTCCCCCGAATCGAGGATCTCGCTCAACTGAGCCCGTCGTATACAGCAGCATTTCAGGACACTGTGACAGCTCTGGTAGCCGGCGGCGCCGAGACCGAGACCGTCGACATATCCGGACTGCTCGACGCGGCCCGATTGCTCTACGACGGCGCCGTGGTGGCGCAGCGGTACGCCGCTGCCGGCGAGTTCCTCGAAACTCGTCCTGCCGGAGCAGATCCCGCGGTGTCCGACATCGTGCTCGGTGCGAAGCACCCCACCGGATACCAGCTAGTCGACGATCTCGATGCTCTCACCCGCGCCAAGGCTGCCGCCCGGGAACTCCTCGCCGGGTTCGACGCCCTACTGCTTCCCACCACCACCGAACACCCGACGATTGCCGCCGTGACCGAGGATCCGTTCGGAATCAACCGCCGGATGGGAACTTTCACCAACTTCTGCAACCTGCTCGACATGGCGGCCGTCGCGGCGCCCGGACACCGCACTGCCGAAGATCACCCGTTCGGCGTCATGTTCGTCGTACCCGCTTTCGACGACCAGATCGCCATCGACCTCGCTGCGCGACTCGGCGGTGCGCCTTCACCCACCCTCGTCGATACCGGAATCGACCTCGCAGTATTCGGCGCTCACCTGCGCGGGCAACCCCTCAACACACAGTTGGTCGACCTCGGCGCGCGGTACGTCGAAACCGTCACGACCTCGGATGCCTACCGGCTCTTCGCTCTCGACACGACGCCACCGAAGCCCGGCCTGGTACGCCGTGGCCCTGGACTCGGCGCACCGGTCGTCGGCGAGATCTTCCGAATCTCACCGGCCGGGCTGGGAACGTTCCTCGCCGCCTTGCCTGCACCGATGGCGCTCACGAGCGTCGAGTTATCCGACGGCAGAACGACAGTCGGTTTCAGCTGCACTCATGACGCCGTAAACGGCGCAGCTGACATCACCGACTACGGCGGTTGGGCCGCGTACCTCTCTCGCTGACAGTCACGGCTTGCAGATTCGAGTGACGGCCTCGCGCACCACTTCACGGCGGCGCGCGATCTCGTCGGCGTCGACGTTCTGGTTGTCGGCCACACCGGGGGCCACCACCCAGCCGAACACGAGGCCGAACAGCATCGTGATCAGGTCCTGGGGGTCCCAGTGCTTCGAGATGAGGCCGTCTTCTTGAGCCTTGCGGATCGTGGCCATTCGCGGAACCCAGCTGGAATGTTCCTCGGCCAGCTTCTTCATCCGTGGTGCCTCACCCTGCAATTGACCCCAGATCATCATCCGTTGAATCTGTGGTTTGCCGAGCATTGCGTCGAACAGTTCGACGGCATGCGCGGGCATGTCTTCACCGGTGAACTCGACGGATTCCATCGCCTGCTCGAAGTCGACGTCGAGCACCGCGTGGAACAACGCGACCTTGTCACCGAAATAGGCGTAGAGGCGCTCCTTACTGGCGTTTCCGTTCTTCGCAATCCGATCGATGCGCGCACCGGCAAGCCCGTAGGTGCCGAATTCTTCTTGCGCAGCGTCGAGGATTCGCTGTTTCGTCGCGGTCACGTCAGTGGGAGCCATAGTGATGATGGTAACCGAACGAACTATTTCGTTTGACTCACCCGAGAAGGCTGGAATACCTTTTTCCAATGACCACCACGTCCCACGTCGACGGCGGCACTCTGCCACCGATCCCGGCTGTCTCCGAGAATCCGAATCATCAACGTCGCTGGCTGGTGCTCTGCATCGTCGCGTTCGCTCAACTCATGGTGGTGCTCGACGGCACCATCGTCTCCATCGCCCTACCGGCAGCCCAGGAGGAACTGGGCATAAGCGACCTTGACCGCGCGTGGGTGGTCACGTCGTACGCCTTGGCGTTCGGTGCGCTGCTGCTCCTCGGCGGACGTATCGCGGACTACTGGGGCCGAAAGCGATCCTTCATCGTCGGCATGGCGGGCTTCGCGGTTGCCTCCGGCATCGGCGGCATCGCGCAGAGCGGTATCGAACTGTTCATCGCTCGCGCCGGCCAGGGCGTCTTCGCAGCACTGCTCGCGCCCGCCGCGCTGTCGATGCTCACCACCACCTTCATCGGAGAGAAGGAGCGCGCCAAGGCTTTTGCCGTCTACGGCGCGATCTCCGGCGGTGGCGCTGCTATCGGCCTTCTCCTCGGTGGAGTGCTGACGCAGTACGTCGACTGGCGCTGGTGCCTGCTCGTCAACATCCCGATCGCGCTGATCGCCATCGCTGCGGCCGTCCCGATCGTCAAGGAAACCAAAGCGCACGGCGACACGAGCTACGACCTTCCCGGCGCTGTCCTCATCGCCCTGGGGCTCGGCTCACTGGTCTACGGATTCACACGCGCCGAGCACGGCTGGGGTCAGGCGGACACTTTGCTGTTCATCGCACTGGGTCTGGTCTTCCTCGCGATCTTCGTGGTCGTCGAGAGCCGCAGCAAGAATCCGCTTCTACCGCTGAGCGTTCCGTGGCATCGTGATCGCGGCGCTGCTCTGATCGGCTCCATGCTGGTGGGCGCCGCCCTGCTCGGCGGCACGTTGTACCTGACGTTCTACCTGCAGATCGTGCTCGGATTCAGCCCGGTCATGGCCGGCGTCGGATCGCTGCCGATGGCATTTTTCATCGTCTTGGCGTCGACCATCGCAGCGCAGTTGTCCACCAAGATCGGCCCCAAGCCGCTCATGGTCGCCGGCCCGCTGGTGGCAGCGGTAGGACTGCTCATGCTGACCCAGATCGAGGTACACAGCTCCTACTGGACGCACGTGTTCCCCGGCCTCGCCATCTTCGGCTTCGGACTCGGTCTGCTGATGGTGCCGATGCAGAACCTCGCACTGATCGGTGTCCCCGACCACGACGCCGGCGCTGCCAGTGCCCTGGTCAACGCCACCCTGCAGATCGGCGGCGCACTCGGAACCGCACTGTTCACCACGATCTACGCTTCGGCAAAGTCGGCCTTCACCGCCGACAACGCGGCGCCGATCCCGCCGGAAGGCATTCCTGTCGACATGTCGAACGCGACCATCCCGACTGGTGACCAATTGGCGCTACTCCCCCAGCCGGTGCAGGACTTCGTCGCCTCGATGACGGACTACTTCTTCGGCGCCGAGGTATCCGGATACTCGGCCGCATTCGGTTGGGCGGCAATCCTGTTGGCGATCATCGCACCGGTAGTGCTGGTGCTGGTCCGCGCCAAGAAGGGTGATCTGCCCGCCGAGGGTGCAGTCCACATGGGGTAACCCCCTGTGCGCCTTTATTAACCGCCCGCGGTTAATAAAGGCGCACAGCAGGTCAGGCCTTCCTCAACACCTCAGTCACCGGAGTGCTGCTGCGGCCGATCAACTTCTGCAGGTCACCCGACTCGGTGTCCAATGCCCCCTTGGCAATTGCAGCATCGGAATCGGCGAGGATCTGCGCAACCGGTGCAGGCAGTCCGACGCTCTCGAGAATGCCTTCGTATGCCTGCTCGTCCACGAACTGGTACGCGACGGGCTTGCCGGCAAACTCGCTGATCTTCTCGGCCAATTCGGCATAGGTGAGCCTCTCGTCACCGCCCAACTCGTACACTGCACCTTCGTGACCATCGGTGGTCGCGACTACTGCTGCGGCGTCGGCGTAATCCGCACGCGCCGCAGCCGCGATCTTGCCTTCCGCTCCCGCACCGACCAGTGCGCCGCGTTCGATCACACCGGCAAGGTCGTTGGTGAAGTTCTCCCAGTACCAACCGTTGCGCAACAGCGCGAACGGAATACCGCTCCGAGTGAGCACGTCCTCGGTCGCCTTGTGCTCGGCAGCAAGCTTCATCGGCGTGTCCTGAGCATTCAAGATGCTCGTGTAGGCGATGAATCCGACGCCGGCAGCCTTCGCCGCGTCGATGATGTTGGTGTGTTGCGCGAGCCGTGACCCCACTTCACTTCCCGAGATCAGCACCAGCTTGTCGACGCCCGCCAATGCGGTTTCCAACGCCGAGGCATCGGCATAGTCCGCTTGACGTACAACTACTCCGCGGGCGGCGAGGCTTTCCGCCTTCTGTGGATTGCGGACCACTGCGACGATGTCGGACGCGGCGGTTCCCCGCTCGATCAACGACTCGACTACCAGTTGTCCGAGGTTTCCGGTTGCGCCGGTGACTGCAATGCTCATGCGAACTCCCGATCCAGGTTGAAGCGTAAATGCGTTCTCCAACCATCATGCACTTATTTTTCGTAAGTGCAACACGTCGAGTTAGCGCTATGGGATCGTGCAGTAGTAGCCTGGGTTCATGACCAGCACCGACTCACCTTCACGTGCTGCCCAGACCCCTGATCCGAATGCCGACGTCGTGGACCCAACGCTCGAGGCTGACGTCTTCGCTCGCGGGTGCAACTCTCGGGCGGCATTGCAGAATGCAACCGGACGCTGGGGCGCACTCGCGCTGGCGGCATTGAACGAGGGCCCGTACCGGTTCAGTGCACTGCGCCGACGCGTCGACGGAGTCAGCGAGCGCATGCTCTCACAGACCCTGCAAACACTCGAGCGGGATGGCCTCGTGCACCGTGAGGTACTCGAAACCATCCCGCCCAAAGTGGAATACAGCCTGACCGAACTCGGCGCCGACGTCGCCGCAAAGATCACGGCCCTGATCGAACTACTCGAATCGCAGGTGCCGAAAATCGTTGCGTCACAAGCGTCGTACGACGCCCGGAATCAGCTCAACTTGTCCGAGAGCTGAGCGATGAACTCGTCGAATGCGTAGGGAACGCTCAGCACCGTCGGAGCGGACGTAGCCATCGCGTAGTCCATTCCGACCAGACGAACCAGACGGCCGTTCGACACCGAGGTCATGTTCGCGAACGGACCGAAGGACATGAGCTTGTCCAGGTTGGTGCCGTCGGCGTCGACGAGAATGAAGACGTCGGCGTCGAGTGTGTCGATGGATTCCATGCCCACGGACACCGAACTGTCGCCGGAAGTGCACACTGCGTCGACACCGGGCGTGGTCTTCACCCCGAGCTGGCCGAGAAGACGGATCCGCGGGTCGGTGCCGCAGAAGACGATCAGGCCCTCGTCGGTGCGCATTGCATACGTTGCGGTTTTGCCCTGGAACTGTGGGTGATCAGCGGCCTGCTTCTCGAAGTACGCCCCGGTCTCGTCGATCAGCGTCTGAGCCTGCTCCGGCTGTCCGAGCGCTGCACCGATCATGCTCATCTGCTTGTCCCACGCCGTATCCCACGGCTGGTCGGGGAACGCGACGGTCGGCGCGATGTCACTGAGACGCTTGTACTCGCCCTCGTCGATGCCGGAGTAGACGGCGAGGATCACGTCGGGATCGAGCCCGAGGATCTGCTCGAACGGGATATCGGGATTGGTCGTCATGAGAACGGGCTTGGCACCGTTCAGACGCGAAGCGTCCCAGGGCAGGATGTTGTTCTCGATGCCGTCGCCGGAGAAGCTCTCCATGGCGACCGGAACCTTGTTCAGTGCGATCACCGCATCCTGGCCACTCCATCCGATGGTCACGATGCGCATAGGCTCCGCGTCGATCGTCGTCGAACCGTAGGCGTGGTCGACGGTCACGGGGAACGCCCCCGCCTCGGCGGCACCCGAAGCTTCGGCGTCCGATCCGGAGTCACCTGAGGTTCCACAGGCGGAGAGCGTCAGCGCGACGCAAGCCGCGAGCAGTACGGAACGAGTTTTCATGAGTGGTCCTTCGAAAGCCGAATGGTCGACTCGGGACGCTAATGCGTTGCGCGCCTACACCCCGACTCGAAGGCCTCAGATGGCGGTTTCGCAACACAACTCGACACAAAAGACGAAAAACCCCGTGTGCCTTTCCGGTAGTGCGAACTACCGAAAAGGCGCACGGGGCCGAAGGCCCTGCCGTCAGAAGTTGATCATGTGGCCTGCGAGGCCGTGGATCGCTTCCTGCAGTGCCTCACTGAGTGTGGGGTGGGTGTGGACGTTGCGTGCCAACTCGTTGACCGTGAGGTCCCACTTCTGGGCCAAGGTCAGCTCGGGCAGCAGTTCCGAAACGTCCGGTCCGATGAGGTGCCCGCCGAGCAGTTCGCCGTACTTCTTGTCGGCGATCAGCTTGACGAAACCGGTCGGGTCACCGAGACCGTGTGCCTTGCCGTTGGCAGCGAACGGGAAGTTCGCGACCTTGACGTCGTAGCCCTCGGCCTTGGCCTGCTCCTCGGTCAAACCGAACGAGGCGACCTGCGGCTGGCAGAACGTCGCACGCGGCATCATCCGGTAGTCACCGAGTGTCTGTGTCTCCGCGCCGCCGATGGTCTCGGCAGCGACGACAGCCTGAGCTTCTGCGACGTGCGCGAGCTGCAGTTTGGCGGTGACGTCACCGATGGCGAAGATGTGCGGGACGTTGGTGCGCATGTAGTCGTCGATCGCGATGGCGCCGCGATCGGTCAACGCGACCCCGGTGTTCTCGAGACCGAAGCCCTCCACGCGCGGTGCGAAGCCGACGGACTGCAGAACCTTGTCGACGACCACGGTCTCGATCTCGCCGGACTTGTTGTCCTTGATCGAGACGGTGACCTTGCTGCCGTCGTCGCTGATGGACTGCACAGCGGCACCGGTCTTGATGGTGACGCCGAGCTTCTTGTACTGCTTGGCGATTTCCTTCGAGACGTCGGCGTCCTCGTTGGGCAGTGCCCGATCGAGGAACTCGACGATCGTGACGTCGACGCCGTAGTTCTTGAGGACGTAACCGAACTCCATGCCGATCGCGCCGGCACCGACGATGAGGATCGAACCCGGAAGGTCACGGGTGAGGATCTGCTCTTCGTAGGTCACGACGTTCTCGCTCAGCGAGGTGCCGGGCAGCAGCTTGGTGTACGAACCGGTCGCGATGATCGCGTTGTCGAACGTGATCGTCTCGGTGCCACCCTTGCTCAGCTCCACGCTGATGGTGTTGGCGTCGACGAACGTGCCCTTGCCGTCGTACTCCGGGATCTTGTTCTTCTTCATCAAGAAGTGAATGCCCTTGACTCGCCCGTCCGCGACCTTGCGGCTGCGATCGAAAGCGGAGCCGAAATCGAAGGACACGTCTCCGGACATGCCGAACGTCTTCGCTTCTTTCGTGAAGATGTGCGCGAGTTCGGCGTTACGGAGAAGCGCCTTGGACGGAATGCAGCCGACATTCAGGCATACACCGCCCCAGTACTTCTGCTCGATGATGGCGGTGCTCAGGCCCAGTTGTGCCGCGCGGATAGCAGCGACGTACCCACCGGGGCCGGCTCCGAGGACAACGACGTCATAGTGTGAGGTCACGATTCACCAGGGTAGTCCTGCATCGTTTCGCTGTCCCCAGATGGTCGTATTACCCGTCGGTAGCCCACACTTCTCGGGCAACTCGGGCGAAATTTCCGCCGTACACGGCCTCGATCGACGGCTCGTCGAAGCCCCGCTCACGCAATACCTGATCAAGTGTCAGCACCTCCTCCGGAGGAGTCCACTGCAGTGGCCCCCACGCGGTGTACGCCTCGGAGAACGACGACGGGTTCTGCTCGATCTCTTCGCGGAAGTCGTCGGCGTCGAAGGAGAAGTCGGAGCCGATCCCGACATGATCGATGCCGACGAGTCCCACAGCCTCTTCGATGTGGTCGGCCATCGCGGACAGCCGAGCCTGGTCGTCATCCGGTCCGTTGACGCCGAGGAATATGCCGACGCCGTTGATCCCGATGACGCCGCCGGTCTCCGCACACGCCCTGGCCTGATCGTCGGTGATGTTGCGCGGATGCTCCCACAACCTTCGGAGATTCGAGTGGCTGTAGATCATTGCTCGCTGGGTGATAGCTGAGATGTCCAACCCCGTCTGTACCGAACAATGTGAGCCGTCGACCGTCATTCCGACGCGATTCATCTCGGCAACCAGGTCACGGCCGTATCCACTCAACCCCGTGTCCGCCAGGTCCAAGCAGCCACAGCCGGCAGCATTCATGTAGTTGTACGTCGGCAACATCGAGCGGACTCCGAGGTCGCAGAAGTACGAGACGTTGGCCAGGTCTCCCTCCAGCGGATTCGAGTCTTCCAGGTCGAAGGCCAGGGCGATTCCGCCGGACTCCTGAATCTCCACGACGCCGTCGACGCTGAAGACAGGGGTGATCTCCGGGAACTCGACCCGCGCCTGCCACGCGAAACTCTTGGCGATTGCCGTCGAGTCCGCGCGAGTCTGCGGCGAGTAACCGACGTTCACCGAAACGTAACTCCCCGCTGGGCGCTGATATCGGAGAAGATCTTCGACAGACGCGTTCGACTGCAGAGGTAGGCAACAATGTTGTTCCCATAGTGGATATGTCCGGTTCACTCACTAATCCCGTCGATGATCAGGGAAATTCACCTGAAACTGGTCGTACGTTCAGCAAATCACTGGTTCACTGGCGGATAACGCACCGATGCGGTAGAACTTACAAGACTCACACGCCCTGTACCTATCGACAGAGCATGTACCCAGCATGAATTCCCGTACGGGAACAGCAACAAAGGACCGTTCACTCCTGGGCGGATTCGAAGGAATTTTAGGTGGAGGTTTCTGAACGTATGCGTGCTCGCACTTTCAAGCGTGGCCGTCTGGTCGCCGCTGTAGCCGCAGTATCCGTGCTGCCGATGCTGATCAGCCCTGCAGTGTCGTCCGCAGGCGGAGATCCGTCGACCACCACGGCAACTGTTGCCAAGGCAAACACAACGGGTTCCAAGCTCTCGAGCCGCACGGACAACGGGCGCATCGCCACCATCAAGGTGTACTCCCCTTCCATGGAACGCGATATTCCGCTCGAGGTCATCCTCCCGGCAGACGGCAGCGAACCCCGCCCGACCCTCTACCTGCTCAACGGTGCAGGCGGCGGCGAAGACCGGGCGACGTGGCAGCGTCAGACCGACGTCAACGAGTTCTTCGCTGACAAGAACGTCAACGTCGTCACCCCGCTCGAAGGTGCATTCAGCTACTACACCGACTGGGTGAACGACGACCCGTCCCTCGGCCGTCAGAAGTGGCAGACGTTCCTGACCCAGGAACTCCCGCCCGTCATCGACGCCGAGTTCAACACCAACGGCGTCCAGTCGATCTCCGCGATCTCGATGACCGCGACCTCGGTCCTCAACCTCGCCATCGCAGCTCCGGGCCTCTACAAGGGCGTCGGTGCATACAGCGGATGCGCCGAGACGAGCACACCGGTCGGCCAGTCCTCCATCGAACTGGTTGTGGGCATGCGCGGCGACGCTGACGTGACCAACATGTGGGGCCCCCTCGACGGCCAGGGCTGGATCGACAACGACCCCGTCGTCAACGCCGAGAAGCTCCGCGGCACCGAGCTCTTCATCTCCACCGGCTCCGGACTCCCCGGCCCGCACGACACCCTGAACAACGAGGCGATCAACGGACAGGTCGGCACACTCGCCAACCAGGTGATCGTCGGCGGCGTCATCGAGGCAGCAGTCAACTACTGCACCCACAACCTCGCCTACCGCCTCAACGATCTCAAGATCCCGGCCACCTTCGACTTCAAGCCGACCGGCACCCACTCGTGGGGCTACTGGGAAGACGATCTCCACAACTCCTGGCCGATGCTCGCTCGTTCGATGGGCATCTGACCGAAATCGTTCCGACTCGACCCCGCTCCCTGCACTTCCGGGAGCGGGGTCGAGTGCTTGTCTGGGCCGATTCGGGGGTTAATTCGGGGGTTAATTCCGGGGCCAATTCAATTGTCAGGCAATCGAATCGCGTCACTTTCTGCGCCCGCTCTGCTTTACTGACACATAACAAAAAGTGAACCTGTTCCAGTAAGGGCTCACAGGCACTTCGATCCGTTCCGGATCCGAAGACATTCAGGTGGAGGATCCGAACGTATGCGTGCTCGAATTTTCAAGCGTGGCAGTGTGATCGCAGCTCTCGCAGTGGCCACGGTGCTGCCGATGCTGATCAGTCCGGCGACAGCTTCTGCGGGCGGTGACACGTCCGGATCGCACGTCGTGAGCAACACCAAGACCGGCGACCGCAAGGTCACCATCTCGGTCTTCTCCCCGGCGATGGATCGCAACATCCCGCTCGAGGTCATCCTCCCCGCAGACAACAGCGAACCCCGCCCGACGCTCTACCTGCTCAACGGTGCAGGCGGCGGCGAAGACTCGGCGACCTGGCAACGCAAGACCGACGTCATGAACTTCTTCCAGGACAAGAACGTCAACGTCGTCACTCCACTCGAAGGCGCGTTCAGCTATTACACCGACTGGGTGAACGACGATCCGGTTCTCGGTCGCCAGAAGTGGCAGACGTTCCTGACCAAGGAACTCCCGCCCGTCATCGACGCCGAGTTCAACACCAACAAGGTCCAGTCGATCTCCGCGATCTCCATGACCGCGACCTCGGTCCTCAACCTCGCCATCGCGGCTCCCGGCCTCTACAAGGGCGTCGGGGCGTACAGCGGATGCGCTGAGACCAGCACCCCCGTCGGTCAGAGTGCGATCGAACTTGTCACAGGTACCCGCGGTGGAGCTGACATCACCAACATGTGGGGCCCGCTCGACGGTCAGGGATGGAAGGACAACGATCCGGTCCTCAACGCCGAGAAGCTCCGCGGCACCGAACTCTACGTCTCCACCGGCTCGGGACTCCCCGGCCCACACGACACTCTCGCCAATCCCGCGATCAACGGTCAGGTCGGTGCGCTCGCCAACCAGGCAATCGTCGGCGGCGTCATCGAGGCAGCGGTCAACTACTGCACCCACAACCTCGCCTACCGCCTGAGCGACCTGAAGATCCCGGCCACCTTCGACTTCAAGCCGACCGGCACCCACTCGTGGGGCTACTGGCAGGACGATCTCCACAACTCCTGGCCGATGCTCGCTCACTCCCTGGGCGTCTGACCCGATTCGTTCTCACTCGACCCCGCTCCAGTGTTTCGGGAGCGGGGTCGAGTGCTGTCGGGAGCGAGCAGTAAGAATGGACGTATGACTTCCGATCAGCAGCCCACCACCGGCGACGACCCCTACCTCTGGCTCGAAGACGTGACCGGTGAGTCTGCACTCGATTGGGTCCGTCAGCACAATGCCGTGACCGAGGAGCAGCTCACCGACAACGAGCGCTTCGATCGACTACAGAGCGACGTGCGCGAGATCCTCGATACCGACGCGCGAATCCCCTACGTCCGCCGTCGAGGTGAGTTCCTCTACAACTTCTGGCGCGACAGCACCCACGTTCGCGGATTGTGGCGACGCACGACGTTCGATCAGTACGTCACCGACGACCCGGAATGGGACGTCCTGGTCGACCTCGACGCCCTGGCCGAGGCCGAGGGCGAGAACTGGGTCTGGAAGGGCACGCAACTTCTACGGCCACACCGCAACCGTGCATTGATCAGCCTCTCCCGCGGCGGGGCAGACGCGGCGGTCGTTCGCGAGTTCGACATCGACAAGCGCGAGTTCCTCGCTCCCGAGGGCGAGAATCCCGGCTTCTACCTTCCCGAGGCCAAGACCGACATCGACTGGATCGACATCGATACCGTCTACGTCGGAACGGATATCGGACCGGGGTCGCTCACCGATTCCGGATATCCCCGTCTGGCCCAGCGGTGGAAGCGCGGCACTCCCCTCTCCAGCGCCGAGACCGTCTACGAGGGCCAGGCCACGGACGTGGCGATCTCGGCTTCGCACGATCCGACGCCCGGATTCGAACGAGACTTCGTCACTCGCTCGGTCGATTTCTACAACTCTCAGCATTTCGAAGTTCGCCCCGACGGTGAACTGGTGCTCGTGGACGTCCCCGAGGACGCCGGGATCTCGATTCACCACGAGTGGTTGTTGATCCGCACCAAGTCCGTGTGGGCCGTCGAGGACACCGAATATCCGACCGGCGCACTGCTTGCCATCCGTTACGACGATTTCCTTGCCGGCTCACGAGCACTGACATCGATCTTCGAACCCGACGCACATTCCTCGCTCGAGCACTACACCTGGACACGCGATCATCTGATTCTGGTGGTCCTGACCGACGTGCGCACGACGCTGCGAATCCTGACGCCGGGCGAAAACGGCTGGGAGGATCGACCTTTCGAAGGGCTTCCAGAACTGACCAGTATCGAAATTCTCGACACCGACCCTGATGTCAGCAACGAGTACTTCGTCAATTCGAGTGGATACACCTCCCCTGCAACTCTTTTGCACGGCGTGATCGGCGAAACCGAACCCACTGCCCTCAAGCAGGCTCCCTCGTTCTTCGACGCCGAGGGCATCACCACGGAGCAGTTCTTCGCCACCTCTGCCGACGGCACCCAAGTTCCGTACTTCGTGGTGCGCAGTCCGCGTAGCGAGCCCGGCCCTACCCTGCTCTACGGGTACGGCGGATTCGAGATCTCGCTGACACCGTCGTACAGCGGTTCTCTGGGCCGTGCCTGGCTGACGCAGGGCGGAACCTATGTGGTTGCGAACATTCGTGGTGGCGGCGAGTACGGACCCGGTTGGCACACACAGGTTCTCAAGGCCGGGCGCCACAAGGTGCACGAAGACTTCGCTGCCGTCGCGAGAGACCTCGTCGATCGCGGAATCACGACCCCGGATCTTCTGGCAGCTCAGGGCGGTAGCAACGGTGGCCTGCTGATGGGCATCATGCTGACCAAGTACCCCGAGCTCTTCGGCGCCATCGTCTGTCAGGTCCCGCTGCTGGACATGCGCCGATTCCATCTCCTGCTGGCCGGCGCTTCGTGGATGGCCGAATACGGTGACCCCGATGTCCCGGAGGAGTGGGCATTCATCTCGGAGTACTCGCCGTATCAGAACATCGACGCCGCCGCGTCGTACCCACCGATCCTGATCGCGACGTCCACCCGCGACGACCGCGTCCACCCCGCGCATGCCCGCAAGATGGCCGCACGGCTGGAAGAGCTGGGCAAGCCGGTGCTGTATTTCGAGAACATCGAGGGTGGCCACGGCGGCGCCGCGGACAATGCTCAGCTGGCCTTCAAGACTGCGCTGACCTACGAGTTCCTCTGGCAGAAACTCGCCTGATCTTTCAGCGGTCGCGCAACCACGCGACGACGCGCTCGCTCACAGCGGTGGGATTGCGTATCCAACCGTTGTGACCGAGTGGTTCGTCGATGTGCGTCATCGTCACTTGGGCCCCGGAGAGCTTGTCCACCAGGTTCTTTGCCGACCGGCGTGGAGCGAGATCGTCCCCTTCGATCGTGATCGACAGAACCGGCAAGGTCAGGCGAGCGATCCGCTCCTCGTAGTCGATATCCGCACCGACGGGTTCCATGCGACCGGTCCTGGCGAACCGGGCCCAATCGGTGATCAGTACTTTCGACTGTCGACCGAAGCCGCCGACGTTGACCCGGTCTCCCGGCCAGAAGCCGGCAATGTTGGCTGTCACCGACATCGCGGACGAACCCAGATAGAGTCCGGGCGCACGGATTCCGGGGAATCCGCGGTGATACGGCGATCCGGAGGCAACCAGGATCAGTCCGCCGAGCCGGCCCCGAATCCTCGACGCGTACATCACCCCGATCTGGCCGCCCATGCTGTGCCCCATCAGAAATGGTGTGCTGGCCGGGAACCGCTCGCGCACTACCTCGAACGTCGCCGGACAATCGATCGAGACCAGTTCCTGATATCCGAAAGCACTCGACGCGCTCGGGCGCGGTTTGCTGTCACCTTGGCCGCGCAGTTCACCGATGGCCGCGTTGAAGCCGGCTTCGACCAGGGCCTGCGCCACCGGATCGTAGAACCCGGCGGGAACTCCGAGCCCGGGCAACATCACCACCACGGGTGCGTCGTCGTTCGGTCCGGGAAACAGACGGATCGGGGTCACGGTGCCGTCGGGGAGTTGGATCGGTACGGTCTCCATTCAACTCACACTAACCACCCACGCCGCGGATGGGCAGAGCACACGCGCCGACTATTCGAGGCTGCCCACGATCAGCGGATCCGGAGTACCCACGATCTCGTAATCCTTGTTGTCGTAATCGAACTGACTGAGCACGTGACGCATCGCGTTTATCCGCGCGCGTTTCTTGTCGTTGCTCTTGATGACGGTCCACGGAGCGGTGGCGGTATCGGTGAACCGGATCATCTCTTCCTTCGCCGCCGTGTACGCATCCCACTTGTCCAGAGAAGCGATGTCCATCGGCGAAAGCTTCCACTGCCGCACGGGATCGACCTGTCTGATCGCGAACCGCGTGCGCTGCTCCAGCGGTGAAACCGAGAACCAGAACTTGATCAAGCTGATGCCGTCGTCGACGAGCATCTGCTCGAACAACGGCACCTGGCGCAGAAATCGCTCATGCTCCTCGTCGGTGCAGAAACCCATGACCCGCTCGACCCCGGCCCGGTTGTACCAAGATCGATCGAACATCACCAGTTCCCCGGCGGCGGGAAGGTGCTGCACGTAGCGCTGGAAGTACCACTGCGTCGACTCGCGAGCCGACGGCTTCTCCAGCGCGACGACGCGAGCGCCACGAGGATTGAGGTGCTCCATGAATCGTTTGATCGTTCCGCCCTTACCGGCAGCGTCGCGTCCTTCGAACACGATGGCGTGCCGTGCGCCGGTTTCTTTCGACCAGTTCTGCAGCTTGAGGAGTTCGATCTGCAGCAGACGCTTGGACATTTCGTACTCGTCCCGAGGCATCCGTGCGTCGTACGGGTAGCCCTCCCGCCAGGTGTCGACCTCGAAACCGTCCGGCGACGTCAGCAGCACCGGATCGTCGTCGTCATTGTCGTCGACGGTGAAGGCGGCGGTGTCGGCCAGATCGACGGCGGTCGAGAGATCCGCGAAGGCGCTGAGGAACGGTCGGCGTTCTGCTAAATCGGTCACCGCCGACAAGGTAGTCTCCCGCAGCAACCGTTCGGTGAAGCTGGGATGAACTACCGGGGTATGACACGACGGGCTCAAAAGATCAGGGTGCAGATGGGGGTCGTCCCCGATGGTGCCTGATGCGATCTCGCTTCAGAATTGAAGCATGACATTCGAAAGCAACACACCTCGCCCCTTCACCCGTTCCAACGACAAGAAAATGTTCGCCGGAGTGTGCGGCGGAATTGCAGATTACTTCGGCGCCGACGTAAATCTTGTCCGTCTACTCGCCGTTATCGCGGCTATTTGCACGGGTGGAACCGCGGCTTTGGTATATCTCGCCGCCTGGATGCTCATGCCGTTAGGTTGAGAATTCCGGCACTTGACATGGCGAGAATTACGCGCCGACAAAAGGTATTTCGGGGCCTACGCGCCAACACGAGCAGGCCCCGAAATCGACAATCTACTTGGCGGCCTTCAACTCTCCACCGCTGAGCGCAGCGAGGGCCTCGAGACCCTTGACGGCCAGGCCACTGACGCTGCCCAACCAAGATGTTCAGTGGTTCACTTGGGACGAGCAAATGACGCCGATCAGAAAACTCAGGGAACGACAGGCGGCGTAAAGCTGAGGTGTCGAGAGATTATCGTTCGACCAACTCACGATTTTGGTCGGAAACTGCCTGCAGAAGCGCCGTGAACCCCACCCGCAATAATTCGATGTAGTGCTCGATATCCGGCATCGTCTCTCGCGAGACGATGACATTGAGCGTCAGAGAACCTCCACGCGCAGCAATGAGGAAGTGGCGCAGAATGTCTCCGTCGACCGGCGCCTGCCCGCCGAGAACTGCCACCGCCGGCGCACCTTCGAAGACATTGCCGTCGACCGATACCGGGACATTGCTGATCGTCGTGTTCTGAATGACCTTGTGCGAAGGGTCAAGCTTGTTGATCCGACGCGAGAGACCGGTGAGTCTGAGCAGAGCCGCGGGCGACGTTTCGATGCGTGTGCCGTATCGACGGACGGCTGGGTGCAAACTCCGCCCCTTTGCCATCAGCGCCGAATCCCTGATTCGTGTCAGCCGCTCGACCGGATCTTCGACGTCCGTGTGCAGATCGACCGTCAACAGCGCCAGTTGGTTGGCCGATTCCCATTCGGCGATCTGCCGCATCGATCGGGGAACCATCGCCGCCAACCCACTGCCTGATTTCTCGCCCTTCTCCGACAGGTATGCGTCGAGAGCGCCGGCGACGACGGTCAGGAAGATGTCGTTGACCGTCACGTCCGAAATGGCCGCTCGGATCGCTTTGATGTCTGCGCCGTCCAGCGTCAGGAAATCGATCGTGATGTCTCCGCCCAGCATGCCGTTGAATCGGGTCGGCAGGCGGTCGGCCGAGTACGTAGGCAGCTCTCCGGCCTCTTCCGCCTCCCGAACCGTCTCGGCCGCAACCTTTGTCACGGACAGACCCCGGCCGAAACGGATCGCCTGGCCGGGCAAACCCACGACCGTGCGCCCGATCAAATCCAGCGACGAAAGCCCCGAACCGGCACGCTTCGTCTCCGGCTTCGGCGGACCGGAGAACAGAAGGTTGGTCAGATCGCGGATCGCCAGACCGTCACCGGCCCCGTGGTGGGTCTTGAGCATGATCAGCGTCAGATTGCCCGGTAGCTCGTCGATCCCGTGCACTCCGGTCATGACGTGCAACTCCCAGGGCGGCCGGGACAAGTCCATCGGCTCACCGAGCGAGCGCCCGAGCAATTCACGAATCGGCGCCCACCCGGCAACCGGGGCACGATGGACGTGCACGTGATCATCGACGTCGAAATCGGCCGGGACCCAATAGGGATAGTCCAGATCCAGCGGAACTCGCTGGAGTCGACTCGTGAACAGTGGCCAGTATCCGAATCTTTCGGTGATCCACCGAACCGCGTCGTCGTGCGTCATCTCTGCGAGCGGATGGCCCGTCGTGTCGAAGAAGTAGGCGCAGACCATGTGGCTCAGATGTCCGCCGGACTCGTTGTAGACGAACTCCGCGTCTCGCGGCCCCATCTGAGATACCGCGGCTGGCAACGAGTTCCGAAAGATCATGCATGCCCCTCAATTCCGACGCTGAACGAATGTCCGAATTGTAGCGAGCTGACATGCCGATCCTCTGGGTTCTGCTCGGAATCGTTGGGTATCACCGGATCCAGCAATCGGAAAAGGTGCCTGTGATTCCGAGCGATCAGGAGGCAACCTCTTGGTTAGGTGAATCCGCAATCTGCATCGCGGCTGCCGCTGCCAAGTCATGGAAACTTGCCTCCCCCGCACGAGCAAAAGCCCGGCCCACCGAATGGTGGCCCGGGCTCTAGGAGCTAGGTGGAGATGGACTCAGAAGTCCATGCCGCCCATGCCGCCGGTCGGATCGCCTGCAGGCGCTCCGGCCTTCTCGGGCTTGTCAGCGACAACGGCTTCGGTCGTCAGGAACAGAGCCGCGATGGACGCTGCGTTCTGCAGTGCCGAGCGGGTGACCTTGACCGGGTCGTTGATGCCTGCAGCGAGCAGGTCGCCGTACTCGTTGGTCGCAGCGTTGAGGCCGTGACCTGCGGGCAGGTTGGAGACCTTGTCCGCAACAACGCCGGGCTCGAGGCCTGCGTTGAATGCGATCTGCTTGAGCGGAGCGGACAGTGCAACGCGAACGATGTTCGCGCCGGTTGCCTCGTCACCTTCGAGCTTGAGGTCGTCCAGTGCGGGAGCTGCCTGGAGAAGTGCAACGCCACCACCGGCGACGATGCCCTCTTCGACGGCTGCCTTTGCGTTACGCACTGCATCTTCGATGCGGTGCTTGCGCTCCTTGAGCTCGACCTCGGTAGCAGCGCCGGCCTTGATGACTGCAACGCCGCCGGCCAGCTTGGCCAGACGTTCCTGCAGCTTCTCACGGTCGTAATCCGAGTCGCTGTTCTCGATCTCGGCGCGGATCTGGCTGACACGACCGGCGATTGCGTCGGCGTCGCCGGCACCCTCGACGATGGTGGTCTCGTCCTTGGTGATGACGACCTTGCGTGCCTGGCCGAGGAGCTCGAGGCCTGCGGTCTCCAAGGAGAGTCCGACCTCTTCGCTGATGACCTCGCCACCGGTGAGGATGGCGATGTCGGCGAGCTGAGCCTTACGACGGTCACCGAAGCCGGGAGCCTTGACGGCAACAGACTTGAAGGTGCCACGGATCTTGTTGACCACGAGGGTGGAGAGAGCTTCGCCCTCGACGTCCTCGGCGATGATCAGGAGCGGCTTGCCGGACTGGATGACCTTCTCCAGCAGGGGCAGCAGATCCTTGACCGTGGAGATCTTGGAGCTGACGAGCAGGATGTACGCGTCTTCGAGGACGGCTTCCTGACGCTCTGCATCGGTGGCGAAGTACGCCGAGATGTAGCCCTTGTCGAAGCGCATGCCCTCGGTGAGTTCGAGCTGCAGGCCGAAGGTGTTGGACTCCTCGACCGTGATGACGCCTTCCTTGCCGACCTTGTCCATAGCCTCGGCGATGAGCTCACCGATGGACGGGTCGCCGGCGGAAATACCGGCGGTAGCAGCGATCTGCTCCTTGGTGTCGATCTCCTTGGCGGTCTCGAGCAGGCGAACTGTGACAGCCTCGACAGCCTTCTCGATGCCGCGCTTGAGGCCGAGCGGGTTCGCGCCGGCTGCGACGTTGCGCAGACCTTCACGGACCAGAGCCTGTGCGAGAACGGTAGCGGTGGTGGTGCCGTCGCCAGCGACGTCGTCAGTCTTCTTGGCGACCTCCTTGACGAGCTCGGCGCCGATCTTCTCGTACGGGTCGTCGAGTTCGATCTCCTTGGCGATGGAAACACCATCGTTGGTGATCGTGGGGGCGCCCCACTTCTTTTCGAGAACGACGTTGCGACCCTTGGGGCCCAACGTCACCTTGACAGCGTCGGCGAGGGCGTTGAGGCCTCGCTCGAGGCCACGACGTGCCTCTTCGTCGAACGCGATGATCTTTGCCATTGCGAAGTGATCCTCCGGATAGGGGGTGACACACAAGGTGACCGCTCGTCGGGTCACCTCATCGGCACAAGGCGACCGTTTGACCGGTCACCTCATTACACGGGCGACCGATTTGCCTGGTCACCCATCTACGCCTGTGGTCTAGTCAGTGCCCGCGACGGACGACCGGGGGTGTCTATGGTTCCCGGTCTCACTGCCTCGACCTGGCACTCACGGTTCGCGAGTGCCAACTGCATTTTTAGCACTCGAGCGTGCCGAGTGCAAGGTTGAGCCTCAGCCCGCGATGCAGAACTGTCCGTTACTCAAATTGACCGCAAACGAGAGCACTCCGACGCAGTCGACGCCATTGGCATCGGCTGTAGCGCCCGCTCCGTAACCAGCGATGGCGAAGGTGACATTTCCGTCAGCCGCCCCGGCCCGCGCGATACCGCCGCCGAGTGCAAATGCCTGCGCCTGACCGTTACCGCGAGAAGCCCCCAGCGCGGTTCCGAAGCCGTTGGCATATGAATTTGAGTAGCCGTTGTCGGCGGCGACGCTCACAGCGGTACCGCTCTCGGCGGCACCGGCCTGCGAACGGCCGGCTCCGACGGACTGCGCGCCGCAGCTCGCGGTCTCGGAGACCTGGATGTCATTGGCCGACGGCGGCGAGACACACGTGACGGGGGCTGCCGAAGCAGCTCCCGCACCGGTCAGCGCCAGCCCGGCGGCGAGCCCCATACCTACAGTCATCACAGCCCCTGTTCTCGCCAGGCGGCCCCCCAACCGACTACTGGAAATTCCGCTGACTCGAGAGGATGAGCGGCGGAACCAGACTGACGAGATCAAGGGCATAGAAACTCCTTCGTGGAACAAGTTCATTGGATTCGGGCGCGAGAGTACCCGCTCGAGTGAAGTCCGTCACCCCCGCCTGGTCAAGCCTCGAGGACGACCCCGAGAAGGGCCGGAAGATCCGCGACCGAATCGATGACGTGGTCGGGCTTCTGAACCGAGAGGTCGAGCACTGTTTGCCGAAACTTGCCTGTGCGCACCAGAACTCCGGTCAGGCCGACCCGCTGTGAGGAGAGGACGTCCCCGATCAGATCGTCGCCGACCATCACCGTCGCCTCAGGTTCGACATGCATCAGCTCCGTGGCTGTAAGGAACCCCGTGAGAGACGGTTTACCCACCGCGGCGATATTTACACCCGCCACTTCCTCGAAGCCGGGCAAGTACGTTCCGGTGTCGATTCGAAGGCCACCTGACGTCTCCCACATCATCCCGCGGTGCATCGCGACGACGGGCACTCCGGCGAGCAGTAGTTCGAGCACTCTGCTCAGCGCCTCGTGGGTGAACTCCGGGCCGGCGCCGCCGAGAATCACGACCTCGGGATCGGCGTCGTCGAATTCGATTCCCTCGAGATCGGCGGACACGTCACCGTGATTGAGTACCCACGCCCTCGCGTCCGGGTACGTCGCCCGCACGTACTCCCCCGTGAGCCTGGCGGCAGTAACTATCTGGCTCGCCTCCACCTCGATACCGGCGTCGCACAACCCCTGCGCGATGAGTGTCGAACTGCGCGAGGTGGTGTTGGTCAGAAACCCACAGGCCAATCCGCGCCGCCGAACTTCGCGTACTGCTTCCCCTGCTCCCTCGATCGGCTGCCAGGACGTGAGCAGGACTCCGTCGATATCGAACAGAACACCTTCGATGTCGGCCATTGCACCAGCCTATATTCGCCATCGAGGTCCTGCCGAGGCGTCGAAACCCGAAATCCGTCGATCGCTCAGTAGGCTCGCACCCATGGACCTGCGCGACGACGACCTCTTCTCCGTCGCCGGTTCTCTGGCCGAATTGCTCGGCGCTCCCGTCACGATCGAGGACGAGAACTCGACGGTTCTCGCGTACTCCGGCGGCGAGCAGGCCGTGGACGAAGCTCGCATCGGCACGATCCTCGGTCGGCAGGTACCCAGCCGATTCCGCCAATTACTCTCCGATGCAGGAGTATTCGATCGGCTTCACCGAGAGAGCGATCCCATCTACGTCGACCTCGAAGACCCCTCGATCACGCCGCGACTGGTTATCGCAGTTCGCGAGAACGATCACCCCGTCGGCTCGATCTGGGTCGCACTGGCCGGATCACCGACGCCCACACAGGAATCGATACTTCGTTCCGCGGTATCTGTCGTGGCCGGGAGAATCGCCTCGGAGCGTGACCGGGTCGACAGCACACGCCGTCGCCAATCCCAGCGCGTCCAAGCATTGATCGGCGGTGGCGAACCCGCATTCCGCGCCGCAGACGACTTGCGGTTGGCAGGCCCGCTCACCGTCGTCGCCGTCGGAACCGTCGCGGGACCACTGCCGGCGGGGTTGGTCGCCTCCTTGAGCTTGTACCTGGACACTCTGGCCGTCGACGCCGTGATCGCACAGTTGATCGACTCGACGTACCTTGTTGTCGCCGCTGACGAAGCGAACGCCCGCCGACTGTTGGAGGACTTCCTCAGCCGCGCCCGCACACGAGCACAACTTGCCGTTGCGGTGGGCCGCACCGTGAAATCAGCCAGCGAATGCCATTTGTCACGCGCCGACGCCGACCATGTTCTGGGCGCGCTGCGACACAACCGGTCCGGCGGGATTGTCGCGGGTATGAACGACACCTTGGCGTCGGTACTGGCCTTACATGTTGCCGACATCTTCGACGGACTGAGCACCGCCACACCTATGCACGCCCTGGAAGGGTACGACCGTCGACATGGAAGCGAACTCGTCGCAACGGCCCACACCTTCCTCGACAAGGGCGGTGATGTCGCGAGTTCTTCCGCAGCATTGCATGTTCACCCCAACACTCTCCGCAATCGATTACGCCGCTGCAAGGAGATGTGCGGGGTTGACCTGAGCGACGCGGACACTCGACTGATCCTGATGCTTCAGTTCAAACTACGAAGTTCCTGAGCCGGCGAAGAAGGTATCGGAGCATCTCCCGTGCCGCTCCACTTTGGGAGGTATTCGACAAAATATCACCCAAAAGTATTAACGACCAGTCCGCCAAAAGTCATAATTACCGGCCACGATTCCCAAAACCCAGCAATTCGGCAATCATCAATCTTGCAATCTGGTTAGCGTTCCGCAAGATCTTCCTCTCACGGCCCAAATAGGCCATTTTGGTTGCCTGACCAGCATAAATGAAACACGTTTCAGTTTGGTTCTACAAATTCCTAGTCAAAGTGGACTTGCTCGAGCTAACCTCATTCTCGTCACGCCACATAAGACCCCGAACGCCACACGGATCTCTTAGCAGAACGATCGCAAGGGTCCGTGCACTAGTCGAACCTGCTCTTTGTGGAATGCAACAAGCATGCGCCGATGTACAAAAAGTCTTCCAGATCTATCGAAAGGATGGAACTTCATATGATCGCAATGTTCCTTCAAGCAACGGCTGCGTTGTTCACCGGATTACTGGACAATGTATGGAGCGGATCCCTAGTGCCCGGCATCGAGGGCGCCACCGGCTCGCTAGCCGGATTAATCGAGACCGGCTCATCGCAACCCTGATCCATTTCAGAACATCACCCAACGACAGGAGTAAACGATGGATCTAGGATCGATGGTGCCTTACCTCAAGGAACCGATAATTTTGCAGATCATTTCATTGCTCGTATACAGAGGCTCCATGGCGTCAGTCGACTTCGACTGGCAACCCCCACTCGGCTGACTTCAACAGAATTTCCTACCGTGATAAAAATCTACCGCAAGGAGCGTTAGCATAGTGGATACAGCAAGTATCATCGACGCAGTCACGAGCATTGATTCGCAATCATTGCTTCCCCCGTTCGTTTATGTGCAGGCAATAGTCGACGGCATCTTCAAGTCTATCTCCGCAGCCATCAACCTAATGGCTAGCGGTTCTGCAGGTATTGGTGGAAGCATTCAGACCGCCCTCGGCTCGACCGTTGCCCCGTAGTCGGGAGAGGAGACAATAATGTTCGATCTTTCAATGAGCTATCTGTCGGATCTGGTGGGATTTGGCTCAATCGACCTAGTAGGTACGTTCGCGAAGTATCTCAACACCCTGTCCGCGTACACGCCGACGCCGCTCTAAGGAAAGGTGATTTACAATGCTGCAAAGATATATCACCAGTTTGATCGCCTGGGCTACTGGGACCATAGAGTTGACCGGCCTGGGAAGTACCATTCTGCAGAAGTAAATTCTCTGGTGCAACTTCTCTACTCTGAACTTCGATGATCCCCGAGGCTCCAATTCGCCTCGGGGGTCATTTCGCGTTCCAAGCACGAGAGTTTTCCAGGCACGAGAGTTCCGGGCCACGAGAGTTCCGGGGCACGGACACTTTGATCCGGCACCCGCCACGTGAGGAGTTCGACATGAGACTGCCCAACCTGCTGGATGCGGCTGTCACACAGGTGAATCCGCGAGACGCGGACTTCGTCTACAACGAGTCCGCCGGCCACCTGAAGCATCTGGTCGGCGTGTACTTCTTCGAAACATCTCAGCACCCAGCCGCAGAATTCACGCAGGCGCAAGCCGTCGATTGGGTCACCGCCAGGCTCGGACACAATCGCATGTTCACCCACCGAATCCAGCACACGCCACTGGGACTCGGCCATCCGTACTGGGTTCCAGACCCCAACCTGGATGTGGGCGACCACGTGCGGGTCAACGCGATTTCCGAGCCGGGTTGGGCACCATTTCAAGAAATGCTCAGCGCCCTGCTGACCTCGAGAATGGATCTCAGCCGCCCACCGTGGGAACTGCACTTTTTCACGGGGATCGAGGGGCTTGACGCTCTACCCGGCAGGCTGACGGCGGTTGTGCTCAAGTCTCATCACAGCGCGGCCGACGGAATCGCGATCCGAATGCTGGGTGAAGCCATATTTTCGGATGCGCAACGGCCGAGGAAATCAGCACCTGCAATACGGTTCCTACGGGGACGTCTCTTCACGCGATCAGCGCTGAGTTTCCCCGGCCAACTTATCCAGTTCGCCAAGAGCATTCCGGGCAATCGGGCTGCTGCCCGTGCGGTAGTCGAGGCGAAGAGTGCTGGAGAATGGGACGAGTGCATCTACGAAAGTACTAGCACCCGCTTCAACTGCAAGGTAAGCGGGTCGGCATTGGTGGAGCCGATCATCCTCGCAGGCAACGAGGTTCGGCATGTGAAGAACGCAGTCCCCGGAGCGACTGTCAACGACGTCCTTCTGGCTGTGGTCGGTTGCGCGATGGCGCGATACCTTACCGAGAAGAGCGAAGCGCCTCGAGGTTCTCTGTTCGCGATGGTTCCGCGGTCCATGCGCAAGCAAGAGGAGTGGGAGTCCGCAAACCAATTGGTGAATCTGTCCGTGAACATGCACACCACGATCACGGATCCGCTGAAGAGACTCGCTCTCATCGCAGAGTCTGCACGCTCGGAGAAGGCCCGTACGTCCCACACAGCGGTCCGGCGGATGAGCACAGTGTTGGAGACCCTACCCGCTCCGATAGCGCGGTTGATGGCATATTCACGTCACCATGACGACTACAGCCCGGATGGGCCGCGGTATCAGCACACGATGGTGAGTAACATTCCGCTCTCGGTCAACGGACTGACCCTGAACGGGGCAACTGGCACTGCCGTACTCGCTAATCAAGCACCGGTCGACGGTGACGGGCTGCGGCACTTCATGGTAGCTGCGAGTGGCGGCAACCTAACGCTCAACGTTATTGCAGACGCCGCAACGATGCCAGATCTAGGCCACTACCTGGAGTTGCTTCGCGCGAGTTTCGAGGAACTGAAGGAAGCCGCAAAGACGCGTGAGCTCGAGAGCAACTCGACCGTCATCGCATCCTGATCCCTTATTCACCAAGACATTACGATCCCGGCCTACCACTGCGGTAGGTCGGGATTCTTGTCGAGCGGGTAATTCTGCACGTAACTCGCATCCACATGGTCTGGAAGCGCCTCCCGGCACACACTTCTGGCACTCACGCACAAGACTACGCAAAACAGCGCTGCCTGAGTGGGGTGTCAGGCAGCGCTGCTAATCACCGGGGTCCGGATTGACTATGGATGCAGAACGCCCGCACCCGAATTCAGTGCCGGGTAACTACCGGTCGCACCCACCGCATTGGCGGGAATGCATGAGGTCGGCGCACTGACTGTCCCGAAGATAGGCACTGACGCCTTCGATGTGAAACGGAAGTAATTCGCCGAGAAGTTATACATCTGGGCCGCGGTGCCCTGAGTGTCGAACTTCACGTCCAACGCACTGTTCCGAGTTTGGAAACTAATCTTCGGAAGCTGGTATGTCACGCCTACGCCGACATCCGCACCGTCCACGATCAGTTGCGATCCGGTATCGGTGAGAGTGACCGTGCCTGTGTAGCCCGAACCGGAACCGGCCACCAGTGCGGCCGATCCTGCGACGAACGTCGCTGGGTCATAGCGGTAGACAAGCCTGACGTCATCAATGCCGAGGAATGTGACACCCGAGACGCCAGAACTGCTGGGTGTCGTCGCTGAACCGGGCTGAAGGGTGTATGAATTTACCCCGGGCGTGGCATTCACAGTGACGTGGTTAGCCGTGACCGAGGTTGGAACTACCTGATCCACGGTCTGCCCAACACTTACAGCGCGGCACGCCTGGTTATAGCTCGTCACCGTCGTACCTGCAGTTGCCGACGCCGGTGCAACTGCTGCGAATACCATGCCCGCCGAAGCAGTTACTACTGCTAGAGCGGCCACCGTACGTTTTGCCGTTGAAACATGCATATCTTCTACTCCTCATTCCCTTTCGGGATCGGTTTATAGCGTTGATAGCACTTCCTGCCAAAACGCAGTTCGAGCAAAGTTGAACTACTGCATTGACAGCCTCCGCATCACCGGAAGTTTCGCTGCGAAGGGGAAGTCTTTGAGGCCGTGCGCAGCACGATAGGATTTGTTCACTACCGATGCACGACCGAAATCTTGACAACGGAGATTAGCGATACGACATCACCCGGGAATCATGTCTCGATTCCGAAAAAGATGACGTCCGACCGTGAGAAACCACCTCCAATCAGCTGGTTTGGTAGCACCAATTCCACTGGATGCTCACACCGAGCGGTAAGTTGGAACAGCTGATCGACGATTGAAAGCCATTCACGATTTGCCGCTTATGTGATGACCGTCACCATACCTCAATTACTAGAACTTGTAACAGTTTTTGAAAGAAATCTCTCGACAACTTGAAACGGCGACCCCACTTACATCGAGGATTTGCACGCGACTAATACCAAGGAACTAACATTCAGCGAAACATTAATACTAAAGTATTAACAACGCAGCTCATTCCAGAGATGGTTAATACTTTAGTATTAATTCAAAAGTTCCAGTGCATTCACGAATCGACTCACTGTGATTCGCTTCCCAAGCGAGGGCTGTGCACTCGCACAACGCATTCCCCGAAGCTGTGGCCGAACGGCCAGTCCTTTTGCCACCCCTGCGATTCATGCTTGAGAGAAGAGCCGGATGTGACCGGCGTCTCGGTTCGAGCAGAGTCTGTAGAAGGAGTGCGTCATGGGAACTCGTCAAAGCCCCGATCGTGTGGTCGTGGTCGGTGCGGGTGTTGTCGGATTGTCGACGGCCTGGTTCTTGCAGGAACGTGGAGTCGAGGTCACCGTCGTCGATCGCGACGGCGTCGCGGCCGACGCGAGCTGGGGCAACGCCGGTTGGCTGGCCCCCGCATTGACGCTTCCGCTGCCCGAACCCGCAGTGCTCCAATACGGCTTGCGCGCGATGCTCAGCCCGTCGTCACCGGTGTACGTGCCACTGACCACCGACCTGAAGCTGATTCGGTTCCTGGTCGGGTTCGCGCGCCACTGCACTCCGTCGAAGTGGCAGGAAGCGATGTCGGTCTACACCGAGGTCAACCGAACAGCCTTGGGCGCGTATGACGAACTCGCCGACGGTGGCGTCAAAGAGCTGACCCGCCTGGCCGATCCTTTCCTCGCCGCGTTTGCATCCGAGAAGGACCGACAGACTTTGGTGGACGAGTTCCATCACGTCGAGGCCGCGGGCGGCGAGGTCGACTTCGACCTCCTCGACTACGACGCGATTCATTCGCTCGAGCCTTCACTCGGCCAGGGTGTGAAAGCCGGTTTGCGCCTGCGCAATCAGCGTTTCATCGATCCCCCGTTGTTCGTGAACTCGTTGGCGGACGCGGTTCGTGAACGCGGTGGAGAAATCGTCAGCGGTTTCGACGTCACGCAGATCGACGATCGGGTCGGCGGAGTCACTGTTCGCAGTGCACACGGTGATTCACGCGACGGTGACTCCGTAGTCATCTCGAGCGGTGCCCGCTTGAACAAGCTCGCAGCACCGTTCGGTGTGCGCAAACTGGTGCAGGCCGGACGCGGATACAGCTTCAGCGTCAAGCCCGAGCACCTCCCCAAGAACCCTGTGTATTTCCCCACCCAGCGCGTCGCATGCACTCCGTTGCACGATCGCTTCCGAGTGGCCGGAATGATGGAATTCCGCAGCCCTGACGCGCCGCTGGATCCGCGCCGCGTGCAGGCGATCATCGATGCGGCCAAGCCGATGCTCAGCGGCATCGACTGGACTGCGCGGGAAGAGGAATGGGTGGGATCACGACCGTGCACTACCGACGGCTTGCCGTTGATCGGAGCCACGCGCTCGCCGCGCGTGCACGTCGCCGGTGGCCACGGGATGTGGGGAATCGCTCTGGGTCCGTTGACGGGAAAGATGGTGGCCGACTCGATGACCGGTGCTCAGACGCCGACCGTCATGAGTCACTTCGATCCGCTGCGCTGACAGCCGGTTTCACCCACTTGTAGTACGCGCCCGTCAGCAGAACCAGCCATCCGGCGCCGACGAGCAGCGCAACTCGGGTATCGGCGATGACGCCGAGCAACACGATGACAAAAGCCAGGAACACGATCGCGAAGATCTGACCGTACGGCCACAGCGGCACTGGAAACTTCAGTGCCGCTGTTTCGTCTGCACTCATCTGAGCGCGGGAACGGAACTGCGAGAGCAGGATCATGATCCAGACGAAAATGGTGGCGAAGGTCGCCAGCGAGGCGATGACGAGGAACACCTGGTCCGGGATCAGGTAGTTGAGCACTACTCCCACCAACAGGGCAACGGTCATGATGACAACGGTCATCCACGGAACACCGTTGGCGGAGACTCTCTTCATCACCTGCGGGGCCTGGCCGGCATGCGACATTCCGAACATCATGCGACCCGCACCGAAAACGTCGCTGTTGATGGCTGACAGGGCTGCGGTGATGACGACGATGTTGAGGATCGATGCGGCCGTTCCCAATCCGAGGTTCTCGAAGATCTGGACGAACGGGCTGTTGTCGGAGTTGATGGTCTGCCACGGAATGATCGCCATGATGACGGCGAGGGTGCAGATGTAGAAGAGAATGATGCGCACCGGGACCGTGTTGACGGCTTTCCTGATGGTCTGCGCCGGATCCTCGGCTTCGCCCGCGGTGATACCGATGATCTCGGTGCCACCGAACGCGAACATGACGATCGCGAAACACGCGACGAATCCGCCGAAGCCCGTCGCGAAGAACTCGCCGTCCGACCAGAGGTGGCTGATTCCGGCATCGGTGTCGTGAACGCCGAATCCGAACACGATGATCGCGATGCCGCCGGCGATCATCGCGATGATGGCGGTGATCTTCACGAGCGTGAACCAGAATTCCAGTTCGCCGAACACCTTGACGCTCAACAGGTTTATCGCGCCGATGAAGAAGACGACAGCCAGAACCCAGATCCATCTCGGTACGTCCGGGAACCAGAACTGCATGTACAGGCCGAAGGCGGTGACGTCGGCGAGGCACACGATCACCATCTCGAACGTGTACGTCCACCCGGTCATGAAACCGGCGAGTGGTCCGAGGTGCTTGTTCGCGTACTCGCTGAACGAACCGGAAACCGGGTTACGGACCGCCATCTCGCCGAGCGCTCGCAACACCAGGTAGACCGCGATACCGCCGATCAGGTAGGCCAGGAGCACCGACGGGCCGGCTCGTTTGATGGCCTCGGCGCTGCCGTAGAACAGTCCGGTTCCGATGGCTGATCCGAGGGCGATGAAGCGGATATGGCGCGCTGTCAGCCCTCGCTTGAGGCCATCCTGCGTCGCGGCGTCGCTGTTCACTTCTCGGTACTCCAGTCGGATGGATCGTCATACGTGCGCGAACCATTGTCCGCTACCACCGCGCGTGTTCCCGCACGACCCTGTTGGACGGCCGTACAGTGACCTGACACACATGGTCCATTGACGGATCGCTTACGATCGACAAAAGTGTTTGTAACTTTACGTAGCATCAACTCGACTGGAGAGACTGTGTCCAACACCCTCGAAGCAAGCATCGACATCGACGCATCACCGCAGGACGTGTGGGCAATCGTCGCCGACCTGCAGCGCATGGGCGAATGGAGCCCCCAGTGCAAGGTGATGAAGGTAATCGGCGGGACCGTGCGTGAGGGCGCCAAGACGATCAACGTCAACCGCAAGGGCCTGCTGGTCTGGCCGACGTCGTCGAAGGTCGTTCGCTTCGAGCCCAACAAGTCGGTGGCGTTCCGCATCGCGGAGAACCGCACGATCTGGTCCTACGAACTCGAGCCGACCGCTACCGGCACCAAAGTGACCGAGCGTCGCGAGGCTCCCACCGGAACGTCGAAGGTCTCGCAGTTCCTCGTCAAGACCGTCCTGGGCGGAAACGCCGACTTCGAGGTCGAGCTCGTTGAAGGCATGAATGCCACCTTGAAGCGTGTGAAGAGCGAGGCCGAGGCGGCTGCACGCACCTCTGCTTGACCCTCGACCTGGTCGAGGCATCAGGATCCGTTCCATGGATCCCGTGATGACACAGATAGCGCAGGCACAAGAATTGGCGAGCTCCGGCGATCGAGCCGGGGCTCGCTCTGCGTTCGAGAAGGTGTGGGAAGAGATCAGCGCCGCCCCCGATGCGCTCCACATCGTCTCCCTCGCGCACTACATGGCCGACGTTCAAGACGACCCGGCTCAGGAGCTCTGCTGGGACCTGCGCGCCCTCGACGCTGCCGATTCGTTGACCGACGCGCGAGCCCAGGAACACCACGCATCGCTGCAGGTCGCCGGTTTCTATCCATCGCTGCACCTCAACCTGGCTGCCGACTACCGCAAACTCGGACGCGACACCGAGGCCGTCGAGCATCTGACGAAGGCCGAGGCGTCGGTCGGCACACTCGCCGACGACGGTTACGGCCGGATGATCAGGGGCGCTATCGAGCGACTGCGGGCAGAATTGATCCGTGACCACTAGTTCCGCCCTCTTGACGATCGGCGAGATGTCCAGGGCGTCGGCGCTCCCGATCAGCGCGCTGCGGTTCTACGACAAGGAAGGCGTGCTCGTCCCGCATTCCGTCGATCCGCACACCGGTTACCGCTGGTACACCGACGACCAACTCCGCGACGCACGCGTGATCGCCGGTATGCGGCGCGTCGGTGTTCCGATCCGCGACATGATGGCCGTCCTGACCGGACCGGAACCCCATTCGTGCCTCGACGCCCATCTGCGCAACCTCGAGGACGGTCTCGCCGACGCCCGGGCCGAACTGGGACGAATCCACCGCCTGATCGACGCGCTACCTATCTCCGGCGGCGTGGACATCGACTCGTGGGATCTACGACGCGCACTCGACGCCGTGCTGTTCGCCGTGAACGAGGAATCGGAGTTCCCGATACTTCGCGGCGTCCACCTCGACATTCACGACGGCGTCGCTGCGTTTGTCACCACTGATCAGTTCCGGCTCGCGGTCGCCGAGGTGACAGTTCACTCCGCTCTGACGGTGTCCGCTGTCGTTCCCGTCACCTTCGCGCGATTGTTGCGCGACGTCGCCGGCGTCGTGACGCTGACTTTCTCCGCGCGCACGGTGACTGCGTCGTATCCGGGAGGTGAGGTGTCCAGCCCCCTGATCGAGGACGGAGAGTTCCCCGATCACCGAATCCTGCGCGAGCACCACAACGCCGTCGAACTGAGCGGCGACCACCTTGCCGCCCTGCTCAACGGCACCGAGGACAGTGCCGTCGTCAGCGTCGGCGAAGACGGTGGTGCCCGGGTGGATCCGGGCGGAACGGATCCCCGTGAGAAGTTCCGAGTACTGGTCGACCGGCAGCGACTGCGCGACGCCGCCGCAGCCCAACCGGGGCGGCAACTGGTGATCCGAGTAAGCGGTGCGACGCTCCCGCTGGCGATACGCACCGGCGACTGTGTCGGGTACTACTCGTACTTGATGCCACTACAGCCTGTAGGAGAGAAGGCGTTCACGTAATCTATGGATGCTCTACCACCCCGTACTGTCAGTGCGACCAGCAGAAGACCTACCGAGTAGTTAGAGGAGCCTGTGGCACGCCGACCCACACCCCCCGGAACCCCGCAACCCACCGGGATCGGACATATCGTCGATCTGGTTCGCCATGCGATTCCGCCACTTCATCCCGCCGGCCTGCCGTTCGTGCTGGCCCCGCTGGGAGTTGCAGCTCTGGGCCGCAACCGTAAGTGGGTGCGCCGAGCCGGTCTGACCACCGCCGCCGCATGCGCCACGTTCTTCCGTCACCCGCACCGGGTGCCGCCCAACCGCATCGGCGTCGTCGTCGCACCCGCCGACGGCGAGGTGGCGTTGGTCGACAACGCCGTTCCGCCCGCCGAGCTCAATCTCGGAAGCGAGCCGCGCCCGCGCGTCAGCATCTTCCTGTCGGTTCTCGACGTGCATGTCCAGCGCAGCCCTGTCGGTGGAACGGTCAAAGAGGTCGTTCACCAGGCAGGCAAGTTCCTCTCCGCAGATCTCGCCGACGCCAGCGAGGTCAACGAGCGCAACAGCATGCTGATCGAAACCGCCGATGGTCACGACGTTGCGGTTGTCCAGATCGCGGGACTGCTTGCACGCCGCATCGTCTGCTACGCCGGTGTCGGTGACGTCCTGCCGATCGGCGACACGTACGGACTGATCCGTTTCGGCTCACGCGTCGACACCTATTTCCCCGCCGGAACCACACTCCTGGTCGAGCCGGGACAACGCACGATCGGTGCTGAAACCGTTATCGCGCAACTGCCGTGAAGACGCCGAAGATGAAGTCAGCCGTGAAGAAGCCGGGAGCAGCCCAACCCGGCGCGAAGATGCCCAAACGCACCCAGGCGGTGCGGTTGCTGCCGTCCGTCATCACCATCCTGGCGCTGTGCGCCGGGCTGTCCGCCGTCAAATTCGCTCTCGACGGACAACCCGGTACCTCGCTCGCGATGATCGGCGCCGCTGCCGTCCTCGATTCACTCGACGGCCGCATCGCGCGACTGCTCGACGCCACCAGCAAGATCGGCGCCGAACTCGACTCACTGGCCGACTCCATCTCCTTCGGCGTCGCCCCGGCCCTGGTCCTGTACGTGACCTTGCTGGACGGCACCAGCATCGGCTGGATCATCGCGTTGATCTACGCGGTCAGCATCGTGTTGCGACTCGCACGTTTCAACACTCTGCTCGACGACGACGACGTCCCCGCGTACGCACGTGAGTACTTCGTCGGCGTTCCGGCTCCGGCCGGCGCACTCATCGCCCTCACTCCCCTGGCCGCGACGGCTCAGTGGGGTGACGGCTGGTGGTCTTCGCACTTCGTCGTCATCGTGTGGACGCTCTTCTCGGCTGCACTGATCGTCAGCCGCATCCCGACGCTGGCGATGAAGTCGGTATCCGTGCCGCCGCACATGGCGGCCGGCCTGCTCGTCCTGGTGACGTTGGCTGCAGCCGCACTCATCACCTACCCGTACATCCTGCTGATCGTTCTCATCGCGATCTACCTGGTGCACATCCCGTTTGCCGTGCACTCGAAGCGGTGGGTGGCAGCACGTCCCGAAACCTGGGACATCAAGCCTTCCGAACGCCGCGCGATCCGACGCCAACCCAACGTCGGTGGCCGCCGCTCGGCCGCTCGTCTCGGATTGCGGCGACCCCGCTAGTCCACGACGTACTCTCGAGAGGTGACTTCGCCGGAACTCGCCCTCACCGTTCGACTCAACACCTCTGCCGCCGACCTACGCCGCGGGGTCGTGCGCTTGCACCCCGAAGCGTTGGCGGCGTTGGGCATCCGCGAATGGGATGCCATCGCACTCATGGGAGCCCGCGGCACCGCGACCGTCGCGGGCCGTGCGCCCACCGGAACCCCGGCAGGCACGATCCTTCTCGACGACGTCACCATGTCGAACGTCGGCCTGACCGAGAACTCTTCCGTCGTGGTCGGTCCGGTGACGGTGTACGGAGCGCGATCCGTCTCCGTCACCGGCTCGTCCATGGCGACAAATTCGATCAGCTCGACGGTTCTGCGACAAGCCCTTCTGGGCAAGGTCGTCAGCGTCGGCGACACGGTCTCGCTCCTCCCCCGCGATCTCGGTCCGGGTACGAGCACTTCCGAAGCCACCCAAGCGCTTTCCCGTACCTTCGGCGTCGCGTGGACATCCGAACTGCTCACCGTCACGGCCGTCGAACCTGCCGGTGGTCCGGTCAGCGTCCAGCCGAATTCGGCAGTCAACTGGGGTTCCGGCTCGGCGGGCACACTGACACCGAGTGCGCTTGTTTCCAGTCCGGCCGCCGTCGCGATCGAGCCTGCACCGTCGGTTCCGCTGGATCACCTCGTCGGCGCGCAAGCGCAGGCAGCCAAGCTGACCGAGTGGCTCGGCCTGGCACTCGACGAACCAGAACTGCTCCGTACGCTCGGCGCCTCACCGCACCTCGGCGTCCTCATCACGGGCCCCGCCGGCGTAGGCAAAGCCACGTTGGCCCGCTCGGTCCTGTCCTCGCGCAAACTGGTCGAACTCGACGGCCCGGGAGTCGGTGCCACCGAGGCGAATACCCGCCTGCAGCGAATCGTCGACGCCGTTGCTGCCGTGCGCGGCGGTGGCGTACTGCTGATCAGTGACATCGACGCTCTGCTTCCGGCCACCGCGGAACCGGTGTCCGCACTGATCCTCGAACAACTGCGCAGCGCCGTCGCAACCCCGGGCGTGGCATTCGTCGCGACCTCCGCCCATCCGGAGACCGTCGACGCGCGCCTTCGCGGCCAGGATCTCTGCGATCGAGAACTCGCACTTACCCTGCCGGACGGCGCAACTCGAAAGGCATTGCTCGAACTCCTGCTCCGCCGCGTGCCCACCGGAACCCTCGAACTCGACGCCATCGCCTCGCGCGCACCCGGATTCGTGGTCGCCGACCTCGCGGCGCTCTGCCGTGAAGCTGCCTTGCGAGCGGCGACAAGGGCGTCCAAATCCGGTGATTCTCCGGAGATCACGCAGGAAGATCTTGTCGGTGCCCTCGAAGTGATTCGGCCACTGTCTCGTTCGAGTACCGAAGAACTGTCGATCGGCAGCGTCACCCTCGACGACGTCGGCGACATGGTCGAAACCAAACAGGCGCTCACCGAGGCGGTGTTGTGGCCGCTGCAGCACCCCGACTCCTTCGCGCGCCTCGGTGTCGACCCACCCCGCGGCGTGCTCCTCTACGGCCCTCCTGGCTGCGGCAAGACGTATCTCGTTCGTGCCCTTGCCAGCTCGGGGCACCTCAGCGTTCATGCCGTGAAAGGCGCAGAGCTGATGGACAAGTGGGTCGGCGCCTCCGAAAAGGCCGTAAGAGAGTTGTTCCAGCGCGCACGCGATTCGGCGCCGTCGTTGATCTTCCTCGACGAAATCGACGCCCTTGCCCCGCGTCGTGGTCAAAGTTCCGACTCCGGGGTGTCGGATCGCGTCGTAGCCGCGTTGCTGACCGAACTCGACGGCGTCGAACCGCTACGCGACGTCGTGGTGTTGGGCGCCACCAACCGACCGGATCTGATCGACCCGGCTCTTCTGCGCCCCGGCAGACTCGAACGTCTCGTATTCGTACCGCCGCCGGATGCGGAGGCCCGCAAAGCGATTCTGCGTGCTTCCGGCAAGTCGGTACCGCTCGCCGAAGATGTCGATTTGGACATTCTGGCCGTCGATCTCGAGGGATACTCGGCAGCAGACTGCTCGGCTCTCCTGCGTGAGGCTGCACTCGCCGCCATGCGTCGGAGCATGGACGCGGCCGACGTGACGGCCGCGGACGTGGCAACCGCCCGTGAGAAGGTACGTCCCTCACTCGATCCCGAGCAGGTGGCACACCTACAGGCGTACGCGGACAACCGATAAGGACTGACCATGGCTGCTGATCTGGTTCTGTACGGCGACATCGTGACCATGCACGAGGAAGCACCACGCGCCCCGGCGCTCGCCGTGACGGGCGGCCGGATCACGGCCGTCGGCGCGCGCACGGACGTCGAGGAACTGGTGGGGCCGGATACCCGCGTCGTCGACGTCGGAGGCGCCGCTGTTCTGCCGGGGTTCATCGAGCCGCACGGTCACCCCCTGGAAGAAGCCATCGTGCTCGGGCCTGACGTCGTCGACATCCGGCCTGTCACGATCACCGAGGCGGATGCCGTAGTTGCTGCCGTCGTCGACACTGTTCGTTCGCGAGGTGCTGCCGGCGCTTCTCTGAACGGTTGGGACCCGTTGCTGCAGAAGGGCCTACCCGATCCGACCATCGACTGGCTGGACTCCGTAGCGCCGGAGTACCCCCTCGTGATCATGCACAACTCGGGACACGTCGCGTATTTCAACACGGCGGCAGCAGTGCAGGCCGGCATCACCCGCGATACCCCCGATCCGATCGGCGGATCGTACGGCCACGACGCGACGGGCGCACTCGACGGAGCCGCGTACGAAATGCCTGCGGTGTTCGCAGTCGCGGGCCACGCAGTCACCATCGGTGACGACTTCCCCGCACTGGTGGCGGCCGAATGCGCCCGGCTGAACGCCGCGGGAATCACCACCATCGCCGAATTGTCGTTCGACCCCAAGATGCGGCCCGCCCTGGCAGCGATAGCCGACGCCGGACTCCTCACCACCCGCCTGCGGCTCTACGAGATGTCCAACGACGCGCGCACTACCGAGGCGTCACCGGGCGACGGAAACGACCTGGTGCGCCAGATCGGCATCAAGGTCTGGTCCGACGGTTCACCGTGGGTCGGTAACATCGCCACCAGCTTCCCGTATCTCGATACCGAAGCCACCCGCGCGCTCGGGATCGCCTGCACGCACGGGCACGCCAACTACACCGGCGAACAGATCCACGACATCAGTTCCGCTTACTTCGCCAAGGGGTGGCAGATGGCGTGCCACGCCCACGGCGACGACGCGATCACCATGGTTCTCGACGCGTGGGAGCAGCTTCTGAAGGAGCACCCCCGGCCCGATCACCGGTTGCGCCTCGAACATGTCGGCGCGATGCGTCCGGATCAGTTCGCCCGCGCAGCGGAACTGGGCGTCACGGTCAGCATCTTCATCGACCACCTGCACTACTGGGGTGACGTTCTGGTGGATGACCTGTTCGGCCCCGAATACGGATCCGTCTGGGCCGCAGCAGGTTCTGCGCTGGCAGCCGGGCAACGGTTCACCTTCCACAACGACGGACCCGTCACCCCCGCCAATCCGCTACGAAACATGCAGGACGCCGTCACCAGGCTTTCGCCCAGCGGCCGCGTCGTGGCACCCCAGGAACGGATCCCCGTGGACGCCGCCGTGCGCGCCCATACGGCCAACGCCGCGTGGCAGCTGTTCAGCGAAGATCACATCGGGTCCATCTTTCCCGGTGCCTACGCGGATCTTGTTGTGCTGTCGGCAAATCCCCTCGACGTCGAGCCGGCCGAGCTGGCCGACATCACGGTGCTCGCCACCATCCTGGAGGGTCGGACGGTGTACGGAGACCTGAGCGAGATCGGCTGATCGGTCGCCGCGGACAAGACTGTTGCCCTCCCTGCTCGAGTTCCAAGGATCGTTGCGAAACCGGAGACGGCGCAGGTGGTCTCAGGGTTCAGTGCGGATGTCGTCAACGACCTGAGCAATCGCATGTTTCGCCCAGGCCGTGATCTGCTCGTTCGTGTCGCGGTAGCACGGCAAGGCAACCAATGCAATCGACAGAGCCCATGCGCGGCCACGCGTCCAAGTTCCCTCGTCCACGTCAACATGAAGCCGGAATGTATGCCGAGTGCTCGGCGTCAGCAGAGTCCATGCAATGAGGCAGTCGATTGCCGGGTCTCCGAGAGCGAGTCCACCCCAATCGATCACGGCCGAAAGGCTGCGGTCGCTCACCAGGATGTTTCCCGGGTGCAGATCCGAGTGCATCCACACCGCTGGGCCTGCGTAGTCGATGACGTGGCGCGCCTTTTCCCACGCCGCCTCCGTCAGCGCTCCGTTCAGCAGGTCGCCACACGCTGCAATACTCGCTCGAGTCGCTGAATCTCGTCGCTCAATCGGATCGGCCCGGTAGGAATGCAGCGATCCCTGTGGGCGCAATCCGAGTGTGTCGATCCGACGTAGACTGTTCACGAAGTCTGCGAGTTGGATGGCCAGGTGGTCATCGACCATGCCGGGCACAGGGTTTCGCCCTGGCACCCACGGGTGCACCGACCATTGCCACGGGTATCCGAAGGCCGCCTCACCCACACCTACCGGAACGGGCACGGGGACCGGCAGGTGTGGAGCCAGATGCGGCACCAACTGTTGCTCCTTTGTGATTCCCTCTGCCGCACCTGGGGTGCGGGGCATACGGATTACGAGTGAATCGCCTACTCGGATCATGACGTTGTCGGTGCCGATCGACTCGACCAAGCGCAACGGCAGATTGGCCCACTGTGGCATCTGACTCGAGAGCAATCGCCGCACCAACGCAACATCGATGTCTGGTTCCTCCATGTGCAACTTCCGAATCTGCATGACATGAGCAGCATCACCGACCGCGACACATCCAGACCTCCTTCGCCGTGACTGCCGCAGATCGAATGAACATCCGAAAAGTCCCAAAAATCGGAATTGTCGAAAATTATTGCATAGGAACAGTTTTCGAGATACAAGTCTTGTGTTCGAAACTTTGTTCGATTAGACTTTTAGCATGGACAGTCGGGAAGCATGGCAACTGGATAGCGAGGACCTCAAGGGTGAGGTTCTGGATCTGGTGCGTGTCCGGCACGAGTTGCAGTCGCGGGTGGGGTTGTTGATCGTGGAGATGTTTTCCCGTGAGGTTCTCGGCGGGAAGGGGTTTCGGGCGATCGCTCAGTGGGTGCACGGGTCGACGAATCTGGAGATCGGTGAGTGCAGTCTGCTGGTCGGGTTGGCGCGGTTGCTGATGCTCGAACCCGTGGTGGGCGATGCGTTTCACCGCGGTGACGTGGATGCGTTGAAAGCCCGTCAGGTGGCATCGTTTTGTCAGCATCCGCCGAAGAACATGACGCCGGCGGATGTGGACAAGGCTCGCGGGATTCTGTTGGGTTTGGCGTCGAAGAACATTGCGGATTGTGATGCGGTGCGGGCGGCGATTCGGCGGATCGAGAAGCAGTACGGCAAACGCGAGGACGGCGTTCCGGTCGGTGAGGATTCGGAGCGCAACGAGTTCTACGCCTCGAAAGGTTTGTACGGGCGCGTGTCGGTGAAGGGTGATCTGGATGCGATCAACGGGGCCCGTCTGATCACGTTGCTGTCGAGCCTGTCGGCGCCGACGCCGGAGAAAGACGGCGTCAAGGACACCCGCACGCCGGCGCTGCGGCGGGCGGATGGGTTCTGCGAATTGTTGCGCCGGTACGAGCGGGCGGGGTTGGGTCCGATCGAGGGCGGGGTGAAACCGCACATCACGGTGACTGCGTCGGCGAAAGACATGACCGACCTCAAGGCGTTGAAAGACCTCCTGCCGTCCACGGAGGAACTCGGGTTTGCGTGGGCGGATTGGGTGGGCCCGATCAGTATCGATACCGCGCGGATGTTGGCGTGCGACTGCACCGTGACGCGGATCTTGTTGGATGCGAATGGTGTTCCGCTCGACTGCGGTAAGGAAGCGAGAACGGCGACGGTTCCGCAGCGCCGGGCTCTTGCGGTTCGGGATGGTGGGTGTGCGTTTCCGGGGTGCGGGACACCGTCGGGGTGGTGCGATGACCATCATATTGTTCACTGGAACGATGGTGGCCCAACGGATCTCGACAACCTGATCTTCTTGTGCGGTCATCACCACCGGACGATGCACCACACCGAATGGCGGGTGGAGATCGGGCCGGATCGGAAAACAGTGTTCTATCCACCGATGTCGATCGATCCGTATCAGCAGCCGATCGGCGGGAACAGCCCACCGACAGCAGCCTGAAGTGAAACAACTCGAGACGCGAGCACCGGGGCACGATCATGCCCCGGTGCTCATGCTGCGTTCCGCCATCTTCGCGGAGACGTACGGCCTACCAGCGGTTCCGAACCTCCTCGGCAAATCCGAGGAGATCTCGAACCACCACGGAGGTACCGTCGTCGAGGATTACTGTGCCGGAGAACTTTCCGAACACCTGATGCTGAATCGAACGCAGCACCCCGACGTCGAAAGTCGCGGCACGGTCGATGATCGGCTCGAAAGTCATCTCGAAGCGACCATCGTTGCTCGAGAAGTTCCACGGAGCGCCGTCGTACGTTCCCTGCGGGATGCCGAAGTCGATCCTGTCCAGTTTGTGTGCCCGCCCTCCGACAAACACGATGTTCTCGCTGGCCGCCGTAGTATCGCCGAAGCCGTACCCGATGTTGAATCCGAACCGCTCGCCGTTCACCAGTCCGGATGCAGAACCCCAGTACCAGGTGTTGTCGTAAGTCCAGACTCCCCTGCCCCAATCGAGAACGCCGAACGAGTCCTCCGAGCGAAATGTGAAGTCGTCGCTCCCGATTCGCACGGTCCCGGCAGCGGGCAGGCAGTTGATCTTCTGGTTGTAGTAAAACGAACGGGACGCCTTCGGAAACGGTGTGGCGATCACCATCCGGTCATCGGCAGGACTCGCCAGGAACAAATCGGCATGAAGACCTCGCCCACCGTCGAAAGCCGGGTAGTCGACAATCAGGTGGCGCCCACCGTCCACATGGCGAAACTCGAAGCGAGCTTTACCTTTCGACACCACCACATCACCGTCGTCCGCGCTTTCGGGCAGACCGAGCCTTCCCATCGGGAACGGCAGCATCACGTTTTCGGTGATCTCGTGTGGTGTTCGGAAATCGAGCCAGGAGACTCCGAGCAAGCCCATGTACCCGTTGTCGGCGACGGTCAGCGCGATGCCGTAATCCGCAGTGAGAACGCAGTAGTAGTCCCACTCCTTGATCCGGAACTTGGGAGCGGTGATCGCAGAGCGTCGATACTTGCGAATCTCCGATGGGGCCCAACCCGTCTCGACCAAATGTCCGCCATCGTCGAGAAGCGGGCCGGGCGACATCAGTGTCTGCATTCTTACTTCCAGCGTCCCAAGATCTCGTTCGCACGGTTGGCCAATGCCATCTGGAAGAACGGACCGAAGCTCACACGTGCCACTCCGAGCGGCCCGAAACTTGCCGGATCGTCCTGGTCCGGGATTCCGATCGCGTTGATCGGAAGTGGAAGTTCGGACGTCAGGCGGCGCTGGGTCGCGTCGTCATGCCGCCCGACGGGGTAGAGAACGTCGGCGCCGGCGTCGGCCGCCAGCTTGAGGCGTGCGATGGCGCGATCGACGCGATCGGCCTCGTCACCGACCTGCTTCACGAACAGGTCGGTGCGCGCGTTGACGACAACGTGAACTCCGGCTGCGTCGGCGGCCTGACGAAGCCCACCCACGAAGTCGGCGTGCTCCTGCGCCTCGCGCAAGCGTCCGCCTTCACTGTGAACGGTGTCCTCGATGTTGAGTCCGACAGCGCCGGCATCGATCAACCCGTCGATGAGAACTGCCGGCTCGAGCCCGTAACCACCCTCGATGTCCACCGAGATCGGGGCGTCGACCGCACCGGTGATCTGCTTGATCCGGTGCAGAAGTTCGTCGAAGGTGATGCCCTCGTTGTCCGGCTTGCCGATGGAATCGGAAACCGGATGACTGCCTACCGTCAGGGCTGCAAAACCGGCAGCCACCGCAAGATTCGCCGACCACGCGTCCCATACCGTCGGGAGAATGACCGGATTACCTGGCTGGTGCAACGCCAATAGAGCAGTTGCCTTGTCGTTGATCGAAGTCATGCGGTGGCTCCTCGAGATCGTGGGGTGTACCTCTCACCTACCGACTCTAGTGAGCGACCGGGCAGCCTGTGCTCTTGTAATCGACCTGGAACTCCTTGATGCCGTTGATCCAACCCGAGCGCAGACGGCGCGGATCACCGATCTTGGTGATGTCCGGGACGTTGTCGGCAATCGCGTTGAACATCAAGTCGATCTCCATACGAGCGAGGTTGGCACCGATGCAGAAGTGCGCGCCCGTTCCGCCGAAGCCCAAGTGCGGATTGGGGTTACGAGTGATGTCGAACGTCATCGGGTTCTCGAAGACGTCCTCGTCGAAGTTCGCGGAGCTGTACAGCATCACCACGCGCTGCCCCTTCTTGATCGACACTCCTGCCAATTCCGTGTCCTCGAGCGCGGTGCGCTGGAAGGCGGTGACGGGTGTCGCCCAACGGACGATCTCGTCGGCCGTCGTCTTGGGACGTTCCTTCTTGTACAGCTCCCACTGCTCGGGGTTGTCCAGGAACGCGATCATTCCGTGCGTGATGGCGTTGCGAGTGGTCTCGTTCCCTGCGACCGCCAGGATGAGCACGAAGAACCCGAACTCCTCCGGGCTCAAGGAGTCGCCGTCGATGTCGGCCTGGACCAGAGTGGTGACGATGTCGTCTGCCGGGCAGGTACGACGTGCGTCTGCCATTTGGTACGCGTATCCGAGGACCTCGGTGGACGCGACTGCCGGATCACCCTGGTATTCCGGGTCGTCGTAGCCCATCATCTCGTTGGACCACTTGAACAGCTTGTCCCGATCGTCCTGCGGTACACCGATCAGATCCGCGATCGCTTGGAGCGGCAGCTCGCTGGCAACCTGCTTCACGAAGTCGCCCGGGCCTTCGCTCACAGCGGTGTCGACGATGCTCCGTGCACGACGGTCCAATTCGTCGCGCATGCCGTTGATCGCGCGAGGCGTGAACAGCTTCGAAATCAGCTTGCGGAGCTTGGTGTGCTCCGGTGCATCCTTGTTGAGCAGAAGATGCCGGAGCATCTCGACGGCCTCACGTGGCATGTCGTCGGCGAAACGCGCGATCGCGGTGTTCTCCCAGCTCGAGAACACATCGCTGCGCTGGCTGACCTCTTTGACGTCAGCGTGACGCGAGACCACCCAGTAGCCCTCGTCGTGGAATCCACCGACCGTCGGCGGCTGCTCACACCACCACACGGGTGCGTTGCGACGCAGTTCGGCGAATTCCTCGAAAGGGATCCGCTCCCCGAGGACAGCAGGATCGGTGACGTCGAATCCGGCCGGCAGGTCAGGCGTGCGTGTTGTGTCCGAGATGGTCATGGCGTCCTCTGATCGGTCGAATGTGCGCTACACCACAGAGTAGCTTTCACTAACGGACTGTCAAGTGAAAGACGGAGAGTCTCGTGCAACTGACCCGTGAGAGCCCCCGCGGCACTAGGATCCTGGTAATGACAGATACCTCCGGCAGACTGACGCTGCGAGAGAAGCAGAAGCAGCGAACCCGCGCAGACCTCGTGGATGCCGCCGGCGCGCTCTTCACCGAACGCGGATACGCGGCTGTCACCGTCGAGGACATCGCCGGCCGGGTCGGTTGCAGCCGAGCCACCTTCTACCTGCACTTTCCCGGAAAGATCGACATCCTCAAGGCGCTCGGCTCGAACACCGTCGTATCCAGCACCCTCGCCATATTCCAGGATCTCGACCACGTACTCGATTCCGGTTCGCGCGAAGAATTCGCCGGCTGGATCAACCGCGCTCTCGACTGGTGCCGCGATCACCACCACATGATGCGGGCGTGGGACGAGGCCATGGTCCTCGAACCCGAGTTCCGCACACTGGCCCGCGAAGGCATCTCTGCACTGCCCAACGCGATGCCGTCGTACCTCGCCCGTTGGCCGCAGAGCCGACACGACGAGGCGAAACTCCGGGTCGAACTCCTGCTGACACAGGTCGAGCGCTTCTTCATTCGCTGGGCGGAACAGGGCGCGATCACCGCGGGTGCGGACGTCGCAGCAGACGTTCTCACCGACATCTGGTTTCCGGCACTCACGCCGCCCACGACCGATGTCGCGGCGCCGCGATAGGTTGGCCCGATGCCACTCGATCTTCGAGCGATCCTCACCACCGTCGCTGCGCTCCTGTCCGGGATACTCGCTGCGCTGGCCCTGACCAATCCGGTTCTCCGTGACTGGGCCATCGTGGCCTCTCCGTCGGAAGTAGATCGCTGGATCAGCAGTGGACCCACCGCTGTCGGGCTCGGCGCCGTGGTTGCCGTGCTTGCCTGCGCACTCTCACAGCGTCGCGGCTCCCGTCGGGCAGCCTGGATCGCGATCACCGTCGGGGTCGCCGTCATCGCGATCATTCGGGCAGTCGTGCCCGAGGTTGCGTCACTGGACCTGCTGATCGCCGTGATCATCGTCAAAAGTGTTGCAGCCGGTGCGATTCTGGGTTGTGTGGTTGCCGTCAGTTGGGATCGCACCGCCACGAAGAACGCCACCCTCCTCGGCGTGCTTGCCGCCTTCCTCGCGGTTCGCACGTTCGCCGGCGGGACGGGCCGGATGAGTACGTCTTCGGTAGGTGAGCCGTCGTGGTGGCTGATCGGCGCCACGGCCGCAGCAGCAATCGCCTGTGCAGTGACCGCGCAATCCGGCTTCCGGATCCGCAAGCCCGACGCGGGCGAAATCCGCATCGCGCTCGTGGTGATCGCCGCGCTGGCGATCGGGCATCGAGTGCTCGGCGCCGTGATCGATCGCCAGCAGTACGCGTCCGAGGCAACTGCCTGGATCGTCATGGTCTTGGCAGCGGGCGCTGCGCTCGCGTTGACATGGATCGCCGCCTACCGTCTCGGCGACACCTCCGGTGCTGGTGGCAAGTTCCTCTGGGCCGCAACCGCTCTGGCCGCTGCGTCGGCTCCGCTGTTCGTCGACATCGCGAAGGGTTCCGGTCACTGGGGTCCACTGAAGTCCCCCTGGGTACTGGTGCTTTTCGCAGCCCTGCCGGTCGCCGTCGGATTGCGACTGCACAAGCAGGTGCCAAACCTCGTTCCCATCGCCGTTCTCGTTGCGGTACCGCTGTCAGAACTACTGCCCTTCGACTCCGCGCACGGTGTCTGGTCAATCGCACTGAAGATCGCCTCGCTGGGTCTCGCCGCCGGATTGCTGTTCGGTGCCCTGGCTCCCGGCAGCCTGGTCGACGCCACACTCGGACTCGCCATTCCCTTTGCCGCAATGACCTTCTCGTCGATCGCCATTCTCACCGATCAGCTCACCGCGCCGCCAGAGTTGACAGCGGCAGACATTCAGCGATTGATGGAACTTCCCATCCCGGCGCACGTCAGCGCCAACGGAGGACTATTCGGACGCGGAATAGGCATCACCATCGACTACGTCACCCCTCAGACCGTCGGCGCTGCAATCCTCTTCGCCTTGATCATCGGCTTCTGCGGTGCAGCGATCCTCCGACGGTCCCATCCACCCGTCGACACCACGGAATCTCGGATCGAACCGGAGCCAGTCGACTGACACACCGTCACCGGACTGAGACCTGCTATTGCGGTGCAACTGGTACCGGATTGACTATTTTGGAGCAGTGCCCATCGCCCGCAGGACGCTGCTCGTCGCGCTGAGTGGTGTGACGGCATTCGTCGTCACCGTCGTCGCCTTGGCACCGTTCGTGAACAGCCAGTCGACGTCGATTTCGACGGGCGACCGATTCTGGTCCATCTCGACCATCGGCGCCGGCGTCTTGGCTGTCGTCGCGGTCGGGACAGCCGCGATGATGGCCCGCTGCCGGTTGCGGACCGCGGCCATGACGGTCTTCGGTGGACTCCTACTCGAACTGCCCGGGCTCTACGATCACAACTTCGAGGCACTCTCACCCGTCGGTGCGGGAGTCGCTGTCGGCGCGGTCACGGTTGCTGCCGCTCCCCGGGTCCGAGCCGCTTCCGTCGCGGGAACGATTGTTGCCGTGCATGTCTCGGATTCACTCCTCGACGAGGACGCTATTCCTCGGCGGTACGCAGACTACATCGCCGACAACACCAACCAGTTTCAACCACCAGTGTTGGGGGCAACACTGCTCGCGCTCGCTTTGGCCGCCGCCTGCGTCGCCGCGTTCTGGTTCCACGACTTCGACAAGGACCACCCCAAGGAACGGATGGCCGTTCGACCGGTGACTATCGCGGCGGTGCTCACTCTCTTCGGGGTCGCTGCGAATTGGTGGTTCGAGATCACCACCGTCACGGCGGCGGTGCCTCTACTACTCGTCGCGCTGGTGATCACGGTGATCTGCGCGCGGGTGCTGGGCGACGGCAGTCGAATCCTGCTGATGTGTACCGCTGCCGTCGCAACTCTGGCGGCGGTCTCGGCGAACCGTCCCGCAACCGAAGCCATGGAATGGTCGAAAACCCCCGCCTCCACCGCCGTCGTGATCGGACTCGTCATCGTCGCCGCGGCAGCGATCGGCGCGATCGCTCCCTCGCGAGTCGTCGGCTACGGATTGCTCCTGACGGTCACGGTCGCCGGGATCGTCAGCTACGCCACGTCGCCGTCGCCGAAGATCGGTGACGTTCTCACGATCAGCGATCTTCTTGTCGCCTTCACCGCTGCGGTCGTCACGTACGCGATCGCCAGCGCGATGTACCGAGAGCCACCGCGGACCGGAGCGTCACGAGCCCTCGTCGGACTCGGTGTCATCTTCGGCCCGACGGCGCTGGCCCTGCTCGTCTATCCGCAGTTCGACTACGGATGGACGGCGTACACGCCGCTCGACGAGAACAAGCCCTTCAACGGCATCACGACGGTCGGCCCGTTCGAAATCTCGACCGACATTCTGATACTCGACGCCGTGGCGCTGATCATCGTGGCCGTCTGCGCCTACGTGAGTCTCCGATTGGGGCGGATCAATCGATCCGTTCCTCCGCCGATCAGTCGATCAGATCCATCGACGCCAGGCGATGGAACACTTTGAGCGATCCGGGCGCCACCTCGTCCATCGCTGCGTACTCGGCGAGCGTGAAGTAGCGGAACTCGGCGATCTCGCTGGTCGGGTGCGGGTCTCCGGCCATCTCCGCCAGATAACAACTCATGTGCAGGCCCGTGTCCGCGGAATGTCCGAAAGCGTGAGCCTCGAAGACGTCGAGGAACGTGACCGTCCCGTCGACCAGATCGACGTCGAGTTCCTCCCGAATTTCGCGGTGCAGTGCCTGCTCGGGCGTCTCCCCCGGGTCGATCTTTCCGCCGGCCATGTAGAACGCCGTCTTGCCCACGGAGCGGGTCTGGATCAGCTTGCGGTCACGAATGTGTGCAAGGGCAGCGGTACGGATGATCGTGGTGGGTGTCGACGAATTCACGTCGTCCAACCTACGTGTATCAGCGAGTGCCGATGATGTCCGAATCGACTCGCTGCACATCGAAACTGCCACGCCCGGTAATATGTACGCAAAGACAACCTCTCCGACAAGGTGAATTGTCTCGTTAATCCGATAGGTTCGATTTTGTTCGGACACCCCGCCGCCCGCTGACAACACGACGGAGTGCCTTTTGCTCGCTATCTTGCTTGCCCATGCCGTTGCCGCCCTCTTGGCTCCGCTTGTGGTGCGCAGGTTAGGGCGAAACGGCTTCTTCCCCCTCGCGATAGTCCCCCTCGCCGGCCTCGGCTGGGTCATCGACAAATGGGGCACCGTCGAGACGCTGCACATCACCTGGGTTCCAGGGCTGTCGATGGACATCGACTTCAGGTTCGACGCGCTTTCGGCCATCATGGCCGTGCTCGTCCTGGGTGTCGGCACGCTCATCCTGGTCTACTGCGCCCGCTATTTCACCGACGACGAACCTCGACTCGGTATCTTCGCCGCCGAGATGGTCGCCTTCGCGGGTGCCATGTTCGGGCTAGTGACCAGCGACAACATGCTGCTTCTCTACGTGTTCTGGGAACTGACAACGGTCCTGTCGTTCCTGCTCGTGGGTCACTACGCCGAACGCGCCACCAGCCGCCGCGCCGCGACCCAGGCACTGCTGGTCACCACCGCGGGTGGTCTGGCGATGTTGGTCGGCATGATCATCCTCGGCCAGGTCGGCGGCAGCTACAACCTGTCCGAACTGGTCGCGAACCCGCCGACGGGGTGGCTCCCCTCCGTCGCGATCGTCCTGATCCTGATCGGTGCGCTCTCCAAATCGGCAATCGTGCCCCTGCACTTCTGGCTTCCCGGTGCAATGGCCGCGCCAACCCCTGTCAGCGGTTATCTTCACGCTGCTGCAATGGTCAAGGCCGGTATCTACCTCGTCGCGCGCCTGGCTCCCGGGTACGCCGATTCGCCGCCGTGGCGCATCACCATCATCAGTTTGGGTCTGCTGTCGATGATCCTCGCCGGTTGGCGAGCCATGCGCGCGTACGACCTCAAACTCGTCCTCGCCTTCGGAACCGTCAGCCAACTCGGCTTCATGATGGTCCTGGTCGGCATCGGCACGCGTGACGCCGCCCTGGCCGGCATGACGATGGTCGTGGCGCACGCGATGTTCAAGGCCGCACTCTTCATGGTCGTTGGCATCATCGATCACACGACCGGCACCCGTGACCTGCGCAAACTTGCTCACCTGGGTAAAGCGGCACCCGCTCTCGCGATCATCGCGAGCCTCGCTGCCGCCAGCATGGCCGGTCTGCCACCGCTACTCGGATTCGTCGGCAAGGAAGCCGCACTCGAATCGGTGCTCGAAACGAACGCGCTCGGCCACTGGTCGTCCATCGCCGTCGTCACGGTGATCGTGTTGGGCTCGATCCTCACCGTCGGCTACAGCGTCCGCTTCATCTGGGGCGCCTTCGGACGTAAGACCCTGAGCAAGCCCAGCCCAGCCGTGAGCAAGATGCACAAGCCGGGTTGGCTGTTCCTGTTCGCGCCCGGCCTGCTCGCTGTTCTCGGTCTGGCCGCCGGCATTCTCTCGCCCCAGCTCGAGAAGCTGCTGACCCCGTACTCCACCACACTGGCCCCCGGACCTCACGCCGACTACCACCTCGCGCTGTGGCACGGATTCAACACTCCGCTGCTGCTCACCTGCATCGTCATCGCCGGCGGCATCGCGCTCTACATCGCGCAGCGTCAGATCAGCCGACTGCACTTCGAGCACCCGCCGCTCGGCAACGCCGACCGTATCTACGACGCGACCCTGCGCGGCATGGACACCATCTCGATGCGCCTGACCGGTGCCACTCAGCGTGGTTCGCTCCCCCGCACACAGTCGACGATTCTCGCGACGCTGGTCGTTGTGCCACTGTTCCTGCTGATCATCGACACCGATGGCGGCGGAGTCGACCTTCGGATGTGGGATTCACCCATCCAGTTCACGATCGCGCTGATGATGATCTCGGCCGCCATCGCCGCGACGCTGATGCGCAACCGACTCGCCAGCGTCATCCTAGTCGGACTCACCGGCTACGGCTGCGGCGTGTTGTTCGCGCTGCACGGCGCACCCGACCTCGCGCTGACCCAATTCCTCGTCGAGACACTGACACTGGTGATCTTCGTGCTCGTGCTCCGGAAGTTCCCCGCCGAAGTCGACGAGAGCAAGGCGATCGGCTTCAAGTGGCCGCGTGCCGCACTCGCCGTCGCCGTCGGTATCACCGTCACCACCATCGCGGCCTTCGCGACCAATGCCCGAAACACTCGTCCGATCTACGAGCTGCTTCCCGACGCGGCCTACGACCTGGGCAACGGCAAGAACGTCGTCAATGTCCTACTCGTCGACATCCGCGCATGGGACACCCTCGGTGAGATCTCGGTGCTGCTGGTCGCGGCAACCGGCGTCGCCAGCCTCGTCTTCCGCAACCGCCGGTTCGGTATCGCGCCGCGCGTCGCGGACGCCCCCTCCGTCATCGTCGACAAGGCAGCGGCGAACTCGGACACGACGTGGCTGCGCGGCGGAGACCTCATCGATCCTCGACACCGTTCGCTGGTTCTCGAGGTCACCACGAGGTTGATCTTCCCGACCATCATGGTGTTGTCGATCTACTTCTTCTTCTCCGGTCACAATGCCCCCGGTGGCGGTTTCGCCGGAGGCCTGACGGCGGGCCTGGCGCTGGTACTTCGGTACCTCGCCGGCGGACGCTACGAACTCGGTGAAGCCGTACCCATCGACGCGGGCAAGATTCTCGGCCTCGGTTTGGCGCTGGCCGCGGGCACCGCCCTGGTGTCGCTGTTCCTCGGCGCCCCGGCGCTCTCGTCCGCCGTCTTCGAGTTCACACTCCCGCTCATCGGCCACGTCAAACTGGTCACCGCACTGTTCTTCGACCTGGGCGTCTACCTCATCGTGGTCGGCCTGGTCCTGGACGTACTCCGAAGTCTCGGCGCCCGCCTCGACGCAGAAATCGAGGTGAAAGCACCATGAGCGCAAACATCGGAATGCTGATCCTGATCGGCGTCCTCACGTCGGCCGGTGTCTACCTGCTGATCGAACGAAGCATCACTCGGATGCTGCTCGGTCTACTTCTATTCGGCAACGCCATCAACCTCTTGATCCTGACCGTCGGTGGATCGGACGGGAATCCGCCCATCGTCGGCCGAGATTCGGTCCACGAGGAAATAGCGGATCCGCTCGCCCAGGGCATGATCCTGACGGCGATCGTGATCACGATGGGTATCGCCGGCTTCGTTCTGGCACTGGCGTACCGGTCTTACAAGATCAACACCGCCGACGCCGTCGAGGACGATCCCGAGGACACCAAGGTTCTCAAGCGTCGCCTGCCTGCCGACGCTCCCGACCACGACCGCTCCGACGACCCGGTCACCGGTGCCCCGAGCATCGGCGGCGACGCATTCGACAAGGACGGCAACCCTATTCCCCTCGAACAACTGGTCAACCTCGAGGACATCGAATGCTACGACGACCTCCACGACGGCGACTTCGAGGACGAACCGGTACCCGACTGGGCCACCGACCTTGCTCGTAAGAAGGAATCCGAGAAGCGGCGCAAAGACGCTCGCCAGACCAAGATCGAGGGAGGTGGAGGCGCATGACCATCTCGGACAACCTGATGGGAGCCCTTGCGCCCCTGCCCGTCTTGATCCCGATGCTGGCCGCAGCTGCGACGCTGGTCGTCGGCCGACGTCCTCGTTTCCAGCGCGTGATCACACTGATCGCGCTCGTCGGCGTCGTCGCGGTGTCGGGCTTGCTGCTCTACCTCGCCGACCGCGACGGTACGACGGCCGTTCAGGTCGGCGGCTGGGACTCCCCCATCGGCATCACACTCGTGGTCGACCGTCTCTCGGCGATGATGCTCGTGGTCTCGTCGGTGGTGTTGCTTGCCGTCATGATCTACGCGATCGGTCAGGGTATTCGCGACGGCAGCGAGGCCCAGCCGGTCTCGATCTTCCTGCCGACCTATCTCGCATTGACTGCCGGTATCTCCAACGCGTTCCTCGCCGGTGACCTCTTCAACCTCTACGTCGGGTTCGAGGTTCTGCTCGCCGCGAGTTTCGTGCTCCTGACGCTCGGTGCCAGCGCCGACCGCGTCCGGGCAGGCGTCTCGTACGTGATGGTCTCGATGGTGTCCTCGCTGATCTTCCTGGCGGGCATCGCCTTCGCCTACGCGGCGACCGGCACCCTCAACATGGCCGACATGGCCCTGCGCTTCGACAACATTCCGCCGGGCACACGAACCGCCATCTTCGCTGTCCTGCTCGTGGCGTTTGGCATCAAGGCTGCGGTCTTCCCGCTGTCCGCGTGGCTACCGGACTCGTATCCGACCGCGCCCGCACCGATCACCGCCGTCTTCGCCGGGTTGCTCACCAAGGTCGGTGTGTACGCGATCATCCGCGCACACTCACTGCTGTTCCCGCAAGGGGAACTCGACAACGTACTGATGGTGTGCGGCCTGCTCACGATGGTGGTCGGCATCATGGGTGCCATCGCGCAGAGCGACATCAAACGTCTGCTCTCGTTCACACTGGTCAGCCATATCGGTTACATGATCTTCGGTATCGCACTGTCCACGACGTCCGGGCTGTCCGGCGCGATCTACTACGTCGCCCACCACATCATCGTGCAGACGACGCTCTTCCTCGTCGTGGGTCTGATCGAACGACAAGCCGGGTCGTCGTCGCTGCGCCGTCTCGGCGGTCTGGCGGCGGCCAGCCCGATCCTCGCGATCGTCTTCCTGATCCCGGCGCTGAATCTCGGTGGTATCCCGCCGTTCTCGGGCTTCATCGGCAAGGTCGCGCTCCTTCAGGCCGGTGCGGCCGACGCCAGCGCGTTGGCTTGGATCCTCGTTGCCGGCGGCACGATCACCAGCTTGCTGACGCTCTACGCCGTCGCCCGCGTCTGGACCAAGGCTTTCTGGCGAGCCCGGGCCGACGCGCCCGAAGGTGACCTCGCCGACGTCAGCCCGTCAGCGTTGATCGACGAGTCCGAAGAGGACATCGCGTTCGTCGACCGCGAGGATGTCGGCAAGATTCCGCTCTTCATGCTGATTCCGACGGTCGGACTTGTCATCGTCGGTCTGGCACTGACGGTGTTCGCGGGCCGGATCATCGACATCAGCGACAGAGCGGCGAAGGATCTGCAGGACCGGTCCATCTACATCGACGCGGTTCTCGGCAACCACCGGCCCGTGCCGGTCGACGAAGCTCCCGTCGCTGCAGACGACCCCGCAGCCGTTCCGAATACCGAGGCCCCGAACACCGACGTCCCGAATACCGAGGAGGCTCCGCGATGAAACGCGAACAGGTACTCCGCGTCGGGATCCTGCTGTGGCTGATGGTCGTATGGATCCTGTTGTGGGGCAACATCAGTTTCGGCAACATCTTCGGCGGACTCGCCGTCGGCCTGATCATCATGGTCCTGCTTCCCCTCCCCCGCGTACCGGTCGAGGGTCGGGTACATCTGCTGTCGATTCTGCGTCTGTTGTGGATGATCGTGTACTACGCGATCCAGTCGAGTATCCAGGTCGCGTGGCTGGCGATCCGCCCGTCGCCGCCCCCGGTCACCGGAGTTCTGCGGTACCAACTCGGGATCAAGTCCGACCTGGTTCTCACGCTGTGCATCGACGTTCTCAACCTGATCCCCGGCACGATGGTTCTCGAGATCGACCAGAACCGACGCATCGTCTACGTCCACGTGCTCGACGTCGGCTCGCAGAAAGCCGTCAGCGCGTTCTACCGCTCGGTGGAGGACCTCGAGCGGTTGTTCATCGCGTCGTTCGAACGTGATTCGGACTGGCAACCCAGCCCATGGCACCAGCGCGACTACGAATTCGATGCACCCCGGCAGGAGGACCAACCATGAACGGGTTCATCACCACGATCTTGATCATTTCCGGAGTGATTCTGCTGATCGCCGCCGTACTGACCACGTTCCGATTGCTCGACGGTCCGAGCTCACTCGACCGCCTCGTAGCCCTGGACACGATCATCGCGGTCTCGATGTGTGGACTCGCGGTCTGGGCCGCGTACAGCAAAGACACGACCATCGTTCCCGCGATCGTCGCGCTGGCGCTGGTCGGCTTCATCGGTTCGGTGTCCGTCGCGCGCTTCCGGGTGAGTGACCAGTGATCGGCAACATCCTCGACACGATCGGGGCCATCTCCATCTTCCTCGGCGCGCTGCTCGCGCTGACCGCCGCGGTGGGAATCGTTCGCTTCCCCGACACTCTGCGTCGTATGCACGCGGCCACGAAACCTCAGGTGGTCGGACTGATCCTGGTCCTGATGGGCGCCGTGTTCCTGCTTCGTGGGAGCGTCGACATCTGGATGTTGGTCCTGGTGGGCATCTTCACGCTGCTGACGGCGCCCGTGATCGCGCACAGCGTCGGCCGAGTCGCCTACCGCGAACAGCGCGAAGAGGACGACCTCATGAAGATCAACGAGCTGGAAGACCCGGACTCTCTCCTGTAACGGCATCCCACTCGCCGTCGCGCTCGCCCCACACCGCAAGAGCAGTGCCGGGGCGGGCGAAGAAGGTGGCGAAGTACGCCACCGACATGAGAACCAGGACAGCCATCAGCAGCGGCCCGAAGATCGCCGGGTACTCGGCCATCTGCACCGCAGCGAACCGGTACGAGAGCAACAATCCCGCCAGGAGTGCCGAGCCACCGATCAACAGACGCACTCGGAACCACCCCCAGCCTCGCTCCGGATCCCGTAGCGCCGCATCGAGGGTCAAGCACAGGACGGCACCGGCAATGAGGTCGACGCCGTAGTGGAATCCGAAACCGAGCGTCGCGGTCAGGGTCGCAACGAGCCAGAACGATCCCAGGCTGCGAATCCACCACGGCCCGCTGCGCGAGTGGATAAACAATGCGACCGCCCACGCGGTGTGCAGGCTCGGCATGCAGTTTCGCGGTGCGGCGTCGTCGAACGGCAGCGACGACGGTGATGCGAAGTCGAAGTTGGGCACGATGTTCGGCCAGTAGTCACCGATCTGGAATCCGAACCCACGCGGACCGAAGGCGAACACCGGGCCGACCACCGGGAACAGGACGTAGAAGATCGGGCCGATCAGCCCGATGAGCAGGAACGTGCGCAGCAGGTGATGCGACGGCCATCCCTTACGTACTTGATAGAGAGCAACCACGATCACCGCGACCGGCAGTTCGACGTAGATCCAGTCGAGGGCTGCTGCACCGACGGGGCCCATGGCGTCGACGATCTGGCCCATCACCCACGACGGATTCCCGAGAGCCTGGTCGGCGAGGAACACGTACTCGTCCCACACGTCGGTGCCGACGAGAATGGTGATCTCCAGCCACGTCTCGGCAACCTTGGCCGCGATGATGAGCAACGCGCCCAGCGCGACGCCGTGCAGAACGCTGAGTCGACGCTCACCGGACAACTTCCACACCGCGTACACCGCGATGGCCGTCAGCACCCAGGTGCCGCCGGTGCCCATAGTCAGCGGTCCACCCGAGAACCAGCGGATCGCGCCGACGACCACGTCGATCACGACGGCCGCGGATACCGCGTAGATGCGTTCTTTGTTGTTCAGTCCGACGAGCGCGAGAGCGAGGCCCACCCAAGGCATGGTCGCGGAGCGGGGAACGAGGAAGTAGTCACCAAACAGGCTTTCCACCGGACCGAGATAGCCCTTGTACGACGCGAACGCCTGCACGCCCAGGACCAGCACGGTCAATGCTGCTGTGCCGATCAGAAGGAGTCTGTGAGAACTCGACCACGAACGGTCCGACTGTCCGGGTGCGCCCCCTCGTTGGGACCAACTGTCTATCAACACCGGACAATAGTAAACGGCGTGTGAACTGAATATGGACACCCACTGGACAAACGGTTGGGATGCCCGGATTTCCAGTCCGCGAAACAGTCCTTCGCACTGTGAACCTGCTAGGTGCCCAACTCTGCGACCAAGGCGTCGACGACCGCAACCAGATCGCCGCCCGTCGCTTCCGCTACACGACGTTGCCGCTGGTAGGACGCGCCGCGACGGGGAATGTCCGCCACCGACGCCAACTCGTCCGCGCAGCCGAGCGAGACCGCGATCGGCGCCAAGTCGTCGAGTAGGCGATCCAGATCGTCAGTGACGAGGCACTCGTTTGCGTCGGAGTCGAGGATGATCTCGGCGTCCAGTCCGTATCTCGCTGCGCGCCACTTGTTTTCCTTGACGTGCCACGGCTGCATGTTCGGCAGAGTCTCACCGGCGCTCAGTCTGCGGTCCAGATCGACGATGAGGCAGTGGACCAGAGCAACGAGGGCACCCAGTTCGGCGCGCGTCGAGACGCCGTCGAAGACCCGGACCTCGATGGTTCCCCACTTCGGCGCAGGACGGATGTCCCAGTGCATGCCACCGATCTTGGTGATCACACCGGTCTTCATCTGGTCGTCGATGAACGACTCGTATTCGGCCCAGTTCTCGAACTGGTACGGAAGACCTGCGGTGGGGAGCTGCTGGAACATCAACGCTCGATTGGACGCATAGCCGGTGTCGACACCGGCCCACATCGGCGAGGATGCCGACAGCGCCAGCAAATGCGGATAGCGCTGCAGCAGTGCGTTGATGATGGGGAAAACGCGGTCCGCGGACGAGACACCCACGTGGACGTGCACGCCCCAGATCAGCATCTGCCGACCCCACCACTGCGTGCGTTCGATGAGCTCGTCGTAGTCGGGCGTCCGGGTGACCAACTGAGTCGACCATTGCGCGAACGGGTGCGTGCCCGCGCTGATGAGGTCGACGCCCAGCGGATTCGCAGCGCGACGCAGCAGATCCAGTGACCTGTCGAGATCACTCATCGCCTCGCCGACCGTCGAATGAATACCCGTGACGAGTTCGACGGTATTTCGCAGTAGTTCCTTGGTGATGTGCGGGGTTTCGGAGCCGGCAAGCTCTTCGACCGCCGAAAACACCTCGGCTGCTGTGTTGGAGAGATCTCTGGTCTTGCGATCGACCAGCGCGATCTCCCACTCCACGCCCAGCGTCGGGCGCGGCGAACCTGGAAATGGAACTACCACGCAGAGAATCCAATCACAGTGTCGGTAAAAACACCGTGCTGGCTACTGCGTGGTAGTCGCCGGAAGTGATGCAAAACTCAGGTGAGTTTGTCAGCTCTTGGTGATGACACCGCAAGCAACGCGTCCGCCTGCGTCACCGGTGTCGAGGGTCTGCTGGTCCGGTGCCGGCGCGTAACGCGTCGGGATGTTGCCGAAGTTGTCCGCTCCGGCGTGGATCATGACGGATGTTCCACCGTTTGCGACCAGTTCGTCGACGGTGAATGCATCGGTGGTGGTGACCAGCGTGGCGGTGCCGTCTTCGAGGACCTGAACCGAAGTGAGGTCGCCGCTCGCCGGGTGGCCCGTGTGACCCTCGGCCTGGAAGTGTCCGCCTGCCGAGAGGAAGTTACCCGGCTCTCCGCCGCTGGGGGCAACGGAATTGGTCTCGCACTTGGCGACCTGGTGGACGTGGAATCCGTGGAAGCCGGGGGTGAGGCCCTTGGCGTCGAGGGTGACCTTGACGTCGCTACCTTCCTGCGCGAACGTGACCGTTCCGACCTTGGCGCCGTCGGTGCCGTTCAGCGTTGCGGTGACCGTTTCGGCAGAAGCGCCGGCGTGCGCCGTCTCGGAACCGTGGCCGCCCGCGCTTTCGTGCGCGCTGGGATCGGCTGCACCGGTCCACACCGGAGGAGTCGTGCCGGGGACGCTGCTGGGCTCTTCGCTGTTACTGCAAGCGGTCAAGCCGAAAGCGGCAATCGCGACTACAGGGGCAACGACGCGCCAGGACATACGCCGGGTGCTGCTGGGGGCCATCGAACCGCTCCTTTGAGGTGGCGAGAAAGTGCTTCTGATCATAACGGCGCGTGTAGTAGCTGGAACCGACGGGTCAGTTCCACCTTCACGACCGGTCAGTTGGAGGTCACGATCACGATCACGCCAGGTGACGCGTTCGCGATGCCGGCGAATCGAGGCTCTGCGGAGACTCCGAGTTCAGCCGCGATCTTCTGCGCCGCTGCCTTCTCCGCCGCGGACGATCCGTAATACACCGTCGTCGTACTGACGGTGCCCTCGCTGTAGTTACCCGTCTCCTCGACGTTCCAACCTGCTGCCGTCAATTCCTCGGCGGTACCTGCTGCCAGACCCGAGACGGTGCTGTTGTTGAGAACTCGAACGCTGACATTCGACGTGTCGGTGCCGCTCGCGGAGCTGGAAGTCGTGGTCGTCGCAGTTCCCGAGGGACGCGAGGTAGTGGTGGTATCGCCCGAAGCGGGTTGCGTCGTCGCTGCCGGCTTGGAAGTGGCAGGTGCCGGCGCGGGGGCGCTCGTCGTGGCAGGCGCCGAGGATTCGGTCTGCTCTGCTGCGGTGTTCTCGTCGCTCGATCCACCGAGTGAGGCTGCTCCGAGACCGATGAACACGATCGCCAACGCGATCAACACCATGGCGATTGCGCGAAGCGGAGGTCCGGACGGCTGCTCTTTCGGGGTACTCACGATGTCGACCTTATCGCCAGTGCGTGGACAGCCCGATCATATGTACGCGTGATTCAGGTGACCTCGAAGCCGAGGCGACGCGCGGCCCTGGCCTTCTGACGGCTGGCGCGCAGACGACGCAGGCGCTTGACCAGCATGGGATCAGCCGCCAAGGATTCGGGGCGATCGACCAAGGCATTGAGAACCTGGTAGTAGCGGGTTGCCGACATGTCGAACAACTCCTTGATGGCTTCTTCCTTCGCACCGGCGTACTTCCACCACTGACGCTCGAAGGAGAGGATGTCGTGCTCCCGGCGGGTGAGGCCGTCTTCGCCGACCTCGTGCATGCCTGCTGTATCTACTACCGAATCGTCGGCGCCAGTGCCTTCGGACTGGTTCCGACTACGCGCGGTTGCGCCGTCCATGTCACTCCTCGACTGCTGTGCTCGGCGTCAGCGAGACTCGTATGCCCGGTGTTCTTTTCCGACCGATATTCTCGCGGCCGTGAGTTTCCCGGTCCCCTGGCCCGAAGGTAACTCACAATTTCCCCCGCGGCCCACGTTCCGACCGAGCAACGAATTACATCGCTGTTCTTCAGCAACCATTGAACCATGATCGAGTGTGCGGGCCGTGATAACTACGCGGGCGCGCCGCACTATCCTTGTCCGCATGGCTATCCTCCCCATCCGAATCGTCGGCGACCCGGTACTGCACAAGGCGACAGAGCCGGTCACTCAGTCCCCGGCCGAGATCGCCGAACTGATCGCAGACATGTACGAGACGATGGACGCTGCCAACGGCGTCGGTCTGGCGGCCAATCAGGTCGGTGTTCCACTGCGAGTCTTCGTCTACGACTGCCCCGGCGACGACCGCAGCAGCGAGCGTCGACGCGGCGTCGTCGTGAACCCGGTACTCGAGACGTCCGAAATCCCCCAGACGATGCCCGACCCGGACGAAGACTTCGAGGGTTGCCTGTCCGTTCCGGGCGAGCAGTTCCCGACGGGTCGCGCCGATTGGGCGAAGGTCACCGGCACCGACGCCGACGGCAACCCGATCGAGGTCGAGGGCACCGGATTCTTCGCACGGATGCTCCAGCACGAGACCGGGCATCTCGACGGTTTCCTCTACACGGACGTACTCATCGGCCGCAACGCGCGTGCTGCCAAGAAGATCATCAAGCGTTCCGGTTGGGGCAAGCCCGGTCTGACCTGGACGCCGGGGACCGTCGACGATCCGTTCGGTCACGACGACGACGATTACGAAGACTGAGAATTCTGCTCTGAACGGCAACATTTCGATCGGTAGCCGGGTGGTTTTGCGATACAAGCTCCCACCCGGCTATTCGCATCCCATGACCGACGTCATCGGCATCCTCGAGGGCGCCGATCCCATCGCCGTCCGCGCCGGCGACGGTCGGCTGGTCCAGGTCTCCGCCGATCAGGTGATCGCGCTCAAGAGTCTCTCGGCCCGCCCGATTCGCATCGGCGAGATTCGAAACCTCGAAACGGCTGCTGCGGCGGCGTGGCCGGGGGTCGAGCAGGCGTGGATCGACGGTTGGTTGCTGCGCGCCGGTCACGGTGTCACCGGCCGCGCCAATTCGGCTTTGCCGCTCGGTGGTGCGGGGGCGGTTGCCGGCTTCGACGCGAGCACCATCGAGCGGATACGCCAGTGGTTCGGTGACCGCGGCCTGCCGACCCTGCTGCTCCTCCCCGATCGACTCGGCACCGCTCCGGACGGGTGGACCAGCAAGAAGGAAACCATCGTGATGGCCGCCGATCTGGACAATGTCACGCTGCCGCTCGGTCCTCCGGTCACCTCGTTCGCCGACCACCCCAACCACAACTGGCTGTCGATGTACGACGCCCACGGCGATCCGGCGTACGTCGAGGCGGTCCTCACGGCTGTCGTGGGCACTGCAACTTTCGGCGCGATCGGAAACACCGACACGACGCTTGCCATCGGGCGCGCTGCGCTCACCGAGGCACCCGACCACAAACGCTGGGTAGGACTGACCGGCATTCACGTCGCCCCTGAACACCGTCGTCACGGAATCGGGTCGCTGATCTGCGGAGATCTACTCTCCTGGGGTCGTGAGAACGGTGCGACGCACGCGTACCTCCAGGTTTCGGCGGACAACTTCGCGGCGATCGCGCTGTACGAGCGGCTCGGATTCGTCGAACACCACCGCTACCGATACGCCACCGATCCTGTCGGCGGCTGACGCTAGGCTTGCCCTCGTGCGCATCGCTACCTGGAACGTCAACTCCGTCCGTGCCCGTACCGACAGGATCATCGACTGGCTCGGTCGATCCGACGTCGACGTCCTGGCAATGCAGGAAACCAAGTGCAAGGACGAGCAGTTTCCGTACGAACGCTTCAAGGAAATCGGCTACGAGGTCGCCCACGTCGGGTTGAGCCAGTGGAACGGTGTCGCCATCGCTTCCCGCGTCGGCTTGGAGGACGTGCAGATCGGATTCGAGGATCAGCCCGGATTCGACAAGGATCCCGAGGCAGACCCGGTCCGCGAGGCACGTGCGATCGGTGCCACCTGCGGCGGTGTGCGGGTGTGGAGCCTGTACGTCCCCAACGGCCGTGAGCTGGAAGACCCGCATTACGCCTACAAGCTGGATTGGCTGGCCAAGCTGCGCGACGACGCGGAGGGCTGGCTCAAGCAGGATCCCGACGCGCAGATCGCCCTGGTCGGCGACTGGAACGTCGCTCCCACTGACGACGACGTGTGGGATCCCGCTTTCTTCGAGGGCAAGACCCACACGTCGGAGCCGGAACGAGCTGCGTTCACCGCCTTCACCGAGTCCGGGTTCGCGGACGTAGTTCGCCCGTACACACCCGGTCCCGGCGTGTACACGTACTGGGATTACACGCAGCTTCGCTTCCCGAAGAAGCAGGGTATGCGAATCGACTTCATCCTCGGCTCACCGGCATTCGCAGCTCGCGTCGAGGCGGCCGAGATCGATCGAAACGAGCGAAAAGGCAAGGGCGCCAGCGATCACGCTCCGGTGATCGTGAATCTCGGGTGATCGTGAATCTCGGAGCCTGATCGTCTGTTTGCACCCTCGGGCTTCTAGTCCTCGACGAGCAGTTCCAGATACTCGGGGTGCTCGCCGAGGTACCGCTGAACATAGGTACACACGGGCCGTACCGACCATTCACGTTCTCGGGCGCAGTCCATTGCGAACTGCACGAGTACGGCTGCCAGTCCCTGCCCGCCGTACTCCTCTTTGACGACGGTATGCATGTACGCAACCACGTCGCCCGCTTCGGCTCCGCTCCCCGAAATCTCGTCTTCGTCGCGGTATCCGAGGATGCCGACCAACTCGTCGTCGGAGAGCAGTTCGAATCGTTCGTGCGACGGATTGTCCACGAGCGTGACTTCCGGTGAGGTTCCGGTTTTCGAATTTTCGATGTCGTTCATTGCGGCGACCTCCACGGCACGATGTGCACCTGCGCGATCGGCGACAGCTGCGTTCGCACGCTCTCCATAACTGTGATCCATGCCACTCATAGAATCAGCTACCGACGACGCTGTCCCGGGTTCGACCAATTTTTGCACCGGGAACGACCGGATCGCAATCGCAGTTCGCGCCGTCGTTCCCGCGAGAGGTGGGACCGAGCTGCCGTTTCCCCAGGTCCGATCGGTAGGCTCGTCGTCGTGAAGCTGCTGCCCCTGACCCCCGCCGGACAGACCCCGATTCGGGCATTGACCATCGCCGGAACCGACTCCGGTGGCGGAGCCGGCATTCAAGCCGATTCCCGCACGATGGCGATGTGCGGAGTGCACGCCTGCGTGGCCGTCGCCGCAGTGACGGTCCAGAATTCGGTGGGAGTCAGCGGATTCCACGAGATTCCGCCGGAGATCGTCGCCGACCAGGTGCGCGTCGTGGTCTCGGACATCGGCGTCGGTGCGGCGAAGACGGGAATGCTCGCGTCGACGACGATCATCGAAGCGGTGGCCGCGGTTGCCGCCGAGGTTGGGATCGGCCGCGACCGTCCGATTCCGCTCGTGGTCGACCCGGTGTGCGCGTCGATGCACGGCGATCCGCTGCTGCACGAAGAAGCTCTCGACGCGGTCCGCAACACCTTGATTCCGGCAGCCACGGTGGTCACTCCGAACCTCGACGAGGTTCGGTTGATCACCGGTATCGAGGTCGTCGACGACAAGAGCGCCCGCCAAGCGGCAGAAGCGCTGCATGCGCTCGGCGCTCAATGGTCCATCGTCAAGGGTGGCCACCTTCGTACTTCGGAGTTGTCCACCGACCTGTTGTTCGACGGCGACCGTTTCCTCGAATTCAGCAGTGCCCGGATCGACACCGGCAACGATCACGGCGGCGGAGACACGCTGGCTGCTGCGATCACTTGCGCTCTCGCACACGGCTATTCCGTTCCGGACGCGGTGGCGTTCGGCAAAGAGTGGGTGACCAAGTGTCTCGAGGCGTCGTACGACCTCGGCGCGGGACACGGTCCGGTGTCCCCGCTCTGGCGGCTCCAGGTCTAGCGCTCGAGGTCCAGGGCGCTAGTTCCGGCGCACGCGCCAGATTCCCAGGTCGACGGGAACTCCGTTGGGCGTGGTCGCGAAAAACCCTCGCCGCCATGGCCGGATCGTGAGATCGAGATCCTCCAGGGTGCCGGCTTCGAGTTCCTCGAGAGTTGTCGCCGACATCATGACGTTGCCGTCGCCGCCCAAGCCCATCATCCGGGCGGCGATGGTCACGTCGACGCCGAGCCAGTCGTCACCGATCTGACGCGGGGTACCCGTGTGTAGGCCGACGCGCATGCGCGGGGTGTATCCGTCGAGATCGACTTCCGCGAGCGCGTCCTGCGCGGTGAACACCGCCTTCAAAGCCGCATCCGGGCGAATGAACACTGCCATCAGACCGTCGCCCATCCGTTTGACGACGTGTCCGCCGTTGTCGGTGATCGGAGTTTCCACGGCCTGCGCCACCGCACGCAGAAGGGTCAGCGTCGCGCCGTCACCGGCTGCGAGCGACCAGGTGGAGAAGCCCACCAGATCGGTGAAGACGATGGTCAGTTCTTGATCGCCACGTCCGCGGCCCATCTTTTCCAGCGCTGCCTGCCACACCTGCAGTGCTCCGAGGCTCACTTCGCGAGTGGCTGCCGGCTTCTGATCGAGCAATCTGTCAGCGACGCGCGCCACGGCGCGGGCACCGCCGGGGCCGGCGAGCGAGAGCGGATCCCCAAACCCTGGATCACCGGGTAGTGCCCGCCTGAGGCGTCGTAGCGCGTCGATGAGCTGCTGCCGACGGTTAAGTTCTGCCGCAGAGTTCAAGACGACGTCGACGACGCCTCGAACCGAGGAGGAAGAAGCACCTGCCGTGTCGGTGTTCTCCGGGGACAGATCAGCCATAACTCAAGCGTAACTCAGAGTTACAGACAGTGTGCTGCCGCCGTTCTCGCACGGTGGCCTCCTGGTCGCTCGCACAGTCGATCATTCGGTCAGTCGATCATTCGGTTCTGGCCTGTGTCCGGGCATCGCCGACGGGAACTCCGTTCGGTCCGCTCAAATCCTGGGCATACGTCGCAACTCCGAAGGCTACTGCAGAAGCGTTGGCAGCGAGCGCTTCGCGATCGATGTTCGCGAGGTTGTCCTGGGCACTGTGGTAGTTCGGGTCGAAAGTCTCCTCCGCCTCTCCGCCCCACTTCTCGGCCTGTGCCGGCGTCTTGCGCTCGTCCGCGCCGCTGAACACGCCACCCGCCGGGATCCCGATCTCGATGAACGGGCCGTAGTCGGAGCGCCCGTCGAAGTCCGTTCCGTCCGCCGCAATCCCTCGCCCGGCGAGAAAATCGACGAAGGTGCGCTCGATGCCCGCCGACCCCTCGGGCCCGGGCCCCTCCCCGACGGCATCCGAGTTGTCGCCGTCGTAAGCCAGGTATCCGGCGTTGGGCGAACCGAGCATGTCGAAATTCAGGTACAGGGCGATGTCGGCCCGTTCCTGATCGCTCAGACCCTCGACGTAGCGGGTGGAGCCGACCAATCCCACTTCTTCCGCTCCCCAGAAAGCGAAACGCACGGCATTTTCGATGCTCGGTGAGCTTCCCATCTGCAGCGCGGTTTCCAGCACGGCTGCGGTGCCGCTTCCGTTGTCGTTGATTCCGGGACCTTCCGGCACACTGTCCAGGTGGGCGCCCACGACAACCACGTTGTCGGTCGCGCCGGTCTTGGTCTGTGCAATCACGTTGCGCGACTTCGTCGTTTCCGTCGACGTGTCGAGAATCAGCGTGAGGTCTCCGGGCGCTGCGGCAAGAGCCTCGCCCGACGCCTTACTCACCCCGCCGGTCGGAATGCGGGCGTCTTCGGGTTCACCCAAGGTAGCCCCGCCCAGCATTGCGTCCTCGTTGTTGGCAACCAGCAACGCCGCCGCGCCGCGATCAGCGGCGATCTTCTGCTTGTCGCCGAACGGGCACACTCCACGGGTGACCAGCACGATGGCACCGTTCACGTCGCGGCCGTCGTAGTCGGTGGCCTCGCAACCGGGGGTCTCGTCGGCGGGAATCGCCACCAGACGCGCCGTGATTCCGGTCGGTCCCGTGGAGGTGGAATATGTCAGCGCCCGCACCGGAACATCGGAGCCGTCAGCGGCTTTCAGGGATTCGGTGCCGGGATCGAAGGAGCTGAAGTCGAATTCCGGGGTGCTGACCTCGAAACCCTTGTCTTCGAGCAGGTTTGCCACGTAGTCGACACTGGCGTCATAGCCGGGGGTACCGGCCGATCGATTGCCCTCGTTGTTGGCGGCGATCTTCTCGAGTTGCTCCAGATGCCCGGTCACGGCGTCGACGGTGACGGTCTCGGAGAATGCAACCGGGTCTGTCGGGACGGCCGCTTCACTTCCCGACGCGCATCCACTCACCACGAGTGCTCCAGCCATTGCGACCACAACCACACCGAAGAGTCTCATCTTCGGAGGATATCGGCCGGAGCACAGGAAAGGGACCCAGTACGAATGGTTTTTCGTACTGGGTCCCTACTCTGCTGTCACTCCTTGTTCTCGGTAGGTCTCCCGACAACACCTACCGAGGGAGCGACAAGATCAGGCGTCGCGACGATTCACGATGACGATACTTGCTCCGAAAATCACCAGAACGAAGGCCGCGAAGTAAATCAGGCTGCCCCAGGGTCCCCAGTGGAAATCAAGGCTTCCGCCACCAGGGCTGAGGAAGTGGTTTGCATTCGCGAACGGCAGGAACGGAGTGATCTTCTCGCCGACACTGCCGAACAGTCCGAACAGGCTCTCGATGAGCAGCGGCCAGAGCAGGAGCAACGCAATAGCGCCGGCCGACTGACGGATGATCGATCCGACGCCGACAGCGAGGATCACGCACAGGAAGGCGTAAACCGGGATGCCGTAGATCGCACGCCAGTCATCGCCGGTCGACAGGGTCAGACCCGTGCTGGCCTCGGAACCGGCCATGGCCTTGGCCACCGCGTAGGACCCGAAAGCGAGGACAAACGTCAGCACCGCACCGAAGGCACCGATGAGGCCGGCCTTGGCGATCAGAACCGAGGCACGGTTCGGAACTGCCTGGAAGGTGGTGCGGATGGTCCCGAAGCGGTACTCACTGGTGACCGCGAGGGCCGCCATGATCATGAGAACCATGATTCCGAAACCCGAGATGCCTGCCGTGGCAACGGCGGTGTCGAGGTCCGGTGCTCCCTGGACGTCGGAGGACGTCAGAGCCGACTTGGCAACCGCGCCCATGATGGCCGCGAAGCCGAGCGCGAGCACGACGATGATGACCGAGCACCACAGCGGCGACTTGGTCGTGGTGATCTTGATACGTTCAGCACTGAGAACAGCCATTACAGTGCACCTCCCATAGCCTGCTGCGTGTTTGCCTGCTGTGTATTTGCGTGGTGGGCTCCGGCACCCGGATCGATACCGGATGCGTGGTACTGGACATCGTCCCCGGTCAACTTCATGAACGCATCCTCGAGCGACCCCTGCACAGAAGCCAACTCGTACAGCACGATCCCCTGCGAACCAGCCAACCCACCGATCACATCAGTGGTCGAATCCACCACCACCAATGCCGGGGCAACACCGGAACCGTCCTCACGCACCGTCAGCCCCTGCGAGAGCAACACACTGCGCAACGCATCGAGCTGAGGACTACGCACCCGCACCGTCGACTCCGACGAACGATCCACGAACTCCGCCACCGTCGAATCCGAAATCAACCGACCCCGACCGATCACCACCAACTGCTCCGCCGTGAGCGCCATCTCCGACAGAAGGTGACTCGACACCAACACCGTGCGGCCCTCGGCCGCCAACCGCTGCATGAACTTACGAATCCAGACGATGCCCTCCGGATCGAGACCGTTGACCGGCTCGTCGAACAACAACACCTTCGGATCCCCCAACAACGCACCCGCCAACCCGAGACGCTGCGACATACCGAGCGAGAACCCGCCGGCCTTCTTACCCGCCACCTCGGACAATCCGACGAACCCGAGCACCTCGTCGACGCGGGACTTCGGGATCCCGTTCGAAGCAGCCATCCACTGCAGATGCGCCCGCGCACTGCGATTGGGGTGCACCCACTTCGCATCCAGCAACGCACCGACCGTCCGCAATGGCGTCTTGAGCTCGCGGTACGGCTTGCCCTCGATCAACGCCGCACCCGACGTCGGCTGATCCAAACCCAGGATCATCCGCATCGTCGTCGACTTACCGGCACCGTTCGGGCCCAGGAAGCCCGTCACGATGCCCGGCTTGACCGTGAACGACAAATCGTCCACCGCTTTCGTCGGTCCGTAAACCTTGGTCAATCCCCTCAGTTCAATCATGAGGAGAACTTTGCCCTACCGGCAATGACCAGCACATCGGCCACAGGTCTAGTTCCGAGTGGTACTCAGGTAGGACACGAAGCCGGATAATCCGGGCATAACCCTGAGAAAACACCCGGAAATGGTCCGTCAGGACGATGCTTGGGCCCAGAACCGCTTGGGAATCCGGCCGGCGTGACGCGCTTCGAAACCTGCTACCACTGCGTGCCGCATCGCCGACGCCATCAACGCGGGATTCTTGGCCCGCGTCACCGCTGTCGCAAGCAGGACGGCGTCGCAGCCCAACTCCATGGCAAGGGTGGCGTCGCTGGCCGTTCCGATTCCGGCGTCGAGGATGACGGGCACACCGGCGCGCTCGACGATCATCTCGATGTTGTGCGGATTCGCGATACCCAGCCCTGTCCCGATGGGTGAACCGAGCGGCATGACTGCCGCGCAGCCGACCTCTTCGAGGCGAAGCGCCAGCACCGGATCGTCCGTCGTGTACGGCAGGACGGTGAATCCGTCGTCCACCAATTGTTCTGCGGCGGAGACGAGTTCGATTGCGTCGGGCAGCAGAGTCCGCTCGTCGGCGATGACTTCGAGTTTGACCCAGTTCGTCTCGAGCGCTTCGCGTGCCAACTGCGCCGTCAGGACCGCTTCGGCGGCGCCTCGACACCCGGCGGTGTTCGGCAACGGTTCGATTCCGAGGCGACGAAGCAGGTCCAGAACGCCGGTGCCGCCGGCCGCGTCGACTCGCCGCATCGCGACGGTGGTCAGTTCGGTACCGGAGGCGACAAGCGCTTCCTCGAGCACCGCAAGGTTGGCGGCGCCGCCTGTCCCCGTGATGAGCCGGGAACCGAAACTGCGGCCCGCGATAGTGAGAAGGTCCTGCTCAGCCACCCTGCACCGCCGTGAGGATCTCGATTTCCCAACCACGTCCGACGGATTCGTCCCAACGCCCGCGAGGAAAGAGCGCACCGTCGACGGCGACGGCGATGCCTTTGCTCGGCAACTCGAGGTGCGTCAGAAGTTCGGTCACCGTGACTGCTCGATCGAACTCGAGATCTTCGCCGTTGACGGTGATCCCGATCGGGACCTGCTCACTCATGAATTTTCCTTAGCTACTGCGAACCGCTCGGGTTCGGTTCCTTTTACCTCGACCAAAGATGTGCCGTTCAGCAACGCGACCGTCGCATCGGCGGTGACGGGCGTCAGCAGGACTCCGTTGCGGCCGTGCCCGGTGGAGACGACAACACGATCGGACACGCGCCCGATCAACGGCAGGTTGTCCGGCGTCATGGGACGCAGACCTGCCGCGCACTCGTACAGTTCGTATTCGCCGATCGCCGGCATCAGTGCCTCGGCGTCGTTGATCAGGTCCCGTACTCCGGCCATCGTGACCTGTGTGTCCTCACCAGACTCGTATTGTGTTGCGCCGACGACGATTCCGTCACCGCGCGGGACGAGGTAGGCGGGCCGCCCGTGGACGCTTCCGCGGATGGTGCGGCTGGGCGCCGGGGTGACTCCAGGCCTACTGCGCAAGCGAAGGATTTCGCCCTTGACCGGGCGTACAGGTAGCCCGGGCCACAGCTTGGGTGACGCGATACCGGCGGTGAGCACTATCTGATCGGTATCGAGTTCGGCGAGGTCGTCGACGGCCCGCGCGATCAATTCGACGCCGGATTCCGCACAGGCCTTCTGCAACGCCGCCAGCAGAAGTCTGTTGTCGACGGCGGACTCACCAACAGCCATCAACCCCGACCGGATGCCCCGGCCCAGCATCGGTTCGAGTTCACGGATGCGCGCGCGACCGAGAACTTCGAGTTCGTGCCCCTGCGAGCTCACCCACTCGGCGATGGTCTGCAGGTCCTGCGCGTCGGCAGCGTCGAGTGCAACCGTCAGCGAGCTGTCCGCGGTGAAGACCGATTGCCCGAATTTTCCGAGCTCCTCACCGAACGTCGGCCACCGTTCCAGGGACGCTGCACCGATTGTCAACGCGGTTTCTTCACCCGGCCAGCCTTCGGAAAGCGGGGCAAGCATTCCGCCCGCCACCCACGAAGCACCTGATCCAATGGACGGGTCGTACAACCGAACGGCCCACCCGTCGCGGGCTGCTCGCCACGCGATAGCGAGACCGATGACACCGCCGCCGACAACCGACACCGTACGAGCGTGTGTACTCACGAAACTCCACCTCCACTTCCTGCGCCGGCATGATCCGGGTCAGGTCTGACGGTCGGGATCTGGTCGCGATCCCCTCTCAGCCCTACGAACCTCGCAGTCACGACAAAAAGTGACGACGACGTTTCAGGACTCCCGTGTCGAACCTTGCTCCCTAGAGGCTACCGTTTGCTCCGTGCACCCCACACATCCCAGTAACGACATCGACCGGCGCGAGCGCCTGGCAGCAGCACGGCTGTACCTGTGCACCGACGCGCGCCGCGAGAAAGGCGACCTCGCGCAGTTCGCCGAGGCAGCATTGTCCGGCGGAGTCGACATCATCCAATTGCGTGACAAAGGCTCTGCCGGTGAGCGCGAGTTCGGCCCGCTCGAGGCCAAGGACGAACTGGTGGCGCTGGGCATTCTCGCGACCGCAGCGCGACGCCACGGCGCATTGTTGGCCGTCAACGATCGCGCGGATCTCGCGATGGCTTCCGGCGCCGACATCCTCCACCTCGGCCAGAACGACATTCCCGTCCCCTACGCGCGAACCGTTGTCGGTGAAGACGTAGTCATCGGCCGTTCGACGAGCAGTCGCGCGCAGGCGAGTCTGGCCGCCATCGAAGAGGGCGTCGACTACTTCTGTACCGGGCCGGTCTGGGCGACACCGACCAAACCGAATCGAAGTGCGTCCGGTTTGGAACTGGTTCGATCGACCGCCGACGCCGCACCGCCGCGGCCCTGGTTCGCGATCGGCGGCATCGACGAAGAACGTCTGCCAGAGCTGCTCGATGCCGGCGCCACGCGCATCGTCGTCGTGCGTGCAATCACGCAAGCATCGGATCCCCAGGCGGCCGCGCAACGCCTCGCCGCAGCCGTCGCTGGGCGCTGAAAGCCGGTAACTGGCGTTCGTCAAGTGTTTGCCGGGCGATTTCCGCACAGTTACGGGTCAGCACGCCTGACTCGAATTGTGAACGGAAGTTGTCCGATCAGACAACAAACTCCCAGTTCCTAGGTGCGATTGGATGTCCGAAAAGTCGGATTAAGTGATCTTGCTCACAGTTGCTTCGATTGCGTGTCACATCCCATTCGGTTTGTTGTAGTTTACCTCCAGTTACTAACTGAACCTAGGAGCACTAAATGGGATCCCTCGACACCGGCTCGCTCAGCACCGAATCGCTCGAAGACCTGAACCTCGGCAAGATCAGCGAGCTGCTCAAGCTCGGTATCACCGCGGTCAGCTTCATCACGGCGCTGAACTCGCTCAGCTGAGCCTCGTTTCGGTCGACGACCGAAACACCGAAGGGCCGGACTCCCGCGGAGTCCGGCCCTTCTGCTGTGTATGAACTGTGAAGACTCGAGTGCTACGACTGCGTACTCGACGCCTCGGACAGGTTCTGGTCACTGCCTGACTGCTCACTGCCTTGGTGGGAACTACCCGACAACCATCCGAATCCGCCGTCCTCGAGCACGACTGTGTGCGGATCGCCGTCCACGGCCACAACAGGCTCGGTCCGGAGGTCGGGCCATGAGGAACCGAAGCCCGGATGCAGCGGCAGTGAGTCGACGTCGGCTTCGCGTACCCACCGCAACTCGGTGCTCTCACCATTGGCAACCGTCGACAGTGGATGCGCCGCGTCAGCCACGACGGTGGTGTAAGTCCACCCGCTCTCGGCGCGCATCGTCACTACTTCCCCGCGGACACGGACGGCGTCCTCGGCGATACCTGCTTCTTCGTGTGCTTCCCGGACGGCAGCGTGCGTCGTGCTCTCGTGTGAGTCCCGCGCACCGCCGGGCAGTGCCCACGTTCCGCCCTGATGGCTCCACGCCGCACGATGCTGCAGCAAGACCATGGGTGATCCGTCCGAATCGGGGGCACGCAGAAGCAGTCCTGCGGCTCCGTGTTTACCCCAATGCCGAGTACCGTCCGATCCGATGGACCAACCGTCACCGTCACCACGCATCGACTACCTCGCTCCGCCTGCTCTCGCCGTTGTCCCACACTAACCGTTTCAAACTGCTCCAGGTGTAGGTGATGCTTATATGCTCGCGAAGATGCCCTGAATCATTTCTCGGCGGCATCATTTCTCGGTAGCCCGCCTACAGCGAAGTGAGGTGCTCGATGGTCGACCGTGTCGTCCCGTCCATCGAACCCCGGTCGCTGCCGCCCTCCGAGGCCACATCAGTGTCGGCGGAGGACGAGCAGGCACTTCTGCGGCGCGAACTGCAGGCCTTCATGTCCTCGACGCCTGGCCGGTTGACCGTCGTCGGACTGATCCTGATCGCGATCACTTTGATCGCCGGACTCCTCGCCACCGCAGCGATCGAGAACCGCCAGGCGAACCTCGACCTCCTCCTCGTCGAAACCGAGCCTCTCGCCAACTCGGCCCAGAATCTCTACAGTGCGTTGTCCTTGGCAGACGCCGCCGCGGCCACCGCCTTCATCTCCGGCGGCCTCGAACCCGCCGAAGTCCGCGACCGATACACGCAGTCGATCGGTGAGGCCTCTGCGGAGATCGTCCAGGCGTCGGCCGGTCTCGACTCGACCGATCTTGCCGGTCACAGCGCGTTGACCACCATCTCGACCGACCTCTCCGTCTACACCGGGCTGGTCGAAACTGCACGGGCGAACAATCGCGTCGGAAACCCGGTCGGGGCAGCATATTTGAGCGAGGCCTCGCAGTTGATGCAGACCTCGCTGCTGCCGATGGCCCAGCAACTGCACGCCTCGCAGGAGACGCTGGTCTCCCAAGTACAGCGCGATTTCGAGACTCCACCGTGGTGGCCGATCGTGGCGTTCGTCTTCGTGCTGTGCGCGCTGGTGGCGACACAGATGTACTTCTCCCGCAAGAGTCGCCGACGCTTCAATCTCGGGTTGATCCTTGCCTCGCTCGCGGTCGCTGCAGCTCTGCTGTGGCTGCTCACGGTCGGACTGGTCTCCGCACTGGCCACCGGGCGCGCGCTCGACGCCGGGGCCGAGCCACTGCACGAACTCACCGAGGCACGAATCATGGCGCAGCAAGCACGCACCGTGGAAACCCTCACGCTGGCGAGGCGGGATTCGACCGCCGAGGACAACGTGACGTTCACCCGCAAGGTCGATGCTCTGCGGGACATCCTCGAGGGCCTGCAAAGCGACGAACGCGCCCGAGTGAACAGCGAAGTGCTGACCGCCGCACTCGACTCGCGCCAGCAGTGGGTGGCTGCGCACACGCGCATGTACGACCGTCTCGGAAACGGCGACTTCACGTCCGCCGCAGCCATCACCATCGGCGCCGGAGAACAGGATTCGGCCGCGGAGTACGGAAAGCTCGATCACGAACTCTGGCAGGGAATCGTGGATTCGCGCACGAATCTTCGGTCCGACGTCTCGTACGCCTCCCGGGTGTTGGCTGCCTCTGCACCGGGCATGTCTGTATTGGCAGTTCTCGGAGTTGCCGGAATCTTCATCGGATTCTGGCCTCGACTGCGGGAGTATCAGTGACGGGAGTACCGGTGATGCGGAGGAAGAGCCCGGCCGTATGTGTCGCGGTTCTGGCAGCGGCCATGCTGGTGCTCGCCGGTTGCGGTGCGGATGGAGCCGAAGACTTGGACAACGCAGGCGCCACGTCGTACACGGACCCGCCGCTGCCGGCCGAGGCCACCATCGCTCCCAGCCCGACACCGACGACTACCGCGTCGTGCACCAACCTCACCGCGAGCCTGCGGCCCACCCCCGCAGACGCATCTCCGCAGCCACCCACGCCGAGCCTCGACGCCATCCGCGCCCGCGGGCGGCTGATCGTGGGCCTGGACACCGGTTCCAACCTCATGAGCTTTCGCGATCCGGCCACCGGGCGCCTCGAGGGTTTCGACGTGGACATCGCCCGCGAAATCGCCCGAGATCTGCTCGGTGACCCGGAGAAGATCGAGTACCGAATCCTGACGTCGGACGATCGGATCGCCGCACTCCAGGAATCGATGGTCGACGTGGTCGTCAAGACCATGACCATCACGTGCGAGCGGCGCGAGAAGGTCGACTTCTCGACGCAGTACTTCTCCGCTGAACAACGAATTCAGGTCTTGCAGGGGTCATCCGTCCGCGGCATCGACGACCTCGCAGGCAAGCGGGTCTGCGCTGCCCGGGGAACGACCTCGGCGACTCGAATCCAGCAACTCCAACCCGAAGCCACCGTCGTCACCGTCCCGATGTGGTCCGACTGCCTCGTCGTCCTCCAGCAGGGGCAGGTGGACGCGATCAGCACCGACGACACGATCCTCGCGGGCCTCGCCTCGCAAGACCCGTATCTGATGATGGTCGGTGGCTCACTGGGCGTCGAACCGTACGGAATCGGAGTGAACAAGGACAACCCCGACTTGGTCCGATTCGTCAACGGAACACTGGATCGGATCCGGAGCGACGGGACCTGGAACCGTATCTACGACCGCTGGCTCAGCGTCCTCGGTCCTTCGCCCGGTCCCCCGCCGGCCGTCTACCGGGATTGAGGCTGACATGACCGAAGAAACCGGCCCCGAGCCCGACGCCACGCAGGCTTCCATGCGTCCCGAACCCGAAGCCACCGGCGCCTACGAGCGGCCCGAGCCCGAAGCCACGGGCGCCTACGAGCGTCTCGAACCGACCTCGGCCCAGATACGAGGAACCACGCCGTCCGCGTCCTCCTCCCCTACCGGCCGCTCCACTCGATCCCGCCGCAGCCGGTCGGGGCGAAAGCTGCGTCTCGGCGGCGGCCTGGTCGAGGTTCCCCCCGTCCCGCAGATCGACCCCGCGTCTGCGGTGATGAGTGACCCGACCGTCCCCGAGCGGAAACGCTTCTGTTGGAAATGCAACGAACCAGTCGGTCGTAAGAGCGCAAGCACCAAGGCAACTCAGCACGGCACCTGCCCCAAGTGCGGTTCCACTTTCGACTTCCGCCCACTCCTCGAAGAGGGCGAATTGGTGTCCGGTCAATACGAGGTTCAAGGGCCCATCGCGCACGGCGGCCTGGGATGGATCTACCTCGCGATCGATCGCAATGTCAGCGACAGGTGGGTAGTTCTCAAGGGGCTCTTGCATTTCGGTGATTCCGAAGCGCAAGCCGTTGCGGTGGCCGAGCGTCAGTTCCTCGCCGAGGTCGCCAACCCCAGCATCGTCAAGATCTTCAACTTCGTCGAGCATCCGCGCCCGGACGGCACACCCATGGGGTACATCGTCATGGAGTACGTGGGTGGGCGATCATTGCGCGAGGTGCTGGCCGAATTCCCGGACGGCAAGCACATGCCGATCGAGCAGGCAATCGGCTACGTACTGGAAATCCTTCCGGCGCTGAGCTATCTGCATTCCACCGGCCTGGCCTACAACGACCTCAAGCCCGAGAACGTGATGGTCACCGAGGATCAGTTGAAGCTGATCGATCTCGGCGCCGTGTCCGGAATCGAAGACTACGGATACCTGTACGGTACCGCCGGCTATCAAGCACCCGAGATCATCGAGACCGGTCCGACCATCGCCTCCGACATCTTCACCGTCGGAAGAACACTCGCGGTTCTCACCCTCGACATGCCTTCGAAGCACGGACGGTACCTCGACGGCCTTCCCGAACCCGAGGACGAGCCACTACTGCGCGACCACGAGTTCTTCCACCGTCTACTGCTACGCGCCACCGACCCGGATCCGAAGAAGCGATTTCAGTCCGCCGAGGAAATCGCGGGACAACTCACCGGCGTTCTGCGAGAAATCCTCGCCGAGCAGACCGGGCAGGAGAATCCCGGACTCTCGCTCGTGTTCAGCAGGCAGCGAACGTCTTTCGGCACCGATGAATTGGTCGGGCAAACCGATGTGTACGTCGACGGTGTCAGCCACGACGCCGCTCTCGATCCGCGCGAAGTTGCGCACGCACTTCCCATTCCGTTGGTCGACCCCACCGATCCCAGCGCGCCGTTGCTGGCAGCGGCGGTGCACAGCGAACCGTCTCAGACTCTCGATGCTCTCAAGCATGCCCGCGAGAACGGAATCGACCGAACGTCAGGCACACCGGCGGCCGCCGTCTCGGGCGAAGTTCGACTGGCCGAGGCCAAAGCTCATCTCGATCTCGGTGATCCGGAAACCGCACTGACAGTTCTGGGCGAACTCCAGCAGAACATCGGGGACCACTGGAAGATCGAGTGGTATCGAGGACTTGCGGCGTTACAACTGGACCGATTCGAGCCCGCTTTCAGTCACTTCGAGGCAGTTCTCACCGCACTGCCCGGCGAGGCTGCCCCCAAGCTGGCGTTGGCAGCGACGGCAGAACTGATTCTCCAGCACTGGGAGAGCGACGACCCGGACCAATGGTGCCGATTCTCCGAGAAGTACTACCGCACCGTCTGGCGGACCGAACGAAACTACGTGAGCGCAGCATTCGGGCTCGCCCGACAACTCGCCGATCACGGCAACAAGAAGGCAGCCATCGCCGCCCTCGACGAAGTACCCACGTCTTCCCGGCACTACAACGTCGCACGGATGTCCAGCGCTCTGACGATGCTGTCCGGCGTTCCGATCGCCGAACTCGACGAATCGACTCTGCGGGAAGCCGCCCGTCGTGTTCGGGCGCTACCCGCTGAAGAGAGCCGAAGCCTGCAGATGCGAACCCTGGTGTTGGGCACGGCACTCGATTGGATTCGCTACGGCAATCGCTCGCACACCGAACTCGAACCCATCCTCGACCTGCCCTTCACCGAGCAAGGTCTGCGCACCGGAGCCGAAGCCTGCCTTCGCGCCCTCGCTCGCGCCACGACCTCCCGCACGCACCGCTACGCCCTCGTGGACCGGGCGAATGCGGTGCGTCCGCGCAGCAATTTCTGACGGACGCCCCGAGGTTTACAGTGCTGCAGAAACCTATAGTGCGGCCACCAAAGCCTTCGCCGCGCGGGCGATCGCCAACTCCTCGTTGGTGGGGACCACCAGCACCTCGACGGCCGACGAGGATGCGGAGATACGACGCTCGTCGCGACTCTTCGCCTCGTTGAGAGCCGGATCGACCTCGATACCGAGACGGGAAAGCCCGGCCAGGCTGTCGCGTCGTACGTCGACGTTGTTCTCCCCGACGCCGCCGGTGAAGGTGATGACGTCGACGCCACCGAGTTGAACGATGAAGGCGCCGATGTACTTACGGAGCATGTGCACGTAAACGTCGTACGCAAGTTGTGCGTCTTGGTCGCCGCCCTCGATCAGTGCGAGCAGGGCACGGAAATCGTTGACTCCCGACAGTCCCTTCAAACCGGAGCGCCGGTTGAGGAGGTCGTCGATCTCGTCGACCTTCATTCCCGAGTTGCGGTTGAGGTGCAAGATGATGCCTGGATCGATGTCGCCGCTGCGGGTGCCCATGACAAGACCCTCGAGCGGGGTGAGGCCCATCGTGGTGTCGATGGCCTTGCCGCCCTTGATTGCCGAGGCCGAAGCGCCGTTTCCGAGGTGCAGGACTATCTGATTCAGCTCGGCCGGATCCTTGCCGAGGAACTCCGCGACCCGTCCAGACACGTATTCGTGTGAGGTCCCGTGGAAGCCGTACCGGCGAATCTGGTTGGCCTTGGCCACATCCCGATCGATCGCATAGGTGGACGCCGCCGCGGGCAGTGTGTGAAAGAAGGCGGTGTCGAACACTGCGACGTGCGGAACGTCTGGCAGTTCTTCGCGCGCCACCTCGATACCGATCACGTTGGCCGGATTGTGCAGCGGCGCAAGGTTCGACAAATCCGCGATGGCTTTCACGACGCCGTCGTCGATGAGAGTCGGCGAATAGAAGATGTCACCACCGTGCACGACTCGGTGACCGACTGCGATGATTCCGGCCTCACTCAGCGGCCGCCCGACCTCGGCGACGATGTCGAGCACCATCTTCAGACCTGCGCGGTGATCGGCGATCGGAAGGCTCCGGTCTTCGACTCCGGTGCGGTGGTTGTAGACGATGTGGCCGTCGGGCTCACCGATGCGCTCGATGAGACCGTGCGCCACCGATTCCGCCGTATCCGGATGCACGAGTTGAAATTTGATGGATGACGAGCCGGAATTGATGACCAGTACGGTGCCGTCGCTCACGCTTGCGCTCCCTGTGCCTGTATTGCCGTGATAGCCACGGTGTTGACGATGTCCTGGACCAACGCTCCACGCGAGAGGTCGTTGACCGGCTTGTTCAGTCCCTGCAGAACCGGCCCGACGGCGATAGCACCGGCGCTACGCTGCACTGCCTTGTACGTGTTGTTGCCGGTGTTCAGGTCCGGGAACACGAACACCGTTGCTTTGCCCGCCACCAGCGAATCCGGCATCTTCTTGTCGGCGACACTCTGCTCGACGGCGGCGTCGTACTGAATGGGCCCTTCCACCAACAGATCCGGTCGACGCTCGCGCACCAAAGCGGTCGCGGTGCGAACCTTGTCGACGTCGGCTCCGCTGCCCGAATCCCCGGTGGAGTACGAGAGCATCGCGATGCGCGGATCGATCCCGAACTGCGACGCCGTCTGTGCGGACGAGATCGCGATGTCCGCCAACTGCTCCGACGTCGGGTCCGGAACCACGGCGCAGTCACCGTAGGAGAGAACGCGGTCGGCCAGGCACATCAGGAAGATGCTCGAGACCGTCGAGACACCGGGGGCGGTCTTGATGATCTCGAACGAGGGTCGAATCGTGTGAGCGGTGGTGTGTGCAGCGCCGGACACCATGCCGTCGGCAATTCCCAAGTGCACCATCATCGTTCCGAAGTACGAGATGTCGGCGATCACCTCGCGGGCCCGCTCGATGGTCATGCCCTTGTGAGCACGCAGCGCGGTGTATTCCTGTGCGAAGCGCTCGGTGTACTCGGACTGCGCGGGTGCGAGTACCTGCGCGCCACTGATGTCGACGCCGAGTTCCGCTGCGCGTCGACGCACACTGGGTTCGTCACCGAGTATCGTCAGGTCGGCAACCTGGCGCTGCAGCAACCGGCCGGCCGCGCGCAGGATCCGGTCGTCGTCACCCTCAGGCAGGACGATGTGCTTGCGATCGCGTCGAGCACGGTCGATCAGCTTGTACTCGAACATCTGTGGGGTCACGACGGACGGGATCGGCAGTGCCAGTCGGTCCATCAGGACGTCGGCGTCGACGCGCTGTTCCATCAAGCTCAACGCGGTGTCCACCTTGCGCTGCGAACCGACTGCCACGCGTCCGCGGGTTTGGGCTGCGGCGCTTGCGGTGTCGAAGGTACCGAGGGTTGTCGTCAGGATCGGAAGACGCTGTTTGAGGCCGGCCATCAACGCTGCGATGGCTGGGTGCGGCGTGATCCCGCCATTCATGATGATGCCCGCGAGCGACGGAAATCCCTCCGCCTCATGCGCATTGAGCAACGCGAGCAGCACGTCCGAGCGATCGCCCGGTGCGATGACGACCATGCCCTCGACCAGACGCTCGAGGATGTGCTCGGCGGTCATGCCGCCCACCATCACCTTGAGCGCTTCGCGGTGCAGCAGTTCCGGGTCACCCGAATACAACTCGCCGCCGGTGGCCTCCATCAACTCGGCCATCGTGGGCGAGACGAGCAACGGAATCTCCGGCAGGCTCCACGTCGGAACACCGATGTCGGACAGCGCTGCGGTGACCTCGTCGAGCTTGTCGGGATCGCAACGATTGGCGACGACCGCGAGCAGATGAGCGTGGTTGGCGGCCAACTCGGCGGCGCATAGATGCGCGAGCTGGGCGACCTCCTCGACACTGCGCCGAGCGCCGCGTACCGCCAGCAGAACCGGCGCGCCGAGGTTCACGGCGATGCGGGCGTTGAAGCTCAGCTCGCTCGGGCTTGCTACGTCGGTGTAGTCACTTCCGATGATGACGACGGCGTCGCACTGCTCGGCCACGGTGTGGTACTTCGCGACGATGTCGGCCAGCGCGGCTTCAGGATCGGCGTGAACCTGCTCGTAGGTGACGCCGAGTGCGTCGGCGTAGGAGAGATCGGCGGTGGTGTGCTCGAGCAGCAGTTCGAGGATGTAGTCGGTTTCCTCGGTAGAGCGGGCGATCGGGCGGAAGACACCGACCCGGGCGACGGTCGCGCACAGCATCTGTAGCACGCCAAGCGCGATGGTGGATTTTCCGGTATCACCTTCAGGAGAGGCGACGTAGACACTCGACACGGCAGCGGGCGCTTCTGGCATGCCCAACAGCCTAGTGTGGGCCGCCGCCCACCTTGCCACTGATCGTGGTCACGCTCACGCTCGTGCCGACAACCGGCGGCTACGAGAAAGACGAACGGTGCCTGCCACACGTCGAGTGGCAGACACCGTTCAGTTGATCTCGAGGATCAGCCCAGAGCACGCAAGCGAGGCGCGAGGTCACGCTCGAACAGTTCGAGGAACCGGCGCTGATCATGGCCCGGTGCGTGGAACACCAGGTGATTGAGACCGGCATCGACGTAGGCCTTGACCTGCTCGACGGCGTCGTCCGGATCGGAAGCGACGATCCAGCGCTTGGCCACCTGCTCGATGGGCAGAGCGTCGGCAGCGGCTTCCATTTCGATCGGATCCTCGATGCTGTGCTTCTGCTCCGGCGTCAGGGACAGCGGAGCCCAGAAGCGGGTGTTCTCGAGTGCAGCCTCCGGATCGGTGTCGTAGCTGATCTTGATCTCGATCATCTTGTCGATGTCGGCGACGTCGCGCTCGGCCTTGGCTGCGCCCTCGGTAACGGCTGGAAGCAGCTTCTCGGTGTAGAGCTCCATGCCCTTTCCGGAGGTGCAGATGAAGCCGTCACCGGCACGTCCCGCGTACCGGGCGACAACGGGTCCGCCGGCCGCGATGTACACGGGAATGCCACCCTCGGGAACGTCGTAGATCGACGCGCCACGAGTGGTGAAGTACTCGCCTTCGAAGTCGACACGATCGCCCAGCCACAGCTCACGCATCAACCGCACGGACTCACGCAGCCGCGCGAAGCGTTCCTTGAACTCGGGCCACTCGCCCTGGAAGCCGGTGGCGATCTCGTTGAGAGCCTCACCGCTGCCGACGCCGAGCATGATGCGTCCCGGGTAGAGACATCCCATCGTCGCGAACGCCTGAGCGATGACTGCCGGGTTGTAGCGGAACGTCGGCGTCATCACGGACGTGCCGATCTGCACGCGCTCGGTGCGCTCACCGACGGCGGTCATCCAGGCGAGCGAGAACGGTGCGTGGCCACCGTTGTGGCGCCACGGCTGGAAATGATCGCTCACCGCAACGGAATCCATGCCGTGCTGCTCTGCCAGAACTGCCAGCTCTACCAGTTCGCGAGGGCCGAATTGCTCAGCCGATGCCTTGTATCCGAGCTTGAGTTCCTGCGCCACAGTGCACTCCCTTGTCGTCTGTTTCGTTTACTTCTCTGACATGCTTCACGTTCTTTGCAGACTATCCAGACACCGCTCGGACTTCTCTGCGTATCTCAGCGAGCGAGGCTGGTGACCACCGTTGCCACGCCGGCTGCGACGGCAACCCCGGCCAGTGCCAGTGCAAACAGCCACAAAGCGTGCGGTTCCGGCATCGCCGCTCCGTCCTCGAGCGCCTTCTTCACCTGTAGCCAGCGTCGCATACCTACCAGTGCGGCCGCCGCCGCGAGTGCGATCAGGGTCAGACCGAGAGTCGTGCGAACCCACCCTGTACTCCATTCCGGTACCAATTGGACGACGGCGATGCCTCCGGCCAGCAGGGCGAGTGAGCTACGCATCCAGGCGAGGAAGGTGCGCTCGCTGGCAAGGGTGAAGCGCTCGTCCGGGCGGTTCGGTTCACTCATGCGTGCTCACCTCCGTGCGGTGCCACCAGATCCGGGTCCTGACGCCAGTCGTAGACGACCTCGGTGCGCAGAACGATGTCCTGCAACGAACGTCGTCGTCGATCGACCGCCGACCACAGCAATCCGAAGGCGAAGAGCACGCAGAGCACCGCACGGATGAAGGCCAACGGCCAGCGCACGAGGCGATGCCCGGACGTGATCACCCGCAGCCCCATCACGAGGGACCCGACGGTCCGACCGGTGGTCGCCCAGCAGGCGGTCAGATACGCCACCGAGACACCGAGAAATGCCGTCGTGGACAGGAAGATTCCCGGTTCCGAGAAAGTGAAACTCTGTGGCGAGAAGAGCAGTCGGACGAAGGCGAAGCCCACGTACACGGAACCCATCAGGAGCAGGACGACGCCCAGGTCGATCAGTCCGGCGAGTCCACGGGTGACGATGCCGGCTGGGCCGGAACTCTCCTGGGCCACTAGCGTTCGCCTGCGTTCGTCTTCGGATCGGTCTCTGTCGACGGTTTTTCTGGTGACGGTTTATCTGATGACGGTGCGTTGTCGCGGCCGAAGAGTCGCCCGACGAAGCCGGCGACAGCGTCGTCCGCCTGCATGCCCTGCACTCGAGCTCCGTGCACGGCTTCCGTGGAGAGTGAACCGGTCGATTCACGAATCATCTGGGGCAGGTCGACGCCCTCGATGACCTGGTCGGCGATCTTGACGAGGTCGATGCGGTTGACCTGGCGTTCGAGGTCGACCGTGTCGACTATCCCGTCGAGATCGAGGCGATCGATCACCGCTTTGACGTCGAGGCGGCTTGCGATCTCGTCCACGTCGACCCGGTCGATGATCGGTTCGAGCGAGACCCGCTCGGCAATCTTGTCCACGTCGATGTTCTCGGCGATCTTGTCGATGTCCACGTGGTCGACGACGATCTTGGTGATGTCGACTTCGGACAGAGCAGCGTCGACGACAGCTTTGATCACCGTCCGCAAGGTCGAGTCGGCGAACTCCACGGTCGAGTGCATCGCTTCCGTGCCGCGAGTGGTGACCTGGGTGATCGCGCCGTCGAGTGCGTCACCGACGACAGGGATCCGCTGCACGGAATCAAGTGCGAGACCAGCGGTTCTGCGCGCCGCACCAGCCGTGATCGCGGCCAGCCCGAAGGCCAGCCGAATCACGTCGGATTCGGGGTGGTGCGACTGCGATCCCACGCAATTGTCTCCATCTTCTTATACGACTGTTACCCGGACATTCGTCACTCCTCTTCGCATTGTGCCACTGTTGGAAGGCACAAATACGCTGTCCGGCTTGCGCCTGGGGGGAAATATGAAGACACGTCGTTTCACGGTTCGGCTGACGATGGCGGTGGCCATGGCCGCCGGCTTTCTCGGCCTCAGCGCGCCGACCGCGAGCGCGGATTCCGTGGTCAGTCGCATCGACGTCTACTCCCCCTCGATGGACCGCTGGATCGCCAACGACGTGATTTCGCCGGCCGGAGGAGGCCCGGCCCCGACCTTCTATCTGTTGACCGGTGTCGGCGGCGGCGAGGACGGGATCTCGTGGTTCAACAACACCGGAGTTCGTGACTTCTTCGACGACAAACACGTCAACGTGGTCATGCCGGTCGGCGGCAAGTTCAGCATGTACACCGACTGGAACGCCGACGATCCGGTGCTGGGCCGTAACAAGTGGCAGACGTACCTCACCAAGGAACTACCGGCGGCGGTCAACGCTCGGTACAACACGACCGGTGTCAACGCACTCGGCGGTGTGTCGATGGCCGGCGGACCGGTTCTGGACCTCGCGATCCAGTCGCCGGGCACCTACCACGCGGCCAACATGTGGGGGCCGTGGGGTAGCCCGCAGTGGGCGGCGCACGACCCGTTGATCAACGCCGAGAAACTGCGTGGCACAGCGCTGTTCATCTCGACCGGCAACGGCCTCCCCGGCCCGGTGGACGGAATCAACTCGCTGGCGATGGCCGCCGGCGTCGTTCCCGGCGCGGTCCTCGAAGGCATCACCAACATGTGCACCGCTGCCCTGCAGGGGCGATTCGGTCAGCTCGGCATTCCCGCGACGTTCAGCTTCCGACCCGAAGGCACCCACACCTGGGGGCTCTTCGAAGCCGACATGCGCGCGTCGTGGCCGATGATCGCGGGCGCTATCGGGGCGTGAGCCTCACGGCCCTCCTTACAAGCCATGGCGTCAGGTGAGACTGCGCGCCCAGTCCCGCATCCCGGCGGGGCCAGTGCCGGTGGCGTATTCAGCGAACAGATTTCGCGCTTCGTCACGGCGGATGCCGCCGAGGACTTCACGCGGCTTACAGAAAAACGGAAGTTCCACAGGCGGCGCCCACAGCTGCACGAGTTCCGCCGCACCGTCGTTCGGGGATTCGAGAGCGAACCACACCCGGGTCACACCGAGCGTGATCGCGGCACCCATACACATGAGACATGGTTCGAGATTGACCGCCAATGTCAATTCACCGGACGCTCGAGTGAATCCGAGAGCCTCGTCGGCCTGCAAGAGCGCTTGAAGGTCCGCATGGACTACCCGTCGGCCGAGTGCCCGTTCTTGCGTATACGCCCGCCCGAGCACACGGTCGTCGTCGAACACGACTGCGCCGATCGGCATCTCCCCGAGCTCCATGCCCTCACGCGCTACGTCAAGAGCAACCGCAAGGGCATCTCGAGGTGAAAACATCACTCGACACTAATGGACCAAGGCAAACTCACGCTGCCAGTAGTGCGGGTAGTCCCCATTCCTTGGCAAGCAGCTCGTACGAGCGCAGACGATCCTCGTGCCGATGGGTCACCCCGGTGATTACCAATTCGTCCGCTCCGGTGAGCTTCTGCAAACTGTCGAGCCTGTCGGCGACGGTAGACGGTGAACCGACGAACTGCGTGATCAGCCGATCCTCCACCACTGCTTTGTCGGCGTCGGAAAGTGGGAGCGCTGTCGCGGGATCGGGGTACGGGATGGCGCCGTGTCCGCTGCGAATGCTGTGCGTCCAGTGCCCGAACGTAGACGCCAACTCTCTCGCCGTCGCATCGTCTTCCGCAGCAACAACATCCGCGGAGACGACGACATACGGCTCCGACAGAACTGCCGACGGTCGGAATGCTGCACGGTATGCCTCGACGGCATCGAGCGTACTCGAGGGCGCCACATGGTAATTCGCACCGAACGGCAATCCGAGTCGTCCGGCGAGCTCGGCACTGGGGCCCGCGCTGCTTCCGAACACCCACAGTTCGACGTCGGCATTCTCGCCGGGACTGGCGTGCAATTCGATGCCGTCGCGGGTTCTGTAGGTACCGTTCAGGAGCGAGCGTATGTCGTCGACCTGCTGCTTGAAATCGGGCGCCTGCGCGCCCGGAAACGCCAATGCCTCGAACGACGCCTGCAACCGCGGTGACGTGAGAAGACCGGTTGGATCGAAGGGTGCCGGGATCACGACGCCGTCGCGTACGACGTTCTCTCGCTTCGATTCTGCCGGCGCAGGCGTTCCGGCAGCGACGGCGCGAAGTGCCTCCACCCGACGCTGTCCGCTGCGCCCGATACCGAGATCGATACGACCCGGATACAACGCTTCGACGGTACCGAAGGCCTCGACCACCTGAGCCGCCGTGTTGTTGCCCAGCAGCACGGCGGCCGAGCCGACACGAATGGTGTTGGTGGCGGCCGCGATCAGCCCGACAAGCACTGCTGGCGACGAAGAGGCAACGCCGACGAAGTGGTGTTCGGCGACCCAGTAACGCTTGTATCCCCACGCTTCGGCAGAACGAGCGAGGTCCAGCGAGTTCCGCAAAGCCTGGCGGGCCGTTCCGCCCTCACTGATCGGCGAGAGGTCGAGTACGGACAGCGGCGCGCTCACCTCGGTCCGCTTTCGGAGCGGGTGTCCGGTGTCTTCTCGCCGGCTTCCACCGCGAACGCCAGGCGGTTCTCGGCGGGGGCCACCGGGCACGTCGCGTAATCGGTGAACGCGCAGGGCAGGTTCGACGCCCGATTGAAATCGAGGACTACCGCGCCACCGGGTTCAGGTGCGCTCACGTGCAGCGAGCGTGCGGCCGGGTAGGTGGACACACCACTGGTCGCGTCGGTGAACAGGATGTGAAAGCCGTTGTCCTTGCCCGCGAACGCAATCAGCGTATACGTTGCACCGTCGTGTTCGAAGCTGATGGTTCCTAGGGCGTCGTGATGATGCTCGAGGCGCTCGACGACCGCGCCCGTCGTCACCGTGCGAGCCTCCTCGAAAGCTGTGAAGACACCCTCGATGCGCCACTGCGGGTTCGGCTCGAAGGTCGGGATACCACTGAACTGCGCCAATGCCGGGGCCGACGAATCGTGGATCCGCAGAGCCACCTCGCCGGTGCGGCGGATGACCTCGACCAACCGTGCGCCCTGCTTGACGATCAGTCCCGGCGCCCCCTCGATCGGATTCAGAGTGGCCGAACCGTCCACGGCGACGCCGTCGATCGACAAGTCGTCTGCGGGCGTCGCGGTGACGACAACGGCATTCGCGTCGGCGCGCCATGCACCGGGCAGGTCCGCGAAGGTGGAATCGGTGTCCACCAGCCAATGCAACGCAGTCAGGCTCAGCCAGCCGAGGGGTTCGCCGAAGGTGGCGTCGCGCGAGGCGTGCCAGGCATTCCAATCGCCGGTGAAGGTACTGGTGGAAGTGTCGGTAACGGTCATGATGCGCGGACTCCTTCAGCCTGCTCGTGCGGGTGGCGCAGCCCGAGATGGCTGCGCAGGGTGGTTCCTGAGTACTCGGTCCGGAAACTGCCGCGGTCCTGAAGTTCCGGTACGACGGTGTCGATGAACTCGTCGAGGCCCGCGGGGGTGATGTGGGGAACGAGGATGAATCCGTCGCTCGCGTCGCCCTGGACGTAGGTGTCGATCTCGGCAGCCACCTCCGCTGCACTACCCACGAACTGTTGGCGGGCAGTCACTTCGATGATGAGTTCACGGATGCTGAGGTTTTCGGCCTCGGCCTTGGCACGCCACTGATCTGCGACCGCTCGCGGATCCTTGACGTGGCGGACGCGTCCGCGGGTGATGTTGACGTCGTCCGACGGATCTTCCTTCGGCAACGGGCCGTCGGCGTCGTACTGGGAAAGATCTCTGCCCCACACCTGTTCGAGAAAAGCGATGGCAGTCTGGGGCCCGACCTGCTGCCGCCGGATGTGATACGCCTTCTCCTGTGCGTCCGCGGCGTTGTCACCGAGGACGAAGGTGGCGGCGGGGAGAATCTTGAGGTCTGCGTGCGTGCGTCCGTACTTGGCCAAGCGTCCCTTCACGTCGGCGTAGAACGCCTTGCCTGCTTCGAGCGTTCCGTGCCCGGTGAAGATGGCATCGGCCTTGGCCGCGCCGAACTCGCGTCCTTCGTCGGAGTCACCGGCCTGCAACAGAACTGGGTGCCCCTGCGGACTCCGTGGAACTTCGAAGCGTCCGGCGATGTCGAACTGCTTACCGGAGTGCTGGAACTGGCCGACCTGCTGGTCGGTGGCGAAAACACCGCGCTCACGGTCGACGATCGGACGATCGATGCTCCAGCTGTCCCACAGCGTCCGTACTGCGTCGACCAACTCGTTGGCGCGTGCATACCGCTCGGAATGCTCCAGATAGCCACCGCGGCGGAAGTTCTCGCCGGTGAAGGCGTCCGAGGAGGTGACCAGGTTCCAGGCGGCGCGGCCGTCGGAGAGATGATCGAGCGTCGAGAACTGCTTGGCCAACTCGTACGGTTCGTTGAACGTGGTGTTGATCGTCCCGGCCAGGCCGAGATGCGTTGTCACACCGGCAACCGCATTGAGAATGCTGAAGGTGTCCGGGCGACCGACTACGTCGAGGTCGTGAATTTTGCCCTGATGCTCGCGTAGGCGCAAACCCTCTGCGAGGAAGAAGAAGTCGAACAATCCGCGTTCGGCACTGCGGGCGAGATGCTCGAACGAGCTGAACTCGATCTGGCTCTTGGACGCCGGATCGGTCCACACCGTGGTGTTGTTCACGCCGGGGAAGTGAGCGCCCAGATGAACTTGCTTGCGAATCCTGTTCTGTGTCATCGGTGTTCCTGTTCTCTGCTCGCGCTACGCGAACTGATTGACGGGCAACTCGAAACCCAACCGCTCGCGCAGCGTCGGGCCGGTAGTCGGTCGCGGATTGAGATTCGGCACCACGTCCGCCGCGATCTTCTCCACGGCGGCAGCCAAAGCCAAGGGACGCAGGACAACACCGTCGACCCCGGCCAGCCCACCGATCTCGCGAAGGAGGACAGTCAGGCCGGCACTGTCACCGCGATAGAACAGCGAGTGCGGGGCGTACGGCGCTCCCGCCCATTCCTCGAGTTCGGCCAGAGCGTCGTCGGCGGCTCCGCGATCAGCGCCGAGAAGCACGTCGACGTCGAGGAGAACCCTGACGCTGCGCCCGAGGGCAGCGGCATTCGCGTGGACCAGCTTGGCCGTGGCGTTGGCCACGCCGAGGTCGGTTGCCGAGATCCGAATCAGATCTCCGCGCGCAACAGCGAGCTCGCGTGCCTCCGGCCTGCTCGCGTCGACGGCGATCAGCGGCTGCCCCTGCGGGGAGCGCGGCGTGATGGACGGCCCTTTGACGGAAAAGTTCTTTCCCTCGAAGTCGATGTAGTGCAGCTTGTCTCGATCGATGAATCGTCCGCTCGCAGCGTCCCGTATCTCGGCGTCGTCCTCCCAGCTGTCCCACAGCCGACTGACCACCTCGACAGCCTCGGACGCTTCCTCCCACGCGGACTCGGGGCCCTGCACTGCCTTTCGGCCGAACAACGACGCCTGCTCAGCGGTGTCGGACACCGCGACCTGCCAGCCGGCCCGCCCCGCTGAGGAGTAGTCGATACTCGCGACGGCCTTGGAGATGTGGAACGGCTCGGTGTGCGTGACTGTCGCGGTGGGGATCAGGCCGATACGCGAGGTCACAGCACTCAGCCGCGCCGCAGTTGCCACCGCCTCCAATCTGCCCCGCACTGCGTGCTGGCCCTCGGATTGCAGTCCGAACGAGTCGGGGAGGAACGCCAGATCCACCCCACCCCGATCCGCGGCGGTCACCAGGTCCACCCAGTACGAGGGCGTGAACAGATCTTCGGCGCGCGAATCCTCGCGTCGCCAGGAGTACGGATGAGCTCCGGTTCCCTCGAATTCGAGGCCGACCAGGAATGCTCCGGAACTACGCTCGGACATGTTCGGCCTTTCGTGTCGAATGATCCCGCCCGGGGATCGCGTCGAGAAGTGTGCGTGTGTACTCGTTTCGGGGATTGTCGAAAATCTCGGTGGTAGTGCCGATTTCGAGCAATCGCCCGGCCTGCATGACGCCGACGACGTCGCTGATCTGGCGAACAACCGCAAGATCGTGGGAGATGAAGAGATAGGTCAGGCCCAGTTCGCGCTGCAACTCGTCGAGTAGCGCCAGAATCTGCGCTTGCACCGAGACGTCGAGAGCGGAGACGGGTTCGTCGAGAACGAGCAGGTCCGGCTTCAACGCGAGCGCACGAGCGATCGCCACCCGTTGACGCTGGCCGCCCGAGAGTTCGGCCGGTTTGCGGCTCAGAAACTGCTCGGGAAGTGCAACCTGATCGAGCAACTCTGCCGCACGAGTCTGCTGCTGGCTGCGTCCACCAACCTTGAAGGCCCGCAGCGGCTCCGCAACGATGTCCTGGACGGACAATTTCGGGTCTAGTGATGCATAGGGGTTCTGGTACACGAGCTGGATCTTTCGGCGCAGCTCGCGCAGATCGCTGCCCTTGACCTTCGTGATGTCGTGTCCGTCGAAGGAGATGGTGCCGGCATCCGCCTGCTCCAACCGCACGGCGATGCGCGCCGTGGTCGACTTGCCGGAGCCCGACTCCCCCACCAGCGACACCGTCTGACCCCTCGGAACAGTCAGCGACACTTCGTTCACCGCGGTGATCGAACTCCCGCGTCCGACGTTGAAGTGCTTGGTGATTCCCGTCAGGGTCAGCAGCGGGCTGGTGTCCTGGCGGACCGGGCGAACGACTGGTCCCGAGGACAGGCTCGGCGCAGAGCTCAGAAGTTTCTTCGTGTACTCGTCTCGCGGGTTGTCCAGAATATCTGCGGTGCGGCCGGATTCGACGATCCTGCCGCCCTGCATCACCAGGATCCGGTCCGCGCGGTCTGCGGCCACACCCAGGTCGTGCGTGATCAGGAGCACGGCGGCACCGGATTCGGCGATTCGCTCGTCCAAGTGGTCGAGGATGCGTCGTTGAACCGTGACGTCCAGAGCACTGGTCGGCTCGTCGGCGATGACGAGGGCCGGGTTCGCGACAAGCGCGATACCGATCAGAACTCGTTGCCGCATACCGCCGGAGAGCTCGTGTGGGTACTGGCGTGCTCGGATTTCCGGCCGGTCGATACCCGCACGCTCGAGCACCTCGACGGCGTCCAACCGGGCTTTGCGGCGGTCTGCGAGGCCATGGATCCGCAGGACTTCTGCAACCTGGTCGCCGATCCGGGTCACCGGGTTGAGCGAGGTCGTCGGATCCTGCGGCACCAAACCGATACGCGCGCCGCGGATTCGCTGCCACGCACGGTCGGAATACGAGTCGATCTGTTCACCCTCGAACTCGACGGTCCCGCCGGTGACGTGGCCACTGCCGGCGAGCAGACCCAATATCGCGTGGGCCGTGGTCGACTTACCGGAACCCGATTCCCCGACCACCGCAACTACTTCGCCCCGACCGACGGTGAAGCTCACACCGGATACCGCGGGCTCGGCGCCGTAGGCGATCTGTAAGTCGGTGACGGAAAGCAGCTGTTCTTCGGTCGTGCTCATCGCCGGTTGTTCCTTTCGATCTCGTGGCCGATACGGTGTGCCGAGATGACCACGGCGACAATCGCGAGACCGGGAAGTGTTGTCATCCACCAGGCATTGGCGAGGAAGTTACGCCCCTCGGATACCAGCGATCCCCATTCCGGGGTAGGCGGTACCGCGCCGAATCCCAAGAAGCTCAGTGCCGACACTGCAAGAACTGCCTGCCCGAACTCGACTGCGGACAGCGCGACCACGGGCGCGTACGAGTTGGGAAGCACGTGCCGACGCAGGACACCGAGCCACCGCACACCCGAACCGAACGCGGCCTCGACGTACTGAGCGCCGCGCACCCGCATCACTTCGGCACGCATCACTCGCGCAAAGTTCGCGACCATGCTGACGCCGACCGCGATGGCGACGTTGATGGTGCCGAAGCCGAGTGCGGTCACCAGTGCCAACGAGAGCAGCAGCGCCGGAATGGACAGCAGCACGTCGACGATACGCATCAGCACGGCGTCGACGACGCCACCGACAAAGCCCGCGAGCAAACCGATTATCGATCCCGCCACCAATGCGATTCCGACCGCCACCAAGGTTGCGGTCAGGGACAGCGCGGCGCCGTGCACGAACCGTGTGTACAGGTCACGACCGAGATTGTCGGTTCCGAACCAGTGAGCCAGGCTCGGGCCCTGCAGTTTGTCCGCCGGGACACCGGACAACGGATCGCCGCTGGCAAAGAATCCGGGTGCGACGGCAAAGCCGATGGCAAGCAACACGATCAACACCGGAATCACCAAGCCGGGCTTTCGGATCCAGCCGATGGCCGTGGACTTTCGGCGCGAAACAACAGGTGCCTTCGCCTCGACGGTCGGATCGAGGAGTAGGGGTTCGATCAATGTGTCAGACATGAGCCGGCTCCAGATCGGTCGAGCTTTCGGTATTCGACTTTTCGGTGTGACTCTTCTTCGTCTGGATGATCCGTGGATCTATCAAGGGGTAGAAGAGGTCGACCGCGAGGTTGACGAGCACGAACACGAGAGAGGCGAACACAACGACTCCCTGCACCACCGGGATGTCCTGCGCCATCACCGACGTCTGTGTCAGACGGCCGACGCCCGCGCGAGAGAACACCGTTTCCACAACCACCGAGCCCGCCAGCAGCGTGCCGACCAGTACACCGGCGATGGTGAATGCCGGAATGCTCGCCAGTCGCAACGCATGACGGGTCTGCACGCGCCAGCGGCTGGCGCCCTTGGCATACGCAGTCTCCACGTGCGGCGAACGCAGCGTCGACTGCAGGCTGGTCGTGAGTACCTGCGCGATCACCGCGCCGGTCGGGATCGCCAAGGTGATCGCCGGAAGAATCACCGTTGCGAATCCCTTGTCTCCGAATGCCGGGAAGATGTGCAGACGGAACGAGAAGAGTTGCAGAAGAATCAGGCCCACCCAGAAAGTGGGCACTGCCACACCCAGCGGCGGCAGCGAGAACAACAGATTCGCGAGCCACCGCTTGCGGGTGTAGGTAGCGAAGAACGCGATCGCCACTCCGAACAACACGGCCAGAACCAAAGCGGTGGTTGCCAAGACCAGAGTGCTCGGCAGCGCCGAGAAGATGGCATCCGTCACCGACTGACCGGTGGAGATGGACGTACCGAAATCGCCGCGAAGAGCATTCGTCAGCGACGTCCAGTACTGCACCCACACCGACTGGTCCAAGCCGTACCGTGCCCGAAGCTGATCGAGCGCAGCCTGATCCACTGCAACACCCTGACCGGACGAGTCGGCAGCCATGCTGACGGGATCACTGGGCAGGAGGAACAGAATCACGAACGAGATGGTGAAGGCGGCCCACAGAACCACTGCGGCCTGGCCCAGTCGGGTGAGTACGTATCGAGTCATGATTACTTACCCGACAACCATGCGTCGTAGAACTGCAGGCGCGAGGAGGCTTCGAAGTTCAGGTCCTGCACACTCGATCCGGCGCCGATGGCCTGCGAGAGCTCGATGGTGGGGATGGAGAGTCCACGGTCGAGGATCAATTCCTGTGCGGTGGATACCAGTTCGCCGCGTTGGCCGTTGTCCGTGGCTGCAAGCTGGTCTGTGAGTACCTTGTCGAGCTCCGGATCTGCGCCGCGACGGTTCAGGTTGCGGCCTTCGGTGCTGAACGATGCCCGCAAGATGTCGGCGTCCGCGCGAGTGCTGTTGTAATACAGCGAATCGTAATCACCCGATACTCCCTTCTCGGTCCATTCACCGTTCGAGACCAGGTTGAGCTGCAGGTCGACGCCGACCTTCTTGAGCTGCTGCTGCACGAGCTCGAGGATGGCCTGGTTACCCGAGAACACCGGACTGAAGGTGACGCTGAAAGTGAGCTTCTGCCCGTCCTTCTCGCGGATACCGTCGCTGCCGGTCTTCCAACCAGCCGCGTCGAGGAGTTTCGCCGACTTGTCGGCGTCGTACGTCACGACACTGGATTCGTCGCTGTAGAGCGGAGTGGTGTGAGCCAGCGGGCTCGTGGCCGGGAAGAACGACGGATCCAGAACGGTGTCGACGAGTTCTTGGCGGTTGATCGCGGGAATGATGGCCTGACGAACAGCCTGATCAGCGAGAACGCCGCGACTGACGTTGGGCTGGAAGAAGAAGCTCACACCCGGGTTCGGCCTTGTGAGGATTCGTCCACCCGCGCCCTCGATTTGCGGCGCATCCTGCGGAAGCGCATCGCTGACCGCATCGAGCTGGCCGGAGGCCACGCTGCCCGCCCGCACACCGGATTCGGGAACCACCGTGAAGTCGACGCCATCGAGGTACGCCTCGCCCTGATGCGCGACCGCATCCGAGGCCCAGTTGTATCCCGCACGCTTGGCGATCTTGACGCTCTTGTCCTGCTGCCAGTCGGTGTACACGAACGGTCCGGAGGCGATCACCGCTGCACCGGGGCAGCGCTGCTCGGATGCCAGCGCGGTGGTGGAATCGGCGAGGATTCCGAGCTGTGGTGTCGAAGTTGCCTGCAGGAACTGAACATTGGGTCCGGAGAAATTGATCTTCGCCGTGTGAGCATCTACGACGTCGGTACCGGTGTACGAGGACAGGTAACTCTTCGCCAACGACGCGTTCGGTCCCAGGTTCTTGACCGAGTCGAAGGTCTTCTTCACCGAATCCGCCGTCACCGGGGTGCCGTCGCTGAAGGTGGCGTCGTCGCGAAGGACGAACGTGAAGCTAGCGGCGTCGGGGCTGATCTCCCAGCTCTTGGCGAGCCACGGGGTGATCTCTCCGGTGTCGGGATTTTGATCGGTCAGCGAATCCACCACGGTCCGAGTGACATACACGGTCTGGTTACTGCCGGCCTGGGCCGGATCGGCGCACGTCGGCGCCTGCGACAGACCGTAGCGAAGGGTTCCGCCGGACTGGGCGGGGCCTGCGTCGGCAGCACTGTCACTCCCGCTGCTGCAGCCGGCGAGGACGGTGCCGAGAACCGAGACAGCACCGATACCGGCGATTACGGTCGCGCGTTTGCGGGCACCGAATGAGGGCGAAGACACCAAGAACTCCTAAAGAGGCATGCCGAAGAGCGCACCCGTCGCCTGAGACGAGAAAGGCGATCGAGCACGAATCACTTGTGAGAGAAGAGAAAACAGACTTGTCGACGACTCGCCTGAGTGTGAATGACTGACCGAGGTCAGTTGGTACAGAAAGATCCCGCGGTGCGGCACAGGTCTACGTGACGACGCGACCAGGCGGTATCGAAACCGCCTTCGACTGCCTTCATTTCGTGTTCCTCCATCGGTCCTGGCGGTAGCACCCGCACCCGATCACTCGGGGGGTTGCTGCGACTTCAATGAGCCAGGTCTCTCGGTCGCTCTGGATGGTCGTTCGCAAGTGTACGAGGTCAAACCCGGGTGTTGTCAACCCGGTCGGTAGGAATTGCTGCTCGAGTCACATTTTCGAGCACCCGAAGCTGCTTCTCGAACGGGTGGACGCCCACTTCTTCGGGCGAGAGCGAAGCGTCGTAAAGCGGTGTGTATCCACTGGACAGATACAGCGCGACGGCCTCGGGTTGCCGAGGGCCCGTCGTGAGAAACACCCGGTTGTATCCACGAAGTTCGATCTCTCGTTCCAACTCGCGAACGACGGCCTTGCCGAGGCCGCGCTTCCGATAGTCGACCGATGTCCAGATTCTCTTCAGTTCGGCAGTGGTGGAATCGAATTGACGAAACGCACCACCGGCGATCGGCAGACCGTCGTGGGTGAGCACCAGAAGCGCACCCTGCGGGTAGGCAAATTCTTCTGCCGGATACGTCGTGAGATCCTCGAGCATCGCTTCGCGAGTCCCGCCGTAACGCGAACTGTATTCGAGTGCCAACTCCGCGATCAGTGGAGCTGCCAAGGGATCGTCCTGCGATACCGAATAGACCTCTACCGCTCCGACACCCTCGAGCTGTCGAGTTCCGAGCTCCAGTGCCACAACACTTTCCTCCATGAATCTGGTCAACGCTCCCCCAGCCTGAAAACTTCCGGAGCGAGGGTGGTTCCGTCGACGAGGTCCGCCACAAGTTCACCCAAGGCCGGACCGAACTTGAACCCGTGCCCCGAGAATCCCGCCGCCACCGTGACGGCGCCGACTCGGTCGATGACGAAGTTACTGTCCGGCGTGCTCGTGTACAGGCACGTGATCGACTCGACACGGGTGGAATCGACGCCGGGCAACCACGACTCGGCGTACTGGGCCAATCGCCGCTCTCCGTCGACGTCAGGGGTGTAGTCACGGGTCTGCGGAGTCACCACCGGCCCGGTCGCGTGTTCGCCGATCTTGATCCCGTCCTCGGAACCGAGCCCGTAGATCCCCGCGGTCTCCAATTCTGCGCCGGTGTGGTGAACGAAACTCGGCCACTCGACTCCGGGATCGAGCGGTGCGAAGTGTGCTGGTTGTTCCTGTGTCGTGCGCAGTGTCGGCAATACGATCTCGGAGCCGAGACCGCTGTCTGCGATCAGGTCCGCAGTCCACGCACCGGCCGCGATCACGACCTGACGAGCTGCGAGCGTTCCACTGTCCGTCACCACGTCCACGCCGTAGGACGCTCGCGCGAGTGCCAACACCCGAACATCGTGACGGACCTCGGCACCGGCAAACACCGCTCCCGCCTTCAGAGCGGTCACGGCGCGGTCCGCGTGCAACCGGCCTGCGTCGGGGTGATGGAGCACCGTGGTGTCGAATCGCAGCCCCGGCCAACGGGCGGACGCCTCGGCAGGAGTGAGGATCTCACCCTTGATGCCCGCCTCGCGAAGTATCTTCGCCTTGGACTGCACTGCCTGCGGCAGGCCGTGATCGACGGCACCGGTGAGTTCCAGGAACCCGATGTCCGTCGTGGTCTCCAACTCCCGCCACAGCGGCAGCGCGCCGGCCGCCAAACCTGTGTACAGGTGATTGTCGTACGCCTGCCGGTAGATACGCGAAGTACCGTGCGACGCACCGTGCTTGTGACTCGGCCCGAACTGTTCCAGCTGAACTACGCTACGTCCGCGTGCCGCGAGCCGCCATGCGGCGGAGGACCCGACGAGTCCTCCGCCGATGACGATCACATCGAGAATCTCACTCATGGACGAGAGCTCACTTGGTCTTCGGAAGGCCGGGCGGGTTGATCAGGGACGTGTCGACGGCTTCGCTGGTGATGTTCCAGCGCTCGAGGATCTGCTGGTACGTGCCGTTCTCGATCGTGTGGTTGATCGCGTCGTTGATCGCCTTGATCAGGCCGTTGTCCTTCTTCACCAGCACCGCGATCTGCCCCTGCAGGGTGTCGCCGGCCCCGGAGAACTCACCGACAACCTCGGTCTCCCCCGACTGCTTGGCGTGGAACTGCGACGACGGGTTCGGGCCGAAGTAGGCGTCGATCCGGCCGGACTGCAGCGGGAGGTAGTAGTCGGTGGTGTTCTGGTAGTAGGAGATGTCGGTAGGCGCCAGGCCGGCCGCGACGTTCTGCTCACTCCACTTGACCAGCAGCGCTTCCTGATTGGTGCCCGAGGAGACGGCGATCTTCTTGCCCGCGACGTCCTTGGGTTCCTTGATGGAGATTCCGGCACCCTTCTTGGCTTCGAAGGCGAGGGTGTCGAGACGGTAGGTCGCGAAGTCGTACTTCTCCTTACGCTCTTCTGTGACAGTCACATTGGAGAGGAAGGCGTCGGCCTCACCGGAGTCGATCCGGACGAAGTTCTGTGCCCAATCTGCTGTCTGCAGGTCGACCTTCAAGCCGAGAACGTCACCGATCAGATAGGCGAAGTCGGTCTCGGAACCGATGAGGGTGGTGTCGTCGTCGGCGTAGAAACGGAGCGGCGGAGCGGAACCGGCACTACCGGTGACGCGCAGCGTGCCACGATCGCGGATGTCCTGAGGTAGCTCGGCGGCGATTGAATCCACCTTGTCGGTGGTGATGCGGTTCTGATCGGCCGTGAGGTTGTAACCCGCAGCAGCGGTGACCTGGGCGCCGTCGGACTCGGCGTCCGCGCTGCTGCATGCAGCGCTGAGCAATCCGACGGTGGCAAGCGCCGAGATCAGAAAAGTCGCGCGACGGGATGTGGAGAACATCAATTTTTCCTTCCGGGAATGAGTCTGGGTCGCGTCAGAGGACGCGGGAGAGAAAGGCTTTGGTCCGTTCGTGGACCGGATTGTCGATCACCTGCGAAGGCGGGCCCTGTTCGACGATGACGCCGCCGTCCATGAAGACCGCAGTGTCCGCCACTTCCCGAGCAAATCCGACCTCGTGTGTGACGATCACCAAGGTGGCGCCGTCACGGGCCAGCTGAGCCAGGACTTCGAGAACCTCGCCCACCAGTTCCGGGTCGAGCGCCGACGTCGGCTCGTCGAAGAGAATGACCGCCGGCCGCAGTGCCAGCGCTCGCGCTATCGCGACGCGCTGTTGCTGGCCACCGGAGAGTTGGCGGGGATACTCGTCCGCCTTGTCCCCCACTCCCACTCGCTCGAGCAATGCGCGGGCCTCGCGGTACACCTCGTCACGATCACGCTTCTGGGCCGAGAGCGGCGCTTCCACCACGTTTTCCAACGCGGTCAGGTGCGGAAACAGGTTGAAGTTCTGGAACACGAATCCGATGTGCGAACGCTGTTTCAGGATCTCGCGGTCACGCAGTTCGTGGAGTCGATTTCCCTTGCGCCGGTATCCGATCAGCTCTCCGTCGATCCGTACGGTTCCGCGGTCGACTTTTTCGAGGTGATTGAGGGTTCGCAGCAAGGTGGACTTACCGGAACCCGACGGACCGAGAATGACGGTCACTTCGCCCTTGCGGACCAGGAGATCAACGCCGGCAAGTACTTCCAGCGTGCCGAAGGACTTGTGAATTCCGCGCGCTTCGACGGCATACACCGTCTCTTCGGCCAGTTCTGCGGTCATCGGGTCGCACCTCTCGGAATATCGAGACGCGCATCGCGAATCTCTTCGAACTTCTTGCGCGCCTTCTGTACCGGAGTCAACGGAAGAGCACGGGCGGATCCTCGTGCATAGTGGCGCTCCACGTAGTACTGACCGATCGAGAGCAACGTCGTGAGGATGATGTACCAGATCGTGGCGACCATCAGCAGGGGCACGACTCGTCCGTTGCGTCCGAAGATGACCTGCACCTGGTAGAACAGTTCGGCGATTGCCATGGTGGAGACGATCGACGTTCCCTTGAAGAGTCCGATGACCTCGTTGGCGGCGTTGGGGAGGATCGCCCGCATTGCCTGCGGGAGAACGATCTTGAAGAACTGGCGACTGCGCGGAATGCCGAGCGAGTGAGCAGCTTCGATCTGACCGTGATCCACCGAGATGATTCCGGAGCGAATGATCTCGGCCGAGTATGCAGCCTGGTGCAGCGCCAAACCGATGACTGCCGCGGTGAATCCGCCGATCACACCGCTGACCTGGAAGGTGAAGAACTCGGGACCGAAAGGTATTCCGAGAGAAAGTGTCTGGTACAGGTAAGTGATGTTGAACCAGAAGAGCAACTGCACGATGAGTGGAATCGAGCGGAAGGCCCAGATGTAGGTCCAGGCGATCACCTGCAGGACCGGATTCTTCGACAACCGACCGAGTGCCAGGAAAACACCGAGACCGAACCCGAGGATCGTCCCCCACAGGGTCAGTTTGATCGTCATCCACAACGCGGCGAGCACTGATTTCGCGGTGAAGTACTGCGCGAACGTCGGCCAGTCCCAGCCGGGGTTGACGACGAGCCCGTGGATGAACTGAGCAAGCAGGACCAGCACGACCGCACTGATCACCCAGCGCAGCGGGTGCCAGGTGCGAGCGACGACAAGCTCCGAGTCGGGAAGTTGCGACTCGGACACCGACTTTTCGGGGCGGACATCGGTGGGCGCGCTCACGGCGCGCTACCTGACGGAGTGGACATCACGAATAGACCTTTCGGGGAAATGGGAACGCAGCTGTGTCCTCGAGTTGGTGCGCTCGAGTTGCGAAGACGACGAGAGTTCGGTCAGCGACAGTGACACGAAGCGGTGCGGCACAGATCGATGTGACGTCGCTTGTGCGCAGCGTGCGAAGTGGTACCCATGTGATGCCTTCCATCGGTCCTGGCGGTAGCACCCGCTCCCGATCACTCGGGGGGTTGCTGCGACGTCGACGAGCCAGGTCTCTCGGTCGCTCTGGATGGTGAGCAAAGACTAGACGCGAAATGTCGAGTCGTCAAATGTTGTATTTCCCTGCACTGCAAGGGAAATGAAGTGTCTACGATGTTGAAATCGCATTGATTTCAACGGTGTCCGAAGCCGCGTTCGGCGTGTTGAATGGAGCGTTCGAATGAAGACCGGGACCGCCGTCCGGACTGACTTTTCCTCTGCCGTACCGTCTGCGGAGTGAGTGGACTCGACGCTTTCTTCATCTTGTTGGCCGGTATCGGCGCGGGCGCGATCAACGCCGTGGTCGGCAGTGGAACGCTGATCACGTTTCCCACCCTGGTCGCCTTCGGCATGCCGCCCGTGACCGCAACCATGTCCAACGCGGTCGGGCTCGTCGCCGGCGGAGTTTCGGGTACCTGGGGCTACCGACGTGAGCTGTCCGGACAGTGGGATCGACTGAAGTGGCAGATTCCGGCGTCACTCGCCGGGGCACTACTCGGTTCGTGGTTGCTCATGCATCTACCCGAGAAACTGTTCGAGACCATCGTTCCGGTGCTGCTGGTCCTCGCTCTCGCGCTCGTCCTCCTCCAACCACGCATCCAGGCGTGGGCCAAGAAGCGTTCCACCGAAGAAACGACGCTGTCCACCAAGAGGCTGATGCTCCTGACCGCCGGCACTTTTGCAGTCGGCATCTACGGCGGGTACTTCACTGCCGCGCAGGGCATCCTTCTCATCGGTGTGATGGGTGCCATCCTCCCGGAAACCCTCCAGCGCATGAACGGCGCGAAGAACCTGCTGTCGCTGCTCGTCAACATCGTTGCAGCAGGGATGTACATCACTCTGGCATTCGATCAGATCAATTGGGCAGCAGCCGGTTTGATCGCCGTCGGCTCACTCGGTGGTGGCGTTCTCGGTGCCCGCTACGGACGGCGCCTGTCCCCCACTGCACTGCGCTACACGATTGTCGTCGTCGGCCTGATCGGACTGTGGCGCCTTCTCGCTTGACCGCCCACATCGGGCGCCACCCGCACATACTGGAGTAATGACCAGTACAGAAGATCAGACCGGTTGGACCTACCTCATGGACATGGACGGGGTTCTCGTCCACGAGGAGCACTTGATACCTGGAGCGGACACGTTCCTGGCAGAGCTGGCGTCGAACGACATCCCGTACATGGTGCTCACCAACAACTCCATCCGCACCCCGCGTGACCTGCGAGCACGCCTGCTCAATTCGGGACTCGACATCCCGGAGAAGTCGATCTGGACGTCAGCGCTCGCAACCGCGACGTTCCTGGCCAACCAGCGGCCGGGCGGCAGCGCCTACGTGGTCGGCGAATCGGGCCTGACCACTGCCCTGCACGACATCGGTTACGTCCTGACGGACAGCGACCCCGACTACGTCGTCCTCGGCGAGACGCGAACGTACTCCTTCGAGGCAATCACCACCGCCATTCGCCTGGTCGAGCGTGGATCGCGGTTCATCGCCACCAACCCGGACGCCACTGGACCGTCGCGAGACGGCTCGCTGCCGGCCACCGGCTCGGTCGCCGCTCTCATCACCAAGGCGACCGGACGCGATCCCTACTACGTCGGCAAGCCCAACGCCTTGATGATGCGCTCAGCCCTGCGGTCCATCGGCGCTCATTCCGCCAATACGTTGATGATCGGCGACCGCATGGACACCGACATCGTCTGTGGCCTCGAAGCCGGACTGCAGACGATTCTGGTGATGACCGGGATCTCGACCCGCGCGTCGGTAGAGCTCTATCCCTACCGCCCGACCATCGTCCTCGAGTCGGTCGCCGATCTTGTGGGAACAACAACCGATCCATTTCGTAGCAACACAAACAATTGATTCAAATTGCAAAACAAAACCGAAACTCGGTAATTAACTGGTAAAAAACAGCAGATTTGCCAGGTTCCGACTCGTCCGCTTTGTCCAACTGAACAAACCAACGGTTTTATTCGCACCAAACTTACAAACGAGTAGTTAGACGCAGGTCAAAGATCATTTCGACACCGAGTGACAGTTGGACTCCAGTCGTAAAATTGATTTTTCGAAAAGTGGTAACGAATCGTTTGCCGTGTCTGATACTCATGTCTGAATGGCCCCATTTCGGGTCCCAGACATGAAATGAGATTTTCATGAAGAAGCAGACCAAGGGTGCGATCGCTGCTGCGGCGGCCGGTGCTCTCCTCCTCGGCGGTGCCGGCTCGCTCGCAGTCTGGAGCGATTCGGCCGACGTCAGTGGCGGCGGGCCCGTCACGTCCGGCGCCCTCGACCTGAGCTCTTGCGCACCGGTCGGTGGCGGGTGGAACTCCCTCAACCCGACGAAGACCGCGATCACCAACATCTCGGCTTACCGAATAGTCACCACCGAGAGCATCGAATACACCTGCGACGTCACTGTGACCGCAGTGGGCGATCGTCTCGCGGCTGTTCTGACCGCTGATACGGCCGGAATCGTTCCGGGTGCGAACAGCGCCGAGCTTGCCGCTGCTGTCGTGCCCGTGACGACAATCAAGGACACTGGCGGCAACCCGATTTCGCAGATCACCAAAGCCCAGAACGGAACGATCGTCCACGTCGGAGTCCGGCTGAACTTCAACGAGGTGGCCAACCAGGTCGCGCAGAACCAGTCGCTGAACTTGTCGGCGATGAAGTTGGTCGTCACTCAGACAGCACTGACACCGGCCCCGTAATTTCATGAGGAAAAAGGTCTGGGGAGCGATCGCAGTCGCGGTGGCTGCTGTAGCGGTGTTTGCATCGTCACAGCAGTCGCTCGCGCTGTGGTCCGATTCGGCGAGCGCGAATGGCGGTACGGCGACAGCCGCCAGCGTCAACCTCACGGTTGGTACAACTGCCGGAACCAGTGCGGCGTACACCCTGGCGAACTTGACGACGGCCGCGACGCCCGTTGTCCCGGGAAACACGGTGCAAGCACCGCTCACCGTCAAGAATTCGGGGACTGATCCTCTGCAATGGCGAATGCAGTCGACGACCGCACTTACGGGATTCACGTTGACCACGTACGGAGTCGCCAACGAAGGCGCCTGCCCGACCGGCGTGAACACGGCAGCTCCTGCCGTTCCATCCCTGATGTCAGCACCGATGACCGCGTCGCTGCAGCACCCGGTTTCACCGGCGTACATGCCGGATCCGCTCGTGCCTGGCGGCACCTACGTCTTGTGTCTGCGGCTCGCGGTGGACTCTGGTGCGGTCTCCGGTCAAACGAACAAGGCCACCTTCACGTTCCAGGCAGGTCCGGTATGACAAAACACTCGACCAAACGCGGTGAACGTACCGGCCCTCTGTGGTGGGTCACCTCGATTGTCAGCTGGACACTGCTGCTGGCAATTTCGGCAGTCATCGTCGCAACGATTGTCGTTCCCTTCTTTGCCGGAGCACAGCGCTTCACGATTCTGACCGGTTCGATGCGCCCGACGTACAACCCTGGATCACTGGTAGTGGTCAAACCTGTCGATCCGTCCGAACTGGGGATCGGTACACCTATTACGTACCAGCTGGAATCGGGTCAGCCGACCGTCGTCACGCACCGGATCATCGCCACAAGTGAAAACCAGAAGGGTGAAAGAACTTTCATCACCCAGGGCGATGCGAACGGTGAGCCTGACGAGAAGGAAGTACGGCCGGTGCAGATCCGGGGAAAGGTCTGGTACAGCCTGCCTTATCTCGGTTACGTGAACACCTGGCTGACGGGAGAGCAGCGCACCGTGATCGTGGTGATAGTCGTGACCGCTCTACTGCTGTACGCGTCGTACATGATGATCAGCGGCATCCGTGACGGCCGGAAGGAGCGAGCTCGAGCCCGATTGGCTCCTGACCCTGCACCTTTCGCGCCCGCAGACTCCGCCCAGATCGAGAAAGGCCAGAACGATGCCCTCGCGCCCTGACCGTCCGGCTCACCGGATTCGTCACCTGTTGACCAGCACGCGCTTTCGCGCGCTGCTCGCTTTGGGGATGGTACTGGGTGTCGGCGGTGTCACTACACTCGCGGCCTGGACGTCTTCCGCCACGGCAACCTCGGGCAACATCACGACCGGGTCCATCAATCTGCAGTTGAACAGCATTGCCCAGCCCATTCTGACCAGGTCTCTGAATTTCAGTGAGCTTGGCAAGTCCGGAATGATTCCCGGCGATTCGAATACCGCTCTGATCAAGGTCAACAACCTGGGCACCGGGACAACTGTCCCGCTGAAGTACACGATCACGTCTACGAGTAGTGGTGCGTTGACGACCTCTCTACGAATGACGGTTTCCTCCAACGGAACTGTTGCCAACAAGTGCACTGACGGCGCCAACGTCGTGTCCTCGCTCGCGCTGACACTCACCGCGAATCAAGCCATCGGTAGCCCCGACCGCCCACTGGCGGTCGGGGCTACCGAGAATTTATGTGTCTCGGTGCAGCTTCCGACAACACCGACACCGCCGACGAACAGCACGTCGAACATCGTCCTGACCTTCACGGCAAAGGTGTGATGGCAATGGCTCGACACACGAAAAAACATGCAAAGGCCTCGATGCCGAACCGGGTACGGGAAGTCCTGCTCAGTCTGGGAGCCCTCGCAGGCTTGGTATCCATCATCATTTTCATCGCCGGTCTGGCTTTCGGTATCACCCCGCTGATCTTTCGGAGTGGATCGATGTCACCCACGATCGATACCGGTGCTCTCGCATTCGCGCGCACCGTGCCTGCTTCGGAAGTGCTGGTCGGTGACATCGTCAGCGTCTCCGACAGCCAAGGCACGCGCATCACCCATCGTGTGGAATCAATAGATCAGCAGGGCAACAACCTTGCCGTCGCACAACTACGTGGTGATGCAAATCCGATCGCCGATCCCGATCCCTACGTCATCACCGAAGCCGATCGCGTCTTCTTCAGCATCAACCGCCTCGGATACGTGGCAGTCTGGCTGTCCGGACCGAGTGGGCTTGTGCTTGGTGCGATTGCCGTCGGCGGGCTCCTGTACATCGCGTTCCGTCGACGTGAGGCTTCCGACGCGGAGGAACCTCAGCGGGATCGTCAGGACATACGCGGCGGCGACTCCCATGCCCTCAAGGCCATCGTCGCCTTGGCTACGGTCGGTCTCACGGTGGTCGGTGTGTCCCAGATCGGTGGTACCAAGGCGGGGTACACCGACACAGCCACGGCAACAAGCATTCAGTTCGGCACTGCTGCAACCTTTCCCACGTCGCCAAGCACAGCCAGTTGCGCGGTGAATTTTGCGCTCGTTGTTCCGGTCGCGGTGACAATCACCTGGCCCGCGACTGTCGGAAGCTCATACCGTCTAATTGCCCGCGATAGCAACGGATCCTTGTTGGGATCGAATGACTACACCGCAACGTCTACTACAGGCTCCATGAGATACGGCTCGGGCGGTACAACAGTCGCGTTCCCGCTCATAGTCGGCACCTACAACATCGAAATCCATGGACTGAGCGGCACGTCGGTCACGCCGTCGTACTCCGGCTACCAATTCAGCATTCTCGTCGGCCTGCTCTACTCGTGTGGCGGTCCGATCAGCGGGACATCTGCTCTCAGTCGATCGGCAGCGCCGGCACTGGCGGCAGACGCTCCGAGCACTCCTACTACGGCCGTCACTTCCACGACCGCCTCATCCACCACGCCCACCACGACATTGGCGCCGGCTGTGACAACCACCAGCACAACTGCACCGTCGACAACCACCAGCACAACTGCACCGTCGACAACCACCTCGTCACCGGCTACAACTACGGCGCCCCAGACGACGACCGCTACAACGACAACGACAACGACAACGGTGCCACCAACTACGACCACCCCGAGCGAGGTTCCCGTCGACGCCCCGGCGACCACGACCGGTCTCAGCGCCCAGAAGCTCTCGACTGCCAGCGGAACGGTTGTGTCCGTGTCGAATTCATCGGGCGCTGAGGTATATCGAGGTCCCGTTGACAGCGACGCTGTACTGCATTGGCTCACCGGAACCGATCAGTTGTATGTGATCACCACTGGCGGCGTCACCGTCATCGACACGTCAACGGGAGTCTGGGCCGAATCTCCTGCCCCGAGCGAACTTCCGGACGAGATCAAGGCGCTGGTGCCGTGATGAGAAAGACAACGAAAGCTGCCATGGCAGTTGCCGCGGCCGGAGCCGTATTGCTCGGCGGTTCGGGCACATTGGCGAAGTGGACCGACAGTGCGACCCTGACAAGCGCCGCTGTCCAGTCCGGGACCCTGGATCTGGGAGCATGCGTGACCACGAGCGGCGGGGGCTGGTATTCGCAGGTCTACGTCAACGCGCCCACCAATCCGAATCCACTCGTATATATCCCGGACATCACTACCTACCGGCTCAAGCCCGGATTCAACTACACGTATTTCTGCGATTCGAAGGTGATGGCCACCGGCCCACGTCTGAAAGCGAACGTGACAGTCGACAAGACCAAGTTGAGCGGCGGGCTCGCAGCCGCCAACATCGACCTTCGCACGTACGTCACGGATCAGAGCAACAATCTGCTGTACGACAGCACAGCACCGACGCCGAACCTCATCGCGGTCACGTCGGCCCTGAACAACACCAATCTGACGGCGCAGGTGTTGTTCACGATCTACCCCACCGACACGACAAGCTCAGGTCTCACACTGAATACGACGGCGTTGACGATCGACGTCAAACAACTGGGTCTCACGCCCGCACCGTAGAACGCCTTGCCGTCGGAAGTTCGAGGCAAGGCGCTCCAGCGATTCAGCCGAGTGCTCGCTTCAGATCAGCCAACAGATCAGCCGTGTCTTCGAGCCCGACGGACAGACGGACAACGCCGTCTGTAAGACCCACTGCTGCACGGCCTTCCGGACCCATGGCCCGGTGCGTCGTCGTGGCGGGGTGAGTGATCAACGACTTGGAATCTCCCAAGTTGTTGGAGATGTCGATGACGCGCAGGCCGTTGAGAACCTCGAACGCCCGCTTCTTGCCCTCTCCGTCAGGCGCATCGAGCTCGAACGTGACAACCGTTCCGCCACCGCTCATCTGAGACTTCGCGAGCTCGTGCTGCGGATGCGACGTCAGGTACGGATACTTGACCCACTTGACGCCGGAGTGTCCTTCGAGGAATTCGGCGATCTCGAGTGCCGAAGCCACGGAGTGCCGAATACGGACCGGCATCGTCTCCAGGCCCTTGAGCAGAGTCCACGCATTGAATGGACTGAGCGCAGGACCGGTGTGCCGCATCAGTTCTCGGACGGGACCACTGATGTATTCCTCGGTTCCGAGAATCGCGCCACCGAGCACGCGCCCCTGACCGTCGATGTGCTTGGTGCCGGAGTACACAACGACGTCGGCGCCCAGATCGAGGCTGCGCTGCAGAAGCGGCGTCGCGAAGACGTTGTCCAGCACTACCTTTGCACCGGCTGCATGAGCAAGCTCCGACACCCGTCGAACGTCGACGAGAGATTGCATCGGGTTGGACGGCGTCTCGAAGAACACTGCCGTGGTAGGCACGGACAGCGCCTCTTCCCACTGCGCGTTGTCTTCACCGTCGACGAAGACGACCTCGACTCCCCAGCGCGGAAGAATCTCGTTGCACACGACGAAGCAGGATCCGAAGAGGCTGCGCGCAGCCACCAATCGGTCGCCGTTGGCCAACAGTGCGCCCAACGCCGTGAAGACTGCCGACATTCCGCTGGCAGTCGCAAAGCAGGCTTCTGCACCTTCGATGAGACGCAGGCGCTCTTCGAACATCTTGACCGTCGGGTTGCCGTAGCGGGAGTAGACAAAATGATCCACCTCGCCGGTGAAGGCTTGTTCGGCGGCTTCTGCACTCTCGTAGACGAATCCGGAGTTGAGGAACAGCGCTTCGGAAGTCTCCTCGAACCCGGTACGCATCAGTCCGCCGCGAACACCGAGAGTGCCGAGACCGACGTCGTCCGGCAGCGCTCGTTGAAATGCGCCACCCTGGGGAATTCCGCTCACTGCTGCCTCCATGGCAAGCCGATGGCCCGCCAACCTACAAGTCCGCGATGTCCGTCGGCACCCAATGCGCCTTCGAACCCGTCGAGCACGTTGTACGACGGGCCGATGCCCGCCGCAGTCGCAGCTTCCGCCGCACCGATGGAACGCTGTCCGGATCGACACAGGAAAATCACCGGACGCTCCGACCCGGAGGAATCAGCAGTGATGCCGGCTTCCTTCAACTGGTCGACGAAGTTGTCATTGCGCGCGCCGGTCGGGTGGCTCACCCATTCGATCAGTGCGGCCTGCTTGCCGAGGGAGGACACATCGGGGACGCCGACGTACTTCCACTCCGCATCGGTCCGCACGTCGACCAGCACGGCGTCGGGGTTTTCGCGGAGCAGCTCCCAGGCTTGCTCCGGCGTCAGATCGCCTGCGTAACTCACGTGGTCCATGTTTTCACAAGACTGCCGTGAGCGCCTGAGCGGGCCGTCAGTTGCAGACGACCCAACGGTTGCCGTCACGGGTCAGGGCCCAGGTCGAGACTCGCTCGCCCGCTCCGCCACCGGTGATCGTCACGTCGGCCCGAGCGCGATCGCCGTTGACCGCGACCCCGTCCACACCCTTCAGCTCGACCGTCCCGTCGACGCCGGCCATCGGACCGTTGCTCGAATTGAAGCTCGCGCAGGTCAGGGTCTTGATCGTCTCCGCGTCATTCCGATTCTCGGCATCGACGTAGTCGGTGACGGAGCGGCTCACGCGGTCCGACTCGGTGACGTTCTCCTCGGCCGGCGAGATCCACGATGCGACGAAGATTCCACCCAGGATCAAGGCGACGATGGCGACAGCCAAGAGGAACGGCCCCGCAGACGCCTTCTTGCCATCGATGTTGTCGGATTCGCGCAGCTCGTCACTCATAACGCCAATAGTCCCCCACAACTAGAAATTGTGGCCCGTCAAGGATCAGGCCCCTACCCCGGATACCCGAGACAACAGGAGAATGGGAGGAAAGAATAGGTTTACCCACAACCGATCGAGTGAGAGTGTGGATCCGTTCGGCCGCAACCGAGGCACTGTGCTTAGGTTCGGCTAAATTGGATACTTGTCGATATGTTGTCCGAACTTCGAAGAAGGTAGCTGTCCTCACGATGACTGACTCCAACCGCCCACTCCGGGTCGCGATCGTCGGCGCCGGCCCCGCCGGCATCTACGCCGCCGACGCCCTCATGAAATCCGACACCGCAGTTTCCGGCCGCGGCGTCAGCATCGACCTCTTCGAGCGCATGCCCGCGCCCTTCGGCCTGATTCGTTACGGCGTCGCGCCCGATCATCCGCGCATCAAGGGCATCATCACCGCCCTGCACAAGGTGCTCGACAAGCCTCAGGTACGCCTGCTCGGCAACATCGACTACGGCACCGACATCACCCTCGACGACCTGCAGTCGTTCTACGACGCGGTCATCTTCTCCACCGGCGCCAACGCCGACCGTGCGCTCGGCATCCCGGGCATCGAACTCGACGGCAGCTACGGCGCGGCCGACTTCGTCTCCTGGTACGACGGCCACCCCGACGTACCGCGTACGTGGCCGCTCGAAGCCGAGAAGGTCGCCGTCCTCGGCGTCGGCAACGTTGCCCTCGACATCGCCCGCGTTCTCGCCAAGACCGGCGACGAACTGCTGCCGACCGAGATCCCCGCCAACGTCTACGAGGGCCTCAAGAACAACAAGGCCGTCGAGGTTCACGTCTTCGGACGCCGCGGCCCGGCCCAGGCCAAGTTCACCCCTCTCGAACTGCGCGAACTCGACCACTCGCCGACCATCGAGGTCATCGTCGACCCCGAGGACATCGACTACGACGAGGGTTCCGAGCAGGCTCGCCGCAACTCCAAGCAGGTCGACATGGTTGCGAATACGCTGCAGGACTGGGCAATTCGCGACGTCGGAGCCCGTCCTCACAAGCTGTTCCTGCACTTCTTCGAATCTCCCACGGAGATCCTCGGTGAAGACGGCAAAGTCGTCGGCCTGCGCACCGAGCGCACTCAGCTCGACGGCACCGGCAACGTCAAGGGCACCGGCACGTACAAGGACTGGGATGTCCAGGCCGTGTACCGCGCCGTCGGTTACCTCTCGCAGAACATCACGCAGTTGCCGTTCGACGACCAGGCCGGCACCGTCCCCAACGACGCCGGACGCGTCGTCGCCGACGACAACGCCGAGGGCGCAGCCCGGTTCATGCCGGCCACCTACGTCACCGGCTGGATCAAGCGCGGCCCCGTCGGCCTCATCGGCCACACCAAGGGTGACGCCAACGAAACCGTCGCGAATCTTCTCGAGGACTCCGTCGACTTCGCGGGCGCCGCGAACCCCGACGAGAACGCCGTCATCGAGTTCCTCGAAGGCAAGCAGGTTCCGTACACGACCTGGCAGGGCTGGTACCGCCTCGACGCGCACGAGCGCAGCCTGGGCGAGCCCGAGGGCCGTGAGCGCATCAAGGTCGTCGAGCGTCACGACATGCTGAAGGCATCCGAGCCCGACCGCGCGAACTGAGTGCGCGGAAGTAACTGAACAGAAGCCCTCCACCGGCCCGACGCGACCCAGGTCACATCGGGCCGGTGGTGTGTGCAGGGACCCAGGGCAACAGGGCAAAATAGACCCCGTGTTTGACGCCCATGTGCATATCATCGACCCGCGCTTCCCGCTGGTCGAGAATCACGGGTACCTGCCTGAGCCCTTCACCGTGGCCGATTACCGGGCCCGGATTGCCTCGCTGAAGGGCCTCAGCGTTGACGGCGGCGCGGTGGTGACCGCGTCGTACCAGGGCAATGACCAGGAATACCTGAAAGCTGCCTTGTCCGAACTCGGTGAAGGCTGGGTGGGCGTCACTGCTTTGCCGCTCGATGCGACGGATGAAGACATCGTTGCTCTGGACGCACTGGGAGTACGTGCCGTCCGGTTCAACCTGCGCCGCGGCGCCACCGACCTGCGTCTGCTCGCCGATCTCGCCAACCGCGCTTTCGATCTGGTCGGCTGGCACGCCGAGTTCTACGTCGATGCCACGCTGTTGCTGTCGTTGGAACCGGTCTTCGCCAAATTGCCCGCGGTGAGCATCGACCATTTGGGAATGTCCACCCGCGGACTGCCGTATCTCCTCAACCTCGTCGACCGCGGAGTGCGCGTCAAAGCCACCGGGTTCGGCCGCACCACCATCTCCGACGTCAGCGATGTGCTGCGCCAGATCCACGCGGTCAATCCCGCTGCGCTGATGTTCGGCACCGATCTACCCGGCACACGGGCACGTCGAGCGTTCGAGGTCCACGACCTGGACGTGATCGCCGACGCTGTCGGCGACGACCTGCCCGCGGTCATGTGCGACAACGCCCGCTCCTGGTACCGCTGCGCTCAGGTGAACGCAACGGCTCCCAGCCACAGCCCCGCCGCGATCAGCGCTCCGAACAGTTCCACCAGCATGGACAATCCGACTGCCTTCACCGCGTGAAGCGTCGACGACCAAGCGATGTCGTAACGGCGCAGCCGCGCTAGTTCCGCGAAATACGTTCCGACGATGAATCCCAGGAACAAGCCCACGACCGGAATCACGAAGAACCCGATGATGCCGACGACGCCGCCGACCACCACCGACAGGTTGGGCACTCCCCCGGACTTCATCCGCTTGCCCGGCCACGTGTACTTCACGATCCCGGTGACCACCAGTGCCAGCGCGGACAGCGCGAACACCGTCCACGCCGTGGCACCACCGGTCATGATCGCCCACACCAGAATTGCACCGAAAACGAGAAGCGTCCCCGGGAGAATCGGAACGACGACACCGATCAGACCGACCAGGATGACCAGCCCGACGAGGACCTCGGCCGCTGGACTCATCCGACGGGACGCACCTTCGACGCAGCCTCGCGAGCACGGTCGCGTGCAGTAGGCACATCGGCGGCCGTCGACACTGCAACACCCATGCGACGACGCGTGAAGCTCTCCGGCTTGCCGAAGAGCCGCAGGTCCGTCTCGGGAACCGCGAGCGCCTCGGCGACGCCGTCGAATCCGATCCCCTTTGCCTCCACTCCGCCGTAGATCACTGCCGATGCTCCCGGAGACGTGAGCGTCGTGTCGACCGGCAAGCCCAGGATCGCGCGGGCATGCAGTTCGAACTCCGAAAGTCGCTGCGTCCGCAGAGTCACCAATCCGGTGTCGTGCGGCCGTGGGCTCACTTCGGAGAAGAAGACGTCGTCGCCCTTCACGAATAGCTCGACGCCGAAGATGCCTCGCCCGCCCAGAGCCGTGGTCACCTTCTCGGCGACGTCTCGGGCCGAGGCGAGGGCAACGGCGGACATCTGCTGCGGCTGCCACGATTCGATGTAGTCTCCGGCCTCCTGCAGGTGCCCGATCGGTTCGCAGAACGACGTCTCGACCTGACCGCTCTCACCGACGGCTCGAACTGTCAATTGCGTTATCTCGTAATCGAAATCGACAAAGCCTTCGACGATCACCCGGCCGTGATTCACACGACCTCCGGCCATCGCGTAATCCCATGCGGCGTCGAGATCTTCGGCGGATCGAACCGTCGACTGTCCCTTCCCCGACGAGGACATGACTGGCTTGATGACGCACGGGAAACCGATTCGGTCTGTCGCTGCCTGCACTTCGGCAAGCGAGTCCGCGAAAGCGTACGGCGAAGTGGGCAGGCCCAACTCCTCGGCCGCGAGCCGACGGATTCCCTCACGGTTCATCGTGAGCTGGGTGGCTCGGGCGGTCGGAATGACCACCGCACCCCCGCGTTCTTCGACGAGTGCAAGCGCATCCGTCGCGATGGCCTCGATCTCGGGAACCACGAAGTGAGGCTTTTCCAACTCGATGACGGCAAGCAGTGCTTCCGGATCGGTCATGTCGACGGTATGAGCACGATGAGCCACCTGGTGCCCAGGGGCATCGGGATACCGATCCACCGCAATCACTTCGACGCCCAGACGCTGCAGCGCGATGACAACTTCCTTGCCCAACTCGCCTGATCCCAACATCATCACGCGGATGGAGTTCTCGGTCAGTGGGGTTCCGAATCGGAGCGGAAGCGTCGGCAGGGGCGAAGGCGTCGAATCAAGCTGCATGGGTGCGACTATATGCCAATCCCGATGCAGGTCAGCGCGGTTATCGGCCGTCCACCACACCTTCGCGGCCAAATCCTCGCCGGATCGTTCGGGGTAGCGCAGGTTTGCGATAGGTGCGGGTGGCAGTGTCCGGCTCGGAATTCCGTTGCGGCACGGTGTCGTTGCCGACGCGGTGCACTTTCACGAGGTTGCGCCCAGCACGCTTGGCGTCGTACAGAGCCTCGTCTGCGACGCTCATGAGGGTCGACAGCGCCGGCGTCGCATGATCGACCCACGCGACGCCGACGCTGACGGTGCTCGTCACATCTGATTCGGCCGAGTACTCGACTTGCGCGCCGCGGACCGCCTCGGCGACATCGATTGCTCGCGCGTAGCTGCAGTCCGGAAGCAGAACGGCGAACTCCTCGCCGCCGAGCCTTCCGATCAGATCGCCGTCCGACAATCGGTCAGCGGCCCGCTCGGCGAAGTTCGCGAGAACGCTGTCACCGGTCATATGTCCATGCGTGTCGTTGATGCTCTTGAAGTGGTCCAGGTCGAGCATCAGCAGGCCGACCGGAGATTGTGTGCGAGCCGCGTCGGCAAGTTCCGCTTCCGCGTGGCCGAGGAACGCACCACGCGAGAGGACCCCGGTCAGATGGTCGAATTCGACGGCAAGGAAGAGCTCACGCTCGGCAGCACGGCGTTCCTCGGTCGCACAGGCAACCGCTATCGGCCCCAACGCGATCAGCGTGACCGCTATGGATGTGATGACGTCCTCGTTCCACGTCGAGGCGGCTTGATCTCCGATGTCGAGTCGACCGCTACCCGCCATCATGAGTGACCACACCGACCAGACCACTGAAACGAAGGCAGTGCTCGGAACCGAGATGCGAGTGGCACACCAGAGGAGAGCTGGAATCGGCAAGACCAGCGCAATCGGCCCTTCGATACTGAGGGCGATGGGCACGCAGGCTGCAGTGGCGAGTAGCGGAACGCTCAGAGCGGCGACAGTTCTGGCGGTCAGTTTCCTGCGGAACTCGGCAAGGCTCGACGGGATGGTGAGAGTGAGAATGAGAGGAAGGACCAGCAGGTACGCCATGACCTCGGTGGCACCCCAGTGGAAAAACGTGTCGGCAAAGGACTGACCGCGTAAGAGCCGGTCCAAGGCGCCGGCCGTGGCCGCGGTACCAGTCGCCGCGACGAACGAAACGAAGACCATCCATACCAGCGACTGCGAATCGACCAATCGGAACGGTGTGCGCTTCAAGTAGTACAGAACGAGAACACCGAGCGTCACTCCGGCGAGGTTGGCCCCGTTCAGCTGCAGGGCAAGCGACAGCGAGTTGCCCGTAATCAGGTCAGCGCAGACGTATCCGACGGCCGCGGCGATCCACGTCCGCCATTCGATCAGGACCGGCCATCTGACCATCATTCCCAGCAGAATGGCGTTGGCGCACCAGAAAGTCGCGAGCAAACCTGGTGGGCGCGTGAGGATGCCGATCAACGATGCCGCAAGTACGACGGCCAGCACTAGGAGAAGGCGCAGAAAGCGACTCGTCCCTACCATGCGTCACCTCGCGGTCGGCTACCTCTGAATTCGGGAGCACCGGACGTCGCGGTGACCGTATGCCGATGTCGTCGAACCATCGTACGCAGGTGCTGCCACTCGCAGTTCTGTGTTCACATGCCAAAACGGCAGCTGCGACCATCTCCGCAAACGCGAGTGCCCTCCGGCCACCACAGTGGACAGAGGGCACCTGCATGCAATCCGATCGGCAGAGCCGAATGGACCTGCCGGAAGGGATGACTACTCGGCGGATCCGCTGGACAGACCCGAGAGTGAACCGGTGGACGAGCCCTCGCCCTTGCCGGACAGCGATTCGGTGGGAACGGACTTGAGGAAAGCTCCGAGCGCGGTGAGCAGGGGTCCGAGGGTGCTGAGTGATCCGAACATAGGAGGTTCTCCTGTATGTGAGGTGATGTGATGTTCCAGCGCCATTCCGGCCGCAGGCGGTGGCCGAGATGGTTCGGGAACTTCTGCCGCACGGATGGCTGAACCGCCCCCCGAACAACATCCCGAGCTGTGATGTAGCGCACTTACTTGGCGCTGCCTGCATTTATAGACCGGCTTTCCACACTTGTCTAGCTACCTAATAGCTATCAATGTGGACTTTCGGTCGCACCTTTACGGATAATTGCAGTTCAAAGGGCAAATTCACCCTCTAGAATGTCCCATAATGTGATTTAGCTCACAGTGAAAAGCCGAAAAGTGTGACCCGCAGACAACTGCGAGCCACACTTTCGGACAAACTGGACTTACTTATCGGCCGCCGATCCCGTCCCAGGGGTGAGAGAGCCACCACCGAGTGCCGTGAACAGGTCCTTGAGCACCGGAAGAACGTCTTGACGACGCCGCTGAAGTCTTCGAATGAACCCATGTCGGGCCTCCTTTTGTCGGAATGCAGTTGAGATGAAGTGAGGACCGAGAACTACTCGGCGGCCGAACCGGCCGAACCCGAGCCGTCTGCCGATCCCGCGTTCAACTTGGTCACGAATGCAAGAACGCTCTTGAGGAAGGCGTCGAGATTCTGAATCGAGGTCATGCGACTACTCCTGTGTTGTTTCGGAAGATTTCTCGAGGTCGAACGTCAGGAGTTCGAGCTCGCGGTGTCCAGCCCCTGAAGGGTTTTGAGCATGTTGACCAGGGGCAGAAGCTGGAGAATGCCCCAGCCCATACCGTTGGCCTTGAGGAGGTTTCCGAGGGATCCCATATGTGACTCCTTGCATGAATATCTATGACGCGGCGCACGTTTTGTTCGCTCCACGTCTTTGTCGCCAAGCTAAATACGTACGTCCAGTTTGTTTCTGTCCAAGCGAAAACGTGACACATTGGATGAATATGTAAACCTGCAGTTCAGGTGCTGTGACCTGAATCCAATCTCGAATTCGAGCGTGTTCGAGATCACAGTCAATTAGGACAAAAGGATGCAATCGTCAGAGTCGGTGCCAACCTCGACCGCGATCTGTCATACCGTGTGCGTGTGATCAATCGCGAACGAGCGGCAACCGAGGCAACTCACCGGGAACCGTCGTGCTAGCAAAACTCCTCAAGACGTACCTGCCGCCGTACCGCTGGTTGCTTGCCGGGGTCCTCGCACTGCAACTCTTCGGGGCCATCGCGTCGTTGGTCCTCCCCACACTCAACGCGCGGATCATCGACGACGGCGTCGCCCGAGGCGACACCGGATTCATCATGTCCACCGGCGGGATCATGCTCCTGGTCTCGCTTGCGTCGATCATCGCGTCGGTCGCATCGACCTATCTGGCTGCAAAATCGTCGATGGGCTTCGGCCACGACGTTCGAGGCGCCTTTTACAAGGCAGTCGGCAGTTTCTCGGATCGCGAATTCAACAGTTTCGGTGCGCCGACGCTGATCACACGCAACACCAACGACGTCCTGCAGATCCAGGCCCTGGTCATGCTGACGTCCTCGATGCTCGTCAGCGCCCCACTTATGTGCATCGGCGGCATCATCATGGCTCTGCGCGAGAACCTGCAGATGTCCTGGCTCCTGACGATTTCGGTACCACTGCTCGGCATCACCGTCTCGGTCGTGGTGGCCAAGCTGATCCCGCATTTCCGGACGATGCAGACGCGGATCGACAACATCAATCGATCACTGCGCGAACAGCTCACCGGTATGCGTGTCATTCGCGCCTTCGTTCGCGAACCCGACGAAACGATCCGCTTCGACAAGGCCAACAAGGAACTGACCGACACTTCGCTCCTCATCGGCCGGTACCAGGCGGTTCTGCTGCCCACCGTCATGTTGATCGCCAACCTGTCGAGCGTGGCGGTCCTATGGTTCGGCGCGCATCTGGTCGACACCGGGGACATGCAGATCGGACAGATCAGCGCCTTCCTCGCCTACGTCATGCAGATCCTGATGTCGGTGGTCATGGCGACCATGTTGGCCGTCGTGATCCCCCGCGCCGCCGTGTGCGCCGACCGCATCACCGAAGTACTCGACACCGAGGCGACCGTGCCCGCGCCGGCCCAGCCCCTTCGCCCGACCAGCCCATACGGCGTGGTCGAGTTCGGTGGAGCCGGATTCACGTATCCAGGAGCAGAAACGCCGGTTCTGTCGAATGTTTCGATGCGATGCATGCCAGGCACGGTCACCGCGATCGTCGGCAGTACGGGCAGTGGCAAATCGACCCTCGTCTCACTCATCCCCCGGCTCTTCGACGTCACAGCCGGCGCCGTCCTGGTCGACGGCTTGGACGTCCGTGGCTGGGATCAGGACGAACTCTTCGCCAACTTCGGATACGTGCCCCAGAAGGCCTATCTGTTCGCCGGCACGATCGCGAGCAATATCCGCTACGGAAACCCGACCGCCACCGACGACGACATCTGGGCAGCCCTCACCATCGCCCAGGCAGACGACTTCGTCCGGGAGCTGTCCGACGGTCTCGAGTCACCGATCGCCCAGGGCGGCGGCAATCTCTCGGGCGGACAAAAACAACGTCTCGCCATCGCCAGAGCGGTGGTCCGCAGACCCCGGATCTTCGTCTTCGACGATTCGTTCTCCGCTCTCGACATGCATACGGACGCCGCCGTCCGACGCGAACTCCGGACGGTTTCGACTCATTCGACGGTCATCATCGTGGCTCAGCGCGTCGCATCCATCATCGATGCCGACCAGATCATGGTCCTCGAAGACGGTGCGCCGGTCGGCCTCGGCGACCATCAGTTCCTTCTGGCCAACTGTCCGACGTACCAAGAGATCGTGGCTTCCCAGATTCCCGCGGAGATGAGCGCATGACCAGCCCGCAGGACCCGACATGGGGCGGCCCCAACAGCCAGTACTTCGACGATGCCCCGACGGTGGTGTTCGCCAAGATTCCGAGCGAACCTGAATCCGCGGACGGGGATGCGAAGTCGAGTAACCCCGAGACCCCCGACAAAGAGCCGAAGCCCGCGCTGACCGCGACGGACACCAAACCTCGCCACTTCAAGGCGACGATGAAGCGGCTTCTCTCGCTTCTGCAGCCGCACAAGTTTGCGGTCTTCTGTGTCGTCGTTGCGACGATCGCCAGCATCGCACTCTCCGTCGCAGTGCCGAAGATCCTCGGTCACGCGACAGACCTCATCTTCGCCGGGTTCATCGGCAAGAGCCTGCCCGCCGGACTGACCCGCGAGCAGGCCGCAGACGCCATCCGGGCATCAGGGAATTCGACGTTCGCCGATCTTGTCGCCAACTCGACCGACGTCGTTCCCGGTGTGGGTCTGAACTTCGACGCCATCGGCAAGGTCGTCATGCTCGCGATCGGCGTGTACTTGCTCTCGTCGCTGCTTGCCTGGTTGGAAGCATTCCTCCTCAACATCATCGTCCAGAAGACCATCTACAACCTGCGTGCCTCGGTGGAGGCGAAGCTTCACCGTCTCCCCCTTCCGTATTTCGACAAGACACCGCGCGGCGAGATCCTCAGCCGCGTCACCAACGACATCGACAACATCTCGTCGACGCTGTCGTCGACGTTGACCTCGCTCCTGACGTCGGTGCTCACCGTCCTCGGCGTCCTGACGATGATGTTCGTCATCTCTCCGATGCTCGCCCTGATCGCACTGATCGCGGTGCCGGTATCGGTGCTCCTCGTTGCCAGGGTCGCCAAGCGAGCACAGGTGTTGTACAAGGCTCAGTGGACCGAGACGGGCAAGATCAACGCGCAGATCGAGGAGAACTACAGCGGTCGCGACCTGGTACGCGTGTACGGGCATCAGGCCGAAGCCGAGCGTGAATTCGCCGAGCAGAACAAGAAGCTCCTCGACGCGTCCTTCGGCGCACAGTTCCTCTCCAGCCTGATCATGCCGGTCATGAACTTCGTCGGAAACATCACCTACGTGCTGCTCGCTGTGGTCGGCGCTCTTAAGGTCGCCAGCGGCAACATGTCACTCGGTGACGTTCAGGCCTTCATCGTCTATTCGCGCCAGTTCAGCCAGCCACTGACGCAGATCGCGTCCATGTCGACGAGCCTGCAGTCCGGAGCCGCGTCGGCGGAGCGGGTCTTCGAGCTTCTCGACGAACCCGAGCAGTCGCCCGACATCGACGTGCCGCTTCTCCCCGAGCCCGCCGGACGTCATCGCAACGTCGGTCACATCGAGTTCGAGAACGTCTCGTTCCGGTACGAGCCGGACAAGCCGTTGATCGAGAACGTGTACCTCACGGCCCGGCCCGGGCAGATGGTCGCCATCGTCGGGCCCACCGGTGCCGGCAAGACCACCTTGGTCAACCTGCTCATGCGCTTCTACGAAGTCGACTCCGGCCGAATCACTCTCGACGACGTCGACATCTCGCAGATGCGCCGCTCCGACTTGCGCAAGCACGTCGGCATGGTTCTGCAGGACACCTGGCTCTTCGGCGGCACGATCCGCGACAACATCGCATACGGCCGACTCGACGCCAGCGAATACGAGATTCACGAAGCCGCACGCGCTGCCTTCGTCGACCGCTTCATCCACACGCTCCCGGACGGTTACGACACCGTGCTGGACGAGGAGGCGTCGAACATCAGCTCCGGCGAGAAGCAGCTCATCACGATTGCCCGAGCATTCCTGTCGGAGCCGTCGCTGCTGATTCTCGACGAGGCGACCAGCTCAGTCGACACACGTACGGAACAGCTTGTGCAGCAAGCAATGTCCGCGTTGCGCGTCGGGCGGACCAGCTTCATCATCGCGCACCGGCTCTCCACCATCCGTAACGCCGATCTGATCGTCGTGATGGAGTCGGGCAAGATCGTCGAGCAGGGCACACACGACGAACTCATCGCAGCGGCGGGCGCGTACTTCCGTCTCTACAACGCTCAGTTCGAGGGTGCCGCCGTCTAGTGATCGGCGCCTCCCTCGGTGGACACAGTGCCCCGGAGCACACCTGATCGATTCGACACGTTACCGTCGGGTCAGAAGTGTTGTCACCGTCTGAATTGGGAGTGCGTGTGTCTGCAGAAGCTGTGGAGAAGAAGGGCCCGCTCGCGGGCATTCGGATCGTGGAATTCGCTGGATTGGGACCGGGCCCGCACGCCGCGACACTGTTGGCGGACATGGGCGCCGACATCGTCATCGTGCAGCGCGCAGGGCAGATTCCGCAGGACTCGAACGCAACCGACCAGATCAAGCGCGGCCGCCGCATCGTCGAGGCCAACCTGAAGGACCCGGCCGACGTCGCGAAAGTGCTCGATCTCCTGGGCCGCGCCGACGTCCTCATCGAGGGTTTCCGCCCCGGCGTCATGGAACGCATGGGACTCGGACCCGACGTGGTCTCGGAGCGCAATCCGCGCCTCGTCTACGCCCGTATGACGGGCTGGGGACAGGAAGGACCGCTCGCCAACGCCGCCGGTCACGACATCAATTACATCTCACTGACCGGTGTCCTCAACGCCATCGGACGCAAGGGTGAACGTCCCGTCCCGCCGCTCAACATGGTCGGCGATTTCGGCGGCGGTTCCATGTTCCTGATCTTCGGCATTCTGTCGGCTCTCGTCGAGCGCTCGACGTCCGGTAAGGGCCAGGTCGTCGACGCGGCAATGGTCGACGGAACCCTCGCGCTCTCCCACATGATGTGGGCATTCCGCGGTCGCGGCGTCTGGTCCGACGAGCGCGGCGTCAATCTCCTCGACACCGGCGCTCCGTTCTACGACACCTACGAGACCTCCGACGGCAAGTACATGGCCGTCGGATCCATCGAACCCCAGTTCTACGCATTGCTGCTCGAGGGCCTCGAACTCGATCCCGCGACGCTCCCTCACCAGATGGACACGTCCAAGTGGGACGACATGAAGAAGCTCTTCACCGAAAAGTTCCTGTCCAAGACTCGCGACGAGTGGGCCAAGATCTTCCTCGGCACCGACGCCTGCGTCTCCCCTGTCCTGACTTTCGCCGAGGCTCCGTCCAACGAACACATCGCGGCTCGCGGTTCGCTCATCGAACTGGACGGCGTCACCCAGCATGCTCCCGCACCGCGCTTCTCGCGCACGCCCACCACGACGCCTGCTGCGCCAGCGCGTGAGGCGACGGATATCGATACGGTCTGGACCTAGGGCCTTCGGCCCCGTGCGCCTTTTTGGTAGTTACTGCAACCAAAAAGGCGCACGGGGCGTCAGCCCAACCTGTAGAACCTGAACATCTCGTGCTCGATCGGCAGCACGTCCACCCGCTCGAAACCTGCCGCCTTGGCATAGCTTTCGAGTGTCGAGTGCCTCATCACCGTCCCGGTGGCAATGCTTCCCGGATGCGAAAGACTGTCCGGTAAGCAGCAGGTCAGCGAAAATCCGTACAGCAATTGCTCGATCGGACCCGCCTCGGGATCGAACTCATCCGCCGTTCGTTCGTCCATCACGATCACCGGAGCGCCCGGCTGGGCAATCGCCCGAGCCGTGGACAGAAAACCCACCGGATCCGGAACGTCGTGAAGGCACTCGAAAGCGAAGACGGCGTCGTAGGTCCCGGCATCGGCTCGCCCGGCCTCAGGAGCCTGTCCGGCGACGTCGACCAACGAGAAATGCACGCGGTCGTCCACCCCCCGATCATGAGCGTTACGACGGGCAGCGTTCACCGACGCCGCGTCGACGTCGAAGCCGTGCACTTCGATCTTCGGGTATCCGAGGGCGAGCGCGATCGACGACCAGCCCTCCCCCATCCCGAGATCAGCGACCTGCCCGCCGTCCGAAAGTGTGGCGTGCAGGTCGGTGACTACCGGCAGAAACTGCTGACAGAGCTGATGGAGATACATCGACCGATTCAGTAGCGCCTGACCCTCGCGAGCATCGGGGCCCATCGATTCCCACGTGACTCCCCCACCGTGACGATAAGCGTCGAGTAGACGTGGCATCGACGACGTCGTCGCGACGAACAGCCTGGCCAGCGGCGCCAGGAAAAGAAGGTTCTCGTCGTCGACCAGAACATCGGCGTGGGCCTGCGGCAGGCTGTACCGGCGATCGGCATCCGAATTGACGTCCACATAACCGGCGACGGCCTGCTGCTCGAGCCACTCCCGCGCATATCTTTCGACGGTCCCTGTCCGGTCCGCCAGCTCCGTCGACGTGAGCGGGCCGTGATCGCTCAGCGCGCGGTACCAGCCCAACCGGTCGCCCAGATACACGGCCTGCAGCTCCGATGCCCCGAGCGTGGCCGCGAACAATCGTTCTGCGAGCGCTTCCGCCGCACTGGTTCCCGCTGCGCCTGTACCGTCTACCGCCGTCATGCCCTACCTCCTGGTTTCACACCACTTTCAGGGTGTGTACCCAGTTCTCAGACGACGACCATTCGTTGGTCTGCCGTGTCGCGATCCGTCGCGAGAGTGTCGTACGCAGCGGCGATGGACGCAACGCCGCGAATGAGGTCCTCGGGAGAACGTGCGTACGGCACGCGGATGAATCGTTCGAACGCACCTTCGACGCCGAAACGGGGGCCGGCAGCAAGGAGTACGCCGAAGTTGGGTGCCACCGCCGCCAACGCCGTCGAGACGGGCGCGGACATTCGCATCCAGACCGACATTCCGCCGGAACCGATGGTGGGACGCCAGTCCGGCAGATGCTCGGCCACCGCACCGAGGAGTACCGCACGCTGTTCTCGCAGAACTTCGCGACGCTGTTCGAGCAACGAGCGGTCGTCGGCGAGCAAGTAGGCGGCTGCCAACTGATCCATGACGGGAGTACCGAGGTCGACCGCGGCACGCGCCCCCACCAACTGGGTGATGAGCGCGCCATCGGCGCGAATCCAACCGACACGTAGCCCGCCCCACAGCGACTTCGCGGTCGAACCGAGCGTCACCACTTCGGTTTTCGCTGCGCCTCGCCCATGTGAGGCGACCGGCGCCGGCGGTGGTGCGTCGAGCCACAGATCCACCATCGTCTCGTCGACGACCAGAGTCATTCGCGTTTCGTGCGCAATCTTCGCAAGCTCGGCGCGGCCGGAAGAGTCCATGCAGAGGCCGGTCGGGTTGTGAAAGTCGGGGATCAGGTATGCCATTCTGGCAGCGGTTTGCCTTGCTGCACTACGAATCCCGTCGAGATCCCAGGCTCCGGCTGCCGCGAACTCCGGTCGGACCGGAACCGGTACGGGCCGAGCGCCGTTTCGCCGAATCGCTTCCAGCGCATTGGGGTACGTCGGATGATCGACCAGCACTCGCTCGCCGGGTGAGGTGAGCACCGACAGCAACAATCGAAGCGCGTGCTGCGCACCCGAGGTCACCATGATCTGTTCGGCGGTGGTGGGAAGACCCCGCGCCGTGTAGCGCTGCGCGATCACGTCACGCAAGTCGGCGATCCCGACCGGTTCCATCCCGTGAGTGGGAAGGAAGTTCGGAAGTTCCTGCAGCGCAGACGCATACGCCAGTTCGACCTGAGCGGCGGGAGCTGCCATCGCCGCGTAACTGAGGTCGACGACGGGTCCACTCGGCCCGGGTTGATGGGAGCGGAACATCAACCCGTTCGGCCGCGCGCCGGCAGGCAATGCCACGGTGCTTCGCGACCCCTGCCTGCTGATCAGGTACCCCTCGTCTCGCAGCACCGAGTACGACGACGTGATCGTGGTTCGACTGAGTTCGAGTACCGCCGCAAGTTCACGCTCACTCGGCAGTGCGACTCCCAGCGGAACGCGACCGTCGTGCACGAGCAGGCGGATACCGTCGGCAAGCGCACGGTACGCGGGCCTGCGTCCGGACTCTTCCTGCCAGGATCCCAGATCGCGAGCAAGCGAACGGGCACCGAGAACTCGAGTCATCATGCAGTCCAGTATCGACAACTTGGCTATGTAACTCAATACCAGTCGAGTTGATCATATGTCCATGACTACCTTCGCAACCCTGATCGGCATCGGACTCTTCGTGGCACTCGTCTACTTCTTCGCGCCCGCCGAAGGTGAAGGTACATACATTCGTTTGGAGCAGTTTCGCCTGGCAGCACCCCTCGGCGGCATCTTCCACGACAAGACTTCAGACCGCGAGAACGACGCTGTCAGACCCCCGTGCGATTGTGATCAGGGGGAAGAATTCACTGATCTCAGTCCAGTTGGGTAAAACTGGACTCTTTTCGCACTCAGAAAGTCTCCAGAGAGGGTTCCCATGCCGGCTTCCAAAAAGATTCTCTATATCGATCTCGACAACACCTTGGTCAACTTCCAGTCGGGCATCGATCGCCTGACCCACAGCGTCCGAGAGAAGTACCAGAACGACCTCGACGAAGCGCCGCACATCTTCTCTCGCATGGATCCTCTCGACGGCGCTATCGACGCCTACCACCAACTGGCACAGCAGTTCGACACCTACATCCTCTCGACAGCGCCGTGGAAGAACGCCACAGCCTGGCACGACAAGGTTCTGTGGGTCCAAGAGCACCTCGGAATGGAGGAAGGCAGCGTCGCATACAAACGTCTGATCCTCTCGCACCACAAACACCTCAATCGTGGCGACTACCTCGTCGACGACCGCGGAGCAAACGGAGCAGATCGATTCGAGGGCGAGTGGATCAAGTTCGGCAGCACCAAGTTTCCCGACTGGAAGACCGTCACCGCACACTTGTCGAAGCTGGCTTGAAACACGAAATCCCCGCTCATGCTTGCATGAGCGGGGATTTCGAGGGAACAAACTAGCGGACGATCTCGCGCCGGACGATCGTTTCGTCGCGGCCGGGGCCGACACCGATGCAGGAGATGAACGCACCCGAAAGCTCTTCGAGCCTAAGCACGTAGTTCTGCGCATTCTGCGGCAGTTCCTCGAAGGTGCGAGCCTCCGAGATGTCTTCCCACCAGCCGGGCATCTCTTCGTAGATGGGCTTGGCGTGGTGAATGTCGCTCTGTGACATCGGCATTTCGTCGTGGCGGACACCGTCCACCTCGTACGCGACACAGATCGGCACGGTGTCGAGGCTGCTCAGCACGTCCAGCTTGGTGAGGAAGTAGTCGGTGATGCCGTTGACGCGCGTCGCGTAACGCGCGATGACAGCGTCGAACCATCCCGTACGACGAGCGCGTCCGGTGGTGACACCGACCTCGCCGCCCTGCTTCGCCAGGTATGCGCCGTGATCGTCGAACAGCTCCGTCGGGAACGGACCGGAACCGACACGCGTCGTGTACGCCTTCAGGATGCCGAGCACTGTGGTGATCTTGGTGGGACCGATTCCCGAACCGACCGCCGCACCACCCGAAGTGGGGTTGGACGAGGTCACGTACGGGTACGTGCCGTGGTCGACGTCCAGCAGAGTGCCCTGCGAACCTTCGAGCAGAACGGTCTCGCCGCGCTCGAGGGCGAGGTTGAGTTCCAGGCGCGTGTCCGAGATGCGGTGCTTGAAACCCTCGGCCTGCGTCAGTACCTCTTCGACGACCTGCTGCGGGTCGAGTGCCTTGCGGTTGTAGATCTTGACCAGCACCTGGTTCTTGAATTCGAGTGCTGCTTCGACCTTCTGGGTCAGGATCTTCTCGTCAAGGACGTCCGCGGCACGGACACCGACACGGGCGATCTTGTCCTGGTAGCACGGGCCGATACCGCGGCCGGTCGTGCCGATCTTCTTCGCTCCCAGGAAGCGTTCGGTGACCTTGTCGATGGCCACGTGGTACGGCATGATCAGGTGCGCATCAGCAGAAAGCAGCAGGCGGGACGTGTCCACGCCGCGCTCTTCCAGGCCTGCCAATTCGGTCAACAACACACCCGGGTCGACGACGACACCGTTACCGATGACGTTGTTGACGGCGGGGGTGAGGATTCCGGACGGGATGAGGTGCAGTGCGAACTTGTCACCGTTCGGCAGAACCACGGTGTGTCCGGCGTTGTTACCGCCCTGGTATCGCACGACCCACTGAAGCTGCTCGCCCAGTAGATCTGTAGCTTTGCCCTTACCTTCGTCGCCCCACTGGGCGCCGATCAGGACGATTGCCGGCATGACGTTGTCTCCTACGGTCGACGTGCAGCAGTTGTCCCGCCGCATTGGTACTGCCTGGCTTCCGCGCACATGATGCAGCGCCGAACTGTTGCAGTGACCGAAGGAGCAGTCTAGCCCAGAGCACCAGACCAGACCTGACGGTCCAGAATTTGGCCGGTGACCATCACGATTGCGAGTCGACACAGAGACTCGCACTAAGATCGTCGGCAGTGATTCGGACGGCCATTTCGGGGAAGGGTGGCGAGGTCCCACTACCCGAGAAGAAGTCTTGATCGAGCTAGGAGTGGCTTTGACCCCTGTGGTGCTCAAATGTGGCGATTCGCCGGTTCCACTCCCCCTGGGTGAACTCACGTCGTTCACTGTCCCCGAGCTTCCGGAGAAACAAGACTTCGACGAGGCACTGTCCCAACTGCAGGTCGTGACGGAGCCGCGCTTGATCGTCGTGGGCAACGACGGCGCGTTTGCCGCGGCATTGACGCGGTTGATGCGATTGGAGCGACTCAACGTCGAACTCGCCTACGTCACCGAGAACAGGTCCGACGCAACCGATGCGTACAAACTCGCGACCGGTGCACGAGCTGCGCGCACGGCCTTGAAAGGCACAGTTCACACCGTGCCGCTCATTCGCGACGACGCTGGAATCGCGCTGGTAGGCGCAGCAACTGTCACGGGTCCGGCGGATGCAGACGAACTGATCGGCGAGGCCTACGTCGACGACAACAAGCTGTTCTCCGGCACAGTCCCCGGCATCCGGATAGTGCCGAGCCCCAAGCTCCCCGGGATCAAGGCATCAGTCGACCGCAAGAGCCGCTGGAGCGGGCGACGCTGGCTGGAAGGCCGAGCCATTCAACTGGGCTCGCCGGCAGCGCGACTGGTTCGCGACGGGGTGGCCAACCCACGCGATCTGAAGCGTTCGACCTTCTACCGGCACGACAAGACTTGGTTGTTGGTCAGGTGAGAACCGGAGCAGCACGGTCGGCGGTTCGGCCGAGCCCTGTCTTCCTCGGCGTAGTTGCGATCACTGTCATCGCCGGAATCGTCGCTTGGAACTCGACGTGGGGTTCCATCGCGGGCCGCGCGGGTGTTTTTGTCCTCGTGGTTGCCGGCTGGGTGGTCACGCTCTGCTTGCACGAATTCGCGCATGCCTATCTGGCGTGGCGTCATGGAGACACCGACGTCGAGGCTCGTGGCTACCTGACGCTCAACCCGCTCAAGTACAGCCATCCGATGCTCTCGATCGGTCTGCCGGTGCTGTTCATCGCATTGGGCGGCATCGGGCTTCCCGGCGGCGCCGTGTACCTGCGCACCGGGATGTTCCCGCCCAAGGTGCAGGCCCGAATATCGCTCGCCGGTCCGTTCACGAATGCCGTCGCCGCCGTGATCCTCCTCGTCGTCATACGTACGTACGGCTCATCGGCCGAGCATCTGACGTTCTGGGCCGGCCTCAGTTTCCTGGCTTTCTTGCAGGTCATGGCAACAGTTTTGAACCTGCTCCCAGTCCCGGGTCTGGACGGTTACAACGCGCTGGAGCCCTACCTCGCACCCAATACACGGCACCAACTCGACCAGTTCAAGCCGTACGGACTGCTCCTGCTGGTTGCGCTCCTGTTCGTCCCACAGATCAATGTCGTCTTCTTCGACGCGATCTACTGGATCTTCGAATTGAGCGGTGTGTCCGACTACTACGCCATGCTCGGTAACGCCCTCATGCGTTTTTGGACGTGATCGAGTGCGCTGGAGGAGACTCGTGAGAGTCTGACATTTCAGACATTCATTCTTCTTCAGGGGAGCATCGATGATTGCGACGTCATTTCAGTCCGGCGGAGTGGAGTACACCCTCACGCGGGCCGAGATTCGACACGTGGAGGCACTGATCGACTTGCTCGCCGACGACCCGATCGGCAGCACCCGGGAGACGACCAACCCCGAAGCCCGAACGATCTACGAGGACGCGTTCAAGCGAATCGACGAGGATCCGGCTCAACTTCTCGTCACCGTTCTGGTCGGCGACGCGGTAATCGGCACAATGCAATTGACCTTCATTCCGGGTATGAGCCGGATGGGTGCCACGCGACTGCAGATCGAAGCTGTTCGCGTCCACGAGGACTACCGAAGTAAAGGCATCGGCAGTTCGATGATCCGATGGGCCTGCGAAGAAGGTGCCCGGCGCGGCGCGTTTCTGGCGCAGCTCACCTCGGATCAAACTCGCAAGGAAGCTCACGACTTCTACGAGCGACTCGGATTTGTGGCCTCCCATGTCGGGTTCAAGAAGTCACTGAGCTGACGCCCTGCCACAAAACTCCCAAACTCGGGGACTCCCAAACGCGAGCTCGAGCACCGGGGCATGGTTGTGCCCCGGTGCTCACGTCTTCAGTTGTCGCGATTCACGCCGCGGTGGGCGGGCTGTTCCCGCCGATGGGCCGCTGGAACGGATCAATCGACATCGGTGGATAGAACACTGTTTTTCGGTCGGGGCCGATCTCGACCCGCCATTCGGTGTGGTGCAGCGTTCGATGATGATGACCGCACAACAAGATCAGATTGTCGAGATCTGTTGGGCCACCATCGTTCCAGTGAACAATATGATGGGCATCGCACCACCCCGACGGTGTCCCGCACCCCGGAAACGCGCACCCACCATCACGAACCGCCAACGCCCGCCGCTGCGGAACCGTCGCCGTTCTCGCTTCCTTGCCGCAGTCGAGCGGAACACCATTCTCGTCCAACAAAATCCGCGTCACGGTGCAGTCGCACGCCAACATCCGCGCGGTATCGATACTGATGGGGCCCACCCAATCCGCCCACGCGAAACCCAGTTCCTCGGTGGACGGCAACAGGTCTTTCAGAACTTTAAGGTCCGTCATATCTTTTGCCGACGCGGTCACCGTGATGTGCGGTTTCACTCCGCCCTCGATCGGACCCAACCCCGCCCGCTCGTACCGCTGCAGTAAATCGCAGAACCCATCCGCACGCCGTAATGCAGGCGTGCGTGTGTCCTTCACGCCGTCTTTTTCCGGTGTCGGCGCAGACAGGCTCGACAACAACGTGATCAACCGGGCCCCGTTCACAGCATCCAGATCACCCTTCACGGTCACCCGCCCGTACAAGCCTTTCGAGGCGTAGAACTCGTTGCGCTCCGAATCCTCACCCACCGGGACGCCGTCCTCACGCCTGCCGTACTGGTTCTCGATCCGCCGGATCGCCCCTCGCACCGCATCACAATCCGCAATGTTCTTCGACGCCAGGCCAAGCAGGATCCCGCGAGCCGTCTCCACGTCCGCCGGCGTCATGTTCTTCGGCGGATGCTGACAGAACGACGCCACCTGCCACGCCTTCAACGCATCCACGTCACCACGGTGAAACGCATCGCCGACAACAGGTTCGAGCATCAACAACCGCGCCAACCCGACCAGCAGACTGCACTCACCGATCTCCAGATTCGTCGAACCATGCAACCACTGTGCGATCGCCCGAAACCCCTCCCCGCCGAGAACCTCACGGGAAAACATCTCCACGATCAGCAACACCATCCGCGACTGCAACTCGTGTCGGGAGCGCACCAGATCCAGAACCTCACCCTTGAGGTCCTCGCTATCCAGTTGCCATGCTTCCCGACTGTCCATGCTCAAAGTTAATCGAACATACTTTCGATAACCAGAGACAAACCGGACAACTTCAAGAAGACCTACACTCGAGAGCTGTTGAGATGCATCGCTATTCGCGCAACCGCCGACGCGATTCGTTGACAGAGACTCGCAACTCCCCCAAAGGCACTTCACGACCCGACTCACTGCGCACCTCGACGCGAACGCGCTCACCAGTAGCGTCGTCGGCCACCTCCAACGGTCCACCTTTTCCGCCGTGCAGATACTTGTCGCCCCACTGCATCAGCGCGAGAACCGCCGGCAGCAGGTCACGGCCCTTCTCGGTGAGCACATACTCGTGCCGCGTCCGCTTTCCAGGCTCCTTGTACGGCACACGCTCGAACAGTCCCGCCTCAGTGAGTTCTTTCAGCCTCGCCGACGCAACCGCCTCGGTGATGCCGACTCGCGACGCGAAGTCGTCGAAACGCGTTGTGCCGTAATAGGCCTCTCGCAGAATGAGCATCGCGGATCGAGTGCCGACCACTTCCATGGCCCGCCCGATCGAACAGTGCGTGGCCCGCCAGGCGTCGCGATCTTCGAGCACTCCGGTCAGTCGTACAGCGTCCATGCAATTCACCATACCCCCTGGCTTGCCATAACCATAGCCAGAGTCTAGATTGCTGACTATGGAACTTCATAGCCAGCCGGTGCGGACCGGACCCCTGCTCGCGATACTGTCGGGGGCGCCGTTTGTCGCCAGCCTCGATCTTTTTGTGGTCAACGTGGCCTTCGGCGACATCGCCAAGAGCTACCCAGGTCACTCGCTGGGCGAGTTCAGTTGGATCCTCAACAGCTACGCGATCGTCTACGCCGCACTGTTGATACCCCTCGGACGCTGGGCGGACAGGATCGGGCACAAGCGCGCCTTCATCGCCGGCCTCGCACTGTTCACCCTCGCCAGCGCCGCCTGTGCCTTCAGCCCGTCCTTGTGGGCACTGGTGGCCTTCCGTATCGTCCAGGCAGTCGGCGCCGCTGCGCTCACCCCGGCCAGCCTCGGGCTTCTGATCAATGCGCTTCCCGCCGCGAAACGTCAATCCGGCGTTCGCATCTGGGCAGCCGCCGGCGCTGCAGCAGCTGCATTCGGCCCTGTCGTGGGCGGCATCCTCGTAGAGGCCTCGTGGCGCTGGGTCTTCCTGATCAATGTTCCAGTGGGCATCGTGTTGCTCTACTTCGCAGTCCGACTCGTACCGGATACAACACACAAGGACCCCGATGCCGGTATCGACTTCGTCGGCGCTGCCCTCCTCACCGTCGGAATCGGCTCTCTCGCCCTGGCACTCGTCCAGGGTCCGGACTGGGGATGGACCGACAATCGCGTTCTGATCGCCTTCGCCGTGGCCGCCGTGACACTACTCTCGTTCTGGTGGAGCAACTCTCGTCACCGGACTCCGTTGATTGCTCCGGATCTTCTGAAGATCCGCTCGTTTGCCTGGTCCAACGTCACCGCCATCCTGTTCAGCGCAGCATTCGCCGCGGGTCTTCTCTCGAACATCCTGTGGCTCCAGGAAGCCTGGGGATACTCGGCTCTGCGAACCGGTTTCGCCGTCTCACCGGGTCCACTTCTCGTTCCGCTGTTCGCCATCGCCGGCGGATCGCTGACGCGCAGGTACTCGGCGGGACGCGTCGCCGCACTCGGCAGCCTTCTGTGGGCAGTCGGAACCGTACTCGTTCTCGTCTCGGTTGATACGACGCCCAACTACGCGGCCGGACTCCTACCAGGCTGGATCATCGCCGGGATCGGTGTCGGTCTTGCCCTGCCGACCATTCTGTCGCAGGCCACGGCGGATCTGGCACCTGCCAGATCGGCCACCGGTAGCGCAATCGTCAGCATGAGCCGACAGATCGGAACCGTTCTCGGCGTGAGCGTTCTGATCGCGGTTCTCGGCTCTGCTGTCGACTACGACACCTTCCGCCAGGCCTGGTGGGTGATCTTTGCCGTCGCGCTTGTGTCTGCCCTGGCATCACTGGGAATGACGCCTGCGACCACACCCACCCCGGTTGTCCCTGTTGAATCCGCCATCCCTGAAAGGAATTTGTCATGAGAGACGCAGTTATCGTCGAAGCCGTTCGCACTCCGATCGGCAAGGGAAAGGCGAACGGCGCCCTGCACGGCATCAACGCCGTCGACCTCCTCGCCCACAGCCTCAAGGCGGTAGTCGAACGCACTGGAATCGATGCAGCATTGATCGACGACGTCATCGGTGGAGCGGTAAGCCAAGTCGGTGAACAGAGCCAGAATGTCACTCGCACTGCCCTTCTCGCCGCAGGCTACCCTGAGTCGGTACCGGGAACCACCGTCGACCGACAGTGTGGAAGTAGCCAACAAGCAGTTCATTTTGCCGCTCAGGGCGTCATTGCCGGTGCGTACGACATCGTTGTCGCTGCCGGAGTCGAGTCGATGAGCCGAGTCCCTATGGGCTCGAGCAGCATCGGGCGCGAATCACTCGGCGTGGGTTTCGAAGAGCGCTATCCGGACGGTCTGGTACCGCAGGGCATCAGCGCCGAATTGATCGCCGCCAAGTGGGGACTGAGCCGCACCCAACTCGACGAGTTCTCGGCGTCGAGTCATCGGAAAGCCGCGCTGGCAACCGAGAGTGGTTACTTCACCAAGGAACTCGCCACGCTCCCGCAGCTGTCGGTCGACGAGGCCATCCGCCCCGGCACCACGGTCGAGACCCTGGCCGGCCTACGGACCGCCTTCGAATCCGACTACTACGCACAGCGATTCCCACAGATCGACTGGTCCATCACCGCGGGCAACAGCAGCCCGCTTTCGGACGGCAGTTCGGCGGTGATGATCACGACCAGTGAGATCGCCGCGAAACTCGGCCTCACCCCGAAGGCACGATTGCACAGCTTCGCAGTCGCCGGCGACGATCCGCTCTACATGCTCACCGCGGTCATCCCGGCTACGCAGAAGGTCCTGGCCCGTGCGGGATTGACGGTCTCGGACATAGATCTGTTCGAGGTCAACGAGGCCTTTGCCCCCGTCGTCCTCTCGTGGGCAGCGGACACCGGCGTCGACCTGTCCAAGGTGAACGTCCACGGCGGCGCCATCGCGCTCGGCCACCCACTGGGCGGCAGCGGAACGCGGATCATGACCACCCTGGTCAACGCGATGGAGCAGCGCGGCGCGCGCTACGGACTCCAGACCATGTGCGAGGCAGGTGGGTTGGCAAACGCGACCATCCTGGAGCGCCTGGGCTGAGCGATCCCCGATGGACGGCATTCCGACATCAGTGACCGAGTGCCGTCCATTCGGGATCCGGCTTGCGCGCAACGACCCGAAACACGATTCCGCCCCGGCCGCTGCGCTGCACCTCGTCGATCAGGAAACCGGCGTTTTCGAGGTATTCAACCGGTTCACGGGTGAGATGATCGGCACCGAACCGAACAAAAAGCGGTTCGACGACCTTCATCAACGTACGAGCAACAACGTTCTTGCTCGGTCCGTGCTCGGCGAGGACGAATCGACCACCGGGTACCAGGACTCGAAATGCTTCGTTCGCAACTCGGTCCGGATCGGGGATCGTGCAAAAGGCGTAGGTCGAGACCAACGTGTCCACGCACTCGTCGGGAACATCGAGTGCTTGCACGTCTCCGAGTCGTAGGTCGACTTCGGTCTTCACTCCTTCGGAGACCTTGAGCCTGGCCTGATCGAGCATCGCAGTCGAGATGTCCACGCCGATGACGTAATCGACGTCGTCTCCGTAGAGAGGCAGGTTCAGTCCGGTACCCACGGCGATCTCGACCACGCGGCCATGCGCCTGGTCCACGGCCCATTTCCGGGCGTCACCGAGCACAAAGCGTTCGAAGCGCCCGATCTGTCGGTCGTAGTGCGCCGCCATTGCGTCGAAAGTCTTGGCGACCTGTGCAGTGTCTGGTTCACGCATAGTGCCCCGTTTCGATCGATCTTCTGTGCAGTCTTACACGCGAGCACCGGGTCGGGAAGACCTTTCGTGACGAAGGGCAACCGACCTCGCGAGGTCGTCCCTGACGGATGCCCCCGGTATCGTTCCAGGTGACCTGACCTCACCTACGACGATCATGGATAGAGACCTCGTGCGATCAAGTAACTGCGTCACCGGTTCGGTCCGGCCACCTTTTTCCACTGATTCCACTGGAGGTCTGTGATGGCCGGCGGACTCTTCGCCCTGCTCGACGACGTCGCAGCCCTGGCTCGCATGGCTGCCGCCTCGATCGACGACGTTGCCGCCGCAACCGGTAAGGCGACCGCCAAAGCGGCCGGCGTGGTGATCGACGACGCAGCCGTCACGCCGCAGTACGTCCGTGGGCTCGCAGCCGAACGCGAGTTGCCCATCATCAAGCGCATCGCCATCGGATCGCTGCGCAACAAGCTGCTGATCATCCTTCCGATCGCTCTGCTGCTGAGTCAGTTCCTCCCCTGGCTGCTGACGCCACTGTTGATGGTCGGCGGCTGTTACCTCAGCTACGAAGCGGTTCACAAGATCTGGGGTGCAATCTTCGGCCACGGTGACCACCACGAGGCCGCTGACGAGCATCCTCGCGACGAAGAAGCAGTGGTTTCGGGCGCCGTCCGCACCGACCTGATCCTGTCCGCCGAGATCATGGTGATCGCACTCAACACCATCGCAGGCGAAGGCTTCTGGAGCCGATTGGTGATCCTTGCCGTCGTGGCGGTCGTCATCACCGTGGTCGTCTACGGCGTCGTCGGACTGATCGTGAAGATGGACGACATCGGATTGAAGATCGCCGAGACGTCGTCTGGCTTCACCCACAAGGTCGGCCGAGGCCTCGTTCGCGGCATGCCTCACGTGATGTCAGTGCTCTCGGTCGTGGGTACCGCCGCGATGCTGTGGGTCGGTGGCCACATCCTGTTGGTCGGCATCGACGAACTGGGCTTCCACCCGCTCTACGACGCCGTTCATCACGGCGAAGAAGCAGTCAGTGACATCGCTGGAGTCGGTGGCGTGCTGGCGTGGATCGTCAACACACTTGCCTCGGCAGCACTGGGCCTGGTGGTTGGCGCCGTTATCGTCGCCGCTCAACTGGGTATCACCCGCATGCTCGCAAAGCGTTCTGCGACGGCTTAGCTGTCGTGCCCGTGGCGGAGCACCATCTGCTCCGCCACGGTGCGTATCCCTTCACGCAAAGACGAGGGTTCGAGCACCTCGACGTCGGCTCCCAGCCCGATCAACTGCGAGAGCGCGACAGCTTCGCTCTCGAGTTTCAGCTCGGCACTCACCCATCCGTCGTTGTCCTCTGGCCCCACTTCGACTGCAGCGGCAAGCTCGCCCACCACATCGGGGAGCCGGCGCCTGCCCTCTGGTGACAATCGCACGCGACACTCGAAGCGAAGCAGCGAACGGTCGAACTCGGCCATCGACGCTGCCCACCACGACGGCAGGTCGAAATCCGCCGGGCGGGCGAACGAATCATCCTCTACGACGGCGTTTTTGATGCGGCCGACCCGGAACGAGAGCGTACGTCCGTTCAAACCTGCCACGAGATACCAAATTCCGGCTTTGATGACCAGACCCAGCGGTTCGACCGTCCGCTCGCGATCGCGATAGACGAAGCGCAGTCGACGCGAGTCCAGCACAGCGGATGTGACGATCGGAAGCGCAGAGATGTCGTCGACGCCGCCGAACCAACCCGGAACGTCCACGAGAATGCGGTCCTGCCACAACCGTGCGCTCTCGCGCAGCGGACCGGGCAGGGAGCGGAGCAGTTTGGCCCCCGCCGAACCGACGGCGTCTGATCGTCCGAGATCTGCAGCGATGGACGGCACACCCAACAGCATGAGTGCGGACGTCTCGTCGTCCGTCATGCCGGACAACTTGGACTGCCATCCGTCGAGCAGACGGATGCCACCACCGGGGCCGCTCTCGGTCCAGATCGGCACACCGGCAGCCGACAACGAGGCCACGTCGCGGTAGATCGTCCGCACTGACACACCGAACTCGTCGGCCAACTGCTCGGCGACGACGCCGCGACTCCCCTGCAAACGCAGCATGAGTTGGAGCAACCGCGCGGATCTCATGGACCGAACATTACCGAGAATTACTGACAGAAGTTGTCAGGAATAGGGGTGCACAATGACCGTCATGGTCACCTGGAAGCAGTTCTCCGAAGAAGTACCCGCTCTTGCCGACGCGGTCCAAGCGCGGTTCAAAGCCCACAAGCATCACGTCCTCGCAACGCTGCGCAAGGACGGCTCACCACGGGTCAGCGGCACCGAAGTCGAAATCCTCGACGGGCGTCTGGTGCTCGGTTCGATGTTCGGCGCACTCAAGGCGAAGGACCTCATCCGTGACGGGCGCTACGCCCTCCACAGCAATCCCGGCGAGCACACCATGGAGGGCGGTGACGCGAAGATCGCCGGAATCGCACGCGAGGTGACCGGCGACGAGTTCGAAGCCGTGCTCGCAAGCTACACCTACGAGGTTCCGAAACCCCTGCACCTCTTTGTGCTCGACATCGACGAGGTGGTGCACACGACGGTCGACGACGAGCACATGTACGTCGATCTCTGGAAGCCGGGCAAGGAGATCACCCGCTTCACCAAGTGACGTTCTTCTCGCAATGCTCGCCGTTGGCGCACGATTCCACCTGAACGGTGGCGTGGGAAAGACCGTGACTCTCGAGGACGGTGCGCGCGGATTCCAGAACGTTCGACGAATTCGCGTCACTGGTCAGGTGGACCGTCGCGACATCCATGCCGGTGGTGAGCGTCCAGACGTGTAGGTCGTGAACACCCACCACGCTCGGCAGCGCCGCCAGGTCGGCCTCGACCGCTTCGACGTCGACGTCGGCCGGCGAAGCCTGCGTCAGAATGCGCAGCGATGCTGCGGCCAGTTTGATCGCACGCGGCACCACCCACAGCGAGATGAGAACACCGACGACGACGTCTGCCCACGTCCAGTTGAACAGCAGGACAAGGCCACCGGCGATCAGAACGCCGACGCTACCGACGGCGTCGGCAAGCACTTCGAGGTAGGCACCACGCACGGCCAGGCTGTCCTTGGAATCGCCGCGCAGCATCAGCATCACGACGATGTTCGCGGCCAGGCCGGCGGCCGCCGTGATGATCAGGGCGCCGCCCGGGATCTCGGGTTCGTTACCGATGCGGCCGATTGCCTCGTAGAAGACCCAGGCGGCGACGGCCAGCAGCATCACCGCATTGGCCATGGCGGTCAGCACTTCGGCGCGGTGCCAACCGAAGGTCCTGGCAGCGGTGGTGCTGCCCCTCTTCGCGAGCAGCAGCGCCGTCAGTCCCATGGCCATACCCACCACGTCTGTGAGCATGTGACCGGCGTCGGCAAGCAGAGCCAACGAGTTGATCAGGATGCCGACCGTGGCCTCGAGTACGAGGAACGCAACGAGGATCGCAAGCGCGATCGCCATTTTTCTGATGCGTTGCGGTGACGGTCCTACGCCGACCGAATCTGCTGCCGAGTGGCCATGTGAATGACCGTGCCCTGCTCCCATTTGTCCTGTTCCCTCCCAAGTCCTTCTCAGAGCATATGCATACATTCGCATACATACAATGAGTTGCTCAGTGAGCGGGAAACGGCAGAGGTCAGTGATCCGGCTCGTAGGCGGGATGAGGCACGGTGGGCGGCAGAGTTGCGATCGACGAGATTCGCTTCATGCCCGCGACCTGCAACAGGTCGACGACCAGCGATCGAATCTGGGCGAACACCACCGTCGAGGACAGGCCTGCGTTCTCCACTATCGCCGGTTTCAGTTCCTTCGCCACCGAGCGCAGGACGCGCGCTGCTTCGGCCTGATCAGGCTGCTCCCCCGGCTCCGCCAGGATCATGTCCTCGAGAACTTCGACGGCTTTCGACAAGCGCTCGACCTGAGCCACCAGACGCGGATCGAGGATCTCGTCGTCCCTGACCAACGTCAACGAACGACGCGCGAGCACTCGAATGTTGCGCATCGCGTTGTCGATGGGATCGGCTGTCGCCATGAGCCTTTCGAGGCGAGGCCGACTGTTCCAGTACAGCGGGGAGATTCGGCTGATCTCGCGACCGCCGAGAAGGTTACTGCGCAACCCGTCGATGGCACCCTGAGTTGCGCGCGCCTTCTGCAGTGCCTTCACGATCGGGTCCGGGTCATTCGCGACGAGGCCGTCTGCCACCAATTGCAGTACCTCGGAAGCTGTTCCGAGGATTGATGCAGCATCCTTGCGCGCGCGTCGTACCGGGTGGGTGGGGATGATCGCGACCACCGCGATACCCACCAGACCACCGACAAGGGCATCGATCATGCGATCGGGACCGCCGCTGCCGCCCGGCGGGATCAGCGTCGCCACCAGCACAGCCGAGTTTCCCGCCTGCATGGAGAAGATCGGCCCGCTGTTGAGAAGCACCGCGACGGACATCGCCAGCACGACAACCAAACTGATCTGCCACGGTCCGCTCCCGATACCGGAGATGATCAGATCACCGATTCCGATACCGACCGTGACTCCCGCAACCAACTCGAACGAGCGTCGTAGTCGTGCACCCAACGACAGACCGAGCGAGACCACAGCGGCAATCGGCGCGAAGAACGGCGCGTGGTGCCCGATCACCGTGGTGGCAACCCACCACGCCAATCCGGCCGCCAAGGCACATTGAATGATCGGTAGCGCCGACGTCTGAAGCCGACGCACCGATTTGCGAGCCCGGTCCTTGATGCCGGCCCGGCTCGGACGGAAACTGCTAACCGAGGCCAAGCGCTTCGGCGGCGTTGGGATCGCAGTCTTCGAGCAGATCGAGGCAACGCGCGTACTCGTCGGCTTCACCGATCGTCTTCGCGGCCTTGGCCAGGACTGCGACGCAACGCAGGAAACCACGGTTCGGTTCATGGCTGTAGGGCACGGGACCGAAACCCTTCCAACCGTTGCGACGCAGTTGGTCCAGTCCGCGGTGGTATCCGGTACGCGCGTAGGCGTAGGCCGTGATGGTTTCGCCCTTGTCCAGGGCAGCCTCGGCCAGGTAGGCCCACGCAATGGAGGCAGTGGGGTGGTCGGCCGCTACCTGGGCCGGTTCAGCGTGGTTGAGCAGTGCCGATTCCGCGTCGTCGTCGCCGGGAAGCAGAGTGGGCTTGGGTCCGAGCAGGTCACCGAATTGGGTCATGCGCTCATTGTGCCCGCTACGCCTTTCTGCCACAGGACCGCCTCGCCGACGGTCGGAGTTATGCAGGCTACATACCGGTCGTTACCCTGACATGGTCATTGCTGCATAAGACCGAAGGGTTACCCGTGCCGGACTCGAAAGACGACAACTCGAAAAAGAGCGCAGCACCGAAGGGTGCGCCCGAGAAGTCGGCCCCGACCGAACCTGCGACTGTGGCGATCCAGAAGACAGACAAGGCCTCGAAAGCGGACGGCGACGCCAAAGCTGCCAGCGCACCAACCGTCGCGATCCCCAAGGCAACTCAGGCAACCACAGCAGCACCGACACCCCAGCCCAAGCCGGAGCCCGCCACCGTCGCGATTCCGAAAGCCGCGCAGCCGACACCACCACCACCACCGCCCGCCGCGCCGGAGAAGACCAAGCGCAGCGGCAAGGGCTGGTACATCGCGGCAGCAGCGGCCGGCGTCGCCGTCCTCGCGGCGATCGGCGTCGCCGTATTCGTCTCGTCCAACAGCGGTAGCGGTGAAAGCTCACCCGAAGCTCAGGTCCAGACCGCCATCTCGACGTACGTCGACGCTTTGCAGACCGGCGATCTGGCAACACTGCGAACGTCGACCTGTGGGGCGTTGGGCGAGTACTACCGCACCATTCCCGACGCAGCGTTCGCGCAAGTCCACGACAATGCCGTCGCGCAGAAGACGATCCCGCAGGTCGGAGCCGTCGACGCGGTGCGCATCACCGACGACACCGCGATCGCTCAGGTCCAGGCAAGTTTGCCGAGCACGGGCGAGCAGTCGTGGCGCACGTTCGACCTCGAGCGCCAGGACGGCACGTGGAAGGTCTGCGATCCCAGCAAGTAGGTACCTGAACAGAAAATGCGCGCCGGGGAGAATTTCGCCGGCGCGCATTTTGTTCTGTGAAGCGCAGTTGTGAAACCGATCAGCCTGCCGACACCGAGCGTCCGGCCGACTTCAGGTCGTTGCACGCCTCGACGACGCGAGCCGTCATGCCGGCTTCGGCCTTCTTGAGGTAGCTGCGCGGGTCGTATGCCTTCTTGTTTCCGACCTCGCCGTCGACCTTGAGGACGCCGTCGTAGTTGGTGAAGAAGTGTCCGGCGATCGGACGGGAGAACGCGTACTGGGTGTCGGTGTCGACGTTCATCTTGACGACGCCGAAGTTCAGCGAGTCCTCGATCTCCGACTTCAACGATCCCGATCCACCGTGGAAGACGAAGTCGAAGGGCTGCGAACCGGAAGCCAGGCCGAGCTTGGCAGCGGCGACCTTCTGGCCCTCTTCGAGAACCTCGGGCTTGAGCTTGACGTTGCCCGGCTTGTAGACGCCGTGGACGTTGCCGAAGGTGGCGGCAAGGAGGTACTTGCCCTGTTCGCCGATGCCCAGAGCATCGACCGTCTTCTCGAAGTCTTCGCTCGAGGTGTAGAGCTTGTCGTTGATCTCGGCTTCGACGCCGTCTTCTTCGCCGCCGACGACACCGATCTCGACCTCGAGGATGATGCGTGCAGCCTTCGAGAGGGCGAGCAGTTCCTTGGCGATGGCCAGGTTCTCGTCGATCGGGATAGCCGAGCCGTCCCACATGTGCGACTGGAACAGCGGGTTACGACCGGCGTCGACGCGCTCCTGCGAGATCGCGAGCAGCGGACGCACGTAGGTGTCCAGCTTGTCCTTCGGGCAGTGATCGGTGTGCAGCGCGATGGTGACGTCGTACTTTGCCGCGATCACGTGTGCGAACTCGGCGAGCGCAACAGCGCCGGTGACCATGTCCTTGACGCCCAAACCGGAACCGAACTCGGCGCCGCCCGTCGAGAACTGGATGATGCCGTCACTGCCGGCGTCCGCGAAGCCCTTGATGGCTGCGTTGATGGATTCGGAGCCGACACAGTTGATGGCGGGGAAGGCAAAGGAATGCTCCTTGGCCCGACCAAGCATCTCGGCATAGACCTCGGGAGTTGCGATAGGCACGGCGGGAGTCCTCCATATACGTGTCGTTCGGAGCGCTCGGCGATGTGAAAGCGCTTCGTGTGGTCCTAGCAGTATGGCAAGTCCGACTCGTCACGTCTCTTTGCGGTCTCGGCCCGCCGCCACCGACGCGATGACCTGCGGTGGTGGGAAACACTCAGATTCGGCCGGTACTCTGGCCACCGTGAATGTGCAGGCAGCAACTGAATCCGTGACGAACCTGGCCTTGCTGCCCGGCTTCCTCGATCCCGTGAACCTCTTGAATTCCTTCGGAACGTGGGTTCTGGTGGGATTGCTTCTGGTGGTCTTCATCGAATCAGGCCTGCTGTTTCCGCTCTTGCCCGGCGATTCGCTCCTCTTCACCGCAGGGCTGATCGCGGCGTCCAAGTCCACCGAGATCGAACCGTTCGCGCCGCTGTGGGTGCTCCTGGTGACCATTCCGATCGCCGCGATTCTGGGTGACCAAGTCGGGTTCTACATCGGCACCAAGGGCGGAACTGCCCTGTTCAAGACGGACGACGCGCGGTTCTTCAAGAAGAAGTACATCGACGAGTCACACGCCTTCTTCGAAAAGCACGGCCCGATCACCATTATCCTGGCTCGGTTCGTGCCGATCGTGCGTACTTTTGCTCCGGTTGTCGCCGGCGCTTCGAAGATGAAGTACTCACTGTTCCTGACCTACAACATCGTCGGCGGCATCCTGTGGGGTGCCGGCGTGACTTTGCTCGGCTACCTCCTGGGGCAGATCGAATTCATCCGCGACAATGTCGACTACATCTTCATCTTGATCGTCCTGGTGTCGGTTCTGCCGATCGTCTTCGAAATCGGGAAGCGAATTCTGGCGTCGAGACGTGGTGAAACGGCGAATACTTCCACTACGGACAATTCGACGGTGACAGTCCCCGAAGACCCCACCCCCTGATTGCAGAACGAGGCGAAGAACTGACGACGATGACGCTCGCATCCGGCAGTTTCTCCCCGCTCGAGACTGCCGGGCCTCTGTTGGTCTGGATCATCGTCGTCACGTTCGTCTTCATCGAGTGCGCGATCATCCTCGGGTTGTTTCTCCCCGGTGATTCGCTTCTGATCACAGCCGGAATCGTTCTTGCCGGCCACGAATCCGGCGCGGGCCACGTGTGGGCGTTGTCTGTCGGTGCGATGATCGCGGCCATTGCCGGCAACCAGGTCGGGTACGTCATCGGCCACCGGACCGGCAATCACATCAAAGCCCGTAAGGGCGGCAAGTACTTCACCGAGAAGAACCTGCACCGCGTGAACATCCTGTTGGAAAAACACGGGTTCTGGGCGGTCCTGATTGCTCGCTGGGTTCCGTGGGTGCGCACCCTGTGCCCGATGGTCGCGGGCGCAGCCAAGATGAACCACACGCGCTACACCATTGCGAGCACCATCGGCGCGATCATCTGGGCGCCCGTGCTCCTGCTACTCGGTTTCTACGGTGGCTCGTTCCTCGATCGCGTGCCGTGGTTGCTGCCCGCCGTGCTGATCGTGATGATGGTCAGCTTGGTCATCGGTACTGCGCTGGGAATCTGGCAGTACCGCAAGGAGATGGCCCGACCGGCCGAAGACGTCGAGGTCGAAGAAGTCCTCGACTAGAAGCTGACTGCTCAGTGCAGGTGGCTCTGGTCCCACGCCGGCAGCGGGTCTTCGTAGCGAGTCCATGCCCGCGGTCCTTCGCGTAGTTCGTCATCGGTCAGCAGAGCCGGATCGAGGATTCGTGACGGCGCCGCCGGGTCCAGTTTCACTCCGATGAACACGATCTCCTGCCCTGGCACCTCCGCCGCCGACGCCCACAGTTGAGCCGGTTCGATGACGAGGTTGGGGCCTGCCTGCGACCAGATCGCGGCGAACTCGGGCCGACTGGCGATCCAGCAGAATCCCTTGCTCCGCAGGAGTCCGGCGAACTGACCGAGCGCGGCCTCGAGTCGCGCCGGATGAAAGGGTCGCGAGGCGCGGTATGTGACGCTGCGTATTCCGTATTCCTCGGTTTCCGGGGTGTGCCCACCGGCCAGTTCCTCGTCCCAACCGGGTACCTGCGCAGCAAGTTCCGGGTTGTAGAGACCGGTTTCGAGGACACGGTCCAGGGTGACTTTGCCGTGATCTGTTCGAATCAGTTGAGCGGTGGGGTTGAGCCTACGAAGCGTTGCCTCGACGGTTCCTGCCGCCCGCGGGCTCACCAGGTCGGTTTTGTTCAGCAAGATGACGTCGGCGAACTCCACCTGATCGACCAGGAGATCGGAGATGCTGCGTCCGTCCCCCTCCCCGGCTTCGAGGTTGCGCTCGTCCAGTCGTTCGCCTTTTGCCAGCTCGCCGAGGAAGGTCGACGCGTCCACCACGGTCACCATGGTGTCGAGCTTCGCGAGCGAGCCGAGGCTGAAACCGTCCTCGAATTCCCAGTCGAAGGTGGCCGCCACCGGCATCGGTTCGGAGATGCCGGTGGACTCGATCACCAACTGATCGAATCGCCCCTCTCGGGCCAGGGCGCCGACGGCGTCGATCAGATCCTCACGCAGCGTGCAGCAGATGCATCCGTTGGTCAGCTCGACCAACTTCTCTTCCGTGCGGTCGAGATGACCCTGGCCCGCGACGAGGGCCGCGTCGATGTTGATCTCGCTCATGTCGTTGACGATGACGGCGACCCTCCGGCCATCGCGATTGGCGAGAATGTGGTTGAGGAGTGTGGTCTTGCCTGCGCCCAGAAATCCGGACAGCACGGTTACCGGTAGCTGCTTCATTCCTTAATGGTAACCATTGTCATTATCGACAACAGCGGGCGGGCCTACTGCACTGCAGAGGCACTACCCGAGAACTGGCTCTCGGGCCTCGGCAAACCGAAATGATCACGAAGGGTCGTACCCGAGTATTCGGTCCGGAAAAGACCGCGATCCTGCAGGATCGGGACCACACGCTCGGTGAAGATCTCGAGCCCACCCGGGTAGTACGGCGGCATGACGTTGAAGCCGTCAGCAGCACCGCTCGTGAACCACTCCTCGATCGTGTCGGCTACCTGCTCGGCGGTTCCGGCAAACACCCGGTGCCCGCGCGCACCCGCCAATCGATGAAGGAGGCCACGAACCGTCGGACGCTCGCGCTCGACGATGCCGGCGATCACCTGCAATCTGCTTTGCTTGTTGTCGGTGACATCCCCTGCAGCCGCGAACAATTCGACAGGAACCGGTGCATCCAGTTCCAGATTCCGAACATCGGCCCCGGTGAGTGCACCGAGTTGCGCGAGGCCGTACTCCGGCGAGGTCAACTCGTTGAATTCTCGCTCGAGCGCCTTGGCCTGCTCCTCGGTGTCACCGATGAACGGGCTGATTCCGGGCAGGATCTTGACGTGGTCGGGGTTACGCCCGAACTGCGCAGCCCTCGACTTGATGTCGGTGTAGAACGCCTGAGCATCGGAAAGTCTCTGGTGCGCTGTGAAGATCGCCTCCGCGTACTGACCGGCAAATGCGCGACCGTCGTTGGACGCACCGGCCTGCACCAGCACAGGGTATCCCTGCGGAGTTCGCGGTGCGTTGAACGGTCCCCGCACCCGCAGATGCCGGCCGACGTAGTTGATCTCGTGAATCTTGTTTCTGTCCGCGTAGATTCCGTTCTCCCGGTCCAGACTGATCGCGTCGTCCTCCCAGCTGTCCCACAACCGCACCACCGCGTCGACGAATTCCCTTGCACGCGAATACCGGTCGCCGTGGTCCGGATGCTTGGCCAGCCCGAAGTTCGCGGCAGCCAGATCCGTACCCGTGGTGACGATGTTCCACCCAGCACGTCCGTTCGAGATGTGGTCGAGCGAGGCGAACAGCCGAGCCAGGTTGTACGGCTCGTAGTACGTGGTCGACGCCGTCGCGATCAATCCGATCCGCTCGGTTGCCACTGCAATGGCCGTCAACAAGGTGATCGGCTCCAACGTTCCTGCGGGACCGTGCTCGACGTCGCTGCGCAACGCGGGACCGTCGGCGAAGAAGATTCCGTCGAACTTCGCCGCCTCAGCAGTGCGAGCGATCTCCTGGAAATACGTGACGTCGAACAGACGTTCCGGTGTTGTCCACGGATGACGCCACGCCGCTTCGTGATGACCGGCGGGGTGGATGAACGCGTTGAGGCTCAGTTGGCGCGGAGAATCAGACATGCCTGAATGCTGGCAACTGCCGCCGCAGTCCGACAGGGTTAGGGTTCGCGTGATTCCAACTCAGGGTGGGCAGGTCGGTATCGTCACATGGGTGAGCCGCGTAGTCGTAGCCGAGTTCGTACCGTCCGGAGCGACAGCAACTGTTCTTCATCAGTGGTGTGAGGTGTTCGCCGAAGGCCAGCGTCACCTGTCCGGGACTGCGCCGACAGCGACTGCGCTGATGGAAATGATCGAGGCCGAGGACAATTCGGCCGATGTACGGCGTTGGATTGCACGCGACGCCGGCACCGACGAGGTCCTCGGCATCGCCCAGGCACGACGCAACTCGGCCGAAGCCGATCTCGCAGAGTTTCGGATGTACGTGACACCCCACGCGCAGCGACGAGGGGTAGGACGAGCGCTTGCCGAACTCGTCGAAGTCGACATCGCCGGGTTCGGCGTGCGAAGAATCAGAGTGACGGCGCTCGTCGGAAGCGCAGCCGAGCATTTCCTGCGATCGTTCGACGGTCACCGCGTGTTGCTTCGGTTGGCCAACCAGGTTCAGCACCTCAGCCCTCCCACCGCACACAGCACCCGCCCCGGCTATCGAATCGTCAGTTGGCGCAACCGAACCCCGGACGAGCTGGTCCACTCCTTCTCGGAGGCATTGAACCGACTCCTCGACGCGCCCGGCGCCGAACTGCAGATACCCGAACGTAATTGGGGAGCCGACGAGGTCAGATCGTGGGAACAGAAGATGACGGACGGCTCTCAAGTCCTCCTGGTGTGCTGCGCGGTCGACGACGGCATCGGCGAAGTAGCCGCAGCAACAGTGGTGACGGTGGACGAACATGACAGCACCCACGCATCGCAGCACGACACCGTGGTACTTCCGCAGCACCGCGGGCACGGTCTCGCTCAGTGGGTCAAGGAGCAACAAGCGTCTGTATTGGCAGCTGAATTTCCCTCCCTGCGAAAGATTTACACAACGGTGAACGCGGAGAATCACCCGATGCTGACCGTCAATCGGAGCCTGGGGTACCAGACCGTCGCGGAGCGGATCCTGGTGGAAATCAGGAGAGCCGAGAGTGCGCCGCACAAGCCTCGGTGACGATCTTCCTCCACAGGAGCGGGTGAGACTGCCAGAAGTTGTGCGCGACACCGTCGACGACCTCGAAACTACCGTTAGGCACGAGCTCGGCCAGTTGCTGCAACGGCCACGACGGGCGAATGTCGTCGGCCGCCGCGAGAAATGTCATGGGCACTGGTGAGTCGGCCAACTGCCGAAACAGCTGTGGTTCATGGATCCATTCGATGAACGATTCTTGAAGCGATTGCCAGACAACAGGTTCCCAAGGTATCTGCGGGTCCGGCTCGATTCCCGCTTCGTACTGCTTCGACCATGTCCGGTCCTTGTCGAGGCCGTGCCCCGCGATGCCGACGACGCCGGACACCGATTCCGGACAGTCGAGTGCGTACCGCACCGCCAAGTCGGATCCCCACGAGTGCCCCAGCACGACCCAACTGTCGATCTCGAACGTGCGTCGGACGAGTTCGAGGTCCGCAACCGCCTGCGCCATCGTATGAGCGCCGCCACCGGACCGGCCGACTCCGCGTGGCTCAGGGCACCACGCGCGCATTCCTTCCGGAACCAGCTCGTCGTGAGCAAGATAGTGAACGCATCCCGGGCCGCCGGAGAGAACCAGAACGTCCGCCCCTGCCCCACCGACATCGACGTGAAGACGTACGCCGTCCGTGTCGACCACGTACCGGGATTCCATGAGGAAAAAGCCTAACGCTTACGCGGGTATCCAGCCGCCGAGACGACAAAGGCCGCCTCCATGAGCATCCACCCACCCACCTGCACCGAGAGGTCTCGCTCGGGCACGCTCGACGAGCGCACCGTTCCGGCGGCGAAGGTGGCGATGTCGCCGGACAGACTCGGCAACTGAGCATCCTTGGTCCAGTCGTGCCCGAACAGCGGCAGGCCTTCGATCTGCAGTCTGTTGTTCCAGGCAGCTTCCGCGGAGGAGAGAACGATCTGCGCTGCGAGTTCGCGCGCTCGCAGGTCCTCGTGAGTCTCCCAGGACAGGTTCACCACCACGAACGCGAGGTAGCGAGCCAGGATTGCGTTGAACAGTCCGCCGTCGCCTCCGCCACCGCCCGTGATAACTCCGTACTCGGTCATGCCGTCGTAGACCGCGTCGACGAGTTTGTGGACTCGCTCGCGGTGGCGCGGTTCGCCCAATCGCGTCGACAACTCGGTTTCCAACCCCAGCGTGACGCCCTGACAGTACGAATAGATCGCGCGCTCGAGGGTGCCGTCGCGGCGGATACCGTCGAAGATCAGTCCGGAGTCCGGATCCCGCAGCGTCTCGTCGATCCAGTCGGCCGTTGCCTGCGCACGCCAGAGTTTTCCGGTGCGCGCCAGCATGATTCCGGCGGGTCCGTTTGCCGGCGTGTTGTAGAAATCGGAGCCTTTGCACCACGGAATACCGCCGCCGTCGGCCGGGGACCACGAATCGAAGAGTTGCGATTCGAGCGCCTGAACCGCGGTTCGGTGATCGACCGAGAACATGCGTTGCGCACGTTCGAGCGAGAGGCCCAGCCACGCCATGTCGTCGTAGTAGTTGTTGGTCCACGCCGAGACGTTGCGGACCCGCACACTGCGGGCAACCTTCGCGACCCGGCGACGACGCTTGGGGGTCGGGTCACGTTCGAGTGCGTCGATCGCAGTATCGAGCAGGTGTGCTTGCCACCAGTAGTGCCACGGCTTGAACATCCGCTCGCGTCGAACAGCAGGCCAGGCAACCACGCCGAGTGCTGTCCGGGGCATTCCCCACAGGCGCCGAAGGTGACGACTGACTATCGCGCCCTCAGCCGCATCGGCCCGCTCTGCCCACACTTCCTGCATAACTACCTATCCTGTCTGGTCGAGGCGCTACACGCTAGCCGGAATTCGCGAGCGAGATCAGCGGGAATCGGCGAGATCGGCATGCTCACGTACCCACGCGTGCATCGCGATGCCGGCCGCGACACCGGCGTTGATGCTGCGAGTCGAACCGAATTGTGCGATCGAGACCGTCATGGACGCAACCTCTTTCGCATGATCGGTCACTCCGGGGCCTTCTTGACCGAACAGCAGGATGCACTCCCGCGGCAGGCTTGCCGTTTCCAGCGGCACCGACCCCGGGGTGTTGTCGACGGCCACGATCGTGAGTGAATTCTCACGGGCGTACTCGACGAGTTCGCCGATGTCTGCATGGTGAACGATGTGCTGGTATCGATCGGTCACCATGGCGCCCCGCCGATTCCAGCGCCGACGCCCCACGATGTGGACCGCGGCCGCGGCAAACGCGTTGGCCGTGCGGACCACCGTGCCGATGTTGGCGTCGTGCGCGAAGTTCTCGATGGCGACATGCATCGTGTGACGGCGCGAGTCGATATCCGCGACTATCGCTTCCCGCGTCCAGTACCGATACTCGTCCAAGACGTTTCGACGATCACCCTCGGCCAGAAGTACCGGGTCGTAGCGCGCGTCGGTCGGCGGTTCCGTGTCGTGCTCCTCGGCCCAGGGTCCGACGCCGTTGGGATTCTCGCCCCACTCGGTGGGCCCCGGTTCACCGGCCCCGCCGGACACGTCGTCAGCTGCGACTTCGGTCATCAGAACACCTCGTTGGAATCTGCAGCCACGGTGAAGCCGTGCGTGGTCTGATCGTTGACACACGAGACGTCTGTCGCGGTGGTCGTACAGGTGAAACCCAGTTTGCTCAGCGGTTGACCGGCCGCCAACACCGGATCGGCGTCGGGGCCGCCAGAGGTGTACACCTCTCCGCCCGAACACATGAAAGCACCCTCACCCTCGTCGGTGACGCGAATACCGTTGCCCCAGTTGACCATGCAGCTCTCCGGCCGCGGCGGAACGGGAGTGGTCGTTCCCTCGCACCCGGCTTCGATTCTGGTGGGCAACTTGATGATGCCGCACTGGAAGTTTCCGTCGGGAGTGGTGAAGTAGTACGACTCGTTGCGCTCGAACTGCACGTCCGTGAGTGTCGTCGTCGGTGGCAGCGTCGTGGTCGGTGGTTCGGTGGTCGTGGGGACGACGGGCGCGACGGTGGTGGTTGTCGTCGGCACTGCGGTAGTGGTGGACGAACTGGGCTGCGCCGCTACGGTCGGCGCTGAATCCGCCTCCCCGCTGCACCCTGCGAGCACGAGCGCCGACCCGACGCCCAACAAGACGAACCCCACCCGAACACGAACCACCCGACTACCTCCACACACGTCATCTTGGCCCAGCAACAGCCGACAGTGCACTCTATCGTGTGGTCGACTAAGTGCTGGTGACGCGCTTGTTCATCAGCCGTGAGAGCCACGCGGGCGAGAAGCGCGACGCGCTGAGGAAGAGCTTCGCCTGAGTTCCGACCGGGTAGTGAACCTTGTGCATCCGTCCGGCGCCGCGTGTGGCCGCCCACAGTTCCTGCGCGACGTCGGTTGCAGTCAGCTTGATACCCAACGATCTGGTGGCTCCGGTGTCCATTCCAGTGACCATCGCGGTCTGGACGAACAACGGCCAGAGCGCGAGAACACGGATGTCGTGCTGTGCCCATTCCAGATCGAGCGCCTCGGTCAGGCCGCGGATCGCGAACTTGGTTGCACCGTACGTCGCCAGTTCGGGCTGGCCGTAGATCGCCGAAGCGGAGCACAGATTGACCACCTGAGCGCCGACGGTATCGCGAAGGTACGGGAAAGCCGTGTGCGTGCCGTTGAGGGTGCCGGTGATGTTGATGTCGACCATTCGGCGATGCGCCGCAAGAGAAATATCCTCGAACCGTCCCGAGGAGAGCACGCCCGCATTGTTGATCAGGATGTCCAGACGCCCGGACTCCCCGGCAAAATCGGCCAGACACTGCGCCCATCCCGCCGGATCGGTGACATCCAGGACACCCGTCACGACGCTCCCACCGAAACCGTCGATCTCGGCCTTCAAGGAGGCAAGGCCGGCGTCGTCGATGTCGAACGCGCCGACGCGGTATCCGTTGCGCGCGAACAACAGCGACGTCTCCCGCCCGATTCCAGCCGCAGCACCGGTGATGAAGACGTTCGGTTCGCTCATCCGGTCAGGCTATCCTGGATGTGGAGGAAATCTGATGAATCACCGTCGCGTCGTACACACCGTGTGTTTCATCGCGGTGGGGTATCTGATCGTGCTCGCCGTGTGGCTCGGATGGCTGGTCGAGCACACCCCACCTGGCACGCTGCCCTATCAGATCGGCGGGCTGCTCGCCGCTTTCGGCTCGGTTCTCGGATTCGGAATGGCATGGGCCAACCGCCCGACCCGCGCCGAGCGCAAACTCGAAAAGCACGGCCTCGAAGGGTGGGCACGAATCGACACCGTCACACCCCTGCGCCGAACTGTCGACGGCGAATTGGCCAAGCTCGCACTCCACCTCACGGTTCCAGGTTCCGATTCGTACTCGGGCCGGATCGAGTACGAGATCCGACCCGAGTACAAAGACAAGATCACTCCCGGATCCACGGTCACCGTCATGGTGGACCCGAAGAACCGAGACCGAATCATGCTGTGCCCGTGAAAGACTAGACGCTCTTCTTGCGCCCCAGCGCCAACATGCCCTCCACCAGCATCAGCTGCGCTCCCGCGTACGACGCCAGGATCACACCCTCGGCAGCAGCGCGGCCGGCGGTCCCGCGGATGAACAGACGACGCACCACGATCAGTCCGTCGGATGCGGTGAAGAGCACTCCGCCCAATCCGAGCCAGGAGCGTCGATCCTTGTTCGGGACGACCACGTCGAGCACGGCCTTGGACTGCGGTGCCAGAGCGGGGTCCGCCGACAACGTCGAGGTGGTTCCCAACATCAATCCGTATCCGGTGAGCGGCGTCGACACGCTCGGGGCCTTGGCACGGAGCAGTCCGGACGCCGTCGACCAACCGCTGATGCGGGGCCGCAGGGCAGCGCGGGTCGGCCGAGCGCCGCGCCGCAGCAGGAGCGCCGAGTAACTGGCCTGCATCACCGCGAACGAGGACGCGCCCTTGATCAGACGAGCATCGTTGTCCGGGTCGATCATGAACACGTCGCCGACAGTTGCAGCGGCGAGACCGGCCAGAAGCAGTGCGGTATCGGCAGTTTCCGTCTCCGAGCGCTTGCGCAGCACTCGGGCGGCCAGAGCGGGTGCGATCAACGGCTTCGCGATCTGCTGAACCCGCTCGTTACCGACTACTGCCCCGAACACTGTCGCTGCCGTCGCCGCCGCAAAAACTGCGTGCTCGATGCCCCACTTGCCCGCCATCACAATCCTCCTGTTGGTTACACGTCCAACAGCGACCGTACTGGGTCACTCAGGCGGCATCGCCGGATTTGACGTCCGCGCCGTAGACATCGACGTATTCCTGCCCCGACTGGTCACAGAGCACTGCCATCAATTCGTCCGTCGCCGCACGCACGACGGCCTGGTAGCCACGAAGTTCGCGGTACCGAGAGAAGTCGATCGGCTCCCCTACCGTGATCCGGACCTTGCTGAAGCGCCACATCCGCGTACCCGGCGGGTTGACTGCGTCGCCGCCGTGTACGACGACGGGAATGACCGGCGCCCCGGTTTCCAATGCAACTCGAATCGCTCCGGTCTTTCCCTTGTACAGGCAACCGTCGGGTGATCGTGTTCCCTCGGGGTAGATCCCCCAGACACCACCCTTGTCGAGAATCCCGATGGCCGTGTCCAACGCCGCACGGGAGGCGTCGGCGCCGCTACGGTCGATCGGCACCTGACCGGCCCCACCGAAGAACCAGCGCTGCATCGCGCCCTTCACACCGGTCCCGGTGAAATATTCACTCTTCGCGACGAAGGTGATGCGTCGGCGCACCATGAGAACCAGGAAGAACGAGTCGACGACTGCCCGATGGTTGCCGGCGAGAATCACCGGCCCTTTCTTGGGGATGTGGTGCTGCCCCTCGATCGTCGGCCGCCCGAACAGCCAGAGGACCGGGCCGATCAGGACGTATTTGAACAGCCAATAGAGCACAGGGCATCACCTTTTCCGTCTAGTAGACAGTGTCTACGACGAGAATAGTAGACACTGTCTTCCATGACTGTCAGCAGCCTTCGCGAAACACTCGTCGCCACCGGCGTCGAGATTCTCGATGCCGACGGCGCCACAGAACTGACGCTACGGGAGATAGCGCGTCGGGCGGGCGTGTCGCACGGCGCCCCGCGGAGATACTTTCCGACCCACAACAGCCTGCTAGCCGCAATTGCCTCACACGGCCTGCGCGATCTCGCCGACAGACTCAATCCCGTCCTCGCCGGCAAACAACCCGCTCGTAGCCGATTGATCTCGGCAGCAATCGAATACGTGTCATTCGCCCAGGAGCGACCGGCGATGTTCGAGTTGATGTTTCGCCACGACCTCCTCGAGGGCGCAGGCAGCAACCTCCGAGAGTCTTCACTCCCGCTCTTCGCCGCCCTGCAATCCCTGACCGAAGAGGCCGACGCCTCCGATCCCACCACATCTGCGTTGAACATCTGGACCGGAACCCACGGCATCGCAGTGCTGGCGGCAAATCGAAGCCTCACACTCGTCGCACCCGACCTCGATGTGCCGTCGCTGGTAGCCACCGCCGTGACGGACCACCTTCCACGGACTCGTTGATTTACATAGTTAACCTATGCAATAATATTCTTCGTGACAGACGAAGAACAGCAACTGCACGAACTACTCGTCGACCTCGTGAGCAATACGCACCGCTTCGCGAAGCTGGCAGGCTCCTTCGCGTCCGATCAGTACCCACGCGCCTGGCTGCGCGCACTCTCGTTACTCGAGGAATACGGCGAAATGCGGATCAGCGACTTCGCTCGACTCGACAGAAGCTCGCAGCCCTCTGCCACTGCACTACTGCGCAAACTCGGCGAGAACGGTTACGTCGAACGCCGCGCCGACCCCGAAGACGCCCGGGCAGTTCGAGTGGCCATGACGGACAAGGGACGAAAGATCTTGAACGACGGCCGAAACGAGATCGCCGACGCTCTAGTCCCCCACTTCGTCGAACTCGGGCCCGAGCAGATCAAGAAACTGGCCGACGGATTGGCCGAATTGCGGTCCATCATCAAGACTTCCGATCCCAGCTGAAATACCCACCACTGAAAAAGGAGGTGGCCGTGAGCAACACGACCGCGACATCAACGCACCAGAACGAGGCTCCGCCGAGCCTCCTGAAACAACCGAAAGCGGTGTGGGCGGTAGCCTTTGCCAGCGTCATCGCCTTCATGGGCATCGGATTGGTCGATCCGATCCTCAAACCGATCGGCGAACAACTCGACGCCACACCGTCGCAGGTTTCGCTGCTGTTCACCAGCTACATGCTCGTCACCGGCGTGGCCATGCTCATCACCGGTGTGGTGTCCAGCCGCATCGGCGCCAAGAAAACACTTCTTGCAGGCCTTGCCATCATCATCGTGTTCGCTTCTCTGGCAGGCGCTTCCAGCACCATCGGCCAGATCGTCGGATTCCGTGCGGGCTGGGGACTCGGCAATGCACTGTTCATCGCAACGGCGCTCGCGGCAATCGTCGGCGCGGCCAGCGGCGGCGTGGCACGGGCGATCATCCTGTACGAGGCTGCATTGGGCATCGGTATCGCAGTCGGACCGCTGGTCGGCGGAGTTCTCGGTGACATCAGCTGGCGCGCACCGTTCTTCGGCGTCGCAGCCCTGATGGCGGTCGCCTTCATTCTCATCGTGGTGATGCTTCCGAGCGCACCCAAGCCCGAACACCACACGTCCATCGCTGCGCCCTTCCAGGCGTTGCGGCACCGCGGGCTACTCACCGTTGCCATCACCGCGCTGCTCTACAACTACGGATTCTTCACGCTGCTCGCGTACACGCCGTTCCCCCTCGACATGGGGGCGTACCCGATCGGATTCATCTTCTTCGGTTGGGGCCTGATGCTGGCGATCTCGTCGGTTTTCCTCGCCCCTCGCCTGCAACGACGCTTCGGCACCCTGCCGATGATGATGCTGGCACTGACCCTGTTCGCACTCGACCTGGGCATGATGGCGCTCTTCACCGAGAACAAGATCGTCTTGATCGTGGGTGTCGTCCTCGCCGGTTTGTTCCTCGGCGTGAACAACACACTCATCACCGAAACCGTCATGATCTCAGCTCCCGTGGAGCGGTCGACCGCCTCGGCTGCTTACAGCTTCGTTCGATTCGTCGGCGGCGCCGCTGCTCCGTGGGTAGCCGGCAAGCTCGGCGAGTCCAACGTCCACATGCCGTTCTGGGTCGGCGCGGTGCTCACCCTCGCCGCCGTATTCGTCCTGTCTAGCGGACGTAAGGTTCTCGCTCACGTCGACGACCACGATCCCGCGCCGCACAGCGTCGACGAAGCACTCGCCGTCACCGTAGGCGACTGACCCCTGTGAGTGGTTGAGGAGTGCAGGGACTCCTTAACCACTCACGGGGCGTCAGCTCAGGTTCAGATCTTCCAGGCCCAGCAGCGAGCGGTACTCGACGCCCTCGGCACCGATCACCGCATCCGCACCCGTCGCGCGATCGACGACCGTAGCGACTCCGACCACGGTGGCCCCTGCCTCGCGCAGGGCCTTCACTGCTGTCAACGGCGAATTGCCCGTCGTGGTCGTGTCCTCGACAACCAGGACACGCTTGCCGACGATGTCCGGGCCCTCGATCTGGCGCTGCATCCCGTGGGCCTTCGCGGCCTTGCGGACGACAAACGCATCGATCGGTCGGCCGGGAGCGTGCATCACTGCCATAGCGACCGGATCGGCGCCCATCGTCAAACCGCCGACGGCGTCGAAATCCCAGTCCGCGACCAGTTCACGCAGCAGCGAGCCGATCAGCGGCGCTGCCTTGTGGTGAAGTGTCGCGCGGCGAAGGTCGACGTAGTAATCGGCTTCCTTGCCCGAGGACAACGTCACCTTTCCGTGTACAACAGCCAATTCGCGCACCAGCGCAGCCAAATCCTCACGATCGCTCATGAGTGCTCAGCCTACCGACCACTGCCTTGTGTTCGGCTTCTGCCTCTGGGCTACGTCCGGCTTCCGCCTCTGGGCTACGTCCGCCCGCGGCCACGTCCGACGATGTTGGTCAGCCGGCGAACCAGCCCCTTGGGAACGAGACGCCCGGCCGTCGTGAGGACCTTGTACTGGAATCCCGGAATACTGATGACCTTGTCGTCACCGAGATCCTTCATCGACGCCGCAACCACCTGGTCGACGCTCAGCCACATCGGCTTGGGGATCGTGGACATCTCGATGCCCGCGCGCTCGTGGAACTCGGTGCGAATGAAGCCCGGGCACAGCGCCTGCACGCGCACTCCCGTCCCGGCCAACCCGCCGGACAGCCCTTCGGTGAACGAGATGACATAGGCCTTGCTTGCCGAATACGTCGAACCCCGCCCGGACAGCAGGCCCGCGACGCTCGCCACGTTGACAATCGTTCCGTGCGCCGACGCGATCATGCTGGGCAGCGCCGCACGGGTCAGCCGCATCACGGCGGTGACGTTGACGTCGAGTTGAGACTGAAGAAGCGCCGGATCGGCGGTCCAGAACTCGCCGGAGGTACCGAATCCGGCGTTGTTCACCAACACCTCGACGCCCTTCTCCAAACGAAGCGCGACCGTGTCGCGTCCGGCCTCCGATGCGAGATCGGCAACCAGAATCTCCGACTCGGTGCCGAACATCGTCTTCAACTCGGACGCGAGGTCGTGCAATCTGACCTCGTCACGTGCGACGAGAACCAGGTCGTATCCGAGGGAGGCGTATTTCTTGGCGAAACCGGCGCCGAGACCAGAGGTGGGTCCGGTCACCAGGGCAACGGGACGCACAGGGCGATCCGAGTGGGAAGTCGACATACCGGCCACGCTAGTGGTTATCGCGCCTGGACGGGAACCTTAAAGGTCAGTCGACCGGGCGAATTGTGCCCGAGCGCTGCGACGCCGGGCGCTGAGCCGGCTTGTCAGCCGCCTCGGGCTTGCGCAGCGATTGATCCGGACGTGGCGCAGATTCCCGCGGTGCGGGCTCACGCGGGGCAAATTCACGCGGCGGAGCGTCACGGGGCGGCTGTTCTTGACGCGAACGGGGCTGTTCTACCGGATCCGGAGTTGGGCGAGACTTCTCGGCGCCCGGCCGCGGGCGGCTCGGATCGTGATCGACCTCGAGTTCGTTGGGATCGGTGACGGGAGGCAGGACATGCAGAATGCCGGACAGGCGCGCAACCGACTCGATTGCCGCGTCCCAGTCCCGGCCGTTACTGGTCACCGGAAGCGAACCGAGCGTCCACTGCCCTTCGCTCCACAGCATGCTGATCGACGGCGGAACCGATTCGGTGAACGCCACCATGCGCTGATCACAGACACGACGTGCGATCTCGAGATCGGTCGCGAAGACGACTCGTGAACCGATCGCGCCCAACAGGTTCAGGTCGCCGTCCTTGGGCGGAGCCGTCGACTTCAACCGAAGATCGATGTCGACGTCCGACCCGATCTCGCGGCGAACAGCCACGATGGTTGCGGTCTCCTCCAGGTCGAACAGCACGAACTGCTCTCCGCGACGGCGGCCGCGGACGACGTCGGTAGCAGTGAGGTAGTCCTGCTTGGCCATGACCGCGCGGTGCCATTCGCCTGCCAGCTGATCGTCAGTGGCCGTGTACGTGTAACCCTGCGCCTTGGCCCAGATCTGACGCACTCGCCCGGATTGATCTCGCCTCGTCCTGTCGACGTACAGAAGCGCACCCGCGCCTGCGAGTGCAATTGCTGCCAGTCCGAACCACATTCCAGTCATCACCCTCCAGGGTAGCGACTCGCGGCCTCAACCTCCCGCGACACCCTGGTGGACTCGCCCGATGTGTCGTGAACGACTCAGTTGCCGAACTTCGGCAGCGACGTACTCAGAATCGTGTTGGCGGTCATCGTGCCGTTCTCCACCGGCGTTCCGTCAACGACGATGTTGTCTCCCGGTTGCAGATCGGCGATGGTGGCGCGGTTGAGCGCGATGAGCGTGGTGTCCGCGGTGGTCAGAATCGTCACCTGCGAACCCCCGATCGAATCGATGACCAACGTGCCGCCGTCGTTCGACTTCACGGTGCCGACGGCTCCCCCGGCGTCACCGATGACTTCGCCGAGCCCGCCTGGAAGCTGGCTGAGCGGAGAATCCGTCGTCGGAGTCGGCGCCGTGGTGCTGGCCTTCGGCGGTGTCGTGGTCGGCGCCTGCGTCGTGGTGGTCGGGGGAACGAAAGCGGTCTGGGTGCCCTTGTCGTTCGAGCCGAACGCCGAGAACGCGATGATCGCGATCACGGCGACCAGGATCCCGACCACACCGGCGGCCACCCACGTCGCGAGCTTGCGCTTCTTACCGCCGCCCGACGATCCATCGTCGATGAACGGCTGTTCCGGCGGAACTCCACCGCCACCACCGGCAACCGGATACTGCTGTGTATTTCCGTACTGCTGCGTGTTCCCGTACTGATCCGGGTTCCCGTACTGCTGAGCGGTGTACGGCGGATAGGCCTGCGTCGCACCAGGCGGCGGCGCCTGCGGATCGAACTGCGGGTTGTAGGCAGGGAACGCCTGAGTGGGATTCGGCTGCTGCCCCTGCTGCCCCAAGTACTCCGTGTTCTGATCCGGTCCGCCGTAGGGATACTGCTGTGCCCCCGGATACTGCTGTGCCCCCGGCTGCTGACCGAAATACTCCGTCGGCTGGTTCGGATTCTGGCCGGACACCGTCCCGTACTGCTCCGTCGGCTGGTCGGGCGTACGCCCCCACACCTCGGTGGCCTCGGGATCCTCACGGCGCGGCCCACCCGAGTTACGCGGATCGTTCTCATCGGTCATGCCTGGCTCACCTTCGGTTGGGACGAAAGAGCGTCGGAGTCGTTCGGAGAGGCGCGGGTGCACTCGTCCCCGGTTCGAGCATCCAGCCATCCAGGGTAGAACAAAATGCGAATGCCCCGCCGATCCAAGTGGATCGACGGGGCATTCCGCTTACCGAATCAGGAGAGAACCAACTGATCCGCGTCCTCGCTGACACCGACGTGCACGGTGTCGCCGTCCTGGACCTTGCCGGCCAGGAGCAGCTTGGCGAGCTGGTCGCCGATCGACTGCTGAACGAGTCGACGCAATGGCCGAGCGCCGTACAGCGGGTCGTAGCCGCGCACTGCGAGCCACATCCGAGCCGCACCGTTCACCTCGAGGGTGAGACGACGCGCAGCCAGACGCTTCTGCAACTGCTCGAGCTGGATGTCCACGATGTGCTCCAACTGCTCCTCGGAGAGCGAGTCGAAGATGACCACGTCGTCGAGACGGTTGATGAACTCCGGCTTGAACGCGTGGCGTACCGCATCCATGACCTGCTCCCGCGTGCCACCGGATCCCAGGTTGGAGGTCAGGATCAAGATGGTGTTGCGGAAGTCCACCGTGCGGCCTTGACCGTCGGTCAGTCGGCCTTCGTCGAGCACTGCAAGCAGGACGTCGAACACGTCCGGGTGTGCCTTCTCGACCTCGTCGAAGAGGACCACCGAGTACGGGCGTCGCCGAACTGCTTCGGTGAGCTGGCCGCCGGCTTCGTAACCGACGTATCCCGGAGGGGCACCGACGAGTCGGGCCACCGAGTGCTTCTCACCGTATTCGCTCATGTCGATACGGATCATCGCGCGCTCGTCGTCGAAGAGGAAGTCCGCCAAGGCTTTGGCGAGCTCCGTCTTACCGACGCCGGTCGGGCCGAGGAACAGGAAGGAACCGGTGGGCCGATTGGGGTCGGCGACACCTGCTCGGGCGCGGCGAACCGCATCCGAGACGGCGACGACGGCGTCGGTCTGGCCGACGACGCGCTTGCCGAGTTCGGACTCCATGCGGAGCAGCTTCTCGGTTTCGCCTTCCATCATCCGGCCGGCGGGGATTCCGGTCCAGGCTGCGACCACGTCTGCGACGTCGTCGGGCCCGACCTCTTCCTTGAGCATCACGTCACCGTCGGAGGCAGCTCCGGAAGCGGCTGCTGCCTCTTCCAGTTCCTTCTCGAGCGCCGGGATACGGCCGTAGCGCAACTCGGCTGCCTTGCCCAGATCGCCGTCACGCTCAGCGCGTTCGGACTCTCCTCGCAGGGTTTCGAGCTGTTCCTTCAGCACGCGCACCGAGTCGATGGCCTGCTTTTCGTTCTGCCAGCGGGTGCTGAGCTGATTGAGCTTTTCGCGGTCGTCCGCGAGTTCCTGACGCAGCTTCTCGAGCCGAGCCTTGGACGCGTCGTCGGTTTCCTTCTCGAGTGCCACTTCTTCGATTTCGAGTCGGCGAACCGTGCGTTCCACCTCGTCGATCTCGACGGGACGCGAGTCGATCTCCATACGAAGTCGCGATGCGGCTTCGTCCACGAGGTCGATGGCCTTGTCCGGCAGGAACCGCGACGTGATGTAGCGGTCCGACAGCGCGGCAGCCGCCACCAACGCGGAGTCGGTGATGCGCACGCCGTGGTGCACCTCGTAGCGCTCCTTGAGGCCGCGCAGGATACCGATGGTGTCCTCGACCGAGGGCTCACCGACGAGCACCTGCTGGAAACGACGCTCGAGTGCTGCGTCCTTCTCGATGTACTTGCGGTACTCCTCGAGTGTGGTCGCACCGACCAGTCGCAGCTCACCACGGGCGAGCATCGGCTTGATCATGTTGCCTGCGTCCATCGCGGATTCACCGGTGGCTCCGGCGCCGACGATGGTGTGCAATTCGTCGATGAAGGTGATGACCTGTCCGGCACTGTTCTTGATGTCGTCGAGGACAGCCTTGAGGCGTTCTTCGAATTCACCGCGGAACTTGGCACCGGCGACCATGGACCCGAGATCCAGGGACACGACGGTCTTGCCTCGCAGCGATTCCGGGACGTCACCCGCGACGATGCGTTGGGCAAGGCCCTCCACGATCGCGGTCTTGCCGACGCCGGGCTCACCGATGAGTACCGGGTTGTTCTTGGTACGACGCGAGAGCACCTGCACGACACGGCGAATCTCGGTGTCGCGACCGATCACCGGGTCGAGCTTGCCGCTACGTGCAGCTTCGGTGAGGTCGGTGGAGTACTTTTCCAGCGCTTGGTAGGTGCCTTCGGGCTCCGGGCTGGTGACGCGAGCGCTGCCGCGGACGGTGGTGAAGGCTTCACGCAATGCGTCCTGGGTAGCGCCATGACGTACGAGCAACTGTGCGACGTCGGAGTCCCCGCCGGCCAGTCCGTAGAGGACGTGCTCGGTGGAGACGTATTCGTCGTCCATCTCGGTGGCGAGGTGCTGAGCAGCAGTGAGTGCCGCGAGTGCCTCACGCCCGAGTTGCGGGGTGGAGCTTGCGCCGGTTGTCTTGGGTAGGCGATCGACGATTGCCTGTGCTTCACGGTGTACGACCGTGGGGTCGACGCCTACAGCTTTGAGGAGTGGGGCAGCGATGCCGTCGGTCTGGTCGAGCAATGCGACCAGCAGATGGGCAGGCCGGATATCGGGGTTACCCGCCGACGACGCCGACTGCAGTGCAGCCGTCATCGCAGCCTGGGTCTTGGTTGTTGGTGTGAACGAGTCCACTTGTCACCTTTCTGGCGAAGTCGAACGGGAAGAGCCGCGACCGGTTGGTATTGCGACTGTGTCAATATGCTCAACGCGGACAAACTTGAGTCTATTCCGCTCAAGTTTGTTTTCGCCAGGCCGAGTTGGTTTCGTAGGTCACATTTTCAGCCGTACTAGAATTGTGGCGAGAGTTGCAGCTGGTGCGAAAGGGGGATGGATTGGATCCGACAGTGATCGCCCGTCTGCAATCCAGCCTCGATTCTCTGACCGACGACGAAGAGAGCCGTGCGCACTTCTCGGCAGTGTTCTACACCGGCCTCTTTGCGGAACATCCTCTGTACCGCTCATTGTTCCCCGCCGGGATGGAATCGCAGGGCCACCGTTTCTTCAGAGCCATCGAGTTCGTCGTGAAGAATCTGCCCCAGCATCGCCGAATCCGAAAGTTCCTCACCCAACTCGGCCGCGACCACCGTCGCTACGGCGTCGAGCGTGAGCACTATGAGGCCGCCGGCGTCGCTCTGAAGCGTGCGGTTCGGTCGATGTACGGCACGAGCGCGCACAGCCGCTACAAGTGGACGCCGGAGCTGGACGAGGCCTGGTCTCAGTTCACCGACCTCGTCGTCGGCACGATGGCCGACGGCGCCGAATCCGATACGACCCCGGCGCTCTGGGGCGCAACCGTGGTCAGTCACGAACGAGTCCTCGACGATCTGGCGATTGTTCGCCTCGAAGCCGACCCACCCATTCCGTACGGGGCGGGGCAATACGTAGGTGTTCAGATTCCCCAGCGCCCGAAAATGTGGCGGTACTACTCACCGGCGATTCCGACCAACCCTTTCGGTCAGCTCGAGTTCCACATCCGCAAGGTGTCGGGAGGATGGGTCAGCCCCGCGATCGTCAGCGAAACCAACGTCGGTGACCGCTGGGTCATGTCCACTCCCCTCGGCGGTCTCGAGGTCGACTTCACCAGCGACCGTGACGTTCTCATGATCGGGTCCGGCACCGGTATCGCTCCACTGCGGGCACAGGTGATGGAAATGTCTCAACGCGCGCACAACCCGCGCGTGCACCTGTTCGTCGGCGGCCGCTATCCGTGCGATCTCTACGACCTCGAAACCCTCTGGCACATCTCGCTCAGCAACCCGTGGTTGACCGTCGTACCGGTTTCCGAAGAACCCGAAAACCCTTGGTGGCACAACGGACCGGTGCTCGAACCACCGTTCGGAATGCACAGCCGGCTGATCGGACCGATCGGAAAAGTGGTCGCGCAGTTCGGCTCGTGGGCCGACCGCCAGGTGCAGATCTCGGGGTCACCGTCGATGATCAAGACAACCGTCTACGCCTTGCGTGCCGGCGGAACTCCGCTCGACCAGATCCGGCACGACCCGCTCTACTGACTACAGGAGTACTTTCATGGCCCAGCGAACCTGGTCGAGCACAGTCGTCGAACATCACCGTCTCCGTGAGGATCTGGCGGTTGTTCGTCTTGTCGGCGACGTCGTCCCGTTCCGACCGGGCCAGTACGTCGACGTCAGCGTCCCGCAGAATTCGCGGTTGCTCCGTCGACTCTCCCCCGCACTGCCTCCCTCACACGACGGGAAGTTGGAGTTTCACGTCAAGACGGTTCCCGGTGGTTGGGTCAGCGGTTCGATAGTCAAGGACACCCAGCCTGGTGACGTCTGGCAGATCCTCGACCCGCGCGGCAACCTGTCCGTCGACGAGAACGGCCCCACCGTCATCATGGTCGCGGGCGGAACCGGTTTGGCCCCACTCCGGTCGATCATTCTCGATCTGGCTCAGACCCCGAACCCGCCGCAGGTGTACCTCTTCTTCGGTGGCCGAACGCTTCGTGATCTCTATGCTGCGGACATGCTGTGGCTGCTCGCCGACCAGTTTCCGTGGTTGCAGCCCATTCCTGTCGTCGAAGATCTCTCCGACGGCGGCCCGCCCGACGGATGGTTCGACCGGTTGAACGTCGACATCGGATTCGGCGACGATCATCTCATCGAAGGCACGCTCGCCGACGTCGTCGCGTCGTACGGTGCATTCACCGAACATCAGGTCCTGGTGTGCGGATCGGCGGCCATGGTTCGGTCGACGCGTGATCGATTGATCGAGGCCGGAACGCCGGCCGAGGTCATTCAGTTCGATCCGTACTGACGGTCAGTACGTCGGGTCGTTGCGAACGGTGTCGACGTCGATGCCCACTGCGCGAAGCCTGAATTTGGTGCTGTTGACCATGGATTCGCTGCCTACGACCTGAATGTCGTAGCCCGCCCAGTCCCCGAACGAGGTCACGACCTTACCGACCTTGCCGACGATGCGCCGCTTCATGCCGATCGGCGGCAGTGGCTCCACTTCGGTGTGCCACCACGGATTCTCGTCTTCTTCGGAGACCGGGATGATCGTGAGCCACGGGTACTTCTCTGCCAGCTTCCACAGATGCGGAAGGTCGTAGAGATCGCACGGATGCTGTCCGGAGTAGAACAGTTGGACCTTGCGGGTGTTGCCGCGTCGGATCAGCTCGAGTATCTGAGCGCGCAGCGGAGCCACTCCGGTTCCCGACGCGATCATCAAAAGGTCCTTGGAGTTCTCCGGAATCCCCAAGGCGCCGATGGGCGAACCGACCACCCAGGTGTCTCCGACAGCGGTCTGGTTCACCATGACCGGGCTGACCCACCCGCCGGTGACCTGGCGGATGTGGAACTCGAGGATTCCGGTCCCGTCGTACGGCGTGGCCGGAGAGAGGTAGCGCCACATCCGTGGCCTCGCGGCGACCTGCACGCTGACGTACTGACCGGCGCGGTACTCCATCGTCTGGTCGAGTTGCAGCCGCACGACGGCGACGCCCTTGATGACCGGGCGGCATTCGATGACCGTGGCACTCCACGCGGGCGGACCGCCTTCCGCGTTGGCGGCGTCCATCATCGCTGCAGAGATGATCGCGAGCGCGTTGCGCCACGCGCTGTCGACCTCGTCTGTCCACATTTCGGCGCCACCGAAAGTCTCGAGTGCTTCGATCAGGGCATTGCCGACTGCCGTGTAGTGCTCGTCGGTGACGCCGTACTTACGGTGATCGCGGCCGAGCTGCGCGAGGTACTCGAGTATCGCGTCGGACTCGTCGAGGCGTTCGACGACGTGAGCGATAGCGCTGACAAGCCGGTCACGCTGCACATCCATCGCTGCCGGAAAGAACTCCCGGGTTTCGGGCGATCGAGCGAACAGGATCGAATAGAAGGTACGGGCGAGCCGTTCCGGACCATCTTCTACCGCAGCGACGGATTTGAAGCTCGACCGGACCAGAGAGATTGCTTGCGAATCCACGCTCATCCTCGTCCCGACTAGACGCGGCAAGACCCGCCGCGGAATTTCGTCTGCAGCTTATGTCACAAATGTCTGACTCGTAAATCATTCTGGACAAGTGTCACAATGCGACCCCATTTCGCGGTGTGACCGTCCCTTTCTTATTCTTGCGTGCAAGATAAACAAGAGCTTCGACACTCTCGATCGCCGAGCTAACGTTCAGCGAAATCTCAACCAGCCAAACAGGAGTCGTGCCGTGGATTTTGTTCGACAGGACGAATTGCCCACCGATAGCGGGCTTACGTCCCAGATCGCCTCCACTACCCCGACGCTGACCGAGCTTCAACGTCGGGAACTCGAGTGCGTCGAATTTTTCGACTCTCCGGAACTGGGCCACCTCCCGACGTCTCGGCGGCGTGAGGCCTTGCGTGAACTCCATCGGACCGGCACCTACACGCACACAGCGGAGGAATTGCTCGTCGGCGCCAAACTCGCGTGGCGAAACCACGCCAGGTGCGTCGGTCGCGCGCATTGGCGGACCCTCAAACTCATCGACGCGCGCGATGCCGTCACGGCTTCCGCTCTCGCCGAAGCATGCTGGGAGCACCTGCGACTGTCGACCAACGGCGGCGCTCTGCAGTCGGTCGTGACGGTCGGACCACTCCCCCGCGAGGACGGTCAGGAGTGCCGAATCCTCAGCCCGCAACTGATCCGCTACGCCGGCTACCGGCAGCCTGACGGCACCATTCTGGGCGACCCGTGGCACGTCGATCTGACTGCTCAGGTCACCGCGATGGGGTGGAAGGGCGCCGGTACGCCGTTCGACGTTCTCCCCGTACTGATTTCGGTCCCCGACGAACCCCTGCAGTACTTCGACGTCCCGACCGACCTGATTCTCGAGGTCGAGATCGAGCATCCCGAATACAGCTGGTTCGCTGATCTGGGGCTTAAATGGCATGCCGTCCCTGCGGTCTCGGACATGAACCTCGACATCGGCGGAATCGTTTATCCCTGCACGCCGTTCAGTGGTTGGTACGTCAGCACCGAGGTAGGCGCACGCAACTTCAGCGACACCGATCGCTACAACATGTTGCCCACCATCGGAGCGATGATGGAGCTCGACATGAGCCACGACCGCACGCTCTGGAAGGACCGCGCACTGGTCGAACTGAACCGTGCAGTTATCCACAGCTACCGCAAGGCCGGCGTCATCATGGTCGACCATCACACTGTCGCAAAGCAATTCATCGATCACATCGCGCGTGAGGACAAGGCCGGGCGCAAGTGCCCGACCGACTGGTCATGGGTGAACCCGCCCATGTCCAGCTCGCTCACGCCGACGTTCCACCGCCTGTACGACGAGCCCGATCTCGACATCCGGCCCAATTTCGTGACAAAAAAGAAGAAGGGCACCGACCAAGGCCGGTGCCCCTTCCACAACTGATCGCGCTCAGAAGGGGATCTGCCCCAATCCGACGCCGACCACGAGCATCGTGATCGAGATCAGGCCCGCTCGCCACAGAACCTTCTTGTGGTGATCCGCCAGAGAAACACCGGCGAGTGTGACCAGTAGCAGGATCGCCGGGACCAGCGGGCTCTGCATGTGCACGGCCTGCCCGGTGATCGAGGCGCGCGCCATCTCCACCGGCTCGATGCCGTACTGCGCTGCAGTCTCGGACAGCACCGGCAGCACACCGAAGTAGAACGCGTCGTTGGTCATGAAGAACGTGAGCGGGATACTCAGGACGCCCGTGATGACGGCGAGGTGCGGGCCCATCGCGTCGGGGATGACCTGAAGCAGCCACTCTGCCATCGCCTCGACCATGCCGGTTCCCTGGAAAACGCCGGTCAGCACCGCTGCTGCCAGCACCATCGCGACCACCGAGACGATGCTCGACGAATGGCGTGCGATTGCTTCACCCTGATCCTTGACCGCCGGGAAGTTCACCGCGAGGGCGATCGACGACGCGATCATGAACAGCACCGGGATGGGCAGGATGTCCATCACGAGTACGACGAGAAGGATCGTCGTCAGCGCAGCGTTGAACCAGAGCAATTTCGGCCGCAAGGTGTCCCGCTTGGGGTCGAGGCCGTCGATGAATCGTCCGGTGTCGCCGCCGTCGTCCTCGGAGTCGTTCGAGCCGCCGGTGCCGGCGCTACCGGTGCTGGAACTTCCACCGTTTCCGACCTTTTCGAGGATGCGCTCAGAAGTCAGGACCAAAGTCCCGATCCTGCGGCGCTCCATGATCCCGAGGTGAATCGCGAATCCGAGCACCATGATCAGGCCGACGATCAACGACGGCACCATCGGCACGAACACGTCGGAGGGCGAGAGTCCCAGCGCGCTCGCGGCCCGGACGGTCGGGCCGCCCCACGGGATGATGTTCATCGTCGCGTTGGACAGGCCGGCGATCACCGTCAGAACGACGGGACTGACACCGAGTTTGAGGTAGAGCGGAAGCAGCGCCGAGGTCACGATGATGAAGGTCGTCGAACCGTCTCCGTCCAGCGAGACCACCATCGCGAGCACTGCGGTTCCGACCACGAGCCTCATCGGATCGTCTCGCACCATCCGCAGGATGAGCTTGACCAGCGGATCGAAGAGGCCGACGTCGATCATGATTCCGAAGAAGATGATCGCGAAGAACAACAGCGCCGCGGTGGGTGCGAGCGACTTGATGCCGTCGGTGATCATGTCGCCGATTCCGAGGCCGGCCCCGGCAAGTAGTCCGAAGGCCACCGGAACCAGAGTCAGTCCCACCACCGGGGTCGCGCGTTTGGTGAGAATCAGGAACATGAACACCGCAACCATGAGGAAGCCGAGTGTGACGAGCATGATGAACTCCTTTAGTGCTGAATTGCCGAGAAAAACGGCACGGCAAATCGAGCCGGTGACCTTCGTGGAGGTGAAACGAAACTTCGGTAGTGCTCAGTTGATGCCGGGCGGATCGAGTGTTGCGTCGACGAACCGGGATTGATCGGTGAGGAATGCGGAGAACTCGGGTTCGGTGAGAACTGCACTGTTCCAACCGTTTCGGCGAGACAGCTCGTTCCAGCGCGGACTTGCCGCCAGATCCCGCACCAAATTCTGCAAGTGCTGACGCTGATCGTCCGTCAGGCCCGGCGGCGCCATGAGGCCGCGCCAATTGGTGAACGTGACGTCGACGCCAGACTCCGCCATCGTGGGCGCATCCACCGCCGGGGTACGGGCCGGCGAGCTGACCGCAAGGACCCGAACCGTGCCTGCCGCAATCTGATCGAGGTACTCACCGATACCGGTGGCGGCGACGTCGACCTGCCTCGTGAGCAGTGCGGGAAGCAGTTCGCCGCCGCCGTCGTAGATGCGGTACGGGGAGCGCGACGGATCGACGCCGACCGCCCGTGCGAACAGAAGGCGGAACAACCCGTCCGGTCCACCTTCACTCGAACCACCGCCGATCGAGATCGACGACGGATCCGCCACCCAGGCCTGCGTCAGATCGGCGAGAGTTTTGTACGGTGAATCTGCTGGAACCAGTAGCGCTTCCGGTTCTTCGACGAGTCTCGCAATCGGTGTCACGTCGGCAAGTGTGTGCTCGGACGGCAGTATCTCGAGCGAACCGAGAACTCCGAGCCCCATGACCATGAGTAAGTCGGGATTCCCGCTTTCGAGAGCCAACCGGTTGAGTCCGACGATGCCGCCCGATCCGGGCAGCACAACGACGTCGGCGTCGACGGTCCCTTCGTCGGCCAGTGCTTGCACCATGGTCCGGGCGGTCAGGTCGTAACCACCACCGGCCACCGAGGGCACCAGCACGCGCAGTTCTTCGGAACTCTCACCCGCTCGGCCACCGGCGACGAAGGACTCGACCGGAGTGCATCCGGTCGAGAGCACGAGAGTCATCGCGCAGGCACCGAGCAGGGCGATATGCCTGCTCAGCCGCTTCGATGTGCTCATGGCTTCGTCCTTGTCTGCCGGTACCGATGTGTGAACAGGTTTCATACTGACGCACTTTGTGACTGGGGTCACCATTGGGAAAGCAAATTGATTTGTGCTCATTGTGCTCACGAACGGCCGCTTTCCCGGCATCGAACTGAAGGCTAGGGTCTGGCTGGTGTCCTCAGGAAACGAGCAGGCGGAGCGAGAGAGCAAGTCGTCTCTGTTTGCCCGGCTGGTTCGCCGCCGGCACACTCTGGCGACACAACTTCTCGAACTGCAACTTCTGATCGTCGTTGCAGTTCTCGTGTGCGTCACCGCCCTCTCCCTCGCGCAGTCGTCCGCGAGTTTCCAACGCGAGGAGGGACGTCGCGCACTCTCGGCAGCGGAATCGCTCGCAGCCAATCCGGCAGTACGCGAGCTACTCCCCCAGGCGCAGACCCGTCTCCGCTCCGGACTACAAGGTTCGGTCGACTCGGTACGCGCCATCTCGGGCGTCACCTACGTCTCGCTTGCCGACGCCGACGGCAGTGTCGTCATTTCGACGCGTCCCGGTGATGTCGGCATCGACGCACGTCAGACGGAGGATCGGTCGTGGACGGGTTTGGTCGACACGCCCTCCGGCAAGGCCGTGGAGGCGCACGTTCCGATTCTCGGCAGCGAAGGAGCGATTACCGGAACCGCGATCGTCGGCATCGAGTACCCCTCGATCTGGACACGGCTGCTGCAGTCTGCACCGAATCTCCTGGTATACCTCGCGGTGGCATCCCTTCTCGGCGGCGTCGGGTCGATCCTGTTGGCCCGCAGGGTAAAACGGCAAACCCTCGGCATGGAAGCCGGCGAGATCCTGGACCTGGTTCGCCAACGTGAAGCAATGCTGCGCGGTCTCAAGGAAGGCGTCATCGCATTCGACGCGCAGGGAAAGGTGGTGCTGATGAGCGACAGTGCCCACAAACTCCTCGACATCCCACGCGGCAGCGCCGGTAGATCGGTGCGGGACCTCGGTCTCGACGACCGCCTCCAGAGTGTACTGACCTCCGGCACAACCGAATCCGATCAGTTGGTTCTTGTCGGCGATCGCCTGCTCGTCCTCAACACCGTCTTGATCGAATCGAAAGGCCGCACCATCGGGTCGGTCACCACTTTCCGCGACCGCACCGAATTGCGCTCCGTGGAAGAAGAACTCGACGTGACCAAAACCAGCACCGACGCACTACGCGCCCACATCCACGAGTTCGACAATCAACTGCACACCATCTCCGGCCTCATCCAGCTCGGCGAATACGACGAGGTGGTCGGCTACGTCGAGGGTCTGACCATGGAGCGCGCGCAGGTCAGCGCGACCGTGACCGAGAAGATCGCCGACGTCGGCACCGCCGCACTCGTGATCGCCAAGATAGGTGCTGCTGCACAGGGGTTGGTCACGGTCGAGCTGGCGGCGGACACGCATCTGGAACCGGTGGACCGCAGACTCGGACGAGATCTCGTGACAGTGGTCGGAAACCTCGTCGACAATGCCGTCGACGCCGTCGGTGAGATGCCGGAAGCCGCGCGCCGCAAGGTTCGGTTGTCGATTCGGGGCCGTGGCACCGCGGTCGAAGTGCGGGTCGAGGACGCCGGCCCCGGTATCGCGCCGGAGAATCGCGACAGGGTGTTCGGCCAGGGTTGGAGCACCAAGGGACAATCGAGTGACGGACACGGTTTCGGTTTGGCGCTGGTGCGCCTGACGTGTCGTCGGCGGGGCGGCGACGTCACCGTGAGCACTCGTTCGGCAGAGGACATCGAGTGGACTGTCTTCAGCGCAGTCCTACACGACGGAGAGGGCGCATGATCCGGGTACTGGTGGTCGACGACGACTTCATGGTGGCGAAGGTGCACAGCGGATTCGTCTCACGGATAGACGGTTTCGAAGTGTGCGGCGTTGCCCATTCGGCCGAGACCGCGCTGGCCGCAGTCGGTGAGTTGCAACCCGACCTGGTGCTTCTCGACGTCCACCTGCCCGGCACCACCGGACTCGATCTGATCGCCCCGTTTCGCGAGCTGGCACCGGAGCTGGATGTTCTTGTCATCACTAGTGAGCGCGAGGCCGGCTCGGTCAAGAAAGCGCTGCGCAGCGGCGTCGTGCATTACCTGATGAAGCCCTTCACGTTCGAGGTTCTCCGTGAGCGTCTCGAGCGTTACCGATCGACATATGCGAATCTCGACAGCTCCGGCGAAGCAGAACAGGAGGCGGTGGACGAGGCTTTCGGCGTGGCAGGTGGCGCGACAACGGCGTCGTCCCTCAAGGGTCTACCGAAAGGACTCAGTCCTGAGACCCTTCAGCTGGTCGAGGCAGCACTACGAGACGAAACCGAACCCGCCTCGGCCACAGACATTTCCGAGAGGGTCGGCATCTCACGCGCGAGCGCGAGGCGCTACCTCGAATACCTCTACGAAACCGGGCGGTCCACCACTTCGCTGAAATACGGAGTGGTGGGCCGCCCGGAACGTCGTTACGTCTGGAAACGCTGACCCTTCGCTACACGACGCTGGTTCCTAGACCGCGCGGGCGCTGGTCTCCCAGTACCGCGCGCGCAGCGCCTTCTTGTCCAGCTTGCCTAGCGGTGTCAGCGGGAGTGATTCCACGAAGTCGATGCTCTTGGGAGCGTGAACCGAACCCTTGGCTGCCTTCACCTTGTCGACCAGTTCCTCGGTGTCGACGGTCAGTCCGGCACGAAGTACGACACAGGCCTTGACGGCTTCGCCCCACTTGTCGTCCGGCACACCGACTACCGCCACCGACGCGACGGACGGATGCGCCGAGATCACGTCTTCGATTTCGCGGGGGAACACGTTGAAACCACCGGTCACGATCATGTCCTTCTTGCGATCGACGATGGACATGAACCCGTCCTTGTCCTTGCGCGCGATGTCGCCGGTGTGCAGCCAACCACCCCGGAACGCCTCGGCGGTTTCGGCCGGCTTCTTCCAGTAGCCCTTCATGATCAGCGGGCCACGGACGCAGATCTCACCGAGTTCTCCCTGCGGCACCTCGTTGAGGTCGTCGTCGAGCAACCGGACGTCGAGCCACGGCACCGGACGCCCACACGTGGCGAGGCGGGCCGGATCGTCGGCGAGGTGTTCTTCCTTGCGCAGCACCGAGATAGTCATGCCGCACTCGGTCTGACCGTAGAACTGGAAGAAGATCTGACCGAACTTCTTGATGCCCTCCTGCAGTCTGGCGGGAGACATCGCGGACGCTCCGTAAAACAGCGTCTGCAAACTCGAGACGTCCCGCTTGGGCAGATCGGGGTGGTCCATGAGCATGTAGATCATGGTGGGCACCAACATGGTTGCCGTGATCTTGTGCTTCTCGATCGCTTCGAGCACAGCACCTGGCTCGAAGGCAGGCAGGACGATCAACGCACCGCCGCGCAGCAAGGTCGGGATGAAGAACGCTGCACCTGCGTGTGAGAGTGGCGTGCAGATGAGGAAGCGGTTGTCCTCGGGCCACTGCCACTCCGACATCTGGATCTGATTGAGCGCAGCACCCGAACGGAAGGATCCGACAACACCTTTGGGCTTGCCGGTCGTTCCACCGGTGTAAACCATGCTGCTGGCGTCTTCGGCGTCGACGTGCGCTGCCTTCAGCGGCGCGGGCTCGAACGTGGCAGCCAGCGCGAGGATGTCGATTCCCACCTCGGACGGCCCCATCGAGAGCACGTTGGTCAACGAGGGTGACGACGCCTTCAACTCGGCGGCACGCTCTTCGAAGGCATTGGGATCGAAGATCAGCGTCTCGATCTCGGCGTCGTCGACGATGTACTTGTGGTCGTCGAGCGATCCCATCGGGTTCAAGGCGCTCGCCCGGCAGCCGGTGATCATGGTCGCGCCCATACTGATCAGAACCTCGGGGCGATTCTTCGACAGCATCGCGGTGCTGGTGCCCTGAGTGATTCCCAAAGACGCGAGCGCCTGGGCGAAGCAGCTGATCTGATCGCGCATCTGACCGCCGGTGAGGATCACGTCGCCGAGGTACAGCGCGGGCTTGTCGTGATTGCGTTCCAGAGCGGTGATGAGCAGGTCCGGACCGTATACCGGTCGGTGCAGGTCAGCGAACTCGTCTGTCATCTGGTCTTCCTTCTGCTCGGCGCGTGCAGTCATCGAGATGTGCTCCCGGTCACGGATACGATATCCAGAATTGCACAAAACTGGAACAGGTTCCACCTCTTCGATCGAATCCGAGAATGCTCCCGATCAGCGGGAAGCCCGTCGTCACCCGCGAGAGCGGTGGTTAGCGTCGATGTACCCACCGAGACGACAGCGTCTCGGTCGCGTCCAACGGAGAGTGTCATGACTACCAACCTCGGTACCGCCCACTTCACGGCAACTGCTCCGCGTACTGCCACCACGCTCCTCTCCGATTTCGACTCGTTGTACGGCACCGTGCGCTCGGCACCCGACGGGGCCGTCGTCGAGCAGGACGTCGTGTTCTTCGGACGCCCCGATCCCGGCGCACTGCTCACCGGATCCGTGAGGGCGCTGAGTTCGACACTCGAGCGGATCACCGAATACCACGACCAGACCGGGCATCTGGTGGCCGAGGTCTTCGTCCGGGAAGCCCCGACAGCGGGCACCGGAACCGATTCCGTTGCCGCCCTTGCTGATTTCGCTGCTCGTCGTTACGGCTCGGCGTCACTACGACGCTTCCGCGGACGTTGCACCGCGACTTCCACGGGAACAGATCTGCACTGCTCCGTGACAGTGCTCGCGACGTACGAGAAGGACCACGAGAGCGTGGCCGACGTAGCTCTGGTCGCCACCGATCCCGCTGGGGTCGTCACTGCCCGGGCCTGGGCGACTTACGCGATCGACGATGTGGCGACACTCGCGAGCTGAATCTCTGCAGGTCACCGAGTAGGCGTTCCATCCAGCGGGAACTGCCGTATCTCCAGCGGACGCTTCGTCGTTGTATGAGACGGATCACATCACTGGAGCGTCGCAAGACGCGGCTCGGAGGAAGACATGGCACTCGGAACCGGCCCACTCACCACTACGGACACCCCGACGCAGACGGGCGCCGGCGAGGAAATTCGAGAAATCGAAGCGGCAGCGCCTCCCGCACGGTTCGCACGTGGATGGCACTGCCTCGGACTGAGCAATACCTATCGCGACGGTCAGCCCCACCAGATCGAGGCATTCGGCACCAGCCTTGTCGTCTTCGCCGACAGCAAGGGCGACATCAAGATTCTCGACGCATACTGCCGCCACATGGGTGGCAACCTTGCTCACGGAACCGTCAAGGGCGATTCGATCGCCTGCCCGTTCCACGACTGGCGTTGGGGCGGTAACGGAAAATGTACGGCGATCCCCTACGCACGACGCGTTCCGCCGCTGGCCAAGACGCGGGCATGGATCACTCTCGAGAAGAACGGTCAGCTGTTCGTCTGGCACGATCCCCAGGGAAATCCCCCGCCCGCCGAGGTCACGATCCCCGACATCGAGGGCTTCGGAAGCGATGAGTGGAGCGCCTGGAGCTGGAACACGCTCACCATCGAAGGCTCTCATTGCCGCGAAATCGTGGACAACGTCGTGGACATGGCCCACTTCTTCTACGTTCACTACTCGTTCCCCAAGTACTTCAAGAACATCTTCGAAGGTCATGTCGCGAGCCAGTACATGGAATCGGTGGGACGTGAGGACGTCATCAGCGGCACCAACTACGGCGATCCCAACGCTGTGCTCCGTTCGGATGCTTCATATTTCGGACCGTCGTACATGATCGACTGGATCAAGAGCGAAGCCAACGGGCAGATCATCGAGACCGTCCTGATCAACTGCCACTACCCGATCTCGAACAATGCGTTCGTCCTGCAGTACGGCGCGATGGTCAAGAAGCTACCCGGTATGGACGACGAGTCCACTGCCGCGATGGCCGCGCAGTTCACCGAGGGCGTCGAGATGGGATTCCTTCAGGACGTGGAGATCTGGAAGAACAAAGCTCCGATCGACAACCCCCTGCTCTCCGAGGAGGACGGCCCGGTTTACCAGTTGCGTCGCTGGTACAACCAGTTCTACACCGACGTCGAGAATGTCACGGAAGACATGACGAAGCGCTTCGAATTCGAGATCGACACCACCCGCGCAGTGGAGAGCTGGAAGCGGGAAGTCGCCGAAAACGTTGCCGCACGCGACGCCCAGGCACTCGAGACAACCTCCTGATCCGCAGTCGAAAACACTGCTGAGACAACCAGACTGGATGCAAGGAACAACATGACGTACGAAGTGCTCGAACAGATCAACGCGATGGCCGACGACATCTTCGCCGAAGGCATCGAGGCCGAGCGGATCGGCCGGGTGGCCGACGACACCGCCAAGAAGATGAAGGCAATCGATTCCATCCGCATGCTGCAGCCCAAGGAGCATGGCGGCATGGAGGCGCATCCGCGCGAATTCGCCGAAACCGTCATGCGCATGGCTTCACTGAACCCGTCGGCCGGCTGGGTCCACGGGATCGTCGGAGTTCACCCGTGGCAACTCGCGTTCGCGGATCCCAAGGTGCAGCAGGAGATCTGGGGATCCGATCCCGACACCTGGATGGCATCGCCGTACATGCCCGGCGGAATGTGTATCCCCACCGACGGCGGCTACAAGTTCTCCGGTCGCTGGCAGTTCTCCTCCGGTACCGACCATTGCGACTGGGCATTCCTCGGCGCGATGGCGTGCGACAAGGACGGCAACATGGAGATGCCGCCGCGCATGCTCCATGTGATCATTCCGCGCACCGACTACGAGATCATCGAAGACTCGTGGGATGTCATGGGACTTCGCGGCACCGGCTCCAAGGATCTCGTAGTCAAGGATGCGTATGTCCCCGATTACCGCGTCATGGACTGCGACGAGGTCATCGACGGCACGGCAGTGCGCAAGTACGGGCGCACCGAGACGCTGTACCTCATGCCGTGGTCGAACATTTTCCCCCTCGGAATCACCGCCGCCACGATCGGCATCTGCGAGGGAATGCTCTTCCACGCCAACGAGTACCAAGCCGATCGCATCAACGCGCAGGGCACGGCGATCAAGGACGACCCGTACACCTTGTTCGCCATCGGTCAGGCAACCGCCGACATCCGGGCTGCGCGCGACACCCTGCTTGCCAACGTCGACCGCATGTGGGATCGAGTGGACGCTGGCAAGGAAGTGACCTTCGAGCAGCGCGCGGAGGGACGTCAGACTCAGGTACAGGCCGCCTGGCGCGCCGTCAACGCAATCGATCAGGTCTACCCACGCTGCGGTGGCAACGCATTGCGGATGGACAAGCCGCTTCAGCGATTCTGGCGCGATGCTCATGCTGGACAGCATCACGCAATTCACGTGCCGAGCACCGTTTTCCACGCCGCATCACTGAGCCGTCTCGGCGCAGACCCGCAGGGTCCGCTGCGGGCGATGATCTGATCAGACTTCGACACAAGAAATCGACAGGAAAAAGACACGATGACACGCACTGACATCAAGGGACTTGGCTACGTCAAGATCTCGACCAACGACATGGCACGTTGGCGCACTTTCGCTTTCGACGTTCTCGGCTTCGCCAAGGGCAGTGGGCCGGACGAGAACGCGCTCTACCTACGACTCGACGAGCGTGCTGCTCGCATCGTCGTCGTCGAGGGTGAGCGCGACGAGATCGTCAACATCGGTTGGGAGGTCGCCGACCACGCCGCACTGCGCCGCGTTCAAGAAGCACTCGAGAAGAACGGCACCGAGGTCGAGCAGCTTTCGCTCGCCGAAGCAGATGCTCGACGGGTCGAAGAGGTCATCGCCTTCACCGATCCCGGCGGAGCAGCCATCGAGGTCTTCCACGGAGCGATCCTCGACCACAGCCCCGTGGTGACGCCCTTCGGCGCTCGATTCGTCACCGGCTCACAGGGTCTCGGCCACGTCGTACTCCCCGTCATGGACAGTGCTGCGAGCTTCGACTTCTACACCGAGGTGCTCGGCTTCTACCCGCGCGGCGCCTTCCGCCTGCCGGCCCCGCCTGAATTCGGGCCGCTGCGAATCCGTTTCATGGGCGTCAACGAGCGTCACCACAGCTTGGCCCTGTGCCCGGCACCGCACGGCGGCGCACCCGGCCTGATTCACATCATGGTCGAGGTAGACACCCTCGACGCCGTCGGCCAGGCACTCGACCGCGTGATGAAGGACGGATTCTCCGTGTCGTCGACCCTGGGTCGTCACACCAACGACAAGATGATCTCCTTCTACGTCCGCGCACCTGGCGGCTGGGACATCGAGTTCGGCACCGAGGGCGCGAGGGTGGATCAGGACTCGTACTCCTCCGAGGAGATCACCGCTGACAGCTACTGGGGCCACGACTGGTCCGGAAGCGAACCACTGGCAGCTATGTAGTACCCGCCGGTGGCGATCAATACCTGCCGGTGGCGATGTAATACCTGCCAGTAGTTAAACGACGAGGGGGTTTGCGCGAGCATTCGCGCAAACCCCCTCGTCATTTCCACCGCGACGCGCCCGAAAACAGACCGGTGATCCACTTCACAAATCCGTAACTCTATGACACTATTTCTAATTGAAATAGCCAGTTCACTGGTTGTGGAGCTCTAAGAGAAGTGAGGTACACGATGACACTGCAGGCTGTGGATGCTTTAGGCGCCGATTCGGCCCCGACAGCAATTCTCGATCGCGTCTCGCTGGTTCTCGACGCCTTCGACGGTCCCGGCAGGTTGACGCTCGCTCAAGTCGTTCGGAGCACGGGCCTTCCCCGCTCGTCTGCCCACCGCATGCTCGAACGTCTCGTCTCGATGCGTTGGCTGCGTCGCGACGGCCGTGACTACGAACTCGGTATGCGCCTCGTCGAACTGGGATCGCTCGCGGTTCATCAGGACCGCCTCCACGCTGCAGCCATGCCCCTTCTCCACGAGCTCTACCGAGTCACCGGATTTGTGGTTCACCTCGGCATCCTCGACGGGCCCGATGTGGTCTACATGGAGAAGATCGGCGGACGCCTCGCCGCCGCAGTGCCGACGCGTGTCGGTGGTCGACGCCGCGCCGAGACCACTGCGATCGGTCAGGCACTGCTCGCGTTCGGTTCGCCGAAGTCCTCGGGCTACGCACTGCCCCACCTCGCCAGAATCCGCGAGTCCGGGGTGGCCTTCGAATCCGGAAACGGCCTACCGGGATTCAGCTGTCTTGCGGCACCGATCGGCCCCATCGGCCGCGCCGTCGCCGCGGTATCCATCTGCGCGCCGTCGAAGGCCCTCCGCCTCGACCACGTCAGCGCAGCGCCGGTCCGTATGGCGGCCGCTGCCATTTGGCGAGGCATCGACGGCGGATCGCTGAGCGTCACTCCGACTTTGCAACGTCGTCATCTGCTGCGCAACATGCCGACCGCAGCCGGGGCCTGACTCAGATACTCGAACCGTTGCCGGTGAGCCCGGCTTGCTCGAGCGCCAACACGTACTCCTCGACGTTCTTCCATTTGCCAGGCGTCGAGGGCAACGGTGATCCCAGTCGGTCGTGCTCGGCGACGTTCGCGAACTCGGCGGTCGCACGATCGATGTCGTCGAGCAGTTCGCGAGCAAGTTCGATCTCGGCTCGGAAGTACCGTTCCGACCATCGCAACGTCATGACCGGGAACGACCAGGCCGGCTCGTTCTCGGCATGATCTGCGTGGAGTTTCGCGCGTCGAATCTGCTCTTCGACATTGGCGATGTGGGCTTCCACCAGCGCCTTCAGTCGCTCGGGCTCGTTGAGGTGTCCCATCCACAGACGCAACATCACACCGTGCTTGAGCACCGGAACTTCCACCGGTGCCTCCCGTGACCACGTCCGGACGGCGTCGGTTCCTGACTGAGTAATGGAGTAAAGGCGCTTGCCTCGCACCCCTGGTTCGGAGACGACCCGGGACTCCACGAACCCGATGCTTTCGAGCTTCTTCAGTTCTGCGTACACCTGGCTGATGGACGGACTCCAATAGAAGAAGCCGACACTCCAGTCAGCCCACTTCTTCAAATCGTTTCCGGTCAGCTCCTCCCCGAACGTCAGCATCCCGAGCACTGCCCAGCTGGTAGCGGGAAGTCCTCGGGACACGTCATCAGGTTCGGACATGCCCGAAGTCTAACAATCACTGGTCATTTGCTGGTTTCGTAGAATCCGAACGGACCGCTGAGCGGGATCAAATTTGCTCGAAACCCCTCCACCTGCCACTCGGTCGGTCCTGACCCGTGCCGAGAAGCCATTGCTGCCATTGAGTGGGACTGCCGCTGGATTACGGCCGCGGCGCCACACATCGTTGCTTCTGAAGCTGTTTGCAGAGTTTTGAACAAAAGATTTGAACAAGGAGACGACATGACCGTGGAAAACGCCGAGCCGCCAGTTCTGGACGGACGCACACTTCGCAACGTGATGAGCAATTTCTGCACCGGCGTCACCGTCATCACCGCTCACGACGGAAATTCACCCCTCGGTTTCACCTGCCAGTCCCTGGTCTCGGTATCGCTTGATCCCCCGTTGCTCTCGTTCTGCCCGGCGAAGACGTCGACAAGTTGGCCGAAGCTTCGCGAAACGGGAACTCTCTGCATCAATGTTCTCGCCCACGATCAGCAGGACATGTGTTCGGCGTTCGCTCGCGGCGGGACGGACAAGTTCCTCGGCGTCGAGTGGGATGCCGCCGGCAACGGTGCTCCGGCGCTGAGCGGCGCGCTCGCCCGCATCGAAGCAACGGTCGAGCAGGAGCACGACGCCGGTGATCACACCATCGTCGTCGCACGCATCACCGATCTGAACGTGCTGCGCCACGACGGTCCGCTTCTGTTCTACCGCGGCGGGTTCGGACGCTTCGACGCCTGAGTGCTCAGGCTGTCCCGCTGCGTGGGAGATGCCGGCGCCGAATCGAGCCCGCACCGATAGCGTCCGAAGTAGTAGTCAGACCCTGAACTTCTCGACTGATCGGACTAACTCGATGACCACTCTCGAACCAGACACCACGGCCGCGATCACGGCGACGGTTACCACCTACCTCGACGCCGTGGCTCGCGGATCGTCAGCGGACATCGCCGCCCTCTACGCCGAGAACGCGACGCTCGAAGACCCTGTCGGCAGCGAACCCCGCGTCGGCAAGGCCGCGATCACCGAGTTCTACGGCGCTCTCGAGGGCGGTTCGCAAGAGACAGAACTGCTTACCTTGCGGGTGAGCGGATCCAGCGCGGCCTTCCACTTCCGCGTCGTCACACCGGTGGGCGATCAGGTCTACGAGGTCGAACCGATCGACGTCATGACTTTCGACGAGGACGCCAAGATCACGAGCATGCGCGCCTTCTGGTCACCGGCCGATCTGATTGCACGCTGATGCGTCAGGTCAGTTGCCGCAACTGCGGAAATCGCGTCCTCGTCGAGAAGTACAGCGAAGCGCACACCAGCGTCCAATGGCTCGAAGAGTCGCAGGAAGTGTGCCCGGAGTTGGGTCGCGTGAACAGCCGTGCCAACGCTCAACGGACGTGTGGCGCTCTGCGCCAGACGATCAACGACCTTGCCGACGCCGGTGAGCTGGAGATGAGCCTGCGCAGCTACCCGGTGCCGGGCAAGCTGTCCTGAACGCTTCCGCGTAGCATTTCGGCGAACATGCGCGCCGATTCCAAGTCGTCGGCGTTCGGCCGCCCCTTCCGGATACCGCCGAACGGCTTGAACGGGAGATAGGTATCCCACGCACGGGACGAGAAGGCTGCGACCACATCGAAGCCCTTCTGTTCGAGCAACTGAACCAGTGGACGCGAGAAGCGATGAATCCCCTTGTCAGGAAAACCACTGGTGGCGAAGACAAAAGCCTTGGATCGCCGTTCTTCGGGGAGTGCCTCGACGAACGAGCGTAAATCTGCGTGGTACGAGCGTAGGTAGATGCCGGAGCCGAACCCCACCAGGTCGTAGTCGGCGAGCTGCGCGGCGTCGATGTCACCGGGCTCGACCACGCGAGCATCGAGAACTTCTTTGATGACGTCGGCGATCAGCTTCGTATTGCCATGGGAGACAGAGGTACACACGATGATTGCTTTCATCGGCTGAGTTCTCTCATTTTGGACATACGCATCCCTCCGCCTGGTTTGTCACTGACAGTTCCAGGATAGAGGCCCCGGCGAAGCTACGGAGAAGGGTGGCGATGGGGAATGATGCCGGTATGTCAGCAAGGTTGAAGGGACGAAGACGTGCGGTGAACGCGCTGCTCGTCGACGTCGAACGATGGGCCGCTGAGCACGATGACGTCAAAGCTGTAGCGCTGGTCGGGTCCTACGCGCGCGGCGCGGAGCGTATGGCGAGTGATCTTGATCTGATGATCCTGGCCGACGACGCGAACGCGCTCGCAAATGAAGACTGGTTCGACCGGCTCCGCCCCGACGCGCGATTCATCAGAGCCGCCAACTGGGGGCCAGTCCGAGAACGACGCTTCCGCCTACGGTCCGGCCTCCTCGTCGAACTGCATTTCGCGAGCGAGAGCTGGGCCGACCTTCCGCTCGACGCGGGCACTCGACGCGTCCTCGAAGACGGCCACCGAATCCTGTACGACACCGGGCCTCTTCGCGTCGCTACGAGCGCGGGAAGAACTGCTCGATGAGCACCAAGACGGTCTTCGAGACCTTGGCCGCCGAAATAAACGCGCTGCGCGGCTCTCCCGTCGTCGCGATCGACGGCGTCGACGGGAGCGGCAAGACGACATTCACGAAAAGTCTTGCAGCACAGCTGAATGAACGCCCCGCCATTGTGATTCACGTCGACGACTTCCTCAATCCGCCGGAGATTCGCCATCGCAGAGGTCGGCTGTCACCGGAAGGCTTCTGGCTCGACAGCTACGACTACGACGCCCTCGAGCGTCATGTTCTCGCCCCTCTGAGACCGGGAGGTGACCGCGAGTACCGACCACGACGGGACAGCGACGCGTACTTGCATGCAGCCGACGGAGCCGTGGTCCTCGTCGAGGGACTCTTTCTGCATCGGGACGAATTTGCTTCCCGATGGGACTATTCGATCTTTCTCGACGTGCCCTTCGAGATCACCGCCGAGCGAATGAACCTTCGCGACGGAACGAACGCGGATCCGGAACACCCGTCGATGAACCGTTATGTCGGCGGCCAACGTCTGTACTTCGCGGCTGCAGAGCCCTGGACCCGCGCGGACAGTGTCATCGACAATTCAGACCCGAAACTGCCTCGAATCACGACACATGCCGCCCACTAGAGTTGGCAGTCCGCATCGCCGGCCCCGCGTTTCATCGGTGCGCTGTGGATGTGAATTGGAAGGTTGCGGCATCCACGATCTCAGCGGGCGTGATGTCGATTTCGCCGTTGAGCCAGGCCGTCACCAATTCGGCCAGGCCGCCCACGAACAGTAATCCGTTGATCTCACCCTGATGGGGAGGCCAAGCTCGATCGCCGTACAAGAGCGCAGCCTCGTCGGCCACCATCTGCGCGAACCCACGCAGCGCTCCCCGCCGGTGAGTGCGCAGCGGCTCGTAAGCCACCGACTCGACCATCGCGACACGCCCTTTTCGAGGATCGTCCGTCAGGATGTTGACGAACGAAGCAATGGCGCTCCGCACGCGCTCCTCCCGTGTCCCCTCGGTCGTTCGGAGTGCAGCCATTCCGGCCACGCGCACCTCGTCGACGATTCCGTCGAAAACCTGCTGGAGGAGTTCGTCCCTGCTGGCGAAACTCTCGTAGAAATATCGCTCTGTCAGCCTGGCATGCGCACAGATGGCGGTCATGGTGGCACCCTGCCGGCCCGCGGCCGCAAACACGTCCAGTCCTGCTGCGAGCAAGCTTTCACGCCGAAGCGCGGCCCGCTGCTCACCACTCAGACCGGCATATCGACGGGGTGTGGGAGAAGCCATGAGTCGATCTTGACAGACGACGCGACTGTGACGCAGACTACCCCCATCTGACAGGCGCCACTGTCAGATGCAAACGGAAGGCAGGTACGTGATGTCGAAAATCCTGGCCGCTCCACCCATCCGGTCGCAGTTGCGTCCCATCTCAGGCAACTCGGGACTACCCGGAATAGGGCAAACTTTCGAATACATCCGCGACCCTCTCGCTCTGATGCAAAAACGCTGGGATCGTTACGGCGAAGTCTCGTGGTTCTCGATGGCCGGTAGACGATGGGTCGCAGCCCTCGGGCCCGACGCATGCCAAGAAGTTCTCCAGAACAAAGACCGCGCTTTTGTCAACAGCGACGGGTGGTCAGTGCTCATCGGTCCCTTCTTTCACGGGGGTCTGATGCTTCTCGACTCCGAAGAGCACCTACGACAACGACGCATCATGCAACAAGCCTTCACGAGATCGCGTCTCGAAAAGACCGTGGACGTGCTGAATCCCGCGATCGCCTCCGCGCTCGACGCCTGGACTCCGTCCGATGGCTTCCGCGCCTACACCGCTCTCAAAGCTCTCACACTCAACCTCGCGACCGACATCTTCATGGGCGGCGCGGAAGGGACCACTGAAAGCGAAATCGACTCTGTGAAAAAAGCTTTCGTCGATTGCGTGCAAGCTGCAACCTCGGTGATCCGTTATCGAGTTCCCGGCACCAGATGGAAGCGCGGCCTCGACGGGCGCCGAACCCTCGAAAACTTCTTCCGCCGCTACCTACCTGCGCGCCGTTCACGCGAAACCGACGACCTGTTTTCCGTTCTCTGTCACATCGAATCAGACACCGGACAGCGCTTCAGCGACGGCGAGGTGATCGATCACATGATCTTCCTGCTGATGGCCGCACATGACACCTCCACCATCACCATCTCGACAATGATGCAATATCTCGGCCAGAATCCTCAGTGGCAGAACAGATGTCGGGCGGAATCACTCGCACTGAGTACGTCGACGCCGAGCTATGCCGAACTCGACCAACTCGCCGGCTTGGACCTGGTGATGAAAGAATGCCTCCGACTCGTCGCTCCCGTGCCGGTCATGGCTCGCCGAGCGGTGTGTGACACCCAGATACAGGACCACTTCGTACCCGCTGGGACCTACGTGTCAGTGGTGCCACATTTCACTCACCACATGCCGCAGTACTGGCCCGACCCCGAACATTTCGATCCCGAACGTTTCGCGGACCACCGACGTGAAGACAAGGTGCACCGGTATGCCTGGGAACCGTTCGGTGGAGGCGTGCACAAATGCCTCGGCATGCACTTCGCCGGCGTCGAAATCAAAGCGATCATGCACCACCTGCTCACACGCTTCGATTGGCAGGTCGCGCCCGGCTACACCGCCCCTCTCAACTACATGTCCTTGCCGTTCCCCTCCGACGGACAGCCGATCGATCTGAAACCACTCACGACTTCTCATGACCGGTAGCGACCGAACAGACGTCAGGATCAACTCGCACATGACTACCGGCACAGACGCTTTCGAAATCCAGAGGAAAACATGAGCACTCGGCCTGCCCGAAACCGGCATGCACGCGCTGCTCCGAAACCAGAGGTCGTCGCAGCGGCGGAGTTCCTACTCGCAGAATCCGACGCCCATGTCTTCCGTCGCCGCTATCTCGAACTGCTCACCCACACCACAGCACCGGATGGCGCAACCGTCACGGACTACACGGTCGCCGAAAGGTATCTACTCAACTCTGCAGCAAAGAGACGTGCTGCGCGGCGCCCGGCCAATCCTTAGCCACGATCGCCGGTCGGGCAGCGCTCGCGGCGAACGTCGAGAACCTCGGCACCGGTTTCACGAATTCGTCGTGGGGTAACGACGAAGAATAGAGTGCGCTGCCTGGGTGACGGCGGTGCGATCGTAGGTTTGCACGAAGTCGAAGGTCCGCTCGAGATCTGGACCGTTGTCATGAAGATCTCGCGCCGACAGCATCGCCGCATGGTGCGGTCCCAGAGTGACGACCGTCCACTCGTTGACGAGATCATCACCCGGGTCGAGCGGCGCGTGTTGAACTTTACCGTCGAGCATCACGGACAGTCCGACACCGTAGACACCGGCAAACCCTACGGTGTCGGCGAGGTGACGCCACCGTGCTGTTGTGGATGCGGTGAAATGCTCGGCTTGTTGAAAGGTGCCCAGAACAAGCATCGAGGAACCCGATGTGGCGGCTTGCGCTTCGAGGGACTTGCTCAGTTGGATCAACAGACGCTTGGTACCGCGCCGGATCCGGCTGTGAGCAGACACGATCGAGTAGGGAGTGCCCACCTCGGGGATGGGATCACTCCACACCGGACTGTCGGGCATCGCGACGACCGGTTCGGACAACAGTGAACTCGGATCGTCGACTGCGGGATACAACTCACCCGTTCCGTATGTGGCTCCGATGGTGATTGCGGCAAGACGGGACGATTCCGAGTCGACACCCTCGGCAAGGATAATCGCGTTCGATCGCTCGACGTAGGCGCCGAGCGCGTGCACCGTCGTTCCCACTTCGAAATATGCTGCCTTGGAAAGCAATTCAGCGGAAGTGATAATGATGTCGGGTTCGACCAAAGACAGAAGTGTCGCCGAGTGCCTGTCGATGCCGACACCGTCGAGTGCAATCAGACGCCCGCCCGCGCGGGCTTCTCTGATCACTGCCAGAGAGTTGTGGGGATCGGTAAGCACCGATGCGCTGTCAACCGTGATGACGATCCGTTGCAGATTTCTCGTCGCTCCTTCGATACCAGGAGCGTTAAGAGCTGCTCGGGAAGCCGAGTCGACTGCCACCAGCAACGGCAGGCGATCCGCGACGGTGCATGCGAGTGCAGTACGGGACATGGCCAGTTTGTGACTGTCGAATTCCGAGCGTTGCTGCATCAATTGCGAGGCGCGACGGAGGGCATGCGCCGAACACAGAGAGGAATTGTCAGGCCCACGCAATTGCAACTCGGCGCCTGCAAGTGCGCGGTCGTCGAGGCGGCGTATCGGTGCGAACTGCATGCTTACTTCCAGACCAATCACATCGGAGAACTGGGTGATCGGAGAATTCGACGATGTCGAACCGTTGCTGGTGTCATACGCCATGGTGTGGCTCTTCACTACGAGTCGGGACCACCAAGCGTTCATGCGGCCGGACGCGTCGATGGCAGCGCCGGCTGCTCGACACCGAACGAGACTACCGCAAATCTCGGCGCAACCCGGTGACGACAACCTGATCCCGCGCCGCAAAGTGCACATCGACACGCAGATCAGACCAGATACCAAGTCAACGCGTATCGAGCACTGCTCACTTCACATCGTTCGTGGGAGTTGTTTCCGGCTCAAGCACCGAGAGCATCAGCGGTCGACGTGGCAACGCCCGCAATGAGTTCGGAGGCGCCGAGAGCCTGAAAGATCATGAAGACCGCTCGCGTCGGGGCAAACAAGCGAATGCGGTTGTTGCCACGCCCCGCAGCATCGACAACGGCATTCGCCACTCCGGACGACATGAAGGTCACGCCGGAGAGATCGACGTGAATATCGGTTCCGACCAGGAGAAGTCGGTCGAGCGCGTGCACCAATTCCACCCGCTGACCCATGTCCAATTCTCCGGCAAGTCTCAGTACCGCATACGAAGGGGTGTAGCTTTCCACGTCGATACTGTACCGATGCCCTTCTCGGCCGGCGCTGTCAAAGAGATCGAGAACATTTGCAGCTGAAGAACGTTCGTTGATCGTAGTCATGAAAGCCTCTTGTCTGGACTCGGCGTGCCCCACCGCCCGAATCAGCGATGAATCACTGTGCGTCGGATAACCAACCGTGTCGGTCACTGCGTTCCAGACGAACTCTGCCACCGGCAGGTTTCGCCGACACAACCACATCTATAACGCTAGGGTCTCGAAAACGTCACAGCGCGATATCGCACTTTTGGCGCCACCCCCGACGCACTGAACCGCTACCTCGCCTGGCCCCCGACGTGCCTGCGGGGCGACGTCTCTGCGGCGTCGACCACTGGCTTTCTCGCTCATCGGGAAGGTGGGTTCGCCGCACCACCATTCCGCAATACCTTCTGTGACATGGATAACATTGTCGACGTACTCGTCATCGGATCGGGCGCTGCCGGATCGGCCGCAGCGCTCCAAGCGCACGCCGACGGCGCATCGGTCGTGATTCTGGAAAAGAGCGGACCTGATTCCGCGGGCGGCAACACTCGACTGTCCGGCAGTGGATGGTTCGTCAACCAGGACCCCGCTGCCGCCCGAACCTTCCTGCGTTCGTTGAACGGGGAGTTCCCCGTTGCCGAGGACGTCATCGATGCCTGGGCCGAGAACACTCACGGACTGTCCGACTGGATCCGCAGTCTGGGTGCAACTGTAGCGATGACCGGCGATTTCCATTCCGCGGCAGAGTTCGCCGAACTTGACGGAAGTTCTTGTTACGCAGGGATGGACACCGTCGAAGGGAAGATGGGCAATGAACTTCTCTACCGGTTCCTCGTCTCCGCTCTCGCTGAACGCGGCGTCACAACACTATTCGACACCGAAGCCACCGGACTGCTGACGGATGAATCCGGAGCGGTGACCGGAGTCGAGATCCGTTCGGGTGAAAAGACTTCGCAGATCCAGGCACGCCGGGGCGTCATCCTTGCCACCGGAGGATTCGAAGCAAATCCGACGATGGTGCGCGACTACTTGCGTCTGGAGAATCCGAAGATCTGGGGCTCACCATCGGCAACCGGCGACGGTCACCGCATGGCACAGGCCGTGGGCGCCGATCTGTGGCACATGAACAACATGATGACCATTACGGGAATTCCCGGCGACCTCGAAAATCCGACTGGATTCTTCCTCGCACTGTGGAACGCGCACAACTATGTGTTCCTCAGCCGGGAAGGTAGACGCTTCACCGACGAGTCAGCCGAAATGCGGCATGGTCATGTGTTCAGAGAGGGTTCTTACCAACACTTTCCGGTGCAACCGATGAACGTCGTCTTCGACGAGACGATGAGGTTGGCCGGACAGCTGAGCCCCGGCCGCGACGCACTGCCCGTCGGCCACAGGGTTCTCGACGAAGGGTACGAGTGGAGCTCGGACAATCAAGCCGAGATCGACAAGGGATGGATCCTAAAGGCGGACACGCTCGCCGAACTCGCCGAGAAACTCGGACTGGACCCAACAGTCGTGGAAACGAGCGTGCGACGCTACAACGAGGCGTGCGCGGACGGCATCGACCATTCGTTCGGCCGCAATCCCGAAACTTTGGCCCCGGTGGCTACCGCTCCGTTCTACGCCGTCTCCGGGTCGCCACTGCTGGGATGGAGTAACGGTGGGCCGCGCCGCGACGGTCATTCCCGCGTACTCGATACTGCCCGCAATCCAATTCCTGGCCTCTACGCCGCGGGCGCGGTCAGTTCCACCTACAGCGCGGCCAAGGACGGCGGATTCCACATTGCCGACGCCTTCGCATTCGGCCGTGTCGCCGGGGCCCATGCCGCCGCGCGTAAAGCTTGATATCGCCGGCCTTTCGACTGACTAGCCACGCACGATTACGTGGCTGGTCAGTTGTGGTCGATCGTCACGCAGATGAATCCTCTGCGCCGGATGAAACCGGGATTCGTACCGGGACGCTATCGCCTCGGCCGTCCCGTAATAGCTCACATCGCGCGGACGTCCCTTCGCACGCCGCAAGGACTCGTCGAAGCTTGCTTCAACCCAGATTCGTAGGTCGAACTGATCTCGCATCAGTCCGCGAAAAAGCAGCACTCCCTCGACGATCACAATGGCGCGATCCGGGACTCGTGGCTTCGACACCACAGATTCGTCTGTCTCCGGATCAGTCGAGACGTAGGAAATTTCGGTAACTTCGGCCAACCGTAGCGGCACCATCACACGGCTACTCAGGTTCGAATAGTCGTACGCATCCTCGAGATACCCACGCACCGTGTCAGGATCTTTGTTCCGTACCGCTTTCGCAGTCGAGAACTCGTCCCCATGGATCATGATGAAGTCATGGCCCGACTTCGAGATACCGGCAGCCAACTCGTCCGCGATCGTCGATTTTCCGGAAGCCTCGATTCCCGAGATCCCGACAAAAGTGCGTCCGGCCCGATCTTCGTGGCAGCGCACGACGTGCTCGACTAGAGAACCCGAATCATCCGCGCCGAAGGTCTTCTGCCGATTCACACCCGAGCAGCCTTGACCTCGTCGAAGAACGCGATGACGGCTGCCTCGTTCTCCGGCGGAACAGTCAGCGATGCCCGTGGACCCGCTACCGCGATCGAGTCGTCGGCGAGCCTGTTCCCGATGGTGAGTTTCAGTCCCGACTTCGACGGTTTCGCCTTCACCGCAATGTGTTCGACATGCCAACGAGCCACTTCGCTCGTGCTCGCGGCGGTGCGGTCGAAGACCTCCACCGTGCGGTGGTCGAGGACCATCACGATGTTGATCCCGACGGTGACTTCCAGATAGCGCCGTTCCGCCACGGTGTACGCCTTTCGGTTAGGTGAAACCGACGCTACACACCGTGGCGGAACTCAGCGTGTCAAAACCTCAGCTGTTCAAGATTTCAGCTGTTCGAAACCTCAGCGGGACGAACTTCCTGCATCCACCGGCAGGGCGACCGACGTGATGTAGCGAGCCTCGTCGGAAGACAGGAACAGAGCAGCGTTCGCTACGTCCACCGGTTCGATCCACGGAATGGCGAGCATGTTCATCGTCATCGCTGCGGCAGCAAATTCTTCGCGCGTCGGGTTCTCGAGATCGGGGCGGAACTTGCCGCGCACCAACGGGTTTTGAATCATGAGGGTGTCGACGTTGGTGGGATGGACCGTATTGACGCGTACGTTGTGCGGAGCCAGTTCCTTTGCCAGCGAACGCATCAGACCAACGACTCCATGCTTGGCTGCGGTGTAGTGCGCGACTCCGACCAGCCCCCGAAGTCCGGCGATGGAGCTTGTGAGTGTCATCGATCCCCCGCCCCGCGCGATCAAGTGCGGAGCCGCGACGGTCGTGGTGTGCCACACGCCGGTCAGATTGACGTCCAGCATGGTCTGCCACATCGTTTCCGACATGGTCAGGGCCCCGTCGGAGGACGTGATACCAGCTGTAGCGCAGACGATGTCGAGACCACCGAGCATTCCGACGGCCGAGTCCACGGCACTGCGTAGTGCCTCGAGATCCCGAACGTCCACTACCGCAGATTCGACCTTTCGCCCCAGCGCCCGGATCTGCGCCACTGTCTCATCGAGATCGGCCTCCGTCGCGGGCGGCGTGACTGTGGTTTCCACCGAAGTGCACACGTCGACCGCGATGATGTCCGCGCCCTCTTCGGCAAAACGCACGGCCTGAGCCCGCCCGATTCCTCGTGCCGCACCCGTGATCAGCGCGATCTTGCCTTCCAATCGAGAAGTCATCAATTCACACTTTCTGGGTCAGGCCGGCGTCGACAACCAACTGACAGCCGGTCATGTAGCGGGACTCCGCGGATGCGAGGAACAGGACCGCATTACTGACGTCCACCGGATCGACCCAGGGAACGGGCAGCAAGTTGCGAGCGCTGAGCACTGCAGCAGCGTCTGCTTCGGTGGGATTCTCGATGTCCGGGCACAGGTTCGCGAACACTCGCTCGTTGATGATCATCGGGGTACGTACCGAACCCGGATGCACGGAGTTGACGCGGATACTCTGCGCCCCCAACTCGTTGGCCAGCGTTCTGGCCAGGCCCACCACGGCATGCTTGGCTGCGCTGTAATGACTTGCTCCGGCAATACCTTTGATTCCCGCTGTCGAGCTGACCAGAACGACGGATCCACCGTTGCCGAAGTGCGGAACGCAGGCCTTGACGGTGTGCCACGCCCCGGTCAGATTGACGTCCAGCGAGCGGTTCCACACTGCAGGATCGATGGTCCACGACGGTCCCGGCGTGTCGTAGACGCCCGCATTCGCGACCACGACGTCCAACCCGCCGAGTTCGGTAACGCACTCGGCCACGACGTCGGCCAGGCCGTCGAAGTCCCGAATATCCGCCACACCGGTCACCGCGATACCGCCTCGATCACGCACTGCCTGAGCGGTTTCCGCCAACCCCGATTGTGCCTGTTCGACATCCAACGCGATCACGGACGCGCCTTCCTCGGCGAGCCGCTCACAGTGTGAGCGTCCCATTCCTCCGGCAGCACCCGTCACGAGTACCCGCTTGCCCTCCAGCCGGCTCATGCGTGCACCGCGCTGTTCAGCTCGAAGCCTCGGTATCCCGCTGCTGCCACGTCTGCACAGATGTCGGAGTAGACACCGAAGCCTCCGATGAAGGGCATGAATATCCTCGGCTTTCCCGGGATGTTGGCTCCCATGTACCAGGAGTTCGCGGATGGGAACAATGTTGCCGACGCCCGGCGTGAGCACTCCTCGAGCCAGTTGTCCACGGCTTCGGCACTCGGCTCGATGGTGTCGATCCCCGCCGAATCGAGGTGGTTGATCGCGTCGGCGATCCAGTCGACGTGCTGTTCGGCAGCGAGAATCATGTTGGACAGCACACTCGGGCTACCCGGCCCGGTGACGATGAACAGGTTCGGGAAGCCGTGAACTCCCAAACCAAGATAGGTTCTCGGACCCGCATGCCAGTTCTCTCGCAAGGTCTCGCCGTTGCGGCCACGGATCTCGATGCGATCGAGTGCCCCGGTCATCGCATCGAAACCTGTGGCGAACACCAATGCGTCGAGTTCGTAGTGCGAGTCGGTCGTCTTGATCCCGGCCTCGTCGATTGCCTCGATCGGTGCGCTCTTGAGATCGACCAGGCTCACGTTGTCACGGTTGTAGCTCTGGTAGTAGTCGGTGTCCGTCACGATCCGCTTGGTCCCGATGGGGTGGTCGTTCGGGATCAGCAGGTCGGCGATGGCCTGATCTTCGACCACCGATCTGATCTTGGCCTCGGCAAATGCGGCCGCCGTCGCGTTGGCGTCGATGTTGCTGGTCTGGTCGGCGAAGGTTTTGGCGAACAGGACACCGCCGAGCTTCCACCGCTCCTCGTAGGCCGCGTTCCTCTCGGCCTCGGATACCTCGAGCGCGCTGCGAGGATCCGAAACGAACGGAGATCCACCGCCACTGCGCTTGGACAGCGCTCGACGCTCGGCGTAGTCGGCCTTGATCTCTGCGCGTCGTTTGTCATCGAGAGGCGTGTTTCCCGCCGGCACACTGTAATTCGCGGACCGCTGGAACACGAAGAGGTGATCGGCCTGCTCGGCGATCAACGGAACGGACTGGATGCCCGACGATCCGGTGCCGATCACTCCCACTCGCTTGCCGGTGAAATCGACGCCCTCGTGCGGCCAGAAGCCGGTGTGGAAGACCTCACCGCCGAAAGTCTCGCGACCTGCAATGTTCGGAACGTTCGCGGTCGAGAGGCTGCCCGTGGCGCACACCACGAACCGCGAGGTGACGTCATGACCACCGTCGGTGTGCACTCGCCACGTCGACGAGTCCTCGTCGAACTGTGCGCTCAGGACACGGGTATCGAAAGTGAACCCACTGCGTAGGTCGAAGCGATCGGCGACGTGATCGAGGTAGGACAGGATCTCCGGCTGCGCGGCGTACTTCTCGCTCCAGTCCCAATCCTGTTGCAACTCTTCGGAGAACGAGTAGGAGTAGTCGAAACTCTCGACATCGCAGCGTGCGCCCGGGTAGCGGTTGAAGTACCACGTGCCGCCCACTCCGGAGCCCGCCTCGAAGCCGTGGACACGCAGCCCCTGCTCGCGAAGTCGGTGCATGGCGTACATGCCGGCGACGCCGGCGCCGATGACTACGACGTCGAGTGGTGCGGTGGAGAAGTCAGGATCGGTCATGGTGGCCACGCTACGAGTGGGTTGAATGGTAGAGGAACAGGTTCTCCCGCTGGGTGGGCGGAGCCTCCACCCCATGACGCTGGGTGGGCGGAGCCTCCACCCCATGACGCTGGGTGGGCGAAGCCTCCACCCCATGACACTGGGTGGGCGGAGAGCGCTGTGTCCACCGATCGGGGGACAGCGATGTCGTCCAGCACTCGGACCCGTAGGTGGACAGACCCGAAGGGATTTCGGGGCCATAGTTGTCTCATCACAGAAACACACGGTCACCGAGACCGACAAATCGAGGAGAACATGATGAGCACCAACACAATTCGACCTGAAGCACTTTCCTTCTCCGGCCTCAGCATGGCAGCTCTGGTTGCCCGCTCCGCCGGTGCGAACACGGTGAAGTCGATGACCGACACATCCGTCACGACGGCGATGATCAGCAATTCGGGTCGCGGGGCCCTGTATCTGGTCGACGCATCCAACCCGAACGGCGACTGGGTCGTCCCGCCGGCGGACTACATCCTCCCCAACATGAACGTGAACGTTGTGGCCACGAGCAAGAACCAGAACGACTTCCCCATCGTGCTCACGTACCGCTCCGACGACGGTGGAGTGTTTGTCTTCAGTGCCACCAACTCGAAGACCAGGGCGGATGCCGGAGGTACGTACGCCCCCGACAGCCACGACGTCACGGTGACGATGACCTCGGGTTACCCGGCCATGAACGTCACGTACGTGCTTCGGTGACGCTTGCTCACTCCAACAATCCCTGCCGCATTGCAGCGGCGACGGCGGCGCCTCGATCGTTGACTCCGAGTTTCTCGTAGAGGCGCTGCACGTGGGTTTTGACGGTGGAGGGCGCAAGAAAGAGTTGTGAGGCAATGGCCGGGATGCTGGCGCCCTGCGCGATCAATCCGAGAACCTCACGTTCGCGGGCGCTGAGCGTCGGACCGGAGGGTTCACTACGACGCCGAACCTCTCCTACCAATCCGGCGGCGATACTGGGCGGCAACACATCTCGTCCCGCAGCACAGTCGAGCACGGCGCTCACGATCTCGGCGCGAGTGGATTCCTTCGGCAGGAATCCGGCAGCACCGGCTTGCAGGGCCTGGTACACGACAGACGATTCGTCGTGAGCGCTGAGCAGAAGCACACGCGTCGGAAGCTCGTCTCGAACGACTGCGGCGGCGACCTGAGTTCCATCCAGGTGCGGCATCCGGAAGTCGAGCAGCGCGACCTGCGGGCGTAGTTCGCGGATCATTGCGAGCGCTGCTGCGCCGTCGTCGGCCTCGCCCAGGACGTCGATGCTGTCACTGCCGGTCAGAGCCCGAACCACGCCCTCACGGAACAGTGGGTGGTCGTCGCCGACCACCACGGAAACCTTGCCGGCCAGCGGCTTCGTGCCTTCGCGCATTGCTCACTTTCTCACGCCCGTACCAGCAATGCGAGCACTTACGCCTCCCCCGATCGGGGGACAAGAGATTCAACCCCGCCACGGCCCCGTCGGCGGACATACAGCAGCACTCCTTCGCGACAAGATTGATTCATCGCCGAGAACGGCAACCACACACCATCCCAGGAGCAGACATCATGCGTACCAACACCACTCGCTTCGTAGCAGTCACCGCAATCGCCCTCGCTGTCGGCGGAACCGCACTGGGAACCGCAGCGATCGCCAACGCCGGCACCATGCCCACCGACGGCCCGACGGTTGCCATGACCATCACCAACAACACCGACAACCCGATGCTGCTGGACAGCGCGTCCAACCCCTACGGACAGTGGATCAACGGCCCCCGCTCCTACCTGGCCCCGCACACCACCGAAATCGTCACCGCCTACAGCAGCGATCCCCGCGGTATCGGTGTCGACGTCACCTACAACGTCGCCGACGGCGTCCAGACGGTCATGGCTGCCAACAACTACGCCGGCAACCCCACCCTCGACGGAACTCGCATCATCGGCGACCCGACGCACGTCATCCTCACCGACTACATGGCCACCGGCTACCCCACGATGAACGCCTCCTACGACGTCTTCACGCAGAACTGAACCAAGCGTTGATGCGACCACGAACTTGATCCGCTACGGCCCACGACCCGGTATCCGCATGGATGTCGGGACGTGGTGTGCGCTGACCAGATCAGACGCGTTCGACCAACACGCAGCGAGCGCCACTGAAGATCGTGGGCATGCACTTGTTGCAGTGGATGCACAGTGATTGGGTATCGGATTCGGCCGCGATCCGATTGATCAGATCCGGTTCTCTGAGCAGCGCCCGTGCCATGGCGACGAACTCGAACCCTTCCGCCATTGCGGTATCCATGCCCGCTTTGTCCGTGACACCTCCGAGCAGCACGAGCGGCAACTTCACCGCAGCACGAATCTGCCGAGCCTCTTCCAGCATGAACAACGGCTTGTACGGATAGGTATGCAACATGCTCTTCCCCACCAACTGCACACCGAGTCGAACAGGTTGCGGCATCGCGGCGGCGAACTCGCGGATCGGCGCATCGCCCTTGAACAGGTACATCGGGTTGAGCAGTGAACTGCCCATCGTCAACTCGAGCGCGTCGACGCTTCCGGATGCTTCGAGCCACTGCGCCACCTGGATTGCTTCGTCCACCCAGAATCCGCCTGGCACACCGTCGTCCATGTTCAGCTTGGCCAAGATCGCGATCTTGTCACCGACGGCATCGCGCACACTGCGTGCAGTTTCGAGTACGACGCGAGCCCGGTTCTCCAGCGATCCGCCGTAGGAGTCCTTACGACGGTTGAGTTTCGGGCTCAGGAACGAGCTCGCGAAATAGTTGTGACCGAAGTGGATCTCGACGGCGTCGAATCCTGCCTCGACGGCAAGTCGCGCAGCGCTCCCGTGCGCCGCCGCAATTCTGGTGATGTCCGCTGTCGTGGCAGTGCGAATCATCCTCATGCTCAACGGATTGAACGAACTCGACGGTGCCAGCGCGGGCAGTCCGGTCGACTTCTGATTCGCCACGGGACCGGCATGGCCGAGCTGCGCCGACGCAGCAGCACCTTCGGCGTGAATGGCATCGGTGAGCCGCCGAAGCCCGGGGAGGGCATCGGGCCGCATCCAGAGCTGGCCGTATTCGGTGCGCCCTTCCGGTGCGACGGCGCAATACGCGACGGTGGACATCCCGACTCCGCCGGCGGCTGGGCGACGATGGAACTCGATCAGCTCGTCGGTGACCAGGGCGTCGGGAGTTTTGCCTTCGAATGTCGCGGACTTGATGATTCGATTTCGAAGGGTCACCGGGCCGAGCTTCGCCGGGGCGAGCACGTCGGGAGCAGTGGTCATCGAGTTTGCCTCTCGCGGGAGTTGTTTGCAGGACGGTAGATCGATGGCCCCGAGCCGGCTAGGGCCCGTGCCACGGAGCGGGAAACGGCTTCAGCCCGGCCGAGGTGGCCGGGCTGAAGCCGTCATTGCCGTTCAGACGCGTCCGAAATACGCATCCTTGAGCACTGCCAGGTCGTCGATGTCCTTGGCGTCGGCGTCGAGAACCACCTTGCCGATGTCGAGGACCGTCACATGATCGGCGACGCTCATCGCGGCCTCGACTGCCTGCTCGACCAGTAGAACAGCCAGGCCGGTTTCCTTGAGTTGTTGGACGCGGTCCATCACCTCACCGACGATCACGGGAGCGAGACCGCCCGAAGGTTCGTCGAGAAGGAGCAACCTAGGCTGCGCCATCAGCGCTGCGCCGATCGCGAGCATCTGCTGCTGACCGCCCGACATGGAACCGGCGGGAAGCGAACGCTTCTCCCCCAGGATCGGGAACATCTCGTACATCGATTCGACGGATTCCATAAGCTCGCCACGCTTTGCCTTGCGGGTGTACCCGCCCAGCAGGAGGTTCTGCTCGACGGTCTGCTTGTGGAAGACCCGCTTGCCCTCCTGCACGTACGCCATCCCCTGTCGTACCCGTTTGTGCGCGGGGACTCCGGTGATGTCGGCGCCGTCCATCTCGACGGTTCCGGAGGCCACCTTGTTGAGGCCGGACAGGGCACGGAGCGTGCTCGTCTTGCCTGCGCCGTTGCGTCCGAGCAGGGCGGTCACCTGACCGGGATAGACGTCGAACGAGACATCCCAGACGACGCGCAGATCGCCGTACCCGGTCTGCAAGTTTCGGACCTTCAGAATCGGTTCCATCACTTCACCTCACTGGTCTGATGGTCTACCGCGCCGATTTCTTCGAGAAGTGCTTCTTCGTCACCGGACTTGACTCCGAGGTACTCGCTCAAGACGCGTGGGTGATGTTCGATGGTTGCCGCATCGCCGGTGGCGATCACCTGCCCTTGCGCCAGCACGACTATCTCGTCGGCCAGCGAGAGGACGAGGCGGAAGTTGTGCTCCACCAACACCACTGTCGCCCCGGCATCTCGCAGTACCCGGATCAGATCTGCCAGGCGTTCGAGTTCGTCCTCGTCGAGTCCGGATGCCACCTCGTCGAAGAGGACGACCCTCGGTTCGGCGATGACGGCGCGAGCAACCTCGAGCATGCGACGCATCCCCAGGGGCAGCGACGTCGCGATCTCGTTGCGCAAGTGCGACATCCCCACGAGTTCGAGGACACGCTCGGCCTCGACGATGTCGGCCTTCGCGATCCTGCGGAAGCTGGGCAGGCGAAGCACAGCCGACGCCATCGACGCTCGGTGCACCGAATAACGTCCGGATGCAACAGCTTCCAGAACCGTGATGTTTTCCGGAATCGTCGGAGTTTGGAACGTGCGCGCCACACCCACGCGCGCCACCTTGTGCGGCGACGACTGCGAGACCACCGTGTCACCGATCGTGATCACGCCCGCATCTGCGGTGTAGAAGCCGCAGATCATGTTGAGCATGGTCGTCTTACCCGAACCGTTGGGCCCGATCAACGCGGTGACCTTACCGGCCTCTGCGGTCAGGGTTGCCGCATTGAGCGCCTGGTTGCCACCGAACGCTTTGGACACTCCGTCGACCACCAACCGTGCTCCGTTGATCGGCGCCAGTTCCGGTGTCCCACCGCTGTTTTCCTTTGCGGTGACTACGCCCAGGCCGGCCTTGCGATCGAGTTTCGAGACGATCGCTCGCCCGACCTTGGTCAAACCCCCGGAGAGAAGCACACCGCCGATGATCAGGAAGCCGCCGTAGAAGATCAGCGAATACTCCTGGAACGCCGTCGACTGGTTGGGACCGAGCTGCATGATCGCGGCACCGACCACGGCGCCGTACACACTTGCCGCACCGCCGAGGATCGACGCCGCCAGAACTGCTGTGGCAAAGGTGAACCCGAAGGCTTCCGGCGAGATGAACAGGTCGGTGTTGGCGAACAGCGCACCCGCCAGACCGGCGGGGAACGCACCGATGGCATAACCGAGCAGCTTCATCCGGAACACCGATACACCCTGCGACGACGCCAGAACCGGCGACTGCTTGAGCGTGCGGAACGCGATGCCGTGCCGCGAGACCACCAGGTTACGCATCACCGCGAACCAGAGCACGGTCACGACGACGACCACCATGTAGTACTGCTGGGTGTCGAGTTCGGAACCGAAGAACGTCGGCGGCTCCATACCGGTGAGGCCGTTTCGGCCGCCGGTCTTGCCACCGAAGATCGCCAGTACGTCAGGTACCAGCAGAACCAGGAAGAACGACGTCATCGCCAGGGACCAGTTGCCCAGGCGCAGACCAGGAACACCGGTCAGGATTCCGACCGCCAGTGCCACTGCTCCGGAGGCAGCAAGCTGAAGCAGAATGTCGGTGTGACCTGCCTGGGACATCAGACCCGCGGTGTAGGCACCGGCCGCGTACATCGCTGCCTGGCCGAGTGCCAGTTCACCGGCAAAGCCGAGGCTCAAGTTCAGGCCACTGACCACAAGTGCCAGGATGCAGGCCAATTGAATCTGACGTGATGTCGACAGGTCGAGTCCCATCACGGGCAGCAGCAGGATCACCACGGCCAGGACGAGTGGGATGATCCAGCTCGGTAGGGAACGGAAAGTCCGCCACGCACTTACCATCTCACACCACCCGTTCTCGGACATTGCCGAACAGTCCAGCCGGTTTGACCATCAAGATGACGATCAGCACCGTGAAGACGGCGATATTGCTGTACTGACTTCCCGCCCACAGGGCGGTGAACGATTCCACCAGGCCGACGGTCAGACCGCCGATCAAAGCGCCAGGCAGAGAGCCGAACCCGCCGATCGCCAACGCCACGAATCCCTTGAGGGCCAACGCTGCACCCAACGTCGCAACTGCAAACGTCTTGGGGCCGACGAAGAGTCCGAGGACACCGGCCAAGGCACCCGAGAAGGCAAACGCTCCCAGTGCCAACCGTCGTACGTTGACTCCTCGCAGCATCGCCGCTTCACGATCCTCGGAGATGCCGATCAGAGCCAGACCCGTCATCGTTTTCTTCGAGACGTAACTCAACCCGACGACCAGTGCGATCGCCGCAACCAGCAGAGCGATCTCGACCGGGTAGGTACGGCCGCCGAGCAGGGTGATCGGTTCGTTCGATCCGAAGAACGGAACCGTGAGAGGTTCACTACCCCAGATCAATTGAGTGGCGCCGTTGAGCAGAGTTGCGACACCCAACGTCGTGACCAACTGGTTCTGGTGATCGGCCACCGGTCTGATCGCGACGATCTCCTCGACCGAGGCGAGGAGCATCACGGTCACGGTAGCCATGACGGCCACCACGAGAACGGGGAGTTTCAGGGTCACCAGACCCGTGTAGGCGATAAAGGTGCCCACCATCACCAGCTGAGCTTGAGCGAAGTTGAATGTGTTGGAGGAAACGAAAACGATGTTGTACCCGATGGCAACCAGCACGTAGACCGCGCCGAGCGCCAACCCGGACCACAGAATGGTCATGACGCAGCCGGGTTTCCGAACTGACCGTTGAGGATCTTCGTCGGACTGATGAACTTCAGCTCGCTGGTGTCCGGGTTCGGGCCGTGGTTGTCGGAGCTGAAGTTGTAGCGCGAGAGGAATGCGGTCTTGGCATTCTCCTGGACCTCAGTGGTTTCCAGTGCTTCGGCGAGCTTCTTCGGATCGGTCGAACTGCCGACCTTCTCCGCTGCCGCCGCGACGAGGGGGAAAGCGTCGTAGTTGTCCGCGAGGATCAGCGTCGACGGGATGGAGCCCAGCGAAGCCATCGTGTCCACCATCGTGTTGACGAGTGCGTTGTTCGGATCGAACACCGTGCTGCTGAACACCTGCGTCACCAGGTTCTTCACCTGCGGGGTGCCGAGCACACCGGCCGGCGGATCATTCGCGATCAGGTTGGTGGCAGACACCGAGGTGTTTCCGACCAGCGGCACGTCCCAGCCGAGTCGCTCGAGGCTTTGCAACACGTATCCAAGAGGAGCGCCGTACGCATCCAAGGCGATTGCCGCGGCACCCGAATTCTTGAGCGACTGCAACTGCGCCGTCATGTCCAAAGCGGCGGCGTCGTACTCCTCGTTACCGGCGGCCTTCAGACCTGCGGATTGCAAAGCACTGGTCATTTCTTCGCCGAACAGCTCACCGTAAGCGGTGCTGCCGTGCAAGACTCCGACGCTGCTGTAACCCTTGGACTTCGCGTACTCGGAAATTCCGCGAGCGGTATCGGTCGCACCCGGAGCCAGATCGAAGTTGAGCGGGAACTTCGAGGGGTCCGTCGAATCGGGCGAGGGAGCCATGCTCATCGAGAGAATGTTGTTCTGCTTGAGGATCGGCAGAACCGCAGCCGCGATCGACGACGGACCCGAGTTCAGGTAGAGGTCAGGCTTGTTCCCCGAATTGATGGCTTCGCGCAGCTTGGTGACGGCGATGGTTGCGTCACCCGCGTCGTCCACCGTAGTGAGCTCGATCTGACGGCCACCGATCCCCCCGGCTTCGTTCTGGACCTGAACGCCCGCCTTGGTGGCGAGCAGCGAGGTCTGCGAATTAGCCGCGAGGACTCCCTGTGCACTGATCCCGCCGGTCAGCAGCACACGGTAGGGCGAGTCCGCACCTCCGTCGGACTCCGAAGAACCACTGCACCCTGCAAGAGCCAGAGCCGTCACGGCAACTGCCGCAACAAGAATGGGCCGACGATTCATGTCTGCACTCCTAGAACACATGTATGCACCGAACGTCAGGCGAATACCTGACGAAAGAATGATCGGCCGGTGGACGTGCCTGATTTCGAGCACCAGCCAACCAAGCACCCGCTTGATGATCTAGCAAGCAGTTGCTTGGGATGGAGCATAGAATGTGATCTGGATAACGTCAAACGCTGAAAAGTGGAGTCATGGAAGCGGACGCTATGCACATTGAGGCGGCGTCGACAGATCTCTTCCCGCTGGGTGGAAACGCCGAAACGGCTCCACGCCCTGGCGGATTCGACGAAATGAATCCGACAGGGCGTGGAGCCGTTTGTGTAAAGGTCCGACTATCGCTGGTTGCGGGGCTTCCAGACCACCAACGCGTTGTTGCGCGGAATCGGCACGAGATCCCGGCGATAGCCCGCATGGACTTTCGCGATCTCCTCGGCCAATTCGCGGACGCGATGCTGCAGAGCCTCGACCTGGTTGGTCAGTTCGATGATTCGTTTGATTCCGGCAAGGTTGACTCCCTCGTCCTGCGAAAGCCGTTGTACTTCACGAAGAAGCGCAACATCGCGCGGGGAGTAGCGTCGTCCGCCACCGGTGGTTCGATGCGGGGTGACCAACCCGAGTCGGTCGTAGTTACGCAATGTCTGCGCGTGCATTCCGGCCAACTCGGCTGCCACCGAGATCACGAAGATCTGAGCGTCAGGATCGACCGTCGCATCCCATTGATTCTGCGGTCGCTCTGTCATCATGCACCGGCCCACCCGGCCCGTGGATCGAACCCGCTCGCCTTCTCGGCTTCGAGATAGGTTTTCAGCGCTTCGATCGCCGGGTCGTCCAACTTCTGCGGAACGGATACCTTGACCGTGACCAGAAGGTCACCGGCACCGTCCGGCCGCTTGGGGATACCGCGTCCGCGAACTCGCAGAATGCGTCCGTCCACCGTTCCAGCCGGAACCTTCACTCCGACACGGCCTTCCAAAGTCGGCACGGACAGTGTCGTTCCCAGCACCAGCTCGCCGTAGCTCACCGGAACCGTCAGTGTCAGGTCGTCGCCGTTGCGTCCGAAGACACTGTCCGGCTTGACGCGGATGTTGACGAACAGGTCGCCGGCCGGAGCGCCGCGGAGTCCCGCTTCGCCCTTGCCCTTGAGTCTGATCTTCTGACCGTCGCTCACACCGGCAGGCACGCGAACCGTGATGGTCCGTGTGCGATTGGTGACTCCGCTACCGTGGCAGTCTTCACACGGCGAGTCGATGATCGAGCCGGTTCCCCGGCAATCGTCACACGGCTCACTGAATCCGAAGGCGCCCTGGTTCCGGCTGACCACGCCGGTTCCGTTGCAATGTGGGCACACTCGCGGGCTGGTGCCTGGCTTTGCGCCGCTGCCGTGACACGTGGTGCACGACGTAGGGCTGGTCAGACGAAGAGGGACGGTGACACCGAGCGCTGCTTCACGAAAGGCGAGCGTCGTCTCGGTCTCGAGATCCTTGCCTCGACGCGGGCGGTTGGGCGCAGCTGTTCGCTGGCCCGCTCCCCCGCGGTTGAACAATCCGCCGAAGATGTCTCCGAGACCCGAGTCCTGCCCACCGGCCCCGCCGCCGAACAGGTCGTTGATGTCGAAACCACCAGCGCCGGGGTTGAATCCGCCGCCGCCCTGCGCGCGGGGGCCGAAGCCGCCGCTGGCAAAGAGGCGCCGAGCCTCGTCGTACTCCTTGCGCTTGTCCGGATCAGACAGAACGGCATGAGCTTCACTGACGGACTTGAAACGCTCTTCGGCCTTCGCATCGTCAGGGTTGGCGTCGGGATGAAGATCCCGAGCCAGCTTGCGATACGCCTTCTTGATTTCGTCGGCCGTCGCGGTGGACGAGACGCCCAGCTCCTTGTAGAAGTCCTTCTCGATCCACTCCCGTTGACTCACTGGGCGTCTCCTCCTCTCACTCTTACTTCGCTTCTTGTTCTGAACCGTCTGCAGGCTTGTCGCCTACCCGGTCCGTCACGGCCACCATTGCGGTCCGAAGGACCCGGTCGCCGAGCTTGTATCCCTTGCGCATGACCGTCCCGAGTACGGGGTCGTGGCCTTCGCCTTCATGTTGCACCGCTTCGTGGAGTGCGGGATCGAAATCGTCACCCTCGCTGCCGAAGTCGGTCAAACCCAGACCCGTCAGGGTCGTGTTGAGTTTGTCTGCGAGTGCACGCAGTGGACCCGATTCGAGGTCACCGTGTGCCCGAGCGCGATCCAGGTCGTCGAGAATTCCGATGAGCTCGGTGATGACCGAAGCCCGCGCGGTTTCCTTGATGACCTGCTTGTCACGCTCGACGCGACGACGGTAGTTGGTGAACTCCGCCTGAAGTCGCTGCAGATCCGCAGTCCGTTCGGCGAGCTGATCGGTGGCGGATGCTTCCTCCACGATCGACTCTGCTTCCTGAACTACCCCTGTGTCTTCCGAGTCGAGCGGCGGCAGGGATTCCCCCGCCGCCTCTCCCTGTGCACCGGTCTCGGGGTCGACCGGGTTGTTCTCGGGGTTGTCCGAGGTCACTTCTTGTCCGAGTCGGTGGGCTCGTCGACAACCTCGGCGTCGACGACGTCGTCGTCATTGCCTGCGCCGTCGGTGTTTCCGGCCTCGTTTGCAGCGGAAGCCTCGTAGATGGCCTGGCCCAGAGCCTGCGACTCGGTGCCCAGCTTCTCCACTGCGGTCTTCACTGCAGCGATGTCGGTGCCTGCCAGGGCGTCGTTGACGTCCTTGACCGCTGCCTCGACCTTGGTCAGGATCTCCTCGGAGACCTTGCCCGCGTTCTCACCTTCACGCTGCTCCTTGACGAACTTCTCCGTCTGGTGGACCAGCGACTCGGCCTGGTTGCGAACCTCTGCCTCTTCGCGACGGGCCTTGTCTTCCTCGGCGTGAGCCTCGGCGTCCTTGACCATGCGCTCGATCTCTTCCTTGGACAGACCGGAGCCGTCCTGGATCTTGATCGTGTTTTCCTTGCCGGTGCCCTTGTCCTTCGCCGTCACGTGCACGATGCCGTTGGCGTCGATGTCGAAGGTGACCTCGATCTGCGGAACGCCACGCGGGGCGGGCGGCAGATCGGTGAGCTCGAAGGAGCCGAGCAGCTTGTTGTGCGAAGCGATTTCGCGCTCACCCTGGAAGACCTGGATCTGCACCGAAGGCTGGTTGTCGTCAGCGGTGGTGAAGGTCTCGGAACGCTTCGTGGGGATCGTGGTGTTGCGCTCGATGAGCTTGGTCATCACGCCACCCTTGGTTTCGATGCCGAGGGAAAGCGGCGTGACGTCGAGGAGCAGAACGTCCTTGACCTCACCCTTGAGCACACCGGCCTGGAGTGCGGCGCCGACGGCGACGACCTCGTCCGGGTTGACGCCCTTGTTGGGCTCACGGCCACCGGTCAGTTCACGAACCAGATCGGAGACGGCCGGCATACGGGTGGAGCCACCGACGAGCACGACATGGTCGATGTCCTTGACGGCGATTCCACTGTCCTTGATCACTGCCTGGAACGGCGCACGAGTGCGATCGAGCAGGTCCGAGGTGATCTTCTGGAACTCGCTGCGGGTGAGCTGCTCGTCCAGGAAGAGCGGGTTCTTGTCCGCGTCGACCGTGATGTACGGGAGGTTGATGGAGGTGCTCTGCGAGCTGGAGAGCTCGATCTTCGCCTTCTCCGCAGCCTCACGCAGACGCTGCAGGGCCATCTTGTCCTTGGTCAGATCGATGCCGTTCTGAGCCTTGAACTTGTCGACCAGCCAAGCGACGACGCGCTCGTCCCAGTCGTCGCCACCGAGGTGGTTGTCACCGGAGGTTGCGCGAACCTCGACGACACCGTCGCCGATTTCGAGCAGGGAGACGTCGAAGGTGCCGCCACCGAGGTCGAAGACCAGAATGGTCTGCTCGGTGTCACCCTTGTCGAGTCCGTATGCCAGTGCAGCCGCGGTGGGCTCGTTGACGATACGAAGGACGTTGAGGCCGGCGATCTGGCCGGCTTCCTTGGTTGCCTGACGCTGTGCGTCCTCGAAGTACGCGGGGACGGTGATGACGGCGTCGGTGATGTCTTCGCCGAGGTAAGCCTCCGCGTCACGCTTGAGCTTCATGAGCGTGCGGGCGCTGATTTCCTGCGGCGTGTACTTCTTGCCGTCGATTTCCACGTTCCAGTCAGTGCCGATGTGGCGCTTGACGGAGCGGAGGGTGCGGTCGACGTTCGTGACTGCCTGGTTCTTCGCGGGCTGACCGACGAGAACCTCGCCGTTCTTGGCAAATGCGACCACCGAGGGGGTGGTACGTGAGCCTTCGGCGTTGGCGACCACTACGGGCTCGCCGCCCTCCAGCACTGCAACTACCGAGTTGGTCGTACCGAGATCGATACCGACTGCACGAGCCATAGTGTTCCTACCTTTCGTTCTGCGGTTCTCTGCCCGAGTGGTTGATCTCGAACATGACCGCGAGTTTTTCGCTTGGTGAGCGTCCTCCGCTCAAGTTTGCCTCCGACCGTGGCCGGGAGTCAACTTGAAGTTGAGCCGAGGGCGCTCAAGCTTGTCGAAATGGTCAACTACAGCCCACGTAGATTTGTTCCCGCCTTCCCCGAAAAGCCGGAAAAGTGCGCCACATCACTTCCGTATCTCTCCGAATGGCTACGATCGGCCGGTGACCGATCCCGACAATTCTCCCGCGCGACCTCCTCGCCCGTCACCTCCACGCCCGGCACCCGAGCGACCCGACGTCTCGGTTCGGCCGCTCCGACCTGCAGCGAGCGACGAGACACCCAAAGCCGTGACATTGTCCACCTCTGCCTGGATCGGCTCGTTCGTCGTCCTGGCCGGAATCGCCGGAGTGGTAGTCACCAGCCTCGACGACGTCCGGTCGGCTCTCGAAGAATCGACTGCGCGCGACAATCCCGGATACTCGTCCACCGACATCTCCGATGCCGTGACCGTCGTACTCGCCGGCAGCGGCGGCGGCGCTCTCGTCCTGGTCCTGCTCGCACTCATGAGCCTTCAACTCCTCCGCGCACGCAAGAACGCCGGGCGGGTGATGACGGCGATCGTGGGAGTCGTGAGCATCGCGGCCGGACTCGGCTTCATGTCTCTGGTCGACGGCGCAGCAGACATCGGCGCCGGAGTTCTGAGATGGGGTCCGATTCTCTACTGCGCCCTGGTCGCGGTGGCGGCGATCGCTCCGTTCGCTCCCGGTGTCAGCGCCTGGCTGCGGGGACGCCGATGAAGGTTCACGTACAACTGGACTCCGCGCCGGGCGCGGGCGCTGCTCGTAGCCGTGAACTCGCGGAGACCGGCGCCGGTGGCCTGTTCACGTTCGAGGGACCACACGACGTGTTCTTCCCGCTCGTCGAAGCAGCATCGGCCGTCGACCTCGACCTGATGACCAACGTCGCCATCGCATTCCCCCGCAGTCCCATGCATCTGGCGCATTCGGCCAACGACCTGCAGTTGCTCAGTCGCGGCCACTTTCGACTGGGTCTCGGATCGCAGATCAAACCGCACATCGAAAAACGCTACAGCGCAACGTGGTCGCGTCCGGCGGCCCGCATGAAGGAGACGGTCGCAGCGGTCAAGGCGATCTTCACTGCGTGGGAGAACACCTCGACGCTGAACTTCCGCGGCGAGTTCTTCACCCACACGTTGATGCCTCCGACGTTCGATCCCGGCCCCAACCCCTATGGGCCGCCGCCCATCCTGATGGGTGCGCTCGGACCGGTGATGACCAGGACGGCTGCCGAGGTGGCCGACGGACTACTGGTCATGCCGTTCCACACGCAACGTCATTTCCTCGAACGAACACTTCCGGCCGTCGATGCCGGTCTTCGCGAATCCGGCCGCACCCGAGACGAATTCACGATCATCCCGCAGGTCATCGTCGGCGTCGGCCGCGGCGACGATCAACTTGCCGCGGCCGCCAGAGGCGTCCGAGCCCTGCTCTCGTTCTACGGTTCGACGCCCGCATACCGTCCGGTGCTCGACGTCGAAGGGTGGGGCGAGGTCCAACCGGAACTCAATGCCCTGTCGAAGCGAGGTGGCTACACCGAGATGGCGTCGCTGATCACCGATCCGATGCTGACCACACTCGCCGTCGTCGGCACTCCCGAAGAGTGCGCCACCGAGATTCGGCGGCGGTTCGGCGAACATGCCGACGAAGTGTGCTGCTATTTCCCCGGTTACGACGTAGAACCGTCAGACGTGGCGTCGATGATCTCGTCTCTCACCTGAACCCGGTCGAACTTCTTGATCAGGCCCCCAAGGTACGGGCCAGCTCGGTCAACGACTCCCGGGCAGCACGCAGGCTCGCGTCACCCTGCTCGATCAGAGGTGCCATCGCCGGAATACGTTGCGCCAAAGTCAGTTCCGCGGTGATGACGGAGACATCCATTCCCATCGACACCCCGAGCACCTGAACGAGTGGCGGGACGGTGTGATCGTTGGCCTCGTTTCCCGAGCCCGGCGCATAGGTGTTTCCGCGGCTGGAGACGATCACCACCGGCTTACCTGCCAGAGGCTGAGTACGCGTGTCGAAAGGGACCGTAGTCCCCAGGACGTGTACGTAGTCGATCCACGCCTTCAACGTGGACGGGATCGACCAGTTGTACATCGGCGCACCGATCACGACGACGTCTGCAGCGGTAAGTTGCTCGATGACCCGAGCCTGGAGTGCTTCCGCGGCGGGATCCGGAATCTCGCCCTCGACTCGCAAGCGTGGTGCATAGTGCAGGGCCGCGTCCGCGAGGTGCGGCAAGGGATCCCGGTGCAGGTCCAACGTCACCGTCGTGTGATCCGGACTGTTCTTCGACCACTGCTGAGCGAACAGTGCGGTCAGATCACGTGAGGTCGAGTGGTGGAGTTCGGCGGACGAATCGATGTGAAGTAGCTGTGGCATCCCTCATCACTACCAGAGCGCGCTCAACTCTTCTCCGCGGCTAGATCGGATTCCGCCGCGTACTGCGCCAGCAGGACTCGTTCGCGCTCGCGACGCGGATAGAAGAACGTCACCACCGCGGCACCGGCACACACGATGATGATCGCCGCGATGTAGGCGTTTGTATCCCCGTCCAGGAAGGCGTTTTTGGCGGCGGTCATGATTTGGTCCGCGTATTGCGGGTAGCGTTCCGCGAGAACTTCGGCGCTGGAGAAGGATTTGGTGAGCGCGGCCTGAGTTTCGGGAGTCACTTCGGATGCGTTCGGCGAGGACGAGATCGCATTTCCCAACGATTTTGCGTACCCGGCCGTGAGTATTCCGCCGAGAATCGACTGCATGATGGCGCCGCCCAGGTCGCGTTGCAGGTCCGAGGTTCCCGACGCCATACCAGCGCGGTGCACGGGAACGGATCCGGTCAGCGAACGCGATGCCGGTGTGCCGGCCAGACCGACGCCGATGCCGACAAGCGCATAGGCCAGCGCGACCTGCCAATACTGTGTGCTTTCGTTCCACAGGAACAGCGCGACGAACAACCCGAGAACCACGAACAGGTAGCCGGCGAGCAGCGTGACGCGGGCGCCGTACCTTTCGATCATGGTCGCCGAGCGCGGCGCGACGATCACCATCGCCAGCGCAGCCGGAATGATCGCCGCACCGGCTGCCAGCGTCGAGTACCCGAGGACGTTCTGCAGGAACTGCTGGCCGATGAACATCGCGCCCATGAGCGAACCGAACACGACCAACCCACCCACCGCCGCGACCCAGAACGTCGGGCGCGCAGCTACGTGAAGATCGAACAGCGGATTGGCCGCGCGTCGCTGTTGCAGGAAGAACCCGATACCCGCGACAACTGCTATCGCCCCGAGCACCAGAGCCAACGTGCCCGAACCCTTCACCGGCGCAAAGTTGATGGACAACACCAGCGCCCCGATGAAGACGATCGACACTATGCCGCCGAGGTGATCGACTCGCTCGGTCGTCTCGTTGACGTGAGCGGGAACCAACACCAGGGAACAGATCAGTGCCACAAGGGCCAAGGGAAGGGTGACGAAGAAGACCGAACCCCAGTGAAACTGCTCGAGCAGCGCCCCCGAGACGATCGGACCGAGTGCTGAAATCGCGCCACCGATTGCCGACCACATGGCAATCGCCTTGGTTCGTGCCGGTCCGGCCCACAACGCCGTGATGATTGCCAGCGTGGTCGGGAACGCCAGACCTGCCGAGACGCCTCCGACTATCCGAGCGAGGAACAGCACTTCGAAGTTCCCGGCGAATCCCGCCACGATCGACGCCGGAATGGACAGCGCCATGCCGGTGACCAGCAACATCTTGCGGCCGTATCGGTCTCCCAAGGCCCCCAGGTAGAGCACCGTTCCGGCCAGGCCCAGCGAGTAGCCGACCGCGATCAGGTTCAGTTGCGTCTGACTGGCGTCGAAAGCCCGCCCGATATCGGGCAAAGCGACATTCGCGACCGAGAGATTGAGGTTCGCGACCGCAGCGACCAGGATGAGCGTCCCCAGGACGAGGGTGGCTCGATCCGGTGAAGCGGACTTGATGTCACTCGCCATGCGCGTGCTCCCATCGAGGTGGGACCCGAACCTGGGAGTTATGTCCGGATCATCCCGAACTCAAGATAGAACCCTCGTCCGGCGCTCGCATAGTGAACGGGTCCCTATTCGGGCACAATTTCAGCCAGGACGCCCTCGGCGCTGCGGGCGGCGACCAGGCAGGCGCGCGAGGTGAACCTGTCGAAGAGCGGATGTCTGGACAACTCGCGCCATCTGCGGACAGCCGCCGTGGCCCGCGCACGCTGCACCTCCGGCGATTCTTCCGGTTCGCAGCCCAACCGGTCACTTGCCCGGATTCCGTAGCCGCCGATCAGTCTTTGCAGTTGTGCCAGGTCGTCGGGTGGCAGATCCGTGTGTACCGAACGAAGACGCCCGAGCAGGCGAAGTTCGTGAAAGCCGTGAACATCGGCAAGCAACCGTTGCGCCTCCGCCGCGATCTGATCGCCTTCCTCGCTCGGATCGGCTTCGAGGATTCTTCCCAGCGTCACCAGCGCCGTGTGCGATTTGAGCTGATCTGCCCGCTGCCCGAATTGAACGTCGATCACCTGACGCAGTTCGTCCAGGCCGCTGCGCTCCAACAATTCGGCCGCCAGGGACGGTGAATCAGTGGCCCCCAACTTGATCGACGTCACGGCGAGGCGAATTCCGAAGAGCCCGAACCGATCGGCCAATTGCGCCCGCATGGCCGCATCGACCGGCAGCGGACTGTCCTGCCTGGCAAAGCGATCCGCGGAGAGGAGCGCAAGGCTCAGATCCTCGGCCGGAACCTGCGCGAGCGCCGAGAAGGCCGCGAACTCGCTCTGCCTCATCGTCCGAGCAGCGAGCGCGAGCAGACCTGCCACCGGAACCACCGACTGGCACAGGCCGGTTCGCTCCAACTCCTCGGCAAATCGCGCCGCGACGTCCTTCGCCGAAGACAACGCGTCGAGCCTGCCTGCGCCGACCTCATCGGCACGCGAGAGAACTCCGATCACTCCGAGTGGCCCGGATTCTCCGCCCACGTGATCCGCGATCTTCCCGAGGAACTGCATGTCACTGGCGTTGAGAGCCCGCAGGAGGTAGACCACTGCATCCGCGCCCGGTGCCTCACCGTCGGGAACGAGCATGTCCCAGGTGCGGGCCGAGACCTCGGTCGAGAGCGACGAAGTGCCCGGTGTGTCGATGATCGTCGTACGAGCCAATGCCGAAGACGGCCAGTCGACGTCGATGCGGTCCACCGAGTCTGCGGTGTACTCGCCCAGATCGAACGTGAGCCTGCCGTCGCGGCGCGTCACCGGCACGTTGAACTCGGCACCGTTCTCGGCCGTCGCGGTCACCTGCGGCGTCGTCCCGTTCCGATACCAGGTGACGACGCGTGTGCATTCCGTCGCGTCGGTAGGCGCTATATCCTGTCCGACAAGCGAATTGAGCAGCGTCGACTTACCCGCTTTGAGGGAGCCGGCGAGCGCCACCCGGAGTGGCTCGTCGAGCCTGGCCGCACATTCTTCCAACTGGGCGCGCGTCTGCGGCTGATCGGCGTAGGCACGTCTGGCGTGGTCGATCAGGGCGTGTGCCGACTCCACTGCGGTCACGGTGGTCGTGGCATTCATGCGTTGGTCACCTTTGCCGAGGCAGGAGCGGGAGTTTCGCCGATCAGCGTTCCGGCAACGGCGTCGAGCTCCGCGACGACGCGCATGTCGGTCTCCAGACGCTTGATCCGAGCGGCATGCTCACTCGACTCCAACTGCGCGGCTTCCTGAGTGGCGCGGAGGGATTCGTTGATCGAGCGCAACGCCTGCTCGGCGATGTCGGTGAAGTGATCACGCAACAGCCGCTGCACCAGGCGTAGGCGATCCTTCGACTCCTTGCCCACCTGGAAGCTGACGTCGTCGGCAAACCGTCGGATAGCCGCTTTCGCCTCAGCGCGACGCTTGAGCACCTGAGCCTGCTTGTCTTCACGATAAGCCTTGGTGCCCAGCAGAACCCCGGCGCCGATGGAGATCGGGTTGACCAGAGCCATGCCCATCATCGTGGTGATCAAGCCGAACATGAGCACGCCGCCGTACGAGCCGCGCATGCCGACCAGGACTTTCTGAGTGATGCCGATTCGGCCGGATTCGAGGTCCGCCAATGCACCGACCGGTTCCAGGAAACCGTCGGTGTCGGCGACGTCGAGATGCGGGAGCGCGACGTCACCGGTCTCCGCAAAGTGCTGCGCCACAACTTCTGCCAGCCACTGTGCGCGATCATGCGCCCACACGAAGTTGTCACCGATCGCGGTGGCGATCTCCTGTTCGAGCCACTCCCCCACGACGTCCCAGTCCTTACCGGGATCGCCTTCGTCGACCGTCTCCTCGGCCTGGCGGGTCACCCGGCGCAACCGGTCCCGGAGGTCGTGATCGATGTCGGCGGCGAGGTCTGCGATGCCGTCACCGAGGCTCTGCTGCCACAGTGAGGTCTTCTTGTGCAGTTCCTCGGCCGCTGCCCGGGCACGCTGCAGTCCCGCGACCGCTGCCTGAGCGGTCGACGGATCCTTCAGCGCCGCAAGCTCACTGCCCATCTCCAACGTCAGATGCGCTGCCGCAGAACGCACATCCATCGCAACTGCGCGTCGAGTATTCGATTCGGCACGCGCAACGACGTTGTCCCGCAAGAACTGATAGAGGTCCAAAAATCCGGATTCCGCTTCGAGTTCCTTGTCCCCCAGCCTCAGCGCGTGCGAGCGCAGTACCGAGGAGATCGGAATGAGCGGCAGATCCAACCCGGCACGCTGGAGATGTCCGCGATCGGCGTCGAGGATCTGCCGCCAATGCGGGTACAGATCGGTCTTGCTGATCAGCCCGGCTACCGCAGGACACAGATTGACGACCTGGCGGATGAATCCCAGCTCCGGTTCGGTGAACTCCTGGCTGGAGTCCGACAGAACCAACACTGCATCGGCCGCAGTGATCAATCCCAATGTTCCTGCAGCATGAGGATTTCCATGACCGCCGACACCAGGGGTGTCGATCAGAACCAAACCGTCGGCCAACAGCGGACTGGGAACACCCACTTCCACACGCAGAACCTCACGCCCTTCGGCGCGAGGCGTGGCCGGGGTGATCCCCATCAGTTCCTCGAGCGGGAGGGGCACCCGAATGGGCGCCGCACCCGGATCGGCGAGAATCAGTTCGGCGACCGCGGTCTCCGCGTACTGGACTACCGTCGCCACGGCCGTGGTCTCGTCGTCACCGACCGAGCACACGTCGATGCCGAGCAGAGAATTGACGAACTGGCTCTTGCCCTGCTTGAGGGGTCCGACCACCACGATGCGAATACGCGGGTCGTTGACTCTCACCTGAGCGTTCTCGAGTCGGCGCACCAGATCCGTGCGCCCGAAATCCTTCGCCACGACGGCTGTTCGTTCGAGCAACGACGCCGTCGACGACGCGACGCGCGCCTTCCGGCTGCTTACCTGACTCGCTGAATCACTCATGAGCTACGTTGACCCGCAATTCTTCCCGACTCGAATATCCGGCCCTGCGAACGCATAGCGCACGCAGGGCCGGATTTGTTACATCAGGTCATTTTGACCGATTTCAGTTCCTGCGTCAGCAGATCAGGGATGCAGGTGATCGACAACCGCAACCGGGTCGATGTGATCGACCGGCGCTGCAACCGAATCCTCGGCGAAGAGCGAGTGTTCGGTATCGGCGCTCAGACCCGAAGTGGAACCCGAACCGAAAGCATCGGTCGCATCGATCGACGACCACGGGTTCAGCGCACCGGTCAACGAACTCGTCAGGTCGGACACTCCGCTCACTGCTCCACCGAGGGATCCGCCCAGGTCAGCGACTCCGCCGCCGCCAACGGTACCGCCGCCGTCGACTGTGCCACCGGCAGCTGCGGCTGCGTCGGCACCGATCGAACCCGTCACGTCGGTGACTGCTCCGACAGCCCCGCCGAGCGATCCACCGAGATCGGTGACGCCGTTCAGTGCGCCGCCGAGCGACCCACCCAAACCA
>NZ_BCWH01000001.1:1546781-1823516 GCF_001653035.1 Rhodococcus sp. YH3-3 | reverse complement strand
CGGACGCACCGGCGTTGACGATCGCGGACAGGTCGGCGCCACCACCGGCAAAGAGTCCGGACTCGGCGACCAGCGGAGCGACCGCGACGATGTCGGCGGGGCTGACCAGCGGACGCACCGGCGTTGACGATCGCGGACAGGTCGGCGCCACCACCGGCAAAGAGTCCGGACTCGGCGACCAGCGGAGCGACCGCGACGATGTCGGCGGGGCTGACGTCGCACAGACCGGCAGCATCGAGTGCCGCGGTCGGGTTGGCGCAGTAGTTGGCAGCTGCCTCGTCGTCACGAAGTAGCCCGAGGATGAATTCGAGTACGGCGTTCGTTGCCATGGCGGGTTCTCCTGAAGTTCGTTGACCGGGTTGTTGCCGGTGGGTAGTTGCCGGTGGTCCGGAAACTGGTGCGCTGCCAGAGGTAGCGAGTGGAATCAACGCTAAGAACTTTTGCGACTGGGGCCAACGGGGAGCACCCCCCTCTTCTCCAGGGACAGGTGGGGAAGCCCCCCCATTGGGCTACGCCCGGTCGGAATAGGGGATTTGCCCCGATTAGGGGATCGGTCCCCTACTTCGTCGCGACGCCTCCGATCCGGTAACGATCTAGGTCCTGAAACCGACATCGCAGACAACCGCGACAGTCCTTCTGTCGCCCACGACCAGGGGAGTTCGTTCATGGCGGCAGGGCTCGGCATCAGCATCGGTTCGGCCACTCTCGTAGCTGTCACCGACGGCTCGACCGGTGAAACGCAACAGGTCCGCTTACCCAGTGCGCTGCAATTGGACGACGGATCCGTCATCACCGGATTTGTCGAGCGCGTCGGAGACCCGATTCCGATACTTGCGGCCGACGGTACCGAGTACCGCGGCGAGGCTCTCGCGGCGACAGCGGTCGGCGCACTGGTAGACCAGGCAGGCGGTAACGAAGGGCCAACTGTCGTCCTGGCTCACCCGGTGGGGTGGAACCGCCACACGGCACGCACCATGGAGTCCGCTCTGGACCACGTCGGAATTCACGGGGCGACTCTCGTCGCCGAACCCGCAGCCGTCATGGCGTGGCTCGCCGCTTCCGGAACTGTCGTCAGCGACGGTCTGACCGTCGTCTACGACCTCGGTGCTCGCTCGCTCGACGTCACGATGATGTCCACGACCGACGGACGAAGCGAGATCTTCGGTAAGCCGCTGCGCAGCGAGGACATCGGCGGCGACGAATTCGATCACCTCGTCACCGTTCACCTGCTCGATGCGGTTTCCGACCAGTTCGCAACCCTTGATCCCTTTGCACCCGAGACGATTGCAGCGCTGGAAACTCTGCGCGAGCATGCCCGCGCAGCCAAGGAGGAACTTTCCACCGAGACGGAAACCGTTGCCCGCGTGGCGCTTCCCGGTGCCGTCAGCGACGTTCGACTCGTTCGTTCCGAACTCGAAGATCTGATCCGGCCCGCCCTCACCGAATCGGTGGCATTGGTTCGCGAAAGCCTGCGATCTGCCGGCGTCGAGTCCAGTGACGTCAATCAGGTTGTCCTGGCCGGCGGAAGCTCGTCCATTCCCCTTGTCGCCGAACTACTGTCCGCGGAGCTTCGTGTCCCGGTGATCGCCGACGCCGATCCAGCGTCGTGCGCGGCGTCCGGCGCCGCGGCCCTCGCACTCGACGCCAGAGACTCGCAAGTGCCGGCCGCTGCCACTGCAGTGATTCCCGCCGAGCCGTCTCGCAAGCCCGCACCGGTTCCCGCCTTCTCCACTCCGTTGCTTGCCGAGCCGACCGAAGAAGAGAACACGGCGACTCGACGCTCGTCGAGGGTCGGCGTAGTTGCTGCAGTGGTGGGAGCATTCATCGTGCTCGCCGCAGGCGGGCTCGGAATCGGAACTGCCATGGACAAGATCAACGTTCCGTCCAGTTCGGCGAACACCACCAGCGAGTCCACCTCCTCGACCGCATCGACCACCGCGGGCTCTACTCCCGGCAGCACCACGGCAGCGGAAGCGGCAGGCACCGGATCCACGACTGCGAACAACGGCACTCGAAGCAATCAGCCCGGTTCTCCTGCTGCCGCAGGCGGCTCTACGACGGCGCCGGGGGCAGTTCCGGTTGCCGGCGCACCGGCACCAGCACCCGCACCCGCGCCTGGAGCCGGCGTCGGGACCGGTGTCGGTGACGCTGCGACCGGCATCGGAAACGGAGTCGGCGGTCTGGTCGACGGTGTCGGCAACGGAGTCGGCGGCGTGGTCGGAGGTCTCGGTAACGTCGTCGGTGGTGTCGGAAACGTGGTCGGTGGTGTCGTCGGCGGCGTCACCGCACCGATCCGCTGACCGGCGGTCTTTCGATGAACCGTGACAACGGCACCGAATCGTCGTTCATCGCAGGACTTTTGCGCGACGTCGACCTGACTGCATCGCCACTGCGCCTGTTCGTCACCGGGACCGATGCCAGCGCTCGGCCCCAAGTGACGAGGGTTGTACGGAAGCGAATCGAATCGGGTGACAAGCCCGTGGTCACCGCAGTCACGCATGACGTCCCCGCCGACGCGATTGTGTTGATCGCGGACACGCAAGCTCTGACCTCCGATGAAATCCGTGCCCTGAAAGAGCTTGTCCAACGTGACGACCTCGGAGTTGTCATCGCCTCCGATCGGATCGATCCACCACTCGCACCGATCTACTCGAACATCTCGAGTTTCGGCACCGTGTTGCATCTGAACCCGTTGAACCGAAACGATATTCGGAAGATCGCGGCCGAGCGAAGAGTCCCGCTCGACGACCGCGCCGTGGTGGCGCTCGAGCATCTGTCCGGTGGTTCCTTCGGGGCGATCGAAGCGTACTTCGCCGCCGCCTCGGCAGGCCGCCCGGAAATGCCGAACGCCATACGCACACACATCCTCCACCAGGTCACCGCTCTGCATCCGATCGAGCGCGAGATCCTCGAAGTTTCACTCGCCATCCCGGACATCGACGCCTTCGAGCTCGATCTGGGACAGGAGAAGTTCAGCCTCACAGCTGCATTCGACCGGGCACTGGCGACCGGACTGTTCGGTTCGCGATCACCACTCGTCGCGAGCGTGCTCGCCGAGTCGACGAGCACCGGGCGTATCCGCAGCGAGCTGATCAGAATCGTCGAATCACGCGCACACACGAGAACCCTCGATATCGACACAGCACGAAGACTTTTCGACTCCGGCATCCGCCACCGCGATCTCACGGGTGTACTACGAGACGCCGTCGAGGCGAGCACGCCGGCGGTCGCGGCAGATCTCTTTCGCCGCGTGAATTCGATCGAGCCTCTCGGCGTGGCCGACACGCTGCTGTACGCCCAGGTCTCGGCTCGCAGTGGTGACCTCGACACTGCCTGCCGTCTGGCCGATTCCGTCATCGCCGCACCCGATCTCGACGACGCGAGATTGGCTGCGGCGGTGCGAATCCGCGCAGCTTCGTCCGCAGCATGCGGCCAACTCGGCGCCGCTGCAGATCTCTACACCTGGCTGGGGCCAGGGCGCACCGGAAACGAATCCCCCTTCGCCGCAATCACTTTCCTCGGCATCGGCAAGGTCGATGACGCGAACGCGGCGCTCACCGGGCACACCGGATCACCGTCGAGCTCGACGGTCGGCGCTACCACACTGGCCAACGGACTGATGCAATCGGTCACCGGGAGCGCACCGAGTGCGCTCAACACGATGTCGCGCGCACTCTCGCTCCCCGGCGGAGCCGACACATCTGAATTCCAGCCTGATTCCGCCCCGGCGCTGGTAGCTCTCGCACTCCTGCACAACGGCGCCCATGAACGGGCCGCCGCTGTCGTCACGTCCGCGATCGCCGCCGACGACGCAAGCAGTCACACGTGGGCACGACTTCACCTTCTCGGCGCCTGGATCGCGATGGTCCGCGGGCAGGACGCGATTCTCGAAGACCTACCGCAGGAGGTAGTCTGCGGCCCCCTCCGTGAGCGTGACGCACTGTTTCTGCATGCTCTGATCGTGGGTCTCGCTCGGCGTTCCGGCGATCTCGCCCAGCTGCGTCGAGCTTGGTCGGGCGCGGCAGGCACCCTCTCGTCCTGCAGCGTTGATCTGTTCAATCTGCTTCCCATCGGCGAACTGTGGCTCGCGGCAGTACGGCTCGAGGAGACCGAGCAGGTCGAGCATCTCGTCGACGACGCGCGCTCACTCCTCCGCGCGCTCGGCGAGCCGCCGCTGTGGTCGTCGCCGCTGCATTGGTACGGCGTCCAGGCGTCGATCCTCTCGCAGTCGCCGGCCGATCTCCTCCCACACGCCCATACACTCGCCGAATCAGCCAAAACTCACACTTACGCAGCCGGTTTGGCGATCGCCGGACGCCAGTGGCTCCTACTCATGCAAGGCAACGTCGACGCAGACGATGTCGAAGCCGCCGCACGAACGCTCAGTCGGATCGGACTCCCGTGGGACGCCGCTCGCCTCGCCGGCGAAGCAGCGCTGCGCACCCCGGACACCAAATCGGCCACGGCACTGCTCCACGTTGCGCGCTCGCTACGCACAACGTCGACGGCCGAGACAAGTGCAACCGATACCGCCACAAGTGCGGCGCCACCGTCGGTGTTGACCGAGCGCGAACAAGAAGTTGCCGAACTCGTCGTCGTCGGACTGACGTATCGGGAAATCGGCGAACGCCTCTACATCTCCGCTAAAACCGTCGAGCACCATGTCGCACGCATCAAGCGGCGCGTCGGGGCGCAGTCTCGTTCGGAACTGCTCACCATCCTTCGCAGCATGACACCGTCGAACAAGTAGTTAGCTGCATATTGTCCATAGGGTTGCTTATATCCGTTTAAGTGATAGTTTTCACAGGAATCAGGACATGCCTGCCGAGCAAAGTTCGGTAACTGTGAAACGGGGATCGCTATGAAGTGGGGAGTCGGACTCGCCGTCGGCAACAAACGAAGCATTGCTGCGATCGCGAGACCTGACTCGGAGCTGGTGACCCTCGAACGCGAATCGGTTCTGCACCACGCCCCCGACGGCACCGTGCAGCTAGGCGGAACCGCGGCGGGGTCCACCGGGTTGCGCGGGTTCCTCGACAGGGTCGGCACCGACGATACCGACAACTTCTCCGAGCACATGACGCGAGGGGAGGAACTGGTAGCGACAGCGATGTATTGCCTGGTCAAGGAAGTCCGAACACTCACCGATCAGAACCTGAACATCTCTGCGGTGATCCCCGCGGGTTGGTCGAGCGATTCCGTCGACGTACTGCGCGGCGCACTCGACAGCATGAATCTCGACGGCGTCGAACTGATTTCAGAAGATGAAGCCTCTGCGGCTTGGCTCGCGGATCCTGACGCCGACGACCGTGCTGCTCGCGGAGCCGCAGCGTTGGCCGCACCCTTCTCGATCACCTCTACCTGTCCCGAACCCCAGCCAACCGATTTTGCCGAGCCAGAGGACACCCCCGAAGAGTTTCCGCCGTTCGTTCTGATCGAACCGGAGCCGGAATCCGGCGTGGAGGCACCGGTCACGAAAGAACCGAGCATCGACGGTTGGCTGAATCGCCAGTGGCGGTCGGAGCGCCGACCGATCATCGCCGCAGCAGCCGCCGCAGTCTTTCTGACGGTGTCGGGTTGCGCGGCCGCGGTCATCATCGGACACACTCCGACCATTTCAGCACCCAGGATTCTCGACGCACAATCTTCCCTGTCCCCCGGGACGGACACAGCTGCCACCCCGACGAGTTCATCCGGGACAGGCACGCAATCAGCGACCTCACCTCCACCGGAAGTACCCGCTCTCGGCGCGCAGCCGACGGCGCAGTCGTGGGCATCCGAAGCAGAATCGACCTCATCCGAATCCCAGCCCATTCCGGTGAGTCCGGGCACCGGTACAGAGAAATCCACTACGGCGAACGTCCCCGCGCAACAGGGATCGCCGATCACCATCCAGATCGATCCCCTTCGGATCGAGAACCTGCCGCCGGTCGTCGGACCGCTGGATCCGGTCGATCCGGATACCCCGGACACTCCCGCCGTGACCGACCCCACTGATACACAGACAACGCCGACGCAGCCGTCCAACGCGACCGACACAACCGATCCGGTGGTTCCGAATCCCGACATGCCCGTCATGCCATCGGCCCCGAGACCCGGAATGCCAAGTTAGACAGAATAATTCGACTTGCCGACAACAGGCACATATTCCTCGTCGAAACTTTTCCCCTATGGTGGGTGCGGTACCTACCGGCTCGGTGCCGGGGACTTGAAGGGATTTCATGCGTAACTCGTTGGCGATCCGCACCGCTGTGGTCGGCGCCTCGGCACTACTGCTCGCAGCTCCATTCACCACGACGGCATCGGCAGAGCCCGCCTCCGACACGCATGTCGAACAGCTCGGGGCAGATCAGCTTCCGGCTGAGCTGATCGAGGCGATCACACGCGATCTGAAGATCTCCCCACAGGAGTATCTGGACCGCGCTGCCAAAGCTCAGGAACTCGGTGCATACGCCCAGGAATTCAAGTCCGAGCGCCCTGGCGACTACGCCGGCTCGTGGATGGGACTCGACGGTCAACCCGTCGTAGCCGTCACCACCACCGAAGCTGCACGCATCGCGGCCGACGACGGTTACCGCACGCACGTCGCCCCCGTCTCCGCCGACACCCTCGAGAAGACGCTGGCCGACGTCAACGGATGGATTGCCGGGCTGCCCAAGGAAATCTCACGCGCAGTCAATTCGGCGACTATCGACGTCCTGAACAACCAGGTCGTCATCGACGTCGCGAACAGCCCCGTCGGGCAGGCGCTCAATCTTCCGACCCTGCTCGAGAACACCAAGATCGTTCTCAGCCCGGACGGTGGCGGATCGGTTGATCCCGGAGCACTCGGCGGCGACACCTACATCACGTCGACAGGCCCCATTCGCGAGACACCGACCGAGAACATCTCGGTCTGCTCGTTCGGGTTCAACGCCGTCGACGATCAGAACAATACTCTCAATATCAGTGCCGGACACTGCAATCCGGCCGAGGGTTCGAAGTCGCCCGTCTACCTGCCGAATCACGCGAACGTCGACGACAGTCAGTTGATCGGAGCATTCTCACAGTCTTCCGTCGGCAACAACGCCGGCGATCTCGATTACTCGGTCATCAAGTTCGACCAGTCCGGCATCGACGCGGGCCTCGACCGTGCTGCCGTCCGCGGTGCCAACGGGACCACCCTCGCGATCACCGGAACGGCACGTCCCGTGATCGGCGCTCCCATCTGCAAGTCCGGCCAGACGTCGTCCTTCACCTGTGGTGTCGTGGCAGCCGATCGCGTCGAAACTCAACTGGTCATGGCGGACGGTGATTCACGAACCGTTCGCGGATTCGCCGGCACCGCGTGCACCCTCGCCGGGGACAGTGGCGGCGCCATCGTCTCCGGAACCTTGGCTCTGGGCATCACCAGCGGCTCCAACAGCAGCGGAGCACCCAGTTGCAACGAAGCGAACCTGGTACTGGCGACCTCCGGTGGAACCTCGAATCTGGGTATTCCGGTCGGAGACATCCTCGACGCGGCAGATCGCGCTTCCGGTGGCGGTGTCGGTGCCGGAATCCGCGTCCGCACTGCAGGTTGACCAACCACTGATTCACGCACTGTGCCCGCCGATCCGTTTCGCGATCGGCGGGCACAGTGCTGTTGTCGGTCGGGGGCAGCGCTGTCTGCTCATGTAACGGGTGGGAATAGCGCGTTCGAACCCATATAGTCATGGTCGACTGTGATCGGCTCACCACAAGTCCGTGAGCCGTATCCGTGTGCTCCCAGGGGGGTGGTACGCGGTCAACGAAGTGGAAAGGCCCACATGCGAAGCTCCATCGCACGTCGCGCCGCAGTGTTCGGTTCGGCCGCGCTGCTGCTCCTCGGACCGATTACCGCGGTCGCGAACGCAGAACCGAACGAATCCGGGGTATCCGATCAGGCAGCCCATCTGCCCGTCGAACTCGCCGAAGCCCTACAGCACGACTTGGCGCTGACGCCCGACCAGTTCGTCTCGCGTTCCGAACTCGCGCAGAAGCTCGCGGAGTTCGCCGCCATCGCGCGCGTCCAGTTTCCCGACTCTTTTGCCGGAGTGTGGCTCGACGACCTCGGCAAGGGCATCGTCGCTCTCGCCGACGGTCGCGACAAGGATGCTGCCCGCGAGGCCGCCGAGAAGGCCGGTTTCGAGGTCAAGGACGTCGCGCAGAGCGAGCAGGCTCTGCAAGGTCAACTCTCGGCACTCAACACCTGGCTCGATTCGCAGCCTGCCGAGGTCGCAGACCTCGTGCGTGGCATCGCCGTCGACGTCGTCGGCAACGGAGTCGCCCTCACGGCCGATCCTGCCGCCGGCATCGAATTGCCTGAATTCCTGAAGCGGACCGTCGTCCATACCGCTGCTCCGCTACTGGTTCCCCCGATCGTCGCGGACCTCATCCCCGCAACCGGATCCGCAACCGGCGACGCTGCACTGGGCGGAGACGCCTTCGGCGCAACCTCCGGTAACACAGGACTGCGTTGTTCATTCGGCTTCAACGGCACCGACGGTTCAGGACGCACAGTCAACATCAGCGCCGGTCACTGCGATCCCAACCGTGCCGCTGCCGGCACCTCGAACTCCAGCCAGGTCTTCCCGATGGTGAACAACCAGACCGGGCCCCGCGTCGGGTACTTCGCCAAGAGCAGCTTCGACGGGCGCGACTACTCGATCATCAACATCGACGACAACGCGAAGTACCGCTTCGAGAACAACAGCGTGCGGGTCCCGTTCAACCGCTCGGTCAACATCACCGGTACCGCCGATCCTGTCGTGGGCGCCCCGGTCTGCAAGGCAGGATCGACCACAGGCTTCAGCTGCGGCGTCGTCACTGGCGTCAACCGCGTCGCAAAGGTTTTGGATCACACCCTCGACAACGGCTTCACCACCAACATCTGCGTCCTGCAGGGTGACAGCGGTGGCCCGATCGTCTCCGGAACGTTGGCAGTGGGCATCACGAGTGCGTCCAACGTCGCCACCTCTCCCCTGTGCGAGATCGCTCAGGCAGAGACACTGTTCGGGCAAGAAGCCCCGACCCAGTACGCGACGCCGATCAACGACATCCTCGCCGCCAACCCAGGCCTGAAGGTTCGCGACTTCTGATCACACGCATTCCTCGAGACAGCAAAACGGGCGCCACACCTTCTGAAGGTGTGGCGCCCGTTTCGGCGTTCGTGACGTTCTACTGGAAGAGAGTTGTTCCAGCCGGAGCGTTCAGAACCTTGATCAGGTCCAAGCCCGCGACGACGGCGGTTCCGCCGCCGGCGAGGATGGTACCGGCGACTCCACCGATACCGGCCCCTGTGACAAAGCCGGGCAGGCAGCCGACGACCAGGCCGGCCAGACCCACGATGCAACCGATGACCGCCCCGACGATCGTGCCGGTGAGGCTACCGATCTGCGTGGCAAGCCCGAGCTGTGACTGGAACTTCTCGATTGCCTTCTGATCCTCGTCAGGCGAAGCAACCGGGGTGAACTCGGCAGCGACCGGCTTCGGCTTGGAGCTGGCCGGGTCCAGGTTCGGCTTGAGGGTGAGGGTCTTGCCGTCCTCACTGACGGTCTCGTCGAACGGGAACTGAACGTCGCCGAGGTTGAACGCGAGCGGAAGGCTCACGAGAGTTGCGCCCTGGCTGTTCTGCAAGTCGACGTGAGTTCCGTCGCCCGAGACCCGGAATGCTCCGGCGTCGATGGTGGTGACAACGGCCTGGTCGACGACCTCGGCGGTGTACGAAACGTCGGGTGACGTCTCCGGAGCTGCGTAAGAAGTACCTGCAGCGATGCCCGTAGCGGCAATGGTCATCGCTGCGACGGCCGCAGCTTTTCGAATGAACATTTTTGATCCTCCCCGGGATCGGGCGGGCGTCAGTCGATGACTCACACCACCCGTTTCCCCTGTGCGTGACGGGCGTAACGATAACAGCCGGTCGGTTGTTCTCACCTGCTCAGAACCCGAGTTAGGGCTGCCTGACAGATGGACACCTGACGGGCACCGCCTAACGTGACGACCAGACATGTCTGCGTCTGGCCCAGCCCGTCCGACGCAGAAGATTGATCTCTCCAGGCCACGAGCGGTTACCAGCCGGTACCTATAGGCTGGTAATGCTAGTTACTGGCGGGTAACATAACGCAGGTTAGTATCAGTGGGCTGTCCCGAGGTGGCCGACGCGTCGCCCTGAAACGAAAGGCCGCGACATGAATGCCCTGACGATTACGTTGGGCACGATTGGTGCTCTGCTGAGCTTGGTGTGTTGGTACATCTTCCTCTCAGGCGCGCTGAGGATGTTCAACACCGTGCGCATCGGCCAGTCGGCACCCGATCGATGGCGCCCGTTCTTCCCTCGCTTCAAGCAGATGATCATCGAGTTCATCGCGCACACGCGCATGAACAAGTTCCGCAGCGTCGGCTGGGCCCACTGGCTCGTCATGGTCGGCTTCCTCGGTGGGTTCCTGCTGTGGTTCGAGGCCTACGGCCAGACGTTCAACCCCGAGTTCCACTGGCCCATCTTCGGTAACACGTGGGCGTGGCACCTGTGGGACGAGATCCTCGGCCTGGGCACCGTCATCGGTATCACCACGCTGATCGTGATCCGTCAGCTCAACCACCCGCGTCTGCCCGCGCGCCTGTCCCGTTTCGGCGGCTCCAACTTCAAGGCTGCCTACGTCATCGAAGGCATCGTCCTGCTCGAGGGCCTGGGCATGATCATGGTCAAGGCAGGCAAGATCGCGACCTACGGTCACGCCAACCCGTGGACCGACTTCTTCACCATGCAGGTCGCGAAACTGCTTCCCGCCAGCCCCGTCATGATCTCGGTGTTCGCATTCGTGAAGCTGATGACCGGCATGATCTGGCTCGCGATCGTGGGCCGCAACATCACCTGGGGCGTCGCGTGGCACCGCTTCTCGGCGTTCTTCAACATCTACTTCAAGCGTGAAGACGACGGCACCGTCGCGCTCGGCGCGGCAAAGCCCATGATGTCCAAGGGCAAAGTCCTGACGATGGAGAACGTCGACCCCGACACCGACACTCTCGGCGCCGGAAACATCGAAGACTTCTCCTGGAAGGGCTGGCTGGACTTCACCACCTGCACCGAGTGCGGGCGTTGCCAGTCCCAGTGCCCTGCTTGGAACACCGGAAAGCCGCTCTCGCCCAAGCTGCTCATCATGTCGCTGCGTGACCACGGCTACGCCAAGGCCCCGTACCTGCTCGCTGGTGGACGCAAGGACATGGGCGGCGACGAGATCGGTCTCGTCGACAGCGAAGGCAATATCAAGGAAGCCGCACTCGCAGCCATCCCCGAGGCCGCACGTCTCGAGGCCGACCGCAAGCTCGTCGGTGAAACCGTCGAAGGTGAGATGGCCCCGGTCATCGACGCCGAAACCTTGTGGAGCTGCACCAACTGCGGTGCCTGCGTCGAACAGTGCCCCGTCGACATCGAACACGTCGACCACATCATCGACATGCGTCGCTACCAGGTCCTGATCGAATCGGAGTTCCCCTCCGAGCTCGCCGGCCTGTTCAAGAACCTCGAGAACAAGGGCAACCCCTGGGGTCAGAACTCCAAGGACCGTCTCAACTGGATCAACGAGATGGACTTCGAGATCCCTGTCTTCGGCAAGGACGCCGACAGCTTCGAGGACTACGAGTACCTCTTCTGGGTCGGCTGCGCCGGCGCCTACGAAGACCGTGCCAAGAAGACCACCAAGGCTGTCGCCGAACTCCTCGCCACCGCGGGAGTGAAGTTCATGGTCCTCGGCGCCGACGAAACCTGCACCGGCGACTCCGCACGTCGTGCCGGCAACGAGTTCTTGTTCCAGCAGCTCGCGATGCAGAACATCGAGATGCTCAATTCGGTCTTCGACGGTATCGAGCAGAAGAAGCGCAAGATCGTCGTCACCTGTGCGCACTGCTTCAACGCCCTCGGCAACGAGTACCCGGAGGTGGGCGGCGACTACGAGGTCGTGCACCACACTCAGCTGCTCAACCGTCTGGTGCGCCAGAAGAAGCTGATCCCGGTTGCGTCCGTGAGCGAAGACGTCACCTACCACGACCCGTGCTTCCTCGGACGCCACAACAAGGTTTACGACGCTCCCCGTGAACTCATGGAAGCCTCAGGCTCCAAGCTCGTCGAAATGCCGCGTCACGGCGAACGTTCCATGTGCTGTGGTGCCGGTGGTGCTCGCATGTGGATGGAAGAGAACATCGGCAAGCGCATCAACGTCGACCGCGTCGACGAAGCGCTCTCCACCAACCCCAAGAAGATCGCCACGGGTTGCCCGTTCTGCCGCGTCATGCTCACCGACGGCGTCACTGCCCGCCAGGAGCAAGGCCAGGGCGAAGGCGTCGAGGTCGTCGACGTCGCGCAGCTGATGCTGAACTCCGTCACTCGTCTCGATCCCGCCCAGCTCGGCGAGAACATCAAGGTGATCCCACGCGAGAAGGCACCGGTCGCTGCTGAGGCAAAGGCCGAGACCGTCGAGCAGGATCGGGTCGCCGAAGTCGAGGAAGCTGCCGCGACTCCGGAAGCCAAGGCTGCACCGGCAGGCAAGGGTCTGGCCATGAAGGGCCTCGCCAAAGCACCAGGTGCAAAAGCTCCCGGTGCCAAGGCACCCGGCAAGGGGCTCGGAATGGCCGGCGGGGCAAAGGCTCCCGGCGCCAAGAAAGCGGCTCCCGCCGCAAGCGCGGAAGCTCCCGCTGACGAAGCTGCTGCACCGGCAGCACCTGTCGCAAAGCCCAAGGGTCTCGGCTTGGCAGGCGGGGCCAAGGCTCCCGGCGGCAAGGGACTGCAGATGAAGGGTGGGGCCAAGGCTCCTGGTGCAAAGGCTGCTCCTGCTTCTGAAGCACCTGCTGCTGCTCCGGCAGAGGCTCTGGCAGAGGCTCCGGCTGCACCGGCAGAGGCTCCGGCCGCCGAGGCGGAAGCCCCGAAGGCTCCGCCTGCTGCCAAGGCCGGCGGACTCGGATTCAAGTCGGGCGCAAAGGCTCCCGGTGCCCGGAAGGCAGCTCCCGCTGCGGCCCCGGCGCCGGCTGCAGAGGCCCCGGCTCCCGAGGCCGAACCTGTGAAGGCAGAACCCGCTGAAGCGCCTGCTGAGGCGTCCGCACCCGCGGAAGCTCCGGCGCCTGCTGCCGCGCCGCCCGCCCCCAAGGCAGGCGGACTCGGATTCAAGGCCGGCGCGAAGGCTCCTGGCCGCAAGAAGTAAGCGCACCACACGCGAATGCCCTCACCGTCACGGTGAGGGCATTCGTGTTTGTGCGGGAGCCTTTGCCGACCGAGCACCCTTTCCCTCGACCCGACACACCGTCCAGCACACGGAAACCGGTGCTCGCCCTGTGCAAGTGGTGCTCACTCCCCCGCCAACTCGAGGCCGGCGTGTCAATCGGCGACAAGCATCACCGCACCGCGCGCACGCCCGACGCCCCTTTCCTGCTGCCGGCCGATGACGTATCGTCCCGGAGCGATGCCGGTCGCGCCGTGCTCCGGGTGGATGAGGTACGCGGTCACTCGGGTGTCGAGCATGCCGAGTGCAAGGCCCCGAGCATCTTTCACCGGCGTCGACCACGTGCACTCCCCTTCGTCTGCAACCAGACTGTGGGGGTTCCCTCCCGCCGCACTTCGCAGCAGTTCCACGCCGGAGAGCGGCACTCTCACAGAGCGTGTCCATGGCAGAGGCGCCACGATATTTGCGAGCAGCGAAAACGGGATCCCGATGAGATCGCCTTGCGCCTGAAGTCCGTCGATCACAGGAATGGACACTTCCTGGTCCAGGTAGTCGAAGACATCGAGGCCGGTGAGGCTGGTGAGAGCGGACAAGGTCATGTTCGAGTTCATAAGTATCACCCAGGGTTTGAGGATTGAGGGTAGAGGGTTCGAGATTCAGGTTCGACGAACGAGACGGGAATAGTCGGTACCGGTGATGCCGTAAGTCCATCCGGCGGCATCCAACGCGGAGGTAAACCATCCGGGTACGTGAAGGCCGTATCGACGCCGATGCCCGTCGCGTTCGAGAGAACCGTTGACCGCGAGGAGAATCCGTCCACTTCGATCCCAGCCCTCCGGCGACGCGTAGAGCTGCAGGAGGCAACCGGCGTTACCGGGATCGTCGGTTTGGTCGACCAGTGTCAGGTCCGCCAGCTCGATGTAGGAATCCCACCCGATCCGCTCGATTGCACATCGACGGATCTCGACGTTGCGCTCGTGTGCGATGCGTTCGGCGGTGGGATCGAGCACCACCCAGTCGGGAACGATCGCTCCGTGTAGAACGAACGCCTTTGTACCGTCTACGAATTCGATTGCGGGGGAATCAGAATGATGCAAGCGTCGTGCCCCCTGCGCGCTGCCCGGTATCGGTTCGGCATGTAAGGCGGTGGGTCGTTCCGCCATGATGCATGCGTCGTCGAACGCCCACCACCACCCGGTCGAGTCAGCCAGTGCGGTCTGCACGTCGAGGAGTTCACGGTCTTCCGAGCGGAAGGTCGCAAGACCGAATCGATGGCATGTGTCGTAGTACGCGATTCGATGTGCGTCCTGCTGCCCGTACCAGGTCACTTCCCCGGCCACCGGGGTCAACATCGTTCGTATCGCAGCTGCGACGCCGTCGAACAGCGTGGTGTGCAACGATTCCCAAATGGACGCCCTGATCAGGCGCTCCCCCTGCCGGCGTTCCATCTGCCAGCCAGTTCTCCGACATTCGATTCGCGCGTCCATGCGTCGGCGCGAAGCCGCAAACATGCTCGCGATATACCCGGAAGCGCAGTCGAGGCCGGTGCCGTCCAATGACATCTTGGTCGACAGTCCTTCGGTGACGATCAGGTCCGAACCAGCAGACGGCGACGGGACCCAGACGAACTCCGGTTTCGGGAGCCCGGAGCGTCGATACAGTTGCGCGACAGAGGCTTCTGCGGTGTTTCGATCAGCAGGACGAGTACACAATCCGCGTTCGAGCCACACGTCGCGGATCTTTTCCAGGGCCAGACTGTCTTCATCGAAGAGATTGAAGTTCTCGGGCAATGTCGCTCGATGTGATGCCGACGAGCGAATCGGTGCGGCGCTCACGCGACGGTGGCGGAGTCCGCCTTTCCTGTAGTCATAGTTGAACAGCCTGGCACGCGAACGCTCCGGACGCAAGGGTTTCCTAGAGCGCGACACCGGGAACCTGCCACCGTTTCCCCATACCGAACACCCCCTCCAGCGACGCGAAACCGGTTCGAACTGTGGACAAGTGGTGTTCACTCACGGCTATCCACACCCCCGGGGTCACGGCTTCCTTTCCAGCGCCGGGCGCAGCAAGATCGATCGACATGGGGGAACAGACACATATCATCCGCAGGCCGGACCAACTGTCGATCGGTCGCACCGATGCCGAGATCCGACAGGCCTGCGCTAGTGGAACCTGGGCCAGAATCCATCGTGGTGCGTACGTGGACAGCGGCCACCTGTCCCGCCTCGACGCATACGGACGACATCGATTGCGGGCAGAGGCCGTGGCCTGCGCCGCTTCACCCGGTGCCACTGTCAGCCACGTCTCGGCTGCGGTTCTGCACGGTTTCGAACTCTGGAACACTCCGCTCGACGTCGTTCACCTGTCCCGGAACCGGCGAGGTGGTGGCCGAAAGTCCGCTCGACGTCATGTGCACTCGACATGGCTGGCGGACAACGAGATCACCGAAGTCGATGGGCTGCGCGTCACGACTCCGGCACGAACTGTTGCGGATCTCGCGAGGACACTCACTTTCGAACAGGCTCTCGTCGTGGGCAATTCAGCGTTGCACCGTTCAAGGTTGACCAAGGACGCGGTTGCAGCCTCGCTGGCACTCAGCCCGAACCATCCGCGCCATCGACATGCGCTCCACGCGCTCACCGCGATGGACTCCCGTATCGAAAGCGTCGGTGAATCACGGAGCCTCGCATTGTTCCTGCACGAACCCCTGCCGCTCCCCGAACCCCAGGTCGACATCCACGACGCTCGAGGGTTTGCCGGCCGCGTCGACTTCCTGTGGCGTGAGCAGCGCACCATCGGAGAGTTCGACGGCCGCATCAAGTACGGCCGACTGGTGCCCGCCGGTCGCAGCCCCGAGGACGCGCTCTGGAACGAGAAGCTCCGCGAAGACCGACTCCGTGACGCAGGGTGGGAGGTCGCGAGGTGGACGTGGGCCGACCTGTCGACCCCGTCACTGGTGGCAAGCCGGATCCTGGCGGCCTTCGCGCGCAGCCACGGGGCCGTCAGCTACTGATCGCAGGCTTCCACAGCTCGAGCGTCGGAATGCCGGGTGGAGTGAATCCGAGCACCTGCCCGTAGAAGGACAGCTCGGCGTTGCGTGAGCTGATGATGGTCGACTGCTTGCGGAATCCGTGAGATTCACCCTCGTAGGCCAGGTACGCGTGCGGAATGCCCTTGGCCACCAGAGCATCCCGGAATCGCTCCGCCTGCGAGGGTGGCACGATCGGATCGTCGAGACCCTGGAGAAGCAACACCGGGCAGTTCAACCCGTCGACGTTGTTGAGTGGAGCACGTTCCGCGTACAGGTCGGCAGATTCCGGCAGCGGGCCGATCAAACCGTCGACGTAACGCGATTCGAAATCGTGAGTTTCCTGCACGAACAGGTCCAGTTCAGCCACGCCGAAATAGGAAGCACCACAAGCGAACACGTCGGACGTCGTCAGTGCGGCCAGAACGGTCCAACCACCGGCGGATCCGCCTTCGATGGCAAGGCGGGCCGGATCGGCAAGCCCCTGCTCGGCCAACCCGTTGACGGCGGTGACGACGTCCTGCACGTCGACGACACCCCACTGACCACGCAATCGATTACGGTACTCACGTCCGTAACCGGTCGACCCGCCGTAGTTCACGTCGACGACGCCGATTCCGCGGCTGGTGAAGAAGGCGTAGACGAGGTTGAGGGCCGGTGCGACGTGCGCCGTCGGCCCACCGTGAACAAACGCGACATACGGCGGCAGTTCATCGTCGGGCCCTTTGTATCGCGGACTGCGCGGCGGATAAGCAACGGCGTGAACTTCTCGCCCGTGTCCGTGAGCCACGACGGCTCGCGCTTCCGGAAGATAGGCAGACTCGGGCAATTCTTCGACCGACGAACGGATTTCGGTGAGTTCGCCGGTACCGAGGTCCAGTTCACGTAGCGCGCCCGCCAGTTTCGCGCCTCCCGAGATGAGCAGTAACCGATCTCCGCGAACCTGCATGAGGCCGATGCTGGTGACACCCGGGGTCGCGATGTCGCGCAGTTCCCCCGACGCCGGGTCGAGTACCGCCAGCGTGTCGGTTCCGACGGTGCGTGCGGTGAGAAGGTGCCCGTTGCCGAGTTCGACGAACCAGCGCCCACCGAAGCGCCACTGCGGGCCACCGAAATCCGCGTTCACCGGGCAAATCGGGCTGATCTTGCCGCCGACGCGATAGATGTTCCACCAGCCGCTGCGATCGCTGATTGCGTAGAGTTCGTCGTCGGTGATCCACTCCGGCTGCAGGACGGACTCTTCAAGTCCGCCGATCAGCACGGAATACGCCTGAGCGACGCCGTCGACGAGTGGAGCTACCCTCAGTTCGGTACCGTCCCAGGGCATTTGCGGATGGTTCCATGCGATCCAGGCGATCTTGGTTCCACTCGGCGAAAGCCTCGGTGACGAGAGGAAGTCCGAGCCGCCGACGATCGAGCGGATGTTGCCGGAACCGTCCAGCGGAATCGCGCAGATATCGCGAGTGATCGCCCCGTCCTCCGCGTGCGCTTCCCGAACCGCCCACACCTCGCCGTTCACGATCTGCAGGTCTGCGTATCGCAATGCGGCCGGCGACGCCGGTTCGGGCGTCAGAGCCCGTGGAGTGACTCCTTCGAGGATGTACACCCGCTGATCGGAGAATTCACTGAAGACCAGTTTTCCGGACTCGGTGACCGTCCAGGCGCCACCGCCGTACTCGTGAACCCTGGTACGCGCGTTCCACGGCGCGGGGAGGATGTCGACGGGTTGGTTGTCGAGACCAGATCGACGGATCGAGGTCCGACCACCCTCGGTCGGACGAAGTTCAGCCCACCAGATCTCGTCACCGACGTATCGTCCACCCTCGACAGGGTGCCCACCTGCAGCCAGATCAGCTGCTCCGATCGGAGAAGTCCACGATCCGTACGGGGCTGCAATCTGCTCGCTGGGGGTCATCGCTCGACAATAGCCAACGGGGCGTGCGACACGGTCCCCGACAATGCACTTGCACAGTGGTGGAATCATGTAACTCGTGAGCACACCAGAACCCGTCCGCCACCGTCAGCCGCAGCGCGAGCTGGAGCAGTCGTCGAAGCTCCAGAACGTCCTGTACGAAATCCGTGGACCGGTGCACGCGCATGCCGCCCGGTTGGAGGCGGAAGGACACCGGATCCTCAAGCTCAACATCGGCAACCCGGCACCGTTCGGATTCGACGCCCCCGATGTGATCATGCGGGACATGATCGCCGCCCTGCCCTATGCACAGGGCTATTCGGAGTCGAAGGGCATTCTGTCGGCGCGGCGCGCAATCGTGACGCGTTACGAGCTGGTTCCCGGCTTCCCCGAGCTCGACGTCGACGACATCTACCTCGGCAACGGTGTTTCCGAGCTGATCACGATGACCATGCAGGCCCTCCTCAACAACGGCGACGAGGTTCTGATCCCAGCACCGGACTACCCCCTGTGGACTGCGATGACGAGCTTGTCCGGAGGGACGCCCGTCCACTATCTCTGCGACGAGGCCAACGACTGGAATCCCGATATCGCCGATATCGAATCCAAGATCACCGACAAGACCAAGGCTCTCCTCGTCATCAACCCGAACAACCCCACGGGTGCGGTGTACTCGATGGAGGTTCTGCAGCAGTTGGTCGATCTGGCACGCAAGCATCAGCTTCTGCTGCTCGCCGACGAGATCTACGACAAGATCCTCTACGACGACGCCAAGCACATCTCGCTGGCAACACTTGCCCCTGATCTGCTGTGCCTGACGTTCAACGGCCTCTCGAAGGCCTACCGCGTCGCCGGCTACCGCTCCGGCTGGGTGGCGATCACGGGCCCGAAGGATCACGCGGCCGGCTTCCTCGAGGGACTCGATCTCTTGGCGTCGACCCGTCTGTGCCCCAACGTCCCCGGACAGCACGCCATTCAGGTCGCCCTCGGCGGTCACCAGAGCATCGAAGACCTGATCCTGCCCGGCGGCCGCCTGCTCGAGCAGCGCGACGTCGCTTGGGAGCGATTGAACATGATTCCGGGCGTTTCGTGTGTGAAGCCTCGCGGCGCGCTCTACGCGTTCCCTCGTCTGGATCCGAACGTCTACGAGATCCACGACGACGAGAAATTGGTTCAGGACCTGCTTCTCCAGGAGAAGATCCTGATGGTTCAAGGCACCGGGTTCAATTGGCCGAATCACGATCACCTTCGGATCGTCACCCTTCCGTGGGCCCGAGATCTCGCCGTGGCCATCGAGCGATTCGGCAACTTCCTCACCAGTTACAAACAGTAGATTCTCACGCTGAATCCGGCTGAAATCGAGTAAACAATTCGTTGTACAAATGCCCCGTAAACGTAAAACTGCGGGGCATTTGTGCGACCTTGGTCACATTTTTCGCAAACCAGGCGGTTTGATTGACTCTTTAACTATTTAGTGACCTGCCCCGATGTGAAAACGGTCCAACCGGTACGTGATTCGTTGTGAAATTGGTAGTTGGACAACGCGCCAAATCGGTTTGAAATTGGGTACATTAGTTAGCAGCACTTCGGTGCCGCGAGCACCTGGTATCCCTCCCCCCCCTGTGGATACCAGGTTGGTGGCGGGGACAACCCCCCCTGTTCCCCGCCACCCAGCTCGACCAATCCCAGTTTCACAACCCCTCATCGGTAGCACCGGTTTTCGCCGACTCTGCCTTGCAGCGACACTGCCTTTCACCGACACTGCCGTCAGAAGCTGACCATTCGCTTCGGAGCCGATAACATTGCACCGGTGCAAATCCCCAGTCCGACACTCAGTTTCCGATGAGTCACGGCCATGGCCACGGTGGCCCCATTCAGATCGGCCCCACCGCATCACGCGTCGTCATCGGGTTGCTCGTCGTCATCGGCATGGTCGTCGTCGCGGCAGCTGTCGCACTGTGGCCGGACAAGAACACCATTCCCGTCCCACTCCCCTTCCAGAATGCCGACGGCAGCTCGGTGGAAACCGAGGCGGGCACCGTCACGATGCAGGATCTCGGTGACTGCGGAAGTTCCTCTGCCGGAAGGGTATTCGTCGGTGCCCCGCAACCGCCGCCTACCTCCGCCTACCAGTGCCAGCGAAGTATCGTCGATATCGAATCCGGGCCGAATGCCGGAACGAAGACATTGCTCGAGGTCATTCCGGGCGCCGGTCAGCCGGACCTTCGCGTGGGTGACCACATTCGCCTGGTGCGTCAGACCGACCCGAACGGAAACACGCAGTACTCCTTCGAAGACTATTCGCGTGGGCTCCCGCTGGCGTTGATCGTCATCGCGTTCGCCGTCGTCATCATCGCAGTCGCACGGTGGAGAGGGCTGCGCGCACTCGTCGGCCTGGTGATCGCCTTCGGCGTAGTCGTCGGGTTTCTCCTACCCGCTCTGCTCGACGGCAAGCCTGCGATACCGGTTGCGCTGGTCGCCGGGGCGGTGATCTTGTACGCGGTTCTCTATCTGGCGCACGGGGTCTCACTCAAGACCAGTTCTGCTTTGCTCGGCACCCTTGCCGCCATGGTGCTCGCCGCGGTTCTCTCCTACCTCTGCATTGAACTGACACACCTCACCGGTTTGTCTGAAGAGCAGAACACCAATGTTCAGACCTATATCGAGCACATAGACATCACCGGCCTGCTGCTGGCGGGCTTCATCATCGGCTCGCTCGGCGTTCTCAACGACGTCACCATCACCCAGGCATCCTCGGCATTCGAGTTGGCCGAACTCGACAAGCATGCGTCCCGTCGAAAAGTCTTCGGCGGTGCGATGCGGGTCGGACGTGATCACATCGCCAGCACGGTCTACACCTTGGTTCTCGCGTACGCGGGTGGGGCGCTGCCACTGCTACTGCTCTTCAGCGTCAGCGGGCGCCCTCTTCAGGACGTCCTGGTCGGTGACGCCGTCGCAATCGAGATCGTAAGGTCCGCTGTCGGCGGAATAGCCCTGGCGCTTTCGGTTCCACTCACCACTGCCATCGCCGTGATTCTCGCCCGTCCGCCCGGTAGCGCGGTCAAGGCCGGCCCCACGTCAGGTGGCCGACACTCCAAACGCTGAAAGCGAGCCTCAGAGTCCGGGAATCGGTGGGAGGACCGGCAGCAGAATCGGCGGAAGCCCCGGGATGTAGATCGCCGGCGGTGGCGGCGCGGGCGCGGGCGCGGGAGGCACGTAAGTGTCCTGCACGACTGGCGGAGCCTCGACGACCGGAGGGGCTTCCTCCGTCGTCGTCGGGGGCGGGGTCGTTGTGGTCGTAGGCGGCGGAGTAGTCGTGGTCGTCGGTGCCGTCGTGGTCACCTCGGTTGCCACGGGTCCGGCGTCCTCGGAATCGAAGACCTTTCCTCCGTAGCCCAATCCCAGCCCCACGATCACGATCGCCGCGATCACACCGGCGCCGAGGCCCGCGAACCGTAGCGGGTTTCTCGGCTCTTTGGATGTCGATTCAACGGGTTGTGTCCCGGCGAGCCAGGACGGGTGTGCGGTTCCTGCCCCGGGTCCCTCGCCTTCGTACATCGCCGAGTACGCCTGGGCGTCAACCATCACGGCCTCGGTGTCGGCGTCACGTTCTGTGCCGAATCCGTCCGTGGCCGGGTCGCTGTCGGCGACCACGAGATCTGCGGCCGGATCGAATCGTTGCTCGTGTCGGTTCGGTCGCGGCTGAGGCAGTTCCGCCGCGTAAGGGCTCGGCACCTGTTCCTGCGGAACGGACTTCGTACCGGAAGCGGCTTCGGACAAGGCATTCGGCCGCTCCGATTCCGCGAGCGTTGCCACCCCTCCGTGGCTGAACGCCTGAACCGGAACGGGTACCTCCGCCGGGGTGTGGATCGGATACGGCGCAAAGATCGGCGCTACAGCCGGAACCTGAACCGGGGCAGATACCGCGCGCGCCGATGGCGTCATCGACGACTCCGCGATCAGCGCAGCGCCTTGCGCAGTCACGAGTTCCGGCTGCTCGGGCGCGATGAGGGGGCACTCCAGCCACGCGGCGAGGGTCGCCCGCACGATCGGAATGCGTGCACCGCCACCGATCAGGAGAATCGCGTCGGGGTTACGGCCGGACGTTGCGATGACCTCTCGTATCTCGCGTGCGAAGGCCTCCACCGACGTGACGACCAACGAATCGAAAACTTCCCGCGACAGCAGGAGAAGCCCGCCGGGGCCGGGCAGGCACACCGCACTTCGTGAGGACAGCTGTTCCTTCGCGAGTCGGCATCGCGCCTGCAGTTCGGCATCGCCGCCCGGGTCGGCCGGCGTAGCTATACGGCGACGCACGGTCTGATCCGAGTAGACGAGCTCGTCGAAGTGATCTCCACTGACCCGCGTCGACCGGGCGGTGACGACGGTAGACCGCATCTGCCTGTCCACGATGCTGATCGTCGATCCAGAACTACCGATGTCGACGACGACGAGTGTGCTCTGGTCGGTCAACGCACCGGACTCCTCGAGCATTCGAAGCGTCGCGACTACTTCGGGAACCAGCTCGAAGTTGTCGATGCCTTTCTGTTCGAACGCTGCTTGGAGTGCTCCGGCCTGTGCTTGATCCCGGTAGGCGACGACCGTATTGCTGCCGAGGTCGGCATTCTCGGTCAAGGCCACGCCGGTTGCCTCCGCTGCGACTTCCTCCGGAATCTCGCGGCCTCGATCGACCGCTCTGGATCGGAACACCGGACCACTGTGGTCGGGCGTCCCCGGGCGCGCCAAACGCACAGCGCTGGCTCCCACCGTCACACCCAAAACCAAGTTCATGATCCACCTTCGTCGACCGTCGACGGGTTCCGTCACCAGACCCCGTCATTCCCCGGCCGGAAGTCTACCCACTGGGCATGGTCTGCGAGGTTCGCGCATCTCACCTAAGGCCTTCTCGCAGCTATTTTTTCGCTACCTGGACGTTCGACCTACCGCCCCAATCCGCGATAGTTCCAACCGGCGGCGCGCCACAGGTCCGGATCGAGGCAATTTCTGGCGTCAACGATCACCCGCCGCCGAACGAGCGGTTCCAAATCGCCGGGCACGAGTGAGGCGAACTCGTCCCATTCAGTGGCGATCAAGACCACATCAGCATTCCTGCAAGCTTCTGACGTGGAGGTTGCGTAGTGAAGGGTGGGAAACAGTCGGCGAGAATTATCCATTGCCTTCGGATCGAAAACGGTGACCGCCGCCCCGTGCAACTGCATCATTCCTGCAACGTTGAGCGCAGGCGAATCGCGCACATCGTCGGATTCGGGTTTGAACGCGGCTCCCAGCACCGACACGTTAGCTCCCAGCAAACTGCCATCGCAGGCTGCCGTCACCAGTTCCACAGCTTTTGTCCGTCGTCGCATGTTTATGCTGTCGACCTCGCGGAGGAAGTACAGCGCCTGGTCGACACCCAACTCCCCGGCGCGTGCCATGAACGCCCGAATGTCCTTCGGCAGGCAACCACCGCCGAACCCCAAGCCCGCATTGAGGAACCGTCTACCGATCCGAGCGTCGTACCCGAGAGCGTCGGCCAACATCGTGACGTCGGCCCCGGTCGCCTCGCACACCTCCGCAATCGCATTGATGAAGGACACCTTGGTCGCGAGAAACGCATTCGCAGATCCTTTGACCAACTCGGACGTCGCCAGATCGGTCACGAGGAAGGGCACCCCCGCGTCCAGTATCTCGGCATACACCTCGCGAAGAACGCCTTCGGCGTTTCCCGGCCGGTCACGATCGATCCCCAGAACCAACCGGTCAGGGCTCAAGGTGTCCGCGATCGCGTGTCCTTCACGCAGGAACTCCGGATTCCAGGCCACCTCTACCGAGCCACCCGCCGGCGCAGTCGCTCGGAGTCGCTCGCCGAGAGCCGCTGCCGTGCCTACCGGCACCGTCGACTTCCCGACTATCAGCGAAGGCTTTCGCAACAACGGCGCCAACATGTCGATCACCGAATGAACATGACTCAGATCTGCGGCGTACTCCCCCTTCTTCTGGGGCGTCCCCACACCGACGAAATGGATGTCCGCAAAATCCGCGGCATCGGAGTAGGAAGTCGTGAACTGCAGCCGACCCGACGCCAGATTCTTCTCCAGCATGTCGGTCAGACCCGGCTCGAAGAACGGGACCTCCCCACGAGACAACTTGTCGACCTTGGACTGGTCGATGTCGACTCCCAGCACGTCGTGGCCAAGTTCGGCCATACACACTGCGTGGGTCGCCCCCAGGTATCCCGTTCCGAACACGGTCATCTTCATGTGTTGTTGGTATGCGTCCGAACTTTCCGAAACGCGTACGCCAGGTGGGCGCGAAACCAACATCGGGCGTACGACGAGTGCGTCGCGTGTGCAACCTATGCTTCTGCCATGCACGTTCTCTTCGTTTGTACGGGAAACATCTGCCGATCACCCACGGGCGAACGCCTTGCACGTGCTTATGCCGCCGAAGCCGGGGTCACCGGATTCACCGCGTCGAGTGCCGGAACCCGGGCGATGGTCGGACACCCGATCGAGCCGACTGCTGCGAGGGTTCTCGCGGGGCTCGGCGGCGACCCCACGGAGTTTCAAGCCCGACGCATGACAACAGCGCTGGCCTCGGACGCCGACCTCATTCTCACGATGACCGAAAGTCAGCGAGACAAAGTCCTGGCGATGGCTCCGGCGCGGCTCAAGCGCACGTTCACACTTCGAGAAGCCGCACGGTTGGGCTCGCTCGCAGATGCAGGAACTGTCGAGGACCTCGCCGCCGCCAGACCCCGATTTCGTGCCACCGAACCCGAGGACGTCATGGATCCGATGGGTAAGGAAGAGAACGTGTTTCACGAGATCGGACTCGAGATCGCCGATCTCCTCGGCCCGCTGCTCAGCCGACTTCGCTTCGGTGAGCGTTGAGCGCGGGCACCGCGGTCAACTGCGGTAGCGACTTGTCCGACTCGTAGTAGTAGCTGTACTCGTACGCATTGCCTCCGCGAGACGGCGTCATCGTGATGACAGTGCCCAGGACGTGCGCACCCACACTCTGTAGGTTTCCGACCGCGCGCGCCAGTTGATCGCGTTTCGTGGAGCCGTGTCGGGCGATCACCAGGGCACCGTCCGACATCGCGGCCAGGACCGCGGCATCCGTGACGGGTAGCAACGGCGAGGCGTCGATGATGACGTAGTCGTATCGCGCCCGCAGTTCCTCGAGAACATGTTTGGCCGTGTCCGTGCCGAGTAGTTCGCTCGGGTTCGGCGGGATCGGTCCGGAGGCGAGCACTGTCAGCCCGTCGAACTCGGTCGGCTGAAGCACATCGTCCAGCGTCGCTTGACCGGAGAGCACCGAACTGACGCCGACACTTCCGAGCAATCCCAAATACTTCGATACTCGCGGCTTCCGGAGGTCGCCTTCCATCAGGCACACTGATTTGCCGGCCTCCGCCAAGACGAGAGCGATGTTCACGGCCGTGGTCGTCTTACCTTCGGAGGGAAGCGAACTCGTGACGACGATGACACGCGGTGGATGGTCCACCTCGAGGAACTGAAGGTTGGTGCGCAACTCACGGAAGGCTTCGGCACTCACGGAACTTCCGTCACTGAAAGCGATCGCGTGATTGACTTCGACGTCCTTGTCGAACGGGATCGTGCCCACCATCGCCGAACCCGCGATCTCTTCTACAGTTCGACGATCTTTCACCGTGTTGTCGAGTCGATCACGAATCAACGCAAGCGCGATCCCCACAACCAGTCCCGCCACCGCGCCGAGCGCGAGGTTGCGCGAAGTCTTGGGTGACACCGGAACAGTCGGCTGTTGAGCCTGCTGTTCGACGACCACACGTGCAGGCGGTGTTCCGCCGTTCTCGGGTGTCTCCAGTTCCTTTGCCAATGCCACGAATTCGGATGAGAGAGTGTTCGCGATCTCGCGTGCGAGTTCCGGTGACGCGTCCTTGACTGCGAGGTCGATCAACACAGTGTCGGGCGCCGACGTCGCAGTGACCTTGGAGGCCAACTCGTCAGCCGACATCCCGCCGACCACCCTCCGTCCCAGTTCGTCGATCGTCCGCTGTGCGAGTGTTCGGCCGGTCAGGAGTTTTGTATAGGACAGAACTCGCTGCTGTGAAAGTTGACTGCCCTGTAGTGCCTCGTTGACCGAGGTACCCGCCGACGTCGAAACGAACAGCCTCGTCGAGGCCTGGTAAACGGGCGTCGAAAGAAGAGAAGCGCAAAGGGCTCCCAGGATTCCGAGCACGGTTACAGCAGCGACTATTCGCCATCTGGCTTGCAATATCTTCAGGTAGTCGACAATTTCCATCTTGATGTCTCCTTCGGCTCACGCATGTCCACTGCGGGTCTGAGCGGTCTTTGCCGGTCGGACCGCGAGGGCGAACCGGGCTTTCTCATTTCGATATAGATCAGCTGCGACGGACGAGACGTCCTGTGCTCACGGGCGTCCCAGTCCGCGGTAGTTCCAACCTGCGCCTCGCCACTCGTCGTGGGAAAGGCAATTGCGCCCGTCGACGATCACTTTCTTGCGAACCACCGAATCGAGATCGGACGGCTGCAACTTCAAGAATTCGGGCCACTCGGTCAATACCAGGACGACATCGGCACCTTCGCAGGCCTCCAATGCATTTGCCGAGTAGGTCAGCGTCGGGAACAGCGCGCGCGAATTGTCCATGGCCTTTGGGTCGTACACGTTCACTGCAGCACCTTGGAGCTGAATCTGACCCGCGACGTTGAGCGCCGGCGAATCACGAACGTCGTCCGAGTCCGGTTTGAACGCGGCACCCAGAACTGCGACTCTCGCACCGAGAAGCGATCCGCATGCCTCCCGCGCCAGTTCGACCATGCGTGTACGTCTGCGCATATTGATGTTGTCGACTTCGCGCAGGAACGTCAGTGCTTGATCGGCACCGAGTTCACCGGCGCGAGCCATGAAGGCGCGGATGTCCTTCGGCAAACACCCTCCGCCGAAACCAATTCCCGCGTTGAGGAATCGACGTCCGATCCGAACGTCGTGCCCGATCGCGTCGGCAAGCACTGTGACGTCGGCGCCAGCGGCCTCGCACACTTCGGAGATGGCGTTGATGAACGAGATCTTGGTGGCCAGGAAAGCGTTCGCTGACGCTTTCACCAACTCCGCCGTCGCAAGGTCCGTGACGAGAAACGGAATCTCCGCATCGATGAGCTCTGCATAAACTTCGCGCGCAACAGATTCCGCTCGACCGCGGACATTTCGATCGACTCCGAGCACAAGTCGGTCCGGGTGCAACGTGTCCTGGACGGCAAATCCTTCACGCAGAAACTCGGGATTCCACGCGACTTCGACGCTGTCACCGATCGGTGCCAGTTCCCGCGCGCGCTTACCGAGCCGTTCCGCGGTTCCCACCGGTACCGTGGACTTGCCGAAGATGACCGCGGGCTTGGTGAGCAGCGGCGCCAAAGTCTCGATCACGGCATCCACGTAGACCATGTCCGCGGCGAACTCACCCTTCTTCTGCGGCGTCCCGACCCCGAGGAAGAACACGTCCGCAAATTCTGCGGCTTCCTCGTACGACGACGTGAACTTCAGTCGCCCTCGATCGATGTTGTTTCGTAGGACCTCGCCCAACCCTGGCTCGTAGAACGGAACTTCACCTGCTGCCAGTTTCTCCAGCTTTGCCGCATCGACATCCACTCCGAGGACCTCGTGACCGAGTTCGGCCATACAGGCCGCGTGTGTCGCGCCCAGGTATCCCGTGCCGAATACTGCTATGCGAGTGCTCATGTTGCTCGATCTGCTTTCTCGAGAGTGTGCGAAGTGTGTTGATGGGAAAAGTGATTCAGGTACGTACGGCACCGATGTTGTCGCGGTACCACGAGATCGTCGACGCGATTCCTTCGCGCAATCCGATTGTCGGCCGCCATCCGAGTTTCCGAATCATGCTCACGTCCAGCAGTTTCTGCATCGTTCCGTCCGGCTTCGAGGTGTCCCACCGCGTCTCTCCGGTGTATCCGACCTCCGTGGCGACTATCGAAGCGATCTCACGAATTGTGTGGTCCTCGCCGGTTCCGACGTTGACATGCGATGCACCGTCGTAGTTGTCGAGCAGATGCAGACACGCCGACGCCAAGTCGTCGACATGCAGGAATTCACGTCGCGGATTGCCACTCCCCCAGTTGACAACCGACTGGACTGCCGACGACTGCGCCTCGTCGTAACGCCGAACGAGGGCGGGAAGTACGTGCGATCCGTGCGGCGAAAAATTGTCTCCCGGGCCGTACAGGTTGGTGGGCATAGCTGAGATCCAGGGGCGACCATGCTGCCGCCTGGCAGCTTGAACATGGAGTATTCCCGCGATCTTTGCTATTGCATAGGCGTCGTTGGTCGGCTCGAGATGCCCGGTGAGCAGGTATTCCTCCTTGATCGGTTGCGGTGCCAATTTCGGGTAGATGCAAGATGATCCGAGGAACAGGAGACGCTCGACGCCGTGTGCGAGGGCAGCGTCGAGCACGTTCACCTGGATGCGCAGATTCTCCGACAGGAAGTCGACGAGGAAAGTGCTGTTCGCCGCAATCCCCCCAACTTTTGCTGCTGCGAGGATCACGTTGGTCGGCTTTTCGCGGGCGAAGAAATCGAAAGCAGCTTCCCGGTCACGTAGATCGAGTTCGGCCGACGTCTTTCCGAGCAACCTGGTGAAGCCCGCAGATTCCAGGTGTCGCCACACCGAAGAGCCGACCAGACCTCGGTGGCCGGCCACGTAGAACGGTGCGCCTCGATCGAGTGGTCGCGCTGCGAATGAATCACTCATCGCGTCGCCGACCAGTCGGGAAGTGCCGGAGTGTCGATCCACGGTCGCCCTTCGTGTTCGAGCGCTTCGATGTCTGCCTCGACCATGATCCGGGCCAGTTCGGGTGTGTGCACGCCGGCCTTCCAACCGAGTTTGCGCTCGGCATGACTCGGATCCCCGATCAGTGCGTCCACCTCGGTCGGCCGAAGATACCGTTCGTCGAATCGAACGTGGTTTTCCCAGTTCAGACCTGCATGTTCGAACGCGACGGTCAGGAAGTCGCGCACCGAGTAGTTGCCACCGGTGGCGAGCACAAAATCCTCAGGCTCGTCGACCTGCAGCATGCGCCACATTCCCTCCACGTACTCCGGCGCATATCCCCAGTCGCGAATCGCATCGAGATTGCCCATGTACAGATGATCCTCGATACCTGCCTGGATGCGTGCGACCGCGCGCGTGATCTTCCGCGTCACGAATGTCTCACCACGCCTCGGGGATTCGTGATTGAACAGAATTCCGTTCACAGCGAAGATCCCGTATGCCTCACGATAGTTCTTGGTGATCCAGTACGAGTACACCTTCGCTGCACCGTAGGGCGAACGTGGGTAGAACGGTGTCTCCTCGTTCTGCGGTGGCGGTGTGGCACCGAACATCTCGGAACTCGACGCCTGGTAGAACCGGCAGTCGAGTCCGGCCATCCGAACCGCTTCGAGTAGTCGGATCGACCCGACGCCAGTGGTGTTCCCGGTGTGTTCGGGTTCGTCGAAGCTGACCCTGACGTGAGACTGCGCAGCGAGGTTGTACACCTCGTCCGGCTTGATCTGCGCGAGTAGTGTCACCAGGCGCGCTCCGTCACTGAGGTCACCGTAGTGAAGAAAAAGTCGAGCATCCGCATCGTGCGGGTCAACGTAGATGTGGTTGATCCTCGAAGTGTTGAACGTCGAGGATCGACGGATCAGTCCGTGAACCTCGTAGCCTTTGGAGAGCAGCAACTCGGCAAGGTAAGAGCCGTCCTGCCCCGTGATTCCGGTAATCAGTGCGCGTTTCATCCTGCGTTCCTTCCGTTGCGGGACAGCCCGCCTGATAGTTGCGAAACCACGGTTGTGGTCCGTAGTCCTCCGAATCGCTCGGCAGTCTTGATCTCGCTCATGCGCGTCCCCCCAAACGGCCGAAGACTTTTCGTATGTCACGTGATGCCAGCCGTATGAATGTCGAGTTACCGAACAGGTAGCGCCGCCACAGACGTTTGGGTTCGGATACAAGTCGATACAACCACTCGAAACCCGAGTTCTGGACGAAAGATGGTGCCTCCGAAACAGTTCCGGCCAAGAAGTCGAAGGCCGCGCCGACACCGACGGCCACGTAGTCGGTTCGATCCGCTATCGCCTTCGTAACAAAGTCCTGCTTCGGCGCACCCAGACCGACCCACACGATGTCCGGTGACGTCGGATCGACCTTCGTGATGATGTCGTCGACGAACTCCTTGCTGAACCCGGCAAACGGCGGGGCATATGTGCCGGCCACCTTGATTCCCGGGTATAACTCCTCGACTCGATCCGTCAAGAGACTCAACGTCTCTTCTGTCGTGCCGACAAAATGGTGACGAAGGCTGTAGCGGCGTCCCTTGTCCAGGGTGGCCTCGAAGAACGACGGACCCCGGACTGGTCGAACACCGACGTGATCGGCGGTGCCGCCGATCAGGCGCATCACCCAGCTGACCGGGGTTCCGTCTGCGAAGTTCACACCGGGACCCTTCAAAACCGCGGAGTAGTCGCGATCACTGTGCGCCGCCGACACGCAGTAGGAATTCGACAACCTCACGGAGACTCCGGTTCCGGCTCCCTCTCGTCTGTCGTTGACCACCCAATCGGTAGCTCTCTCGAGATTGGTCGCGGCAAACGGAATGCCACCCACCTCGATGACCTCGAACGGACTGCTCATCTGTCTCACCACTTTTCCGAGTTCGTTTGTCGACGTTCATTGCACTGGCCGTAGCTGCGCGACAAGACCGATGTCAACCGGGACCGAGTCCAATCACGTTGCGGTTCAAAGAGAGAAAGCTCGGTCTCGACAATCGATCGAGCGATACGAGAGGCGAGAGTCGACGCCGGAGCAACCGGGATCGTCACGGCGTTCCTACCTGCCAGTGTCGGCACACCGCCGAGATCCAAACAGACCACCGGCAGGCCCACCGCAGCCGCTTCGGCCGCCACCCAGCCGCCCGAATCGTGCATGCTCGGGAAGAGCAGAGCGGAGGAGGCCCCCATCTCGCCCACCACTTCCGATCTGTCGCGCCATCCGCGAAGCGTGATCTGACCGCGCCGATACGGAAGCGACTTCTCGATCCGCCCGCGGGCGGGTCCCTCCCCGACAAAGGTCATGGACCACTCGGTACCCAGCTGCTCGAGCGCATCCAGAATCAGGTCGATTCCTTTGTATTGCAACAGTCTTCCTACGAACAAGAGTCTTCGTTTCGGTCTGGGTACCGCTTGCTTCTCGATTCCGTCGTAGCCCAGAACACAATTGGGTTGGACGACGACGTTGCGTGCCCGCGGTGCGCCACGTCCGCTGTCGGAGTTCATCGCGATGAAAGTGTCAACTCGTCCGGACATGAAGATGTGTGTCAGTGACCGAACGGCTTTCGTCGAGCAGGTTCGAACTACCGTGGATGCCAGATACCGCATACCGATGCGCTTGGCGAGCCGCATCGGCGGGTAGGTGTTGCCCCCAGCAGGCCCCCATACCAGTCGTACTCCGCCGGCTCCACCGAACAGCACCGGTGGGGGCAGCCAGTCGGAGGCGAAAGTTGCATGGTGCAGGACGTCGAAGTTTGCCGCTTCACGCCGAACGAACAGTGAAGTGTGCCAGAGCCATCGGAGGTATCGACCGTACGATCCGGCTTCTTCCGCGGGCAAAGTCGCTATTCGCACGACACGAACTTCGCAACCGAGCTGTTCACACTCTGATTCCAATGCGGGAGCCTCACCGGAGCGAGTCACCACCGTGATCGACTCACACAGTTCGGAAGCTGCCGAGAGAAGCGCCCAACCCGCACCGGACTCACTCCCCTGATTCGGATCGCAGGCGTATGCCGTCATCAACAACCGTGTCATCGCGCTACCACCAGCCTCTGTGCGCGCGGCGTCCGAGAATCGCTGCGGCTGAATCGCTCTGAGAACCAACCGATGTTGCGTGCACCGTTGTCGAGAACCACGCGCTTGATCCGTGGACTGATCAAGGCAACGGGGATCAACGTCGCCGACGCGAGGACGAGCAGAGCGCGTTTGGCACTCTGAGCCGCCAACAGTGGCAGCTCGAGCTGTCCCTGACAGACCGCGAGGATTCGTCCGTTGTTGACATACCGGGCGAAGAGCCAGGAATCCCGACGCCGATCCTCGCCTACGGGTTCGTACGCAAGCGCCTCGTCGCACCACAACAACCGGACACCGCCGGCGCTCATCCTGAGCGTGAACTCGGTGTCCTCGCCGCCAGGTAGATCCCAGTCGTCACTGAAGTTCAAGCCGTTCAAAGCCTTCAGGTCCAACAACAGATTTCCAGCGCCTGCAGACGCAACCGGGGTGCCGGTCGAATGGCGAACGCGAGTGTGCAATGGAAGTTCCGAGGCAGGCAGACCCACCGGAATCACAGGACCGGCCACAGCACCTGCGTCGAAATCTGCTGCGCAGGTGAGGAGATTCGACAGCCAGTCGACATCGACGTACTCGTCGTCGTCGACGAAGACGATGTAACGACGATCTCGTGCACGGGCGAGATCGACGAACGCACGTCGCGCCGGAGATACCCCGCCGAATCCGAGATGCAGTCGTTCGATCCCGTCGGCAACACACGTCGGCGTGGTGGATTCCGGATCGTTGTCGCCTACTACGACCTGGGCGGAGGCACCGGAAGCCTGGATCGATGCCCGGACGCTGTCGATGCAGACAGCCAGTTCCGATTCACGACGGAAGGTCAGAATCGCCACTACGACGCCGCTGGGATTCTTCATGAGAGGTCAACTTTCGGTCGGGCGTCACGGTTCATCGAAACCAGAAGTGCGACGCTCGCGCTGACGCACGCCGACGCGGCCAATGCTCCTGCGACGGGTACGGCGCTGTCGGTCAGTCCCGCCCCGAGAACGATCAGAAACTGCAGAGGTAACAGCAAGGCGCGAAATCTGTTGAGGTTTCCCGTCTTGTCCACGACGCGGATCGACGTGCCGACTCCCAGCAGAATCCCGTTGAACGCCACCGCCAACCCGCACAGCAGAATGACCGGTATCAAGTTCGGAAAGTGCGACCCGACCAGATGATCCATCAATCGCACTCCCGAGAATCGAATCTCGAGCGTAAGACAGATCAGCGAAACGCAGATGATCGAAACCCAGAAGATCTGCAAGCCCACTCGGCGGCCGAGTGCCATGCACTCGCTCGGGCTCATCGCTTCGACACCACTGCCGAACTTACGCATCAGAATTGGCGAGATGCCCGCGAACATCAAGGACAGCGGACCGAGCAGTGTCTGGGCAGTTCTGATCTCACCGATCATCGAGATCGACGCCACCACAGTGAGTATCAAGAACATCGCCTGCTGCGCAGCTGATCCCATCAATATCTCGATCGCAAACGGCACGGATCTATATCGGTGAGTGCGCGAGTACCTGATCGACGGTACCGGCGGTACCAGACGCATGGATGCGTGACCGAGAGCGAGCGCGACGAAGACACCGACCGTATAGGTCACGAGTGCAAGTGTCAGATTCTCGACCAGGAAAGCTGCAATAAGGACGAACGAGAGTGTCACGATCTGTATCGACACAGAGATCCAACTCGCACCGTCGTGCATCAGCATCGTGCGTATCACGTCCAACACCACGAAACCAGCTGCAGCCAAGGCGTATACCGTGAGATTCATCGAGTCCGAGCCGGCGATCACGAACAGTGCCCACACCGATGTCACCGATACCGCCGCCAGCACGATCGTGGGCGCCAACGCCGGTCCACGCTCGTCAGACCCCGCCCCTCGCGACAGCCAGACGTCGACGCCGATCGCTCTCCCCAGTGCCAGTGCCAACAGACCCGCCGATTGAATCACGGCAACCTGGCCGACTTCGATCGGACCACCGAGTCGTGCCACCGAGGTGAGAACGACAAAAGTGAGGACGCTCGAAAGCCCTTGATCGGCCATGAATGTCACATGCCGAGTGCGATCTTTCACGATCTCACCTCGTCGATGAGCTCACGCATCGACGTCGCCGCTTTGCGCGATGTGAAGCGATTCGAGTAGTGACGATAAGCGGATCTGCGTATCGCCGATCGATCGTCCGCTCCGAAGATTCGATCGAGGGCCTCGCGTATCGACGACTCTTCCAAGGTATTGAGAGGCGTTCCGCCCGGTCCGACGATGTCCGCGAGTGCACCGTTGGTTGCGTAGATGACCGGGGTGCCAACCGACATCGATTCGATCGCAACGCGTCCGAACGGTTCTGCCCATTGAGACGGCACCACGGACGCCGCACTGTCGCGAAGTATCTCGATCACATCTTCGTGCGAAGTGAATCCGGCCAGCGTGACGTTGTCGAGAGCTGCGCTTATGCTGGAGATCTCGCCGTACTGCGGTCCGTCACCGAGAACTGTGAGCGAGGGACTTCCAGCGCCCTGCGGCCAGTTGCGCACCAAATCCAGGACGCCCTTCTCCGGTGTCAGTCGGCTGACGCACACAACCGAATCAGTGCTCCGAAACTCGGGTTCATTTTCTTCGAATCCGAAGTTCGGACGAACCACGACGCGGCCAGAACTGATCAGTCGTCCTTCGACCAGACGTGCTGTCATCGCGCTCGTTGCGACGAACCTGTGCTGCTTCCACCCCAAGACGCTCAGCTTGACCGCCGTAGCGCTCAGGTAGCAGACAAGGCTCTGCAGTCGGCTGTTTCCGTAGCATCCGTTGCGGACACAACTCGTGAAGTATTTGGTGGAACCGCATTCGGTGCACGTGCCATCTGCGCGCAACTTGGCTGACGGTGTGGCGAGGCGATAGTTTCGAACCGCCTGCAACGTAGGAATTGCGGCGGCTCTTGCGGCCACGAGCAACGAAGCCGAGAACGCCGGCCAGAGATTGTTCACGTAGATGACGTCGGGGCGCTCCGAACGGATGATGCGCAACGCATCGACGAGTACGCGAGGACTGAACACTGCGGTGACTGCCGCCCACGGTCCCCGGGAGATCTTGGAATTCTCGGTGGTGCACTGAACCGTCTCGTATCCGATCGATTTCAGGAGCTTGGATTCGTTGGCGAAGCTCTGCTCCTCACCACCCGGATTCCGATAGATCGCATGGAACATCAAGGCTTTCGGCGGCGTGAATCCACCGGCGGACGTCGGGTTCACTTCGGGCTTCGAACGCGCTACATCGAACGACTTGTACATCTCAGTGACCTCCTCTTCGCTCCGGAGCGAACCTGTACGCGTCGTTCTTGTCGGCACGAACCCCACGGATCGACAACTCGGCGTTGCCCGCATTGTGGGAGCGGCGGGTCGAGGGTCCGTACGGCGCCAGGAAGACCCATGCGATCAGCCACATGGCGCCGAAGAAGAGCGTCGACTCCGTCAAGTCCATCGAGAAGACGAGAACCATGATCGCGACGACGGCGATGTACTCCGTTCTGCTGCGGGCTCGCCCGAGCGCCGTGCTCAGAAGCAGGTAATAGCCGGCCAACAGCAGCAGGAATCCGATCCAACCGATCTGCAGCCGAATGTCGAGCATTCCGTTGTGTGCGCTGGTCGCCGGAAAGGACAGCTTTGACCGAATCATCTGCCCCACTGCACTGTCCGGCGCCCACACCGAGCCGAAGCCCCATCCGAGCAGAGGCCGCTGTTCGGCGTAGTAGTCGGATACCGTCCAGAGATGTAACCGGCCGGTCAGCGTGACATCTCGCGAGAGTAGCGCCGCGACATCGGGTCCGAGCACCTTCATCGCGCCGGACACCCCGAGGTACAGGCCGATGATCACAGTCGAGGCGAGGTGAGCGTTCGGTGTCCGTCGAAAGCACCTCAGAGCAACCATTGTCGCCAGCGCAATCCCCGCAGCAACGAGACCGGTCTGGCTCCGGGCCTCGAACAACACGATGCCGGCGACAGCCAGCGCCGCCACCCACGGAATACGCTTGACGTCGGGAAGCATGAGCATGACACCGACAAGTACAACTTCGATGGCAGCCATTCGTCCCAAAGTGTTCTTGTGCGTGAAGATTCCGCGATAAGCAACGGCGCGGGTGTCCACGTCGATGCCAGTCGAAGGATCGAGGAACACGACCATCAACGACAGCACGAGAAGTACCAGCAAGGTGAGGGCAACAGTCCGCACTCGCACCGCGAAGGTCAACTCACGGGCGACGATGATTCCCGTGATCGCCAGGCACACGACGACGATGCCGGCGACGGCGGAGTTCCGGGGCAGTGTCGACCAGTACCAGCTGGTTGCCGGGACGCCGGCCGAGATCATAAGCGTGAAGACAGGCCACGTCGTATTGCGTGAGTATCGCCGGTCGAGGAAGTAGACCAACGCAAGTGTCGCCGAAAGAACGGCCGAACCGTGTACGAGCAACGATCCGAGCGCTGTCCTCTGCGTGTACGCCTGAAAGGCTCCGCTCGCGCCGATGACCGCGATCACCAATGCCGTTCGCAAGATCAGCGGATTGTTCGGCGCCTCATTTTCGCAAGGCGCCGGTACCGCCTTCTTGTCAGTAGGCGCCATCACTTCCCACCACCGCCTTGAGCGTCTTCGCGACGATCATGACGTCACCCATCATCGACCAGTTGTCGACGTAGGAAAGGTCCAGGCGGACAGTGTCTTCCCACGAAAGATCAGAACGTCCACTGACCTGCCACAGGCCGGTGACACCGGGCTTGACCAGTAGCCGACGACTGACCGCGTCGTCGTACATCTCGACCTCGCGCCGAAGCGGTGGCCGCGGTCCTACAACACTCATCTCTCGCCGGAGGACATTGACGAACTGGGGCAACTCGTCGATCGAGTATCGGCGCATGAATCGACCTACCGTCGTCACACGCGGATCGTCTCGCATCTTGAAAAGCACTCCGGCGCCTTCGTTCTCCTTCATCAGTGCCGTGACCTGTGAATCCGCATTCTGGACCATCGAGCGGAACTTGAGCATGGGGAACGGCTGACCGTCCAACCCCATCCGCTCCGACTTGTACAGAACCGGACCCTTGCTCGTGAGCTTGACGGCGATCGCAGCCGCCAGAAGCACCGGACTGATCACGGCCAGCACGAGCGCCGCGAAAGCAACGTCGAAGGTCGTCTTCGAGAACTTCTGTGCGCCGTGATAGCGCGGACGCTCGACATGAATCAGCGGAAATCCTGCGACCGGGCGCATCGAGAGCCTCGGCCCGGACACATCCAGAATCCCCGGTGCGACAACAAGGTCCACATGATCGCGCTCGAGATCCCAGGCCAGCTTGCGCAGCCCTTCCGGTCCGAGTCGCTCCGACGCCGTCACCGCCACCGTGTCGGCACCGACCTGTTCGAGTGCGTCGGTGACACTGTGCTCGTCTCCGAGCACCGGAATGTCCCGACCGTTCACTGTGACAACTTCGCCCACGTCTCCTCCGTAGCCGGGTACGCAGACTCCGACAACTCGGTATCCATGGGCATCGTCGCGCTCGAGGTTGCGTGCAAGATCGACAACCGCCCCTCGCACACCGACCACAAGTACGGCAGTTCGAAATTCACCTCGGGCTCGCTCACGAGCAATCACCCGTCGCCAGATCCAACGACTCGCGATCAAGGCGGTCAATCCCATCGGAAACGCCACGGCAAGGTACAGGCGCGCGATCTCCAGGTGAAGGAGAAGGCTGGCGATCGCAATCAGTCCGAACAGGCGGAGCGTTCCGACAGCGATCAATCGGTACTCTTCAGGGCCGCTTCCGATCACACGAGGAGATCTGGTCCGAAATACCCTCAGTACGGCAAACCAGCCGATAATCAGGGCGAAAGACAGTGCGGTGTAGCTGAAATGGCCGAATGCTTCACCGTCGACGACATCCGCGTCGCTACCGAATCGCCACCATTGAGCCAGAAACACAACTGCCGCAACGATGATCGTGTCGGTGATCGCCAGACGACGAAGATACGCAGATTGCCATTTCCTGCGTGCGGAAACTCCACCGGCCCTCTCCGGCGTTACTCGTCGGTGTTGTTGTGGCCGCTCTTTCGTGGGCGCGGCCATCTCGAGAACCGTCATGTGTTCAGAAACCTTTCCCCATGCACAGAATTCGGCCTGAAGATGTTCACCGGCCGAGGTCCATCGGACCGCCTTGCCGATTCCCGAAACTTCGACAGCGAAGCAACTGCTCCGCATTGCTGCGTTCAGTGCGTATGGTCGCATTACGTGCGCCTTGCAGTTAACCCGGCGACTATTATCAGGCCTCGGCCCAACTGTCGATTATTGCGGCATTGCCGCAGCTCACACCCCATGATTGAAGCAGAGTCCACTAACAACCCAAACACAGGACGATCGGCGATTTCTCCTCGCCCGCTGACGTCGCCGGCCTCGATATTGCCAGGACTCACATCATGGCAACTCTTCGGCTAGCTGGTCAGTACCAGTGAGGAGTTTGCCACATTCCGGACAGCGTGGCAATAGCGCTTTCCGAAGTTCTTCCCGACGCCAGCATTGACGTCAGTTATTCACCCTCCGACAAGAAGGAGTGAACATTGCTCACCATTACCATTGCGTACCTATAGTTTTCATCGCCTAGCCCATTTGGGCTCCGCGTTTGGACGGAAACCAGCACGCGGTTGGTAAACACTCTGCAATCCATACTTTGATGCGCTCAGCGTCGACTCAGCCCTGGACGATTGTTCGACACTTCGCCTCTGGGCGTCTTACCTACTCCTGGCCGGCATTGCGCGAACCTACGATCGGGCGACACCGAGAGTTCAGACATGCAAAAGGAGGAGTGTGGACCGCCAGCGATCGCCGGTGATGTCCTGAAATAGTTGCAGCACAGCCCAATTAGGGACATGCGAGTTGCGCAGCCGCTCGGCTGCAAAGCGGGGCGACTGCTACCGATGGCTATGGCTATGGCTATGGCAAACGTGTGTGGCCGTGTAGGGTCAACGGACGCTCGACACGCTCGTTCGCACCCAGTAGCGGAGCGTGTCTCTCGAACAACCGACATTGCGGGACAACTGATCAGCTGGGCGCACGCTCTCGAGTAAACCCCCGCACGCTTCGATTGCCTTACGCGAAACCGGGTTCCTTTCGTCGCAGGTAACCAGGACGCGACTGAGCCCCACCGGGTCGCCGACATACGCGAGCGCCTCACCCAGAGCAGTCGACGCTATCCCTTTCCGGCCCTCCGACCGACGGACCCGTGGCCGATATGACCACCGACATCGGCCAAGAACTCGTTCATGCTGAGTCGCAGCTGGCCGACAACCCCCGCACCCGCTGTCCAAATCCATCGAGGGATGCCAGATCGACATCTAGGCGTTGCGAAACTCTCGAGGCCGAATCGGGCTGGTCCGCCTGCGGTCCGCCACACTCGCTACGCGATTCCAACCAAGACGCCCAAGGCCCCGTCGGGCGCAACCAGATCGACAGTCATAGAGGCACTGGTCAAGCAGGGACAGCTCAGACCGCAGCGTCACATCCCGCATGCCCGTGCCTACCCAATTACTGCGACGGCCGATGAACCCGTATTCCGCACTGCGCGTCGCAGACTCAGAGGACCCGACTAGAGAATTGCGTCCGATTCACCACACAGAGAAGGGCCCTCGAGCATTGCTCGAGGGCCCTGTGAGGCGTCGGGATTTACCGTACGACCAGGTCAGATGACTGTCGACGTGACCTTTCGTTCGCCGACTGGATTGCTGTCCACGGACCCTTCCACGGCCACGTCAGCGACAACCGGATCGGAATCGTAGTAGTACTTGTACTCGTAGACACCACGACCGTTCAGCGGGGTCATCGTGATGACAGTACCGAGAATCGTCGCGCCCACACTGTGGAGATTGCCGACCGCCCTGCTCAGCTGTTCCCTCTTCGTCGTGCCGTGACGAGCAATCACTAGCGCACCGTCCGCCAGCGCTGAAAGAACTGCAGCATCCGTAACCGGAAGCAACGGCGAGGCGTCGATGATGACGTAGTCGAACCTTCTGCGGAGATCGGTAAAGACCGCATGGGCAGTGTCAGTGCCCAGAAGTTCGCTCGGGTTCGGGGGAATCGGACCTGAGGCAAGAACCGTCAGGTCAGCATTGCTCGTGACTTGAAGTACGTCGTCGAGATCTGCTTGCCCGGCCAGGACCGAGCTCAGACCAACGCTTCCGATAAGTCCCAGATACTTCGAAACGCGAGGCTTACGGAGGTCACCTTCGACGAGACACACCTTCTTGCCTGCCTCGGCTAACACGAGTGCGATGTTCACCGCAGTCGTGGTCTTTCCCTCGGAGGGAAGAGAACTCGTAACGACGATGACACTCGGTGGGCGATCCACGGCCAGGAACTGCAGATTGGTTCGCAGCTCGCGGTACGCCTCGGCACTTGCGGAGTTGCCCTCGTGGAAGTTGATCGCTTGATGAACTTCGCGTTCCTTGTCGAACGGAATTGTTCCCACCATCGCCGCGCCGGCGATGTCTTCGACCACCTTGCGCTCTTTGACGGTGTTGTCCAGGCGATCACGCACCACAGCCAACCCGATCCCCAGCAGAAGCCCGATCGCGGCACCGAGCGCCACGTTCCGCGAAGTCTTCGGCGACACCGGTTCCGCGGGAGTTTGTGCTCGCTGTTCGACAACGACGCGCGCAGGTGCTGTGCCACCATTTGCGGGCGTACCCAGATCTTTGACCATCACGACAAACTCGTCCGAGAGCGCATTTGCGATTTCACGTGCCAGTTCAGGCGACGCATCTTGCACGCTCAAATCGAGCAGTACTGTATCCGGCGCCGATGTGGCGGTCACCTTGGACGAAATCTCCGCAGCGGAAAGCCCGCCGAGTCGATCGGGCCCGACTGAATCGATCGTTCTCTGTGCCAGTGTCTCGCCGGTAAGGAGCTTGGCGTAGGAAGTGACCAACTGCTGTGAGAGCTGGTTACCTTGGTAAGCCTCGTTCACGGTTGTTCCGGTAGAAGTCGACACGAACAGGCGCGTGGAAGCCTGGTAGATCGGCGTGGCAATCAACGAGGCGCCCAATGCGCCCAAGATCACGACCACAGTGACGACAGCGACTATCTTCCACCGTGCCTGCAAAATCTTCAGGTAGTCCCGTACATCCATCGTCGAATCTCCTTCGGCTCGAACACGTATCACGTCTTCGAGTAGTAATCGACAGCCGCTGTCGAGCCGCTGCACTCAATGCAGGCTGAACGAGGCAGCCAATCTTCTATCGCGTGTCCCTGCGTCACAGCGCGAGGTATTTGCCGAAACAGCCAGGGGGGAGAGGCCTTCACGGCATCTCACACATCTCACTTCCTGGCCGATGCATGATCGGGAAGTGGCGAACACGCGACACTGACAAACCCGCGACACTGACATCGGGCCCACTCACACATCGCGCAGAGCAGACACAACGTGCAGCCAGGCTGAACTCTACTGCGTCATTGGTCTTTTCACCACCGCAACGGAGCCTCGAAACTTCCTAGACATCGTCAGTCGACTGTGCCGACCATGAAAGGGTCACATACCACAGCGGGCCGTAGGACCAACGTCCGTCGACGACCAACTACGCAACTTGCCGCCGGAAGTTGATGCATACCAACCGAACAAGGCAACATGCCCCTCACCCTGTGATGCACGAGCGGCTATCCCAGCATCTCCCCCGGCCACAGCTCGCTCGCTGACGGACTTTGGTCCCGGGCACACGGCCACTTCCCCTCGATGCCTACAACACCCACCCTCCGTGAAGGTTTCACCGGTTTACGGCCTTCCGAGACCTCGGTAGGTCCACCCTGCGTCGCGCCAGGTGGTCGGTTCCAGACAGTTACGTCCGTCGATGATGACCTTCTTGCGGACGACAGGTTCGAGGTCCGACGGCAACAACTTTCGAAACTCGGCCCACTCGGTCAGAACCAAGACGACATCAGCGCCTGCACACGCTTCAAGTGCGCTCGAAGTGTAAGTGAGGGTGGGGAACAACGCCTTCGAGTTTCCCATCGCCTTCGGGTCATAGACATTGACGGCAGCGCCTTGCAGCTGAATCTGCCCGGCAACGTTCAGCGCAGGTGAGTCGCGCACGTCGTCGGAGTCAGGCTTGAAGGCTGCACCGAGAACCGCCACATTGGCTCCGAGTAGAGAACCACACGCTTCTCGAGCCAGTTCGACCATCCGAGTACGACGACGCATGTTGATATTGTCGACTTCGCGTAGGAATGTGAGTGCTTGATCTGCTCCCAGCTCACCAGCACGTGCCATGAAAGCACGGATGTCCTTCGGTAAGCAGCCCCCACCGAAACCGATTCCGGCGTTGAGGAATCGCCTACCAATTCTCTCGTCATGGCCGATGGCATCGGCAAGAACGGTCACATCCGCACCTGAAGCCTCGCACACCTCCGAGATCGCATTGATGAACGAGATCTTCGTTGCCAGAAATGCATTGGCTGATGCTTTGACCAACTCCGAAGTCGCAAGGTCGGTCACAACAAAGGGAATACCTTCGTTCAAGAGTTGCTCGTACACTTCACGCGCAATCGATTCCGCACGTCCGGGTCGATTGCGGTCGACCCCGAGCACAAGCCGGTCCGGGTGAAGCGTGTCTTTCACCGCGTAGCCTTCCCGGAGAAATTCCGGGTTCCACGCCACCTCCACGTCTTGTCCGGCAGGCGCCAGTTCCCGTGCCCGCGCACCCAATCGCTCTGCTGTACCGACTGGCACAGTTGATTTCCCGAAGATTACGGTCGGCCTGGTCAAGAGGGGTGCGAGTGTCTCGATCACCGAATCGACAAAACGCATGTCGGCCGCGAACTCCCCCTTCTTCTGCGGCGTACCGACGCCGAGGAAGTGGATGTCGGCGAACTCTGCGGCCTCCTCGTAGGAAGCCGTGAATCGAAGACGTCCCGCGGCTATGTTGCGGCGCAGTACTTCCTCGAGTCCCGGTTCGTAGAAAGGAACCTCCCCAGCTTCGAGCATAGCGAGCTTGTTCGGATCAACATCCACCCCGAGAACCTCGTGACCCAACTCGGCCATGCAAGCTGCGTGTGTCGCCCCGAGGTAGCCTGTGCCGAATACCGCAATACGAGAAGTCATAACGATGTCTGCCTGTCGAAGTCGAGTTTACGTCGAATAATGCTGTAGTACTTCATGTCCTGATCGAATCGACGTTCTGTCGATACCACTCCACGGTCGATGCGATCCCCGCACGAAGATCAATCTTGGGCTGCCACCCCAAATCTCGAAGCTTCCCGATGTCAAGCAACTTCCGCGGCGTCCCGTCAGGTTTCGAATGATCCCATTCGATCTCGCCGTCGAACCCGATCTCGTCCGCCACGATCGCAGAGATCTCCGCGATGCTCTGGTCCTCGCCTGTACCAACATTGACGTGTTCTGCTCCGTCATAGTGGTCGAGCAAATGAAGGCAGGCATCCGCCATGTCGTCGACGTGGAGAAACTCGCGCCTCGGCGTCCCGCTGCCCCAGTTCACGACTGAAGCAGCTCCATCACGGCGCGCGTCGTCGAAGCGTCTGATGAGGGCTGGCAGCACATGAGAGCCCTTGGCAGAGAAGTTGTCACCCGGGCCGTAGAGATTGGTCGGCATCGCGGAGATCCACGGACGCCCGAACTGCTTTCGAACAGCCTGTACCTGCAGGATTCCCGCGATCTTGGCGATGGCATATGCATCGTTCGTCGGTTCCAAATGACCGGTCAGCAAATATTCTTCGCGAATCGGTTGAGGAGCGAATTTCGGGTAGATGCAGGATGATCCGAGGAACAGCAGGCGATCTACGTCGAACTCGGCCGCCGCGTCCATCACGTTCACCTGGATGCGAAGGTTGTCGGAGATGAAGTCCACCGGCAGTGTGCTGTTCGCCAGTATCCCGCCCACCTTGGCTGCCGCGAGGACCACGTTCTTCGGCCTCTCGGCGGCGAAGAACTCGAACACGGCACCGCGGTCGCGAAGATCGAGTTCGGCGGACGTGCGACCGACAAGGCGATTGAAACCGTCGGCCTCCAAACGACGCCAGATCGCTGAACCCACGAGTCCACGATGGCCCGCGACGTACACCGCATCGTTCCGATCGAGGGACTTCTGCGCGTACTCCCCCGTCATCGAGCGTGCTCCCAATCCACCAGGTTCGGGCGGTCGATCCAGGGCTTGCCCTCACACTTCAGAGCCTCGATGTCCGCATCGACCATGATTCGAGCCAGCTCGGGAGTATGTACAGTCGCCTTCCAGCCGAGCTTCTGCTCCGCCTTACCTGCATCTCCGATCAACGCATCTACTTCCGTCGGCCGCAGATAGCGCTCGTCGAAGCGCACATGATCTTCCCAGTTCAAACCGGCGTGCTCGAAGGCCACCGTCAGGAAATCCTTGACCGAGTAGTTACCGCCTGTCGCGAGCACGTAATCGTCCGGCTCGTCGGCCTGAAGCATCCTCCACATTCCCTCCACGTACTCCGGCGCGTAGCCCCAGTCGCGGATTGCATCGAGATTACCCATGTACAAATCGTTTTCCAGGCCGGCCTTGATCCGCGCCACCGCTCGCGTGATCTTGCGAGTTACGAATGTTTCGCCTCGCCGCGGAGATTCGTGGTTGAACAGAATTCCGTTCACGGCAAAGATCCCGTACGCCTCGCGGTAGTTCTTGGTGATCCAGTACGAGTACACCTTCGCCGCACCGTACGGCGATCGCGGATAGAAGGGAGTCTGCTCGTCCTGCGGAGGCGGTGTCGCACCGAACATCTCGGAGCTGGACGCCTGGTAGAACCTGCATTCGAGACCAGCCATCCGGACTGCTTCGAGCAGCCTGATCGACCCGATTCCCGTCGTGTCACCGGTATGTTCGGGCTCGTCGAAACTTACCCGTACATGGGACTGCGCTGCGAGGTTGTAGACCTCGTCCGGGCGTATCTGTGCGAGAAGAGTGACCAAACGCGCCCCGTCGCTGAGATCTCCGTAATGAAGGAACAGTTTTGCATCCGGCGTGTGGGGATCCACATACATGTGATCGATTCGAGCCGTATTGAACGTGGACGATCTACGAATAAGTCCGTGGACCTCGTATCCCTTGCTCAACAACAGCTCGGCCAGGTATGAACCGTCTTGGCCTGTAATTCCGGTAATCAGTGCACGTTTCACTTGAAACTCCGTCCTCGAAGCAGATACTTGTCTGCGAGTAGTCATCGGCCGAATTGTGTTGTGTGGGAGCAGCGAACCCACAACCAGAACTGAGAAACCCTCACGGCATTACTGCCTCCTTGATCCGCGATCTCAGATCCTCCAGTTCCGCGGCAGCGGAGTCCATTCCGCGAGAGATTCGGGTAGATTCGTCGTGCCCTAGATTCAAGCTGCCACCCGTCGCATCGTCCATCCAGGAGGCCTGCGGTGCGAGTACCGGTTCCAGCGAATCCCTCAGCTTCGGTACCGAACTACTACCCGACATCACCGGTATCGATCCGCCTCGAGCGCTCAGGATCAAAACATGGAGGCGGTCACTGACGGTTACGGCGGCGCGCTCGTACAGGGCGCGGACAGCCGACTCCTGTTGCCGATGGGTCGTGTCATCGTCCCATCCCACGTAGGGAATACCCAGCGTCGCAGCAACTTCGCGGTTGTGGCTGTCGTCCTCGACAACCTGGCAACAGGCCATCAAATCCAAACCATTTGCCGAGAACTGACTTTGGATCGACCGAAGGGACGCGTAGTTCACCGGTCGGTCATGCCGAAGTGAAAGCAAGGCTATTTCTCGGCGCGCAGATTCTCGGCCAGCAGACTTCGCTCCGTCGGATACACCGGCCCCGAACGCGAGATCGGGATAGAACCGACTCTTACCTCGCAGGTACTCACACGTCCTTTTGTCACGTGCCGCGTAGACGTCGGCTACGCCGACGAGGATCTTCTCGGGTACTGCCGCCATTGGGCTTCGTACCTCGATCGACCGTCCCAAAACGAGGACTCGTGTACCGAACATGCGAAGCACCGCAAAGACTGTCACCAACAACGAGTGCTTGACGACGCTTGCTGCTGATGCCCCCAGAACCGCCGGCCCAGGTGCCATCACGATCACTGCCCGCTTTCGGCGCACTGTATCGGACAAAATCGCTCGCCAGAAGTTGATACCCGAATCCATCACCTCGTCGGTTGGTTCCCAATCGAAGGCATCGACGTACTCCGCGCTCATACTGCCCGAAAATACAACGGGTCTGAACCCCAGTTCACGCATGTAGTCGACTGCTGTTCGGCGTATCTCGATGTCACCCAGATTGCCCTGAGCTGCTGCGATACTCATGAAGAACCTACGCATGGGGATCCCTCCTCATTGCAACGACAACGACACAGGTCAGCAATGCGGTTTGAAGTACATAGCTGAGCGAGAGCGACCACCCCGCTCCGAGCGCCCCGTAACGGGGGGCAGCCAGCACGATTCCGACGAGGCAGATCGAGGTGCTCACAACCGTTATGTAGGAGACGATTTCAACTCTGCCCGTACCTTGCAGGATCGCATTCAATTGGGACGAGATCGCTGCGAAGATCAAACTGAAGCAGACGACCTGCATTACCGGTACCGCGTCTACGTACGCATCGCCCAAAATCGGTGGAACGAGTACAGGGATGACAGCTGCGATCACACCGAAGATCACCGCGCTTGCGATGCATACGTACATCGCGGGTCGCAGAATGCCCTGGGTGATTCGCCCGGTCGTCGAGCGCGCCGCCGCAGGCATGAGAACTGCCGCAAACGATGTGGGAATCAGCCGCAACGGAGTGGTGATACGACTCGTCACGCCGTAGATTCCGGAGACGGCCGGTGACGTGACAAGTCCAACCAGCAGTACGTCGAAGTTGCGCGTCTGAGTAGCAACGGAATTCAACCAGAAGTGCGAGGACTTGCCGATGATCGACTTGTACGAGCGTCTCGATCTGACACGAGTGATCGCCGGTCCGAGCCGAATGGCCACGAAGACAGCGATCATCGAAGAGAACGCGAGGCCCACGGAATACCAGAACACTGCGTCGACTCCTGCGAGCCAAGCGGCCGCAACAAAAACGAGAGCAAGTGCTCGCCGGAGGAGCAACGACACCGCGTTCTGCCAGGTATTCCCGTCAGCGAGTGGTAGCGAGAGCAGCGTCTCGACGTAATTGTCCAGAACAACCCAAGCTGTCAACGGCACTACGAACCAAAGCTTCGGCTCGAAGACCGCGGCTACCGCCGCGGTAAATGCCAGCAATGCACCGACGGCCAGGTTGGCGCGGCGCGAGAACTCCAAGGTCGACGCGATGAGGGGTTCCTGGTCACCCAACGCACGGATCCGAACCAGAAATGGGGTGAACCCGAAGTTCAGAATGGTCTGAAGCACCAGTCCGACACCATAAGCCGCAGCGAAGATTCCAAAGCCGGACGGACCGGAGATACGCGCGAGTAGGACCATACTCAGTGCCTGAATCAACGCACCGACAAGACGTCCGCCGGCGATTCCCGTGAACTGAACCACCAAGGGGTTCGTCATCACCTTCATGTTCCACCACCCGGGCACTCGAACGCGTGCGGAACCCCGGCGCAGCGCGGTCGTGCGCCCTTCATGGTCGTCCGATCGACGAAACCGGGGCGCGGACGATCGAACTCGCCGGAACATCGGATGTAACAAGGCAATTTGCGCCGATAACCGAGTGGTCACCGACCGACGTGCCGCGGAGAATTGTGGACCTGGCCGCAATCCACACTCCGTTGCCGATGACGATCGGTCCGTTGTCGAACTCGAAAGTCCGTGACTGTCTGCTGTGACTGCCCGCGCACAGAAAGACGTCCTGCGAGACACAACTGTTCGACCCGATACTCACCGGTTCGAGATTGAGGATCCATGCTCCCTCACCCACCCAAGTGTTATCACCGATCGACAGTTTCCACGGCCAATGGATCTTCACGCCGTGCCGAATCAGGACTCCATCACCGATCTCAGCGCCGAACAGTCTGAGAATGGCAACTCGTATGCGTGCCGGCACGAACCAGGCCCGGAACAGTGGTGCCACCGCGAGCCAGGCGACCTGCACTGATGCCGGACGTCCCTTGTCGTATCCTGCCCCGGTGAATTCGCCGAGGGAGAGCTGCGGGTGTGTCATCGCGCTCGGGCTTGCGTCGGTCGAGTCGGCAAACTGTCTCGATTGATGAGTCCGTCGAAGAGGTCACCGAACGCGGTGGTGGCAGAGCCGGGAGACAAGGTTTCGTGCACGTACTCCCCCCCGTTTCGCGCGAGTTGAGCGGCACGGACGGGGTCGGAAACCAGCATCTCTATTTCACGTACCAATGCTTCCGGATTTCCGGCGTCAACACGTACTCCCGCCCCGGACAGGGCGATCTCCTCGCCGGAGGCACTGTCCGAAGATGTAGCCGCGACGACAGGTACCCCTGAAGCGAAATACGATGTAAGTTTGCTCGGAACGGCCATACTGCGAAGATCGGCCAACTCGTTGAGAAGTAATGCGTCCGCTGCTCGCAGCACATCGGTGAAGTCCTCGCCGCCAACAGGATCCATGAATTCGATCCCGGTGCATCCCTCGGACAGCTCTTCGAGATGGGCCCGCTGATTCCCATCCCCCATCAGTACGAATTTGATGTCGGACTGGCGCGGCCCAAGTAAATGCGCGGCGTTCACCACGTTCTCGAGCCCTTGCTTTGCACCCATATTGCCGGCATGCAGAACTATCTTCTGTTCCGGCCCCCAGCCCAATCGCTTTCGCGAATCTTCTCGGGTGCAGGCAGACTGGGAGAGATCCAGGTGGGTCCAGTTCCTGATGACTGTGACGCTGCTCGAGTCGACTCCGAGGTTGTCCTGCGCATGCTTCGCGAACCGCGGGTGGATCACGACGACGTGATCGGACTTTCGCAAGATCCAGGATTCGGCTCGATCGACGAGAGACGACAGGCCTCCGCTCAGCTGACCGGTCTCGGACGCGCCCAGTCCGTAGAAGTCCTGCACCCACAGCACCACGGGTGTGCGCGATCGAAGGAGCCTGGTCCTGATGACAAATGCCGCCGAGGACAAAAGTGTAGGACTTAAACACAGTATGAGGTCTGCTCGATGGAAAAGAGTCGCCCAGGTCGCCCTCAAAGCGAAACTTGCCTCCATCAGAATTCTTCGCAGGAAGCTGGGATTCCGGGGGATGTAATGACGAAGTCTTTGAACCGTCAGATTTTCTGACTGCTCTACGGAAGACAGACCTGAGAAGCCATCCATCTTTCGCCAGAATGGATAGTGCGGATACCCTGTCACTACCCTGACGTCAGCACCGGCATCCGCTATCGCATTTGCCAAACCCTCCGTGTACGGAGCGATACCGGTTGGCTCAGGAGAATAGTTGATTCCCACGATCAGGATTTTATTTCCCTGATTATCCATCGTGCTCATTTCCCTTTTCAGCTAACTCAGGACGGCAGTCCGTGCACAGCTTGCAGGTGTGCACTTCTCTGCGTGTCACTCTCGAATCGTTCGGCGACTTTCCGTGCCGGAACTCCGACATTCACCGAGAAACTCTCGACGTCGTTCGTCACGACCGAACCGGCTCCGATAACCGCACCGTCACCGATCTTCACACCGCTCAATATCACCGAACAGGCGCCTATCCATACGTCTGTTCCAATTTCGACAGAATCGCGTGCACCAGACTGACGGTCCCCCACCCACGTCGACGCGAGCATCGGAATACCCACCTCGTCGATCGCGTGGTCTTCGCGCCCCACGATGTAGACGTTCATTCCGATCATGACGTGGGATCCGATGGAGCCGTCTACCTGAATAACGGTTCGGGGTCCGACGCTGACATTATCGCCGATATTCAGCCGGTGAGGCGCACTGATGATGGCTCCACGGCCGGCGTTGAAGTCGCGCCCTACTGAAACATTCCCGTTCGATATTGCGAGTCCATTCATTATTCCGCGAAGGGCTCGCCTGACACCTGACGGTAGGCGTGATCGGTTGCTCATCGTACGACCATCTCCTTGGGCCATCCCTCATTGTCGAATTCGACGACCTGACCTCGCAACGCAGCAGAGATCCCCGATGCCATGGTTTCGGCGGAATAGAGATCCCCTACCTTCGCTGAAACTTTCTCCGCTGGAACGGGATTGGAGACAAGATGCAAGAAGTAGTCTCGCAGCGCCGCAGCCAGCGACTCCTCGGTCGTCGGTGAGTAACTCTGCATAGGACCGACAGCAGCAAGTTCGATCTCGGGGGCGTGCGGGGCGTCCTCGGGGTACAGCATCGGGACTCCGAATCCCAAACTCTGAGTGACACTCAACCCGACGTATCCGGGAGAGATCGACATGATTGAGCGTGCGTAGATTTCAGCAAGTTCGATCGGACGTTCAATGCGTCCGTGTACCACAACGGACTCTTCCAGACCTAAATCGAGAATTTGCCGTTCTATCGTTTCCACCGCATTGCCGAAACCCACGATTTCCAACACGGCACCCTCGTCGACGAGGCCTGATTGGTGGAAAGCCGGAACCAATTGATCGACGTTCTTCTCGGCAACCAATCGGCCGACATAGACAATTGATTTACGCGATTCACCGGTGTTACCAGCGTTGATGTCAGCGCGTTTGTACAAAGAATTGGGTGCAACCCAAACTGGTTGGCCTGGAACCTCGAGCTTGGCTGGGACCACACTGGCGTACCCGTAAAGAATGGTCCCCTGAGACAAGCGGCGCATCGTTCTCCGAAGGAAAGCCGTCTTCGACGAAGAACCTTGCCTGGGATGCAAATGGCCCCAAAGAAGAGTACGGCGACGCGCTATTCGTCGAAGGACCAAAATACTCCACGATGTGAGACTACGGGGGTTCAAATCCAGGATAGTCACGGACGCTGAAAGCGGATTTTTCCAAGAACCCACCTGAAGAAGAACCTTGTCACCGAAGATTCCGATCCGTCGAACGCGGTCGTAGAAATCCGTGTCGATGCCAGTTCGTACCGTGGAATCCAACCCGTAGTCCGAAGCCAGAATATCGAGATTTCCTTCCTCCATCTCACGCAACACCTCGATGCACGGATTCCGATACGTTGGAATCACCGCCAAATACATCGAGTATTTTTTTGATGACATCGAGCCTGCTCCCCCAAAGTTCTCATCGAGCACCACCGATTGGCCAGTGTGCATTGCGCAGTTCCCTTACTTCGGATCCCAGGCAGGGTTCGCCGGGAATGGCGAATCGGATTCGCGATACGAATACGAAAGACTGACTGACTGACTGACTGAACGGATCAGTATGCGCCGTCACTAGCCATTACGGCTTTGAGCGTCTTCACGACGATCATCACGTCCCCGACCATCGACCAGTTGTCGACATAGGACAGATCCAGCCGAACGGTTTCTTCCCACGAAAGATCCGAGCGCCCGCTCACCTGCCACAAACCGGTGATACCCGGTTTGACCAGCAGTCGCCTTTTCACGGCCCCGTCGTATGCCTCTACCTCACGCCTCAACGGCGGTCTCGGACCAACTACGCTCATCTCGCGCCGGAGCACATTGACGAACTGAGGCAACTCGTCAATCGAAAACTTTCGAATGACGCGCCCCACCTTGGTAACCCGAGGATCGTCACGCATCTTGAACAGGACACCGGCGCCCTCGTTATCCGACAGCAGGCTGTCGACCTGCGTATCTGCGTTCTGAACCATCGATCGGAACTTCAGCATCGGAAAGGGAACCCCGTCCAATCCCATTCGCTCCGACCGATAGAGCACAGGACCCCGACTGGTGAACTTGACTGCCAACGCCGTCACGATCAAAACGGGACTGATCAAAATGAGAATTACAGATGCGAAAACGACGTCGAAGGCTGTCTTGGCGAACCGTTGAGCACCGTGGTATCGCGGACGTTCGACGTGAATCAGTGGAAGGCCCGCCACCGGCCGCATCGACAGTCGCGGACCGGAAACATCCAGGATTCCCGGTGCCACAACAAGATCGACGTCCTTACACTCCAGATCCCAGGCCAGTTTCCGCATACCGTCGTAGCCGAGGTGTTCCGTCGCCGTAACCGCCACCGCATCGGCTCCGACCAAGTCGAGTGCGTCGGTCACATCGTGCTCGTCCCCGAGGACCGGTATTTCGTTGCCGTCGACCACGATGACTCTGTCGCGACGACCTAGTTGACTGGGTTGGCAGACGCCCACGACCCGGTACCCGTCACCGGGAGCTCGTTCGAAGGTTTGGGCCATTTTCTTGACTGCAACCGGGCTTCCCACGACTAAGACGGACGTCTGGAAATCGCCGCGCGAGCGCTTCCTCGCAATCACCTTTCGCCAGATCCAGCGGCTCGCCATCAGCGCGGTCAGACCGACAGGAAATGCGAAGGCCAGATAGAGCCGCGCGATGTCCAACTGCAACAGCAAGCTGACAATCGCAATGAGTCCGAAGAGGCGAACTGTCGCGACGAAGATTCGCCTGTACTCTTCGGGTCCGCTGCCGATCACACGAATCGAGCGAGTGCGAAAGATCCCCAACGACGATAACCACATCGCCGCCAATGCAATTGACACACCGGTGTAGCTGAGTTGCCCGAGGATTCCGGGGCTCACTGCGCGGCTGTCTCCACCGAATCGCAGCCATTGAGCCAGGAAAACCGTCGCCACGATGATCACCGAATCGCCCAGGAACAGCCTTCTGCGGTACGCCGTTTCCCATTCCCTCCGAGAAGTCGATCCGCGGCGGAGGTCGGGCACTGCGCGGGGAAGCGTGTGCTTGGTCTTGCCCAGTGTGGACACGTCGAGCGCCGTCACGTGATCAGTCCCTTCCTCATTCGTGGAATCCGTGTGTCGTTGAATCCGTGTGTCGTTGACAGGTGTTGAGCGTGATTCACCAGATTTGAGCAATCCACTGGAACAGCAAATTGCTCGCTTCGATCCGAAGAGTGCAATTGTTCGAGAATCGGAACGCTCTCACGCTCCGAGTGGATTACATTTCAGCACTGTCCGCGCGCAGGATCAAACGCAAAGTCGCCCCAGTTCAGGCCTGTAGTCGCCCGCACCCCTACCTATTCCAATGTGGCCGCAACGCAAGCGCTTTGCCTCTCACCGTTCGGAGGCGGAGCGCCTGGAACAACAGAACGAAAGATCGATTCAGAGGCAACTATCGCGTTACTTCGACGAAAGTGCGGCAAAGCGAAGGACCTTACTCGTCAGTAGGCGGTTGCCACAGGGCAACGCATTACCGATACGGCCTGAATAGAGGATCATTTCCATTGGTAACCAACGCAATGACTTTCGCCGACATAAGGTGCCTGCGCCGTTGGGGACCTACGTCCCCGGCAGGGATCTTGGTCCCTATTGCCGATTCGATGTGCAATTCGAAGGCGAATAGCCCTACAGCCCTTGCTGATACAGGCTTCAACATCGAAACAAGATCAGGTCACTCGTCCAGTTCGCAACAAGCAAGCTCCGAAAAGAAAATTTTCCTTCGTCTCAATATGTGGGATTTCTGCCCCGCTTCGGCCGTTCCGCAGCGGCCGGTGCTCGGATTCGCACCTTGTGATCGATCACGTAAGGTCGACCAAAGTCGGGTTCGCTGACACAACCTCGCTGCAGCCGACACAGCCGGAGTGGACGACCAGTTCGAATAGGACTACATATCTTGAAGATTCGCGACCTACGCACGCAGTCGGGAATTATCCCCCGCCTCACAGTACGTTGGCTGATGATTGCAGCCGCGACAATCTTTGCTTTCTGGCCCACCTGGACCAATTTGTGGAGGAGCACCGCGAGCGGTACCGCCATCGGATACGTTTTTGTCCTCCCTTTGCTCTGCCTGATAGCCGCCGTCGGAACAGATTTGCGACGCGGCCCGGACCTTCCGATCCACGACCGTGAGACGGACAAGATTGTCGGTGGTATCGGCTTACTTGTTTCTCTGGGTTTACAGGCACTCCTCATGCCACGTTTTGCCGAGAACTATGAATTGATGCATATCGATGTAATCGCGGCATGGGTATTTGTCTGGAGCGCAGCGGTTCTCATGTTCGGGCTGCGTCCGGTGAACCGCTACTGGGCAATCTGGGTTGTTCCGATCGTCCTGGCGCCGCTCATCTACCGCACGCTGGCGACCGAACTCGGCGGCACGCGATTCGACTACAGCATCATCATGGTGCTGGTCGCCTCGGCCGCAACGACGATCGCCGTCAGTAGGACCTGGAGACGGGGATTCGCCGGGTTCGTCGCTTCGTCCGTCCTGGGTGCTGCCTTGGTCTACTACCTCTCGCGGCAGTACCCGACTGCACCCTTGTTCAGCGTCCAGCTGCTACCAGCAATAGGTAGTGCGTTACTGGTAGGCGGGTTCTTCTACCTGTACGAGCGACGTGGAAGGTCATGGAAGCCGTTCGACCGTCCGCTCCGGAATCCCTCGACGTCAACCAGCAACTGGACGATCCTGGTGGTGTTCGCCGCGGCAATCGTGATGTTTTTTACGCCAGTGCCCACCACTCAGGGCGTTCCGGTCTCAGTAGGTCCGCCGGCGACTGCTGATCCACGCCTCATCGTCCCCGCCGGTTGGCGTGAGATCTCAACCGACGAATACGATTGGCCGAGAAAATACTTCGGTTCCACCTCGGCACTCACTCGCCAGACAATTCGTGCTGACACACCCAACCCTGCCTGGGACACCCAGATGCGACCACGCACCGTCCAAATGGACGTTGTTCAAGTGCGTCGCCCGTCTACTCTGTCTGTCTATCCGAGCAATACAACCTATGATCTCCAGAACGCACGTGTCAGCCCCACCGTACGAGTTGAGTTGACTCGTGGAGTTGTCGCGGAAATGTACACAGTTGTCGACGACTCCCTCCTACTCACCTGGAGCAACCTCAATTTCGTGTGGACACGCGGCGACGGTGCCGCACAACGCGTCACACTCTTGACAGTGGACAATCATGAACCGAATGCCTTGTTCCCCGAACCGAAACCATCGATGGCTTCGAATGGAAGCAACACCTTGGCAGTTCTACTCAGAGGCAGGATATCTACTGTCGACAGCGAATCTCAGTACAAGGATCTAGGTATGCTCCAGTCCCTCGGAAGGCTTGTCGTGGAGGCACAGAAGTGGTAGATCCCGATCTCTCGGTTGAGGACGAAAGCTCGGAAGAATTCAAACGAGTTGCACTTCACGATGCTGTGAACGGACTGCGTGAACGTAAACCGATTTCGTCGGCATCAGTTGCGTTCTATCCGTGGCAGCGCAACATCCTGTTCCTGATTCTCGTGATCACCGTTGTGTGTCTGGTCTTCTTCCTTACTCCCACGCTCATCGTTCTCACATTGGCATGCACGCTCGGGTACGTATGGGCGATGGTGGATCGCCTAGTGCTGTTCACACGAGGTCTGGATGCCTCCTCGATCGTGACGATCAGCGATCAGGAGGCAAGCTCGCTTTCCGATGAAGAACTACCGCACTACACAATCCTTGTGCCGGCGTACAACGAGCCGGAAGTAGTCGGAGACCTGATTTCCGCTATGCGTGCGATCGACTACCCCTCGAACAAATTGCAGGTGCTGTTGCTCCTCGAAGAGGATGACACCGTCACCATCGACGCGGCGACTGCCGCCGGAGTCGATGCCGTGGTGAGTATCTTGAAGGTCCCTGCTGCAGATCCGCGCACCAAACCCAAAGCCTGCAACTACGGATTGCACTTCTCTACGGGCGAGATAATCACCATCTACGACGCCGAGGACTCACCGGATCCGCTCCAGTTACGCCGTGTGGTGGCAACCTTCGCGAAGCTTCCATCGAATACCGCGTGCGTTCAGGCGAAACTCGCATTTCACAACGGGACTCAGAATTTGTTGACCGCGTGGTTCACGGCCGACTACGCCCTCTGGTTCAATTTCATCCTCCCAGGACTGATGCGCAGTCAGTCACCGATTCCCTTGGGAGGCACGTCCAATCACCTTCGACGAAGTGTGCTCGACGAGATCGGCGCCTGGGACCCCTTCAACGTCACGGAGGACGCAGATCTCGGAGTTCGCATCGCGGAGAGCGGCTACCGGACCGCTGTTCTGAACTCGACGACGCTGGAGGAGGCCAACAGCGACACGATCAACTGGATCCGACAACGCTCACGCTGGTACAAGGGTTACCTGCAGACTTGGTTGGTTCACATGCGTCAACCTGTGAAACTGTGGCGCGGACTCGGCACGGTCGGATTTCTACGCTTCACCATCTTGATGGCGGGGACACCCATTGTGGCGACACTGAACATGGCGTTCTGGCTGATCAGTCTGGGTTGGATTCTCGGCCAGCCCGAGGTCATCCACGACGTGTTTCCCAACTACGTCTATTTTCCCGCCCTCGTGTCACTCGTATTCGGTAACGCCGCAGTCCTTTACATGAACCTGGTGGCATGCCGAGAGACGCGAAATCCTATGCTGCTGATAGCTTGCCTGACCGCTCCGCTTTACTGGGTCTTGATGAGCATCGCAGCCATCAAAGGCACATATCAGTTGATACGCAACCCGTCTTACTGGGAGAAGACCTTCCATGGCTTGAACACGTAAGCTCAATTCCCGATCAACTCTTGTTGCGCGGGTGAGCTTTGAAGCTTGCGGTCCGATCACTGCCGGCCGAAAGACATGCAAACGCGAGTACGACCGGTAGCCAGTAGTACGCCTGCTCGAAAAATGCCGAGGTCAGTGCGAATGTCATCATCGCGACCAGCACGCCGGCCGCGGCGGCGTTCTTGCCGGACTTCATCGATCTGAACGCAACCAATGCCGTCGCGCAGATGATGAGTCCCACAGCCAGGGCAAGCACCACCCCGCCTTGGTACCAAGACCGTAGAAACACATTGTGGACGACTGTGACGTTGTCGAACGAGGCCGCATTGGCAGCGTTCAGACCCACCCCGGACAGCGGATGCGCGCGAATAGCATCCCAAGCGAATCCGTAAGTGTCGTTACGGATCTCGAGTGTGCTGACGGCTTTGGTCTGCCCTGTGACCTGAAGGTATCGATCGGCCGGCGTCTCCAGGTGCTTTCCGAACTCGGTGTAGGTGATTGCGACCCAGAAGAGAACAGAGGCGCCGACAAAACTCTTGACGATGGTGGTGATCTTCACTCGCGAAGAAATCGCCACGACGATCAATCCGATCGCGCATGCCGACAACGAACTCAAACTACCGGTTGCCAGCAGTCCCACCGCGTTCACAATCGATATCAGCACCAGAACGACCCGATTTCCTACCTTTCGCACTGCAGCCCCCAGGCACAGAATCAGCGCAAGCGAGGACATGATGCCCAGAACGTTCGGGTGACCTGCCAGACCTGGAGCACGACCGTTCACAACACCGAAACCGAAGACGGATGAACCGGCCAATTGGATAGCGGCGGCCAGAGCAGAAACCGATTGGCTTGCTATGAACGCAATGCATACACGCCTGACAAAACCCGGATCACGCCGGACATTGGCGACCATCACAAATATTCCGAGCCCGAGAACTATGAAAAGTTGGATTCCAACATAAAGATTTCCGCCGATATCATTGCCACGCGTCGCTGTTACCGTTGCGACGAGAGCGGCGTAGCCGGCGGTCAACCAGACGCCGACAAACTGCGGCCGAGCAACTCGTCCCAGCGCTACTGACGCCACGATGACCGCAAGCACTGCCATCGCCCACAACTGCGTGACGGCGCCGGGCAACGAGCGGTATATCGGAACTGCGATCGCGATCGCCATCCACACAGCGGTAGTCGGCGACAAAGGAATTCTGCCTGTTCGCCCTGCCGTCGAAGCGGCATCATTCCGAAGACCTTGAGGTCTGACTTGACTCGGCGTTGTCATTGAGTTCCTGCTTCCGACAATCGAATTTTTTGCATTTCACCCTCGATTTCACCCTTCGCCGACGCCGGGCTGAATAATCCCCGCTCAGCGCAGAAGTCATCCTCTGTCGGCAACGTCGCGTAACTGCAAATAAGCGAATCGTCGACGCAAAACTTTGCCACGACATGGCAGATATCCAATTGTCCTCGACTCGTGGCCGAAAGGAAGTGGCATATACGTCTCGGCTCAGGCAATATGACCGCTATGAGTGGTTTCTCCGCATGGGTCGAGAATCAACTGGAACTTCGCTCGTTCGGCGACATCCAGGAAGCTGCGCGTGCGCTGAAGATTCGACCTTCCGAGCTGAGTCGATGGCTGTCGGCTAAACGCCCTCCCACGCAGGACACGATGCGGACGGCATGTCAGGTCTTCGACGCTCCGATCATGGAGGTCCTCGTAGCCGCCGGTTATCTGACCTCTGAGGAAGCGGAGCCGGGGATGACTCCACCGTCGATCGTCGCGACGATTTCGACACAGTCCCTGGTGGACGAACTCACCCGACGCGGTATCGACCGACAAAGTGAATGAATCCGGGCTACCGACATTCACATACGCGCTAGCCGAACATGGTGCAGATTCTCGTGCACCAAAACATATTTCGACCTCAGCTGTCATGGACGGCATTATTCAGTACGTCAACTGCGGATCCGGCTGATCCAATCGTTCCTTGAGCCAGACTCGCAACTCCGGTCCGTACTCGGTGCGACTGAGCGCATGGTCGAGAGATGCTCGCAGAAAGCCTCCCGGGTTACCAAGATCGTGGCGGGTTCCGTGATGGACGACGACGTGAACCGGATGCCCCTCCGCGATCAACAGCGCTATCGCATCCGTCAGTTGTAGTTCGCCACCCTGCCCGGGTGAGATTCGTCTGAGCGCGTCGAACACGGCGCGATCGAGAAGGTATCGTCCGGCCGCGGCGAGAGTGGACGGAGCATCCTCAGGAGCCGGCTTCTCGACCATGCCGACGACGGCAAGTACATCGGGATCGCTGCCCTCCACAGGTGTTTGGACGTCGAATACTCCGTAGGCCCCAACACGATCGGGCGCGACGTCGAACGCGCACAGCACAGAACCACCACGCTCGACACGTACCTTCGCCATCGCGTCGAGAATGCCGCAGGGGTGGACCAGATCGTCGGGAAGCAGCACCGCGAACGAGTCCTCGTCCGCATCCAGCACCGATTCGACCAGACCGACAGCGTGTCCCAATCCCAGCGGAGACTCTTGCACAACCGGCTCCACCGAGATCAGGCCCGGGGCCCGACGCACACGCTCGAGTAGATGGTGCTTCCCGCTGGCGGCGAGCTTGCCCTCGAGCACCAGGTCCTCGACGAAATGCCCGACGACCGATGCCTTGCCCGGCGCAGTGACAATTACCAGACGTTCCGCGCCTGCTTGCGCCGCTTCGCTTGCGACCAGCTCGATCCCGGGTGTATCGACCACGGGGAGCAACTCTTTCGGAACCGTCTTGGTGGCCGGGAGGAAACGAGTCCCCATCCCGGCAGCCGGCACCACAGCAGTCTTGAAAGGCCGTTCAGCGCACCCAGTCATCGTTCACCTCTCCGCTCACACGATGCTCCACACACTTACCGTTACGCGCATGCAGCGGTCGTCCCCTCATTTCGACGACCGAAAGCTCACATCGCATGTACAGCCTGCGCACAAGGTCTACCGGGCGGCCGATGCCGCCGCAAGTTGACTCGAACTCGGAATTCGTTGCGCGCGAGAGCTACACACCACCCCTCGATGTCACTTCCACGAGGGGCACGCCGCACTCCGCGCACTACCCGTTACCGCGGCGAACGGTTGTGATCGTATTTCGACGTTGACCACGGCGGGACGTAGCAACTGGCCAAAGAGACAGGTACGACACAACTTCCGAACTCAGCACCTCAACCGGACCGTCCCCAGCCGACCCGGACGAAGGTCCTGGAAGCGTCGCATCGATGGTCCCGTGCGACTTCACCCGTCTTCAAGTTCGGTTATCCACAGGTGAATGCCACTGAATACCATTGAATACGAACGAAATACGGTCATCACGCCACAACACCAGATTCAGGTTGTTATCAAATCGTGACCATACTCCCACTGGATGGAACTCCCAGTGGACTACTAGCAGTGTCCTAACTTGCCAGTGAAGCAATCACGTCGAAGAGTGGATCGTCAGGCCCGATATCCATTGTGCATTCGTTCGGCCGTGGATCCGGCACGAATGCCCACAGGAGAGCTCCGGCCGTACCGGCCACCTTCTGCCCCGTCAGCTTCGTCTCGATATTCGTGGCTCTGGTCGCCAGTGATTCACAACTGCCTGCCAATTCGCCTGTCTCGGCGACCAACAACGGCTTCCCGACGTTCGCGGCCTGTTCGATGCGACGCGCCAGTCCGTTCCACTGGTCGCCCGGAAGCGGAACCCCGTCTGCTCCGTAGTCGTGATACTGCAGAACGTCGACGAAGTCGGACTCGCTCACGTACTGGTAGTCGTCACCCGCAGTGCCGCACTGACCGCCCCCGACGTATCCGGCCGTGATCAGGGTGTTCGGATCGATCGCCCGAAGTTCGGCGCCTGCCGTGTCGAAGAACTCCCGCAACACCTGCGCGGAATCAGACGGGCACGTTCTTGTCCACCAATTGCAGGCGGCATCGGTACACAGGCTCGGTTCCGGCTCCCCCACCAATTCCCACGCCGCGACGGAAGGCTCGTTCTTCCAACGGTCGACGGCGGTGTGCATCCAGTCCTGGAAGCTCATGGTGGCTCGACCTGGGATCAGGTTCGCGACCTTCCACTCGTCGGTGTACCAGTCCCTGGATTTGAACAGCCCGTCATCACACCCGCTGTCCTGGGGTGAGAGCACCGGAATCGTGAACTGATTGTGTCGCGCCGCAGCGTCGAACACCGCGTCCATCGGGCCGAAATCCATCTCCCCGGACACCTTGTTCACCGCGAGCGCCTGGAACGCGTTGAAACGCGTGACGGAGTTCGGTGGCAGAGAACCGAAGTAGGCATCGAGATCGACCATGGCGCCACAGCCGAAGTTCACCGACCAATCAGTGGCCAGTTGATAAGCATTCAGCCCGGTAGGCCACCATGGCTGTCCGTCGAGCGTCAGTCCGCTCGACGACGCTCCCACCCGAACCGTCTTGGGCGAATCGGCAACCACCGGCGTCGTGAACATTCCTGTCACCACCGCGACGGTTGCAAAGCTGACTACAGCGGCAGCGATACGGCGACGCACTGTGCCAGGCACACGCGGACGCACTTCTTCAGAAGACATCTACAACCATCCACGTCATACGGACAATCCTCCCACACGAATTGCCTCATCGACCCGTTTGCCGTTCACCGGTGACGCGATACAAACGCCAGGCCGAAGGGTCCATGCCGCCGTCGTTGGGAACCTCGAGTACCAGCGCTCCCACACCGCCGGCCCCGGTGTCGTACATCGTCGGATAGCGCCGATTGACCGCGTCCGACACACCGCGACCGGTGTTCGGCACCGACAGGATGTATTCGACGTGATGTTCGGCGGGGTTGTTCAGTACGCGCACGAAGTCCGCATCGGAAGGCACGACGAATTGCCGAGGGTTGTTCGACGACGCCACGACGGCATAGCTCTGCACGGTGTCGAGCAGAACCGACCCCTCCGGCAGAGCCAAGTCGTCCAGGTATCTGGCGATGCGACGCTCGGCCGCAAACGTGCGCAGATTCGTCTGCTCCTCCAGGTTCTGCCGGCCCGGAATGATCGCACTGGCAATGGAATGCTCGAGCACTGCGATCCGCGCATTACCCATCGCGACAAACGTGACCAGCGTCGACCCGACCAGCAAGCACAGAGAGATCACAAGGGGCAGAGAGGGTCCCGACTGCTCGGGGTACGTCGATACCGAGCGTGACGCAGCAGCCCCCGGTCGACGCGTGACGACCGGCGCTCCGCGAGGTGCGATCAGGACGACCAACACGAAACACAGCGGAATGATCGAAATGTAGAAGCGCAGAAGGGGAAACGTCGATCCCATCACGTAGAGCAAGGTTTGGGCACCGAGGATGGCGCCGAACAACACAAGAGGCACGACCACTTCGGTGTCGCGCCGCCGAAGTGCGTAGATGATTGCAAGGACCGCGAGCACCGGGAGCGCCGGGCCGAGTACGGCCATTTCGGTAATCGAGAACGCAAGACGGGCGATCGGTGAGTCGGTTCCGGCACCAGCCTGCTCCAGGATGGAACTGTTCCCGTAGACCGACGAGAACTGTTGGAACGCTTGACCTGTGATGAGCCAACTGGCAAACGACCACAAGGCGAAGGCAAGGAATCCCGGCATCAGCACTACGGCACCGTCGAGGGCTGCTGCCCAGAGCCGCAAGCCAGGCCCCGCGCCCTCGCCGCGCTCCTCAGCAGTCGGGCGGAAACGAAGCCAACTCACCACGGTCACCAGCACCACCGCGACGAACAGCGGGGCCAATGCGTCGTATCTGGTGAGGTACGCCAGAGCGAAAGCGAGGCCGGCACCGATGAGGTCGTGTACGTCGTCGCTTCGCATCCACCGAATCAATCGACGTGTCGCCCACAGAACGAAGAAGAGGAACGGAGCTTCGCTCATTCCGCTCGCCGCGTACATGACGATCATCGGGTTGACAGCGAACAGCACGGTCAGGACGACGGTGACCCATCGCGCACACCCACGGTCGCGGCTGATCCCACGTACCTGAATCACAGCACCAGCCATGAAGGCCGCGGACATCACGACCGCAGTGATGTTCCACCGCAGCAGATCCGGCCACCAATGACCCATCAGGCCCATCGGAATCTGGACTGCCGCCGTCAACGGGGTGAACACGAACCCGATCGCCGCGAAGTGCGGATCACGGCTGAGCAGCATCGCCGACACCGCGGCGACGCGGCTGAGCGAATCAGTGAAGATGAACCCGATACCCGCGTTCATCCACACGCCCAACGCGGTGTAGACCGCGAAGAGCGCGACGAACATCCGCCATGGCTTGCGGCCCGGTAGATCGTGGACCGCGACGGACAGGGCCGGGCGATCGGTGACGGTCACTGTCCGCGACGCCGAGCCACGAGCACACCACCGACGGCAACAGCGATCAGAACCACGGTCCCGAATCCGATCCAGCCGATCGTGACCGCGCTCAGTCCGGTCTCCTCTTCGGCCGAGGTCGCGGTGCCCAACGGGGCGACGTTGACTCCGACATCGAAGGGCTCACCTCCCCGAGGCGCGACCAGGAGATCGCCGGTCAGTTCTGCGAACCGGTCCTTCCCACTTTCCAACCAGTTGAGCAGACCGTCGGCATCGGCCGCATCACCCTCAGAGGTCAGCGCCACCACTTCGTTGTGCGAACCCGAAACCACCTGCAAGGCACCGTATTGTCCACCGAATTCCAGACCCTGCAAGCGCAGGAGCCCTTGATCTGCTGTGTCCATGGGTAGGGCCACCGGAGTGGGGAGCGTCCCGTCCGCCGCGATCAACAACGCCGGCAGAGAACTGGTCGCCGCGTCGCCGAACGGGAGCACACGCGGTTGCAGCGGCAGATAGCTCAACCGCTGCATCGCCACAACGAGGCGCTGCGCTCGAACGAGATCTGCGAAATCACCGTGACTCAAACCGACATCGAGTGTGGGCAGCATCGACTGCGGTAATGCCTGGAAGCCTCCAGGCGTCGGCGGGAATCCGGTAGTGGACGTGATGGTGCTTGCCGGATCGACAGTGAGCGAAGACGGGCTACTGGTGCCGCATTGGAAGTCGCCGGTCACATCCATCGAGACCTCGAAGGTCAGGTCGCGACGCAGGAGTTCGTTCGGAACATCGACGCCGATGTCGAAGCGCCCTGTCTCGTTCACCGTCTGCGAAGCAAGCCGTGAGTCCCCCAGCGAAATCGACAGTTCTCCGTTGCGTGAATTCGGCAGCGGTACATAGGATCCGATCATTCGGATCGACACGTCCTTCATCGGACGCCCCAGTTGCGACTGGCTGAACGGGACGTCGACCTCGATGTGATTGAGACCGGAAGCCGTCAACGTTCCGAGCTTCAGCTCACCGACGGTGATGGCGTCCTGGGAAATCTGGGCAACTGTGTTGTCCGGTGACGCGAGCGCCCTGCTCGCCGCCCAGTAGCCGTCGAAGTTCGCCGCCAACAGACTGACCTGAGGAACGAGGGTCTTGTCGTCCCCTGAAATTCGCAGCACTGGTGCACCATTCGGAGCAGCCGCGAGATCGATGCCGGCGTCCCCACTGTTGCCGAGTACTACAGCTCTCTCGAACAGTCCCGGCTCAGCGGACGGCAGACTCTGGCCGTTCGGCAGTTGTTCCACCACCACGGCGTCAGGCTGACTTCCGTACTTGTTGACAATCGCTGCACTCAGCTGCAGAGCCGCACTCTGCTGTGACCGTGACGAACCATCCGTGACGTAGATGGTTGCCTTCCTCAAAATCGGCGGAAAGAAGGTTGCAACAGTCGTGGGCTGCTGCTCGGCACCGTCGTAGGCGACAAAGGCATCCCGGAGCGCAAGGGGCTGGTATCTCGTTCGGTCGTAGCAGCGGTCGTCGACGGGAACGAGGTGAGCGATCATCGACACGGTCACGCTCCGGTCGACCACTTCGAGACCTTGCAACGGAACCGAAATCGGTAGGCCGGTTCCGGCCTGCCCGGCGTCGAAGTCGACGCGGCTCACCAATCTGCCGTCCGCAGTCACTTCGAGCCAACCCCTACTGAAGTCGGTCGGGGCAGTCAGGATTCCGGTCACGGCTGTTGCGGTGAGTCCGTCCGGCACCGGCACGGTCACCAAGACGGGTGCGTCATCGGAGGAGAACACGATGTCTGTTCCTCGTCCGAGTTCGGTGAAGGAGATCGGAGTTGTGGCTGCGGCGGCCACCGAAGTATCTGCGTCGTCCTCGAAATCCTGGGCGGAGGCGACACTGCCGAGCGGAAGCAACAAAGTGACCGCGACAGCCACCGGCATTGCCAGCGCGCGCGTCAGCCAGGTTCGAGAGTGGCCCATCAGCGTGTCTCCTCGACATTTCTTGTTTCCGCGCAATCACCAAACACAAATCACGAGTAGCAATCTCGCCAGTTCGCGACGGTCGCAGGTCCGATCGCACCGTTACGGACAAACAAACCATAACGACCAATTTATGCGTTTGGCTAATTATCCCGGCGGGCGAGACTTTTGTTACGGCATGTCACATGATTAGCAATCACCACCACTGGGAAGTCGAAAGACGCCACTGAAAAGCCCGTCAATACGCCTGAACGTCCGTCCAGTCCGGGCGCTTCACGGGCGGAGAATTCTCAGATAAAGGAAGCTGTGACGATCAATTCGATCATCCCCGCCGGCAAGAGTGCGATCGGGAAGCTGGTCGGTGCGCCGTTCCACTTCGCATCATCGCTGCGCATGGCCAGGGTTTTTCACCCTCACGGGATCGAGCTGAAGGGAACATTGAAGCCGGCCACCCCATGGTGGCCGGTATCGGAGTCGTCGACGATTACCGTCACCGCTCGAATGTCGAAAGCCCTCGGAACACCCGGAGACCTACCCGACGTACTCGGCCTGGCGCTTCGGTTGCACGATGTCGGCGCAGATGAAAACCCGTGGGACATTCTTCTCGCAACATCAGGACTTTCTACCTTCTCGAAAATGTTTCCAGCTCCGGCTTTCTCGTGGAACGGCGCGAGATACAGCACACTGGTTCCTTACTCACGCGCGGGCGGTGCCGCGGCGTGGCTGATCGTGACACCGCGCGGTGTCCATCCGGCCGGCACTTCTTTGTCTGCATTGAAAGCTGCGGTCGATCATTCCCCGCTGCACTTCTCCGTGTACCTCGCGAGAATTCAACTTCAGTTGATACCGATCGGGCATCTCTGTCTCGACGAAGTCGAGGACCACCCGGATTGCCTCCAGCCGTCCTTCGATCCGATTCTGAACACACCGGCCCACATGCGCATGCTTCCGGAGTGGCTCGCAGAAACGCGCAAGTTCGCGTATCGCGGTAGCCGCAACGGCCGGGGAGGCACACAAAAGCGCGGTTGACCGGACGTGCCGATCAACCGCGCTGAAGCTCACTCAGCTTGTGAACTTGTCCTTGATATCCGAGACCTTGTCACTGACAGTGTCTCCGGCCTTCTTGACCTTCGCCTCGCCCTGATCGGCAACACCCTCGGCAGCCAGATCATCGTTGCCCGTGGCGTTTCCGAACTTTTCCTTCGCCTCGCCGATGAGATCCTCAGCGCGGTGCTTTGCCTTGTCGATGAAGTCAGACATGTATTTCTCCTTCTTGGGTTCGGTCGTGCGTTCGGCCGTGGAATTCGGTCGTGGATTCAGTCGAACTCGAACTGCGTGGACAAATGTGTCAGCGTTTTCCGGTGACTGCCTTGACCAGGAACAGCAAGATGACAGCGCCGAGGAGGCAAGTGAGGAAGCTGAAGATCCAGCCCGCGCCCTCGACATCGACGCCGAAGACTCGAAGCAGGAAACCACCGATCAGGCCGCCGATCACACCGACAACGATGTTGAGGAAGATCCCCTGCTGCGCATCGGTTTTCATGATCTTGCTGCCGATCCAACCCGCTAGTCCACCGATGATGATCCAGGCGATGATTCCGAGTGAGAGCATTGTGACTCCTTGAGGTAAGGGACGGCGCAATGAGAGACTGCCGGTGAAGGGAGAGTTCCGAGCGATCGGCCCGCGCAACTAGACCGTGATCGCGGGTTGTGTTTGCACACAACCGGACTCTCCGCCGCACGACGCGGGGGATCGTGCACTCAGTAGCAGCCACATTGTCTGCTTACCTTTCTATCAGGTGTTCACGACAGAACCAAAATGACTGGCGATTCACCACATACGAGAAACGACACTCACCGACGCGCACATGATCAGCGTCACTACGATCGCGATCGCCATCGAAGTGACGGTCGCAAGGAGCACCGTGACGCACAGTGCCACAGCAACATCCATGACTCTGTGCACGATCGGGAGGTCTACCAATACCCGGCCGTCGGGAGGCTCAAACCTCGATTGATCAGAGAGTTCTCGGCTCATCGCGTTTCGCGCTTTCCACGGCGATGTGAGTTCTGGTCGCGACGGATGGATCACCGACCACCGCAGCGACTTGATCCCCCGTGTCAGTGACGCGAGAAATCAACTCGGACAACGTTTCCGATCCGGATACGACGCTACGTCTCAATGTCACTCGCAAATCGATCGTGCGAACTCCACGATCGAGCACCGCTTTTCCTCGGACACGCGACACTTCGTCGAAGTCCTCCAGTGATGCGCTCGCCCCTTCCGCCACCGCACCCAGATCCGCGGTGATGGAATTGTGCGAGTTCGACCCAGGGACCGTGATCTCCTTCACCCGACGCAGCGGCACATGCGCGATCAACCACCGCAACGCGAGGAGGACTAGCAATACTCCCCCAGCTCCGACAGCCCATGGCCACCACGAGTGATCGACAAGATCTTCAGCCCACGGGATCTCGATACGCGCCGGGAAATCCTTGATCACGTCGCGATTCCACAGGATCGCTGCAACTCCCACCGCTATCGCGAGCATCCCCACGACGCATGTCGCCACGCGATCCATCGCCGTCGCCGTCCGAGTCATGACAGCGATCCCGTCTGGATACGAACCTTGATTCGCGGCGATGGTGACAGCGACCCGGCCAAGTCCCCCAGCACCGCACGGATTTCCGATTCAGCGGTGGCGGCTCCATCGGGCGTGACCGAGGCCTTCACTTCCAGCTTGCGCCGGGTCGCGTGTGACGAAGCGGATCGAACCTGGGCCAGTGACTCGACGCGAACAGACGCTATCGCCGCTACATCGGCGGGATCGATCCACGTATTCGCGACTCCGACCAAGGCATTGGCAGTCTTTCGTCGCGGTTTGAGTCCGAGGATGACGAACCACAGGCCGAGAACGACGGCTGCGATCCCCGCCGGGAACATCCAACCCTGGTACGCGAGCCCGTCCACATATGCGGCAGCACTTGGTATCCACTGCGACCCGGTGATCACGCCGGTATCCACCAGCGCGTCGCGGACGCCGACCACGCCGAGCGCAAGTAGCGCCGCGGCGATGAGGAATCCCGTGACGGCCGATCCGGGCGCCGCAAGGGGAACAGGAGCAGCAGCCCTCGAGGCAGTGGGTGGTGCGACCTTGTCGGCGGTCATCGCACTTTCCTTCCCGCGTCACGCGTGGTCGATGCCAAGAGAACGCTCACGATCGCCACGTCCACGCCGTCTACGTCCAGGCCCGATACAGACTGCAACTGGGTTGTCACGTTCTCTCGCACCGCGGTACCGATGACCGACAAGGATCCGGGCCACTCGATCGCGATGTCCACCTTGGCCCGTACCCGCTTGCCGGATACCAGCACTCGCGCCCTCGGCAGTTCACGCCCGGTCAGTTTGTCCATGCCGCCGGCGTGATGACGCACCCCCGGGGTCCCGCGCGTCGCCTCGAGAACCAACTTCTGCGCGACTCTGTCTCGAATCGTCAGCGTTCCGCGATCGCCCGGCTCGGCAAGCACAGACGACTCCGGTCGAGCTGTCTCAGCCACGTCCGCGACCCTTCAGCATCACACCGAGATCGAACTCGCCGTCACGCTGACCACCGACGAGGTATCCGATCACACCGAGAACCAGAGCGATGAGGAATCCGGTGAAACCGCCTGCAGCAGCTGCGACTCCGAGAAGTAGTCCTGCCAGTAGGCCGACAGTCGAGGTGGTCATGTGAATCCTCCGTTGTGGATGATGTTCGTTGGTGCCTGTCAGATCTCGGTGTAGGTCTTTGCACCCGGAAACCGAGCGCGCAAACGCGTGTACTGGGTCCGAGCGGGTTTCGCTATCTGCCGCATCGTGCCGCGCAGTGTCCTGCGCACACCCACACCGATCGGGGACGCGAAGTCCCGGTCGACGCGTTCGAGCGCTCGATTGAGCGCGTCGGCAGATCCGCCCACGTCGGGGTGGTAGCTCCTGATCGCCTCTCGGCGTGCGGATCGGCGATCAGGAACTGGACCACGAGAGTGCTCAGGCATCGTGCGCACGACCGACTACGTCTTCCACTGTCACGTTCACGGGGCCTGTAACGATTCCTGAAACCGCTTGGCGGATACGTAAAGCCGTATCTCGAACGGCGGCGTCGGCGAAGATGCACACATGGATGTCTGTCGACGACTCCGTCACCCGCACGCCGACGACGCGGCGGCCGGGGAGGTACGTGCCAACCTCGCCGAACATTCCGGCATGAAGCGAGGCGACCCCAGGTATCCCCGTCACAGCCGCCGCGATGGTGTCGGCGATTTCGGAACTCACTGCACCCGTGCAGTCTTGGGCTCGCCGGTTTCGTCGTCACTGCCCTCGTCGAGGTGAACGTCGTGAACCGTGATGTTCACCTCGGTCACTTCGAGACCCGTCATCCGTTCGAGCGCCGCAATGACGTTGCGGCGAATGCCGGTGGCCAGATCGGCGAGCGATACGCCGTACTCGGCCACGATGTCGATGTCGACCGCTGCCTGCTTTTCGCCGACCTCGACCGATACTCCCTGGGAGTGGTTGACACTCGCGCCGGGGATCCGCTCGCGCAGTGCCCCGACAACCCGCGACGCTCCGCCGCCGACGTCGTACACGCCGCTCACCTCTCGCGTGGCGATGCCGGCAATCTTCGAGACAACGGTGTCGGCGATCGACGTCTTTCCTTGCGAACTCACGAGAGCCGAGTCGTTCGATGATGCAACATCCTTCGTAGATGCTGTCGCAACCTGCGTGCTGACCATTGTCATCTCCTCCTGTTGATCGATCTACCTGTGTAGTCGTCACTCGAAGGCAAAACCGAATGCCCCAGTCAGGTGACGTGCATCACTGACACTTGTTAGTTACTGTCCGTAACATTCAACGCCCCGGCCGGGCGAACAATCTTCGAACGCAGCCGAGTTTTCCGCATTTCCGCGAGAGGAGCGACTGTGGCGTTACCGCATACACAGGGGCTCACCGAAGCACCTGACGGTTTGGACACCGCGACAGTGAACGCTGCGATACTCGGCGACCGAGAAGCATTCGAGTCACTGGTGCACTACTACGGACCTGCACTTCACCGCTATGCGCGTCGCATGCTCGCAGACGAAGGTGACATTCTCGAGGTAGTCCAGGACACCTTCGTGGCCGCCTGGCGTCGACTCGATTCGTTTCGTGGCGAATCGTCGATGCGAACATGGCTTTTCGCGATCTGTTCCCGAAAGATCGTGGACAGCTATCGAATCAAGAGAGCTCAACCGATCGACGACAGATTGCTCGATCCTCTCGTGCCGTCTCCCGAGGCCGGCCCGTTCGACACGACCTCGAACTCCGCGTTCCTCGAGGCACTGGAAGAAGCGTTGGGTGAACTGCCTTATCGCCAGCGTGCGGCATGGACGCTGCGAGAGGTGGAGATGCTCACGTTCGTTCAAATCGGCAAGATTCTAAGACTCACCCCGGATGCGGTGCGCGGGCATCACCATCGTGCACGGGCTAACCTGAGTGAACGAATGACGAGGTGGCGATGACTGAATCACGAACCGACGCATTGATGGCGCACGCATCCGACGTCCTGCGGAACGCTCCCGAGCCGGGCTGGGATCGAATCAGCGACAAGGTGATCCGGGCGCTACGGTCGACCTCGGCGTCCGGTTGGCCGCTCGACGCACACGCGTCGGAAGGTCCACGTCTAGGCACTGTGTCGGTGAGCGATCACGTACTCCGCACCCACTTGGCCGCCGAGATACGTTCTCGGCACCACTGCTCGCCGAGCAGCATCGAGTTCTTCGTCGACGGCCACGAAATACGTTCACTACGTATCGAACTGGCAGCGCCATACGGAGTGGATCTGGCCGAACTGTCGGACCGGGTTCGGTTCACCGTCGTGGACGTCGTTCACCTGATCCTCGGCGACACGGACCCACCGGTCTCTGCAGAGAGCATCCACGTCGCCGTAGTCGACATCGTAGATGATCTACCTGCCGAAGGGAACACCAAAAGCCACTCCGAACACTAGGTGTTTGTTCGGCAAGTGTTTGGGAACCCGGCACTCATGACCACTCCCCCACCACCGGATCCGGGCCCCGCCCCCGACCCGGGGCCGCCGACACCACCGGCGCCGACACCACCCGATCCGATGAATCCGCCGCCCGTGCCACCGACTCCGACGCCACCGAACCCGTACCCTCCGGATCCGATCCCGCAGATCTGACGTCGGCTGCCCCGAACTTCGGAGTTCAACCGCCGAGTTCGGCGATCATCTCGCTCAACGATTCTGCGGCGATACGTAGTTCACCTTCGTCGGGATTGTCGGGTGAGGACGGTAGACGTTCGGCCAACTGCTCGCGAGTGACAAGCGAGATACCCTCGAGACCGAACCCTTCTTCATCGGGGACGTAGATCTCGATCTCGCCCCCGACCGCTACCAGTTCCGAATGGGGGCCACTGCCCAGCAGTGCACGCAGGTGTTCGGTCGTCACGGTCATATGGTTCACGTGAAATCTCCTGCTTCGGTGACAGCTGACTTTGCCGGTATGGACTCGACGTGACGTACTGGCTCGACGTGACGCACTACCCCCTACTGAGTACCCCTCGCGGGTGAGCAGGAAACGACAAGTACATGAACAACGACTTCCCGAAGGAAACGCGCACCATGAGTGAACAGAATTCCACCGACCGCACGGATCAGACGGACGAGCCGCAGACCACCGGCACCGACCACGGTCCGGGAACCGGCTCCGACACCGCACCCAAGGACGTTCAGACCGATCCGTCGGGCGAACGTACGTGGGCCGACGAGGGCGGAGCCTCGAGCACCGGCCCGGCGACTGACACCGACTGATCCCGGAAGGTCTGAACCATCGGGACCAAGGTCCCGTGGGCCGACGCTCACGGGACCTTGAAATCCGTACGGATCTAACGCTTTTCACCTGGGTTTTCGCGATGCGGTAAGGTAGGCACTCAGCACGGTTGAGTACCCAGCCGTTGAAGACGAGCACGGTTCGTGCGTTGCTTCCCGTGCCGTTTCCCGGTTTCGAACGAAACCGTTTCGAACCAGACCGTTCGAACGAACCGTTTCGAGCAATCCGTCAGGAGTTTCGATGAACGAGTTTTCGAGAACTACAGATGAGCGTACGGACAGTCCCCCCACCTTCACGACGACCTGTGCCGAAAACATTCAGTCGCTCGTGGTCAGCGGCGAGATCGACGTCCGGTCCCGAGCTGATTTCGCTGCCTGCGTCGACGACCTGATCGGTGAGCGACACCCGTTCGTACTCGACTGCTCGGACGTCCAGTTCATCTCCGTCGGAGGTCTTTCCATCATCGAGACTCTGTCGGCCAAGGCACGGAGGCTCGGCGTGCCTTGGCCGCTCGTCGCAGCGCACCCTGTCAGGCGTCCGCTGTCTCTTCTGAAGATGGACACCGACATCGTGTACACCGACTCGACAGCCGATGCAGTCGCGTACCTGTCCTCGACCTCCGTCCTGGACGAGACCCTGGCGGAGCCGATGTCGGCGTGAGTACCGATCTCGAAAATCTCTCCGAATTCGTCGTCGTCGCAAACCGACTGCCGGTCGATCTCGAAACCGACGAAGACGGAAGCAAGAACTGGAAGCGAAGTCCGGGTGGGCTCGTCACTGCGCTCGAACCCATCCTCCGACAGCGGGATGGCGCCTGGGTCGGCTGGCCGGGGGTCGCGGACGAGAAGGTCGATCCGATAGTGGTTGACGGCCTTCGTCTGTTTCCCGTCGAGCTGACCTCTCAGGACCTCGCCGAGTACTACGAGGGGTTCTCCAACGACACGTTGTGGCCGCTCTACCACGACGTTCTGGTGGCTCCGACGTTCGAGCGGTCGTGGTGGCACACCTACGTCGCAGTCAACCAGCGGTTCGCCGAGGAAACCGCGCGTTGCGCCGCGGACGGAGCGACTGTCTGGGTGCAGGACTATCAGTTGCAACTTGTGCCGGCGATGCTGCGCGAGCTGCGGCCAGATCTGACGATCGGGTTCTTTCTTCATATCCCGTTCCCTCCGGTCGAGCTCTTCATGCAGCTTCCGTGGCGCAAGGAGATCGTCAGGGGAATGCTGGGCGCCGATCTGATCGGCTTCCACTTACCTGGTGGCGCAAACAATTTCCTGTTCTTGGCCCGCAAACTTCTCGGCCTCAAGACGACGACCGCGGGCGTCGGTGTTCGAAGTGCGCTCGGGCATGTGGATTTCGATTCTCGCGTCGTCAAGGTGGGCGCCTTTCCCATCTCCGTCGATTCTGCCGAACTCGAGCGCCAGTCGAAAAGCGATTCGGTCCTGCGTCGCGCGCGCGAATTGAAGGAAGAGCTGGGAAATCCCGAGAAAATCCTGCTGGGAGTCGACCGGCTGGACTACACCAAGGGTATCGACCTGCGGCTTCAAGCCTTGAAGGAACTCCTCGACGAGGATCGTCTGGATCCGGAGAAGTACACGATGGTGCAGCTCGCGACGCCCAGTCGTGAACGCGTGCAGCACTACATCGACCTGCGTAGCGTCATCGAAGAGCAGGTGGGCCGCATCAACGGTGACCACAGTCAGATCGGCCGCCCCGTCGTACACTACCTGTATCAGCCGGTCGACCGTGAAGAACTGATCGCACTGTTCGTCGCTGCCGACGTCATGCTCGTGACGCCGATGCGCGACGGGATGAATCTGGTGGCCAAGGAGTACGTGGCCTGTCGTGGCGACCTCGGAGGTGCTCTCGTTCTCAGCGAGTTCACCGGTGCCGCAATGGAATTACGACAGTCATACCTGGTCAACCCGCACGATTTGGACGGCGTGAAGAATACGATCCTGACCGCGGTTCATCAGGATCCGAAGGAAGGCCGTCGCCGTATGGCTGCGCTGCATCGACAGGTCATGACACACGATGTGCATCAGTGGGCCGAGTCGTTCCTGACTGCGCTTGCCCCACCCGGACCGCTTCCGGACGATCAGTTCGTCACGGAGCGTGAGTCGAACTTTGCGCGCAACAACTGACCCTCACGGGCTTGCGTCAGTGCGCTCGGAGACTCGAGCTAGGATTGGTTTCAGTTCATCGTCAAGCAGCGGCTGCGAACTGATCTCCTCGACATAGCCGTGCAATGCTGCATCGGCCCAGAAAGACAGGCCGACCATGCCCCTCACGATGAAGTACTCCGAAACCTACAACGACGCTCTCATTGCGCTCGCTGCCGCTACTCATCGGCCGGCCAACGTGGTGAACCTGTTCGGCGAGTACGCCATTCGTGTTGACCTCGAATACAACCGGTTCCTTCTGGCGACCAATACCGCGGCTGGACTCTCCGATCGACCCGACAACGGAGAATCATGGCTGGTGCGGTTCTTCCAATCCGAGAACACCGACACTCCGGATCGCCTCCTCGCGGAGGCGTCGCATCAATGGTTGGTCGATGCGTTGGACGCCGCGCTCGAACAGATCGCAGCGGCAGGGAACAAAATCTCCGCCGACGCGGACTTCGGCGACCCTACCCGCACCGAAACTCCATCCTGAACGGCATCGTCTCGAGCAGCACCACTAGTCCCCCTCGGCGGTCAACTGGCTGATTCGAGCCGCTAAGACTGCATTCTCGGCCTCGAGGGACAGAATCAGACGAATACCGACGAGATTGACTCCGTCGTCGATCAGCGCGGTGATTCGTCCGAGCGTATCCAGGTCGGCCTCGCTGTACCGGCGCGTACCGCCATCGGTGCGGGTTGGTGTGAGCAAGCCCCTTCGCTCGTAAAGGCGCAGCGTCTGAGGTCCTACCCCGGACAGTTCAGACATCACTGAGATCCCGTACACGCCGCGCAGCGCCCGGGTCTGGGATTCCGACGTCACTGGAACCTCCTAGTTCGGTGTGGGCTGTCTCAATCGGCGTCACCCGACCTTAGCACCATCACGCAGTGAATCTGACGCCCAGGACATAGATTCAAGCGTGTCCAGGACCACTGACAACAAGAATCGTCGAGCAGAAAAGGCGTGAAATGGCAGATCAAAGCCGATTTCGACAAGATTGCACAATGCGCTTCCTTCGCCCGCGTATCGAAGTAGCCTTGCCAATTATCTACATCGGCTGATATAGATTTTGTAGCACCTGAAAGCGCCATAACTGGAGCTCGAAGGCGCAGAACACCCAGACGTCGGAGTCGGTGGTTCAGCCGACTCCCTCACGGCACACTCTTCACCGGGAGCAAGATGACGACGATCGACATCCCGCCCACACAGGGCGAGAGCACCACCGGCATCGGAATCACTGTCGCAAGTGCGACTTTGACAACCGAAGAGGTCAAGCGCCGAATCGCGATGATGTACGGCGACCCGGTGACAGAGGAGCCAGTAGCACTCGCGCACTGAACCTGACCGACACGCGATCCGATTGACGATGGCGCGAGACCGCCCCACTGGAGGGCGATCCCCATCAAGACGAGAGGAAAACATATGTCCGAGTTCACCGTACCGGGACTGAGCAGCGCAGACGGTTCGTCCGTCGCCGATATTCTGCAGGAACGCCTCAGCGCCTACAACGATCTTCACCTCACGCTCAAGCACGTTCACTGGAACGTCGTGGGCCCCAACTTCATCGGCGTGCACGAGATGATCGACCCTCAGGTGGAGTTGGTTCGCGGCTACGCCGACGATGTGGCCGAACGTATCGCGGCACTGGGTAACTCACCCAAGGGCACCGCGGGAGCAATCGAGCGCGATCGAACGTGGGACGACTACTCCGTCGGCCGCGACGACGCTCGTGCGCACCTCGCTGCGCTCGACCTCGTCTACACCGGGATCATCACCGACAGTCGCACCGCAATCGACAGTGTCGGCAAGATCGATCCGATCACCGAGGACATGTTGATCGGCCAGACGGCGCAGTTGGAAAAGTTCCAGTGGTTCGTTCGTGCTCACCTCGAGAACTCGGGTGGCAGCCTCGTACACGAAGGCGCGTCCACCGAGCAGGATGCCGCAAATGAGGCGCGTCAGAACTGATGCACCGTCCGCGGTTTCGGCCGATCGGGGGTCGGCCGAAACCGCACTCCCCACAACAGGAAAGGGCAAGAGCATGTCTGCGGACTCGCGCGGCACCTCGACACAAACACGTCGCGAGTATCAGATGTTCGTGTTGCAGCAGCGTTTGTTGTTCGGATCGATCCTGGCAGGCACCGCCCTTGGAGTTCTCGCGATCACCTACTTCTGAAATATCAGGGGCCGCAACCGTCGAAGACAGGACAGAAACGACACAATCATGAGTTCGAGCACTCTCCGCTCGATCGTTCGTAGCGATCGATTTGCGGCAAGCAGTTCTTCTCTTCTGCTCGTGGACAGCGATTTTCGTATCCAGGGCGCAAACGACGAATACCTTGCCGTATCCGGTCGCAGCCTCGATCAATTGCACCGAGTGGAAGTGTTCGAAGCCTTCCCCGACAATCCCGACGACTCGTTTGCCGATGGAATCTTCTCGTTGACAGCGTCATTCGAGCGCACGATGCGGTCCCGAACTCGGGACACACTGCCGACTCAGCGTTACGACGTGCGCGACGAGCGCGGGAGCGGGATGTTTGTCACCCGATATTGGAATACGGTGAATTCCGCCGTCACCGATGATGACGGCAGAGTCATCGGTGTGCTTCATCGTGTATACGAGGTTCAACGACCGCTGGCTCAGCAGTCCAGTTCGGCGTCAGACGTCCTCACCCGCCTTCGCGCGGAAAATGACGAACTGAGAAGAGCTTTGGATTCTCGGCCCTTGATCGAGCAGGCCAAGGGATTACTGATGGCCGAGCGTGAGTGCTCGGCCGACCAAGCCTTCGACTTTCTGGTCCAGATGTCGCAGGAATGGAACGTCAAGGTGCGCGACATCGCCGGTGGTCTTGTCGCCGCAGCAGAACGACGTGCCGTGGATCAAAAGAATTCCTGACGACCGGGATTCAAAAGTTGTACGGCTGGGTAATGACCGACCAGAGGTACCCCCGAAATCTTCCCCCTCGAGGGAGGAGCCTCGAAGGTCCCGCCGGTTCAGGCCGGCGGGACCGAGCTTTGCCTTAACACCCGACCTGGATCCGCGATCCGAGTCGAGTTCGTCACGCAGCGAAGGGAACGTCCATGTTCATGCGCTCCTACACATCTCCCAGGCCCCTTGCCGACGAGTGGGATTGGCAACTGTCCGGCACCTGCCGCGACACCGACCCCGCTCTGTTCTACGACGACACGAACGAGCGCGGCTCCAGGCGAGCGAAGCGCGAGAGTTCGGCGAAGCTGGTGTGCGCCAGATGCCCTGTCGTGCAGAGATGCCTGGTGCACGCCATCCAGACCGGGGAACCCCACGGTATCTGGGGCGGCATGACGGCGACCGAGCGAGAATCGTTGCGCAAAGCTCGAACTGAACCACTGATCAGTGCCGCGACGAGCTCACGAGAGTAGACAGGAACCTCAGGGCCTGGCCTCGTGGTGCCGCAAACCGTGCGTGCGGCGTCGCTCCTTCATCTCGGCTTCGAAGAGGTGCGGCACTCCGCCTGCCAGCTTGTCGCGCACCACTTTCTCGCATTCACGAAAAAACGACCAGTAGTTCTCGTCGAACTCTTCGACCAACTGGAAAGTCCAGCGCCCCTCGACCACGTTCCGGCCCATCAACTCGCCCTCGACCTGATCGGCCAGGTCGTCGTTGCCGCTGGATCGCAGTAGCTCGACGACCTCGTCGAGCATCAGATCGGCATGCCCTATCAGCTGATGGAAGTCGTACAGAGCACCGCGTGCCCGTTCCACCGTTTCAAGGGCGTTCGACAGCACTCCTGCCGCCTTCACCTCGTCATCAGTGACACCTTCCGGTCGTATGTGTACGGGGATCTGTCTGTCCGAATGGGTGTCCATGAAGCGGCTGTACCCGAACGACGCGAAAATGAAAGATGAGGATTCGGTACGTCCGCACCACAGGTGATGTGTCTCACAATTCATCCTCTAGTTCGGGTAAAGAGGGTTAGTTCGCCGGGCGAAGGGTAATCCAAGGCCATGAATACTTCCGGGGTAGAGATGGCTGGCACGCACGGCCGGTACCGGTCCTTGCCTCGGTCCGCCGGAATTACGCCACATCTACCTACAGGAAGCCCCTTGATCCCTCTGTCGAGTCCGACCGAAACCGAACTAACTCACGACTCCATCGCCTCGCTCCGCGTCCGCGCGTCGTACTCTCAACTTCCCACTCTGCGCGGAATCACCCGAACGGTTGCCAACAACACCGGACTCGATGTCGACGGAACAGCCGACCTTGCTCTGGCGATGGACGAAGTCGCGAGCATCCTCATCGGCCACGCGATACCGTCCAGCGACTTGACCTGCCGATTCGACACCGTCGGCCGCACACTTCGGACCGTCGTGTCCGTGATCGCGCACTCCGAGATACCCGACAAGTCGCACAGCTTCGGATGGTTCGTTCTCGAAGCGCTGGTCGATTCCGTCCGCTTGGAACAGTCGGAAATCGACGCGGACGGTCACATCACCCTGACGATGACGCTTGAAAAGGGCTTGCCCCAGGAGCGTGCGTGACCGCTGTCCCACCGGACAAGAAGGACCAGTACGAAACAGCTGTCGAACTGTTCGTCTCGATGGCCTCGCTTCCGCCGAATGATCCCAGCCGAGAAAAGATCACCACCTCGATCATCGAACTGTGCCTACCCCTGGCCACACACGTCGCTCGCCGGTACCAGGGGCGTGGCCAGCCTTTCGAGGACTTGGAGCAAGTTGCTCGCGTCGGGCTCATACAGGCCGTGCAGCGATTCGACGTCGACAAAGGATCGGATTTCCTGTCGTTCGCCGTCCCGACCGTCATGGGTGAGGTTCGCAAGCATTTTCGCGATCACGGCTGGTCCGTGCGAGTGCCTCGTAGCCTTCAGGAACGGCACCTTGCCCTCAACCGGGCGCTCACGACTTTGTCCCAGACGCTCGGCCGTGCACCGACAGTCGCGGAACTCGCCAAGGAACTCGACATCGAACCGGACGAGGTCGAACAAGGTTTGACCGCCGGTAATTCGTACCGAACCACACCGCTCGACACCGCGTCCGCCGGCGACGGGAGTGGTCTGACTCTGATAGACACTTTGGGACAGTACGACGAAGCGATCAGTCGGATCGACAATCACGAAACCCTGCGGCCCGCGCTCCTGGCACTACCGGAGCGCGAGCGCACGATCGTCGTTCTCAGATTCTTCGGCCATCTCACCCAATCCCAGATTGCCGAAAAGGTCGGCATCTCTCAGATGCATGTATCCAGAATCCTCACTCAGTCACTGAAGCAGCTACGCACCGAGATGGGTGAAATCTTCTGAAGGTACGTCTCGAGGATCAGATGTATTCCTGTGCAAGACGTTCCAGCTCGTCTCGATCGATGAGACCGGGCTGGCCGATGTCGAGGGCCTCGAGATACTTGTTGGCGAGGCGGTAATCGTGCCCCCACCGGCCGTGCTCGCCGTCCTGCTCGGTGCGCTGCACACTGGAACCGGGCGGAACCTCGTCCCGCAAACCGTTGGTCTCCGCGCCGATCAGTGTGTCGAGCTTGGTCGAGATGGCCGTGAGTGCATCGCGGTCGTTCATCTGATTCCCTTCGTCCGGTGACGCTGATCTTCCACCATACCGAAGCGTCGAGCCAAAAACATTGCACCGCTTAATATTCGACCTCTCACCTGGACCGATTCACGCCCTCGAGCTACACTGAACGGTACCGAGGTTGAGAATACAGCCGGGGTTGAAGCCACTGGCGCTCGGTTCGCATCAAGGCTCTGGATCAGGTGAGCATTTCCTGCGCACATCTGTACTGTTCATTTCCATTGAGCTCTAAAGCTTTCCACGCCTGGACGCATTAACTTTCCGCGCCGCCAGATCGGTCGTCAGCCTTTCGATGAAAGCACACAGACCGGATCTGCCATGAATCTGAATGAACTCGACCACACACCGATCGATTCCATCGATCCCTCAACACAATTGGGGCCGATCGTGGAAACGCATGGTTTCGCGGCCTGGCGGATAGCGCCCTCGACAGTCCTGATCCAGGTCGAGGTCGACCTCGACAAACTCTCCGCCCCAGCACTACGAGAACTTCTCAACTCGTACGCTGCGGAGTGGTCTCGCGTCATTCTGGACTTGTCCAACTCACTGTTCGTCGGTGCGGTCTGCCTCGAACTGTTCGCCGAGCTGAACTCCCGTTCGCGAGCCAACGACTTCCAGTGGGCCGCGATCGGGTCACACCCGCTTCGACGCTTGCTTCGCGCGGCGCGGGCGGAAGAGGAATTCCCGGTCACCAACTCTGTCGAGGGAGCAATGCGCGCGCTCGACGAAGCAGAGAAGTCACTCGAAGCCTCCTGACGCGACGGCTGCACCGGCGTCGAGCGCCGGGCGCTCGCAGCGACTAAGGTTCGTCGGGCTGTCCGACGAGCTGAGAGAGACCGAGAATGACAATCGCCAAGCGCCTCGATGCCTTGCAACAGAAGCATCCGGCCCTGGGGTTCCCGATAGCGGTCCTCTACAAGTTCCTCGACGATCAAGGTGTTTATCTAGCCGCGCTGATCGCTTACTACGGCTTCGTCTCGCTCTTTCCTCTTCTTCTGTTGCTCTCGACCATTCTCGGCTTCGTGCTGTCGGGCAACCCTGAGCTTCAGCAACAGATCTTGGACTCCGCGCTGCATCAGTTTCCGGTGATCGGTGACGACCTGGGCAATGCGCAACAGATCGGCGGCGGTGTCACGGGTCTGGTGATCGGAATCGTCGGTGGTCTCTACGGTGGCCTCGGTGTCGCTCTGGCTTGCCAGAACGCGATGAACACGGTGTGGTCGGTGCCCCGAAACATGCGACCGGATCCCATCCGCGGGCGTCTCCAAGGGCTACTACTCCTCGGCACGATCGGTCTCGCGATCTTGGGGACCACCGCTGTCTCCAACATCGGCGGTGCGCTTCATCTGGGCGGTTCGTTCAGCTTCCTGCTGACCCTTGCGGTAGTCGTCTTGAATGCGGGCATCTTCATCGTCGCTTTCCGGCTCACCTGCGCCCGCCCGCTCTCGGTAGCCGATGTGGCACCTGGAGCGATCGCCGCTGCTGTTCTCTGGCAAGCACTTCAGTCCTTCGGTGCCCTCTATGTGACCTCTGTGGTGCGGGGTGCCTCCACCACCAATGGCGTCTTTGCCATCGTTCTGGGTTTGTTGGCCTTCTTGTTCCTCGCTGCAGCCTCGATCGTCATGTGTGCGGAAATCAACGTCGTGCGAGTCGACAAACTCCATCCGCGGGCGTTGTTGGCTCCGTTCACCGACAACACCGAACTCATCGAAGGCGATCGGCGCACCTTCGCCGATCAAGCAAAAGCACAACGCGCGGTTCCCCACGAGAACATCCATGTGACGTTCGACGGGCACACCAAACCCGACGATTCGGACTGATCTCGACCCCGATCGAGTTGGGTATTTGGTCCCCTCCTCGGTATCGGGGTGGCATTCTGCGCCGCGAATCCAGATTTAACACAGGTGTTGTCATTTCGCGCTGCATCGAAGGGACGAATACATCACAGCAGGTAAACGCGCATAGTTGAACAATCACCTGCTTCCGACGTGGTCCCGGAACGGGACAAAGCCGTCAAATACTGCAACTCGCCATGCATCTAATTGGAGACAGAAAAAGAAGAGCATGGCAGGATCAGGTGTGAGACCGGACTCTCGATGGGAGGGCTCGGCTCGATGGATCCAGGAGAATTTGGTTATGGCTCAGGGCAGTGTCAAGTGGTTCAACGGTGAAAAGGGCTTCGGATTCATCGAGCAGGAAGGTGGCGGACCGGATGTGTTCGTTCACTACTCGGAGATCCAGGGCAGCGGCTACAAGTCCCTCGACGAGGGCCAGAAGGTCGAGTTCGAGATCGGACAGGGCCAGAAGGGCCCCCAGGCTCAGAATGTTCGCGCCATCTGAGTTCGATCCCAGTCTGACTTCAGACTGAAAAGGCTGGACGCTGCACCGCATGGTGCCGGCATCCAGCCTTTTCTTGGTTTCCGGGTCGTCTCGGTTCACGGGTCGGGCTTGTTCCGAATATTGGCACCGGTTACGTCGCTCGCGCCCGCTTCTTCTTGTGGGAGCTGTCGCAGAACGGCGCGATGCCGGTCCGCCCACATCGACACAATGCAACCGTAGAGCGCTTGTTCTCTATCGGAGTGCCGTCGTCACGGAGCAACTCGAAGTCACCACGCACCAGCAGCGGGCCGTCCGTGCAGGCGGTTATGGTGGTGTTGTTACCGGGAACACTCGGTGTTTCGGCAGATGACGATTCGGGAAACGCGGTCATATGTCCTCTTCAGTTCTCGATTCGGCCACTGGTGTGCCCACTTCCATGCCTGTTCCACAGGCCCGCGGCCCACTGAGCGCCACTCTCGTTTCCATTCTGCGCTCCTCGGCCGATCCGAGGGAGATTACGGCTGCCGCTGACGCGTACGAGGATGCACAGTCCACCGACCTCACCTACGACATTCTTCGTGACGACGACGCTCAGCTGACCCTGACGCTCCTCTACGAGCTTCATTTGCAGGGAATCGAGAACGTCTCGGACAAATGGGAGTGGAATCCGGACCTGCTCGCGGTGCGGTCTCGGCTCGAGGAGCGTTTCGAGTCCGCCATCGCGCAACTCGTGGGGACAGTGGAGTCGTCTGGCGACGTCGTGGCCGACCTCTGGTCGATGACCGCCCCCAGTGCAGGCCCAGGTCTTGCGTCCTTCATGGCGAAAGATGCAACGATCGATCAGTTCTCGGAGGTGCTGATTCACCGTTCGCTCAATCAGCTCCGCGAGGCGGATGTGCACACCCTCGGAATTTCGCGCCTCTCCGGTGCCGTCAAGGCCGCCCTCGTCGAAGTGCAGAGCGACGAGTACGGAGGCGGCCGCGCAGAGCGAATGCATTCGCGTCTTTTTGCCGACACCATGCGGGCTGTGGGTCTTTCGGACCGCTACGGCCACTACATCGATTCTGTTCCCGCGGTAACGTTGGCGTCGTTGAATGCTCTCTCGCTCTTCGGTTTTCATCGCCGCCATCTCGGAACGCTGGTCGGGCACCTGTGCGCTGTCGAGACCACGTCTGCGCTGCCGAGCAAACGATACAGCGCAGGACTGCGCCGACTCGGATTCGGTTCGGGCGCGACACTGTTCTACGACGAGCACGTGGAAGCGGATTCCGTTCACGAACAGATCGCCGTTCGGGATCTTGCCGGCGGTCTCGCTTCTTCGCAGCCGCACCGCACTGATGACATCTTGTTCGGCGCCGCAGCGTGCCTGGCGTTCGACGATCTTCTCGGCGATCACCTCACATCGAGTTGGGAGAAGGGCAAGACTTCGTTGCGCGAATGATCACGAGTTGTTCGATTTCCTGACCGGTGGTGATCAACCCTCGTGCCTCGAGCATGGTGCGCCTCTCGCGCATCACGGGCCCGAAGGGAACGTACTTCCGGGCTGAAATCTCTACGGCCATACCGTGTTCTTCGAGTATCGCCTCGGTCTTGTCGACCCCACACAGCACCGATTGCAAGAGAAGCAGTGTGCCGCCCGGGACGAGCACCTCGTGCACGGTGGCTGCGATCCTGTCGATGAGGGCGCGTCCGTCCTTTCCTGCGTCCCAAGCACGTTCGATTCCAGCGGTAGGGAGATCATCTGCAAGAGCAGGGACGTACGGCGGGTTGGAGATCACCAGATCGAAGAGTTCGCCGTGCACCGCCTCGGTGAGGTCGCCACGACGGGAGTCGATCGAGGTTCCGTTGAGGATCCCGTTGAGACGAGCATTGGCACACGCGCGGCGAGATATGTCGACCGCGACGACGTGGCCTGCGCCTGCCGCGGATGCCGCGACAGCGAGGGCGCCGGTCCCCGTGCACAGATCCAGCACCCGACTGCGAGCGGTGAGGCGCTCGAACAGCAGCGCATCCGCCAGTAACGACGTGTCGTGTTGCGGTGGATACACACCAGGTAAACGCAGGATCATCATCGGCTCCTCTTTTTCAGGCGACATCGCACATCGCTGCGTGCGGCTACCCAAGAACCTCGGATTTCATGCAACATCGAAGCAAAGACCGCCTGGAACGGTTACATCGCCGCACTTTGCGGAGTAGACCTGAATCATGACAGGCAATGCGGACACCCCACAGGGAGCCGCGGCGTTTGCTTCCGCAGCAGATTCGCTCGACACCCTCGCCGAAGCGATTGCCGGACTCCGGTCCACTCTGAACACGGACGCGCATCTCGACTCCATGCTCCAACGTCTGGCCGAGACGGCGGTCAAAGCGCTGCCGGATGCCGATGCTGTCAGCGTGACGGTGCTGTCCGCCGATGGCCCACGAACTGCTGCATCTACCGCGGACTACCTTTCCGCGATAGACGATGCCCAGCATTCCGCCGATCGTGGTCCGTGCGTTGACGCCGCGCGCACCATGTCGTCGGTTCGGTCGAAGGTGGGTGATCACGACGACAAATGGCCGGAATTCACCGCCGAGGCCCGGAAACAAGGTGTCCGGTCCTACTTGTCCGTGCCGCTCACCATGGGCGAAGGAAGCACCGAACTTCTCGGCGCGTTCAACGTCTACGGATTCGCCTCGACAGAGTTCAAGCCCTTCGACGAAGAGTTGATGAAATTGTTCACCGCCGGTGCGGGCGCGGCGATCGCAGATTCACGACGCTGGCGTCAGGCACACGAGCACATCGAACAGTTGCACTGCGCCATGGAATCTCGTGCCGAGATCGAACAAGCCAAGGGCGTGCTGATCGCCATCCACGGCATCGACGCCGAAGAAGCATTCAGCCGACTCGTTCAGCAATCGCAGCACACCAACGTGAAACTGCACGAGGTGGCCCGGATGCTCGTCGATTCGGTGCGCCACCGCCGGTTCTGAAGATTCTTCGGTGCAAAACCCCGTTTTGCACCCGAAAGCACAGTCGCAAAACCCCGTCTTGTACCCCGCCGGCACATCTCTCAAACGTATCCAGAGATGTTTCACCGAAACAGTTTTCGACCTGCACGGCTGCTGGCGGTCGCGCGGCGGCACCCGTCCGAAATGTGGTTATCTGTTGAGAACCGGGACGAAAGAAGACCCGACCGTACCAGGGTGAGGAAAGGATCGTCACTGTGCCAATCGACCAGGTTCTTGTCGTAGTTCCCGCCCACAACGAAGCCGAAGACCTCCCCAATTGCCTTCGTGCACTCGCAACAGCGGCGTCGGCTTGCGTTGTCCCCGTCCGAGTGGTTGCCGTCCTCGACAACTGTTCGGACGGAACCGCGGGGGTCATCCCCGACGGGGTGGAAGTACTCCGCGTCGAGCATCAGAACGTCGGCCGTTCGCGAGCGACGGGTTTCTCTGCGTTCGGCTCGGATTTGGGGGCCTCAGCGTGGTTCGCCACGACCGATGCCGATTCGGTGGTCGGCCCCACCTGGATTGCGCGCCAATTGGAGTATGCGCGTACTGCGGACGTCGTCGCGGGCACCGTTCGCATCGCGGACTGGGAAGGCCATCCGCACTCCGTTCGCGAACGGTACGAACGTATGTACCACGCACATCCCTATGGTCGACACGGTCACGTCCACGGTGCCAACCTCGGTGTCCGCGCCGATATGTACTGGGACGTCGGAGGATTCTGCGATCTCGAAGAAGACGAGGATGTCGATCTCGTCCGGCGGTTGAGCGAGGCCGGTGCCTGTATCGCGTGGGCAGAGGACATTGCGGTCACCACGTCTGCGCGTCTCGACGGCCGAACCCCGGGCGGCTTTGCCGGACATATCCGTAACCTGGGTGGTACGACCGCCGATAACGAAGAAGCGGAGCTGGCACGATGAAACGACTACACACACTCCTGGACGCAGGTGGACTGTACTTGCCGCTGCCCGGCGGCGGCGCGACGGCCGCACGGTGGACCTCCCTGGCAGAGCTCACACGGGAGAATGTGGTTCTCGGCCGGATGGCTGAGGCTCACACCGATGCCGTCGCGATACTCACCGAACTCGACGGACCGGATCCCGAACCCGGGCAGCTGTGGGGAGTGTGGGCGGCCGAGCCACCCCAACCTGTGGTGAATGCGTCTGAGCACGTGGGGATCTGGACGCTCACCGGTCGCAAGTTGTGGTGTTCCGGCGCCAACACCTGCACGCATGCACTGATCACCGCCTTGGTCGACGGTGTCCCCTCCCTCTTCGCGGTCGAGCTCGGACTACCTGGGGTGCATCCCGTTCCCGATTCGTGGAAGGCCGTCGGTATGGCCGAAAGCGACTCCAGCGCGGTCGACTTCGACATGGTTCCGGCCATACCGGTCGGGACGGCAGGCGACTACCTGAGCCGCCCGGGGTTCTGGCACGGCGCGATCGGCGTGGCTGCATGCTGGTACGGCGGCGCCTGCGGCGTCGCTGATCCGTTGTACGACAAGGCTGCAAGCAGCGAAGACCCCTACGTACTCGCACACCTCGGTGCGGTCGATGCAGCGCTCGCCGCAGCGCGCAACGCGCTCGCAGTCGCGGCGGCCGAGGTCGATGCGGATCCCTTCGACGAAAATGCCGAGGCCATGCAGCGGGCACTCCGTGTGCGCGCAATTGTCGAGCGCGCCGCTACCGAGACCCTGGATCGGGTGGGACGCGCTCTCGGCGCCGCACCGCTCTGCATGGACGCCGCGCACGCCGCACGGGTAGCCGATCTCACCGTCTACTTGCGGCAGAGTCACGCCGAGAAGGATCTCGCCGAGCTGGGCCGGATTGCAGCCAAGGGGAAACGGCCGTGGTGAACTCGAAACTGTTCGCGCAGAAGCCTGTCGACGACGGCGGTACTCCCGAATCGACATGGCGGGAGTGGGGAAGAAGTTTTCCGGAACTGGATCTCACCGGATGCTCACGATTGATCATCGTCGCTCCCCATCCCGACGACGAAATACTCGGTCTGGGCGGAACCGCTCTTCTGGCAATACTTTCCGGCATCAGTGTTCAGGTCGTATCTGTCACCGACGGCGGAGCTTCGCATCCCGATTCACCGACCGTGACTCAGCCCGAGATGGAACGCCGTCGACGGTCCGAGTCGGATCGGGCAGCGCGTGTCCTCGGAATTCCCACACCGGTTCGATTGAGCATCCCGGACGGAAAGATCGGCGAGAACCGACAGGAGTTGACCGACCGCCTCAGCTCGATTCTCGGTGATTCCTCGGCGGATACCTGGTGCGCCTCCACGTGGCGCGGGGACGGCCACCCGGACCACGAAGCCACCGGAGACGCGGCGGCGAGGGCGTGCGCGGACACTGGATCGCGCTTGATCGAGTATCCCATCTGGGCGTGGCATTGGGCCGCGCCGGATCATGCGGCAGTCCCATGGGAAAGAGCACGAAAGGTGACCTTGCCCTCCGACGTTCAGGCTGCGAAATCTGCTGCCACCAATGAGTTCACTTCACAGATCGCTCCGCTTTCCGATCATCCCGCGGATGCACCCATCCTCCCCCGCCACGCGATGGAACGACTACTGAGGCCGTACGAGACGGTGTTCGTATGAGCGATCGTGAACTCCCCGCGGATTACTTCGCCAAGATGTATGCCGCACAGTCCGACCCATGGGATTTCGAATCCCGCTGGTACGAGCAGCGGAAGTACGCACTCAGTGTCGCTATGCTCCCGAAACCTCGATACCGTCGCGCATTCGAACCGGGGTGCTCGATCGGGGTTCTCACCGAGAAGTTGTCCGAGCGCTGCGACAGCGTTCTCGCCACCGACATCGTCCCGACCGCACTCGAGAGCGCTCGTGCGAGGCTTACCGGACATGACTCCGAATTTCGGCTCTGGGCGTTGGGTGACGACTGGTCCGACGAAACCTTCGACCTCGTCGTCATCAGCGAAGTCGGCTACTACCTGACCTTCGAAAAGCTCATCGAGGCAATGCTGCAGGTCGTCGAGCATCTCGAGCCTGGCGGAACGCTGCTGTGCGCCCATTGGCGTCACGTCGTACCGGAGTATCCGCAAAACGGTGACGCTGTTCATTCGGCTGTGCGCCAGACCCCGGGGTTGGCGCAGTTCGCGTCGTACCAGGACGAGGACGTGCTGATCGATGTCTTCGTGAAGGGTCCGCCGTCACCACCGTCGGTAGCTCGTTCCGAAGGTCTGATCTAGTAGACCTGTGCGCGGTTGAGGAGTGTGGGGACTCCTCGACCGCGCACGGGGGTCAGTCTCGCTGCTCCAACGCGAGGTCCGTATCCGACTGCAGTTCACCGACTTCGGACTTCAGGATCCGCATCGACCTGCCGAGGCCCCGGGCCGCGTCGGGCAGCTTCTTCGAACCGAACAGCACCACGAGCACTACTGCGACGATCGCCCAGTGAGTCGGGCTGAGCGCGCCCATCAGGCGGGTTCCTTGCCGTCGGGGTACACCGCATCGACCTCTACCTCGACGAGCCAACCGGCAACGGGCAGTCCGGCAACCTCGAGGGCGAAGCGGGTGGGCCGGGCGCTGTTTCGCTCGATCGGAGCGATCGGCTCGGCCGTGCCCATCGGCACCAACTCGGTGTCACCCGTGTCGAGATTGGTGTTGGCGAAGAACTGCCGGTACGCGCGATTCCATCCGGTGTAGTCGGCCTTGTCCGATCCCGGCGCGTTGTCGAGGAAGACGCGCATCGTCACGACGTCTTCGAGACTCAATCCCTGAGCTTCGAGGTTGTCGCGGATCTTCTTGAGTACATTGATGCCCTGCGCCTCGGTGACGGTGACACCGGTCGGCAGAACACCGCCGGAGAACTGACCGTCGATGTACGACTCCGGCGAACCTTCCGGCGCCGCCTTGTTTCCTGCCGACGGACCGATGCCGCTGGTCTTGTAGATTGCGGTGTCGCCGCCGATCGCGACTCCCTGAGCGATCATCGGGTTTGCCTGCCCCGCTTCGAGAATCGATTTCGAGACGAACGAACTCGATGTGGTCTCGGCGTCCGCCTCGTCAGACGAGCAGGCAGTGGCGAAGCCCAGTAGCGTGGTGGCGGCGAATGCCGCTGCAAGGACCTTGGTGCTGCGAGATTTCATGATTAGACCTCCAGAAAAAGTGATGGGAAACGAAGCACGTCAGGCAGTTTGCGCAACACGCTGATGCAGGTGGGTCACGACGTCCTGCGCGGACGTGAAGGCCCCGTGCTGCCAGGCGATGGCGTTGGAGAGGTGATCGCCGGCGAAGTAGATCCGGTCGACGGGTTCGAGCAGCTTGGTGTACTCGGGAGTTGCCATGCCGCCGTGGGAATCTCCCGCGCCGGCCCATGATGCCCAGGCGGATTCCGAATACTTGGTGCGACGCCAGCTTCCGGAGAAGGACGACGAGATGTCGCGAGTGTATTTGTCGCCGTGAATTTCTGCGCCTTCGGCGATGGCCTTTGCCAGCCGCTGACGGTGGGTGAGCGATTCGAAAGCCTGTTGACGCTTACCCGAGCTGTAGTACGCGACGACGACGCCGCGGTCGGAGTTGTAGTGATCGTAGGGGAACATGATCTGGGAGATGTCGCGGTCGGTGTTGGACGCGCCACCGTAGATGCGGTCCTCGGTCTCCCACCACCGACGCGAGTATTCGATACCGAGCTTGCCCGACGACGACGGCTTGGCTGCATCCAACGCGAGCAGGATGTCGGAGGGCAGATTGTTGTTCAGCCGCTTGATCAAGTGCGGCGGGATCGTGCAGATTGCGTAGTCGGCGGTGATCGACTTGGATTTGCCGTCGACGACGTAGTCGACGGTGACGCCGTCCGGCACGTTCTTCATGCCGCTGACCTCGGCGCCGAACTCGATGTTGTCCATCCCGATCGCGTCCTGGAACTTGTAGTAGATCCGGTCCATGCCACCGACGGGGGTCATCATCGTCATGGCCTGGTCGTAACCGAACTCGAAGGAGAATGCACGCCCGATGCCGCCCTGGATGACATCGCTCATCCCGAATGGTTCGATCTCGGTTCCGAAGTTGAGGCCGGCGCCCGGCTCCGCGGAGTGCCCTCGACGCGAGGATCCGACATAGCGGCCGTCGCTGGAGAGATCGCCGAAGTCGGTGAGGAAGGACGAGAGTGCTTCTTTGTCTTCCTTGCTCAAGACCTGGTCGAGAGCGCCCTGATTGGTGGCCTTCTGCAGCAGCTCGGACATGTATCCGTAGGTGTCGGCTTTGGCTGCTCGGTAGGTGATCGACTGATTCGCCAGCGGCTTGTTGCCGGTGTAGTTGACGAAGGTGTTCGCGTTCTGGTTTCCGAACATCTGCAGTTCGACGCCCAGTTCGCGGCAGTAGTCGATGGTGTTGTGATTTTGCGGAATACGCGTCGCACCGAGGTTGTAGAAGTGCCCCTCGGAGAACGAACAGGTCTGTGTCTCACCGTTCAGGTCGGTTTCTTCGGTGCCGTTGCGGATCGACCACACCCGACCACCCGGGCGGTTGCGTGCTTCGAGGACGGTGACCTTGTATCCGGCCTTCTGCAGTTCGTAGGCAGAGCACAGCCCGGACGGTCCGCCGCCGAGGATCACGACGGAGTGATTTCCCTTGACCTTTCCGATCAGGTCACCCGCAGCAGGTGCCTGAAATCGCCTCGGCGTCGACGCCACTGCCGGCGCCAGGCCGATGGACGACATAGCACCGAGTGCCAGGCCGGCGCCGCCGGTGATTCCCAGGCTGCGCATGAAAGATCTACGTGTGTATGGCATTCGAGCTCCCCAGTGTGCTCCCGGTGACCCGGGTGGTTGGTGTTGAACACAGACTTCAGGAGCGTTGGGTCCGGAACTTGACGCGCAGGAAACAGTCGGTGGGGACCGAGTGAGAAACGTGCGAGCGTTCGCATCTTGCTCTCTCACCCGAGTGCGATCAGCGGAAGCATGCCCGCAATATCGGCGTTACAGAACCGGACTAGCGTGACGCGACATGTCCGCTCTCACCGAAGCCATCGCGCGGTCCTTCACCACGCGCGAGAAGCAGCCCCCGGCGCGATCACCGCTGCGGGCGTTGGGCCGTCGGCAACTCTCGGGCGCCGAAGTGCTGGCCCAGTCGGTGGCAACCACTGCCCCTGCTGTGTCGATGGTCGTTCTGCCCGTCACCATGCTGACACACGGCCGATTGTTGAGCGGGATGATCACCATCATCGCGGCCACCGTGCTGGTGACGCTCATAGCCTTCTGCGTTTCGCAGTTCACTCGCCGAATGGCTGCGTCGGGCGGATTGCACAGCTTCGTCTTTCGTGGCCTGGGCACCCGGGCAGCATTGACCACCGGCATCGCCATGCTGGTCAAGTACGTCGGCAGCGCGGTGATGACGCTCTATCACGGCGGACAGGCCGCAATCGCATTGCTCGGCTTCGCGGGTGTGCACGTGGACAAGACTTTTCACGTCATCGCGCTCTATCTGGGGATAGCCTTGCTGATTCTCGGCGCTCTCGTGCGAAGTGTCAGATTTGCCGCGCTCGCGATCCTCGTCGTCGAAAGCTGTTCACTTCTGTTCATCGTCGGGCTCATGATCCTGGGCGGTTCCGGAAGTCAACAAGCACAGATCGTTCCACCCACCTCCGGCCACGGGTTGTTACTCACCGCCCTGGCTGCCGTGTTCGCTCTCGCCGGATTCGAGAGCGCGGCCTTCTTCGGCCCCGAGGCCCGTCGTCCGCTGGTAACCGTCACCCGCACAGTCCTTCTCACTCCGGTCATCTGTGGATCGCTCTTCATCTTCGCGGGCTGGGCCGCTTGGTCCGGGCGCAGTGACACCCTCGTCAACGCCTATCTCCACGGAACGGCGACGGGCGTGAGCCCCGGTGTCGTGATCGCGCTCAACGTCGGTCTGGGGTGCTCGTGGCTGGCGTCCTCGATGGCGTCGTCCAATGCTGCGTCACGCCTGGTCTATTCGTTCGGTGTCGAGCGCCTACTCCCCCGCCGGTTCGCCTCGGTTCACAGTGCCTTCCGTACGCCCTACTTCGCATTGACTACCGTGGTCTGCACCGTCCTGCTGGGCGGCGGAACCTTTGCCGTTCTCGGGCGCGGAGAAATCTTCGACGACGTTCGACTGACTGTTCGCGGCGCCGTCATCGTGGCCTATGCACTGACGGCTATCGCATCCGTTGTCTTCCTGACACGGATCGGCGAGCACACTCCCGGAGTTCTCGCGGCCGCGTCGTGTGGCAGTGGTGCCGGAGCGATAGTCCTCGGTTACCTGGTTTATGCCAACACGATCGACCACGCGTACGTTGCACCGATCGCCGTGCTCGTGATCCTGACTTCGGGCACACTCTGGCAGTTCTACCTGCGACGCCGAAGCCCCGAAAGTCTGCTGCACGTCGGAGCTTTCGACAGTCCCGAAACCGAGGACGTACTACCAGGAGCTGGGGTGTTCGCCACCGACGCAGCCGGAAACATCGTGCTGGTGGGCGAGCCGACTGCCGGCGCCCGCTGATGGTGGGCCGACCACGCGACCTCGGTGGGCACGAACCCCGAGCGGTTCAGCGCGCCCTTGCCCTCCTCGAGTCGGCGGCCAGGCTCGGATCGGGAGCCACCGCCAAGGACATTGCCGCCCTGGCCGACATCCCACCTGCCACTGCGTATCGGTTACTCAACATCCTTGTCGCCGACGGTTACCTGGTTCGGATCGCCGACCTCTCCGGCTTCGCACTAGGCCGACGCACCCGTGAATTAGCCGGGGCTGCCGCCGAACCCACACCCATCGACAATTCGGTGCTCCTCGAAGAACTCCGCGAACAGCTACGGTTCGGCGTCTACCTCGCGTCGTTTGCAGAAAACAGAATTCGGCTCGTCGATCGCGATCCCGACCACGAACTCAGTGGTGAACGGACACTGGTCACAGCCGTTCACGCGTCGGCTATCGGGAAGCTGCTCCTCGCCAACCGACCCGAATTGGCCGAGGCCCCACTGCGAAAGGTCACCGCACACACCATCACTGACGGCGACGCGTTGGAACTCGAGCTCTCGCGGATCCGGCGCGGTGAGGCCGCCCGTGAGGTCGACGAGATTCGTGTCGGACGCTCCGCCGTCGCCGTCCCGATCCACGACGCGGAAAGGTGTGTCGTCGGTGCCTTGGCTGCGATAGGTCCGACCGGCAGACTTTCCGTCGACGACGCAGACCTGGTGGCACTGCTGCGGGAGTACGCGGAACGCATCGTTGCACCGACGATGTCGAAGGCAAGCTGAAAGTCAGAGGCCGAACACACGTTTGGCAAAGCCGAGATGCTCGTCGGCCCAGCCGATGACGCCGAGCGTGGAATCGAGATTCTGCGGCGGAGTGCGCACCAAGGTGTCGCGTCGGACGAGTCGGTCGAAATCGATCTGAGCGCGGTCGAACTGGACCCCTGCCGTGACCATGATGTTCGCCAGTTCTTGCGCCATCACCCCGTACGCGACTGTCGTGGGATGAACGCCGTCGAGCGAGAAGAGGCCGCCCGAAGCGCGGCCGCCGCGACCGTCGGCGGAGAGGAACAGCGAGTCCGGCACGGGTTGCAAGTCGGTCAGCGCCTTGGGAAGGGGGTACGGCGTCCACCATGACGGCCGCGCATTGACGTCGGTGACGTAGCGCCGTGAGGCCACGCGCTCGAGCAACCCGGCAATATCGCAGAGGTACCAGTCCTTCCCCACCCGACGGGCATTCGCGACGGCTTGCTCGATTCCGTCGTTGTACATGTCGATTGCGGTGTCGACGGCCCACGCCTGCGCGCCGGTGATGTGCTGATCGCGTTGTGGGTCGAAGTCGGTGTCGCGCACCCACGGTCGTGCGTAGTACGGGAAGTAGCGGGATCCGATTTCGATCTTCCCCCCGAGCCCGTGGGCGATCGGTGCGATGGTCACGTGTGGGACGGTGCAGAGGATGACGTGCTGGGCGTTGATCTTGCGGATCGCGGCCAGCACCTCGGCGTACTCCGACGCGAAGTGCTCAGGCCGCCACACCGTGTAGTCGCGCTTGCCGCCCGGATCACGGAAGTTGTTGCCGCTCCACTCGACTCGAAGTTCGGTGACGGTGCGGAGCGCGTTGTTGGCACCGAGGAAGACGATCAGAGTTTCGATGCCTTCCTTGCCCAACTCCGCTGCTGCGTCGAACGCGGTCATACGCTTCTCGGCGTCGGAGCCTCGCGGCAGAACTCGCAGTGCGGCGCGCTCACCGTTGTTCTCGACGATCTGGCTGATCAAATCGTCGTGCGGTTGGTGAAGAGCGTCCTCACAGCCCTGCGCCGTCTTGGTCAGAGCGTCACGAAGATCCCACCCGTACACCGAGAGGTTGTGGGTGATTGCCGAGAACGTCGGCGCTTCGCTGCCCGGTCCGCGTTCCCAGTAGTCCTCTACCTGATCCATGAACGCACGTGCAGCAAAGAGTGCGAGCGGAACCTCCCAGAGGTCGAGCCGTGGGCCGAAGCGCTCCTCGAGGGTGCGGAGCAACAGTTCGATGTTGAGCGGAAGCCCGCCCGGGCCGCCGTAACGGGGAAAGCGGAACTGGTCGAGCCGGCCCAGCTGGTGAGCAATGATCGCCGGATACGACAGATCGGTATTGAAGATCGCCCCGCTCTGGAATCCCTGCGACAGCGAATCGCCGATGACCACCAACCGGTGGGGAGCATCTCCCCCTGGCGGAACTACCGGAATCCCCACTGTGGGATCGAACTGCGGAACCCTTGGTCCGCCGGCGGCCGCGGCCACGACGTCGTCGGGAGTATCGGATGGAAGTTCCATGCCCACTCACCTCCGGAAAAGTCCAGCTGGTCAGCTTATCAGTGGTGGCTTACGCCGATCGGAATTGTCCTGCTCCGATTGCTTCTCGATCGACCTGACAACCTCGTCGGCCCACTGTTGATTTCGCCCGTCGAATTCCGCGCGGTCCCGACGCGCGATACCCCGCCCCACCAGGATGGCAATCGGAATGGAACACACGACCCATACGAGTAGTACGCCTCCGACAATCCACCACATAACCAGTAATTGTGCCCGATTCGACGACTGTTGTGCTCCAGGTCGAAACATCTGTCCGAATCGTGGCGGTCAATCCAGGTGAGCGCGCAGGTCAGAAACGATCTGCGTCGACGGTTTCACGGGCTTTGCGAACCTGATTCCAACCACGAGCGGCGATGCCGAAGGCAACAAGCGACATCAGATCCGAGACCGTCAGACCGTGTTCTCTGTTCAACGACCACAAGACCTGACCTTCCAGCGGTCCATTGAAGAACAGCCACGCCACCCCTGCACAGACGGTCGCAACAACACTGGCTTTGGACGGCTTCATCAAACACACGGTGCTGGTCACGAACAACAAGTTCATGAAAACCAGACCGTAGAAAATTCCGATCATGCGACTCCCCCCGAAGTTCGTTCGTTCAGCCGCGGTTGAAGTTCAGGTACGCCTTCGACGGTGTCGGGCCGCGCTGGCCCTGGTATTTGGATCCGGCCTCGGAGCTTCCGTAGGGGAACTCTGCAGCGCTCGAGAGCTTGAGCAGGCAGAGCTGTCCGATCTTCATTCCCGGCCAGAGCGTGATCGGCAGGTTTGCGACATTGGACAGCTCCAGTGTGATGTGGCCGCTGAAACCCGGGTCGATGAAGCCGGCGGTGGAGTGCGTCAAAAGGCCCAGGCGCCCGAGGCTCGACTTACCTTCGAGGCGGCCGGCGAGGTCGTTCGGCAGTGAGCACACTTCGAGAGTCGAACCGAGAACGAACTCGCCGGGATGAAGCACAAACGGCTCGCCCTCTGCCGGTTCGACCAGGCTGGTCAGCTCGTCCTGGCGCAGTGCCGGGTCGATGTGCGTGTACCGCGTGTTGTTGAAAACCCGAAAAAGACCGTCGAGGCGCACGTCGACGCTCGACGGTTGCACCATGGAATCGTCGAAAGGGTCGATACCCAGACGTCCAACGGAGATTTCGGCACGGATGTCACGATCGGAGAGCAGCACAGGTAGAGGTTACCGGTTCTGCGGGCAGTGCCGGCCCATCGCCGGGGCGATCACACTGTGGTTACCGAACACGATGCGCGGGTTCTGGACTCCCACGGGAGAGCCCAGCCCCACCTGTCTCAAGTTCTCCATGCCGAAAGGCTTTCCCGCGCAGAACTTGTGGGCAAATCATTTACCGATGGCGCCGACTTCCACACGCCTGTGTTGATCAATGACGGCCGGGGACACCGCTGCTTGAAAGCTCGTCTGATAATGTTCGGAAAGCACGTTGATCGGCGGTGAAAACACGTCCGGTCGGCTGCGACGCCGATGTAGTTCAATGGTAGAACATCAGCTTCCCAAGCTGAATACGCGGGTTCGATTCCCGTCATCGGCTCCACAGATTTTCCGCAGTTCAGAGCCCTTTTGGGGCAGTCGAACTTCGCTTGTTTGGGTCCCAATCCTGTGACAGGTACACGGCAGGTACACAACCCCCTCCATTCAGTGATCAGTCAATGTGAATCCAACGAAAATGGGGGTGCTAGAGGACCGCGTCTCGGAATTCTGCAGTTCATCGATGCCGTCCGACTGGTCGTGCCCCGGCCTGAATCGGTGTCCATTGCGCGCACTGTCAGGAGAGTGCTGTCGACCTCGAAGCCGATGGTCGCCGGTACCTCGGTTCGTTTGCCGTCCATCAGTGATTCGAGCGCGACTACCAACAAATGGGTTTGGAAACTGTCTCCGCTCGGACTCCGCGCAGCTTGTCAGTTGAATATTGCAAAAACGATCTGCCGTAGCGCACCCATACGCCGAGGACCACAACTCACGCACGAATGCAGGTCTTCTCACAATCACAACTGTGAAAGGACCCAAGTGCGTCAAAAATCACCTTCGAAAAGAATCAAGTACGTATTCTTCCTAAGTATCGGACGCCCTAACCGTAAGTGCCAATGTAAGACCATCGCTCTGCACGGATCCGGAGAGCCGGATAAAGCTCGAAGAAATACCCCAGTTTCGAGGAATGTCACATTAGCGTCGTGCTACCTTCCCGACAATCTTTAGAAACCGGCAGATTGGCCCCAATTGGATAGAAGGCCGTAGGTGTCCAGAGTCGAAACCTTATTCCCCGCAAGCATCGCAGCGCCTTCCCTGGTTATGACGTTCGGAGCTACGGCTTCTCACGCAACTCCCAAACCGGGCAACTTTGGCGCAGGTGCTTCTGGTGGACCTTGGTTGGTGGACTACAACTCCTCGAATCGCCTCGGATATATCAGGACAGTCACCTCATTCGGTCCAGGCTCGCCCGCTTACATTGCAGGTCCCAATTTCGATAGCAGGACATCTGCCCTGTATGCAGTAGCGAATCTTGCCGGGCCCTAGACGGAGCGAGGAGGTGAATTCAAATGGATAACGTCCTCTTTGCTATCGTCAACATGATCGTGGCGATGGCGAACGGTTCCACGATCCCCTTCTCATTAGAAGGCGCAGGGCCACTAACCGCTCCCGACTTGTAGAGAAGATCGGCCGACCGCATGTGGATGACATTTTCAGCTCTGCCTGAAACCTGCATATCAGAAGATGCGTGGATCGTGCGGTGGTCACAAACATAAGCTCCCCTACCTGGCCAGGAAGGGGAGCTTATGTTTGACAGGTCTCAAATAGTCGGTCGAGGCCGCCCCGAATAGGATCAGCAACCGAATGTCACAGCGCCGACTGGTTTGATCACGCGAGTGTGCACCGTGAGCAGAATTCACACAGAGGTCGATTAATGTGCATCTGCTGAATCAGCCTTCTCAGCTCCGTTTGATCGAATACGTCTGCTGGCTCGAGTGCCCTTGCCACGGTGAGGCAAGCTACCAATCTCGGACGCGGGCGGGCGCTGTCTCTTGATGTTGATGTTGACCACGATGGACCTGTACCTAGTTGGCACTGACCAATTTAGGTCGTCGAACAGGTAGCCGGTGGAAGCGCTTCGGTCTTCGGCCTGATCACGAGCGGCCGCTATGTGGTGAGAATTGGTCGGTCTCCTCTTGAAATGTAGTCGGCGAATCGTTCAATTCCTGCTTGTGAGAAGCTTCCTCGACCTGCGCGTCTAAGTGCGGCTTCGACGAATGGTAGCGGTTTCCTGCGGTACGTGCGGTAGATGCTGTCTAGTACTGGTTGCAGTGCCCGGCGTGCGAGGTCTGCTGTTTCCGGGTCTGAACCCCCGAATTTCACTGTCACATTCGGCATAGATACCCCTGCTGGTCGAGTGTCCGATTCCCTGGCCGGAAGCGTACGTATCGGGATTGCAAATCAGTACAGAAACACCAAAACGGGGCGCTAAGTCCCTACTTGCGGTGGATACGACTCCGTCTTTGGGTTGACGAAAAGGGGCCCGACCGCGGCGTGCGGTCCGGCTTCTGTTCTACGACTGCGGGTTGCGACCGGAAGCCGAGGCTTCTGGTTTCTCCGGCTTCACGTTGGGTGGCGAACTGCCGATGCTTACTGGCGTTTGCGTCAACGCATAGCGAACTCCCATCTACAACGTCCATGCAGAATGTCCCCCGCTACATAGTTGCCGCCTTCGACGAGGTGGCCGAATTCATTGAGGCGATATCTGCCGGCCACCCGAAGGTGCCCCGTCCCGTGGTCGACCACCTAGATCGGCGGTTCCATGGTTCCGAAGAAGCTCAATGCCTGTGCGCAACGCCCCGGGATCTGGAAGTCGTAGCCGGTCTGCATCCAAGCTGTTCCATCAGCCTCTGCGATGAATGTCCCGATAGGCAGCGCTCGGAGACCCAAGTCATCGGTGCCAGATTCCGCGATCTCATTGCCAACATGCCCCACGACGTTCTATGGTTCATTACATGAGTAATGAACCAGTGAACATCGGGCGTCGATCATCGTGATCGACGACGGACGACCACTGTTCCAGCAGATCGCCGAGCAGATCGAAGGCTCGATCATCGACGGCTCCCTGCCGGAAGACGGGCAGGTGCCCTCAACCAACGAACTGGCGGCGTTCCACCGAATCAATCCGGCGACGGCAGCCAAGGGCCTCAATCAGCTCGTAGGCGAGGGGATCCTCTACAAGAAACGGGGAATCGGAATGTTCGTCACGGTCGGTGCCCGCGACGCACTCAGGTTCAGACGCCGAGAAGCGTTCGCGCGCCAGTACATCGAGCCGCTGGTCGCGGAGGCCGACCGGCTCCAGATTTCCCTCGGCGAACTCAAATCCATGCTGGACGACAGGAAGGCGGACCGATGAACGCAAGCACGACAACGACCGAGTCGCACGTCAGGCGTTTCGACGAAACTGAACTTGTCGCCTCGATGCGCTCCGTGGACAGAAAGTACGGGGATGTCGACGCGCTCGCGGACGTCTCGTTCGAGATCAGCCGCAACAAGATCTACGGCCTACTCGGCCGTAACGGCGCAGGCAAGACGACGATCATGCAGATACTGACCGGGCAGGACCTGCACACCCGCGGCGACGTCGAGGTATTCGGCGCTGCCCCTTTCGAAAATGCCGACGTCCTGGCAAACGTGTGCTTCGTCAAGGAAAGCCAGACGTACCCCGAAGACCTCAAGGTCAAGCACGTACTCGTCGCCGCCGGCCATCTACTCCCGAATTGGGACCACGCGTTCGCCGAGACACTGCTCGACGACTTCCAACTTCCCCTCTGTCGCAAGGTGAAGAAGCTTTCACGCGGCATGCGGTCGGCATTGGGGGTGATCATCGGACTCGCCTCCCGCGCGCCCCTGACGCTTTTCGACGAGCCGTATCTCGGTCTCGATGCCGTTGCACGCCAACTGTTCTACGATCGCCTGCTTGCGGACTACGCCGAACATCCTCGCACTGTGGTGCTTTCGACTCATCTGATCGACGAGGTAGCCAATCTACTCGAGCACGTGATTGTCGTCGACGGCGGCCGGATTGTCGTCGACGCAGACGCGGATGCACTGCGTAGCCGCGCCGTGGTGGTATCCGGTCCCATTGATGCGGTGGATGCCGTTGCTGCGTCCGGCAGGGTCCTGCGCCGGGAGACACTGGGCGCCCACAGCCGAATCATGTTGCAGGCCGATGTGACAGAGACCGAGCGAAACCGACTGCGGGAGGCTGGAGTCCAAGTGGAACCGGCATCTTTGCAGGAACTTGTCATCGCGACTTCGACGCAGCGCAAGGAGATCACCGTATGAGTATCGCAACGACAGAGCCACGGACGGTCCCGAAGACGCCCGCTCGGTCCAGGATCGGTGCCGTCCTACAACTGCACACGGTCGCGTGGCCGTTGCTGATCGCCTGGCCGGTGGGCATCCTGTTGATCTCGTTCCTGATCAGCTTCACTATCTACGCGATCGTCGGGAACGAGGAGGGTGAAGGATTCACCGGCAGTGTGTTCTCGGTCTACGGTTTCGTGCTGGCGTTCTACCTCCAGTCGATGACGCAGACGTTCCCATTCGCGCTCGGACTGAGCGTGACCCGCCGCGAGTTCTTCACTGCCACCACGGTTATGGCGCTGGCACAGTCCGCAGTCTTCGCAATCGCGCTGCAACTGCTGTCCGTGCTGGAGTCCGCCACCAACGGCTGGGGTGTGCACATGCGCATGTTCGGCATCGCACGCTATTTCACCGACAACACCGCCGTACAGTTGCTCGCACTGTTCGCGACGCTGCTGCTGACCAGTTCGATCGCAATGCTGGCAGGTGCTATCTACCAGCGGTGGAGGATCACCGGTCTACTCGCCTCCCTCACCGGGCTTTTCGGCTTGCTCGGCTTGTCAGCGATCGCGATCACCTGGGCTGGGTGGTGGCCGGCGATCGGTTCGTGGTTTGTCGATACTCCCCGAGTGGTACCGATGGCGCTACTCCCTCTGGCCCTTGCCATCGCGTGCATCGCCGGAGCCTGGGCGACGTTGCGTCGAGCAACGCCGTGACCGCGCAATCATGTGCGACGCCACATGTCGCGTCGTTTCGAAGTGCTCGTCGGATCAAACCCGTCTAGACAGCTCGTCCCCCTCCCTGAGTCAGGAAGGGGGACGAACGTCGCAACAGGGTGCTACCTCGTCCCCGATTTGGTCCGCTCTACTGCCGAGCCACCCGCTCGACAAAACTCGAAGCCCGCAGCACCAGTTCATCTTTCCGGTTCTGGCGCGCAGCGGCGGCATCGTAGCCGGCATACGGGAGCGGGGGGTCGTTACGAACATTGGACGAGCACTGGAAGTCTCGGCAGATCAGTGTTCCGACCGTGCTGCCACGTCGACCGGCGGGCCCGGCCAACTTGGCGCCGTAGAAGACGACCTCGTTGGGGAGTCGCGTGTCGCGGCACCAGGAGCACTGGGCGCGCGATCGCGGAGTGGCCTCGGCTTGAACGAGCAAGACTCCGATGGTCTCCCCGTCGAGTGTCGGGACGATCGCGTAGGCGCGTCGGCCCATTTTCGGATCTCGCCAGCCCAGGTAGTCGAGAGCGTCGAAGTCGATGGTGCCGAAGCCGTCCGGCAGGGTGAGATCGGACTTCTCCTTACGACTCGCGTTGACGAGGCTGGAACGAATAGATGTATCGGTCAAAATGATCATGGGTGTATACCAATCGTGGCTCGGTGAAGGTGGGTACAGCTCATGGCCCGATCAGCACCAAGTGCTGTCGGGTCCGAAATGCGCTATCTGTCGCCGGCGAAGACGACGCCGACAACCCCCTCACGCCCATGGGGCGTCACCGTGTACGTATCCACACCGCGATGGTAGCTACAGGCCTGCGTTACAGGCCACTCGATTTGTCAGTCACGCCATACCGCCGTGAACTCGTACCAAGGTCCGCCGAGGTGAGTTGCGGAGAAATCATCGAACCCCGATGGTGGGCCGCTGGGCGAGTACACCCACCCACTCGAGGTGATGAACATGCTGTCGTTGTCGATGAAGTAGACCTCATCCGGCCGCACGACATGGGCACTACTGATATCGAACTGGCCGATCTCGAGCTCTTCCACGGTCGATTCAGGCTGCTCCAAAAGACCAATCGCGATGGTCTCGAACTCTCCGCTCTTGTCGAGGAAAGTTGCCGGCGGCATCAACAACACCAGAGCTACTGCAGCGATGACGGCGATCGGGGAGGACAGAATCCACCACGACCACCGCCGGTCCTGGCCAAGGACATAGAGGGTGCGGATCGCCCACACCAGACCGACCACGATCAAGATGAGCAGAGCCGCGGCGCTGACGAGGAAGGGATCCAACCATCTGTACTCCCCGAACGGCGAAGGCCACCAACCGTAATGCCGGCAGACCAACGCAATGAGCGGAACAACGGTGAATGCCAAAAGAATCGGCCCCGGTGGCTTGGACGACTCCGGAGGGTCAGCTACCAACCATTCACCCAGCGACTTCGGCCTTCTCATCACCCCACCGTATCTGCAGGTCATGGCAAACTCAGCTACACGGCGAATCCCTTTGCAGTACAATCACTCTCGTTCCACTCACAACAACCAACGCAGCGATCGGCACTCTCGCCGCAACCGACACAGATGGACAAACCTCACAATTCTCAGATTCAACGTGCCGATCATGCGACAATCGGACGGTGAACGAGACCGCGAGTGGAGTTTCGCACCCGCACCGACCGCGACTGCTGAGCGTCGGCGTCCTACTCTCCGCCGCCCTCCTGTGGTCCACTCCCCTCGCCGCTGCCGCGCCCACCGAACCTGGGCCGGCCAGTTGCATATCATTCGGAACCGCCCAACTGCCACCAGGTGCGCCCTCCGGTGGAGGTCGAGTCGGGTTGGCAAACCTACCGACATTCACCGGTTCGACCGCCCCCAGCTCGGTCCAGATCCGCACGCCAACTACGCAATTCAATCGTTTCTGGGACTTCGCGCTAGTCGACCACGACTTACTCGCTCGGCCGCGAGAGACAGGCGCATCAACGGCTCAACCGTGGCGTTTCGTGCCGATGCCCGAGTGCCTGCGTGGACGACTGGTCGGGATATCACTGGACGACGACGAACTCGTCGCGGTCGACGACAACGGCTGGATCTACACGATGGACAACGCATCCCAGGATCCGCTGGTGTGGAATTGGACCTCGGCATGGGGCGCACCGCTGTGGAGCGGTCCCGGCCGACAACTCCCCGGAGACCACCCGAACGGGTGGGCACTGAGCGTCTCGTCGCCTTGGGACAACCAAACTTTCACCGACGTCGCAGGACGGATTCACTTCGTCGGACTCGCCAAGATGACGATGATCCCCACGTTGACCGGGGACGGCAGCCGGATAACCTACGCGGACCCGTGGCTGCCCAACGACGACAGCTACGAGATCGGCGGCCCGCTCGGCGGGCGATTCCAGGCGGACTCGCTGTCGGCGGCCGGATCAACCACTTTCGTGATGAACAAGTACGGCGACATATACACCCGCACATTTGATTTCGATTCTTCGGGATCGGACTCGATCTTCTTCCGCTACAGCTGGGAAGATCAGTCGGACAAGCCGTCGGCACCCAACCTCGTGGCCGAAACACTCGACCGCAGCACCGCCGCGATCCGACTTCCGGCCCCAGACTGGGTGCACCAGCCCAAAATTCCCGGTGAAGTCACATCCGCGATCAGTGTGCACTCACTCGGTCCCGGCCCGAACCGGCGGGAGTTGCGCGTCGAGGGTCTCCGCGGCGCCGAATCCGGCTTCTGGCACAAGGATCTCGTCGGGGATGCCTGGGAGTTCACGCCGACCGGCGCGTCCCTCCTCGGCACACTGATCGAAAACGCGCCGACAGACCGGTCGACGGATACCCTGTCCCCCGCTGCCCCCTGGCACTTGTCCACGACCCTGCCCGCCCGCGACGGTGCCATCGACGGTCAGACTCTGATCGACATCGGGTTTCCGTACTCTGTGGTGGATCCGCGCATGCTCGACGCGATCGGCCAGCACGCACAACCGTCCGGATACCGACTGGGCGTGGACCATTTCGACCCGGTCGCCACCACGCGGACCGCGACCGTGACTGCACCGGATGGCACGGTTCTTCCGGTCGTCCTGCACACCGCCGACGGACTACGGATGGCTCCCCGCGCATCCGGCCTCGATGCCGATCCGCGCCACCTCGTCGGGGCAATCGAGATCCCGTCGGACGCGTACGCGGATCGGGCATCGAACCCCGCTCTGGACGCGTTCGTGCAGGACTGGATGCGCGGAAACCCCATTGCCGCGATCACGCTCAGCGCCACCGACCACGACTTGGTGATCCGCTAGCCGAAACCAGCGCCGTCCACCGTGTCGCCTCGATTAGGCTCAGCAGATGGTCGACACCACACCCGACGTGCCGATATCACCCGTCGACGCTGCGAGCCTCCAGCTCGGTGTGCACGTCCAGCCCTACCTGGTCACTATTGCCGGACTGCTCGCTCCTGGTGGCTTCGTCGATCGAGACGGTCGACCTGATCTAGTGCGACTTCACCGCACTCTCGCCGCTCACATCGCGCAGGAGCCGTTACTGCGGCAGCGACCGATCATGCGGAACGGGTCATGGTGGTGGACGGAAAACGACATCGACTTCGACCTCCATCTCTCGCTTGACGAACGCGGGCCTACAGAACCCGACTTCGAATCCGTCTGTGGTCGACTCGTGATGCAACCCCTCGACACCACCCGACCGTTGTGGCACATCGCCTTCGTTCCTGCAGCTCGACCGGGTCTGTGCGGCATTGTGATCCGAGTGCATCACGCGGTTCTCGACGGCGCCAGAGCCAGCGACCTTTTCGAGCGCTTGTTCGCCTCACCTGATTCGAAAAGTACCGACCCGGGCGCTCCCGTGCCGAACATCCCTCCGAAGGCCGCCGGTTCCCTCGACCTCCTCCGATTTCGAATCGGTACTTTCCTGCACCGGCCAATCCGATCACGGGTGTTACTGGGCGCCATTGGTCCCACGAGATCGATCTCGTCCGTCAACGTCCGCACCTCTCTGATCGAGCATGCCGCGCAGCAAGCGGGAGGCACTTTGAACGATGCCTATCTCGTTGCGGTGGGCGGCGGACTACGATTCATCCTCCAAGAATGCGGCGAGCCCATCCCCAAGTCGATTGCGGTATCGGTACCCGTCGCAGTCACAGCGATCGGTAGCGCACGCAATGCCGTCGGGTTCATGATCATCGACCTTCCACTTCGTGAAACCGACCCACAACGCACAGTCGCGATCGTCGCGAAGCAAACCGCTGCGGCCAAACCTTCCGCACGCGCTGCGGGAACAACCTTTCGGTCACCGCGTATCGCCGGCGTTTTCGACAAGCTCGCAAAGCGGCAGCACATGATCGGTGCAGTCGTGTCCAACGTCCATGGACCGCGCGGCCCGCTCACGCTCGACGGGGCAGCGCTAGTCGAACTCTGGCCTCTGGGCCCGTTGGCGGGCAATGTCCGCGTCGGCTTCACCGCAGCGTCCTACAACGACACATTCTGGATCGGAATCCAGGCCGATGCCGAGCATCTCCCACCTGCAAGCAAGATCGCCCGAGCCGTCGAACGGACTCTCGACGAAATAGCCGGCACTGCACACTGACTGGATCTACTGCCACTATCCGATGCACCTCGCCGCTTGGGCAACGGATACTGTCGAGACGTCTCGACAACATCTCCACTGATTCGAGCCTGCAAGCCGGTGTCGTCACGACACGATCGTCACGAGGAAGGCGAAAGATGTTCACACCTGCAGAATTCGGCAAGGTCTCGGTACTGGTTCCTGAGAACGGTGGTGCCGTCCCCTACGGGAACACCGTGGTAGTGCACGGATCTGAAAGCACGCTCGTGATCGACCCTTCGCTCTCCCTCGACCGCGATCCCGTCGGCGCAGACCTCGTATTCGTCAGCCACGGGCACGAGGACCACATCGCCGGACTACGCCATTTCGACACCCCGGCCTATGCGCACCATCTCGACGCACCCGCAGTCGCATCCCTCGACACGATGCTCACCAATTACGGCCTTCCTCCGAACGAACGAGTCGAGGTCCAGCAGTCGATCGCTACGCAATACGGCATACCCCCGACCCACGAGAACGTGTCGGGGATCGCGGGCGGCCACGTCTTCGACCTCGGCGACCGCACTGCGACAGTCATTCATTTGCCAGGGCACACCCGCGGACACTGCGGGGTCCTCGTCGAACCCGACGGCTTCTTCTACGTCGCCGACATCGACCTCACCTCCTTCGGCCCGATGTACGGCGACCTGGGTAGCAGCGTCAACGACTTCCTCGACTCCATCGACCACGTCGCAACGATCGACGCACGCTGGTACGGAACATTCCATCAGAAGGGCGTGGTCGAGGGCAGCGACGAGTTCCGTCGCCGGTTGTCCGCATACCGCGACAAATTACTGAGCCGCGAAGACCGTCTCATCCAATTCCTCGGCGAACCAAAACTCTTGGAAGACATAGTCGCTCATCGACTCGTCTACCGCCCCCACGTATCGGCCCCGTACGTCGACGCCGTCGAACGACGGACAGCTCAGCTACACCTCGAACGACTCATCGCATCCGGTGCCGTCACAGTCGACGAAGACAAGGTGTTTCGCCGGACCCTCTGACATCCCTGGCGAACTGATCGCGCCATTTCGGATACTTCCGAAAATCGGACCGAAGTTCACCGAAAAAATCTGGCACTCGAGGTTGCAGAGTGCCAGTTTGGCTGGTTATCATGTTCTCGCACAGTAAGTTCGGTCGCCGTCGAGGTGACGGTGACCTTTCTTAGACGATACGGGAGGTGTGTTGCTGTGCTTCGTTTCGATCCTTTCACCGACATCGACGCGATCACCAAGTCCCTGCTTGCCACCGGAACCGGCAGCAGCCGAAGTCCACGCTTCATGCCGATGGACCTCTACAAGATCGATGACCACTACGTCCTTCACGCCGATCTTCCCGGCGTCGACCCAGGATCAGTGGACGTACAGGTAGACGGCTCGACCCTCACCCTGACCGCGCACCGCAGCGCCATTTCCGAAGAGGGAGTGACGTGGCTGGCCGGTGAGCGTTTCACAGGAACATACAGAAGGCAGCTGTCCATCAGTGAGGACATCGATTCCGAACGGATCGTCGCCTCATACGACAACGGCCTGTTGACCGTGACCTTACCGATCGCAGAGAAGGCGAAACCGCGGCGGATCGAAATCTCGTCGGGGCCGCCGTCCCGCACCGCAAACTCCGAGGTGAAAACCCAAGGACAGATCGAAGCCTGACCTGAACGGCTTGGCACGAAATCGACTGTACGAGAGCCTTTCATCCAGGAGGTCCACTATGCTCGCGCCAATCATGGCCCCCGCCGCAGCTCTGGCTGAACCGGTCGTCTGGAACGAAGACCCGCAGCGGCAAGGCTGGTGGAAGCGCATCCTCGCGGCCACCCCGCCCGAGAACCCCACCAACGAAGAATTTCAACCCTGACAAAACCAGACCGTGTTCGCCGAATACGGTCACCCACAAATGAATTGATGCCTTCCGTCCGTCCACCGAGGCGGACGGACGGCATTTACAGGCGCTCTACACACGTTCAGCTCGATGAAGCATTCCGGCCGAACCGAAGAGCCATCACCTGCAGCAGGTCAGGAACCGCCCGAAATGGGCGAAGCAGGACGAAACACTCACACAACAAGGACGAAGCTCGCCGCCACCTGCCAACCGTGACTCGTACGGTTGAAATGTAGACGTCAGTGACTGCGCTGACGCTTACCGACCTCGTCGGTCCCCTGAATTGTGTGGCCGTCGAGGTCGTCTCATGTCTATACCCAAACTGAAAGTGGTCAGCCCTCAACCCTCGTCGGAGGAGATGCCGTCGCCAGACCCTCCAGAAGGATTGCCAGACCGCGCTCGAGTTCGTCCTGCCCGTCGTAGTGAGCCATGATCGTAGCCATCGACCGCAGTCTCGGAAACTCGGCAAGCGCAAGCCGATGCAGACCGAGCCGCAAGAGATCGTCCGTCTCCTCGGGATTTTCGACTATTTCCTGAAGCTCGTTGAGAATGTGCCCGTTGAGGAAGCCGAACACTGCTCGGTAGATGTGTAATGCGTCTTCAGGAGTGAAACCGGCCCGTATCAGCAGTTCGAGAATCGCTTCGACGTAGCGCAACGTCCCGGGAGGACGCAATCCGAGCGGGGTGGACAGCGGCCGAGTGACCAGCAAAGGAACCACGTTGGGGTGCGCGAGCGCGAGGCGGCGATACCCGTACGCAACTGCGTGCAGCTGCCCCCTCCAGTCGCGATCGGACGGGTCGACGACCAGTTGTTCGAGCACGGTCTCGACGACCCCGTCCAGCAGGGCCGCCTTGTTGGCCGCGTACCTGTAGAGAGTCATCGGATTTCTGTCGAGCGCTTTGCCCAGTCGGCGCATGGAGAGGCCGTCGGCACCTTCCTCGTCGATGATCGCCAACGCCGTCGAGAGTACGAGCGCCCTGGTGAGGGGCTCCTCGCGGTCCGCGACGGGAATCAAACCCTTAGTGCGATCTGGCGAGTGTCCGGTCATTCACAAAACATACATCGTATGCCTACGCGTTGACAGAACAGTACGGCTGGTTTACTGTTCGGATACGCCCTATGCATACAACGTATACACACATCGTATACCCGGAATGTCCGGATTTACGTGGGCGCTCATCGATACGTCCCGGCGCCGGAGTCGGCGCGGACGTACGGACTCACTTTCGTCGCATGAGTCCCTTCTTCAAAGGATCGAAGATGAACAGAACATGACAGCACCCACCGCAACACGACGCTCGCGGTTCTTTCAATTCTCGGGTATTGCAACGATTTCCGTTTTCTCCGTCGGCATTCTCGTCTTGCCGGCCGGCACTGCCGGCGCGGAAGCGACTGCTGTCGGACTCGGCACCGCTGAGCCCTTTGCAGTCCTTGCCGGAGCAGGAATCACCAACACCGGACCGACAACCCTCGGCGGCGATATCGGCACGTATCCGACTCCAACCATCACCGGTGTATCGGACCTGACGATTACCGGCACCAATCATGGTGGCGACGCGGTATCGCAGGGAGCGAAACCCGACGTGTTGACTGCCTACAACACTCTTGCCGGTCAGGGACCCACACAACCGACGGGAGCCGACTTGACCGGTCGGACACTGGTTTCGGGTGTCTACAACTCCGGTTCGTCGATCGCACTGTCGGGAACCGTCACCCTCGACGCGCAAGGTGACCCCGATGCAGTCTTCGTCTTCCAAGCGGGATCAACGCTGATCACATCGTCGTCCAGCACCGTTGCACTGATCAACGGAACGCAGGCGTGCAATGTTTTCTGGCAGGTTGGAAGTTCCGCCACCCTGGGTACAAACTCCGTCTTCCGAGGAAACCTCTTGGCGCTGACAGACATTACTGCCACAACCGAGGCAACCGTCGAGGGTCGACTGTTGGCGATCAATGGCGCGGTCACTCTGGATACGAACACCGTTACGATCCCGACCTGTACGCCTCCTGTCACGACCACGACTCCGACCACTACGACGACTACAATCCCGCCTGACACCGCGACGACTACCACCACGACTGTGGTCCCGCCGGTGGTGACTACAACCACGACGGTCGTCCCGCCGGAGGTGACTACAACCACGACGGTCGTCCCGCCGGAGGTGACTACAACCACGACTGGTACACCGGTGGAAGCGACGACCACCACACCAGGGCCGAACGGCACGACTACAACCACTGTGGACGTACCGCCGATCATCACGACCAGCCGAAACATTCCGTCCATACCCGAGATTCCCGGTCTCCCACCACTGCCGGGAATACCTCCCACCGTTCCCGGGACGGTAACCGTCCCGTCTCGGGTGCCGACGACGTCAGCTTCTCGAACGGGTACCCCGACCACTCAACCGGTAGGCCCGGAATCCCCGAATGTTCGAGCCCCTCAGGTGCAGCAGGTACCACGAGGGTCGGTCGACACCGGTGACGGAAGCACACAATCCCAACGCGGCGGACAGTCCAGTGGAGGGTGGATCGCCCTGCTCGTCGGCTTCTTCAGCGTCGTGGCTATGTCGGCCCTCGTCATCCGTCGGACAAGTCGATAGATGAAAGACGAAAACTCCGTGATGGCTCCGCGAACTCGCCGAGCCATCACGGCTCTCGCCCTTACTGTTTCAGTACTCGTAACGGTGGTCGGATGCGCCGGTGGACAATCCGACAGCGGAAATTCACAACCACACTCGTCGCCTCGACAAGACACCACATCCGCGCCACGCGCCACTGACTCTGCACTGCCCGAAAGGGCGCCGGTAACTGCTGAACACCGCCCCGCGCGCCTCGAAATCCCGTCCATCGGCGTCGACACCGACATCATCGATCTCGGACTCGATACCGATGGAGCACTCGAGGTCCCACCGGATGGGAAGGACGCAGGGTGGTACACCGGCGCTCCCGCACCCGGTGAGGTCGGACCGGCAATCATCGCCGGCCACGTCGACTGGCAAGGCACCGACGGGGTCTTCTTCGATCTGCGGAATCTCGAAACAGGAGCCGACATCATCGTCACCCGCGAAGACGGAAGTCGCGCAGTGTTCACCGCTACCAGTGTCGAACACTTCCCCAAAGAGGACTTTCCCACCGACGTCGTATACGGCGACATCGACCACCCCGGACTCCGGATCATCACGTGCGGTGGATCCTTCGACGAAACCGCACGCAGTTACAACGACAACATCATCGCATTCGCCGACCTGGCCTAACCGCCTGAGACGCCGCAGCACACCACTTCGAAAGTCCGCACGAACCGTTGGAGAGCAATGACCGTATTCCACTTTCCCGTGCTCGAGAAGTTTCGATGACAGACACCGACGACATTCGAGCGAGCGCCGAAGCAGGTGTCGACGCTCCTGCATGGCGGGATCGGAAGCGTTACTGGTGGCCGTTGGGATTGCTGATCCCGCTGAGTCCCTTCCTGTCCTGGCTGCTGGTCGAATATTTGCACCTCGGCCTGTTCTGGGCGACCGGTGCCTGGATCCTGATTCTCGTCATCCCGATCGTCGACGTCGCAGTCGGCGCAGATGGCCGCAGCCCACCCGACAACGTGATCGCGGCATTGCAGGACGACCGCTACTACCGCTGGTGTACCTACCTGTTCGTGCCACTTCAATACGCTGGCCTCGTCTTCGCCGCATGGTGTTGGGCGCACGCCCCGATGGCAACCGGAGAGAAGATCGCACTGGCGATGACCGTCGGCGTCGTTGCGGGCGTCGGTATCAATGCCGCACACGAACTAGGCCACAAGAGCAGCCGCCTCGAGCGGCGGTTGGCGAAAATTGTGCTCGCTCAATCGTTCTACGGGCACTTCTACATCGAGCACAATCACGGTCACCACGTCAACGTTGCGACGCCGCGCGATCCCGCCAGTGCTCGTTTCGGGGAATCGTTCTGGATATTCCTGCCCCGCAGCGTATTCGGAGGTCTGAAATCGGGCTGGCGGATCGAATCAGCACGCCTGCGCCGGCAGGGTTCACCCGCACTGTCGCCTCGAAACAACATCTTGCAGGCATGGTCGCTGAGCGCCGCACTGTTCGGGACGTTGATCACCTTATTCGGGTGGCAGATACTGCCCTGGCTGCTCCTGCAAGCCTTGGCCGGGATCACGTTCCTCGAGGCCGCAAACTACCTCGAACACTACGGATTGCTCCGTGCGCGAAGACAAGACGGCAGCTTTGTCAAAGCCCGGCCCGAAGACAGTTGGAACAGTGATCATCTCTTGTCCAATTTGTTCCTGTACCAATTACAACGACACAGTGACCATCACGCGAATCCGCGTCTGCGCTACCAATCTCTGCGCAGCGCTCCAACCGCTCCGCAACTCCCTGCCGGATACGCGGTGATGATCGTCTGCGCTGCCGTACCACCACTGTGGCGGCGGATGATGGATCACCGTGTCCTCGGCTACTACAACGGCAACGTCGAGCTCATTCACACCAAGGCGACGATATGAATGACAATGCCCGAGACGACGACCACAGCGACGGGCACTACACGGCCACCGGGCCGACCAAACACGCCAGAGCTGCGTACCAGCCGGCGCGCACCCGGCTCAGACGAGCCGCACCGAGCCTGGACGTCGTCGCTGCCGCGGAGTACCTGTTGACCCAGCCCGACGCATACCTCTATCGCCGCCGATACCTCGACCTGATCACTCAAACCCCCGGGCCCGACGGAACATCGATCACCGACTACGCCGCAGCTGAACGCTACCTACTTGTCACCGCTACCGCGCACCGCAGAACTCATAGTGAGGTTCGTCCATTGCCGGCACCCGGCGATTTTCTGTGAAGTGGTCACCGCAGTGTTTGATGCCAGAGAGTGACAACAGCCTGACGAATTCGGGAGCGCAGCATTTGTCATTTGCCATCACAGCTTTGATTCGCGCTCGCCAATGTCATCGAGGATCAAGAACTCGATCTTCGCTCGCTCCCCGTCCGCATCGAAGTCGTTGTCGCGGTCTGAGACACGCGTGATCAGTTCCGTCAGTGCCGCATGGATCGTCGTGTACAGAAATGCACGCGGGTCGGGCACCCCCATCACGTCGTCAGTGTTCATCTGTACCTGCGCCGTAGCGGTACGCCTGCCCAGAAATACACGCGGAAGCCGGATCCCGGTCGGATCGGTCACCACGGAGATGTCGCCACCAACGACAACAAACAGATCGAAGTCGTACTGCATCGCGATGCCCCTCAGCCGGTGTCTGAGCCGAGTCAACTCCTCGATGAAGTCAAGCGGCACCGACGGTCCACCGAATACTGTCCTGAACGTGACCCCGCGAGTCATCGATCTGCCCCCTTTACGAATCATCCATTTCAGGATCGAGGGCCATACCCTCTGTGTCCCCCACGCCAAGTGCTCGGGCATATCGACCGGCATACCGCTCCAGTGCGACTGCTGAATCGGCCTCACCTTCCCATTGATCCGGAATCGCGGTGCCGTCACACGTTGTTCGCGACACTTGCGCCTCGGAGAACTCGACAGCGGTCCGGGTGAAGGAACACCGCACAAAACTCGTGGCCGCCGAGAATCGTGCGCCGCCGAAAGTGCACTCCACGAATGAGGTATCGGCGAACTGCGCACCAGTCAGGTCTGTGTCGTCGAATGCGCATCGTTCGAACACAGTATTGGGCACGGAGCGGAGCCCGCGTGCTTTGGCTCCAGTGAAATCGCAATCGACGACCCTCGGTCCGAGCGCCAGACGAGAGAGCGTCGCACCCCGGAAACTGCACCGTTCGAATCGGCGATTGAAACGGGGCTGTCCGGTCAGTGCCACGAAATCGAAACGGCAGTCGAATAATTCGGATTCGAAGACGGAGATCGGACCCCGAGCGAAACTCAGATCAATCCGTTCCAACGTGAGATACCGGATGTCCAATCCAGCGCTACCCGCTGTCAGGCCACGCACATCGATCAGCCCGTCATCGGTCTCCGCCCATGGGGAGACGAGAGTGTGGGGCGGCTTGACGATCCGCGACTGATCGAGCAGCTGCGCCCGTAAATTATCGACGCCCTCATCTGACCAACGTCGACGTAGGGAGGTGATCGCGGACCGGTTCACGGGCTCAATAGTATCGGCAAGATCCCCAGCGATTGGCCGTGGCTGCCCAAGAAGCGAACCACCACACATCAGTACTTCGGTAGGAATCACTTCTCGGAGCGCGCAAAACAGCCGGACCGTGAAATGCGCGGCCCGGCTGCAGCGCTTACGCGCACGAAGTGGAACTCGGAGTCAACTGGGGTACTGAAACCGGTCGTGTACGAGCCGTTGACTCACCCCCGGATCAGTATCGAATTATCAACTCTCACAAGTTGATCACGTCGCCCACAAGGATCTGATCGGGATTGACGATCTGCGGATTCATGTCCCACACCTGCTGCCAGGTGAGACCTCGTTCTGTCGCGAGGTCGAACAATGTATCACCGGCTGCAACGACTACCTCTGAGCCGGGCGCTGGAGTCTCCGACTCCGGAATGCTTTCTACCGGTACAGATTCGGATGCCTCAGAGTAGACAACGGGAGCAGGCGCCGGTTCCGGTGCAAATTCGGGTGCTACGTCCTGTGCCGGCGCGGGCGCGGGAACAATACTCGACCCGGTATCGCACGCCCCGATCGAACTCAGGAAGGACATGGGATCGACGGCGCCTCCACTGTGAATGCGGAGATGCAGATGTGGGCCGGTGGAGCTACCGGTGTTACCCGTTGCCCCGATCTCGTCGCCTACCTCGACGTGTTGCCCCACACCGACCCATGTTTCGGAGAGGTGGCCCATCTGAATCTGCTCGCCACTGTCCGCTTCCAACTGGATGTACGTTCCATATCCACCCGGATCATTGGGTCCGGCAACAGAAATCGTGCCCGATGTGGGCGCGTGGAGCGCGGTGCCGACGTTGACAGCGAAGTCGACTCCGTCATGTCCCGCGTGGTAACCCTGCGAAAGTGATCCGCTTACCGGCCACTCCCAATTGCAACTCGCCGACCAGCCCTGCGCACCGGCGGTACCTGCATTGGCTACTGCTCCGGCCCCCACAAGGGCGCCCAGTCCCGCAGTTACGGCGATGAATCGTTTTGTGCTGGAAGGCTTGTGTTTTCTGTGCTTACTCATGTTTTCCTTGACTGATGTGCTCGGAGCAGGTGCAGGCTCTACCCGCAGACAGCACTCAATACGTGCTGAGCTACTCGGTGTATCGCACCAAGACTCCGTTGGAGTTAGATGTTCGGATCGCGCCATGGAGAGAGGTACGGTGACCGCTCTCGAACGCGAGCGCGCGCATAGACCCGCAGGTCTGCATCTCCTGGTGACAGCACAGGAGATACGGGTTCTACATCGAGGCAGTGCCTGAATCGATCGTTGATCGAGGACTACGAATGCCGGAACAAACCGAAGGCTTCTCATTCGAAGATCGACAGGGTGGGTGTCTACCCGGATGGTCGGAAAGGGGGTGGAACATGGAGATCCTTGCGTTGCGGATGAGGAATCACCTCATACGCTGTCGCTTCACGACGCTCCACACCACGGTTGAATTACCTGGGTACATACCTGTTTTTGCGCATTCGACCCGACCGGTCGATATCAGGCGCGCCTTCGGTAGATGGCATCTGGTCGCACAATCGCCAGTGCCCCATGTCACTTCTGGAGACGATACCGCGTCTTGGTCACCTGGCGCGTCAGCGTTACCGAGATGGGACATACAGGTGGCATTGCTCCTACAAGCCGAACGGGAGACCAGTGCACGTTCCCGGCATCGGAAACGCGTGCTGATCTCCCGTTCGGCGATCTGTTGCCTAGTGGATCTACTGCTGAGTCGAAGCTACTTTCTCGGCTGCGTGGTGGGCGGCAATGTATCCGTAAACCAGCCCCTGGCCGATCGTCGCACCGGCGCCCGGGTAGGTGTGACCGAATGCGTTGGCCGCAGTATTGCCGATCGCGTACAGGCCGTCGATCACGCTGCCGTCCTCACGAAGCACGCGTGCATGCTCGTCCGCCTGCACACCGCCGCAGGTGCCGAGGTCGCTGAGCGTCATCTTCACCGCGTAGAGGGCACTCGTGTCGAGCTTCCTCAGGTTCGGGTTCGGGGACACTGTCGGGTCGCCGTAGTACCGATCGTATGCACTTCCGCCGCGACCAAATTCCGCATCGCTACCGGCAGCAGCGGCCTCGTTGAACTTCTCGAAGGACTCGGCAAAAGCCTCCTCGGGAAGACCGACCTTGCGGGCAAGCTCGACCGGACTGCTCGCCTTGTGCGCGATGCCGGAGTCGAAGAATGCCTGCGGAAGCGGCTGACGAGGGAAGATACCGCCTGCGAACACGTAGCTGTTGCGGTACTCCTGGTCGAAAACAAACCACATCGACTCGGCCGGATCTCCGGCCTTTTCCCGTTCGAGCACGCGCTGGCCGAACGACATGTAGTCCGTCGCCTCGTTCACGAATCGACGACCGGTCTGGTCGACGATGAACGAGCCTGGCAGCGCACGCTCTGCGAGCATCACCATCGGCGGGCGGCCCTTGATGCTTGCCACCGCCGGGAACCACCACGACTGATCCATCGATCCGATACCTGCGCCGAGCTCTTGTGCTGCCTCGATCGCTTCGCCGGTGTTGCCCTCTGCGCCCAGGCTCTCGTGCTCACCGAGGCTCTCCGACTGGTACTTGTGGCGCCACTCCATGTTGTGGTCGAACCCGCCGGCTGCCAGAACGACACCACGCCGAGCCGTCACCGTCACTTCACGTCCGTCTTGCACTACAACTGCACCCGTTACGCGGCCATCTTCGGTGATGAGCCGAACCAACGACGTTTCCGTCCACACCGGGATACCGGCCTGGACCACACCTGCGAACAGGCCGGCGGCGAGCGCCTGACCGCCTGCGATGTATTCACGCTTGAGTACGTACTTGCCGTAAACGCCCTGCGCCAGGCGGCGGATGATGCGAGGGAAAGCCTTGCTCGGCTTCTTCACCATCAGGTTCATCCACTTGTAGTCCGCACCTGTCACCGGCATCGGCAGTCCGGCTTCCATCAAACCGGGCCGCAGGCGACCGCGTTCCGCGCCGAGTACCGACGCGTCGAACGGCACGCACTCGCAGGTACGTCCGGCGGCGCTACCTCCCGGCAGTTCGGGGTGGTAATCGGAGTATTCCTTGGCCCAGAAGAACTTCATGGGCGTCGTGCGGTAAAGCATGTCGACGGTGGCCGCACCGTTGTCGACGAATGCCTCCCCACGTTGGGCAGGGGCAGTATCACCGACCACCGAACGCACGTATGTCTTCGCGCGCTCAACGGTGTCGCCCGCACCGGCTTTCGCCAGGATCGGGTTGGCAGGCATCCAGAACGCTCCACCGGACCGCGCCGTCGAACCGCCAACGTACTGCGTCTTCTCCACGATCAGCGTGGACAAGCCGAGCTCGTTCGCGGTGAGGGCGGCAGCCATGCCGGTACCGGACCCGATCACCAGTAGATCGACAACGATGTCCTTGGCTTGTGTCGCGGGGGGTGCCTGATTCTTCGCCATTGAACAAATCCCTTCACGTGGTTATCGACGTAGAACGCTAAGGCAGTCGCGGCGCAGAAGGTTCCGGATGCCCAGTCAGCGGGACATTGCGAGTGGATTGGCGAAGAACGGCTCCTGCCACGGTTCGGGCGTTGTGCCCGCCCCAGCAGAATCGCGGCTTGCCTTCTTCGATGTCTACGCTGCTCACGTGAGGACAAATCCCAGCTTCGGCATCGTCGACGAAACGCTCGGCACCCTTGCACGCGGCATGCTTCCCCGCCTACGCCACGTCTTCGAGCAGCACCAGGCTCTTCACCGTCTGGCCGTCGAAGCGATTGTCAACGTCTGACAGACTCGTGCGGTTTGCATTTCATGGACGGGTACTGGCCGGCAGTTCGCTTCAACGGCGACGATGGCGTCGTCGAGGTGACTGTCGAATCCTGACCGCGATCCTCGTCTCGGGCTGTCGGCTGATGTTCCTCGGCACTGATGAAGAATAATCATCTACATGAAATGGAACACCCCTACAGAGACCGGCTGGTTCGTCAACCTCGCCGAAGGTGGTTCGGCCGTATCGATATTCGATCCGTCGGGGAACGTTCAAGGCGAACTGATTCCCGCATCCGACGACGGATCTGAGAGCGTTGCCGGCGGGCGGAAGAGGAAATCGTCAACAGCCGAGCAGGATCGATCCAGGCTCACATTCCGTAAAGGCCGACCTGCATCACTTCGATTGTCCGACGGAACGATCGGGACCCTGATCGACCAGAAGCCCAAGGCCATGCGCCGCAAGAACAAGCTGTGCGAAGTCGATATCGCGGGCAGAACATACCTCTTCGTTCATTCATCGGGCCGAAAGGCAACAGCCCGGCGTGACGGAATCGCATTGGCACACATGGAACGTGGCCGATGGTCCGCTAGAAGCACCGTCGCCAGAAGAACCCTCACGGCAACGGACGCCCTTGACGAATGTGTCCTGACACTGTTTCAGAAGGTAGTGACACCTGGACGTACCGGCGCCTTCGATCAGGTACTGACCGACCTCAGCAACATATGACGTACGCCATATTCGGTGGATCTCAACCGCACTCGAGATACTGACTTTCAACTCTCAGGTCCACGGACATGCCTTGGACACAATGAGTTTCACATCTCGGAGCGGAAGGCTGAAACCAGATCATGGTCAATGTCGACGCTTTGAACACGCTCGCCCAGCGATTGTCGCCAGGTGCGATGATCACAGATCCAGATCTACTCCAGTCCTATCGGCAGGACTGGAGTTTCGATCCCGCAGCCGGAACACCGGTTGCCGTAGTACGTGCTTCGACGACGGCAGAGGCGGTTCGACGGACGGCATCTGAGGCCGCCACATGTAGCGAATAGCGACGAGTACCTGAATTCTCCTGTGCAACCGGATATGGTGAGGCTGTCGTCTTCAATGCGGCGATGCAAGAAGGGAAGCTACGACCAAAACGTTACGTCGGGGAAGACAAGCAAATCACCTGGACATGGCTGGAGGCCTCCGTGATGAATCTCGTTCGCCGACTGAGCGTCTGCACATCCGTCGTGATCGCTTCTACTCTGACGTCGGTAGCGCTCGCATCCGCCGCGGTGACCATTCCATTCCAGATCAACCCTGCGCCGTACGGCAACCCGAACGGCAGCTTCGACGCGCCGGCCGTCCGCTGCGTAGCTGTCGTCGGTGAACAACCCGGCACGGTGACGATCACCGGAGGCCAGGAAGGCCGGTGGGGATGCCTGCTCTCGTCCGAAGTGCGCTGGCTGAACCTTTCGACCGGGGCCTCCGGCTCCGCTCGGCTCTCGGACGGTCTCAACGGAGTCCCAGCAGAGGCGATCGTGCAGACCGGGACCGGTCAAGTCGCTGTTGCCGTGCTGTCCGTGGCCGGATCCATCATCACCCCAGGTGTCACATCGTTCTACGTGCCGTAGCACCAGACTCCGCATCACCGGCACCGTGGGACCTAAGGTCCTGTTTACCGACCCGTCATCCCGGTTAGCCTGAAAAGACGCTACCGAGAGGACACTCATGACCTCGTCAGTGCACGAAACGATCGCCGTGGATCTGGATTTGATCGACCTGTACAAGGACCTCCACAGCCATCCGGAACTGGGGTTTCACGAGCAACGAACATCCAGTCTGGTGGAAAGACATTTAACAGCACTTGGATTCGACACCACCACCGGTGTCGGGACTACCGGAGTCGTCGGAGTCCTGAAGAACGGAGCGGGCCCCACAGCGCTGCTGCGTGCGGATATGGACGCCCTCCCGGTTCGGGAAGAAACCGGATTGGACTACGCCAGTACCGTGACAACGACCGACGATCAGGGAAAGACCGTCTCGGTCAGCCACGCGTGCGGCCATGACCTGCATACGACCTGCTTACTCGGTGCGGCCCGGATCCTCTCTCAGGATACGACGACCTGGTCTGGCACTCTTGTCCTCGTCTTCCAACCGGCTGAGGAACTTGGCGCGGGTGCGCAAGCCATGGTCGACGACGGACTGTTCGAGCGATTCCCGAGGCCCGACATCGTTCTCGGACAACATGTATCGCCGCTACCGGCAGGCACGATCGCCGGGCACGCCGGCCCCTCGTATGCGGGATCGGACTCACTTCGTGTGAGACTGGTCGGAAAGGGCGCCCACGGATCTATGCCGGAGAACTCGGTCGATCCCGTGGTCATGGCAGCCGAAACCGTGTTGCGTTTGCAAACTGTCATCTCACGCGAGGTCCCGAGCACTGCAACAGCTGTCCTCACCGTCGGCTCCATCCATGCTGGAGATGCCGCCAACGTCATTCCCGGCGAAGCAGAACTGCAACTCAACATCCGCAGCTACGACGCAGGTGTGCGTCAGCGCATCCTGGACAGCGTCGACCGCATCGTCCGGGGCGAAGCGGCCACCGCCGGTGCACCCACCTCACCGACCATCACCGAGACGGAGCACTTTCCGATCGTCGTCAATGATCCGGCAGCGCTGGACAAGACACTCGATGCGTTTGCCGAATGGTTGGGGACGAACAAGATTCTCGATCCCGGTGCGGGAGCAGGTAGTGAAGACGTCGGCATTCTCGCGACCAGTGCCGGTGCGCCACTGTCGTACTGGCTGTTGGGCGGTACCGACCCTTCACTGTTCACGACAGGTGACATGACTGATCCGGCTTTGCGAACCGTGCCGTCGAACCACTCTCCGCACTACGCTCCCGTGATCGAGCCGACCCTGACCATCGGTGTGAACGCCTTGGTCGTCGCGGCCAGGACGTGGCTCCCAACTCCCTAGAGTGTTGCGGGTCCGCAATCGATCGATCGTCCATGCGATCAAGGCTGCAAACGCGTAGGCGCCGCCGAGAATACTTGCAGCGCCCCACCCTGCCGCGTCGAAAACCATAGTGGTGGAAACCGCCCCAGCCGCGCTGCCCAACGAATAGAACACCATGTAACTACCGATGATCTGCCCCGACGATTCCGGTGTGTTCGCGACGATCAGATTCTGGCTCGTGACATGAACAGCCTGCACGGCGAAGTCCAACGCAACAACACCGACAACGAGTAACACCAGCGAGTGCGTCGCCTGCGCGTTGAATACCCACGACAGCAAGAGAACGACTAACGACGCCCCGGTGACGCGTTGCGCTTTGCCTTGATCGGCCCACCGACCGGCACCGACCGCGCCCAATGCTCCGACCAATCCTGCGATTCCGAAGAGCCCGATCTGTGTGGTCGACAACCGCCATGGTTCCTCACTCAACGGCAGGGCCATTCCGCTCCACAAAGCACCAAAGGACGCGAAAAGGAACAAGGCGATCAGGGCCCGGGTGCGAAACAGTCGGTTCGTAAGCGTCAACGTCACGACAGACCCCATTGCACGCACGTACGAACGCCTATCGGGTTGCAAACGAGGATCTTTCGGCAGCATCGTCAGCGCGACGGCCGCGACCAGTACCGAAATGAAAGTGGATCCCGCGTAGACCGCCCGCCAGCCTGCCAGATCCGCAACTGCGCCGGCGACAGTCCGAGCGAGGATGATGCCGACGACAACGCCGCTGGTGATGACACCGATGTTTGCGCCCCGCTCGTCCGGGTCACTGATTGCCGCACCATAGGCAACTATGACTTGAACAACTACCGAGAACGTGCCTGCGACCGCCATCCCGATCAACAGCTGCAGATTCGTGGTGGCCAGAGCAACAAGCATCGTTCCCGTTGCAGCAGCGACGATCTGGATTGCGATCAATTTCTTTCGATTCACGAGATCGCTCAATGGCACCAACACGATCAACCCCACCACATAACCGAGTTGGGCGAGTGCGACTACGAAACCGAGGCCGGCCGGAGGAATGGAAAGATCCGAGCCTATTTGCCCGAGGAGCGGCTGTGCGTAGTAGATGTTGGCTACCGAGACCCCGCAGAGCACTGCGAGCAATAGGCGAAGTCCGCGAGACATTTTCAACTTGCCCCGCGCGTTCTCGACAGCATGACGTGCAGTCACTTCCACCTCAACTTGGTTGCGTTTTGATACCATTTGGAGGTTACGTCAATACAGTTTCAAAACGCAACCAATGAGGAACTCGATGCCGGATCGCGCACAATGGACGGACCCGCACTGCCCGACGGCCCGAGCGGCCGACATCATCGGCGACAGATGGTCGCTGCTGATCGTGCGTGACGCCTTCGACGGGTCATCGAGATTCAGTCAGTTTCAACGAAACCTGGGCATCGCAAAGAACATTCTCACGGACAGGCTCAAAGTCCTTGTCGAGCAGGGAATCTTCGAAGTCCAACCGAACGCGCAAGGTACCCGCAACGAGTACATCCTGACCGAACGCGGTATGGATCTGTTCATCGTGATCATTAGCCTGCGACAGTGGGGAGAGCGCCACGCCTTCGATGACGGTGAGCCACACTCGATCTTGATCGACGACACCACGGGCGATCCGGTTCCCAGGCTTCGACTGATCAACACACGGAATATCGACCTGGACCCTACAAGTACACATGTGGAGAAGGTCGAGGAAGGTTGACCCGCAACTCGCCAGATTGACAGATGGGCGCACATGATTCGAAGTACGCGCATACTCCGACCATGACTGTCGATCTCGAGTTCTCCTGGCCGCAGTTTCTCTGGATTGCATTCATCTTCGTCGGCGTGCCCGCAACTATCGGCGCGAGCATCATCTGGACAATCTGGCGTTCGGAACGAACTGGCCTGGAGCACTCCACGACCGCCCTCGGCGGCGGGCACACGGGATCGGGCTCACTCGGACTGTGGAGCACCGGCCTGTTGGCCTTTGCACTGGGCTTTCTGTCTTGCGTGGGCTGGCTCAGCTGGTCAGCCGACTACAAAGGCGGATTCCGCGGCCCCGGCCTGCCTGCCCCGACACAGTTCCCCACCTGGCAGGTCGTCGCCTGTGGACTGACAGTGATTCTGGCGTGTTTCGGTTCCGCCCATTGCTCGCGATGGATGAAGGCCGGCGGTATGACGGCCGCTGCCGGCACTGCTGCAGGATTCACCACCGCATTCAGCATCGACGCCAGTACTGATGTCACCGGACAGGCAGGCGTGGGCGTCGCACTGTCCACGATCGGATGGGGCCTCACCCTTACCGCACTGATGCTTCTGCGCGGCAAGTGGTCGCGACGAGGATGAATCATTACCGGATCATCCATACTCCGAGTAAAGAATTCGATAAGCGGACCTAACACGTTTTGAAATTCATTAAGAAGAAAATCGATTCCAGATACAGGATCGCCTGATTGCCGAACCTCCACGAGATCCTCGAAAAATATGAGACAGAAGCCTTATCGCTTCCGTGCCAACCCTTTGACGCATGCGGATCATAATATTCTTCGAACATCACGCGGAAGTGCACACAAGTCTGTGACTCACGGCATTATCCGATTTATCACGGGAAATCGTGATAAATCATCACCGTCTCTGAACTGCAACAACGCCTTAAGTTACAGATTCAACTAGTTCCAAACCATAGGGTTTCTTCCTTTTTCTCGGCGTCTCGATTCCGTAATGCTTGACATCGAATTGTCTTTCGTTCTCAATGAGCGATGTCAACTGACGATGATGCATCTCAGTGCATCAACGCAGTAATTCCGCTATCGAATCCAGTGAAGGGACCAGCCGCGAAATGACGGTTGCCGAGAGCTTGAAAGATAGGAATCTGTACTCCAACCTCAGGCGTGCTGCTGATTTGAGCAACCCATTCTGGGATCGCGCAGTCAGTGAGGGTCTGGCCGATATCACCGCCGATCGCGTCGCAGGTTTCGAACACCGGACGATCCAAGGATACGAATTCGAGAACTTCTCCACGTACTCGTATCTGGGGCTCGACACCGACGACCGAATTCGTTCGGGTGCGATCGCCGCTCTCGAGCGCGAACGAACGTTGAACAGTTCCATCTCGCGGATGAGAGTCCACTCCAGCCTTCTCGACGACACAGAGGCCGCGTTGAGCGAACTGCTTGACGCACATGTGCTCACCCTCGGATCCGCCGCAAACGCTGCGTGGAGCTTGCTCCCCCTCGTCGCGTCCGGGTTGCTCACCGGCGGTGAACCTCCCCTCATGGTGTTCGACAAGAACGCACACTTCTGCCTCAATGCCATGAAGGCGAGCGTCGCCGACGAAACGACGATCGTGACCATTCGGCACGACGACGTCGATGAACTCGAAAGTCTTTGCCGAACAAATTCTCAGGTGGCATACGTGGCGGACACCGTCTACAGCACAGGCGGGAAGGCGCCCCTGAACGAACTGTTTGCATTACAGGCCAAATACGGACTGATTCTCGTTCTCGACGAGGCGCACAGCACCTCGGTCATCGGACACAACGGGCGTGGCGCGGTCCTGGATCTCATCGGCAGCCTCAATGATCGAACATTCTTGCTGACATCACTGAACAAGGGATTCGGTGCTTCCGGCGGTGCGATCGCACTCGGCCGCAACGGGGGCAGTCGAAATCGTGATCTCGCACTTCGCTACGGCGGCCCGTTGACGTGGTCGCAGCGTGTGAACGTAGCCGGGCTGGGTGCTATTGCGGCCTCCGTGGAGCTCCACCGCAGCGGAGAGGTCGACAAGCGGCAGCGGCAACTCCGCACGGTTGTCGAACTGTTCGATTCGCTCGTCGACACGCCGGCATCGGGCGATGGACTCCCGATCCGCTTCGTCACGCTCCACGAGGAAGAACAAACCATCACCGCAGCACAGAAACTGCTGGCTAGCGGTTTCTACACATCGGCGGTCTTCTTCCCTGTCATCGGCCGGGGCAAAGCCGGGCTGAGACTGATGCTTCGGGCGGACCTTCCACATGCAACGATCGAGCGCTTCGCCGACGTCCTACGAAGTGTCACGGAATGAGCGACGACCGCACTGTCGCAGTGACACCGCTGGCTTGTGCCGTCGTGTTGACAGCACAAATGGCCACGACCATCTACCTCCCTTCACTGCCGAAGATCGCGACGGATCTGGGCATCGAAGATTCCGTGGTGAAGTGGTCGGTGACACTCTTCGTGATCAGTGCCGCACTTCCGGTGGTCGTGTGGGGGCGGTTGGCAGATCGACTCGGACGCAGGACGGCACTGTTGTCCAGCTTGGTATTGTTCGTGATCGCCTGCATTGCATTGGCTTTGGTCCAGAGCGCCGCCGTACTACTGATCGGCCGGATCGTTCAAGGCATCGGAGCAGGAGGTGCGGCCATCATCGTGCGAATGATGGTGAAGGACAAGTTCACCGGTTCGGAGTTGGCTAGCCGCTTGTCGCTGTTGTCGATGGCATTTGTGGTGGCACTGGGCGGTGGCCAACTGATCGGCGGCGCTCTTGCGTCGTTCACCTCGTGGCGAACCGGCTTCGGCGTGCTCGGAGTACTCGGAGCAGCACTCGCTGCGGTGGCACTGAGGACCGAGAACACCACAGTCCGCGACAACAACGAACGCGTTGTTCGGTGGAATGCCATAGTCCTGACACCCCGGTTCTACAAACCAGCCATTGCGGGGGGCCTGGGTTTCGGCGCGATAGTCCTTGTGCAGCAATCGAGCCCCTTCCTGTTCAGCGATCGATTCGACTTGCAACCGTGGGCATTCGGAGCCTTCGGAATCCTCTACGGAACCGCCTACTTCAGCGGCGCGCTTTACGTCAATCGAAGGGCCACAACCGTCGGTTCAGAGAAGTTGATGCGTCGAGGTGCGCTGTGCATGCTGCTTGCCGGCCTCGTCCTCATGCTCTGCTGGTATCCCCCACTCGGTTCCACGCCGTTGCTCGCGGTCTTCCTGCTCGGATACATCGCATTGACATTTGGGCAATCGCTTCTCTTCCCGAACTCGGCAGCATCAGCAGTGACGCATTTTGCTGAAGGCGGAGCCATCGCCGTCGCGTACTGCGGACTCGTACAGCAGGGAATTGCCGGCTTCGCCTCTGTAGTCGGACCTCTCGCATCCGATGAACGCGTGTGGTCAGCAATCGTCGCACTGATCACTGCAGCAGCGACTGCGCTCGTATTCTCCCTCCGCACAGCTTCCTCCGAACCGACAGTAGGTACGTCCCATGCCCGTCATTGAACGCACCGCACAACTCGACCCCGGTACCCGCGAGCAAAACTTACTGGCATACAAGGAAATTCGCGAGCGAGTTGCGGACGCGCAACACTTGTCCGTTCACGGGGCACCCGAGCGGTCGGTTGCCAAGCACCGGGCTCGCGGCAAATTGCCCGCTCGCGAACGCATCGATGCTCTTCTCGACGTGCAGTCCCCGTTCTTCGAGATCGGACAACTGGCCGGATTCGAGGTGTACGACGAGCAACTCCCGTCGGCTGGTCTGGTCACGGGCGTAGGGCTCATCCGCGGCTCACTCTGCGCCGTCTTCGCGAACGACGCCACCGTCAAGGGCGGCACCTACTACCCGCTGACCGTCAAGAAGCAACTGCGATTGCAATCCGTCGCTCGTCGGCTGAGGCTGCCGTGTGTCTATCTCGTCGATTCCGGAGGTGTTTTCCTTCCGATGCAGGACGAGATCTTCCCCGACGAGCACCATTTCGGCGAGATGTTCAAGAACATCGCCGAAATGTCGGCAGACGGCATCGTTCAGATCGCAGCAGTCATGGGTTCCTGCACGGCTGGAGGTGCATACATCCCAGCGATGTGCGACGAGACCGTCATCGTCCGCGGTACCGGCACCGTCTATCTGGGCGGCCCTCAGTTGGTCAAGGCTGCAACCGGTGTCGACGTCGAACCGCAAGAGCTCGGCGGCGCCGACGTGCACGGGGTGATCAGCGGCGTCGTCGATCACATCGCCAACGACGACATCGAGGCTCTGAGCATGATCGCCGACATCGTCGCCCGCGGTCATCGACGGGAGGTACGGGCGCCGTCACGATCTCCGCGACCACCTCTTCACTCCCCCGAGCAGCTCGACACGGTGATCCCGGCTTCCTCGAAAACCCCGATCGTCGCGCGCGACGTTCTGGCCCACCTGCTCGATGCCAGCGAATTAGTCGAGTACCGAGCGAATTACGGCCGAACCATCGTCTGCGGGACCGGCCACATCGAGGGGTACACCGTCGGGGTCATCATGAACGACGGTGTGCTCTTTTCGGAGGACTCCCTCAAGGCCGCGAACTTCGTCGAACTGTGCTCACAACGAGACATCCCATTGTTGTTCCTGCACAACGTCAACGGATTCATGGTCGGGAAGCAGTACGAGGCGGAAGGTATCGCCAAACACGGCGCGAAACTGGTCAATGCCGTTGCCTGCGCCAGGGTTCCCAAGCTCAGCATCGTCATCGGCGGAAGCTACGGGGCGGGAAATCTCGCGATGTGCGGACGCTCGATAGGTCCTGACTTCATGGCCGTGTGGCCGAACGCGAAGACCACCGTGGTCGGTTCCGAGCAAGCAGCGTCGGTGATGGCATTGATGAAGATCGAATCTGCGCGCACACGCGGAACTCCGCTCACGGAAGAGGAAATCGAGGAAATCAAACGGCCGATACGCGAAGGTTACGACCGGCAGGGCGAGTCGGTGTACGTCGCATCCAGGCTATGGGTTGACGCGATCGTCGACCCGGTCGACACGCGATCCTGGGTTTCACTCGCGCTGTCCATGCTTCCCCGCAATCACGGAACAACGCGCTTCGGCGTCTTCAGGATGTGAGAACATGACTCGACTTCTCATCGCCAATCGGGGTGAAATCGTCACGCGCATCGCGCGCACGGCCCGTCGTCTCGGCATGTCGGTAGTGACGATCTCCTCCCCCGTCGATTCACACGCACAGTGGCATCGCCTCGCCGATCACACCGTGCTTCTGGACGGAGACATCCCCTCGGAGTCCTACACCAATTCGGATCAAATCATTGCGGCCGCGCTGGCCGCGGATTGCGATGCCGTGCACCCGGGTTACGGATTCCTCTCCGAAGACTCCGATTTCGCTGAAGCCGTCGTCGCTGCAGGTCTGACATTCGTCGGTCCGGCCGCTGAATCCATCGCTCTACTCGGAGACAAGGCAAGAGCGAAGAAGGCCGCCGCTGACGCCGGCATCCCGACTCTCACCGCGTGGGGCGAGGCAAGCGCCGATCCCGATACCGTCCTCGGTCACGTTCGATCTCTCGACGTGCCGGTGCTGCTGAAACCGGTGTTCGGGGGCGGCGGCAAGGGGATGGTTCGACTACATCCGGGTGATGACGCACGAGAGGTCATCACCTCTGCAATCGGTTTGAACGAAAGGAACTTCGGCCGCGGCGACCTGATGATCGAAACGCTGGTGGAGCGTCCGCGTCACATCGAAGTTCAGGTCCTCTTCGATTCCTTCGGTACAGGAGTTCACTTCTTCACCCGTGAATGCTCCCTACAGCGTCGGAACCAGAAGATAATCGAGCAGGCACCGGCAAGTTCTGTCCCCGAATCGGTCCTGGGAGCCATGCAGCACGACGCTCTGCGACTACTCGGAGGCGTCGGCTACGCGAATGCGGCAACCGTCGAATTTCTGGTTGACGCCGAAAACCGCTACTACTTTCTCGAAGTCAACACGCGCCTACAAGTCGAACACACGGTCACCGAGGAAGTGACCGGCGTCGATCTCGTCGAACTGCAACTCGACATCGCCCTCGGCGCCCGTTTGCCGTTACAGCAGCGCCATATCGCGCTGCGGGGTTTCGCGGTGCAAGCCAGAATCTACGCCGAGGATCCGTCGAACGGGTTTCGGCCCGCACCTTCACATTCCGTGGACATAGCCTGGCCGTCGGGGGTTCGCATCGACAGTGCTTTCGAGGGTGCCGGCAGCATTCCGCCGTTCTACGATCCGATGATCGCAAAGGTCATAGCAAGCGGTCCGACGCGGTCAACCGCACTGGAATCATTGGACCGAGCTTTGGCCGACTCGAGTTACTTCGGTGGAACCTCGAATATCGGTTTCCTCCGACTTCTCTTGGCGACACCGGCTGTGCGCGCGGATGACATTCACACTTCCTTCGTCGACGAGCACCTCACTCGGTTGATCCCGGATTCTGCAGAGCTCCAGGCCACCGCCGCTGCTGTTGCGATGGTGTGGACTTCCGTCGAGGAACAATCGCCGGTCACCGGGTCGTCGTGGACCGGCCCCCACGGACTACATCGAGAGACATTGCGCAAGTTGGGATCCGACCCGATCGGACGCGAACTCATTGCCGACGGCCGCGTCGTGCCGACAACCGTCATCTCACAACGAAGCAACCACTGGATTGTCGCCGCCGACGGCCGGAACATTTCGGTGGTCGTCAGAAGTGGAACCGACGAGGTGACACTCAGTCTGGTCGCCGATGGTTTGACAACCACCGCTGGGCGCCTCGGAGTCGGCACCGGTACATGGGTGTGCGTTGGTGGCTGGACCGTGAAGGTGGACGAGAAAGTCTATACAGCAAAGGATTCCGATCTCAGCGACGGAGAGATCACATCGAAGATGCCGGGAACCGTGCTGGCAGTGCTGCAGACTGGAACGCGGGTGTCGGAAGGTGATGTCGTCGCGGTCGTAGAAGCAATGAAGATGGAGACTGCCCTTCGTGCTTCCTCACCCGGAATCGTCTCGGCGGTGACAGTAACGGTGGGAGATGTCATCGATGCCGGACAAGTGCTGGCAGCCGTGGCGCCATGAGTAAAGATTGCCACGATCTTATCTCTTTCTTGACTGAAGCAATTGTTACACAATATCTTTCATGTCAGAAGCAGGGGGAATCGAGCGTCGCGCAGTCATTGTTTCCGCAACCGAACTCCGCGAACTCATTCGTTCCGATCGGACGCTCGTCGTCGTCAACGTGGTGCGAGACAACAGCGAGGGCGGAGCCGGAATCATTACTGCGCCGCAGTCCATCACATTGTCGATCAACAACTTTCAAAGCAGTGGAGGCGGGACTGACGGGAATCGACCGCTGCCAGACCTCGACGCATTCGGAAGAACACTGAACGATCTGAAAGTATCCGCCGATGCTCACATCGTGGTCTACAGTTCGGACAGCCCCCTGCTTGCGGCCCGCGCGTGGTTCACGCTTCGCTGGGCAGGACGTTCAGTGCGGTACTTGGACGGCGGATCGTCCGGATGGGTTACAGCCCGGAAACGCACATCGACAAACGATTCGATTCCCGTACCACCTTCCACCACTAGCACGACACTCGCCGACGCAGAAGACGCCCTGCGCGCGGCATCGGCCGGCAGATTGCTCGACGCCCGAGGATCGAGCAGTTTCCGCGCCGGCCACATCCCCGGATCTATCTCAGCGCCGGCAACTGACCTACTCGACGACAACGGATTCCTACTTCCCGACCGCGAGTTACGAGAATACTTCCACCAGTTCGGAATAGAGCGTGGTGCCACCGTCGTGTCCTATTGCGGCGGCGGAGTTGCCGCGTCGCACAACGCACTGGCGCTTGCAGCGGTCGGCATCAGCTCCGCGGTCTACGTCGCGTCGTGGTCGGGGTGGAGCGCCGACCCCGAACGACCCGTCTCCACTGACATCCATCACACACCAAGGAATCCGGACCAGCGATGACACGACAGATGATCCTCGGCGCCTACATGGTCTTTCCGAGTATGCACAGTGCCGGAATGTGGCGGCATTCGTACTCGGAGAATGCCTTCGAGGACAGAGCGCTCTACGAGCGATACGCGCAAGCAGCGGAACGAGCAAAATTCGATCTGATACTGATACCTGAGCGTGTGCACTACGTCGACGGCCACACCAAATACGGTCTGCTGACCGGCTTTCAACATGATCCGACGCAGTTGGCTGCAGTGGTGGCCGGCGCAACAAATCGTATCGGTCTCGGCGTAACCCTTTCGGCAAGCTTCAACAGCCCGTACAACCTGGCGAGAACTCTGGGCAGTCTCGACATACTCAGCGGTGGGCGCGCGGCCTGGAACATCGTGATGACGGCACCCGGTCCGGCTAACGACAACTTTCCCGAAGTCGATCGGCTTCCGAGAGAAGAACTGTACGAGCGCGGCGACGAAGTTCTCGAAGCAACCACCGCACTCTGGTCGTCGTGGGACGGCGACGCCGTATCGGCCGATCGCGACAGCGGAATCTACGCAGACACAAGCAAGATTCACGCGGCCGACTACAAGGGCAAATACTTGTCGGTGCAGGGTCCACTGACCTTGCCACAATCACCTCAGGGCCGCCCGGTCTTCATCCAGGCAGGTGAATCTGTGAGAGGGCGCGAATTCGGTGGGCGGTGGGCAGATCTGGTCTTTGCGATCGACCCGTTGGAGGAAGATCTTCGAGCGAAGCGCAAGGCAATTCGCGGCTACGCGGAAGAGGCCGGACGCGACCCTGATTCGGTGCGCCTCGTCGCCGCTGTGCAACCGATAGTCGGCGAGACGACGAGTATCGCGAAGGAACGGCAGGAGTACCTGCGATCCTTGATCCATCCGGATGCGGCAATCGAGTGGGTCTCCCACTCCGCAGGACTAGACTTGTCGCAGTTCGATCCGTCCACTCCGATCGCCGAAGTTCTCAACCGCGGTAGTGGCCCCTCGCGTCGATTGGCACGCCTGATCGAATCCCGAAATCTCACCATCGCCGAAACCGCAGAGTTGTTCGCGCGCAATGATCTCACTCCCGAGATTGTCGGCTCGCCGCAAGAAGTGGCGGACGAGTTGACGCACCTCTTCGAATCGGGAGCAGCTGACGGTTTCATCCTGACCGCTACCCACTTCCCCAGGGGGCTCGACGACTTCGCGAGTTCCGTCGTGCCACTTCTGCAAGATCGGGGCGTGTTCCGGCGCGAATACACCGGAACGACCCTGCGGTCCCACATCTTCGACACCACTCGCACTTCCCCACGATGAACGGAACTCAGCCCATGACGACGTTGCGGCTTTCATCCATACCGATCCGAGTCGCCATCCTGGCGTCGACGCTTGCAGTTGCAGCCGGCTGCAGCACTGCAACGCCAGCTGCGAGCGCCGACTCCGAGCCCGTGTCAGGGGGCGATCTGACCTTTGCGATCAATACGTTTCCACCGTGCATCGACAAGACCCTGAACGGTCAAACTGCTACGGCATTCCATCCACTCTACGACAAACTCGTCGACCAGAACCTCGAGACCGGGGAGATCGTGCCTTGGTTGGCGACGTCCTGGGAGGTCCGGAACGACGGTCGACGATTCGTCTTCGCTCTGCGGGACGGCGTGACCTTCAGCAACGGCGAGCGTCTGGATGCGCAGGTTGTCGCGGACAACTTCGAAAGCCAGAAGAGACTGGGAGACAGTGGCTTCGCGACCACTGCGAAGTCACATCTCGCAAACTTCACTGGAGCGGAGGTACTCGACGCTTCCACTGTCGCACTCAATTTCTCGGAACCGTCAGCGGGCTTCCTTCAAGCCGCCCGCTCCGACACGCTCGCCATCATCGCACCGGAATCGTTGAAGAAGACGCCCGAAGAACGCTGCGCCCAGGGCGTTATCGCTTCCGGCCCGTTCGTACAGAAAGAACTGGAGACCAACGCGAAGGTCGTACTCGCTCGTCGGGACGGGTACCACTGGGGATCCTCACTCAACAAGAACAAGGGAGAGGCCTATCTGGATTCGATCACCTTTTTGGTGGTCCCCGAATCCTCGGTGCGAATCGGCGGTTTGACGTCAGGACAACTGGACGCCGCGATCGACATTCCGAGCACAGACGTCGACCGGGCAGAAGGCGCCGGACTCACTGTCATCCCGTCCCTTGCTGCCGGCATCAACGACTCGCTCTTGCTCAACCCCACGTTCGCGCCGGTACTTGCGGACCTGAACGTGCGGCGTGCTTTGGTGAAGGGCATCGATACCCAGCAGATCATCGACACCACCTACACACCGAGTGACGAGAAAGCGCGAAGCATCTTGTCGGTGAAAGCGCCCGGCTACACCGATCTGTCGTCCGAGTACACCTATGACCCGTCGGGTGCGAAGTCACTGCTGGACGCCAGTGGATGGACAGTCGGCGGTGACGGATTCCGAACCAAGGACGGTGAGAAACTGACCGTCGAATTGGCCTACCGCAACCACCTCCCCCAATCGCAGTTCGAACTGATCCAATCTCAGCTGCGCGACATCGGAGTTGCAGTGAACTTGCAACCTCGCTCGACTGCCGAGGACAACGCCGCGAGAACCGACGGCACATGGGAATCGATCTACTTCCAGAGCTTGCGCGCCGACGGTGACGTACTGCTGGTGTTCAGTCCCACTCTCGGCTCGACCAAAGGCATCGCCTCGACTCCGGAGCTGAATGCATTGCTGGTCAAACAATCTCAGACCGTAGACGTCGATGCGAGAAACGGGGTGTTGAAGGAGATTCAGGAACTGATTGCCGATCAGGCACTGGCGATCCCGTTGCACGCCTCTTCGCTGATCTACGCGACGACTCCCGCGGTTCACGACCTGCGCATCCAAGCCGATCTCTACTCGGTGGACTTCGTGGATGCGTGGAAGAGCTAGCCCACACTTCGTGATCTCGACAACCTGCTTCGACAAACCCTCTTTCCGGAAGGAACCCGATGTTCACCCGTCCTCGCACCGCAACGCTTCTGATCTCTACCCTGGCCACAGTTACTCTCCTGGGTACCGCTTGCGGAAGCCCAGATGAAGAATCGACCGGGCAACACTCCGGTGCAACAACATCCAGTATCAACTTGTCGGCCGAGCAGAACCGCATCAGCACCGACAAGGTTGATTCGATCGCAGCGAAGGTCCCTCAGGAGTTCCGCGACCGGGGCACGATCCGAATCACCGGCAACGCTGGAACCGCTCCACCGTTGCGCTTCTATGCCGACGACGACAAGACTGTCATCGGTTCCGAGACCGACTTCGCGTATTTGATTGCAGAGGTGCTCGGGCTGAAAATCGACCTTCAGGTCGCGGATTGGGCGCAGAATTCGGTGCGGATCGATTCGGGAGACGCAGATGCGTTCATCTCCAACGTGACGGTCACCGAAGAGCGCAAAGAGAAATACGACTTCGCGACGTACCGCCTCGACACTCTCGCGTTCGAGGTCAGAAAGGACAGGAATCTCTCACTCGAGAAGCCGGAAGACATCGCCGGACTGAAGATCGGAGTGGGCGCTGCCACCAATCAGGAGGCGTTGCTGGTGAAGTGGAATGAGGACAACCTCGCAGCTGGGCGTGCTCCCGCTGAAATCACCGTGTACCAGAAGACCACTGACTACTACCTGCCGCTGTCTTCCGGTCGAATCGACGCTTACTTCGGCCCCAACCCGTCATCGCAGTTTCACGCTGCACAGACTGGCGAGAACGAAGTGATCGGTCAGTTCTCCGGAGCCGGTGAGGCCGCGTTGGGCCAGATCGGTGTACTGGTCAAGAAAGACAACGGCTTGGTACAACCGATCAGCGAGGCGATAGATCATCTCATCGAAAACGGCACATACGAGCAAGTTCTCGAGCGATGGAAGATCACCAACGAGGCAGTCGACAAGTCGCTGGTCAATCCCCCTGGCCTCCCGAAGACGAACAAATAGGAAAGGCGCACTCTAACTCGTCGCGGGGCGACTATTTCAGTCTGAACCGCGAGATCGACGGCGGACCATCGTATGCCTCGCCCGCCCCGTCGACCCGAGACCGTGCGCAGCGTGCTCCACCGGCTGCATCGCTTCATCGAAGGACACGCAGCACCAGCTGTCTCCAAGATGATTCGAATGCTGAACTGGGAAGAACGGAGCAAGACAATGGAATCCGACCCAGGTTGTCAACCGAGTGCTAGCTTGGAGTTCCCGATTCAGGTCAGAGCAGGAGCTTCATCCATGAAACTGGCAGAGGCACTGGCGCTACGCAGTGACACCACTCGCAAGGTTGCGCACTTGCGCGAGCGGATCGTCGACAATGCACGCCACCAGGAGGGAGAAGTTCCCGCCGAAGACGCCGCCGTCCTTCTCGAAGAGCTGACGTCAACTCTGAGCGAACTCGAACGGTTGATGCGCGCGATCAATCGAACCAATGCGCAGGCGATCCTCGGAAACGGCACTGTCACAGATGCACTCGCCCATCGAGATGTGCTGCGTCTGAGACACTCTGCAGTCAATGCCGCTGCGGACGCCGCGTCCGGGCGCGAAGAGCGAGGTTACGGTCGTCAACTCCGATCAGAATTGGTCTATGTCGCGGCAGTCCCCGTCACCGAACTTCGGGCAATCGCGGACGACCTCGCCCGCGAGATTCGCGAGGTCGATACACAGATTCAACGAACGAATTGGGAGGTGGATCTGATCGAGTAAGCACGGCAGCGTTGGAGCAGGTAGTCGTTCGGCGAAGCGAGCACACACCGCGACCGGCGGTCTATCCGGTCACCTCTGAGCGCGGCGGGCAGCGCACCTACACATTGCAGCCCTGCACGTCGTACAGGTAAAAGTGCACTACGCACACATCACCACCACGTGCTGATCGTCGATAGACGAGGGCGGGTTCGGGGCATCCAGCACTGTCGGCGACTACAGGTCGGTGCGTCTCCGATTGGGATGCAGGATGCACCTCAGTAGCGCGAATAGTGCTGCATCTCCTCGCGATCTGCAGCGCAGATGCACTTTCGATCGAGACCGCGGTCGGCAGTCACTGCGCAGAAGCGAACCCCGAGCGGATCGTGGGATTCCATACTGTGCTGACACGCCGGGCAGATCGACGGTGTTTTCTGATCCTCGTCAGTCGACTCGGATTGCCCTCGTGCATTCGACACATCGGACGGGTTCGACGCCATACAGGCGCTCCAGTTCTCGGCCGTTCGACCACAGACCGGGTTGGCGTCGAGGACGACATGGCTTGACCGCGCATATTCGAATGACCCTCGACGTACCCCACGCTACTCGCTTCGGCACACCGGTTTGTACCAATTTCTGCCCACGCGACAATCCCGGTCGAGCAGGATAGAACTACTGCACGCACCATTTCCGTGCAGGATTCGAATTCGTGCAGCATTCGTCGTGAAAGGGCTTCTCGTGAACACTTTCCAACGTGTATCCGCCGCCGTGAACGTAGTGGTCCAACCACTGATCGGCGCTCCGATCGTAGGCAAACTACTGGGCCGTTCCATGACCGTCATCACCTACGTCGGACGCAAGTCCGGTCGCACCTTCAGCGCGCCCGTGTCCTACAAACGAAAAGGCGACCATGTGACGATCGGCGTTGCCATGCCGGACAAGAAGAGTTGGTGGCGCAATTTCTACCCGGAACAAGGTCCGATCGTTCTCCAACTGGACGGTATCGATCGCCCCGGCGAGGCACTCGCACACCGAAAAGGCAAGGGTGTCTACGTCTCCGTCGAACTCGCTCCCGTCGACTGAGCGGATCGAACAGCCACCGGTGCAATCACATTCAGCTCACACCCACCGCCTCACGAGATCTGGGTGATTCAGATCTCGTGACGGTCGGGACCTTTGACTCTGTGCAATCGAGACTCGGTCTCGCACCCTTCGACGCGGGTTTTTTGTCGACCATCGGTCGGACAACCCGATCCTGTCGGGACATTACCGTCCGGTAACATCGACGGCAGGCGTGAGCTGGAAGAGGTGACCACCGTGACGATCGGCATCTATCTGGTCGACGACCACGAGATCGTCCGTCGTGGATTGGCAGACCTGTTGAATCAGGTACCGGGATTCAACGTTGTTGGCGAGGCGTCGTGTGTTCGCGAAGCCTCGGCCGGAATACCCGAATGCCGACCCGACGTGGTTGTCATGGACGTCAGACTTCCCGACGGTAACGGCGTGGAACTGTGCCGAGAACTGGCGTCGACCTACCCGAGCGCCGCCACTTTGATGCTCACGTCGTACTCCGACGACGACGCACTGCTCGACGCCCTGATCGCCGGCGCACGAGGATTCGTCCTCAAGAACATCCGCGGCCACGACCTGGTGTCGGCGATCCGCACGGTTGCTACCGGCAAGTCGCTGTTGAACACCCAGGCGGTGATCGGTTTGGTCCGGCGCATCCGCTCCGAACAGGAGTCGGGTACTGCGGCAGCCCTGTTGACCGATCAGGAGCTCTTGATCTTCGAGTTGATCGGCAAGGGACTGAGCAATCGAGAGATCAGCTCGCACGCAGAACTCTCGGAGAAAACAGTCAAGAACTACGTCTCACGCATCCTCGAGAAACTGGGTCTCGAACGTCGAACGCAGGCCGCAGTTCTGGCGACAAAGCTTCGTGCGGGCACTTCGCACCCGGATCCTTCGGGCCAGGCGACCACTCACCTACTGACGCCGTCCGGCTCGCCCTTCTCCGCCACCACGGGCACGCACCATGCCAGGTAGCCGCGACGCGCTCATGCTCAGCCTTTTCGGCGACATCGCCGGAAGCGCAGAGCTGACTGCTCTCAACCCGACTGCAATTCCCAAACTGCTCAGTGCCGTGTTGACCGTCGGGTCCACACTCCAGCTCGACGAAACCCTGCAACAGATAGTCGACGTCGCGCGACATCTCCTCGAAGCGGACTACGGCGCGCTCGGCGTGAAATCCCCCGACGGACGCTTGTCCCGATTCATCCACTCCGGTTTGACTCAAGGGCAGGTTGCCAAGATCGGGCATCTTCCCGAAGGACACGGCCTGCTGGGCCTGGTCGTTCGAGAACCGTGCCCGGTTCGAACCGACCGAATCTCCTCGCATCCGTCCTCGGCAGGGTTTCCGACCAATCACCCGCCGATGGACACGTTTCTCGGTGTTCCGATCTTCGTCAGGGGCGAGGTGTTCGGCAGCATCTACCTCGCGGACAGCTCGGAACGGACTGCATTCGACGACCGCGACGAGGCTGTACTCCAGATTCTGGCAAATGCTGCGAGCATCGCCATCGACAATGCGCGTCTGTTCGAGGAATCCCGGACGCGAGAAGCCTGGCTCAAGGCCGTCGCCGCCGTCAATGCACGTCTGCTCAGCGGCGGATCCCGCGACGAGACGCTGGCGGAACTGGTTCGGACGACGCGGCACCTCACGGATGGAAATCTTGTGTGCGTCGTTCGCTACGACCTCGGCAGAGAGCCGGTAGTCCACGTCGCCGATGCTGCTGATTCCCAGCCTGTCCCCGCGACCGGATCAGCCGTCGATCTGTCCGGGACCGTGATCGACGACGCTGCGCGGAGCCGGCGGCCGATCTCTGCACCACATGGCAGTTCCGTTCCGGCACTGAATGTTTCCGGCGACGAATCAGTGGTCGCACTCCCCCTCTCCGGGACCTCGTTCGGCGGCGGTGTTCTCTTCGCGTCACGCCGCAGCAACCGCCCGTGGGGAGTGGACGAGATCGAGCAACTGACGGCGATGGCAGACATCGCTTCTGTCACTGTCGAATTCGCAGAACAGCAACGGAAAGAAAGACTGGTCGACGTCCTCGAAGATCGCGACCGAATCGCGCGGGATCTCCATGACCACGTCATCCAACAGCTGTTCGCCACCGGGTTGAGTTTGCAGGGGGTGCTGCAACGTCCAGGCGACGAGGACACCGTTCGAACCGTATTGGACACCTCTGTCGATCAACTCGATCGAACAGTCCGTGAAATCCGCACCGCAGTCTTCGACCTCCATACGAGCGAGATGTCTACTCCCACAAGCCTGCGGCGGCGACTACTCGATGCCGTCAACGGTCTGTCCGGCCACTCGTCGATCACTCCCAGCGTCACTTTCGAGGGAACCATCGACAGTTCCGTCCCGTCTCGACTTGCCCCGCATGCCGAAGCCGTTGTGCGCGAGGGCTTGAGCAACGCTCTGCGGCATGCACATGCCGATGCCATCGACGTCACCATCCGGGCCACCGAGGAGCTTGTCATCAGCATCGTCGACGACGGTGTGGGAATCGACCAGGCAACCAGAATCCACGGTCTCGACAACCTGGCGACCCGCGCTCGTCAGTGCGGAGGCTCGAGCAACATCACCAGCGAGAACGGTGTCACCGAACTGGTGTGGCGTGTTCCGCTGAGCCCCAGGCGAAGTCCGTTGCCGATCCAGCATCGTTGAGCGTCAGAGCGGATCCAGTTGGGCCTTGAGCAGGCAGAACTCGTTACCTTCCGGATCGGCCAGGACATGCCATTGTTCGTGTCCTGTCTGGCCGATGTCGGCCGGCCGCGCACCAAGACTCAACAGGCGTTCCAGTTCGGCCTCCTGATCGCGATCGGTGGCGTTGACGTCGATATGCAGGCGGGGCTTGCCCTTCTCCGGTTCGTCTCTGCGACTGAGGATGATCGTCGGCTGCGGACCGCCGAACCCTTCGCGTGGGCCGATCTCCAACGAACCGTCGTCCATTCGATCGAGCACGACGAAGTCCAGGACCTCGCACCAGAACCGGCCCAGCACCTCGGGTTCCCGGCAACCGAGCACCAGTTCACTGATACGACATGCCATGACCATCTCGCTTTCTTTCGGCTCGTGAAGACAACTCTCTCGACCGTACCGGACCACGTGATCTACGCCATGCCTCTGTTCCGATCCTAGGGACCTTTTCCCCTCGTCCGAGTTCCCGGTCGCCACGATCATTGCGTTATGTTCCACAGTCCCAGGCATTCTCGGTCTTTCGTCACGTCGATGTGCGTAGGCGGCCGTCGTGGTTGATCTCGCGCCCCGGCCGGTCGGTGAGGTCGATTCCCCCGCCGATGCAATTCCCCGAACCGCTCCGAAGGGTTCGAAACTGGTCGAGATCCTCAGGACCACCGATCACAAGATGATCGGTCTGATGTACATCGTGACATCGTTTGCCTTCTTCTTGATCGGCGGACTGATGGCACTACTCATGCGCATGGAATTGACCGTTCCGGGAATGCAATTCCTGTCCAACGAGCAGTACAACCAGTTGTTCACCATGCACGGCACGATCATGCTCCTGCTGTACGCGACCCCGGTGTTCTTCGGATTCGCCAACTACCTCATGCCACTGCAGATCGGGTCGCCGGACGTGTGTTTCCCGCGACTCAACGCCTTCAGCTACTGGCTCTATCTCTTCGGCGGCCTGATCGCGTCCGCCGGATTCGTAACACCTGGTGGTGCGGCAGATTTCGGCTGGACCGCCTACGTACCGCTCACCAGCGAACTCCACTCCCCCGGCATGGGCGCCGACCTGTGGATCATCGGTCTCGCTCTCGGCGGCGTCGGCACCATCCTCGGCGCAGTCAACATCGTTTCGACGATCGTCTGCCTGCGCGCCCCGGGTATGACGATGTTCCGCATGCCGATCTTCACGTGGAATGCGCTGGTCGCCAGCATGCTGATCCTCCTCGTTTTTCCGCTGCTCGCTGCTGCCTTGATCGGACTGTGGGTGGACCGGCACCTGGGAGCGCACCTGTTCGACCCCGCCACCGGTGGAGTCATGTTGTGGCAGCACCTGTTCTGGTTCTTCGGCCATCCCGAGGTCTACATTCTGGCGCTGCCGTTCTTCGGCATAGTCTCGGAGATCTTCCCCGTCTTCAGCCGCAAGCCGATCTTCGGATACACCGGATTGGTCTACGCAACATTGGGAATTGCTGCACTGTCGATCGCTGTGTGGGCGCACCACATGTACGCAACCGGCGCCGTTCTCCTCCCCTACTTCTCGTTCATGACCTTCCTGATCGCAGTTCCCACCGGAGTCAAGTTCTTCAACTGGATCGGCACCATGTGGAAGGGGCAGTTGACTTTCGAATCGCCCATGCTGTTCTCCGTCGGCTTCCTGGTCACATTCCTGTTCGGCGGACTCTCCGGCGTCATCCTTGCCAGCCCGCCCTTGGACTTTCATGTCACCGACTCGTACTTTGTTGTCGCGCATTTCCATTACGTCCTCTTCGGGACAATCGCGTTCGCGACATACGCCGGAATCTACTTCTGGTTCCCGAAAATGACCGGCCGGATGTTGGACGAGAAGCTCGCCAAGATCCATTTCTGGTTGACCCTGATCGGCTTTCACGCAACATTTCTCGTCCAGCATTGGCTCGGCGCCCAGGGCATGCCTCGGCGGTACGCGGACTACCTGCCGTCGGACAATTTCACTCTTCTCAACACGATCTCGACCATCGGCGCGTTTGTGCTCGGAGCCTCGACGATTCCGTTCATCTGGAACGTTTTCAAGAGCTACCGGTACGGCCGAATTGTGACCGTCGACGATCCTTGGGGCTTCGGAAACTCGCTCGAATGGGCGACGTCCTGCCCACCACCGCGACACAACTTCACCGAACTCCCCCGAATCCGCAGTGAGCGGCCGGCATTCGAACTGCACTACCCCCACATGGTCGAAAGAATGCGCGACGAGGCGCATGTCGGACTGCTTGGTCACAAGTCGGTTTCCGACGTGAGAACTGAGGTGAAACAACATGAATGACGGCACGAAGCACCGAGCCTGGGCAGAAAAGCAGCACCACGAACGCCGAGCGAAACCCGGCCATCTCCTCGCCCCGTTGCTCGTACTCATGTTCGCTGTCACGACGCTCGTGTGGTTGCCCCTGACGACTGCCGCGTGCTCGATAATCGTCGCAGGATTGCTGTTCGGCACTGTCCTGCAAGCTAGTTCGCATTCAACAGACACAGCCCGAGGAGTTCACGATGAAGCCCGAACTATCGACTGATCTCATCACCTCGGAGTGGTCCGCGGACGGAGCGGTGGTCGTGTGCATCGACGGATCCCCGGTGCGCCCCGACGTGATCACGTGGGCGGCTGAGTTCGCACATCGCCACGGTCTCTGGATGCGAATCGTTTTCGTAGCTCCGAGCGCCGATCTGAACACCTCGGCATCGCCGACCGGCCTGTTCATGGAGGCCATTCAGATCGCCGAGTCGGTGTCGCCAGATCTTCGGATCCGGACCGATCTGATCTCCGGGGAGAACACCGCAATCCTCACCGCGTTGACGTCCGAGGCCGCCTTGATCGTCGCAACACAGGACGATCCCGCCGCACCTGGACCGACATGTTCGTTCGCAAGAGTCGGAACACCGCGTGAAAGCAGCGCTGCGGCAGCCTTGCCGGTTGTCGTCGGTTTGGACGGAAGCGCCTACAGCGAAAGCGCTCTGGCCATCGCATTCAAGGAAGCAGAGGCAGCGAACACCGAACTGGTCGTCGTGCACGCAGCGCCGCCAGAGGCCGAGCTGCGTCGAGACTTCGCATCCGGGCACTCGCCCCAGCACTCGACGCCGCTGACGTGGCAACTGTCGGGTTGGGCCACGCTCTACCCTGGCGTCGCGATCCGTCAGATCGAGTTCGACGGCCCCTCGGTTGCCATTCTTGAACAACTCTCCACCGAGGCACGGCTTCTCGTCGTGGGCCGGCGCGGACGAGGTTCGTTCGACGACACCGCTCTCGGCACCACGAGCAGTGCGATGATTCGAAAAGCACACTGCCCGGTCATCGTTGCCAGCGAAGCCTGAATCAGATCCTCACCCGGTCAGAAGCCGTAACTGTGGATGGGTGCGAGCTGACCGGAGTGATGGGCTTCGATTACGAAACGCTCGTGGTCGACCAACTTCTCCGGAAGTTCGTCAACCGGCCACCACCGCAGATCTGCAGATTTCAACGGCTCCATCCGGCGTGGTTCACCCGACCACGTGCGGCATTCGTAGAAGAAGTCCACTCGATGATCCACCGGTTCGCTCCCGTCCGCGTGGCGGCGATGCAACACGGTCAGCGGCTTCAGTTCCGAGGAAAGCAACTCGACACCAAGTTCTTCCGCAGCCTCCCGAACGGCAGCGTCGATCGCCGACTCCCCCAGTTCGACGTGGCCCGCAGCAGCGTGAGCCCAGTATCCGTCCATGAATCCCGTGCCCTCGCGCAATTGCAGCAGCACCTCGCGCCGTTGTACCGGGTTGCTTCGACAGAACATCACGTACACCGCTGGTACCAGCGCAAATTGATCGGCCACACGACCACGCTATCGTGCGCGTGAAATGTCGGCGCCCCGCGAGAACAAGCTCGCGGGGCGCCGTCGACGATCTGCTGGATCAGTTCACGTCGAACCGGTCGAGGTCCATCACCTTGGTCCAGGCTGCGGCGAAGTCCTCGGCGAACTTCTGCTTGGCGTCTGCGCTGGCGTACACCTCGGCGAGTGCACGCAGTTGCGAATTCGATCCGAAAACGAGATCGACCGCAGTTGCCGTGTACTTCGGATCGCCCGTCACGCGATCAACACCGTCGTAGACGTTTTCGTCCGTCTTCGACGGCTTCCACTCTGTACCCATGTCGAGAAGGTCGACGAAGAAATCGTTGGTCAACGTCTCGGGACGATCGGTGAACACCCCGTGACGGGTATTGCCGAAGTTCGCGTTCAGCGCGCGAAGTCCGCCGACCAGCACTGTCACCTCGGGCGGGGTCAGCGACAGCATGTACGCGCGGTCGACCAACAGAATCTCTGCCGGAATCTTCTCGCCTCCCTTGAGGTAGTTCCGGAATCCGTCGGCCCGGGGTTCGAGTACCTCGAACGAGTCGACGTCTGTCTGCTCCTGCGTTGCGTCCGTACGTCCCGGAGTGAACGAGACCGTGATGTCCTGTCCGGCGTTCTTCGCAGCCTGTTCGACGGCCGCTGTACCACCCAGAACGATCAGGTCGGCGAGAGAAACCTTGGCTCCACCAGCCTGGTTGAAGTCCTGCTGAACCCGCTCGAGAGTCTGAAGCACCGCGGAGAGAGCTGCGGGCTCGTTGACTTCCCAATTCTTCTGCGGCTCCAGTCGGATTCGCGCACCGTTGGCGCCGCCGCGCATGTCCGTGCTGCGGAAGCTCGCGGCAGACGCCCACGCCGTCGATACCAACTGCGAAATGGACAGCCCGGAGTCGAGAAGTCGACTCTTGAGGATCGCGATGTCTGCGTCCCCGATCAGTTGATCATCGGCCGAGGGAACCGGGTCCTGCCACAGCTGCGGCTCGGGAACCCAAGGTCCCAGGTAGCGCGTGACCGGTCCCATGTCACGGTGAAGGAGCTTGTACCAAGCCTTGGCGAACTCTTCGGCGAATTCTTCCGGATGATCGAGCCAGCGCCGGGTGATCTTCTCGTACGTCGGATCCAGGCGTAGGGACAGGTCGGTCGTCAGCATCGTCGGGGTGCGTCCGGCCGACGAATCGAACGGATCCGGGATGGTGCCCGCCCCCGCGCCGTCCTTCGGAATCCACTGCCACGCACCCGCCGGACTCTTGGTCAGCTCCCAGTCGTAGCCGTACAGAATCTCCAAGAAGGTGTTGTCCCACTTCGTCGGAGTGGGAGTCCACACGACTTCGAGACCACTGGTGATCGCGTCCTTACCCACACCCGTGCCGAAGGCACTCTTCCAGCCCAGTCCCTGCTGCTCGATGGGAGCACCTTCCGGTTCCGGTCCGACGAGGTCGGCCGGTCCGGCTCCGTGCGTCTTGCCGAAGGTGTGACCGCCGGCGATCAGCGCAGCTGTCTCCACGTCGTTCATCGCCATGCGGGCGAACGTTTCTCGGATGTCGCGGGCGGCCGCTACCGGATCCGGTTGCCCGTTGGGTCCTTCGGGATTGACGTAGATCAGGCCCATCTGCACGGCTCCGAGCGGTCCGGACAGCTCACGGTCTCCGCTGTAACGCTCGTCGCCGAGCCAGGTGTCCTCGGGACCCCAGTAGATCTCCTCGGGCTCCCAGATGTCTTCTCGGCCGAATCCGAAGCCGAAGGTCTTGAACCCCATCGACTCCAGGGCGCAGTTGCCCGCGAACACCAGCAGGTCGGCCCAGGAAACCTGCTTTCCGTACTTCTGCTTCACGGGCCAAAGCAGGCGCCGGGCCTTGTCGAGGCTGGCGTTGTCCGGCCAACTGTTGAGCGGGGCGAAACGCTGAGCACCTTGGCCGCCACCGCCGCGGCCGTCTGCAATGCGATAGGTGCCGGCAGCATGCCAGCTCATACGCACGAAGAGTCCGCCGTAGTGCCCGTAGTCGGCCGGCCACCAATCCTGCGACGCCGTCATCAACGCGATGACGTCGCGCTTTAGCGCCTCGACATCGAGCTTGGCGAATTCCTGGGCGTAATCGAAGTCGGCACCCATCGGATTCGACTTCGACGAATGTGAATGCAAGACAGAGAGATCCGGCTGATTCGGCCACCAGTCGCTGTTTGTTCTCGGACGATTCCCGGTAGGCGTCGGAGACGGGATTGCGGGGTTTTCACTTTCGCTGGTGCTCTCGGTGTTTCCGTCGTGAGCAACCGGGCAACTATCGGACACGATAATCCCTCCATGAGCGAGTAGAACGGACTTCGATCACGTTTGTGATCGCAAACTCTGAGTTGTCGAGCAGTCGGGACACAGGCCCCAGTAAATGACCTCGGCTTCGTCGAGAACGAAACCGTTGTGCGCCGACGGCGTCAAACACGGTGCCTCTCCGACTGCGCAGTCGACATCTGAAACGACCCCACAGGACCGGCAGACGACGTGATGATGGTTGTCGCCGACGCGTGACTCGTACAGCGCCACCGATCCGGACGGTTGGATCCGCCTGATCAGCCCGGCGTCGGTGAGAGCGTGCAACACGTCGTAGACCGCCTGCCGCGACACCCCCGGCAGAACAGCCCGCACAGCATCGAAGACAGTCTCGGTGGCTGCGTGTGGGCGTGCATGCACAACCTCGAGCACCGTGACTCTGGGACGAGTCACGCGAAGCTCAGCGTTACGCAGTTGGGCTGCATAATCCGGCGTCGAAGGCACCTTTCCACTATTGCGCAATCTTCTGGACTGAACCCAGACTTTCGCGAAAATCATCGCGGACAGGGCCCTCCCGACCGATTCGTCCGTGCTGGAAGTGAGCCGGATTCCTCGCTGTTTCTCACGCCCCCAACAGCGCCTTCAGGTTTGTTGCGCGTCGACGCGTCCTGCTGTGTGGTTCCACAAACTCCGACAATCTCCCCTTCGTCCAACTACCGTGAAAGGGAGAATCCGCCGAGGTCAGGAGTGCTCGTGCCCAAACTGGAGATCAAGAGGAAGTCAGAACTCTCACGGCAGGAAGTCGCCGACCGACTCATCGCCCTCGGTCAAGCCCTCGCCAGTGGATCGGAAGTGGAGCTGGGGTCGGGTGGGGACTCGATCGAAATCAGTGTTCCGGAACAGGTTCGGTGGGAACTCGAGATCGAAGTCGACGGCAACGAAGTCGAGATAGAAATCGAGATTCACTGGCGCGACGACCCTCAGGAAGAATCGGAAGAGAAGTCTCCGCCTCGCACCAAAGCAGTTCGTCGCAGCCGACCACGCAAGAGCACTTCCACATAGGCCGACTCGAATACGGTTGTTCGGCACTTACGGAGACGCCGACACCTCGAGAGACACGACGCGCAGCAGTGCTCGGAGATCACTTTCGATCCGTCGAAACAGTTGATACACAACGATGAATCCGGCGATACCGCCCAAACACAGCGCACGGACTGTTGCGTTGAGTTCCTCACCGGCACCCGAACCGACAAAACTGAGCCCCGCGATTCCCACCAGTGGAACCGACGCCGCGACTGCGAGGTAACGCGTGCTGCTGCGACCCAGTGAACGTATATCGCGGCCGTCGTCGCTTCGTAACTCGCCGTGTGACAACAAGATCGGATACAGACATCGAACCGAGTAGTACGTCAGGATGAAGAACGGATACGCGACTGCGACGGCGCCGCACACCGCCAGCGACGACATCAGGTGCACGTAGGCTCGCTGCGGAATTCCGCCGGCGGCAATCTGCAATGCGACCGGATATGCGATACCGGCCAGAACCCACAGACCGAATGCGATCACGACCGCGCGATGTCCGACATTCAGCGTCGCGGTACGCGCTTTGTTCAAGACCTCCGCGCTGTACGTCTGACCGTTGCGCAGTCCGTGAGGCACGGTGAGTGCAAGCCGACACCAATACAGGATCGCTGCGGCACCGAGAGAGAACGCAGCCACCCCGATGACCAGATGAACCTGCTCGAGATGCTGCTGAGCCTGCGGCGAGAGACCCGAGATGATCAGCATCTTGTTGTAATAGTAGTTGTAGCCCGCCGCAAGAAGATTCGGAATTCCGATCGCGGCAAGCACTATCGGCAGCGCCCACTTCCACAACGACGAACGTGGACTCCCTTCCGGTGGGTCCACCAGATTGCGAGCAGACCGGTCCAGACACAGTGCGAACTGACGAGCCAACTTTCGGCCGCCAGACCACCTTCCGTCTCTCTCCGGCGAAAGAGACTTGACCAGAACTCGGCGCAGCGCCGGTGGACAGTCGTCCGGTAGCCGTGCCTCGGCTGCGGGATCCACCCCGCGCCGGCGGGCCTCGAGCGCCTTCTTGGGCGACGGTGGGCTCTCCCCCGTACCGTCGTCCGTGAAAGGCCTACTCCCGGTGAGGAGTTCCCACAACATCACGCCCAGTGCATAGATGTCGCTACGGGTGTCGAGTGTGCCAGGCGCCCCCACCGCACAGGCCTCCAATTGCTCCGGAGACATGTAGGCAAGCGAGCCTCCGACAAAACATGCAGCGTCCTCGGTCGAGACCTCCTCACTCGAGCTGACGTTGAAGTCGGCGAGCTTGGGGATGCCTTCGACGCTGAGCAGGACATTCGCCGGCTTGATGTCCCGATGTAATACGCCGTGCTCACGCGCATACTCGAGGGCATCGGCCAGTCGCATCCCCATCCAGGCCACGGTCTCCGGCCACGACATCGCAGCGATCTCGCTCCTCAGGCTCGTCTCGCTGGGCTTCATCTCTCCCTTCTTCGCCAGGGTCTTGTCGATGGCGTCGAGAAGTAGTTGTCCGGACCGCTGCGCCTGCGGTGTCACGCGGACAAGTTTGACCACGTCGAGCAGGGTCCCACCCGGCACATATTCCATGAACAGGACTCGCAGTGCGCGTTCCTCGAGCAGCCGTTGATCGAAGACCCGGACGATGTTGGGATGGTCGAGCTGGGCGAGAGTCTGCGGCTCGACTCCGACGTTGCGCGAGATTTTCAACGCAACCCACCGCTGCATCGAGAGTTGCCGAGCGAGGAACACTCGGGCGAATGCGCCGTGCCCGAGTTCCAACACCAGCTCGAAATCGTCCAGGTGCTGCCCGATTTCGAACTCGTCGAAACCCGACAGTCCCAACATCATCACGTCTTCGCGACCGGCCATCGAATCACGGTCGAACATCTGCTCGAAACTCTCTGCCTGCAAGGGAAACTCGCTGAGGTACTCGGCTGCTGCGACGTCCTCCCCACCCTGCTTCCGCAGCCGGAACTCCTCGTACAGGAGCTCGGCCGGTAATGGTTCTTCGAGTAATTCGGGATACTCGGCACAGTAATCCGTGAGCCGTTTCGGGCAATCATTTTTCAGCCAGCGGTACTCCATGTCGATTCCGACCAGTTCGATCAGCGCCGCCCGACGAATCTTGGCTGGATCAGGCAGATAGTCGCTCAGGTCGGACGGGGTTCGTCCCTCCTCCCAATCCGCCACAAGGCGGCCGAGGCCGTCTGCACCGTTCTGGCCGTCACGCACCACCGGCAGCGTTGAAGGGCGCAACTCGGTGACGGTGCCCCGTTCGGTCAGGGGCCCGCTCGCGATTGTCGCGTCACTGGCCTGCGCACCACGTTCATTCATGACACTTCTGTTCCGCACCTCGATCACAATGAATCGGAGTGACTCACTTCAGCGTAACCCCGGTGGTACTCCAGACCCCAGCGAATCTATTCGGCGTGAACTGCCGACTCCGTGCCGATGCGAACGAGTTCGTCGCGCTCTTTGATTTTGATCCGATCACGCCCATGCTTCACACCGAGGGCACGTTCGGCGGCATCGATGCGAAGCCATCCGTCCCAATCGACGGGCACCACTCTGCCGGCCCCGAGGACCTCCGCGATCCGGCCGTGACCGGCTCGACGCTCGTATGCCGAATCAAGTTGGTGCAGCATCGTTTCGACTGTCTGGCGAGCGTCTGGCCGCGCCGCACCGATCAGCCCCGCGGCACCTCGCTTCATCCAGCCCGTCACGAACAAGCCCGCGATCGGTAGACCGCTCTCGTCGACCGCTGCGCCGCCCTGGTGCGCAACATTGCCGCGTCCGTGATCGAAAGGCACCCCGGCAAGTGGCGTCCCGAGAAATCCGATTGCCCGGTACACAGCTTGAACCGGATAGTCGGTACAGATACCCGAAGCGGTGACGTGACCATATCCGTCCGGGTCTGTCCGCTCGACGCGGAGTCCTTCGACTTTCCCGCTGCCGAGAATCTGCGCCGGCTGTCGGTAGAAGTGCAGGTGAACTCGGCGCCGGGAAGTCCGATCGGCAGAAGCAGCGTCCGCGAAACCACGGAGTGTCTCGACTGTCAGTCGGGTGTGCGCCAACTGTTTGGTCATCCGCTCGACATGCCGGTCCGGTACGACATCGACAGAATCGACGACAACATCTACGCCGGGTAGTTCACCGAGAGCGCGCAACTCGTTCGGGGAGAAGCGAGCGTCGGCTGGTCCGCGCCGGACAAAGATGTGTACTTCGCGAACTCGACTGCCGGCGATCCCTTCCCGAACTTGGTCGGAGACGTCCGTGGCCTGCAGCGATTGCGCCTCGGCGAGGAGCATACGGGTGACGTCGAGTGCGACGTTGCCACCTCCGATCACTGCGACCGATTCCGCGTTCAGCGGCCACTGCGGCGAGCTGTCCGGGTGATCGTTGTACCAACCGACAAACTCGGCGCCACCGAAAGAACCTGGAAGCTCGACGCCGGGAATGTCGAGAGGTGCATCCCGCGGCGCACCGGTTGCAATGATCACGGCATCGTAGGACGAACGTAGGTCATCGACGGAAAGGTCCTTTCCGATCTCCACGTTGCAGAACAGCCGGAACTCACTGGCGACCAGCGTGGTGTGCAGAGAATGGGCGAACTTTTCGGACTCGGGGTGCCCTGGTGCGAGACCGTAGCGCACCAGTCCGTACGGCGTCGGTAGACGCTCGAACACGTCTGTCTTGGTGCCGGGCGCAAGTTCGGCGAGAGCGCCGGCGGCGTGGATTCCCGCCGGCCCCGCTCCGACGATCGCGACACTGAGCGGTGGTGAGAAGAATCGGGGCGCCGCAGGCGGGGATACCGCTGGACCTCTGGCGTTGATCATCCCCCGAGGCTAGGACCTCAACTGCGCTGGAGATCAAGTCCGCTTTCAGCAGCCCGCTTTTCAGTAACCCTGCTCTGCAGGCTTGTGCTCGGTTGTGTAGCGGTAGAAGTCCGCTAGTTGGAGTTCGCCGGCAGCTGCCTCGTCGACTATGACGGTCACGTGTGGATGCAGCTGCAGCACCGACGCCGGGCAGAATGCCGAGACCGGACCTTCGACCGCGGCCCGGACGGCGGGCGCTTTGCGGGCGCCGTCCGCGATCAGGACGAGATGCCGTGCATCACTGATGGTTCCGAGCCCTTGCGTGATCACATGATGCGGTACGTCGGCTGGGTCTGCGAAGAACCGTGCATTGTCGGCGCGGGTCCTCTCGGTCAAGGTCTTCACTCGGGTGCGCGATGCAAGCGAGGAGGAGGGCTCGTTGAAACCGATGTGTCCGTTCAGGCCGATGCCGAGGATCTGCACGTCGATGGGACCGTTTTCGGCGATGGCAGCGTCGTAACGCCGGGCAGCGTCACTGGGATCCGCGGCCCCGCCGTCGGGGCTGAACACTCGCGCATTGTCGATGTCGAGGTGATCCACGAGTTCCGTGCGGATGGTGTGCGCGTAGGACTGCGGCTGATCGGACGTGAGACCTACATACTCGTCGAGAAGATACGCGCTCATCGCCGCGAACGACACTCCCGATTCTCGATGCCTCTTGATCAGCTCTCGATACGTGTGCAGCGGTGACGATCCGGTCGCGAGGCCGAGCGTCCGCGCTCCGTTTTCGATTGCGCCGCACACGATATCGGCAGCGATTCGCCCGCCGTCCTCAGGACTGGGAACTATGACGATTTCCATTCAGACTTCCTCACTGCTCTTGCCGGCTCCGACGATGGCCTCACGTACCGAACCCGAAGCGCGGTCCAACAGTTCGGTTGCTTCGGCGAAGTCGCATTCGGCCAACAACATGACGACCGCTGCCTTCACATGACCATCGGCATCGTCGATGGTCTCCGCAGCGATCTCGGTATCGACTCCGGTGGCTGCCGCGACGATCCGGTTCGCACGATCGACAAGCTTGGCATTGGTCGGCCGAAGATCGACCATCAGATTGTGGAATGCCTTCCCGGAGCGAACCATACTCGCCGTGGAGAGCATGTTGCACACCATCTTCTGCGCAGTTCCGGCCTTGAGCCTCGTCGATCCGGTGAGGATCTCGGGGCCGGTCTCCACTTCGATGGCCACGCCGGCGTGAGAACTCATTGCCGCGTTCCGGTTGCACGAGACTGCCACTGTTGCAGCGCCGAGTTCGCGGGCGTGATCGAGTCCCCCGATGACGTAGGGGGTACGACCGCTGGCAGCCAGACCCACCACGACGTCGTTGGCGTTCAACGAGATTGCGTCGAGATCGACCCCAGCCGCTCGCGGATCGTCCTCTGCCCCCTCGACGGCGTTCAGAAACGCTCCTGGGCCACCGGCGATGATGCCGATCACCTCGCCCGGATCGGTCCCGAACGTCGGAGGGCATTCCACTGCGTCGAGAACTCCCAGACGCCCACTTGTCCCCGCTCCCAGGTAGATCAGTCGACCACCTTGTGCTCGGGCCGCGACGATCAAGTCGACTGCGGCTTCGATGGCGGGTAGTACCGCTGCCACCGCGCCGGCCACGATTGCGTCCTGTTGATTCATCACCGTCAGCAGACCAGACACCGACATGACATCGAGATCGCGGGTCAGAGGGTTGGGTCTCTCGGTGGAGAGCATTTCCAATTGCATTGTGGCGAGTCCTCCTCGATCGATATTCATTACGACGACTCCTCGTCAGTACTCACAGCGACGACTCCTCGTCAGTACTCACAGCGACGACTCCTCGTCAGTGCCGCTTCGAAGCAATGGCATCATGGCTTCGTTGCAGAGCAGAGAGTGCGCTGGGCAGCGAGTGCGCCACCATCGCAAAAATTGTGTCGACTACCAACAGCTGACCGGTGCGGCTTGCCATCGCAGCCGATCGGAAACCGAATTCTCTACCGGCAGTGAGCAGAACGTGATGTGACTGCACGGCGAGCGTCGATCGTACCCCTCCGGTGATCGCAGCCGTCGACGCCCCGGTTCGACGCGCAAGGGCAAGTGGTTCCACGACATCCGAAGTCTCACCCGAATGTGAGATCCCCACTGCGATGTCGTCCGGTCCGAGCAAGCTGGCGCTGACCATGGCCGCGTCTCGGTCGAGATGAACCCGGCAGTTGACGTCGATGCGAGACAGCTTCAACGTGAGGTCTTGCGCGACGATGCCAGAGGCGCCGATGCCGTAGACCTCGACGCGGCGGGCGGATCGAATCCGGGACACAACTTCTTCGAGCGCAGCAGGATCTGTCAATTGCGCCGTGCCCTTGAGTTGTTCGGATTCGAACTCGGCGAGCTTGGCCATCACCTCACCGGCCGAGTCGGCAGCAACGATGTCCACACCGAGCGGAATCGTGTTCTCTGTACCGGACCCGCTGATCGCCGCCAGCGCGAGACGAAGCTGTGGATAACCCTCGAAACCGAGTCGTTTGGCTGTGCGGACCACTGTCGCCGTGCTTGTCGACGCTCGTTCGGCGAGGTCGTTGACCGTCAGGGTGGAGGCCAGACTGGGGTCGGCTTCGATGATTTCGGCGATCCGCAGCTCGGCAGGCGAGAGGCTACTCAGTGATGCACGAATACGAGCAAGCAGGTCGACGGACGCCGGAGCACTCCGGTCCAAAGTCATAACGCCTCGATTCGCATCGTTTTCGGAGCTGACGGCACCGATGTGATTCTAGGCAGCCCACGGCTTCCTGGCGTCAGAGATCCGAGCACACTGGCGTGACGCGCACCGGTGCACGAAGCAATGCTTCCAGGCAATCCGTGTGCGGTGAGATAGCCGAGAACCGCGAAAGCCAATGCTTCCTTGATGTCGGAAGTGACGCCGAGCTCGTCCGAAGAGACAAGCGCGATGTCGCCCAGTTCGTCACGGAGCATCGCCATCAACGTCGGGTTCTTGGTGCCACCGCCTGACACCACCACTTCGGTAGCCGCCAGCGCTTTGACGGAATCGGCGACGGTCCGGGCGGTCAGTGCAGTCAGTGTCGCGACGATGTCGGCCAGAGACAAGGATTCGTAGCCCCGCAGTGCGGCGAGTAGGTAGTCCCGATGGAACAATTCCTTGCCTGTGCTCTTGGGAGCGGGCTGCGCGTAATACGGTTCGCTCAGTAGTTGTGCGAGCAGATCGACGTTCGGTGTGCCCGCTGCGCCCAGAGCACCTCCGAGATCGAACCACTGCTCCCCCGCGGTGAATTCGCTTACCGCAGCGTCGATCAGCGCATTTGCGGGGCCGGTGTCGAAGGCAATCGGTACTGCGGCACCATCTGCCGTCGATGTCGGGACGCCACCCGGAGCAGTGACGTTCGCGATGCCACCGAGATTGAGCGCGACGGAACCCGAAGTTCTTCCGTTGAGCCACAATACGTCGAATGCGCTGACAAGTGGTGCGCCCTGACCACCCGTCGCCACGTCGCGAGAGCGCAGGTCCGACACGACCGTGCATCCGGTCTTCTCGGCTATCCAGGCCGGCTGCCCGAGCTGGAGAGTGCCTTTTACTTGCGCTCCTTCGACCCAGTGGAACATCGTCTGACCATGTGAGGAGATCAATTCCGCACTGCCACCGCACAGTTCCTCGTTCGCCCGCGCAGCGACGGCCGCAAATGCCTGTCCGATCTCGGTGTCAAGTTGGCAGATCTGACCGACAGTGGTGGACGCCGGCGGGACCGCAGCCGCCACCGCAGCCCGCAACTCACCGGAATACGGTTCGCTGACCATGCCCAGTGGGGTGAGCACAAGAGTGTCCCCGTCGATCCGGATGTCTGCTGCGGCAGCATCGATAGCGTCGTACGAAGTACCGGACATCAAGCCGATGACTCTCATGAAATATCCCTTACTCGGATCGTTTCGGCATTCGGAAAAGCTGCGGTCAGTCGACGAGTGCCCGCTTGTGGGCATTTCCTCGCAAGGTACTCAAGGCGATCGCACTGACGGCGCACGTTGCCATCACGAAGTAGGCCGGAATATCGAGATTGGAAGTTTCCTTGATCAGCCACGTGATGATCAAACCGGCGCAGCCCGAAAAGACCGCGTTGGACAGGGAGTATGCGAGTCCCAATCCGGTGTACCGAACCGAGGTGGGGAACATCTCGGAGAGCATGGCGGGTCCGGGTCCGGCAACAAGTCCCACTGCGGCGCCGGCGGCAAACACTGCAAATCCCTTGGCTGTCAAAGACGTCTGCTCGTTCTGCAGGACGTTGAGCAGCGGCAGAGCCAAGACCAGAATTATCACGGTGCCGGTGAGCATGACCGCGCGTCGTCCGATGCGATCGCTGAGTCCACCCGCGGATGCTCTCCTGAGAGTCAAGCTGCTTTTCGATGGTGTCGGGTGTTCGGGGTGATGGTCTGCGGTCCAGGGTTGAGGAGGTAGTAGACCTCGCGAGCCAGGTAGCGTTTCAGGCACCGAATGGTTTCCAGTTTCGAGTGGCCTTCGCTGGTTTTCTTCTCTACGTAGGCCTGGGTTTTCGGGTCGAGTCGAATGCGGCCGATGACGGCCAGATGCAAGGCTCGGTTGGCTTGGCGGTCACCGCCGCGATTGAGGCGGTGGCGTTGGGTCATGCCAGAAGATGCGGGTAGCGGCGCGACACCGCATAGCATCGCGAACGCGGCTTCGGATTTCATTCGATCGGAATTGTCGCCGGCGGTGACAAGCATTTGTCCGGCGACTTCGATACCGATTCCGACGCGCTCGAGTAGTTGAGGTGCGAGGGCTTTCACGATCGGGTTGATCAGTTCGTCGAGATCGGCGATCTCGTCGGTCAATTCGAGATAGCGGCGAGCCAGGGATTTCAGCGAAACCCGGTAGGCGGTCACAGGATCGGTAGCGTTCGAGACATCCGGCCGCCACGCGGCGAGGAGGCGTATCAGCTGCATCCGCGTCAGATCGCGGACCTGCTCGCGCAGCTCGTCGGGAGCGGAGATGATCGTCATCCGCAATAGTTGCAGCGCACTGCGCCGCTCTCGTACCGAATGGGCTCGGGTCACCCTCAACACACGAAGTGACTCGACGGCACCGTCTTTCGATTTCGGGGTGGTGGTGCGCCGGTTGGTTTTGGCTGCACGCGCTGCGTTAATGGCATCGAGGTCGTCGTTTTTGCCCTTACGGCGGCGGTCCGAGCGATCGGGGCGGTCCACCTCGAGTACCGTCACGCCGGCTTTCGCGAGGTGGCGGGTCAGCCCAGCTCCGTAGGAGCCAGTGCCCTCAATACCGATCCGGATCAGATTGCCGTACTCGCCGATCCAGGTCAGCATGGTTCGATACCCGTTTCGGGTGGTCGGAAAACTGCGAGTTCCGAGGACGTTGTCGTCGGTATCGATCACCGCGGCGACGTGCAGTTCTTTGTGGGTATCGACTCCGGCGAACACTTCCCGGTCTTGATCGAGATCGGCTTTGTCAGGCATCCTTGTCATGTCGCTTTCCTCTCCGTTGACCGATGAGCAAGGCGGCGCCGCGCATCGACCGAACCGGCGGACAAGACAGTGATGAGCACCTGGTGGTGCAGGCTCTCCTCAGGTCACCCCGACGGTGAGGCGTAGCGCCTCACCGGGGGTTCCCAGGAACCGACAAATCCAAGGAAAGACATACGATCGTCGATCGGAGTGCGGGTCAGGAACACTGGGAACTCCCGGCACCAGCATTCTCTCGTCTCCATGCGTTAACGGTCAGGAAATCCGAAAACACCGGCACAAACAGTCTCACTATCGGAATGGTCACCGCGAAGCCCGCATTGGCGAGCACGGAAGCAACAAGTGCCTGATGGAAAGTCGCGTTGAGCGAACTCTGAAGATAAGTCGGCATCACTACGAGGAACGTGTAACCGGCAGCAGACCACCCCATCAACCGCCCGATTCCGAGCAGAATCGCCTTGGCTGTCTCTCCGACAGTCGGCTGCACTACAGGCGCCGCTGCATCAGCTGTCGGTTCGGACTGGACTGATCGAGCACGCTCGAACGACGGCGTTTCTTCGAGGCGGAGCCTGAGCCACAGAGCAACCAGACCCATCGGAAGTGCAAGGAGGAACGGAATGCGCCAGCCCCAGTCACCGAGCTGTCCCGAGTCGAGGACAGTAGCGAGGAGTGCTGCGATCCCCGCACCGGCGAGCAGTCCGAGTGCGACGGTGAACGACTGCCACGAGCCGTACAGCCCACGTCGTCCGGGCGGAGCGAACTCGGTCATCACCGACACTGCACCGCCGAACTCACCACCGGCCGACAATCCCTGCAGAATTCGAAGGACCGTCAAGAGCAGCGGTGCCAGAATTCCGACGCTCTCGTAGGTGGGCAGCACACCGATCAGGGTCGTCGCACCCGACATCAGCAGAAGAACGATCACCAAGGTGGGGCGTCGGCCGATGCGGTCACCGAGTCGACCGAACAGCGCGGCCCCCACTGGGCGGAAGAAGAAGGCCAGCGCAAACGACGCGTAGGTCTTGATCAGGCTTTCGAGGTCACCGGAGCCGTCGGCGCTGAAGAAGTTCGACGCGATGATCGTCGCGAAGAACCCGTACACACCGAACTCGTACCACTCGATGAAATTTCCGACGGAGCCGGCGACGAGCGCCCTGCGCCGTTTGAGCTGCGCACCATCGTTCCGTGTCTGCACTGTGATGCCCATGCCGTCCTCCGTTGACGAAACCCGAATATGCAACAAAGTTTCATCTGAACGGAGTAGAAATGTCAAGAAGTTTCACGATTGGATTTTTACTACGCCCCGAAGCCTTATGCTCCCGCGAACGTGAATGCCTCCGCCCGTTCGAACTGGTCAGTGGAGTCACCGGAATAGACGGTGCTCTCGTTCGGTCCGAGTCCGAGCCTTCGGACGGGTGTCCCTTCCGCGAGATCCATCGACGCCACGTCCACCCAGAAGGTATTGGGCGTCATCGCCGACTCGAAGAAATAGAGCGTGCGTTTGTGATCGACGACGGTGCGCCAACGGGTCGATGAGATGTTGGGCTCATCGGGAGTCGAAATTCCCAGGGGCACCGACACATTCCGAATAACACTGAAGGTGGACGCCAACGCCGCCCGCGGATCGTCCGTCTGCGGTATCGCATCGACATAGAACGACGCCCGAGCGAATCTGTCAGCGGCACGGTTTGTTCCGGGCAGCATGACGGTCCCGTTGATCTGCTTCCAGTACTCGTTGACGGCGAGTTGCTGATCGAAGATCGGCGAATTGGTCATCACCTGGTACTCACGGCTGTGATGAATCGTCGGGCGTCCACCGACGTACTCGATGATCGCGCTGTCTCCCCCGGCGTCCGAGAGCGACATGTGCAGCGTTGCGAGGCGGTCTTCGCCGGGAACGGCAGCGGTCACTACCGTGAACGGTTCCGACGCGAGTACTTCGACCGCTTCCTGAACTGTCGCAAAGCGATCCAGGACGTATTGCGCCCACGCCGCGATCGACAATCCCGGGGTCGAACCGTCATACGTCGGGTACTCGGACTCGACCAACCACAAGAGATTGGCAGACAGTCCAGCCTCGTTGACCCCGTCGGTCGTGCACATGTCGTAGGCCGTCGCGACAACACTTCCGTATTTCGACGTCCACTGTATCGAGTTCGGACCTGCGCAGCCCCCTCTGGTCATGCCGCGCGGGAAAGCCCAGAGGTTTGTTCCGAGATCGACCTTCCAATCCATCGATCGAGCAGTGATCACAGTGTCGTTGGGCCCCAAGTAGACCAAGCGTGTACACATCGAAAACTATCCCTTCGTTACGGCGTGACGATATTGAAACTGGGATCGAAGGTATCGAGCAACCCTCCCAGCGTCTCGAGCGCTGATTCGTCTCCGTCGAGCGAAATCTGCCCGGCCTTGGCCAGTTCGGCGGCCGCGCCCGGTTGCAGAAGCGCTCCCACGAGCGCCGCCTTCGGGCCCGAGACCGTCAGTTGTGTGTTCGGTGACGCACCCTTACGTGCATTGAGGACACCGCGCTTGACCCACGCAGTCCATGCCTCGTCGCCGCGATCGGTGAACACGAAATCGATCCGCAGTTCCGCGTCGGTGGCCTTGTCGCCGATGAGATGTATTGCAACGAAGTCGAAGAGGATGTCGATGGGCATCGCGAGGACACTGTCCTGACTTGCCGTGACGTACGGGGCAGGCTGGGCGCCTTCACGGAGTTCCAATGCGGCCGAGAGATAGATCCCACGCCACTGCGGCCCCTCGGCTTGATAACCCATCTGCTCGTAGACGTCGGCTTGCAGATTCCTCGCTTCGGTGTTCTCCGGTTGCGCGAACACCAACTTGTGCAGGATCTCTGCCGCCCATCGGTAGTCCGCGGCGTCGAATGCCCGCTTACCCTCGTCCAGGATCTTCTGCGCGCCAAGGAGATCGACGAACCTCTTCGCCGATTCGACCGGCGGATGCGGATGAAGCGACACCGGATCGCCGTCCCACATTCCCAGTTCCTTGGTGTACACGGCGCGAACGTCGTGGTGCAGAGTGCCGTGATATCCGCGGTTGTACCACTTGCGCCCGAGTTCGTCCGGCAGTTCGATCACCTCGGCAGCTTCGAGCGGCGTGTACCCCTTGTTCGCGAGACGGAGCGCCTGGTCGTGAATGTACTTGTAAGTGTCCCTTTGCGATTCGATGAACGGCACCAGGTTCTCGTTACCCCACACCGGCCACGTGTGCGGTCCGTAGTGAACAGCCGCGTCGTCTCCCCACCGCTCTAGAGTCTCGTCCAGATACCGCGCGAAGTTCCGAGCGTCGCGAGTGCGCGCACCTCTTAAGGTCTGGATGTTGTGGAGCGAATGATTGGCATTCTCCGCACAGGTCAGCGCGGCGAGTTCGGGGATCCAGATGTGCATTTCCTCCGGGGCCTCGGTATCCGGCGCGTAGAGGAACTCGAATTCCAGACCGGCGATCTCACGCTTCGTTCCGGTCTCCGTGATGCTGTCAGTGGGGGAAATATACGAGACAAGTGGACCTTTCGTGCTGATCGTGCCGATGCCGCAGGTAACCATCCCTTTGGCATCGAGATCGAGCAATCCACCGAAGGCGTAGAAGGACCGTCTCGCCATGGCATTTCCGGCGACGACGTTTTCCCCGATCGCGAACTTGTCGAACGACGCGATCGTGCCCGGTGCGATGATCGGAACTCGCCCGGACGTCACGTCGTCCAGATCGACGATCCCTTTGACTCCGCCGTAGTGGTCGATGTGGGTGTGCGTGTAGATGATCGCCGAAACTGGCTTGTCGCTGACGTGCTCACGAATCATCTTCATACCCTGGCGCGCCGATTCGACCCCCGCCATACAGTCGATGACGATCAGTCCCTCGCCACCTTCGACAACCGTCAAATTTGCCAGGTCGTTGTTCCGTACCTGGTAAAGGCGATCCGTCACCTGATACAGACCACCTCGGCGCATCAGTTGTCCTTGACGCCACAGGCTCGGATTGACTGTCTCCGGCGCGGCAACATCGTCACCGAGGTATGCCATCGCATCAGGATCGAAGACCGTATGCCCGTCATCGGCGACAACCTTGCCCGGCAACGGAGCGATCAACCCTCGATCCGCGTCGGCAAAATCCTGCCGGTCGTCCATGGCATACCGTGCGACTGCCTCGCGATTCGCCGTGACTGTGGCCGGTGTTGCGCCCTTCGGTGTCTGGCACATGGCACTCCCCGCTCGGATACGACGATCTGATACCCCATCATCTGTATCGGTTGGGCACGCGCTTGGAATCACCCGCGCAGGGTGAAGCTCGCACGAACACGCGAGGTGATCAGCCGGGGAGTTCCTCGGAATTCCGAGATGCGAGTGCAATCACCAGGACCGCGATCCCACATCCGGCAACCAGGATCCATCCCGACCTCGATGCCTGCGCGACATCCACCGATGCACTGCCGCCGATGATGCCACCGGCCAGCGCCACACCGAGAGCAGCACCGAATTGGCGTGCACTGGAGGTTATTCCACCAGCAAGCCCCGCCTGCGATCTCGGCAGCCCGTTGACGGCGGTGTTGGTGATCGGGGCATTCGAGAACCCGAATCCGATACCGAGGAACAGGTAAGCGGCCAAGAGCATCGGAATCGCCGTGTTGTTGTCGAGCGAGACCAGGCACAGCCCGCCGAGCGTCGTGAAACTACCGGCGATCAGCAGCGGTCGCCGCGGGCCGAAGCGTCCGACGAGTATTCCGGACAACGGCGCGCAGACCGTTGCCGCAACAGCCATCGGGAGGGTGATCGCGCCGGCCAGGGCCGGACTCATACCGCGGGAGTGCTGCAAGTAGAACGTGCCGAGCAGTAGCGTCGCGTTCAACGCCACGAACACCACGACAGCGCCGACCACAGCCGACGAGAACGTTCTGCGGCGAAAGAGTGCCAGATCCATCAGTGGCTCGCGCTTGCGTGATTCGACGCGGATGAATGCGGCCAACGCTGCAGCAACAACGACATACCCTGCCGTCGCCGCGGCAGAGAACCATCCGATTCGCGGACCCTCGATCAGAAGGGCAACCGCCCCGCCGACAAGAATCACCAGTAGCAACTGACCGGGAAGGTCGAGACGTCGCGACTGCTGCGCTCGGGACTCCGGTACAAACACAGCAGTCAGGGCGAGCACGGCCAAGATCACCGGCACGTTGATCCAGAAAACCGATCGCCAGCCGAAACTTTCGATGAGCACACCGCCGACGATCGGCCCTGCCGCCATACTCAGGCCGAAGACCGCGGCCCACACCCCGATCGCCTTGGCCCGCTCCTTCGGGTCGGTCATCACGTTGACCACGATCGCCAAGGCAACCGGACTGAGCATCGACCCACCGACGCCTTGGACGATCCGCGCCGCGATCAGCACCTCCACGGACGGAGCGAGTGCGCAGGCAATCGACGCCACCCCGAAAACGACAAGCCCGATCTGAAAGACTCGTCTCCTGCCGAATCGATCGGCCACCGCTCCGGACGAGATCAGCAAGCTGGCCAGGACGAGTGTGTACGCGTTGACGACCCATTCCAGACCACGGGTTCCGACGCGAAATCCCTCACCGATCGTCGGCAGGGCTACGTTGACGATGGTCGTGTCCAACCCGACGACGAACAGGCTCGTGCAGCAGATCGCCAGGATGCCCCATCGCCGCCGTGCATCAAGTCCGATCACTTGCGGTTCGATCCCGCTCGAAGGTTTCATGGTCGGACTCCATCTCTCGAAGTGCTCTGCCGTACTCGACTGTCGAAAGGATCGTTGCTCTCCAGAGTCCGAAGTCGGTAAGAATTTTGCGGAAACTGCAAAGATGGACGGCATGGATGCTGAATTCGAGCAGTTGATCACCGATATCGGACCGAGGCTGCGCACGCTTCGACGCGATCGCGGATTGACTCTCGAGGCGCTGTCCGAGGCCACCGGCGTCTCCGTCAGCGCACTCTCACGCCTCGAATCGGGTAAGCGTCGTCCCACCCTCGATCTGTTGTTGCCGCTTGCACGAGCGCACCGGGTCGCGCTGGACCAACTCGTCGGCGCCCCCGCTACGGGCGATCCTCGGGTCCATCTCACCCCGAGCCGACGCAAGAACGGCAGTGCCGTCGTTCCGTTGACGCGCTATCCCGGCCGCGTGCAGGTCTTCAAGCAGGTGATCGGTCCGCGTCCACCGAAGCTCGTCACCCACGCCGGCTACGAATGGCTCTACGTCCTCGCCGGGGATCTGCGTCTCATCCTGGGGGCGAACGAGGTTCTCCTACACCCCGGGGAAGTCGCGGAGTTCGACACTGCCGAGCCCCACTGGTTCGGGCCTGCCGATGAACAGGTGGTGGAAATCTTGCATCTTTTCGGCCCGCAAGGCGAGAAGGCACATGTGCGCACGAAGGCAAAAACTACTACTGCACAAGACCTGGTTCCCGAAAGTTAGTTCACTGCATGCGTTTTCAATCGGTTCGACAGTGTGTGAGCGTGCTCGAGGAGCAGCGTTCCCAACTCGGCATGACGCGCGGGCCGGAAGCGAGTTTCCACTCCGGTCAGGCTCAACGCCCAGGCCGGGCGACCGTTGCGGTCGAACACCGCGGCACCCATCCCCCAGCTTCCCTCGACGATGAGGGCTGGATTGACGGCGTAGCCGGTGACCCGCGTCGACTCGATTCGCTCTCGAATCGATGTCTCACTGTGGATCTCACCCCACTCCGAATCCAGATTCACCCGGGCGAAATAGTCGTCGACGTCCCGCGCCGGTAGGTGGCTCAAGATGGCAAGCCCCGCCGACGCGACCCCCAACGGGAATCGCTTCCCCTCGTGCAGCACGTGAGATCGCAGTGGAAAACTGCCTTCCTGGCTCAGGATGCAGACGGTCTCGTCACCGCGGCGTGCCGACAGGAAGGCGCTCTCCCCCGTGACCCGGGCAAGTTCGTCGACGACGTCGCGAGCCCGGTCGGTGATGTCGTACCGATTTCCGGCCGCCGCCCCCAGGAGGTACAACTCCGGGCCGAGAGACCACCGACCGGTTCGTGCGTCACGGTCGACCAGTCCTTCGGCAGCCAGGGACGTGAGCAGTCGGTGCGCAGTGGGCCGAGCGAGGCCGGTGACCTTGCCCAATTCCGTGGTGGAAGTGCCCGTTGGTTCGGACGCGCCGAGGGCTCGCAGAAGTGCAGCCACCCGCGCGACCATGGCCGGCGATTGCCCGTGAGTTGGCATGCAGCCATCCTAGCGTCCATTCAATGAACGAAATTCCTTCAGACGATCAGTAGTCGATCAGTTCTCGGTTGATGTTCGAGATTCCTTGAACCTGTGAACTGGAGATAGTTCACTGGATATCGAAGTGAGTGAGTGTCTACTCAATGAACGCTTGGCAGGGAGAGAACATGACAGCAAAGGTGTACGAGTCCGCAGCGGAGGCGGTCGCCGACATCGTCGACGGCGCAACGCTGGCCGTCGGCGGATTCGGCTTGTGCGGCATCCCCGACGTGTTGATCGACGCGATCGCAGCTACGAGTGCAACCGACCTCGAGGTGTTCTCCAACAACTGCGGCGTCGACGATCACGGTCTCGGCATCTTGCTGAGCGCCGGCCGTATCCGACGAGTGACCGCGTCGTACGTCGGTGAGAACAAGGAGTTCGCCCGGCAGTACCTGGCCGGCGAACTCGAAGTGGAACTGACGCCGCAGGGCACGCTCGCCGAGCGTCTGCGCGCCGGCGGAACCGGAATCCCCGCATTCTTCACACCGGCCGGAGTGGGTAGCCCCATCTCCGACGGCGGAATGCCATGGCGCTACGACGCCGACGGCTCGATCGCTATTGCATCGCCTCCGAAGGAGACTCGCGTCTTCGGAACCAAGCGTTACGTGATGGAAGAGGCGATCAACGCCGACTACGCACTCGTGCACGCCGTTCTCGGTGACACCGACGGCAACCTCGTGTTCGACAAGACCGCGATGAACTTCAACCCTCTCGCTGCCATGGCCGGTCGCATCACCATCGCGCAGGTGGAACGCCTCGTCGAACCCGGCGAAATCGATCCGGCGTCAGTGCATCTACCTGGGGTCTTCGTCCAGCGCGTAGTCCACACCGGACCTCAGAACAAGCGAATCGAAAAGCGAACCGTCAGCGCTTCGGAAGGAACCACACGATGACCGCACCAGTGACAGTGACGGGTTGGACGCGCCAGCAGATGGCAGCGCGGGCGGCCGCAGAGATGATCGACGGCGAGTACGTCAACCTCGGAATCGGCCTTCCCACACTGATTCCCGGATACCTGGGCTCGGACGTTCGTGTGGTCCTGCACTCGGAGAACGGAATTCTCGGCACCGGACCGTATCCCACCGAGGACAACGTCGATCCTGACCTCATCAACGCCGGCAAAGAGACCGTGACCGTCAATCCCGGTGCAGCATATTTTGATTCGGCCCTCTCGTTCGGGATGATCCGAGGCGGCCACATCGACACCGCAGTCCTCGGCGGTATGCAGGTGTCGAAGACGGGCGACCTCGCAAACTGGATGGTCCCCGGGAAGATGGTCAAGGGCATGGGCGGCGCGATGGACCTGGTCCACGGAGCCCGACGCGTCATCGTCGTCATGGAGCACAACGACCGCGACGGCAACCCCAAGATCGTTGACGCCTGCACCCTGCCGCTCACCGGCCAGGGCGTGGTGAATCGGATCATCACCAACCTCGCCGTCATCGACGTGAGCGAAGAAGGTCCACTCGTCCTGCGTGAACTCGCCCCCGATGTCAGCGTCGAAGACGTAGTCGCCGCAACCGGCACCGAACTGAAAGTTGAACTGGCATGACCGACACGACCACTGTGATTGTTGCGGGAGCTCGTACCCCGATGGGTCGACTCCTCGGATCGTTGAAAGACCTCTCCGGGTCCGACCTCGGCGGCATCGCCATCAAAGGCGCCCTCGACAAGTCCTCAGTCGCACCCGAACAGGTCGACTACGTCATCATGGGACAGGTCCTCACCGCCGGCGCCGGCCAGATGCCCGCCCGCCAAGCCGCCGTCGCCGCCGGCATCCCCATGAACGTCCCCGCCCTGAGCATCAACAAAGTGTGCCTCTCCGGCATCGACGCCATCGCCCTCGCCGACCAACTCATCCGCGCCGGCGAATTCGACATCGTCGTCGCCGGCGGGCAGGAATCGATGTCCCGCGCACCCCACATGCTCGAAAAAAGCCGCGAAGGCTTCAAATACGGCGACGTCACCCTCCGCGACCACATGGCCTACGACGGCCTCCACGACATCTTCACCGACCAGGCCATGGGCCTGCTCACCGAACAAGTCAACCAACAAGAAACCGCCCACATCACCCGCGCCGAGCAGGACGCCTTCGCCGCCGCCTCACACCAGAACGCGGCCCGCGCCTGGAAAGACGGCCTCTTCGACAACGAAGTCGTCCCCGTCTCCATCCCCCAACGCAAGGGCGAGCCCATCGTCTTCGCCCAGGACGAAGGCATCCGCGCCGACACCACCACCGAATCCCTCGGCAAACTGCGTCCCGCGTTCAGCAAGGACGGCACCATCACCGCCGGCTCCGCCTCCCCGATCTCCGACGGCGCCGCCGCCGTCGTGGTGATGAGCAAAACCAAAGCCGAAGAACTCGGCCTGACCTGGATCGCGGAAATCGGCGCCCACGGCGTCGTCGCCGGACCCGACTCCACCCTCCAGTCCCAACCCGCCCGGGCCATCGCCAAAGCCTGCGCGAAGGAAGGCATCGACCCCACCGACCTCGACCTCGTCGAAATCAACGAAGCATTCGCCGCCGTCGGGATCGCCTCCACCCGCGAACTCGAACTGCAACGCCGCGGCGGCGGCATCGGCGCAGCCGCACTCTGCGGCGGCGGCGGACAAGGCGACGCACTCATCGTCCGCGTCCCCAAGGCGTAATTACTTCCTGCTCACCAGACAGGTCGCCGAGCCCTCATCATGCTCGGCGACCTGTCTGTTTCGTGCCGGAGGTTATTGGTGATCGAGCGTCGTCGAGCGGTTACGCAGCAACGTCTCGATCTCCGATCGCCGGTACCTCCGATGCCCGCCAAGCGTTCTCAGAGTGCCGACTTTGCCCTCCCTCGCCCATCTGGACACCGTGGTCCTGTCGACGTGGAACAGTGCTGCAACCTGTTTGGTCGTCAGCCACTCGTCGACAGGTGCTGTGTGCTCTTCTTCTCGGCTCATTGGCAGTCATTCGTAGCTGCCGACTGAAGGGATGGGTCCGACGATGAATTGGCAACCCCTGACGTGCTGTGAAAGACTCGCTGCAAAACTTTACTATTCCTTGGGGAAATAATGTCGAAGTCGGTAACTCTGATCCGTTCCACGTCACTCTCTTCGGTGGCTGAATATGCCTATGCAGCAACGGCTCCCGCCGATGCACGGCTGATCTTCCTGGCCGGATCCTGCCCGTTGAACGAGGACGGCTCCACTGCCGCCATCGGTGACTACGCAGGACAGGCAGCCAAGGCCGTCGACAACCTGAGAACAGCTCTCTCGGACGCGGGCGCGTCCATCACCGACGTGATCAACACCCGCGTCCTGGTGGCGTCGAGCAATCAAGCCGACCTGGTTGCGGCGTGGGAGGTAGTCCGCGACGCGTTCGGCGATCACGACGCCCCGAGCACTCTGATGGGTGTGACCGTTCTCGGTTACGACGATCAACTGGTCGAGATCGAGGCAATCGCGGCCGTCGTCGACTGAACTCGAACCGAACCGGGCGTCCCTACCGAGGATCTTCATGAGCAAGGGCCTGGTAGCCCTTTGCCCCCGCACGATCCACTGCGGCTCGCACAACAGCGAAGATGGCTCCCTGCAGGGCTGCGGCGATCAGGACTTCCTTGCTCGACCTGCTCAAGTCTTTGGGCTCGGGCGCATTCTTGTCGTCACCGATGCGCTTCCACACCTGCTGGAAGACAGCGCCGGCCAAGATGCCGCCCAGGACGCTGGTCGCCAGTGAGAGTGGCTTGTACATCGCTTTCGATACTGCGCTCATTGCGCGGATCCTCCGTGGTTCGATACGTACCGCCTGAGCGGGCTGACCGACTCTCACTACCCGGCAGGCGAGGTGTCGAAACATTGCACCGGCGAGGCACGAAGACGACTGTCGCACGTTGTGTTCCACGGGTTTGCCACTTCTCGAGCCGGGTAGGATCGTCTTAGCGAAAGAAGGTTGTGTAAGTCATGGAAAACTACAGAATCGAACTACCGGACGGTACAACGGTGATGGAAGATTTCGTCTCGGATCGCGCCGCAATCGCATACGCGGTCGATCTGAATCACGGTTGTAGCGAGAAAGTCTCGGTATTCCGTATCACCGCCGAGGGAGAAACCATCCCGACTCGGATGTGCCCCAAACCGAATCCTGGTTCTCGGCGTCGCGCGCGAAGCGTCCGATAGAAGCCGGTCAAGAAGCGTCGAGGCGCGGGAAGAGCGTCTCCCTTGCAAGCAGCAGCAAGGCCGCAGCGACCGGAATCGCCAGCAACGCACCGACAATACCGAGCAATGCTCCACCCAACAGAACCGCGACAACGGTCACCAGTGCCGGGACCGCCACCGTCTTCCCGATGATCTTCGGAACGAGCAGGTAGTCCTCGAGCAGACGTAACGCAATGAAGAACGCGACTGTCGCCAATGCCGTTGGGACAGAGACTGTCAGGGAGACCAGGGCGACGACAACCCCTGCGATCGTGGAACCGACTATCGGGATCAGATCGAGCAGAGCGACCAGCAGCGCCAGGATCAACGGATACGGCACGTCGAAGATCAACAACCACGCGAAGGTGCACACTGCGGTGATCACGGAGATCAGAACATTGCCGAGGACGTACCCACCCACACCTGCCAGTATCTGATCACCGATGGCGATTGCTCGTGGCCGCCGCGAATGTGGCACCAGCCGATACAGATTCGTGCGGATTCGTGGGTAGTCGATCAAGAAGTACGTCGTCAGTACAGCAACGATTCCAGCGTCGGCGACTGCGCTGAACACCGCCCGCCCCGCTCCGAGCAAACCCGTCGCGAGCGCAGACCCCGAACCGTCCAGTTGGGTGGTGAGGTGCTCCTCGAGGTGATACTTCTCGTCGAGGTCGCTGACGATCGGATACCGGTCACGAATGTGTGTCAGAAGTTCGGGAGCGTGTGATGCGAACTGACGTCCCTGCTCGACCAGCGGGGTGATCGCAGCAACCAGAAACAGCGCCAACATCACTGCAATTCCGAGGAGTACCACGGTGACTGCGATCCAGCGTCGGAAATGTCTCCGCTCCAGCCAGACGATCATCGGTTCGATGCCCACCGCGAGAAACAGCGCGACCACGATCAGGATCAGCATGCCTCGCGCCGCCAGGAGCACTTCGATCACCGCGTACGTCACGGCAACACCGGCCGCCGCGCTCAGACCGATGAAGAACGGTGAACGACGATCGAACCTCGGCCCCGGTTCGCCCAGCGGCCGGACGGGAGTCGCCAATGCTGCGGCTTCACGTTCGGCTTCCGCCATCGGATCTATGGCTTGGACTTTACTTTCGGAGTCCGGTGAGGTGTCCGCGGAACTGGGATCCATTCAAGCCACCTCACGATCCGCGCGACTTCCCGGCACGGGAGTGAGTACCCGTGCCGTGGCCGGATCAACCTCGAGGCTTCTCCGCTCCGCTTCGGGTCAGCGCGAGACCGGTTCCTACCACTCCGATAATCGACACAGCGATGGCGATGCTGGGCCAACCGTCGCTCTGCCAGTAGACGTCGTCGAGAGTGATCAGTAACGCAGCCTCGTCGACGATGAGCCCGAGTGCGATGCCCAACGCGATGCCCATCCATGTTCTTGCGCGAGGGCTTCGGTCTACGAGTCCGAAGATCGCCACCCCGGCCAACAGCAGAATTCCCCATAAATAGTGATGCAGATGAGTGCCACCGGCGCTGATGTCGCCGACGTCCCTGGTGTCGATCTGGATCAACCACGTCACCAGACGTGCTCCGCCGAACGTCAACGTGAAGGCCACCCACGCCAACACCAAACCGCGGCGCGATTCGTCAACCTGATTCCATCTGCGAGGGAATCTGAATCGCTCGGCAGATTTCTCTTCGTCATGGTCTCGAGAAAGCATCCTTCATGTTTACCCGATGCCGCTCAGATCGATAATTTGGGGTAGAGAGACCGAAAACCAGTTGGAGCACAAAAAGCGGTACCCGATCTCCGAAGAGATCGGGTACCGCCTTCTCAGCTACTCGCGCAGTATTGATCAATACCAGACTTTTCGTCCGCCCACTGCGCGCCCGGTAGCACCGAGGATGGACAAAACTGCACCTACGACGACCAAGATGATGCCGACGGTGGTCAGAATGCTCAACCCCGTGAAAAAGCCGATCAACGCCAGAATAATGCCGAGAACAATCATGTGAGAACCTCATCCGGTATGCGTATCAAAATGATCTACTCAACTGACGCTACTACAGAAACTTCACAATCGATAAATCCGATAAATACATTCATAAATGCGAAACTCGTATTACTACCCAATAGTGTCACCGTTAAAACATCAGCCTTTCTCTTATCTCTACGTCATAGTTCCACGTCCTCGATCTTCGCCTCGACCGCCGGCGTGATGTGGCTCAACACGCAGCACCAACGACCGTCTCGCCGCGCGAACACGTCGGTGGTCCACTCGTCTGCGTCGTATTGTCTGCCGCCGTAGTGCGCGGTATTGACGATCCGCGTGGTGAACAGTGCGACGTCACCGAAGAAACGCACGCGAGCGCTCCCGACGCGGTCCATCGCCGAATGAGTCAGGTCGCCCGAGGCCACGAAACCCAGGAACTCCGCTTTGGTCGACACTCCGGATTCCGAGACGATCACCCAGTCGTCTGCCATGAAATCGCCGATCCGTTCGGCGTCGTTCGAGCACATCGCGACGTTCCACTCGTCTGCGACAGCGACCAATGCCGCACTCTCCTGATCCGACATGTCTTCTCCCTCTACCGTCGTCACCCTCGGCGGGTGATGCCCCGACGGCAGGGTTCCCGCAGGGTGGACTTCGAACCGACGTGCACGACGAGAGGGCAGAGATGACAGACACCAGTCGCACCGAGCTTGCAGCTCAGGCGTATATCTACGGATTTCCCCTCGTTTTCAATCTCGACCAGGTCCATCGGTATGTTCACAACGGTGTCGGAGCGAACCCCGCCGCACCTTTCAACACCTTCAGCCACGCCCGAACACTGGCCGGGCCGGCAGACACTTTCGTCACGATCAACAACGACACCGTGTATTCCATGGCGCAGATCGATCTGTCTGTCGGCCCCGTTGCGCTGCACGTCCCCGATACCGATGGCCGTTACTACGTCCTCCAGTTCGTGGACGCCTGGACAAACAATTTCGCTTACGTCGGGCATCGGGCCACCGGCACGAAGAGCGGAGACTTCCTTCTCGTCCCACCCACCTGGACGGGAACCCCGGCGGACCAGACCACGGTGATCAGATTTCCCACGAACATTGCGTCGATCGTGGGCCGGTGGGCATGCGGTGGCGACGACGACCTCCCTGCGGTGCACGCCTTGCAGGACGCCACCACGCTGACCGTCGTCGACTCCACCGGAAACTCGGCGGGTCTCCCAGTGCCCGAACCCGGGGTAAGCCAGGACCTCCTGTTCCTCGAGAAACTCCGCATCTGGTCACAGGCGTTTCCGCCGGCCCCGCGAGATCGAGAACTCCAGGATTCCTTCTCCCTGATCGGAATCACCGAGCACGGGGCCTCTCCCTACGTATCGCTGTCTGCCGACGAGGCAGCCGCGTTGGCTGACGGATTGACGATCGGTGAGAAGAACCTGCTCGAGGCCCTCACGAAAGGCTCCAGCCCCGAAGTCAACGGATGGAAGCTCACATTCCACGCCTTCGACTACAACCTCGACTACTTCGAGGTCGGCACAATCGACGATTCACAATTCAAGATCGCCGATCCCAAGTTGCGCATCGTCGAACGCGCCGCGGCTGCCAAGGGCGGGCTGTGGGGCAACCACCCTTACGAAGCGGCGTACATCATGACCTACGTCGACGATCAGGGCGAGCAGTTGAACGGAACCCACACCTACACAATAAGACTCGACCCCACTCCGCCGGTGAGCGCCTTCTGGTCGCTGACGATGTACTCGGTGCCGGACTTCTTCCTCGTGGCGAACCCCGTCGACCGATACTCGATCGGCGACCGCACTCCAGGAATCGTCCACGACGCCGACGGTGCGTTGACGATCACGATCAGCCACGAGGAGCCGAAAGATCCCACGGCGAAGGCAAACTGGCTGCCCGCACCGCGCGGGGATTTCCGACCGGTACTGAGAATGTACGAACCTTCGCCCGCCGTGCTCGATCAGTCCTACGTCGTCCCCGCCATCACTCGCTCGCGAGAATGACGGCTCGCGTCTGACGGCCTGCCTGTGCGGGCCGTCAGACGGACGCAGAATCAGGCGTGCGTGCCGCCGTCGATCCGGATCTCCGTGCCAGTGATGAAGGCACCATCGTCGGATGCCAACATCGCGATAACTCCCGCAACACTTTCCGGCCCGGCCATGGGGGCACCACCGGACTCCAGATCAGTGCTCAGAATCGGTGACAACTTGCCGAAGAGCGACCAGTCGGTGTCTTCCGGCAAGTACGACGCCGTAGTGTCGGTGATCCCGCTCTTCACACTGCCCGGAGCCACCGCGACGGCACGCAGACCCTGCTTGCCGTATTCGAGAGCCAGTGCGTGAGTGAAGGACTGGATTCCTCCCTTACTTGCGGCATACGCGGCCATGTACGGGTGCGCGAAGGCCGCGGAGGTGGAACTGAAATTCACCACGACTGCGTTGCCGGTGGCAAGGAGAGCCGGCAGTGCCTGGCGGGTAACGAGGAAAGTGCCCGTCAAATTCACGGAGAGCACCTGATTCCACAGGTCCAGCGAGGTCTCGTGGGTGTGCCCACCACGCAGTATCCCGGCGGCGTTGACCAGTACGTCCAATCCCCCGAGAGACGAAATCGCCTGACCCACAACCCTGATGACGGAACCCTCGTCACCGATATCGACGACGAGGGTGTCGAGGCGATCCTCCGTCGAAGCATGTTCTGCCGATTTCCGGGTGTTCGCCAAACCCTGCTCGGAGATGTCGGCAGCGACCACGCGGCCACCTTCGGCGAGCAACCGCAGCGCGGTGGCCTGCCCGATTCCAGATCCTGCGCCGGTGACGAGAATACGACGACCTTCGAAACGATTCATTGCTGTGTACCTTTCACGAAAACGAGTTGGCTGGCATTCCAGGCTCGGTGGCGCCGACACTCACAACTCACCCGCGAGAAATCTCAGGTACGGGAAATGCGCAGCACTGCAACAGGTGTGGCACTGCAAAATCCCGGCGAGGCAATGCTCGCCGAAGTGGCGAATGTCAGACGGATCCGGCCGGTGCGGTCAAGGCTCTTTCGATCCAGACAAGACCGGACGGGCGGCGGTCGATCGCCTTACGCCCACGTCGGAAAGTCGCTACGCCGAATCGGGCCGTGCGCAGTGCACGGCCGGAAGCGAGAGAACAGCGGCGTATGGACATCACAGGCACGGTAGCAGCGCCGGCACCACTCGCTCAACCGCGTCGTTTCGAGACCCGAATCATTCAGGTAATCAGATGTCACTTCTGGACAACTCGCTCGACTTAGGCAGCACTAACCTGGCGGCATCCCGAAAACCCGATCCAGGAGCACAGTCGATGACACATGCAGACGCCTCGCGCACAACAACTCCCCCGACGACCGTCCTACGGACCGCTGACCACAATCGCGGACTCAACGACGTTCTCGCGATCGTCGAAGCGATGGAGCGACCGAGCGATCACCTGCTGCGGATCACGGCTCGTTTGACGGAGTCGACCGACGATCCGACCTGGTCACGCCCGAATGTGACCGTACGCATGAATCTCGGGCCGGCCTTCGACGACGCTTCGCGCGTGTACACGGTGCGTTCCTACGATTCAGCGAGCGGATCGATCGTCGTCGATGTGGTCCTGCACGGACAGACCAGTCCGATGATGAGGTGGGCAGCAGCGTTGGCCGTCGGTGACACCTTCGGCCTCACCGGTCCGCGGCCACACTTCTTGATCCCTGATGTTCCTGGTCGACGTATCGCACTTTTTCTGGACGGCACCGCAATACCCGCGTTGCACTCGATCATCGAGCAGTTACCTACCGACGTCGCCGGAATCGGCTGGGTCACAACAGATGACGCGGTCGCCTTCGCCGAACTGCCCGCCCTCCCCGGCCTGGAACTTCACCGCGTCAGCGTCGATCTCACCGAGCCCGAAGGCCCGCTGTCAGTACGGGCGCGCGAGCTCACCGATCCCGAGAGCTACGTCGTGTGGGGCGCCGGTGAACGCAGTGAGATGCGCGCAATCCGGAAGCACTTTCGCTCGACCGTCGGACTCGACAAGGACGACGTCGCGATATTCGGATACTGGAAGCAGGGCGTCAGCAACACCGAAATCGACCTCCGTCGGCGCGAGAACTACGAGCGCATCCTCGCCGACGGCGGAACCCTCACCGACATCGACGACCTGGCCATCGAGATCTGATTGCCTCACACCAGCCGACCTGACCGGCAGTGCACTGCGGTGATAAGTTCCTCTGTGCCAGCGGACCTCCACACAGGGGGTCAGGGAATCCGGTGTGAATCCGGAACTGACGCGCAGCGGTGAGGGTGACCGCCCGGGCTTACGCCACTGGATGAGAATCTGGGAAGGCGCTCGGGTGGGGCGATCTCGAGTCCGAATACCGGCTGGCAGCAGGGGTCAACAGGCGCCTGTTCACACGGTAACGGGCTCCGCGAACGAGCCCCTGCGAGAACGAGATTCCATGCGTCTGTCCAGACTTCGCCTACCCGCCGCCGCCGTCGCTGCCCTGTTGAGCGCGTCGTTGGTTGCCTGCTCCTCCGACGACAGTGCTGCCCGACAATCCAACTCTTCTGAACAATCGCGCGTGACAGTCCAGAACTGTGGCCGAGACGTCACGGTGGAGCGACCGATCGAACGGGCAATCGCGGTAAATCAACCTGCAGCAGAGATGCTGTTCGCGCTGGGAGTGCAGGACCGGATGGCCGGGTACGCCATGAGCGATGACGATGTCCTCCCCGAACTGCGCGAGGCGCGTGGTCAGGTCCAGGCGTTCGACACCGAGTTCCCGTCATTCGAAAGTGTCCTCGAACGCGAACCGGACATGGTTTACACGACGTTCAACTACACGTTCACCTCGGAGGGCATCGCCGACCGGATCAAGTTCACCGACCTCGGTGTCGCGACATATCAGTCACCCAGCGAGTGCACCGGTCAGGATGCCGAGCAGAGCAAGGCCCTCACGCTCGACGACTTGTACGACGAAATCGACGACGTGGCAACACTGTTCGATGTCAAGGACAAAGGTGTCGAGCTCACCGAGAGTTTGAAGGATCGCGCGGCCACCGCCACGGCGGCACTGGGAGCTGAGAACGTGACGCTGGCGTGGTGGTATGCAGCCACGAAGACTCCGTACTTCGCCGGGTGCTGCGGTGCACCGGGAATCATGACCGACGCGGTGGGTGCGAAGAACGCCTTCGACGACAACAAGCAGTACTGGCCCGAAATCGGTTGGGAGAGTGTGCTCGATCGAGACCCGACCGTGCTGGTGCTCGCAGATCTCGACCGCGGTGGAGACGGCGACAGTGCCGCAAGCAAGATCGCGTTCCTCGAATCGGACCCGGTCGCCAGCAAGCTCACCGCAGTGAAGAACAAGCGTTACATCATCCTCGAGGGAACGACGATGGATCCCTCGATCCGCAATGTCGGTGGCATCGAACAGCTCTCCGACGGGCTGCGCCAGTTGGGTGTGGTCTAGATGTCCGCGGAGATCTGTGAACTGGTGCGTCGGTGGGACGACCAGCAGGCGGCATACATCGCCGACCGTGAGAGGCGCTTCGACGTGATTCTCGACGTCCTCGAATTGCAGCACGCGCACGCCCCGTTCACGGTTGTCGACCTGGCCTGCGGGCCGGGTTCACTGAGCGCCCGGATTCTCGAAAAGTTCGAGCATGCGAGCGTTGTGGGGATCGATTACGACCCGATGCTGCTGGAGCTCGCCCGCCAGTCGTCGACGCGTTTCGGTGACCGACTGCAGCTGATCGACGCAGACCTGGCGGGAGCCGATTGGCCGAATTCGGTGGCTGCGCCGGTTCAGGCGATAGTGTCGACAACCGCGCTGCACTGGTTGCAACCGCAGCAGCTCGTCGAGGTGTATCGGCAGTGCCGCGAACTGCTGAGCCCGGCCGGCGTTCTGCTCAATGGTGATCACTTTCGTTTCGACGGCCGATCCCCCGCCATAGGGCGATGGGCGAAGGCTCACGACGAGCAGACGCAACGCTCCGCCTTTGCTGCGGGCGCTCCCGAGTGGGAGAGCTGGTGGGACGAGTTGCGGGCAACTCCCGGCATCGGGGCACTGACCGACGAGCGTGAGCGCAGATTCGCCGGACGTGACGCCACTGCGCCCACGGCCGTCGACTTCCAGTTGGCGGCGCTCGCGCAAGCAGGTTTTCGGGAGTCGGGGACGGTCTGGCAACTGTTCGACGACTACGTGGTCTACGGCGTGAGATGACGACAAGAGTTCGGCTGCGTGACAACCCGACGACCGTCACCCTGCTGTGGATGATCGGTGTTGTCACGCTGGCCGGATCGGCTGCCGTGGCGATCACGTTGGGGCCGGCCGGTCTGTCGGTCGGTGAGGTGGCTTCGATCGTCGTCGGCCATCTCCGCGGTACCGCGGCGGACGTCACCCCTATCCGTGACGGCATCGTCTGGGACCTCCGTCTGCCGCGTACCCTGCTCGCCGCGCTCTGCGGTGCCGGTCTCGGGTTGTGCGGTGCGATCATGCAGTCGCTGCTTCGCAATCCGCTGGCCGATCCGTTTGTCCTCGGTATCTCGTCCGGCGCCTCGACCGGTGCCGTACTGATCGTGATCCTCGGAGTCGGGTCGGGAGTGATCGGCCTGTCGAGCGGCGCCTTCATCGGCGCGGTGATCTCCTTCGCCCTTGTGCTGCTGCTCGCCCATGCGGCCGGCGGCACGCCGGACCGGGTGATCCTGGCCGGTGTCGCCGCGACCCAACTGTTCTCCGCGCTCACCTCGTTCATCGTCATCACCTCGGCCGATCCCGAGCAGACCCGCGGCGTGATGTTCTGGCTCCTGGGCTCACTCGGCGGCGCCGACTGGCTCGACGTCGCACTCTGCGCTGCGGTGGTCGCAGTCGGCCTCGTGGTCTGTCTGACTCACTCCCGCGCACTCGACGCCTTTGCCTTCGGCGAGGACGCGGCGTCGTCGCTGGGGGTGAACGTGTGGCGGGTGCGTGTGACCCTGTTGTTGGCAACAGCCTTGATGACCGCGGTGATCGTGAGCGTCGCAGGTGCCATCGGCTTCGTGGGCCTGGTCCTCCCGCACGCGGCGCGGGCTCTCGTCGGTTCGAACCACCGCCGACTCCTGCCCGCGTCCGCACTGATCGGCTCCATCTTCCTTGTCTGGGTCGACGCTGTGGCACGCACAGCCATTGCGCCGCAGGAACTCCCGGCCGGTGTGGTGACCGCGCTGGTCGGTGTGCCTGCGTTTGCCGTCATCCTCTGGAGACGGAAGGCCAGGCCATGACACTCGAAGCTACCGGCGTCAGTTGGCGGGTCGGCGGGGCGCTCATAGTCGACGACCTCGACGTCTCGCCTACAACCGGAAGTACGGTGGGGCTTCTCGGCCCCAACGGTTCGGGGAAATCGACGCTGCTGAAACTGCTTGCCGGGCACAATCGTCCGACATCCGGTGTCGTGACCCTGGACCGAACCCCGTTGTCCGACTGGAAACGCCGCGACATCGCGCGTCGGATCGCGACCGTTGATCAGCACAGCAACACCGAGATCGATCTGACGGTCGCGGAGGTAGTCGAACTCGGACGCACACCTCACCGCGGACTGTGGGGTGGGCAATCGGATTCCGATCGCGACGCCGTCCGGGCAGCGATCGAACACACCGACCTCGCCGGCATGCTGGACCGGTCGTGGCACACCCTGTCCGGCGGGGAGCGCCAACGCGTCCAGATCGCGCGCGCCCTCGCTCAGGAACCCCACGAGTTGCTACTCGACGAGCCGACCAATCACCTGGACATCAATCACCAACTCGAACTGCTCGCGCTCGTGCGACGCCTCCCCACCACCACGATCATGGCATTGCACGATCTGAATCTGGCCGCCATGTTCTGCGATTCGATAGTGATGCTGAACCGTGGATCCATCGTTGCCCACGGAAGCCCGACCGAGGTCCTCACCGCCGACCTGATAGCCGAGGTCTACCAGGTCGACGCCGAGGTCCGCTTGGACGGTCCCGGCGGAGTACCTACCGTGAGATACCTTCCGCCCGGCACAGATTAGACGCACTCGGAACTGTCATTCACGCGAGAGCATCGCCACTGCTTCGCGTTCGAGGTCGACGTAAGGTTCACCACTGACGTCGATGGCCACCCGGTTGAGCGTTCCACCCGTGAACGCCCATGGCGACGTACCCGGGTAGTCGTCGGTTACGGGCTCCCCGCTGTCACGGCCTGCGTTGAGCCCTTCGCCGCCACCGATGCTGAACTTGCCTGGCTGAGTGCGGATTCTGCCCTCACCGACTTTCCGATCGCCGTAGTAGAGGCCGAGCACCCCGTGCGCAGTGCCCGGCGGATCCTCGCCTTCCTTCTCGAAAGTTGCTGCCAAGATTATATTTTCGCCGATCGGAAGGTCTTCGGTGGCATCGATCTTCTGCTGTTCACTGCCGAGGAAGTTGTACACGTAATGCAGGCGGTTGTCCTTGACGTACAGCGAATGACCACCGAACCTGCCGCCATGCGAGAAAAGCACACCGGTCGCACCTGGCTCGGCCAAATCGACAACTGCCCCGATCGAGAATGAACGATTACGAAGGTTGACGGCGACGGCCTCCGGCACCTCGGCTCCGCCCGGGCGGTAGACATACCGGTTTCGCGGCGGGGCCAACTGAGGGCGAGGCGTGGTGAGAAGTTCGACACCGGACCGATCGTCCAGTGGCAGAGCTTGATTGGCACCGGCCTCGTGGAACCACAACCCCACCAGCTCTGCCAGCCTGCCGGGTTCTTCATCCGCAAGGTTCCGGAGCTCGGCTCGGTCCAACTCTGTGTGGTAGAGCTCCCAGGTGTCTTCCGAGAAATGGCCCCACCCGCTCAGAGTCGGGTGCGTGGTGACGGCCTTCCAGCCGTCATGCCAAATTCCTCGTCCTCCGAGCATCGAATAGAACTGGGTGTGCTTGGCGGTGGGGATGTTGCCGGCATCGAAGCTGTACCGCATGCTCACGCCTTGAATCGGGTGCTGGGTGTACCCCTTCACCGTGTCAGGCAAGTCGACGCCGACGCAGTCGAGCAGAGTCGGGACGACGTCGATGGCGTGATGGTACTGATCTCGAATCTCGCCACGGGCATCGATGCCCTCCGGCCACGAGATGATGCATGGGTCGCAGGTTCCACCGTTGAACGAGTAACGCTTCCACATCTTGAAGGGCGTGTTGAACGCCATCGCCCACCCGTTGGGATAGTGGTTGTACGTCTCGGTGCTGCCCAACTCGTCCAGCTTCGCCAGGTTCTCGGCTAGGTCGTCGGGTACGCCGTTCGCAATCTTGTTCTCGTTGACAGATCCGTCGGGTCCGCCCTCACCGCTGGCACCGTTGTCGGAGACCACCACGATGATCGTGTTGTCGAGCTGCTCGATTTCTTCGAGGTACCCGAGCAGGCGTCCGATCTGATCGTCACAGTGCGAGAGGAAGCCCGCGTACACCTCCGCCATCCGTGAGAACAGTCGCTGCTCGTCAGCGGAGAGGGTGTCCCAAGGGCGGGTGAAATCCAGCGGCGGGAACGGTTCGCCGTCGGGCCCGGTGCGGGTCTCAGGAGTGCCTATCGGGTTGAGTGAGGGCAGGGTCGTGTCTTTCGGGACAAGTCCCATTTCCTTCTGTCTGGCCAGAATCTCGTCCCGCATGGCTTCGTACCCTGCGTCGAACCTGCCTGCGTAGCGATCGGCCCATTCGCGGGGCGCGTGATGCGGAGCGTGTGCGCACCCGGGTGCGTAGTAGAGAAATACAGGCCGGTCCGGAGCTATCGACTTCACGTCACCGATGTATTCGAGCGCTCTGTCGGTGATATCGACGCTGAAGTGATACCCCTCTTCGGGCGTCGACGGCTGTTCGACGGGGTGGTTGTCGTGGACGAGATCGGGATACCACTGATTGGTCTCGGCACCGAGAAAGCCGTAGAACCGCTCGAATCCGCGGCCGACCGGCCAATTCCGTTTCGTGGAAGCAAGATTCATCTCGTCTTCTGCGCACAGGTGCCATTTGCCGACCATCGCGGTGCTGAATCCCTGCTCGACCAGAACCTCGGCGAGCGTGGCACATTCGGGAGGGATGTGACCGTTTCCGCCGGGAAAACCGACCGCGCACTCGCTGATGCAGGCCATGCCGTTGGTCGTGTGGTTTCTCCCGGTGAGCAGACACGATCGCGTCGGGGAGCACAGCGCTGTGGTGTGCCACTGCCCGTACCGCAATCCGTTGCCCGCGATGCGGTCGATGTTCGGCGTCTCGATCGGTCCCCCGTAGCAACCCAAGGCGCCGAATCCGACGTCGTCGAGAACGATGTAAAGAATATTCGGTGTGCCGGCGGCGGCCTTCGGCTGCTCGTACGGGCTCCAGTCGGGAATCGAATCGCGAATATCGAGGTTGACGACGCCTTTGAATGCGTTGGCCATGATCTGGCTCCTTGTAGGTCATCTGATTTCCAGCCTCTACGGCCGCATGGTGAATCGCATACCCCGATTGTGCTCACCGAAGCGCTGTCGCCCGAAATAGGCGATGCCACTTTCGGCAGGAAGTCCGAGTATGAAAGTGCCGGGTCTGTCATCACCTCACTGGAAGCCAGGGACCACATGAGCAGTCAATTCGTTGAAGCCTCCACCTCCGATAACCCTGACCCGCTTCCGAGCTGGCAGGACGGCACGCCGAAGCAGGCCGTCCGGCAATTCGTCGAACGCGCGACGACTGAGGGAAGTCCGGACGAAATCGCACCGGAAGACCGGATCGCAGTCTTCGACAACGACGGAACCCTGTGGTGTGAGAAGCCGATGCCGATCCAACTCGACTTCATCCTGCGCCGCCTCGTCGAGATGACCAACCAGGATCCGTCTCTTCGCAACCGTCAACCGTGGCAGGCTGCGTTCGAAAAGGACTACGCCTGGTTGAACGAAGTGATCTCGAAGCACTATCGCGGCGACGACAGCGCACTGAAGGTGCTCGCGGCCGGTGTCCTGGCGGCATTCGCCGAAGTCACGGTCGACGAATTCGAAACCCACGCCGATACCTACCTGCGCACTGCTTCGCACCCCACTCTCGGTCGCGAGTATCTGCACTGCAGCTATGCACCCATGGTGGAGTTGCTCGATTACCTTGCAGCCAAGGGATTCTCGAACTACATAGTCTCTGGAGGCGGACGTGACTTCATGCGTCCGATCAGCCAGGAGGTCTACGGCATCCCCCGAGATCGCGTCATCGGCAGCGGCGTGGCCTTGACGTGGAAGGACGACGGGCACAGCGGCACAATTCTCCGTCAGCCCCAAACCGATGTCGTCGACGACGGGCCGGCCAAGCCCGTACAGATCTGGAACCGAATCGGCCGACGACCTGTCATCGCGGCCGGAAACAGCAACGGTGACCTACCTATGTTGAAGTTCGCCGAACACCCGAACGTTCTGGCACTTCGCCTTCTGGTGCTCCATGACGATCCGGAACGCGAGTTCGACTACGTGGACGGGGCCGAGCACGCACTCGACATCTCGCGCGCAAACGGGTGGACGGTGGTGAGCATCAAGAACGACTGGAAGACAGTCTTCGAACGATTCGCCGAATGACAGTATTGATACGTGACCCTCGATGATGTCGCCGACGAACTCTACGGCCTCGACCCCGGCGAGTTCGTAGAGGCGCGTACAAAGCATGTGAAGGCTGCCCGGGACGACAACGACCGCACACTGGCCGCAGAGATCGGAAAACTTCGGAAGCCGACCACCGTGGGGTGGTTGGTCAATCTCATCTCGCGCGATGCACCAGAGGATCTGGATGCACTTCTCGCGCTTGGCGAATCGCTACGCGACGCTCAACGCCATCTCTCGGGCCCGGACTTGCGACGGCTGACGACACAGAGGCAGCAGGTGGTGCGGAGTCTCGCCCACAAATCCGGTGAGATCGCCGCTTCACGGGGAAAAAGCGTCGGCGAGGATTCGTTGCGCGATGTCGCGCAGACTCTCAATGCCGCCCTGGCCGATGAGGAGACTGCCGCGCAGGTTCGACTCGGACGGGTCGTGACCGCTGCGAGTTACAGCGGTTTCGGACCGGCGGGACTTGCTGTAGTGGAGGAGGATTCTGCACAAGACGCCCCTGCGATCCACACCGAAGAACACCCTCCGGCCAAGTCCACTGCTCCGGATCGCAAGGCCGAACAAGCCAAGGCGAAAGCAGAATTGAAGGAAGCCAGGGCAGGCGTCGAGAAGATCCGACGACGGGTCAAGGCCGAGACCGCCCAGTTCGAGGATGCCAGGTCAAAGCTGTCCGACCTCGACCGTCGCATCGAAGAACTCCGCGCCGAACTCGAGCACGCAGAACAAGAACGACAGTTCGCCAAGAACACCGAGAAGGCTGCCCGCGTCGCAGTTCGAGAGTCCGAGGAGGAACTTCGCGAGGCCGAGTGGCGGGTCGACGAAGCAGAAGAGGCCCTCGACGAGATGGAATGAGTTGTACGTTCGGAGATCTTGACCTCTACAGCAGTTCAGGTTCTAGCGTGATTTCATGACATTCACCCGAATCGAACTCGACTACCTGGCCACACAGACTCTCGGTCGCCTCGCGACGGTTCAACGGAACGGAACGCTGCAAGTCAGTCCGGTCGGGTTCCACTACAACCCGGATACAGCCACGATCGACATCAGCGGTTACAACATGACGGGCAGCCGTAAGTTTCACAATGTCGCAGACAACGGTCGGGTCGCGTTCGTCGTGGACGACATCGCATCCGTAGATCCATGACAGGTCAGGTGCGTCGAAATCCGTGGCCGGGCAGAGGCTTTGGATGCTACTGGTGCTGCTGCACATGGTCTCGACGCACCGATCATCCGTATCCACCCCGAACGCATCATCAGCTTCGGCCTCGACGACAAAGAACTGGACGTCCACCAGTTGGTCGTGAACGGACGTGACGTCGGAAGGCGCGAGTCGAATTGATCAGCCTGCGGCGGCTTCGAGCTCACTCAAGGATTCCTCGAGATGGCCGAGGAGCCGCTGCAAGTGCGGAACATTGCGGCGGCAGCCGACGAGCCCGAACTGCATGGTGTCCGCGTAGCCGATGACGGTGATGTTCATCGCCTGCCCGTCCAACGGAATCGATGCCGGGTAACAGCTCTCGAGTTTCGCGCCATTCCAATAGCGCGTCGTTGTCGGGCCGGGGACGTTGGAAATCACCAGATTGAAGACTGGACGCCCAGTGATCAGTCGGGATGAACCAGGGATCAGCGGCAGCCCGAGACCCGCGACGTTCAATGCACTGAGCGCCGTGATCTGCAGGGGCGTCAGGCCCGACATCAGGGACTTGGCGCTACTCATCGAGTCGTGAACTCTCTGAAGTCGGGCCGCCGGATCTGCCAATTCGGTTGCCAGATCACACAACACCGCACCCACGGCATTGCCGGAAGCCTCACCCTCTTCGCCTTTGCGAAGGGATACCGGCACCATCGCGATCAACGGTTTGTCCGGCAACTCGTCCAGTTCGATCAGGTATCGCCGTAGCGCACCCGCGCACATTGCCAACACCGCATCGTTGAGCGTCACGTCTGCAACGCAGCTGACCTTGCGCAGGCGCTCGATCGGCCACGACTGCGCGGCGACACGCCTCGCTCCGGTGATCGGGACGTTGAAGATCGATTTCGGAGCAGCAAACGGCAACGGTGCGACGTGGTCCTTCACTGCCGAGGCAGCAGCGTTCACTATCGCAGGGCCGACCCCGACCACATCTTGCACAGTCTCGATCACGGAGCCCACCCGCCTCTGCAGGTCCAGCCCGCGACCGGCACGAACCCGCCCCGAAGAAGGTCGTTGCGCCCATGGAGGCATCGAATGTCGATCGTGCGGATCCGACGAGAGGCTGCGGTACCACGCCTGAACAGCAGACACACCATCCATGAGCGCGTGGTGCGTCTTCATGTACACGGCAACTCGGCCGTCGGCGAGACCTTCGATCACGTACGCCTCCCACAGCGGCCGATGCCGATCGAGCAGCGTGCCGTGGAGCATGGAGGTCAGCTCGAGCAACTCGCGGACTCGACCCGGCTTGGGCAGCGCGAGCAACCGGACGTGATACTCGAGATCGACGTCTGCGTCCTCCGTCCAACGCACCGGCGCGAAGTTCGACAAGAACTGCACCGGCTTGCGACGGAAGAGGGGCCGAATCGAGTCGACGTCGGTGAGCGAACGGTAGAGCGACCTGGCGAATTCGCCGTCGTCCCCTTCCGGCGGAACGAAAAGCGACAGGCCACCGACGTGCATGGGATGCTCCCGTGACTCCATCAGAAGGAACATCGAGTCGAGTGGCAGCATCAGCGTCATGGCGATCCGTTCTCTCGGGCAGCTGCCCGGAGTACCGATCAGCCGCTGTTCGACAAAGTTACTCGCCCTGACTTCCCTCATTGGCGACTCCGACAAAACATTGCCCCCTCGATTTCGACAGGAGTCCGATATTCCCGTCGACGAACGCCTTTTCGGGTCGAAGCACCTCACAGCGATTCGCGGGTGAATGACGAGACACAGAGCACTGCAACAAATTTCAATCCTCACAGCCGCAAGTAGTAGCGGAGGCGATCGCAGTAATACTTTTGTCGGAATTGTTTCAAATTGTCTGTACATCCAAGTCACACGTGACTACCGTCACTCATCATCACAATCCCGACTGGTCGGTTGTACCCAAAGGAGAAATACATGTCCCGACGTTCGACGTCGCGTGGGCTTTTCGGCGCACTCGCCACCGCAACTGTGTTCGCCACCGCCGCTGCGGTGGGAAGCTTGTCAGCAAGCATTGCAGGAGCCGCCCCGGCAGCGGAGATCCCCTTCGGCGGTTGGGATTCATGTCCGATCGACAATCCCGAGACCAGCACCTGTATGGACGTCACGGTCACCGGCGGAAACATGAAGATCGGCAAGCTTTCCGTCAGCATTCCCGCCGGGGCGATGCGCATCGCAGGCGGAGTTGCATACCGGGAGAATCCAGAGGCTGAATTCGGATTCGACCAAGTATTCATCCCGCCGAACGACAACAGTCGGGGGATCTACGCCAAACCCATCGACATCCCCGGGGGCGCACTCGGAATCGACCTGCCATTCAACAATCTCTTCGGACTGAACAAGGCTTCAGCCACCGTAGAGTCGACGTCTGCACTCCCCACCGTGGACGCATTTCAGCTTGGTGTGAAGCTACCCGTCAAACTGAAGATCGCGAACCCTCTCCTCGGCGGCAAATGCTACCTGGGCTCGGACAACAACCCCGTCCAACTCAACTTGGATGTGACCGAATACGGTGTCCTCGAAGAGGTTCCAGGTTTCCCGGATACTGCCGTCGTTCGAAACACCGGGCACACCGGACAGCCCTTCGCGGTCCCGACAGCTTCCGGGTGTGGCCCGTTCGGCGTTCTGAATCCAATCGTCAACTGGCGCGCCGGGCTTCCCTCGTCCACCACGTCCAACTCCCTCGCCACGACGAGTGACGTCTACAACATCGGTGCCGACAGCCTCAGGCCCCAGCCGGCCGGCTCACCCGAACCCGCTGCCATCGTTGCCGAGCGTAGCGCCAACTAGCAATCCAACCCACTGCCACAGAACCGTCATCGACGACAGATTGCCACCTCGAAACGGAGTTCACTTGTCCATGCGCACAATACGATTCAGAGCCGCGCTCGCCGTCGTCGCAGCGGGAGTCCTCACTCTCGGGGCGGTGTCAACCGCGACGGCGGCCCCGCTGCCCAATGCGCCGTTCGGGGGCTGGGGAAAATGCCCGATAGCCAATCCGGAGACAAGCACCTGTGTCGATGTCGTCGTCAAAGGCGGCGAAATGAACATCAACGGGCTCAAAGTACCGGTTCCTTCCGGCTCGTTGAATATCGCCGGCGGTGTCGCCTATCGCGAGAACCCCGACGCTGAATTCGGGTTCGACCAGATCTTCATTCCTCCCACTGACGGCACCAAAGGCGTCTATTCCACCCCCATCGAGGTACCAGGAGGAATCTTCGGGCTCGGTATACCGTTCCCCGGCGGCTTGACCACCATCAAGGCAACAGTCGAACCGGTCGCGTTGCCAACAGTCGACGCATTCCAACTCGGTGTCACACTTCCGGCAAGATTGAAGATCTCCAACCCCTTGCTGGGCGGCAACTGCTATCTGGGTTCTGCGAGCAACCCGATCATGTTCAAACTCGGAGTGTCCGAAAATGGTGTCCTGGAGGAAGTTCCAGGATTTCCGGATACCGCCGCCGTCAGAAACGTGACGCACGCCGACCAGACGTTCGCGGTACCGGGCGCATCTGGATGTGGACTGTTCGGCGCATTGAATTGGGCAGTCAATCTTCGCGCCAACGTTCCGTCTTCGAGTGGTCACAACTCGTTGACCACCACAAGCGATGTGTTCAACATCGGCGCCGACAGCCTGCGGACGCAGTAGAGCAAGCACCGGCGACTCACGAAGTATCACCGACAACAAGGAGATATCGATGACCCATGCAGTTCGCCGCACCACCATCGTCACAGCTGCCGCCGCAGCCGCGATTGCGGTCGCAGCCGGCACCGCTCTGGCTTCGACCGTCGTCACTCCAGCGGGTCAAGCCGTGACTGCTTCGAGCAGCAATCTCAGTATCAAGACTGGAACGATCACACTTACCTGCTCCAGTACGACGGGCTCCGGGACCATCCCATCCGCGCCGGGTAATTCCAACGCCGGCACCGGCGGAGTCAACGTCAATATCGGCACCCCCAGCCTGACCGGGTGCAAGGCTAACGGCCTACCCGCTGTGGTCACGACCTCCGGCTCGTGGCTATTGAACGTCTCGGCAGACACCGGATCGGCTCAGGGATCCCTGGTCATTCCTGCAGGAGGCGCAGTCGTCACGATGCCCGGATCAACATGCACAGTCACCGTCGGGGCCAGCACTGTCGGACCGCTGCCATTCGATATTCCCAACCAGCGCGTCGTGGCCAGCAACACCGGCACCGTGAACTACACACGCACCGGCACCGGACCCGTCTGCCCCGCCGCAGCCACTGGGACGGCAACAATGTCGGGCACACTGCAGTTCGCATCGGCCACACCGATCAACGTGACACCGTGACGATCGACAGCTAGACAATAGGGCTCGTTGGGGGATCGACGCTTCCGTCGCTCCCCCAACGAACGTCCTGTGGACCGGGTCCGCACACGATCGCCTTCGGTTGCGCCACTAAGCGGACCGGCGCATTATCCATCTCCTGCTTCGGTGGCGTCGAGTAACGCGTCAAGGGCGCGGTGGAGCTCGGCGAGTTCCCGCCCTCCGGTTTTCGTCAGCACTTCCGTATTCTTTGCATCCAATTGGCGGACAATGTCTTTAGCGAGCTCTATGACTCGTTTGCCCTCGTCACTGAGATCGAGGCGAACGGCTCGCGCATCGCGTCTATCGCGTTCACTGACAACAAACCCGCTCTTCTCCAACGCTCGCACGAGCTTGGATATGTAGATTCGCTGCAATCCTGTGTGCGCTGAGAGTTCTCGCTGACTCGGCCTCTCCCCCGCACTCACCAGACCATGCAGAGACGCGAGCACTGAATACTGGGCGTGAGTCAACCCCAGGTGCGCGATCGCTCGGTCAACCCCCGCCCGCCAGCGCAAGCCAAGGTGCCACACCAGCGACCCTGTCGTCCATGTTTCCCGATCTTGCATACAAATAGAATACATGGCTACTATCTCAATTAGAGTATATGGAAACTATTTGAGGAGTCGCAATGCCCACAATTCCCGTGCTCGACTCGACCATGGCCTACCGCTCGCGCGGTGAAGGAACACCCTTCGTACTCATCCACGGAAACCCCACATCCTCGCACTTGTGGCGAAACATCCTGCCGCAGATAGGAAATCTAGGCCGCGCACTTGCCCCTGACCTCATCGGAATGGGGCGGTCAGGCAAACCGCCAATCAACTACGGCTTCCTCGACACCGCCCGCTACCTCGACGCCTGGTTCGACCAGATGGAACTCGACGACGTCGTACTCGTCGGACACGACTGGGGCGGGGCACTTGCACTGGACTGGGCTGCCCGCCACCCCGATCGCGTCCGAGGTGTGGCCTTCTTCGAAACGATCCTTCGTCCGATGACCTGGGACGAACACTTCCCGGGAGAGGCACGGGCACGGGTGGAAGCTCTGAGGGACTCCGACACAGGAGAGACAAAGGTACTCGACGAGAACTTCTTTCTCGAAATAGCGCTTCACAGAACGGTTCTCGGCGAAATGACCGAAACCGATGCCGAGGCCTATCGCTCCCCTTATCCGTCACGAGAGAGTCGCCGACCCCTTCTCGAGTGGCCACGATCCTTCCCCATCGAAGGAACTCCCGGTGACGTGAATGCACGTGTGGCGGCGTACAGCGATTGGCTCACAGAAAGCACTGACGTACCCAAACTTCTTCTCACCTTCAGCGGCCCCGCAGAACTTCTCATGATCGGACCTGACGAAGTCACGTGGAGCCGATCGAATATCGCAAATCTCGAGGTGGAACAGTGCGGTCCCGCAGGACATCTCGCCCCCGAGGATCAGCCTGCGGCCATCGCGGCGGCGATCATCGAATGGACACAGCGGCAACACTGTTTCAACCGCGAGTGACGTGGGACCGTCGCCAAGTACTCTGAGCGCCGGTTTCCCCGACCCATGCGGTAGCGATCCAGACGATGCTCCGAAATATGGGACCGACACCACCTCCGCCGGATTTGTCCGATATAACTAACTGGCGAGTACGCCGGTTGGGACGAGGTCGAGAACGAGGGGGCGTGTGTGGTGAACGAGGACGGGTTGGGGCGAACGTCAGGATCGGGGGCTCCACACCGGGTGGGCGGCTTTCTCTATCACCGCAACGGCGACCGGTGGGAGTGGTCGGACGAAGTTGCACGGATTCACGGATACGAACCCGACCAAGTAGCTCCGACGACAGAATTGATGCTCTCGCACAAGCATCCCGACGACCGAAGACACGTTGCCCAGACACTGCACGCCATCCGCACTTCAGGCGGACCGTTCAGCAGCCGCCACCGCATCATCGACACTGCAGGGGATACTCACTCGGTAATCGTCGTCGGCGACAGCGTCGTGGACGAGTCGGGTGCCGTGGTCGGCAGCTCAGGCTTCTACATCGACGTCACCGAAACCCTCGACAGCACGGTGAAAGCGTCTGTCGACGTGCTGGTCAACGAAATCACCGCTTCTCGCGGAGTAATCGAGCAAGCCAAAGGCATGCTCATGGTGATCTACGGCATTTCGGCCGATCGCGCCTTCGACATACTCGTGTGGCGTTCTCAAGAGACCAACGTGAAACTCCGGGATGTTGCCGAGCAGTTGATAGTTCGAACGCTTGACGACTTCCGGGTCCCGACACTACTGCGGACCCGATTCGATCACGTGCTGTTACAGGGTTGAATGACAACAGGGTTGAGGGATCTGCTCAAGGCGGTTCCCGTGGCTGGCTGCTCAACCTCGAGGAACCTCGCCCGCATTGATTCCGGGACGGTCCGATGCGGCCTATCCCCGTTGTTACCCAACGCGGAGTAAAAGGAAACTACTCGTCGTCAGACTTCTCGCCGGAGGTCTCCTCGACCAGTTCAGGCGCCTGTTCTCGCGTTGCCATTCCCCCGTCGCCGCCCTTGTCCACGGGTCCTGGGTGCCCACCCTTGGGCGACTGGTCGTTGTCGTCTTTGTCGGTCATGCGATCGTCCTCATCATCTCGTCGTCTCAGTCCTGGAGCCGGTGCAAAGAGACCGGGACCCAGCTCCATCTCAATCTAACGCGCTCAGGACTTCTCGCAACCCTCACCGATTTTGTTTGCATTTCAGTGCTTTCGGGCAGGTGACTGCGAACAGCATTTCCACGATGAGAGGTCGATCCCAGTGCGCGCAGTGACTTGGCAAGGCAAACGGAAAGTAAGCGTCGATACGGTTCCGGACCCGAAGATCGTCGAACCCACCGACGCAATCATCAAGGTCACCACGACGAATATCTGCGGATCCGATCTGCACCTGTACGAGACTCTGGGTGCGTTCATGAATGCCGGCGACATTCTCGGCCATGAACCGATGGGCATCGTCGAAGAAGTCGGTTCGGAAGTCACGAGTCTCGAGATAGGTGACCGCGTCGTGATTCCGTTCCAGATCTCGTGTGGCAACTGTTTCATGTGCGATTCGAGCCTCTACACACAGTGCGAGACGACGCAGGTCCGCGATCAGGGAACGGGCGCAGCATTGTTCGGCTTCTCCGAGCTCTACGGCTCGGTGCCCGGCGGGCAGGCTGAGTACCTCCGAGTACCGCAAGCACATTTCACACACATCAAAGTTCCCGAAGGTCCCGCGGATTCGCGATTCGTCTACCTCTCCGACGTGCTCCCCACCGCTTGGCAGTCGGTCGAATACGCCGACATTCCGCCGGGTGGGTCCGTGACAATCCTCGGCCTCGGACCGATCGGTGACATGGCGGCTCGTATCGCCCACCACAAGGGGTTTCGAGTAATCGGTGTGGACCGTGTACCCGAACGCCTTGCGCGCCTTGCCGAACGCGGTATCGAGACTCTCAACCTGGACGACTACGGCAGCAAGATCGGCGATGCCATCAGAGACGCGACAAACGGCCGCGGAGCCGATTCGGTGATCGACGCTGTCGGTATGGAAGCGCACGGGTCTCCGATCGGAAAGCTCGCGCAGCAGTTCGTCGGACTCCTTCCCGATGCTCTTGCCGCGCCTGCGATGCGTAACGCAGGAATCGATCGCCTTGGCGCTGTCTATTCGGCCATCGACATCGTTCGGCGCGGCGGAACCATTTCTTTGATCGGTGTCTACGGCGGAATGGTTGATCCGCTGCCGCTGATGACCATGTTCGACAAGCAGATTCAGCTCAGGATGGGCCAGGCGAACGTCAAGAAGTGGGTAGAGGACATCATGCCCCTGCTCACTGACGACGACCCACTCGGTGTCGACACCTTTTCCACCCATCAGCTGCCGCTCGATCAGGCGCCACACGCCTACGAGATCTTCCAGAAGAAGCAGGAAGGCGCGGTCAAGATCCAACTGAAACCGCACCTGTAGTTCAACGCCGATCAGGTCGACGGTTCATCCGCCACGTCCGCATCTTGTTCGCGAAACCACCGATCGCCATACTCACCTCACACACGCTCGACAGAAAGAACCTGAAACCGAAATGGCTCGCGAACTTACCGTCTCCGACAGCATCGTCGTCAGCTCCGACGCGCTTTCCCTCTACGAGGTCATCAGCGATCCCACTCGTATGGGTGCCTGGAGTCCCGAAAACATAGGCGCAACCTTGCGGGGAGACCGCGAAAGCGCTTTCCTGGGGATGGAGTTCGACGGGCACAACAAGCGTGGGCGCGCGCAGTGGACCACGCGATGCACAGTCACCGCTGCCGAGGCCGGGAAGCTCTTCGAATTCCGTGTTCACAAGATCGGCCTCAGTACTCCCCGGATCCCCGCCTCTATCGCAACCTGGCAGTACCGATTCTCGCCGGTGCCCGACGGAACCCGAGTTACCGAAACGTGGACCGACGACAGGCGCGGCTGGCCGGACTTCGCCGCCGACATGTTCGACAAAATTGCCACCGGAGGAAAAACCTTCGCCGACTTTCAGCGCGGCAACATCCGCAAGACGCTCCTGAACCTCAAGAACGCAGTTGAGCAGGAGGTTTCCGGAATCGAAGGCAACGTCGGCTGACCGGCCGACACCATTTGTGGCAGTTTCTGCCACTTTTGGTACAGTGCGGATATGGCAACAGCCCGCCGCACTGCACTACTTCTCCGCGTCTCGCAGAGTTGTGCTGCCGCTTTCGTCGAACGCGGCGACACTTCGACGACCATCGCGGAGCTCGCCGATCGGGCAGAAATCTCCGAGCGAACGTTCTACCGTTGCTTCGCCACCAAAGAGGAGAGCATCTGGCCGATGCTCGACGAGGGAAACCGCAGTCTGGCCACGGCACTCAGCGCGCAAGCCCGCGAATTCGGGCTCGCAGCGGCTGTGAAGAATGCCTTTATCGCATCGGTCGGCGAGTCCTTCGAGCCGATGACCCGGTCACTGATGCCCATCATCTTCGGTGATGCGGCACTCCGGAGAGTTTGGGAATCAGCAACTTTCGAGACGATGGAACTGATTCGCCCAGAAGTCGCACGCCTGATCGATCGTCCGGAAACCTCGCTCGACACCACAGCGGCTTCGGGCCAGGCAACACTTGCGGTAGTCGCCGCACTGCGTGAGATGGCAGACCTCCGGACGCCCGCACCCGAGGCCATCACCCGCGCGCTCGGGGCGTTCTCGAAGCCATATCTCGCAACACCAACAGGTAAGGAACAATCATGACTCAGGATCTCTCCGGAAAAGTCGTTCTCGTCACCGGCGGCGCACGCGGCCTGGGCGAGGCGTTTGCCCGCGGCATCGTCGCGGGCAACGGCCGCGTCGTCATCGGCGACCTACTCGACGACGACGGTCGAGCAGTGGCCGAATCTCTCGGCGACGCAGCGCGTTACGTTCCCCTCGACGTCACCGATCCAGCCTCTTGGAAGTCCGCCGCCGAGTACGCGGTATCCGAGTTCGGCGCGATCAACGGTTTGGTCAACAACGCCGGAATCTCGGCGTCCGGCCAGACAGTCGCCGAGGAACCACTCGAGACGTTCCAGCGCATCATCCAGATCAACCTGGTGTCCGTGCACACCGGTATCCACACGGTGGTGCCGTTCATGAAGGCAGCCGGCGGCGGATCCATCGTGAACATCTCCTCGGCCGCCGGCCTGATGGGCATGGCTCTGACCAGCGGTTACGGCGCAGCCAAGTGGGGCGTGCGTGGGCTGAGCAAGATCGCCGCCGTCGAACTCGGTCGCGACAAGATCCGGGTCAACTCGGTTCACCCCGGCATGGTCCTGACGCCCATGACTGCACCGACGGGTATCAGCCTCGAGGAGGGCGCATTCCCCAACAATCCGTATCGCCGTGTCGGTCGCCCGGAGGAGTTGGTCGGCGCGGTCACCTACCTGCTTTCCGACGATGCCTCGTACACAACGGGTTCCGAGATCGCCGTCGACGGCGGTTGGACTGCCGGCCCGTCGATCGAATACATCGCCGGCCAGTAACAGCCTTGCAGACTCACGTATGCAGAATTTGCGCGATGCCAAGTTGGAGGTCGCGCAAATTCACGGCCGGACCGAGGGTGTGGTGAGGAGGAGGGCCGGTAACAGCAATCAATGCCTCCTTCGCCGCACGCACGGCTGATGTCGGCTGGCGAACAATCTCCTCTACCAAATCCCGAACAGTCGACGCGAGGAGCTCGCCGTACACACACCGATTCGCCAAACCTGTTGTTACCGCGTCCGGTCCCTTCACCAGCCGTCCGGTGTAGTGCAGTTCAGCGGCCACAGCCGGTCCCACAACACGGACAAGGCGCGCCGCGAATGCCGGACTGGGTCGAATCCCGAGACGCGCAATAGGCATTCCGATTCTGGCGGAAGTCGCCACGACTCGAATATCGCACGCGAGTGCCAACTGACACCCTGCTCCAGCTGCTACGCCGGAAATCTGTGCGATGACAGGAACGGGACAAATTTCGATAGCGCGGAAGGCTGCCTCCATTTGCGCGAACGACTCCTCCACGTCCTCGGCACAGGCACCAACCCACTCGGTGACATCGGACCCGGCGCAGAAGGTATCGCCGACGCCGCGAAGGACGACAACACCGAGCGATGCGTGGGTCGAGACGCCAATGATCTGATGCGCGAGATCTTTCCAAGCATCACCGTTCAAAGCGTTTCGACGACGGCCTGTGCCGATCGTCACCGTCGCGATTGGGCCGTCGAACGTCACATCGACCATGCCGGAGTCGCGCCGGCTCGGCCTCATAGCAGAAACCATCGATGTCTGTCTCATCGGCGTGCTTCGCTGAGCCAACCGGTGATAACAGCGTTGTCTGCACCGAGAAGCGGTGGAGCCGAGTGACAGTTCTTCGTGACCTCCATGCCGTCCACAGAGAAGAACCGGAGTGGGGGCCCAGGAAGCGTTATCCGACCTAGGCTTTCGTGTTCGACTTCGACCATCAACCCCTGCGAACGAGTCTGTTCCCAGCGGTACACCTCGTCGATTCCACGAACACGTCCCGCCGGAATACCCGTACGGTCCAGCTCGAGCAGCAGCTCGTCCGTGCCATACTTCGAAAAAATGCTTTCGATAAGCTGGCGGACCGCCTTACTGTTTCGAACTCGTTCGGAGTTGTCTTCCATCCCGGGGGCATCTGGGGCCAACCCGAAGCCCGAGCAGAACCGCTTCCAAAGTCCTTCACTACCAACCGCAATCTGAACTACGCCGTCAGCTGTCGGAAAGAGCCCGTAGGGGCAGATCGACGGATGGTGATTCCCTTGTGCCTTACCAGTTTCACCAGCGACGGTAAATCGAGTTCCTTGGAAGGCGTGGATACCTACTATGCCGGCCAGCAAAGAGGTTCGTACCGTCTGCCCAACGCCGGTTCGCGCTCGCTCCTGCAGTGCCGCGAGTACACCGAATGCGCCGTACATCCCTGCCAGTAGGTCAGCTATCGGAGTTCCGACCTTTTGGAAGTCGTTGGGACCCGAACCTGTCAGCGACATCAGACCCGCCTCCCCTTGTGCGATTTGGTCGTACCCCGCACGTCCGCCTTCCGGTCCGTCGTGACCGAATCCACTGATGGACAGCACGACGAGTCGCGGATTCAGCTCCGAAAGTCGTTCGGCGGTAAGCCCCAAACGATCGAGGACGCCGGTCCGAAAATTCTCCATCAGAACGTCGGCGCGTGAGACAAGGGATTCCAGTAGTGCAAGACCCTCTTCAGATTTCAGATCGAGTACGACTGACTTCTTGTTTCGATTCGTGGACAAGAAGTATGTCGATTCTCGCTGTGCACCTGCAGGTTCCATGAAAGGTGGCCCCCAGCCGCGCGTATCGTCGCCGGTACCGGGTGTCTCGATCTTGATGACCGTCGCCCCCAGGTCGCCGAACATCATTGAAGCGTGAGGTCCCGCGAGTGCGCGCGTGAGGTCTGCAACGACTATGCCTGCCAAGGGCCCTCTTCGAACATCGGATCCGGATTGTTCCGAAGATGATTCGACCGAATCGATGTCGTCGGTCACTGAGTTGAACATGTAACTTCCTGTCGATAGTCGATGTGGCGGTCGCGCTGTCAGGCAAGCGTCCGAGCAGGTTCCGGCACACGCAACCTGTTTAGAAAACCTGCTGCCAGCTCGGTTGCCTGGTGCGTTCCAGCAACGCCGTAGACGTGAAAATCCGGTCTGACCAGAACGACATCTGCGTCCTGATCGTCGAGCCAGCGCGTGTAGGTGAGGTCGACGTCGTCGACAACGGTCACGCCCGCCGATTCGGCACCTCCGAGCGCTACGAGGTCGATCCCCAACGTCGCCAAAGCTGTTCGCGTCGCCTCCGGAACTTCTCGCAGCGCGGCCGATGTGCGTGAAATCAAAGCCCCTGGCCCATCGAACGCATCGTCGAACTTGGCAACTTCGCCATCTCCGACTCGAACCTGACCTTGTAAAGCCAGACTGCCACCGGCAGTCCCGACATGTATCCCTGGGCCGAGCCCTGGTCGTGGCGGAGCAGGGGGCTTCATTCCCGCAGTCCAGTTCGCCACCATGCGGGCATCACGTTCAGCAGCTTGCTGCGGGTCGGACATGCAGATGACTTGACCTAGTTCGGTCGAGAACTGCACAAAAGCTTGTGCGTGCCTTAGTCGTTCTGTTCCATATGTATCGAGCAGGTGGTCGTCCGCTGCCGAACGCAACACCGCATCGAGCTTCCACGACAAATTCATCACGTCACGGACACCAGCACCCAGGCCTTGTCCGGCGAACGGCGGCATAAGATGCGCGGAATCGCCGGCGAGCAACACGCGTCCTTGTCGCCATCGCGTCGCCCAGCAAGCCTGAAACGTGTACACGGAATGCCGTTCAAGGATTGCATTGTCAGGGGTCAGCCCATACGGCTCGAGCAGTTCCCATGCCGTGTCTTCGCGCTGAAGGGATTCTCGACTCTCTTCCGGCAGTCGCATGAACTCCCAGCGACGGCGGCCCGGACCACCGGGAACCATCGTGGAAGGGCGTCGGTAGTCGCAATTCTGCGCGGCAACGTTCGGAAAACTGGTTCCGCCCGAAGGTTTGACGTCCACAACCAACCAATCGTAGAAGTACCCCTCGTCGTGCCAGTCGATTTCGGCCCATTGACGAACGCGACTGTTCGCCCCGTCTGCACCGACAATCCACTGCGCATCGACGGCGACACACCTACCGCTGTCCACGGATTGGACGACTACTGTTGCCAGTGCCGAATTCTGCGTCAATGCCACCGCTTCCCACCCCCTCATCACCCGAATATTGGACAACCCGGCGACAATGGCGTCCAAGGCCTCTTCCAATGCGGGCTGGCTGAAGAAATAGGTGTTGTACCAACCGGATTCACCTTTACCACTCCAGTCGACCTCCACCAGTGTCCGCCCGTCACCGTTTCGCCACACATACATGTCGTCATAAGGTTCGGTTATCTCGGGAATGGTGTCCGGCGCCAGCCCGACCGACTGCAGGATTCGCGCGAAATCGGCGCAATGGGTTACTGCACGCGGCAGAGGGTATCCGACTTCATTTCGATCCACGACGACGACATCGTGGCCCTTCCGAGCGAGTTTGACGGCGAGAAGCTTCCCCACCGGCCCGAAACCGACGATCATCACGTCAGCAGCTATCCTCGTTGCTTCGGCGTTGACACTCTGCACAGCGAATTCCGTTCTGGTGAAATAGCTTTGATGTTGAGAACAAGGATCGGTTCGTTAATTCCTTTTGTCACGGATCAGGTCCCGGAAATCGGGACGAGCCGAAATTCTCGGTGCCGCCTGAAACGGCTGCACGACCCTGGCGGGCACCGAGACAACTGCCGTCACCACGGTGCTCGCGGCGGAGATACGTCCCGGTTTTCGGCTACGTAGAGCGACGGCAGGAAACGAGACAAAAATGTGAACTCGTCGTACGCGTGCTGCAGGAGTCCTTGACCGAACTCCACAGTTGCTTGTGCCGCAATCTGTTCCGCGGTTTGCCCGAGTGTCTCGAGATCGTGTCCGATGAAGAAGTGACTTCGCAGGGCCATCCCCCACTCGGTATCGCGAGCGATGTGCAGCAGCCTGCCGCCGAGCACGCGCCCGTCCGGGAGACGAGGTGGATTGTGGGTGACCCCCAATCGTCCGACAACCACTCCGGACACAGCGCCGGATTCTCTTGCTCTGGAATAGGCGTCTTCGTCGAAGAACTCGGACGGATCCCGAAATTGGATGACCAGATCATCGGCCGGCTGCCCCGAGAAGTATTCGGTGACGACGTGCTCGCTGCCGATATGAGTGTCGTCCGAGAGATTACCCTGCCAACTGCTGTACGTGTGGTCGATGGGATGCCACCAGATGTATTTCTGTGTGTCGCAACGCCAGCGGACCCACCATTCGAGCATCTCGCCGGTGCAACCGTGCATATCCGTACGGACTGCGACGTGCAGCCCTCCAGATGGCAGTCGCTCGTATCCCATCTCCAATTGCAGAGGCTTCGGATCTAGTAGAGCGGTGACTTCTGACAGGTCCATTGATTCAGCTCCTCGGATCGAGTTTTTCCAACGAGCTGAAGGTATGAGCCAGATGTGCTGCGCGTCACCCCATTTGTCCCGGTTTCCGGGACTAAACGGTTACGCCCGAGAAGTCGACATCGGACGATGGCACGCATCACATCGACCGCCCGAATCGGGCTCACTGTCTGGAGAGACAACACATGCATCTCAATGCACCCGCGCGAACCGATGAACGTGGGGAGACTCGATCCCACCCCGCAGTCATCGGGTTGTGCATGGTTATCACCGTGATCGAGGGATTCAACCTGATCGTCTACGGATCTGTTATTCCGTTGCTGTTGGAAGACTCGTACCTGCGCATAACCGATCAACAAGCAGGGCTGGTCGGCGGGCTCGTCTATATCGGAGCCATCGCCGGATCAGTACTGGCCCCTCTCGCTGCCGAGCGCTCCGGTCGAAAGTGGGTTCTCATTGTTGCCATCGCACTGTTCGCTTTCGGAGCCGTGATCACCGGAGCGTCGATCAGCATCGTCATGCTCGCAGTGGGTCGATTTGTCACTGGATTCGGCGTGGGCGGCGCGCTCACCACCGCGATGACAGTCGCTCGCAACAGTGCGGCATCGTCACGGGCGTCGTTGGTCGTCACGATCACAATGGCAGGTATCCCACTCGGCGGCGTCGTCGCGTCACTGCTCGCGATTCCAGTGCTTCCTGCGCTCGGATGGCGCCCGATGTTCTTCATCGGTGCATGTACGGCTCTGGTGATCCTCGCCGCCGTCGTGATAATCGACATCCCGACCGACACTCCCCAGGAGGTGGCGGGGCGTTTATGGTCTGGTCGGCAAAAGATTGCCGCACTGTTCACCGGCCGCGGGTCCACAATCGCACTGGTTGTCGCGGTATGCGCAATCTCCAACATGGTTGCGTGGCAGGGACTCAACGTGTGGGCAGCGCAGTCGATTATTGACTCGGGGTACACGCTGAACACTGCTCTTGTGATCACCTTTACTCTGACCGGTGCCGCAGTAATCGGTTCCTTTGCCAGTGCGTGGGCGGCCGACCGCCGCGGGGCCTCAGTTGTAGCGGTAGCCACCAGCGCGTGCACGCTCGTCGGACTTCTCGGAATGGTCTATCTGCCGACATCGTTGACGGGGACCATGATTTGTGTGGCACTGATGGGCATCGGCGGCCATTCCACGATGAATCTGGTGCACACGACCACAGCCGATGTCTACCCGTTGCCTGCACGAGCAACTGCCCTTGGTTGGTCGAACGGGACATCATTCGTCGGGGCGTTCTTAGGCCCGGTAATCGGCGGTACCTCCATTGCGTCGGGTGGAGCCGTCGGATTGTTCAGTACGTTCGCGGGTGCCGCGGCAGTGTGCTTGGTCGCGGTCTGTGCACTCTGTTTTGCAGATAGGCGCATCAGACGGTAGGGATACCACTGATCACGAATCAGTTCCCGACCTCCCAGTAGGAGCCGGGAACTGATTCGCGCGATCTGCAGAAGTCACGGGAGCACACAGAAGAAGCTCTCAGGCAGTCGCATTCAGAATTGCGCTCGCGACAAACCCAGATCCACCTGACTGTTCACCACTTTGAGACCTTCGACCGCGAGTTCCTTCTTCGCTTTGAACCGCCCGGACGGAATGACGATGGCGATCGCTTGAAGCGCGCCAGTCGGTCCGATCATTGCAGTAGCCACGGCGCAGATCCCTACGTCGTGCTCCTCGATGTCGACGGAGACGTGGGAGCGACGCACCTCCGCCAGTTCCGCCAGCAGCGCCGCCCGTTCGGTGATCGTCTTATCCGTAAATCGCGGTAGAACCGGTGACAACAACGCAACTGCCTGCTCCTCCGGCAACTGAGCAAGCATGGCCTTCCCGATACAACTCGCATGCAGCGAAAAGCTCTTGCCGACCTTGGTGACGCCTCTGAGCCTTTCCGGTGAGGCAATCTGATCGACGACGACAACCTCGCGACCACTGAAGATCGCCAACTCCACGTTCTCGTTGACGGTACGAGCCAACGTCGCCAGCTGAGATCGATTGGCCGAGAGTAGCCGTAGGTGAGCATTCATCCCGAACTTGAGTAAGCCGGGGCCCAAGATGTATCCGGATCTGTCCGGAACTCGGACCACGTACAACTCACGTTCGAGAGCTTGAATAACTCGGTGCACCGTCGAACGTGGAAGTCCGGTGCGGGTTGCGAGGTCTGTCAGCGTCATCGGCCAGCGACTCTCGGCGATCGAATCCAGAATCACCGTGGCCCTGCCTATGTTCGCCACGACTAACTCCTCGTCCAGGTCCTGGTTACCGCAAGTTCGATGATGCTCCAGTCTCGTTCGTCGACAACCATCGTGTATTCACCGAGGGTGTGCACCGAGGGATCGGGTTCGAACACCCACCGAGTGTAGTGCGCGTGAGCTTTCCACACTCGGGGGCCAGACCCGGCGAGCACCACGAGGTTGCTGACGTCATGGCGATGTGCGACAGGTGATTTCCACAATTCTGCGAAGAACTTCTCCGCATCGTCCGGATGATCGAAACCCGTCCCGGGGAAGCTAACCCGGGCAGAAGCCAGGAGCCCCACAGCACCGTCGACGTCTTTGCGGTCCGCAAAGTCGACGTACGTGTGAAGTAGGTTCGAAATCCAGTGTCTGGCCGAGACGACTCCCTGGAGTTGACTGCAGGTCACGATTCCGTCTGCTCTTGCCACTGTCGAACGTAGGAACGTCCGTAATCGTTGCCATGCGGAGTGCGCATCACCGTGTGAATATGGAAGGGCTGAGGAGTGTCGTAGTCGAGGAAGACACCGCAGTGGTGATCCAGTTCAGCTATCAAGACCGGGGATTGGATGCGGTAGTAGAAGACGTCTCCAGGGCGGTGCCCGCCGATCCAGCAGAACCATGTCCGGTCCAGGTGCTCTTCGATCTCGCGCAGACGAGCAGTCCGAGGTCCCGCGGGCAACAATGCCACGAACTGTTCGGCGATCGCGAGCACTAGTTGTCTGGCACGCGTGTCCATCTGATCGACGGGAATGCCTTCGAAGGGAATCACTCGGTTGTCCTGAAACGCTCCGGCGAGGTGCCGCTCATCCCCGGGGTGCACTCGCCCGGGAGGCATGGCCGGATCGTTCATCAGCCCGTATACAGTGGCCTCACGCCGCTGGTCGTCAGTGAGTGCGGCCATCAGTTCTATACCGAGTTCGATTCGACCAGTGAATGATTCGATGCCGGCGTGGGGACCATCGTCTATCTCGTTGGGTTCCGCGCCGAGAAAGACCGGACTCACAACCATCCGCCCGCCGATGATCAGACAGTTGACCGCGCAGTGGTGACCGTACAATTGCCATCCCCACGGCGAGAGGACACTCGGTTCACCGTACAGAGCGACGTTGTAACTGAATTCGTTGAGTATCGTCTCCAATCCGACAACCTCGCCGAGAAAACCATTGATCAACATCATGTTTCGGACGATTCGAAAACCTTCGGGGCTCAGCGAGGCCTCGACCAATCGCAAAGCCAACTGTCGAACACGTTGCGATTGGAACTCGAGTCGTACTCCGGTGTCGAACTGCATGAACTCGGGGTTCGCCCACGTCTGCCACTCGACAGCATCGATCGGATAACTGATCCTGGAGCGATCGACGTCACTCAACTCCGCAAGTAGATCTCTCGCAGCATCCACCATTTCATCCACCGGAGCCTCTTCACCGTGCGTGACGGCTGCCAAAGGGTAAAGCCCGTCCGTGATCGTGCCGTTTTCGGTGACTCCTCGAAATTCGTTGAGATATAGCGGCTTCCATCCCTCAACGAGATCACCGGTAAAGGTCCCAGGCCGCCTTGACACATCGCGATAGGCGTAGGGATCCAAACCTCGAACACTCGATAGTCGGCGATGGTCGTGAGGAAACAGATGTGAGCGGAACTCACCGGACATGAATCGTCCTTTCAGACTGGAGTGTTGTGCCGTACGACGGCCGCACGTACTGCAGCCACATCGCCGGCGGAGATTGCGTCGACAAGTTCGACGTGGATGTGAAACCTCTCGGTGCGGTAGCCCGCTGCGTCACGCTCGTTGTCGAACTCGGTGGCCGTGCCGTGCAGCGGGCCCAGAGTGCCGATATAGACCGATCGCGCAAGGTCATTGGGAACGATCGTCGCGATTCGCTCGTGCAAGGCCCAGTTCGCTCGGAGGAAGGTGTCCCAGTCGGGGGCGGATTCCATCCGCTTCAGGTGTGCCCCCAAGTCGGCGATGTCGGCCCGGCTTCGATGCCGAGCCGCAGCAGTGTCGATCAAGATTTCGAGGTGATCACGCAACTCGATGGCATCCGCGACGACCGAGGCCCCCTCGGTGACACTCAGCAACGTATGGCGCAAGCGAACCGCCGGGCTTTTCTCTGCGACAAATAAGCCGCCACCTCGCCCCTGGCGGATCTCCAGCACTCCCCGATCACGAAGCAGTCGAACCGCTTCGCTGACAGTCGAATATGCAAATCCGGTCTCGCCGCGAAGCGATTCCAGCGTGCCGATTGGCACACCGGGCTCCAGGTTCTGCTCCCGAATCCGGCTGTCGATCGCCGCCGCCAACTGCTCGGCTCGGGTCCCCCTCCCCACCGCTTTGGACAGCACAGAAATCGGGTCACTCGGCGCAACAGAAATCCGGGGCATGCGTCCGCCTTGTCCATCTGGGGTGTCGTGAGGCATAGTCCTATGAAACCATAAACCTCTGAAGGTTTATAGGTTTAATTCGAACCTGAAAGGCAACTGATGAAAATCGTTGGGATTCAGCAACCCGATCGTGGAGTTCAGGTGGCTCAACTGTCCGAGGACGGCTCCCACGTGAGTGTCGTGTGCACTCTCGAAGAGTTCTGGTCGGATCCCGCCGGCAAGCTCGCGACGACTCCGACCGGGCCACACCTGCCGGTAGCCGACATCGAGTTCGTTCCACCGGTCCTGCCGGGCGCGAGGGTGGTCTGCATCGGACTGAACTATCTTGCCCACGTCGCAGAGGGGAGCTACCGCGCAGATCCTCTACCCGCCTATCCGACTCTGTTCGCCCGGTGGCCCAACTCCCTCACTGTCGGCGACACCGATGTCCCCGTTCCAGCCAACGAGCAGGGTCTCGACTGGGAAGGAGAGGTGGTCGCCTGGGTTGGGCAAAAGCTTGCCGACGCCACTCCCGACCAGGCCCTTGCAGCTGTCGTCGGATACTCGACGTTCAACGATCTCACCTGCAGGCGAGCACAGAAACTCACCTCGCAGTGGATACTCGGAAAGAACGGTGACCGATCCGGCCCACTAGGACCGATGGTTCCTGCGTGCGAAGTCGGCGACCTGCGCGACGGCCTGCGAATACAAACCCGCGTCAACGGCGAAATCGTTCAGGACGCCCGCACCGACGAAATGGTCTATACAGTCGGCGACACCCTCTCTCACATCTCTCAGACCTTCACACTGCACCCCGGCGATCTCCTCGCTACGGGCACACCGTCGGGAGTCGGCTACGCACGCTCACCCCAATGGCTACTACAACCAGGCGATCAGGTCGAGGTCGAAGTCGAAAAGCTTGGTATTCTTCGAAATACATTGGTATCCAGGGATACTCGATTCGAAGGCTGAGCAAGAACGAGGCACCATGTCACGAGAGCCATCAGTCCGAGATGGGCGATCCCCCAGATCGCCCTCGACAGACGCCAGAGTGCCAACCTTCGCCGACCTCACGGGTGATTGTCAATACTTTTCTGATTGCATTCGGAGAAGACAACTTTCGCAGTCGCCGCAGCGCCCGATGCAGGTCGAGCGACACCTCGTCTGTCGTACGGGCAAGCGACGTTGCGGTCGCCTTTGTATCGAGCCCGACGATCAGCCGCAACACCAAGACATCGCGTTCGACAACCGGGAGCGTTGTCGGAGGCGGGAGCGATCCACCGCTGAACCCGTCGGATGCCGCCCGAGCAATCGCGATGCTTGTACTCGCGTACAGCACGCGTAGAAAAGGCTGATACGTCTCCGATCCGTCGCACACTGCCGTGAGAACGGCGACGCACGCGGCATCCGCGGCGGAATCGGAAACGGCCTGATCAAGCTCGGCGCGGCACCGCAGCACAACCATCGGACGAAACGCCGCATACAAACTGGCCATGGACTCACGGCTACCGCTCCGCGCCGCGGCGGCCAATACATCCAGCGAGCCTTCCTGCAACATGGGCTCACATCTCTCTTTCTCGACGGGACATTCGTTGTGCGGTCCGAGAGATCAACTGGAACCGAACGGTCCCACGAAGTGGTTCCGGCGGATGGTCATGCCACGATCAATCCCCTGCCCGAAGGATTCTCGAGTCTCTCTCTCAGCCCTGAGGCACACCCCAGTGAAGTCCTGCATCCTTGCCGCTCACTGGCACTGACCTGGCAAATTCCTGGCAGGATGCTGATTCAAACCGAACGCCTTGCACTGCAGAATTTTTCGATCCGGTCAGCGTGTATTTGCTGCTCCAAGTCCGACCGTTCCGTTCCAGGCGACGAGGGGTCACACGGGCGTAGGGTCGAGAGAGTTCGGCTCAGTCGTCAAGAGCGGAAGGACACCCAGACAATGCGGAGCGATGGAGATACGTGGGACATCGTCAGTAGCGTCGGACTTACCGCGCTGGCAGTGGCAACGTTCCGAGCACTGGAGAGCACCCGTCCGGACGCGATCATCGAAGACAAGTTCGCATCGTGGTTCGTAGAAGCTGCAGCCGAGCCGCATTTCACAGCTCTTCTGAAAGATCCCACGCTCCTCGAGGACACCCCCTTCGGCGGGTTCATGGGGTTGCGAACCAGGTTCTTCGACGAATTCTTCTCGTCGTCAACCGAATCCGGAGTAAGGCAGGCGGTAATCGTTGCAGCAGGGTTGGATTCGCGTGCGTACCGGCTGGATTGGAGCTCAGGATCGACGGTATTCGAAGTGGATCAGCCAAAGGTGCTGGAGTTCAAAGCCGAAGTGCTCGCTGCGCACGACGCCCAGCCGAAGACCGATAGACGCACTGTGCCTACTGATCTGCGAAACGACTGGCCGGCCGCACTCGAGGAGGCTGGTTTCGACCCGAACGAACCCACAGCCTGGTCGGCGGAAGGCCTCCTCGCCTATCTCCCCGGCCCGGCCCACGACGCCCTGTTCGAGCGGATCGACGAACTCTCGGCCACCGGTAGTCGCTTGGCGGTGAACGACTTTCCGGCCGGAACCGACCCGAGCAAGCTTGCGGCCATCAGATCCAAGTACTTCGCCAAGGACCCGTTCGGAGACCTGGACATTTCGCAACTGTTCTACAGCGACAAGCGATCCGATCCGGGCCAGTGGTTGGCTGAACACAATTGGACTGTCCGACGCTTCAGCTCGGTCGAGTTGGCAGAACTGTACGATCGTCGGATCCCCGAACTCCCCGAAGAAATCGCAGCGCTGTCAACGCAACCGTCCTTTTTGGCCGCGACCAAGAACTAGCTCTCGCAGTCATCACGAAAGTTCTTCGAGTGCAGCCTTTCTCCCATTTGTCCAGCGGCAAGGCGCGTATCACCACTACAAGTGGTTGACGGTACTCCAGGATGAAGCGATTCAGTACCTCAGGCTGAGTATGTCTACACCTTAGACGGACGCGCGCCGAAGAAGATGCTGATGAAATAAGTCCATGAATCTCGAACACACACGCAGGAAAGGCCGCCCGCTCGCGCTGGTAGCACTTGCCTCCGCAGCGGTATTCGCCCTCGCCGCATGTACTTCCGGGACTGATTCCGCACAAACCTCTGAAAACAGCACAAAGACCTCCCCCACCGCGGCACCCGCTACGGTCACGATCCCTGACAGCTCCGTCGGCAAGCAGATCACCTGGCTTCTCAGTGCGTTCAACACGAGCACGCCGTTGACCCAGGAAGAAATCGCCGAACACTTCGGGCCCACTGCACCCGTAATCCTGACACCTCCGGACTTCGACTCCATCCGAGCCGGACAGCCTTGGACAACAGTGAATTACAAGGGAGGCGACTCCGACGGCACAGTTTCCATCACCAGCACCACCGGCGGTGCGTTCGACGTCAACGTCGTCGTCGACGGCAACGGGCTGATCCTCGGGATGGCGATCACACCGACCAAGGACGTTCATGTGCCGGCGGCATCTTGGCAAGAACTCGAGGCAGCTGTCAAAGCGCTTCCCGCGCCGACCAATCTGACCGTCACCGAGGTCACCGAAGGAAAGAACGCCGAAGTCTTCAGTGTCGGCGACACCTCACCACAGCCCACAGGGTCAACGATCAAGCTGTACGTTCTCGGCGCGGTCGCGACGGCCGTCCAGAACGGGACACTCTCCTGGGATCAGAAGCTCACCATCACCGACGACCTCAAATCGATGCCCGGCGGGACCATGCAGGACCTGCCATCGGGAACTGGAGTCACGGTCCGAGATACCGCCGGCAAGATGATCTCGATCAGCGACAACACCGCCACCGACATGCTGATCGCTGCTGTCGGGCGCGAGCAGGTAGAAGCCGAATTCGCCCCGATGGGCATGGCAAATCCTTCGCTCAACATCCCGCTCAAGCCGACCCGCGCACTGTTCCAACTCGGCTGGGGTGACCAAGGCGCACAACGTATCGCTTGGCGCGACGGAACTCCGGACGAGCGTCGAGCGATACTCGCGGCACTACCTGGCGGCCTGGTGGACATCCCGGCGTCAGCATTCACCACCCCCGCATGGCCTTTCGACATCGATTGGTTCGCCTCGCCCGCCGACCTGCGTGCCGCGTTGGTCACGTTGCAAGAGAAGGCGAAGACCGAGAGCGGCGCACCGGTTCGAGACATTCTCGCCGAGGATCCGGCGCTCAGCGACGAGTCCGCGAAATGGTTCACTTACGGCGGATTCAAGGGCGGCAGTTCCATCGGGGTCCTCGCGGGTGCCTATTACGTGGAACACGACGATCGTGCCTGGGTTGTCACCATGCAAACTCATGGTGACGACGCTGCACTGGTTGCCGACCCGGCTCTGTACTTCGATCCGGTCGACGACGCGATGCTCTTGATCCAGACGGATGCAACCAGTTAGTTGTATGAGGCACGGACGTTAGTTACGCGGTGCCGGCGGTAAGCGGCAGGCGGTCGTCCTCCGCGTGTTGAATGCGGTCGGTGATAATTATAGTGAACATTCCAGATTTCGACGGCGGTGCGACGCTGGGCTTCGCTGGTGTACTCGCGGGAGTACAGCAGTTCTTCGGCGAGGATGCGGTTGTAGCGCTCGACCTTCCCGTTGTGTTTCGGGGTGTACGGCTTGATCCGGTAGTGCCGTGCCTCTCGCAGTGAAGATGTGAAATCTGCTGCGCGATAGCATGATCCGTTGTCGGTGATCACGCGCTCGATGCGAGCGATTCCGTGTGCGGCGAAGAAGACGCGGGCGTTGTTCATGAAATCGATGGCTGTTGCAGCGGTTTCGTTGTCGCGGGCTTCGGTGTACGCCAGGCGGGTGTTGCCGTCGATCGCGGAATGCAGATAGGTGTAGCCGAGGCGGGCCTGTTTGTTCTTCTTTTTCCGGCGCTCGGATCGTTTGGCCTGCTCGGAGCCGCGGCCGTGGGCACGCCAGCCGCCGCCGTCGGGGATCTTCCCGACTTTCTTCACATCGACGTGGACCATCTGACCAGGTCGTTTCGCAATGATGACCTGGGGTTTTCGGTTGGTTTCGCCGTTCGGGTCGATGAACCGGCGACGGTGCAATCCTAGGTTCCGCAGAATTTTCGTGACTGTTCGACGAGCAATGACGATGCCGTCGGTTCCCAGTTCGAAGGTGATGCGTGAGGCCGACCATTTTCGGGTTCGTCGCATGGATTCGATCTCGGTCACGATCCCTGCCGCGGTGGCGGCCGGTTGGTGTATTGGTGTGCTGGATCGGTCCTGCAGTCCCAGGTCACCGTACTTGCGGTGCCGGTTGACCCACTTGGATGCGCATTGGCGTGAGATACCCATTTCTGCGGCGACGTGGGCGATCGGACGGCTCTGGCACCGCTCGACGAGTCGTCGTCTTCCTTCGACAGTGAGTGGGGCATTACGGTGTGTCACAGGGCTGGTCCTTTTTGGTCGAGAACGGTTGTGTCGCAACTCCCATTCTTACGCCGAGGACCAGCCCGTCTACTTCAGTCCCGCGTCAACAACGTCCATACCCACAACAGTTAGTGCCCAGTGGCGGGCCGAAACCACGCACGCCGATTCATTGCCTTCGCCGATGAAGGCGCCGGATACAGAGAAGCCGCTGCACATCCAGTGTCATCCGGATGCACAGCGGCTTCGCTAAGTCTTAGCCCGTGGGGGTCTCGGTCTCGTCCGACGAGAATCCGTCGAAGAATGCGATGACCTTCTGAAGAAGTGCCGCGATGTCGAAATCTTCCAAGCTACCCATTGCGTTCGTCCTTTCGTTTAACACTGAGGATGAAACGTGCATCTTGCAATTTCCAATGTAAAGCATGAAAAGCATTATTTCTCGACCGCGCGACACTTCGGTCGCAAATACGCCACTCAGCAAGATATGGGCAAATCACCGGAAATAACAGCTCCCACCCGCAATATTTCAGTCTTCTGCAACCCGCTGAATTCCCCAATTAGCAAGTGGGTAAATCTTGAGAAAAATTTCCCGGCGCGTCGATCACGAAAGATATTCCTGGTGAAACTCTCAATCCAAGAACACAAAGACAGAGGAAGCTCCGACACAGCTGACACGCAGTTTTGCCCGCCTTCAAGAGTCGTCATCCACGCACATAGTGGACATTCGTCTGCGATAACGAACCGGTAGCAACACAATCCCAGGCACTTTCTCCCATCTTCTGACTTTTACCCATGACCACTGAAGATTTGCGCTGGTGAAACGCAATACCAGTTCGAAAGTTCCACAACTTCTCCGGATGCTGTGCACGCGATTAACTGATCAAATATCTGTTGACTCACCGAACCCACACACTCCGCCAGAACGCCACATCCGAATGCTGGACGTTAGTTTAGATGGGTTCGCATTCTCGGAATCTGCTCGATAACGGCGGCCCCACGGATAAAGCCGAGACTGCACCACCGCAGGCCGCCAGGTCATGATCCGCGACTCGGCGAAGGGCGTGCGGACAAGTCCACACGAGGGTGAAATAGGGGGTGAGACATGCCTTGGGGTCTCGTTTTACCGAGTCCGACACAGTACGTTTTCCCAGGCACGCCAGTCCCCAGATTCATACGGTGTGCAAGGACTCGTTGACGCTTCCGAGATGTTGGCAAGGCCGACCACAGGCCCCGTTCTCCCGACGAGAACGGGGCTTCCTCGGGTCGGTTTCCGCCTTCGACCGACCGGGTAGACGCGAGCATGGGCGCCACCTGCTCGACCGAATCCACCGCTGGCCGCCACGAATCGACGACCCCGACTGTCGGCGTCGAAGAAGAATTCATCCTCGTCGACCCGACCTCCTGGTTGCCGTCCACCGACAATGTTGCGGTTGCGGAAACCGCGTCGACACTGGGGTTGGATCTTCAGCTCGAGTTGTCCCGCTGCCAAGTCGAGACCAACTCTCCCGTGTGCCATGGCATCGACGAACTCCGAACCCACTTGATCGACATGCGTCGGCTCGCGGCAAAAGCTGCCGAGTTGAACGGCTGCAGGCTGTTGGCCGTCGGCGCACCGCTTTCGGGGCCTTCGCGTTTCGAGATCAGCGACTCGCCTCGCTACCGCCGGATGGGCGAACGCTTCGGCGCCCTCGCTGCCGAACAAAGCATCTGCGGTTGCCACATACATGTGGGCGTCGCTGATCAAGTACAGGCCGTGCAGGTCTGCAATCACGTGCGCATCTGGTTGCCCGCCTTGTTGGCACTGAGCGCCAATTCCCGTGTCCACCAAGGAGTCGACACCGACTTCGCGAGTTGGCGGGCGATCCAATGGTCCAGGTGGCCAGTCGCCGGGCCGCCGCCGTACTTCGAGACCACCGGGGACTTCGACACCGCGGTTGCGAAGATGGTGGATTGCGGCGTGATGCTCGACAAGCGGATGGCCTACTGGGATATCCGACCTTCCTGCCACCTACCGACCGTCGAGATCCGAGTCTGCGACGTTCAGCCGACAGCAGAGGATGCAGCGCTACTTGCAACCCTTGGACGAGCTCTGGTGGCAACTGCGTTACGCGCGATAGACCGGGGCATCGAGGCTCCGAACATTTCCCTCGAGAGCCTCCGCCTCGCAACCTGGGTGTCCGCGAAGGAAGGCGTCCTGGGAGCGTCGATCGATCCGATTACCTCACAAAGAATTTCAGCCACGGAACTGTTGCACCGGCTCCTGATCCATGTCCGTGACTCCCTCGACGAGGGAGGCGAGTACTCGAGCGTGGAGTCGGCGCTGCAGCTCAAGTCAGTCACAGGCAACGGCAGCGACTGGCAACAGCGAACGCTGCGCCAGGTCTGCCTTCGGGAACTGATTGCGCGTGCCGTTCAGCGCACCGTACCGACCGCGCCGACTGGCACGGATACGCACGACGAGCCGACAACGGATCAGTAGTAATGCCGCCGACCACCGATGGCGTGCCCGGCCGCGCCCAGCGCGTACAGGATGATTCCGATCACCAGCAAGACGACACCAATCGTCCACAGGATCGGAATGTTCACCACGAAACCGATTATCAGCAGGATCACGCCGAGGATGATCATCACAAGCTCCTTCAGTGCGTTCACTCGGGCGGATACGCCCGCCTCGAGCCGCATACACCGCGGATACCCGTCGGCAGAGCGTTTCATACCCACTCTGACCGGGTATTTCGCTGGGCACCATAATATTTGAAGAATCGAGCCCGCCATGATGAGAATTGTGACTCTGATCGTTCTGATCTGGCTGATAGTCGGGGCCGTCGCGGCCGGCCAACGCGGCTACTACAGCAGTTCGCCGACCAACTGCGCCGGCGTCGGGACCATCGCGCTCACGGTCATCGCGGGTCCGCTGAACTACTTCGGCGTCAACCCCAAAGTCACCGATTGCACGCTCCCCCAGCCCACCGAGTGAGCTGCCGGAAATCCACGCTAAACCGACTAGTCGTTACCCTGGAGGTGAGTCGACACACATCGAAGTGAGGGGCCACCATGACCACTGCACCAGATCGCACCCGAATCGAGTTCCCGGACATCAGCTCGCGTGCGTGGGAACACCCAGCCGATCGGGCTGCATTGGTGACGCTCCGGACGCTTCGGGGGTTCGACACTGTCCTGCGGACGCTGTCCGGACTGCTCCAAGAACGTCAGCACCGCCTCATGTACCTCGCCACGTCGGTGCGAGTCGACGAACGCCAGTTCAGCGACCTGAACGACCTGCGCCGTGACTGCGTCGACATCCTGCAGGCCGACGAGACACCCGAGCTGTTCGTACTCCAGACCCCGATGGTCAACGCCTTCACCATCGGCATGGACAAGCCGTTCATGGTGGTCACTACCGGCCTATTGGACGTGATGAACTACGAGGAACAGCGGTTCATCATCGGCCACGAACTTGGCCACGCGCTGTCCGGTCATGCTGTGTATCGGACCATCCTGATGCATTTGATGCGACTGGCCGGAACCATCGGATGGCTGCCCGTCGGCGGGTGGGCATTGCGCGCGATCATCGCCGCCCTCATGGAATGGCAGCGCAAGTCAGAACTGTCCGGTGATCGTGCCGGACTGTTGTGCGGGCAGGACGTACACACCGCGATTCGCGTCCAGATGAAATTGGCGGGCGGATCCCGAGTCAGTGAAATCGACATCGACGCGTTTCTTGCCCAGGCCGCCGAGTACGACGCCAGCGGCGACCTCCGCGACGGTGTACTCAAGCTCCTCAACATCGAACTGCTCTCTCACCCGTTCTCGGTGCTTCGCGCCGCCGAGCTCAAGAAGTGGGTGGACAGCGGAGACTACGCCGCGATTCTGCGCGGAAACTACCCCCGTCGCGGCGATGACGACGGAGCGAAGATCAGCGACGAGTTCAAGAATGCAGCCAAGACCTACAAGCAGAACTTCGACGAGTCGGAGGACCCTTTGATCCGCATGGTGCGCGACATCGGTAGCGGATTGGGCGGTGCGGTGGGCGCCGTGGGGAATGGCGTCGGCGATGTAGCGTCGGACATCAAGGAACGATTCACCCACTGGCGCAAGAGTTCCGACAGGTCGAAGGGCACTGACGACGCCGAGTAAGCAGAATCGGGACCTGCCGCCGAAGGCAGTCGGCGGCAGGTCCCGGGCTCTTGGCGTGAAGGTGATGCAGGCTTCCCTCTGCACCACCCTCACGTTCACAGACAGTACCAGCAGTCGAACAAACGTGCGAACTGAAAGCGGTCGTGTCGAATCACCGGTTGTCGGGTACGCGGCATAGGACCACTACAGAAGGGAGCCGACATGCATGCTGGGCGACTGAAGAAGGTCGGTTCGAGTGACGGCCCGTTTGCCTCCGTGTACTTCGAAGACGTCCGTAACCGGGAAGATGCGCGCGAGCGCTTCGAACTCGAATGGCGCTCGATGCGCAATCAACTCACGAAACAGGGAGCATCGGAATCGCTGATCGCACGACTGGACGAGGTGAAGGACAACCATCACGGCATCTCAGGTCGCGCCGGACGCGCGATCGTCGCCACTTCCGAGGCAGTGCTGATCGACGATATTCTGCTCGAACCTGCCGGCTCCACTATCGCGACCTTGGGCGAACTGCCCTACCTGATTCCACTGATCGCACACGGATACGACACCGAACCGTTCCTCATCGCCAAGGTCGACCACACTGGCGCGGACCTGTGCGTGCGCGATGCTCGCGGGCGTGACGTGTACGGCGAAACGGTAGACGGAGACGGCTTCCCGGTCCACAAGGCACACGTGGGCGGTCAGGAGCGATACACCGACAGCCAAAGCCTCGTGGAGGAGAATATCCGGAAGAACCTGACTCAGGCTGTGGAGCGCGCGGCGGCGCTCGCCCGTGAACACAAGGTCGCGCTGGTAGTTGTCATCGGAGAAGTACAATCCCGCAAAGCTTTTGCACAGCTTTTGCCGTCGACGCTACGGGTGGTGGACGTCGAAAAGGGTTCGCGTTCAGTCGGTTCGACACCCGCCGAGGTGTCCAAGTCGATTCGTGAACTGATCGACACGCAGCGACTGCGCAGAATGGATGTGGAAACCGAACGCTACGTCGCGGAGCAGGGCCGGGACTCCGGCCTCTCCATCGACGGGACCGCACGCGTCCTCGACGCCCTCGAACAGGGCAAGGTCGAGACGCTGCTGCTCACCGATCCTGACGACAAGGAAGTCACCAGTGGAGAGTTGATCGGGCCCGCCGATCGCGTACTCCCCTACATCGCAATCGGGACCGGCACCGAGTTGGTACAGATCGACGAACGCCTCGTTCTCGCCGACGGATACGGCGCGATACTTCGGCACCCTTGAACGCCGGAGCCTGCTGATCAGATTCGGTGGCGAGCACGTTCTATCGAGAAGCGTGCTTGCCCACCGAGTCCGGGAAACCATCGGCAATTGCTGCGACGAGTTCCAGATATGCCCGTGCCGTGCGCTTGTTCAACAACTTCAAGTCGATCGGACCGCCTTCGCCCAGGTGATCGTCGTAGGGCAACGTCTTGACCGCTCGCACTCCACGCTGAGCGAAAACGTCCTCGAGTTGATCGAGGTCGAGCGAAGACGAACCCGGCCGCGTCGAATTGATCGCCACGACCGACCTGCTCACCAGATCTGCGTATCCGTGCTTGGTCAGCCAACTGAGCGTTGCTGCAGCACTACGGGCACCATCCTGAGCTGTCGGGCTGACGACAACCAAGGCATCTGCTTCGTCGAGAATTCCGTACATGGCCGAGTGCATGATTCCGGTGCCACAGTCGGTGATGACGATGTTGTAATGCACCTCGAGAATTCGGAGAGTATCGAGGTAGTCCTGCTCGTTGAACGACTCCGAAGTTTCCGGATCTGCCTCACTCGCAAGGATTTCGAGTCGGCTGTCGCCTTGCGAGGTGTAGTAACGAACATCGCTGTACGTACGAATGTCACCGTCGGCCAACAGATCACGAACGGTCAGGTGATGTTCACGTCGTTCGCGATCAGCCAGAGTCCCCAGGTCGGGATTGGCGTCGATGGCTACGATTCGATCCCCACGGATCGATGCGAACGTCGAACCGACAGTTTTGGCCGCCGTGGTTTTCCCCACTCCACCCTTGAGTGAGATGAAAGCAATCTTGTACACGCCGCGCACCGTTCGGTTGGCACGGCGCACGAGAGCCTGGTGTTCGAGTTCGGCAGCCGACTGCCCGGTGTTGATCCGGCCCCCGGTGAGTTTGAACAACACACTGCCCAAACCGCGTTCGGGTGGACGCTTCGCCCGCTTGATGATGTCCAGGTCGTCGACGGAGGTCATAGGCCTGGGCGTCGAGGTCCGGAAATCGGTCGGCTCTTCACGACGTTGCTGGCGCATCCGCTGACTGGGCAACGGTTTTGCTGCAGGCTCGTCGAATTGTGGTGTGAAGGTGACGGTTCGAATCGACGTTGCATAGCCGTCGTCGGACGCGTCGAAATGGCCGTCGCCCTGAGTCGTTCCGGAGTTGTTCCCCAGGACTCCGTTATTCGAACCGTTGTTATCGCTGCGCACCGTTTTCCTAGGTCGAGTTCGGAATCATTTCGGACATAGCCTCTCGGACGCTATCACTCTGGCGGGCTTGCCGTTCTCTGCTCAATACCGTCGTGGCACAACAGACCGTTACACCCGCACTTCGATGACTTTGGTCCCCAAGCTTGTGCCGATCTCAGCAAATACGAACGTCGTAACGATATGCGGCACAGATATCTTCATCTGCCGCTAGAAACAGCCTTCCGCAATGTCAGGGCAAATCCCTTGGTAACAAACGAGAAAAGGGAGGGCGATCGCCTCGGCGATCGCCCTCCCTTCATGGACAAGTGTTCAGCTGCTGCAGAATTCCGAACTGCCGAGACTTCCGAAAATCGTCGACAGATCCACACTTCCGAACGAACTGCCCGTATCGCAGCCGTCGGCAGTGAGCGCGAAGTCGACACCGGTGACGTCATTCGTGCTCAGATTCACCGGAATTACTGCTGGATCGGCACCGCATCCGCTGCCGGGAACCACTTCTACGGAATAGCCGTCCTTGGCCGGCTTGTACTGAAAGAAGTAGTCACCGGAATCATCCGTCGTTGTCGTCGCGATTTGCGTGCCGGCATCGAGGAGATTCAACGTCACGTCAGACGCGCCGACCCCGTCAGCACCCGGACACCCAGTGACAGTTCCGACGATGCTGAACACCTTCACCAACTCGAAGTCGATCCCGGTCGCGTCGGACGTCGTCAGATCTACCGCCGTCCTGTCGGGTACGGATCCGCATCCAGCCGGCGAGTATGGACTGACCGTGTAATTGCCCGGAGGAACGTTCGTGATCGTGTATCCGCCACCCACCCCGACAGTGGCCGAGGATATCTGCGTCGAGCCATCCCATACGACCATCCATATCCCGACCGGATCGCCAGTATCGCTACACGAGTTGACAAGGGTGCCCGACACGGAGCGTGTGACCGGGTCCGCCGAGGCCACCGAAGACAGGAAGAGACCGAACGCACCCATCAGGGCGAATATCGCAAAGAATCGACGCCTCATGAAACTCTCCTATGTGTTTGCCCTGCCGTCGACCCGTTGCCGGCGACCAGAGCCAAGTCTGGCACCGGAAAATGACCGTCACGTTTGTTTCACCCGGTCCTCGGCAAAGTTTGGCGAATCGGACAAATCCCCCACCTAATGCGTTCGTCGGTCGGCCACCGAAACGATCCCGACCGATCACCTACTAAGCCCGGTAGTAGGCGCCTGTATCCTTTCGCGTATGACGCCGGGTCCGAAAGATGTCGCGCAGCTGCGCGGCGCTTTTGTGGGCGGTACCTCCGGCGCGGTTTCCGTCGCAGCCCACGCGCTCGGTGGTGGCGGCATGGCCCCGTCCGAAAGCGCTGTCGTGTTGCTGATCCTCGCCTGCGCGAGCGTCGGCGCGGTGGTCACGTCCATCGACACCCGTCGCTCCCCCGCGCTCTTGCTCGCCCTCATGCTCGCTGCGGGTCAGGCCATCGGTCACGCGACGTTGACCATCGCTTCGGATCATCAACACGGCCTGCTCCCGTCCCTTCCGATGCTCGCAGCACACATCGCTGCCGTCGGAGTGTGCGCAGTGCTGATCCGCGGCGCAGAACGCGGATACGTCGTGGCCGCATCGACGGTAGCGGCAATCGTCGCCGTTCTATTGCGCCCGTGGGCAGCTGAACCGTCGCCGTTCGCTGCACGTACTCGATACCGCGCCAAAGTTGTTCTGCGTCAACTTCTCACCTCTGGCCTGGGCACTCGCGGCCCACCGGCATTCGTGTAACTCACCTCCCCTTTCCTTTCACGCACGTGATTACGTGCGCCACTTTGCTGTGCGCCTTTATTAACCGCCCGCGGTTAATAAAGGCGCACGGCGGGATCGAGTACACGCATGTCCGCACCCGAATTGGAGCGCGCACAGACGCGCGCGTCCAACGACAGTTCTCCCCCGAAGAAGCAGGTTGGCGGCGCCAGACCACTGATCCTGCGTCTGCACTTCTACGCCGGCGTCCTGATCGGACCGTTCATCCTCATCGCCGCTTTGAGCGGTGGTCTCTACGCGATGGCACCCACCATCGAGAAGTTCGCTTACAGCGACTACCTCCAGACCGACACCACCGGACAGATCGCGTCACTGAACGATCAGATCCGTTCCGCTCAGCAGTACCGCCCCGACTTGACCGTCTCGGCAGTACGTCCGTCCCCTGCTGCCGGCGAAACCACCCGAGTCCTGTTCACCGATCCGTCACTGGGCGAATCGGAGAGGCTCGCCGTCTTCGTCGATCCGGTGCTCGCACAGCCGGTCGGCGAGTTGGCGGTCTACGGAAGCAGTGGTTCGCTGCCGCTGCGAACCTGGATCTCCCAACTGCATCGCCACCTTCATCTGGGCGAACCCGGCCGCCTCTACAGCGAATTGGCCGCGTCGTGGATGTGGGTGGTCGCACTCGGCGGTGTCTACCTCTGGTTCCGTCGTTACCGCACCGCCCGGAACGCTCGACTGCTCACGATCGACCGAGCATCCACCGGACGAAGCCGGACCCTGAACTGGCACGGTGTCGTCGGCATCTGGATAGCAGTTGCATTGGTCTTCCTCTCGGCGACCGGCCTCACGTGGTCGACCTACGCCGGAGAGAACGTCAGCAATCTGAGAACCGCGTTGAGTTGGACGACGCCCTCAGTTGTGAAAACTCTCGGCGACGCTCCCCCTCCGGCGACAGGCGGGCACGAGGGTCACGACATGGCCCCCGCCGCCACCGGCACGCTGACGGACACCAACGTCGGACGCGTCGACACCGTCCTCGGTATCGCCAGGTACAACGGGATCACCGGTCCTGTCGAAGTATCGATACCCGCGAACGCCGAGACGGCGTTCACCGTCGCCCAGACACGTCAGCCCTGGGTGTACAGCAACAACACCATCGCAATCGACGGAGCGACGCAAAAGGTCACCGACGAGTTGTGGTTCTCGGATTGGCCACTCGCAGCCAAACTTTCGGCCTGGGGAATCCAACTCCACATGGGCCTGCTGTTCGGTCTTGCCAACCAGATCGCACTCGCCGCACTGGCACTCGCACTGGTCAGCGTGGTCATTCGGGGCTACATCATGTGGTGGCGCCGACGCCCCACTCGTGGCTCCGACTGGGCAGCCGGCCGGGTTCCTGCCCGCGGCGGAATCCGCAACCTCTCCCCGGTCGGCCTCGTTGCGCTCGTCGCGATCACGGCGTTGGTCGGTTGGTTCGTTCCGCTACTCGGCATCAGCCTTCTCGCATTCCTGCTGATCGACCTGTGCCTTGCGGCGTTCAAACGCCGTGCCACCACCTGACACTTCACGAATTACGGAGACACACATGACTGTTCGCACAAAGATATTCGCAGCTGTTGCACTGTCCGCAGCTCTCGCCCTGACCGGCTGTTCTTCCAACTCCGACAAGGAAACCGAAGCTGCACAATCCATCACAGTTCAGGATCAATGGGTCAAGGCCGCGCCGGAAGGAATGAGCGCGGCGTTCGCCGAACTCGTCAACTCCAGTGACAAGGACGTACGCGTGGTCTCGGCCACCAGCCCCGCGTCGTCTCGACTCGAGCTGCACGAAGTCGTGACCGGCGACGGCGGAACGATGACGATGCGTCCCAAGGACGGCGGTTTCCTGGTCCCTGCCAACGGGTCCGCCTCCCTCACCCCGGGCGGTGACCACCTCATGTTCATGGACCTGTCCGCGCCGCTGCTCCCGGGCGCAGAAACCGACCTCACCTTGATCTACGACGACGGTTCCAGCAGCACGTTCACAGCCCAGATTCGCGACTTCTCCGGTAATCAGGAGAACTACGACCCGAATCACGGTGGCTGAGAACACGAACCCGCCCAGCCGAGCAGTCAGTCGGCGGCGCCTTCTCGGAGGAGGCGCCGCCGCGCTCGGCGTCGCGGGAATAACCTGGGGCGCAACCACAGTGGTCGAGCGCAGCGAACACGAGCAGCAAGCAGGCAAGTTGATGGAACCGTTCTACGGAGTCCACCAAGCCGGCATCGACACCACGCCGCAAGCGCACGGCACCTTCATCGGGTTCGACCTCTTGCCTGGAACCGATCGAGCAGTCGTCGTCGGAATCATGAAGATGTGGTCCGAGGATGCGTCACGGCTCACCGCGGGCAACCCGGCGTTGGCGGACACCGAACGGGAACTGGCTGTGGATCCGGCACGCTTGACAGTGACCGTCGGCTACGGCCCTGGCCTGTTCACCAAGCTGGGATTGCAAGCACGTCAACCGGACTGGTTCGAGCCGTTGCCGAGCTACGCGATCGACCGACTTGACGATCGATGGGGCGGATCGGACCTGTTGTTGCAGATTTGTGGCGACGATCCGGTGACCATTGCTCATGCTGTGAGAGTTCTGACCAAGAACGTCCGATCACTGACGACCATCCGGTGGACGCAAAAGGGATTCCGCAACGCTCGCGGCACCACGCCTGAGGGAACCACGATGCGCAATCTCATGGGCCAAGTGGACGGGACCGTCAATCCTGCTCCGGGAACAGTGGATTTCGATTCACTGATCTGGCACGACGGCGCGGGTCAGTCGTGGCTGGCGGGCGGAACCTCGTTGGTACTGCGACGCATTCGCATGGAAATGGATACCTGGGACGAACTCGACCGTTCGGGGCGCGAACTCACGATGGGGCGCACGTTGTCCAATGGCGCTCCGCTCAACGGAACCAACGAATTCGACGAAGCGGATTTCACACTCACGGACAAGTTCGGCATTCCGGTGATCCCGCCAGGATCGCACATCGCGCGAGCCCACCAGACGCATGAGAAGGAGCAGTTCTTCCGTCGGGCATACAACTACGACGACGCACCCGAGAGCGGGCAGACCTCGAATTCGGGATTGATCTTCGCAGCATTCCAACGGGACATCGCCGAGCAATATCTACCGGTCCAACAGCGATTGAGTGACTTCGACGCACTCAACGAGTGGACGACGCCGATCGGTTCTGCGGTGTATCTCATTCCGCCGGGATGCACCGAGAACGACTATCTGGGAAGCGGATTGCTCGGCTGACAACCCCGGGCAACGATATTGTGGGGGCTGGATCCGAACGGATCCCGCCCCCACAATTCCTTCTACCTGAAGTTGTTGCGTTACTTGGACTTACGAGGTCCCGGCATGACCGCACCTGGACGGGCGGTAGTCAACCTCGTGACCCAACCACTGACGGGCCACTTCTTCAGGCCGACGTTGTGCGGGGTGACCTCGGTTCCGACGTACTTGGCAGCAAGCTCGTCGTCGACGGTTCCGTTGAACCGCCACAGTTGGCTTCCGTCGGCGTTGCGCGTGGACACCTCCCACGACTGAGCACGGAAGGCACCACGAATGATGCTGTCGGCAAACACCAGAACGGGGATTCCGATCTCGGCACGAACGGCCGCACCGGCAGACCACTCGGCGCGCGCGAGTTCGTAGATCTCTTCCGGCGTTGCTCCCGGACGGGCGGAGGCCGGTACGTGGAGGACGATGCTCGGCGTCGGGAGTTCCGGCGCGGGATCAGCCGAGTAGCGCAATGCGAGTTCCTCGACGCGGGTCGCTCGGGCGTCCTTGTCCGAGGTATCGCCTGCGAGATTGGTCAGACCCTCTCCCGCGTCGGTGATCCGCAAGGCTTCCACGATGCCGCGGACGACCTCGTCGGTAGTGGCGGCCGAATCCGCGGCGGCAGAGACCGAGCGGAGGAGTACGAAGTGCTCCACCGCCGAACCTGCGTCGTAGATCTCGCGGATCCGAGCGATCTTGGCTGCCGTCACAGCAGCATTCGACTCGGCCGGAGCGTCCGCTCCTTCGAGGTTCGCGAGTTCACCGAGCGCTTCGAATACCGGCGCGAATACTTGATTTCCCGTGCCGTGCCCGACATGGAACACCTGGTCGTTACGCGGGTCACGCAAAGCAAAGACGTACTGCCCCAGTCTCTTACCGACCTTCTCGGAGAACGGCTGCGGAGCCGGCTTCCTGACGACGACCTCGGTGGACAGAGTGCGCATCACGGCCAGACGTAGTGCGTCTGGCACGCTGGTGGAACCGGCAGCACCGGAAAAGATTGCCGCCGAAGCAGCGCTGATCGAGGTGAACGTGCGGCCGACTTGCTTCTCGAGAGATGCAGAGACCGTACCGACCGCAGTCAGTTTTGCATCGAGGGTGCCGTCACCCTCGACAAGGAACTCCTTGATCAACGGAGCAACGAGCAAGGTGGAGCCGATAGCGCGAGGAACTGTCCAGACAATAGCCATGCCACGAGCCTAGGCGATCACCTCGAGACGCGAGGCGAACGCGACTCAGCCCGCCGCTGCCGGCCCGGCCAGTCCCTGCACAAGTAGGTTCCAGGCCGACTGCGCGACTTCTTTTCGCGAGCTCTCGGCAGTCCGTTCCATGATCGCGGCGAACATGGCGATCGCCAGGATCACGTCCTCAGCAGTCACGGACTCGCGTATCTTCCCAGCTCGACGCGCCTCCTCGAGCCGTCCTTCGAGGAGATCGGTCAGACGGGTGCCTGCCGAATTCAGTCGTGAGTCGCCGAAGGAGACGGGCTTGATGACCTCCACGAACACGATGGAGGTGGTGATCTGGTCTACCAACAATCGAAAAAGATCGTCGAGAGTCGAATCCGGATCGGCAGCCATATCTTGCAGCTCGACGATGTTCTCGTCGAACACCGCGAGTGCGAGGCTTTCGCGAGTGGGAAAGTGCCGGTAGAGGCTGCCCTGACCGACGCCGGCCGTGCGGGCGATCAGGCTGAGCGGAGCAGCAAAACCCTGAGTTGCGAACACCTCACGAGCTGCTGAGACGAGTGCCGCACGATTGCGCGCCGCATCTCTCGGCCCTCTGTTGAGAGATCCGCTATTGACGCGGCCAGACGATGTCACGCACACTACGATACCAACCGGACAGCATTGTCCGGTTGGTTGCGGCCCGACACCGGTTCACACCCCGACCCGATCGTCGTGAGCGCTCGAACACGCGCCTGCCCTCCGTGCTGCCTGTCCGTGAGATACGTCTGCCCGTGAGATACGAAAGGCAATCCCGCACCGGGAGTTGGACTCGATGAAATCGTTCACGACCATCAGAACCAGATCTGCCATCGCACTCGTCGCCTTGATCACCGTCCTTCCCGTGTGCGTCGCGTCGGCTGAGCCCGCCACTGCCCCGGGCTCGATCCACGAGAACCCGGGTGTCGCTTCCACCGCCGCAAGCCGCGCCGAATGCGGCCCGGGATCGATGCCCGAGACCGGGTTGCAGGGTGATGTTCCGGCCGAGGACCGAAACAGCGGACGCAGCCGAGACGGCTACAGCTGCAACATGTCTCAGATCGGCGGCTACTCGGGTCGCGGCGGCGGGATCACGTCCACCAACTTCGAACACTGCTCGTACGTCGGCAGTTTCTTCCCCGGGAACCTCCTGGGCCCCGCCCAGGGCGTCCAAGTTCTCGACGTGTCGGATCCTGCCAATCCCGCTCTCACCGCCACGCTGACCGAACCCGCGATGCTGGCCGGAACGTGGGAGAGCCTCAAGGTCAACACCGCGCGAAAGCTGCTGGTGGGCACGGGCGTTCCGCTCTTGACCGGCGTCGGCCTGATGTCGGTCTACGACATCTCCGATTGCGCGCACCCGAAACTGCTCAACCCCGGACCAGGAACCGATCTGGGGATGCTGCTGCCCATCACCAATCACGAGGGAGGATTTTCACCGGACGGGAACACCTACTGGTCTTCCGGCACCGCTCCCGGCGTGGTGAGCGCCGTCGATCTCACCGATCCCGCCGACCCGCGCGTCGTCTGGCAGGACCTCATCGGGTTGTCGACGCACGGCTTCGGAATCAGTCCCGACGGAAATCGCATGTACTTGTCGAACAATCTCGGCGGAATACATGTCCTCGACATCAGTGAGGTTCAGCGCCGGGTCCCGAATCCTCGGGTGCGCCAACTGTCCCAGCTCTCGTGGACCGACGGTTGGGCCACCCAACACAGCATTCCGGTCACCTACGACGGTTCGCCGTACCTGTTCACCGTCGACGAAGGTGGTTCCGGCGGAGTCAAATTGATCGACGTCTCCGATGACGACGAACCGTCGGTCGTCAATTCGGTGAAGCTCGAAATCAATCTGCCGGAGAATCAAGACGCTGCGCTGGCGTCTGCTGCCGGCGGATCGCTGTTCGCGTACGAATCTCACTACTGTTCGGCAGATCGCCCGGTCGACCCGACGGCGCTGGCATGTGGATGGATCTCGAGCGGGATTCGGGTCTTCGATGTTCGAGATCCCTTCGACGTCCACGAAATTGCGTACTTCAACCCACCTGCTCGGACCGGCGGCAATCTCGAACTCGCCAACTCGCCACACGCTCTCGCGTCGCTCATCGGGGTACCCGTTCTCAGCACCCCGGCAATCGCGCAGTCGATCGCGCAGGGCCAGTTCGACCCCGGCCAAGCACTGAGTTCGCGGTCGGGCATGGTCGCTCTCGGCGACATCTCGACCGATTGGTGTTTCTCCCCACCCGAATGGCGAGGGACCACGTTGTGGGCGACGTGCGCCGACAACGGCTTTGTTGCCATGCAACTCGAAAACGGTGTCTACACACCACCCGCTGACCAGAAGACGACCGTGGGATCATGACGGCGCCGCGATCGGTCAAAGCCGTCGCACTCGTGGCCGCGGCACTGATGCTGCTCGTACTCGGCGCAGCACTACGTCCGCTGTTCGCACCCGAGAACCACACGCAGAGAGCTGTTCTGAGCGAAACCGAAATCGGATTCGTGCACGACATGGCGGCCCACCATCAACAGGCCCTCTTCATTCTCGCGCGTCTGAGTCCCGATGTGGACCCGGCGGTGACGAGACTGGCCCAGCAGATCGACGATGTTCAACGAACGGAAATCGGTGTCATGCTCGGTTGGCTGAGGTTGGCCGGTGTCCCGCCGAACAGTAGAACGCCGATGGCGTGGATGGAGGCGTCGCCGAGCGGCGCGGGCGACTCTCGTCATCACCCGGCAACGCTGGACACCGAGACCGACTCCATGCCGGGTATGGCTACGACCGAAGAACTCGAGAAACTGAGCAGCGCTCGCGGGCTCGACGCCGAGGTCCATTTCCTTCAACTGATGGAACGCCACCACCGTGGCGGGATCGCCATGGCGCAGGCCGCCGATGCCCTGCTCGAGAGCGGGCCGGTGAAACAGTCCGCCCGCGACATGATCAATTCCCAGAGTCAGGAATCCGGGCTGATGACGCTGATGCTCGAACAACGTGGGGCACAACCACTGCACTGACCCGCATGTGCAGTGACTACCATAGGTGTCGACCTGCGAACTACAGAAGGAATCGACACTTCATCATGACCCTGCTCGTTCGCGGAATCGATTGGTCGAACCCGACAGCACCGCGGATCCGATGCGTCGACGACACCACTTCCGCTACGACCTTCTTCACTCACGACTCGGTGCTGCGGTTCTCCGTCGACGAGACGAAGGGCCGCCGCTGCCTCGGCTGGCGAGATCTCACCGCTGAAGGTCCAGGGCACTCGCCGTGCGACCGCGGGGCGACGGTCACCGCAGGACGCCAATGCGACCGATGCCGAAATCGTGAGGGGTTCACCACGGTTCATCAGGCACACGTCAGCGGCGCGCACATTCATCCGAATGTGCGTACCTACCTCGCACAACCACAATGGCTCTACGTCGACGTATTCGCCGGCGGCCAGATGAAGGTGGGGACGGCTTCCGAGTTCCGCAAGCATCCGCGAGTCGCCGAACAAGGGGCAGTCTGCGCATTGTTCGTAGCGCGGTCGACGGACGGTTACAGCATTCGCGCCCTCGAAGCCCGAGTTTCGGAGCACTTCCACTTGAGCCAGGCAATACGTACGTCTCGGAAGATCGAAGCGTTGACAGGTCCCTTGGATCGAGAGAAACTACGAAAGTCGTTGCACCACTTCGTATCGTCGATCAAAGACGAGCTGAATGACATCGGATCGGACATCGACGGAATCGAGATCCTGGAGGCTCCCGAAGAATGGACGGCGCCGGCGTGCGCTGACGTGGTCTTCGATGCGGCACCGTTGATCGCGTATCCGCACACTTTCGAGTCCGGGGAACATTCCTTGTATCTGGAGGGCCTTGCCGGTTCGATCGCCTCGCTGCGGATCGACCCCGATCCTGAATCGCCACGCTTCGTCGCGGATGTGTCCGGACTGGTCGGTCGAACCATCACCGTCGGCGAGTTCGAGTCCCCTGGCGTGGCGATTCAGGAATCGTTGTTCTGAAAGTAGGTCAGCAACTTCCCGCGGTCGCTGCGGCGAATCCGCGAGTGACCTCGGCCTGCTCGTCGGCAGACAGGCTCGACCATTCGGGATAAGCCTGGATGGAGGTCAGCATGTCGTTTGCCAATGATTCACGCGTCATGCCCATTTCCTCTCCGGACTCGTCGATGGCCGGCTGGTAGGCGTCGAGGTACCGGAGAACGTCGGAGCACGCCTGCGCGTAGGTCCGTGGCAGTGCCGAACTCACATTCGGGTCGGACGGGACCTCAGCCGGAGCACTCGAGTCGACCGAAGGGGTCTCGGTAGGTATTTCCGACGACGTCGCCGGAGCCTCGGATGACGTCGTCGACGTCGCCGTGGTGGTCGCCGAAGCAGAGGAAGTGAGTGTTCCGACCTCGGTCGGCTTGTCTCCGTCAGAACCGCAGGCAACCAGCGCCACCAGCGAGCAGGCACCGATGAACCCGGTGATCGTTTTCTTCATCCCTCAAGGATGCCAGAGGGCCACTGGCGTTCGAACGGACCGGCATCGCCCGTCAGCGCCAATTGCCCGAGCATCCTGCCGAATCCGAGCGCCTCGCCCTCCCGACTGCGGGATTGGACTGTATGCCCCGTTCGCGAACCCATGCTACGGTGACTTAACTGCAAAATAACTACGGGTGGGATTGTCCGGTCTGCCGCGTTCATCCGGAACGCTCCGATCGGAAATAGTTCGTCTATAAGGGGCTGGAACGAGTGGGACTTTTTCGTCGACGAGGTTCCCGCGAGGAAGACGACGATCGCGGGCACAACCTCGATCGCAGCGACCCCGGGTACGCCGCCTGGTTCGCGAACGTCGCCGACGCGGGTGGTCAGCCGATTCCGTACAAGCGACCGCTGACCGCACCGGTGTATCCGCAACTCCAGCCGCCGGCCCCGGACTACGAGACGGATACGAGACGGCCACTCAACGCACCCGCCGGAGACGGCTGGCTACCCGCAGACCGCATCGACGAATTCGAGTCGTCGAATGGCCGCCCATCTGCACCGAACGGAACGAGCCCACAAATCTCCCAAACTGAAAAGTTGCCGCCCGACCCACTCCCGACGCCGCAACCAACGATTCCACCTCGAAATGTACCGATGACTTCACCACCGAAGCATCACCTGGAGTCGCCCCGCGCGACTCGGCCCTACCAAGGAGAAGCAATGAGCAACATCGACAAGATCCTCGGCGAATTGATGCGCATCGACGGTGCCAGCGGTGCAGCCGTCGTCGACGCCGACAGCGGAATGGTTCTCGGCATGAGCGGCAACCCGTCATTCAGCCTCGAGTACGCCGGCGCCGGCAACTCCGAGGTTGTGCGAGCAAAGCTCCGCACGATGAGTAACTTGGGGATTACCGACACCCTGGAAGACATCCTGATCACCCTGAGCAACCAGTACCACCTCATTCGCGTCCTCGAGACGCCCGGACTGTCGACGCTGTTCGTGTACCTCGTTTTGGACCGTGCGCGTGCGAACCTGGCGCTGGCCCGCCACAAGCTGGGCGAACAGACCCCCAAGATCGAGATCTGACGCTTCCACTTCCTTCCCGACAATGCCCGGTCCTCGCCAACGGCGAGGGCCGGGCATTGTTCGTTCCGAACACTCGCTTGGTGAACCTCGCGCCGGCGCCGATACTGGGACCGTGACTATCGCGGATGCTCCTTGCGTGTGGTTGACCACCCTCCGAAGCGACGGCTCGCCGCACACGACTCCGGTCTGGTTCTTACTGCATCAGAACACATTCTGGATACCGAGCGCTGAGCAGAATCGTAAGGTTCGGAACCTGCTGGATGATCCTCGGGTCTCGTTGGCAGTCGACGGATCCGCTGGCGACCCGTGGGTCGCACAGGGCCTCGCGACAATTCATCACGATGTCGGCGAATTCGTCGACCTCCTGAGACTTTTCGGCGAGAAGTACGACGGCTGGGATGCCGCAGACGAAACTCGTGACGGTCCGCGGGTCCTCGTCTCGGTCCCGGTGACTCGATGGTTCCTTCGACCAGACTGACAGACAGTGCCGGTTAGGCCCGAATTGTCGTGAATGACATACTTGTAGTTCATCTCTCGCAGAAATGGACTCTCACACATGGCACGCACGGCACATCACAGGCGCGGCATCACCGGCGTCACCATCGGCATTGCTGCCGTGATCGTGCTGGGAGGTTGCGCCAATTCCAACGCCGACGCGCCCGAAACATCTTCTCTCGGTTCGGGAATCGGATCCGGTGTCACCACGACGGTCGTGACCGAAGCCTCGGCTCCTTCGTCCGCCGCAATTGAACTGCTGGCACAGATCCCCGTCAAGGGACGCGCACCCAAGACCGGATACGACCGCGCGCTGTTCGGTACCGCCTGGACCGACGACGTCACCGTCGAATTCGGCCACAACGGCTGCGATACTCGCAACGACATCCTGCGGCGTGACCTCACCGACCTGACATTCAAGGACGGCTCCAAAAGCTGCTCGGTCCAAACCGGTACGCTCCGTGACCCGTACACGAACAAGACCATCGCGTTCACCCGCGGCCAGGACACGTCTTCTGCAGTCCAGATCGATCATGTAGTCGCACTCTCGGACGCCTGGCAGAAGGGCGCACAACAGCTCGATACACAGACGCGAACCAATCTGGCCAACGACCCTCGAAACCTGCGCGCTGTCGACGGGCCCACGAACCAGAAGAAGTCGGATTCCGACGCGGCGACCTGGCTGCCACCCAACAAGGCCTACCGCTGCCAGTACGTGACTGCTCAAGTGGAAGTCAAAGCGGCATACGGTTTGTGGGTCACCCAAGCCGAACACGACACCATCGCAGACATTCTCGCGACCTGCTGAACTCTTGCGGTGATCAGCGGCCCTTGATCAGATACCGCACAATCGCCATTCCGAGCGCGAGGCCCACTACGGTGGCGAGCGCTGCAACCAGACCGTGACCGGTCAGTGCGACGAACACACCGGTGATGACTGCGACGACGGCAATGATCCCCGCGTCCACTCTGCTTTGACCACGTTCAGGCATGGCACTCTCTCGTGCCGTCTGGTCCGTCCGCTCCCCTCGTAGCGGACGGACCCAGCGGCAATCTGTCGAAATGCGCGAACTCCGGTGGCCTCACCGGGCTGACTTTGCGGGCGGTCCTGCGAGGCCGGCACGTCCCCCGGAGCCAACTCACATCGGTTCACGAAGTCCGTACCTTCGCAGAATATACCGATTGGTAGGTAATTACCGAGGGCTAAAGTCCCTGGTCATGGACTCATGCGACGAGTGGTCGGAAACTCGAGACGAACGAGCACATCCGCGAGGCGAGCGTTAGCCGAGATAGCAGAGGTCCGTGGCCACGGCCAGAGGCCCATCTGGAATCAGAGCGGAGACGTCTATGACCCGAAAAGTGATCCGAGATCCAACGATCCGACTGACGACACTCGCTTCCAATCAGCGCAATATGCGGTGGTGAAGCGAGAATCCGTCAAGAGAATCGTGACTGTCGCCGGTTCGAGGGTGCTTTCGAACTCGAGTACATTCAATTCACCATCGCCGTCGACTTTCGCTCGGCCGTATATGCACGGCATGTCAGCTGATATGGGCCCAGACGTCGTGTAGGTTCCCGGCAACACCTCCCACGGCACGTCGAACAGTCCGTGACCAGGAATCGTTCCCGGCGCTGCTGAGGCCGCAGACGTCCCGATCATTGCCACACCGACAGCTACTGCTGCAGCGGACGCGAGCAAACTAACCTTGCGCATTTTCCCTACCTTGTTCATACCTGAACCGCAGCGGCGAGTTCGAAGGCTTGTTGATGTAAGAACCCGCGGTTCGCGCAGTTCTTCAACTAACGGTAGTAAAAGGGCACGAGTTTTGGTGAGCTACCTTTTTGTGGTTCTGGCCCGATTTCCGTGACGGAGACTCCCATTGAGAAGATCAGAGAACGCCGGCGTTGCGGCTCTCGGCATGATTCGAACCTGTCATTCCAGTATTCGATCACACACCCGCATTCGAGCCGAAACGTCGACGCTCCCCTGCCGTTTGGGTGACTCAGCCTCCGAGTGAGCCCGTCGGCAGCTTCGAGAAGATGTCCCCGAGGCTTCCGGTTCCACCAGGAGTTTCCGGTTCCGTCGGATCCACCGGCTCGACGACGATGACGCCAGGCACGGTGACGGTCACGGTCTTGTCCGCAGATTCCGAAGAACTGAACTTCTTGGTACCCAGGAACTTTGCGGTGATGCGATGCTCGCCCTGGTCGCGGAACGGCCAGACCAGTTCTGCATGGCCATTGGAATCGACTGTGGCGCTGCCGATCTTCGTATCGCCGTCGAAGAACTCGACCGTTCCCTCACCCGGGTTCGGGTCGATACTCGCCGCAATCTTGACGTCTTCGCCCGTCAGTGCCTCCAGTGCGACAGCGACCGTCGTCTCGGTCTGGTTGGTCGTGAATACCTCGGTAGTCGAGAGGGCGTTGCGTCCCTCGCCCGCAGCAACACAATACCCAGCGGCATTGACCCACCGGGATTCACCGAAACTCATGCTCGTGTCTTTGATCTTGATACTCGGGCTCGTCGCCCCGGCGCGCAGGTGCGTCGTCGCGTTTCCCTCGTCGGACCGAGCTTCGAGTTTCAATTCGACTGCCGGCAAACGAAAGTCCGTGTTGGCCTTGACTTGCAGCCCTTCCTTGGGCTTGTTGTCGCTGGCGCTCGGACCGTCGTTGACTGTCTTGTTGCCGGCACCGGTAATTCGCAGGTACTCACCCGCCGGGTTTGCGTTTCCGTCTGCGCCCACCCGGAGCAGCACCGCAGTCTCGCCGGTCAAGTTGGACGACGAATCACCGACGAGGGAGTACGAAACCAGGGTTGCCCCTTGCGGTAGTGCGATGTCGTACTTGATACGACCGGTGTCCGAATCCGAACTACGCATGGTGCCTGGATGCAATTTCACTGTGAACTGTTCGCCGGGACGCACGGACGTGGGCGCGGTTACCTCCATGTTGTCGGAGAACGACGAATCCCAATCGGTGGCGCCGTCGACCCGGCACTTGTGTTCGAAGGAAACTGTCCGCGTCACGGTATCGGAAGCCGCTGCCACCGGCGCGGACACAGCGAGGAGTCCGGCCGCGAGTGCTGGTACGACAGCGCAAACTGCCAGAGTGCGGGGGTTCATGTGTTGCCTTTCAGAAGAACTCGGCCATTGAAAGTTCAGTGAGGTAGGACCGTGATCACTTGCCACCGAGCGAACCCGTCGGCAGCTGCGGCAGAACGGACTCGAGGCTGCCGAGACCACCCGGGGTGCCCGGATCGGTCGGGTTGGGATCGACCGGACCTGTGGTGTCACCGGTCACCGTGAGTACGTGTGCCGCCGACGTGTACTTCGCCTCGTCTCCGGTAGCGGTGAATACTGCAGTCACGGACTTGGTACCCGCCTTACCGAAGGTGAGATCCAGGCGCGCAATACCGCGAACCACCGGCCGCGGGTCACCGACGGGTTTGCCGTCGACCATGAACTGTACTGTTCCCGTTGCGTTTTCCGGATCGACGTGAGAAGCAAAAGACACCTTGGTACCGGTCGCGGCGGTAGCCGGTCCTTCGAGCTTAGTCACGATGTCCGCGCCTGGCTCAGGATCAACGGGCCCCAGGTCCCCGTCGATCTTCGTGGATGCCAGGGCGCCGGCACCGGCATTGAGGGGGCCGGTCTCAGCGTCGCGCGGCGAGCAGGATGTGGGCGCCCAGATGGTTCCCGCGAGCCAGTGACTGACCTGAGGGAGGAAGGTCAAAAATGACTCCGGCCCACCGAAAGTACCTGCAGCACCCGAAGTCCGGACATTGGTTTCGACTGCGCCGGAAGGCCCGGCCTTTACGGTGATTCTGATCTTCGGAAAGACGATGTCCGTCTCGGCTCCGGACTGAGCATTGATCGCCAGCCCGCCGTGCGCACCCGACGACGATGACGGGCTGTTGCCGATCGCTTCGTTTGCGCCGGACAACCGGAGTATCGGACCGTCCGCTGCGGGAGTGCCGTCTTCGTTGACACGAATCACCGAAGCAGGTTTCCCGGCAATAACATTGCCCGGATCGGTGACCGTCGCCGAAACGAACTCCGCGTTGGTCGGAATCGGCAGATCAATCTTCAGACGCGAGATCTTCTTGACGCTTGCGCCGCTCACATCGTTCGGGATCTGGACGCTACCCGGATCCACGTCGATGTCGAAGACCTGACCTGGCGCGACTACCGTCGGAGCCGAAACCCGCACCGTGGCAGGCTTTCCGTCTGACGAAGGACCGGAGAACGCACTCGGAACTGCGCGGCACGTGACCTGGAACGTTGTCGACGTGGTTTCTGCAACGGGCGCCGCGGTTGCCGGAATCACGGCCACAGCGGTTCCACCGGCAAGGAGGCCGGTAAGGAGCGCAGCATTCAGTAGGCGTTTTGACATGATGTCCTCTCGGAACAACCTGATTGACGTTTGCCGCCGAACTGTAACGGAGCCAGCGCCCGAGTTGACCCGTTTTCAATAAACAAAACCCACACAGTAGGTAAATACTTGGTAAGAGTTGCTAGTCGTCACATCTGACCGCCGCCGCAGGCCTTTCCTCTCTCGATCAATCTCGCAATTCGAGATTCACTGCAGGGAAACACAATTCGACAGAAGTTCGCACCATAGAGAGATCTCCGGTCATACTCTACCCTTACAGGAGGGTAGAGTATGAGAACCTCGTCAGGACGGAATCTCATGGCAGTAACCATCGCTTCATCCACCAACGACAATTCGGTTCGGGCCGCGCTCCGGTCACCTCACCGTCTCAAAACGGAGGTTTTGGCCGGACTGGTCGTGGCGTTGGCACTGATTCCCGAGGCGATCTCGTTCTCGATCATCGCCGGCGTCGATCCGCGGGTAGGACTGTTCGCGTCGTTCACGATGGCAGTGACCATCGCCGTCGTCGGCGGACGACCCGCAATGATCTCCGCAGCTACCGGCGCCGTCGCACTGGTCGTCGCTCCACTGACGCGCGAGTACGGAATCGACTACCTGATTGCGACAGTCCTTCTGGCCGGCCTTCTCCAGATCGTGCTGGGCCTCCTGGGCGTCGCAAAGTTGATGCGCTTCATTCCGCGCAGCGTCATGGTGGGATTCGTCAACGCACTCGCCATCTTGATCTTCATCGCCCAACTCCCCCACCTGATCGATGTTCCGTGGCTCGTCTACCCACTCCTTGCAGTCGCACTTCTGATACTCGTATTCCTGCCGAAACTGACGAACTCCGTCCCGGCTCCACTGGTGGCAATCGTGCTACTGACAACCGCCACAGTCGTTTTCGCGTTCGATGTCCCCAACGTCGGCGACGAGGGCGAGCTTCCGTCGAGCCTACCGACGCTACTGTTCCCCGACGTCCCCCTGGACATGCACACACTGTCGATCATTGCGCCGTACGCATTGGCCATGGCGCTCGTCGGACTCCTCGAATCGTTGATGACGGCCAAGCTCGTCGACGACGTCACGGATACTCACTCGAACAAGACCCGAGAAGGGTGGGGCCAAGGCGTCGCGAACATCGTCACCGGCTTCTTCGGGGGCATGGGAGGGTGCGCGATGATCGGCCAGACCATGATCAACGTCAAGGTCTCCGGCGCTCGCACTCGAATCTCGACTTTCCTGGCGGGCGTGTTCTTGCTGATACTCGTCGTCGGCCTCGGCGATGTGGTGGCGTTGATTCCCATGGCCGCATTGGTGGCCGTCATGATCATGGTCTCGGTCGGCACTTTCGATTGGCACAGCATCAATCCGAAGACCCTGCGCCGCATGCCGATCGGCGAGACAGTGGTCATGTTGGTCACCGTGGTAGTCACCGTCGCCACCCACAATCTTGCCTACGGCGTGATCATCGGAGTGATCACCGCGATGGTCATCTTCGCCCGCCGCGTCGCGCATCTCACCGAAGTGATCGACGTCGCGCATCCGGACGAGGACACCCGTGTCTATGCGGTTCGAGGCGAACTGTTCTTCGCATCCAGCAACGATCTGATCTACCAATTCGACTACGCCGGCGACCCGAAGAACATTGTCATCGATCTGTCCGAGTCTCATGTCTGGGACGCGTCGACCGTCGCGACACTGGACGCCATCACCACCAAGTACGCGGCCAGAGGCAAGAATGTCGAGATCGTGGGGCTCGACGACGCATCGGCCGAGCGCCACCTGCGCCTGTCCGGTCGCCTGGGTGACGGTCACTGAGAGTATGGAAGCCCAGCGCGAGGAAAGTGGGAGTGATGTCTGAGCCGGAACATGCGGGCCAAGGGCCGAACATGCAGATCGGACAGGTTGCCGAACGCACCGAACTGTCGATCAAGACGATTCGTCATTACGACGAGGTCGGTCTGGTTACTCCGTCCGAGCGGAGCGCCGGAGGATTCCGCCTCTATACCGAGGCCGATGTCCAACGGCTACTGGTAATCCGACGAATGAAGCCACTCGGATTCAGTCTCGAAGAAATGAAACAACTTCTCGATTCTCTGGCAGTGCTCGGCGACGAAGCTTCGGACGCGCCAACGCGCACCGCTGCAACCGAATTCGTCACCGACTGCCACACCCGGGCGGAAGAAAGCTGCACACACTTACGTAAGCAACTCGCCTACGCCGAAGAGCTGACGGGTTTGCTCGCCGACCACAGTCTCAACGGTGAACGGCATTCGTGATCTGCAAGCTGAACTAAGCTGAGTTGATGGCCCGATACTTCGACGTTCACCCGGAAAACCCGCAGCCGCGCGCGATCAGCCAGATCGTCGAAATGCTGCGCAACGACGCGGTCATCGCCTACCCCACCGACTCCTGCTACGCCCTGGGCGCCCGAATGGACAATCACTCGGGCACCGATCGGATCCGCGAGATCCGTCATCTGCGTTCGGACCATCACTTCACGCTGGTCTGTGCCGATTTCGCGCAGCTCGGGCACTTCGTCCACGTCACCAACTCGGCGTTCCGCGCGGTGAAAGCGGCTACGCCTGGGCAGTACACGTTCATCCTTCCCGCCACGAAGGAAGTTCCGCGTAGGCTGGCACACGCCAAGAAGAAGACCGTCGGAGTGCGTATCCCCAGCCACCCGGTAGTGCGGGCACTCTTGCAAGAGTTGGGTGAACCCATCCTCTCCAGCACCCTTCTCCTGCCCGGCGCCGAGGAACCGATGACGGACGGCTGGCAGATCAAGGAAGAACTCGACCACCAACTCGACGCCGTCATCGACTCGGGTGACTGCGGAACCGAACCCACCACAGTCGTCGACTATTCGTCCGGTGTTCCCGAAATCGTGCGGGTCGGCGCGGGAGATCCTTCTCGTTTCGAATGATCCCCCGCCCGGGCCACATCATGGAGTCGACCAGTCACGGCGTGACGATATCGAACCACAGATCGAAGTCCTCCAGCAGCGAGATGAACGTCTCCAGTTCGGACTGATCTCCCACAGCTTTTGCCGTTCCGGCCTTGATGGATTCGGTGAGCGAGGTCGTTCCCAGATACACCTCGTTGAACACGGCACGGGTCAAGGTCAGAGTCAGGGCGGCCGAAGCATCTGCCTTGTCCATGTCGTAGTTCAGCACGCCGTTGCGCACTGTGACCAGGACGTTGTCCGCGGTGTCCGACAACACGAATCGCAACGACAGGTCGACGTCGGCGGCCTTCGGGCCATCGAGGCGAACTGCCCAGAAATCCAGCATCTGTTCGAGCGGCATCACTGCGACCACGGCCGGGCCAGTGGGGTTGTTGGACGGCATCGGCGCCAGCGGATGCCGCAATTCCATCGCTCCGACCAGGTAGAAGTTGCGCCACGTACCGTTCTCGGCTTGGTAGCCGAGTTGTTCGTACGTGTCCGCCAACAACTCTCGCGCTTTCTGATTACTCGGATCGGCGAACACCAGATGGTTCACCAGCTCCGCGGCCCAGCGGTAGTCGCCGTCGTCGAACGCCTGCTTGCCCTTGGTCAAAAGTGCGTCCGGCCCGCCGACGGCTTCGACGTAGCGCTTGCCGTTCTCCACCGGCGGATGGGGATTGAGATGAGCGGGAACGCCGTCGAACCAACCGAGATAGAAGGTGTAGATCGCTTTGACGTTGTGACTGAGCGAGCCGTAGTACCCACGGTTGTACCACTGCTTTCCGATCGCGTCGGGTACCTCGATCTGGTCGGCAATCTCTACCGGTGTCAGTCCCTTGTTGGCAAGGCGCAACGTCTGATCGTGCAGATACTTGTACAGATCTGCCTGATCCGACATCAGCTTCAATATCTTGTCGTTGCCCCACGTGGGCCAATGATGCTGCGCAAAGATGATTTCGACGTCGGGGAACAGTTCCATTGCCAGACGCACGTAGTGCGACCACGCTTTGGCGTCGCGAGTCTTGGCGCCGCGCAACGTGTATAGATTGTGCATCGTGTGCGTGACGTCCTCGGCTGACCCGAGCGCCTTGAAATCTGGTAAATAGAAGAGCATTTCGGATGGCGCTTCGGTTCCCGGCGCGAGCATGAACGTCACGCGCACACCGTCGATGACCTCTTCGTGCACCGGTTCGGTGATGACGTCGGTAGGCACGGCAAACGTCGAAGTGCCGTGCGAAGTGGACAGGCCGAGACCACCGGATACCTGCCCTTGTGGCCCCGGACGCAGGAACGATCCGTACATGTACATTCCGCGACGTGTCATCGCCGTGCCGGCAAGTACGTTCTCGGAAATCGCTTCCTCGGTGAAACTGTCTGGTGCGTAGACCTTTACGGCACCGGACTCGATCTCTTCGTCGGTGACAAATCCTTTGACACCGCCGAAGTGATCGCCGTGGGAGTGCGTGAAGATGATTGCCTTGACCGGAACCTTCGGGCGGTGCTGGTAGTACAACTCCAGCGCGAGAGCGGCTGTTTCCGCGGACATCAGAGTGTCACCGATGATCAACCCGGTGTCGCCCTCGATGATCGTCGTGTTGGACAAGTCCTGGCCGATCACCTGGTACAGACGATCAGCCAGCTTGAACAGTCCACCGCCCTTTCCCATCAAAGTGGCTTGGCGCCACAGACTCGGGTTGACGGTATCCGGTGCATCGCCGTCGGCGAACCCGTAGGCGTCGTACGAGAAGATGAACTGCCCTTTGTCACCTTTGACCAGTCCGCCATCGATGAGCGGTGCCACGAGACCTCGAGAAATCAGTTCGAAGTCGAAGGTGTCGTCGAAAGGAAGGTCACGGAGAACCTGGGCATTTGCCAGGCGAGTCGCTTCGGTGGCGGGCTTGGGGTCGAGTTCGGACGGTGTAGTCATCTTCTCTTACGCTCCTCGGGAACTCGCGGTGACCTGTGTCGGGATATCGGTTCATCCTCGATTCCCACGCAGCCCTCGCGCATCACCCGGAAGGGATGATCAGGTGGCCCGTCCAGCAATCAACAGCGCAACGACGAACTCACGCACCAACGTCCGCTCGTCGTTCTCGTCCGCCCCCGGCACCATGAGCAGCGAGAGGATCACCCGCACGATCCAGCGTGCCCGCGACGCTGTGCCTGCTCCGAGTTCACCGAGCATCGCGACACCAAGTCCGTTGATGACGTCGGACGAATTGGCGAGTTCACCGGCAAGACTCGCATCGCCCGGGGCGAACCATGCAGCCAACGTCGGAGTGCTACGCACCGCGGAGACTGCGGTGAGTATGGCCGTCTCCAGACGCTCACTCGGATCGTCGATGGTCGCTACCGATTCCGCGATCGCAGTTCCCAGCCTGCGAGCTTCGCGGTGAACGAACGCAATGTGAAGAGCCTGCCGATTCTCGAAGTACCGATACAAGGTGGCCCGGGAACATCCTGCAGCAGAGGCTATCTCCGCCATACCGACCGCGTTGACGCCTTTCTCGACGAACAATTGTGCCGCACTGTCGAGGATCTTCTCGGCTGCCGCCAAGGCGCGCCCCTCGCCGAGCCAGTCGTTGCTCATGGCCGAGTCACCGACATCGGAGCCGAGAGCGGACGGCGCACGTAGTTGCCCGGCGCGTATTGCATCGCGTCGATGTCGACATGGAAGTCGGGAATCCGGGAAAGCAACTCTTCCAAAGCAACTCGCGCCTGCATTCGAGCTGCCGACGCGCCCAGACAATGGTGGGCGCCATGGCTGAAGGTGAGGATCTTCTGCGGTCGACGCAAGACGTCCAACTCCGCCGCGTCGGGTCCGTACTTCTCGGGATCACGATTGGCCGCACCGTACATCAGCAGAACCTTACGTCCTGCCGGAATCACTTTGCCACCCAAGGCCACATCTCGCGTCGTGGTGCGTGCCAGTCCTTGGACCGGCGAGGTGAGTCGAAGCAACTCGTCGACCGCGTCGGTGATCAATGCGGGATCGTCCAGCAGGATCTGACGCTGGTCGAGGCGTTCGGTCAGCATCGCCACCGAACCACCCAGCATTCCTGTCGTGGTGTCGTTTCCCCCGGCCACCATGGTGAAGGCGAAGCCCAGAATCGACAGCAGGCCGGACATGTCGCCGTCTTCACCGAGTCCAGCGGCGAGTAGGTGCGAAATCGTGTCGTCACCCGGTTCGACCTTGCGGCGTTCGATCAGCGAAGCGAAGTACATCATCAGCTCACCGGTGGCGGCCTGCGCCGTCGTCGCTGCCGCGGCCACACCACCTGCCGAATTGGCAGCGACAATGGCTTCGGTCCAGCCGTCGAACTGGTCACGGTCCGATTCCGGCACACCCAGATAGTGTGCGACAACCATAGACGGCAACGGTTTGAAGAGCTCGACGACGATATCGCCGCTGCCACGCGCTTTCAGCGCCTCGATACGTTCGACGACAAATTCGCGAACCATCGGCTCGACCGCCGATACCTGACGCGGAGTGAAACCCTTCGACACCATGCGCCGGAACTCCGACTGCACTGGCGGATCCTGCATCACGAACGGCGGATTGTCCTGCATCCCGATCTGTTCGAGTTCACCGTAGACAGTGGTCAATCCCTTTGCCGACGAATACGTCTCGTAGTCGCGAGCGGCGTTGTAGACGTCTTCGTGACGGGTGAGCACCCAGTATTCGTCCTGCGGCGCAGCTTCCGGCACAACGTTGTGCACCGGGTCGTTCTCGCGCAATGCGTCGTACATGGCCCAGGGCGAACGCCAGGACTCCCCGGTGGAAGGTACAAACCGTGGCGAATGCGACACAGAAGTTGTCATGACTCGACTATGAGACAAATTGCCAAATGTGTCAACGTTCTACGATCAACCGTTCCTACGAGCAGCATTGAGTAACTCGCATCCACGCAGAGCACTATCGTGTGTCGGGTGATCACGGATCCGAAGAATCATCCGAACAGCTCTGACGCCGGGCGCCGCGCCGTGGTTGCGGTCCTGCTCCCCCGCGAACATCTCCCCTTCATCAGGGACTGGTGCCTGCACCACATCGAGCAAGGCTGGGAGGTTGTTCTCTACGACAACACCGGTTCCGTCGGGTCCACCCGCAAGACAAGCGCATTCAGCCTCAACCGTTGGCACGGCCGCAGCGAGGACAAGAGAGGCAACTCTTACGGCGCCTTCACCCGATCGATGTCGGACAGTGAAGTTCAGGTCGCATTCCGCAAAGAACTGCACGACCTTCCGGTGACGATCGTCGACTGGCAACCGCGCGACGCGGACGGTCGGATCGTGCACGGACAGGTAGAGGCGTACGTCGATTACGTGAGCCGGTACCGCGACACCGTCGCATGGGCAGCATTCATCGACGCCGACGAATACCTCCAACACGCACCAGGATTGGACTGGGAGGTTCTACTTGCCGGCGTTACTCAAGCGGGTTCGCACCGCGTCGTTCTCGATGCTCTGGTCTACGAATCCAGGTGGACGCGCGACGGGCAATTGCGAGACGTCGAGGAATTGAAATGCCTTGGGCTGCAAAGCCACGGCTGCAAGAACATCGTCAAGCTGTCGGAGATTCTGCGAGCAGACGTCCACTGGGGATGGAAGACAACAGGACCCGACACCCTCATACGGCCGGACAGATCGCTCTACTACTTCCGCCACTACCGCGGTTCGGAGGCGATGCTCGACTACACTCCGTTGCCGAACTTCGGACCCCAGGTCTACGAAGAAGGTGCGGATGTGCCGGCAAAGATCGACGTATCACAAAAATGAATGTGCCTGCAAGACACAGGTATTCATCTGCAGACAAACCTCCGGCCCGCATCCACGAAGGCAATATCTTCAGAATGCGAGCCGGAGGAAATCTGACTGCAGAAGCAGATCAGGAAGCGCTGTTGCCACCGAAGAGTGCAGCAATCGTGGCGACGGCTGCGATGCCGCTAACGATGCCGGCGATCGGGCCGAGAACCTTGGCCAGGTCCGTGAGCGGTCCGGTGGTTGCGTTGGCTGCAATGCTGCTGGTGTATGCCATGTCTAGCTCCTCATCATGGAATGTGTACGCGGTCCGCGCGCCCGGTATGTAACGGCGCTCACAATATACGTAAGACGACCGAAAATTGAAGCGGCACCGCTGAGTGGGACGTAACTCACATCTCATCCAGCGGGAACCCACGAGTAACAATGCGCGATTCGGACAACGCTTCGGGAACCGTTGAATGACGAGCAGGAGAACAGCAGTGGGCAAGTTGGATGGAAAAGTGGCCCTGATCACTGGCGCAGGGCAGGGCGTCGGCCAGGGAGTTGCGTTTGCGCTCGCCAAGGAGGGCGCTTCCGTCGCGGTCGCGGGCCGCACTGAGTCGAAACTCGTCGTCACATGTAACGAGATCGCCGAACGCGGAGGCCGTGCCGAACCGGTGCTTATGGATATCGCCGACGCGGATTCCATCACCGGAGCCGTGGCGCGAACGGTGGAACTGTTCGGCGGCGTCGACATTCTGATCAACAACGCCAGCCTCAACCCGCTCGGCAACGTCCTCGACCTCACTCCGGAGCGCCTTGCCGACGGATTGACGTCCGGCCCCGTCGCGACTCTGCGAACCATGCAAGCCTGTTACCCGTTCATGAAGGAGCGCGGCGGCGGGGCAATCATCAACATGGTCAGCTCCGTGGCCGTCCGCTGGGACGCTGCCGGCTACGGCGGCTACGCGGCCGTGAAGGAATCCGTCCGAGCCCTCAGTCGCGCGGCAGCATGCGAATGGGGCGTCGACGGGATCCGGGTCAACGCGGTTGCTCCCCACGCGTCGTCGCCGGGGCTGCAGCGGTGGGCAGATGCACGCCCGGAGGAGGCTGCCGCCTTTGTTGCCGGGATTCCGCTACGGAGGATCGGCGACTGCGAAACGGACATCGGAACCGCGGTGGCTTTCCTGGTCGGCCCGGATGCCGCGTATCTGACTGGAGCAACAATTCCGCTCGACGGTGGTCAGTCGCGCTGGGGCTGAGAGCTGGCGTCGTCGAAGGCAAGCACCGCCGACTTGGCTTCGGCGATCGGGCGGCGGAAAACGAAACCGACCAGAACGGATGCCAAAACCAAGGCGGCCAGAACAATGAGCCCGACCATCCACCACATGGTTTTCAGTATGCCCGAACCGACCTCCGCCGGACGCGCGCCACGGCCGTCGGAAAGCGGCGACAGCCTCGAAAAGTGCTGAACACCAGTCAAATTCCGTTTTGCCCGTTTCCTGAGCTTCTTGAGAAGCCGTGATCGATGACACATATTCGGATCCCGAACCGGAACGAGTGCGTGACTACGACGACACCTCGGTGCATCCTGGCATGTATGGAATCCGCTGTTTCGGCCCAACTCGTCGACGGAAGCACCCTCACACACCCGTGGGGCGGGACAAGCAACATCACCGATCTCGGCGGTGACGTTCACTGGATCGACTTCGGCGGTCCCAGCGGAGCGCCGCCCATCGTGCTCGTTCACGGTCTGGGCGGCTCGCACCTGAACTGGGTGCGGGTCGCACCGGCGCTGGCGGCGCGCACGCGCGTGTACGCCCTTGACCTCGCCGGATTCGGACTCACCTCTGCCCGTGGGCGACACACCGGCGTCGACGCCAACGCAGTACTTCTGAATCGCTTTCTCGACACAGTGGTGGGTGAGCCCGCCGTCCTGTTCGGCAATTCCATGGGCGGAATGGTCTCGGCAATGTCGACCCATGCCAGTCCCGAATCAGTCGCCGGCCTGGTGCTGGTGGATCCGGCGCTCCCCCTGCCCGTCCAACTTCCCGATCTGACCGTCGCCGCCCAATTCGCGCTCTACTCGATGCCGTACGTCGGTGAGCAGGTTCTCGGCTTCGGACGCCGAAAGATGTCAGACCGGCAGTTGGCCGCTCAGATGACCAGATTGTGTTTTGCCGATCCGACGCGAGCCGACCCCGCGGTCCTCGACGCGGGCGCTGCCTTGACGGCGATTCGCCGCAACGAACCTACCCAGGATGCCGAATTCCTTCAGGCAGCACGGTCACTGCTGATGACCCTCGCCCGTCCTGCCTCCTATCGAAAGACATTGCGAGAGATCACGACTCCGACGCTCCTGATGCACGGCGATCGCGATCGGCTTGTCCCAGTCGAGGCCGCACGGGCAGCCGCTGCTGCACATCCACACTGGACCACCATCATTCTCGGCGACACCGGCCACACCCCACAATTGGAGATTCCGGACGAGTTCACCCGTCATGCGCTCGCGTGGCTCGATCGCACGGGGCTGATCAGGAGCTGACACGTACCAACACTCCCCGGTGGAACGCCCTTGCCGATCGAGCAAGTGCCCCATCAACTTCGGAGTATCAAGAACGATTCGGCGGTCGTCTACGTTGGCAGGTCCGGCCCACCGGGGAACGCGAAACGGACACATACCCCAAAGCTCTCGAACCCTGGGAATGTGTCGGGGTACGCGCGTAGCGTGAGATTCAGGCCTTCCTCGGCCAAGCATTTCCGCGTCCCCTGCTTGTGTATCCGTTTCGGTTAAGGAGAGTTTTCAGATGCCCGCACGCACAGCGCTCGACGGAACACCCTGTTGGATCGACCTCACCAGCTCCGACACCGAGGTTGCCAAATCCTTCTACACCAACGTGTTCGGCTGGCAGGCTGACACAAACGACGACCCGCAGTACGGCGGCTACGCGATCTTCAGCAAAGACGGGCAGCCCATCGCCGGGCTCGGACCCCAGCAGGAGGGAAACCCCTACGGCAACGTGTGGACCACCTACATCTCCTCGACTGATGCGGCAGCGTCGGCGTCCAAGGCCCAAGCCGCGGGCGGAACGATCATGATGCCGTCGATGCAGGTCGGTCCTCAGGGCAGCATGGCGATCGTGGGCGATCCGGCCGGTGCCGTCGTCGGCATCTGGCAGGCAGATCAGCATCACGGCTTCGGTTTGGTCGGCGAGGCCGGAGCGCCGGTCTGGCACGAGACCTTGTCCAAGAACTACGCCGCGGTCCTGCCGTTCTACACCGACGTGTTCGGCTGGACTTACGAGTCGATCGGTGACAGCGACGAGTTCCGGTACTCACAGGCCAAGCAGGGTGACACCGTCGTCGCCGGTTTGATGGATGCCAGCTCGTTCCTCCCGGCAGAGGCGCCGTCGTTCTGGCAGGTGTACTTCGGGGCGGACGACACCGATGCGGCCGTCGCCAAGGTCGTCGAATTCGGCGGCAGCGTCTTGCGCGATCCCGAGGACACGCCCTTCGGTCGTCTCGCGTCGGTGGCCGATCCACTAGGTGCCAAGTTCCAGATCTCCACGATCATGGAATGAATCTCCGCGCGGAGGCCGCACCGGTCCGCGGTCTCTGCGCGCTGATCATCTGGAAAGTCCGGATTTGACCGCACAGATTTGAACACTCGCCCAGAAGGTATGCAGTTTTCTGCGTCCAACGCCTAATCTCATGGGATGCCCGCCCCCGCCCCTCTCCTCGATGTGTACTCGCAGCCGACTCTGTCGACGCTTGCGCCGTCGGTACTCGCTTCTCTCGGAGTGAGCGGCGAAGCGAACCGTCTCGATCTACAGCCCAGCAAGAAGACCGTAATTCTGCTGGTAGACGGGATGGGCGCGAACTTGCTCGCCCGCAACGCCGAACACGCACCATTCCTGAATTCACTGATCGGAACGCCCATCCGGGCAGGCTTCCCCACGACGACGGCCACCAGCATCGTCTCACTGGGGACCGGTCTGCCTTCGGGAGCGCACGGCATCACCGGCTACCAGTCCTACGTCGAAGAAGCCGATTCGGTGTTCAACTGGCTGGGTTGGCACAGCGCGGGCAAGAAGGAATCTCAGACCGACTCCATCGTCCCGGAAACCCTGCAGCCGCAGGCCACGACGTTCGATCGCGCCGCCGCAGCCGGCATCACCGTTACAACCGTCGTACCGTCGAAGTTCGACGGCAGCGGCCTCACCCGTGCCGGGATGCGCGGTGCCCAGTTCGCCGGAATCCAGGCATACGGAGACCTCCTCGCTCGCACCGTGGCGGCGTCGAAATCTGCCGACCGCACGTTCACGTACTGCTACATCAGCGAGATCGATGCACTCGGCCACGTCTACGGACCCGAGTCCGAGCCGTGGATTTTCCAACTGATGCTGGTCGATCGACTGGTCGAGCAACTCGCCGCGGCTCTCGGTCCGGACGTGAGATTGCTGGTGACGGCAGACCACGGAATGGTCGACGTGTCGGACGAGAACAAGATCGACTTCGACAACACTCCGATTCTGTCCAAAGATGTACTCGCTCTTGCCGGTGAACCTAGATGTCGTCACATCCACACCCGAGAAGGCGCTGCACAAGATGTTGCGGACCGCTGGCGCGCCGAACTGGGTGACCGCATGTGGATCGGGACGAGGTCCGAGGGCATAGTCGCAGGATTGTTCGGGCCTGCAGTGCATTCCGAGTATCACGGCCGGATCGGTGATGTCATCGCCATTGCGTCCGGGGACGTGGCCGTCGTACGTCGATCTGTCGAATCGGGACTGTCCGGCCTCCGTGGACAGCACGGCGCCCTCACTCCGGACGAACTGCTGGTACCGCTCTTGTCCTCAGGACAGCAGTAGGGCTCGCGCCCGGCGAATCTCGGGAACACCGACGACCTTGCATGCGCCCAACAGGACGACGGCACCGACGGCCGCACCCGCCGACAATGAAATAACAGCAGCAAGCCTGGGCTCGGGAACTCGGTTCTGAACCGCCACCACCAAAGCGAGCGCACAACCACCTGCCAGAATTGCCGCCGCCGAAATCCTTCCGACGGTGGCCTGCACGCGACGGAATCCCAACAGCCCGTATCGCTTTCGAAGAAGGATGTGGCCGAGCACCGCTCCACACACGTAGGAGAACGAGCCGGCGGCACAGACGGCCAGGACCAGCCTTTCGTCACTAGCCGACAGTGACGCAAGAAGGACGAGCACAGTCTTGGCGACCACCATCACCAGGGCGATCACCGCGGGAGTTCGGGTGTTGTTGTCGGCGTAGAACACTCGCAGCTGAAGCATGACCATCGCAAAGGGCACCAGCCCGAATGCACTGACCGCAACGGCCGTCCCGATCAACCGGGCACTGCTGCCGTCGACCCGGCCGAAGAAGATCAAGGTGGTCAACGAGGGACCGAACACCATGAGCGCCACAGTCACCGGGATCAGCGCCACCACAGAATACCGGGCTCCCCGGCCGAGATCGGATACGACGCCGACGTCGTCACCCGCAGCAACCGACCTGGCGATCCGCGGCATCAGCACCGTCAACAACGACACACCGAGAATGCCGTACGCCACTTGAAACAGCAGATCCGCGTGCGTGTACATCGAGTAGACGTGACGGGAGAGAGTGACCTTCATCGTCACCCACACACCGATCTGGCCGGCAACGACGTACACAAGTACCCAGCCGAGCAACGGCGCCCCGACGCGCACCGGTCGCCAGGTGTGCGGTACGACGCGCACGCGAAGGCGCCACCGAAACCCGTTGCGGTGCAGCGCTCGAGCAACGACGGCGGTTTGCGCCACGATCCCGAGCAGAGTGCCGATACCGATCACCAGAACCTGCGCGGTGGTCATCGACTCGGGAGTCAGAGCCACCGGTCCCGGGATACACAGGAAGACCGCGACCGTCACCAGAAGGACGACGTTGTTGATCACCGGTGCCCAGGCCGGCGCGCCGAATACCGATCGAACGCTGAGCACAGCCGTCATCATCGCCGTGACGCCGTAGAAGAAGATCTCCGGAAGAAGCAAGTACGCGAAGAGCGTCGTCAGCTCTCGTTGAGCCGGATCATCGATCACGGCCGAGACCAGAGGCGGCGCGCACACCACGGCCACTACCGTCACGAGCGCAAGAGCCAGCGCTCCGACGGTGAGAACGCGCTGCGTCTGCTCTCGTTCGAGCGTCCGCCCACGGCTCCGTTGCCGCGTCAGATACGGAAGCAGGACGCTGGCGAGAATCCCGCCGAGGAGGAGCTGATAGACCATGTTCGGGAAGCTGTTGGCCGCGTTGTACGCATCACTGACCAGGGCGATGCCCAGGACCGCGGCAAGGGCAAGGGTGCGGACGAAGCCGGTGATCCGACTGACCGTGCTGGCGAGCGCCACTTGCCCGCCCATCTTCGCCAAGCTGCCGCCCGTCACACCATTACGTTCGGACTCCCGTTCGGACTCCCCCACGTTCTCGACCATCTCGCCAGAGTGCCACATCGCAGACGTTCGACGATCCGGACGGAAACGGAAGGGCGCCCCGAACCGTGGGTTCGAGGCGCCCTTCCGTAAGGAACAATCAGGCGGATTCCGCTCCAGCCAACGGCGGCATGACGACAACCTGACCGGCGAAGGACAGACCCGCACCGAAGGCGAGAAGCAATGCCTTGTCGCCCGGCTTGCACTGGCCGTCGCGCAGCATCTGCTCCATGGCGAGCGGGATCGAGGCCGCGGACGTGTTGCCCGTCTCGGCGATGTCGTTGGAGACGGGGAAGCCCTCGGGCAGCTTCATGCTGCGAGCGATGACCTCGTTGATGCGCTGGTTTGCCTGGTGCGGCACAAAAGCGTCGATGTCCTCGATACCCAGCCCCGACTTCTCCAGGGTGCGAGTGGCGACCTTGCCCATCTCGAAGGCAGCCCAGCGGAACACCGCGGTACCGGCCATCTTGATCCACGGACGAGGTCCGGTCGGGTTCTTGGTGTAGTCGAGCCAGCTCGGCTCCTGAACGATGGCGTCGGACTGGCTGCCGTCCGAACCCCACTCGACCGGGCCGATTCCGACGGTGTCGCTCGGGCCGACGACAACTGCGCCTGCGCCGTCACCGAAGATGAAGCGAACGCTGCGATCGGTGGGCTCGGTGGCCTCGCTCATCAACTCGACGCCGACGACGAGTACGTGATCAACCGTGCCGCCGCGAACCAGGTCGCTGGCCACCGCAAGGGCGGTACAGAAACCGGCGCAGCCTGCCGCGACGTCGAATGCAGCCGGACCCTTGATGCCGAGCTCGTGGGCGACGATGGACGCAGCCTGAGGAGTCTGCAGGTCCCACGTCGACGTCGCGATGATCACGGCGCCGATCTGCTCAGGGGCAATGCCGCTGACGTCCAGTGCTTTACGCGCCGCGCTGATCGACATCGCGAGGATGCCTTCACCTTCGCCGGAGAACCGGCGCGACTTGATACCCGATCGCGTCTGGATCCACTCGTCGGTGGAATCGATCAGCTCGCAGATCTCGTCGTTGGTCACGACTCGCTCCGGGCGGTGAACGCCGAGCCCGAGAAGGACGGACTGCCGACCTCCGGCCACACTGGCAATCGGCTTACCCATTGATCGATCTCCTCGTTGGTTTCTGGTGATGACGCGCATTCGACATCACACGTTACGTACAGGACATAAGCCCCTGCCTCTCAGGTCACCGTTCGATCACGGCAACAACATGAGGCTGGCTCACATTACGCTTCGGTCAGGTATGTAGTCCAGATCCACGATCAGGCGCGTAAATGAGCTAGAACTGCCAAAACACGACGATGCCCGCTTTCGGAAGCCGACAGGCCGAGTTTTGCGAAGATATTTCCTATGTGCTTGCTCACAGCAGTGTCGCTGACGACCAGTTTCCTGGCGATTTCCTGATTTCCCAGCCCCTCCGCCATCAGTCCGAGAACCTCGGACTCGCGTGGCGTCAGCGATCTGATCGGATCGTCGGCGCGTCGACGGCTCATCAGTTGGGATACGACCTCGGGATCCATCACGGTTCCGCCGTCGACGACCCGGTTCAATGCGTCGACGAACTCGGCTACCTTGCCGACCCGTTCCTTGAGCAGGTACCCGACCCCGCCGGCGCCTCCTGCCAACAATTCACCGGCGTAGCGATCCTCGACGTAAGCGGAAAGGACCAGGACGGGAAAGCCCGGGCGAAGCTTGCGCACCTCGATCGCCGCTCGAAGTCCCTCGTTGGTGAAAGTAGGAGGCATCCGGACGTCGAGCACCGCGGCGTCGGGGGTTGTCTCCTCGAACACCGTGAGGAACTGCGCGGCGTCGGAGACAGCAGACACCTCGAAGCCCTCTCCGCGGAGCAGCAGTGCCAGCCCCTCTCGCAGGAGAGCGTCGTCCTCGGCAATCAGAATCCGCACGGTAGTTCCACCCTCATCGTTGTCGGTCCACCCTCCGGGCTCTCCAATACTGCGGTTCCTTCGAAACCCTCGCCCCGGCGTCGAATCCCCGCCACGCCGCCGCCCGGGCGTTCGTTCGCGCCGCCGTGACCGTCGTCGATCACGTCGATGAGCATCGTCTCACCCGACGAGTCGTCCGACGTCTCCGTCCGTGCCGTGACGGTGACCCTGCGGGCTCCGCTGTGTTTTGCGACGTTGGTCAAGGCCTCAGCGACGACGAAGTACGCAGCAGCCTCGACGGCAGCCGGGGCACGGCGGAGCTCGTCGATCTCGAGTACGCAGGGCACGGCGGAGCGCCCGGCGAGCGCCGAGATCGCGCCCTCCAGACCCAACTCGTCGAGGATCGGCGGGTAGATGTCGTGCACCAACGTCCGGAGTTCGCTCAACGCCTCGGTGGCCGCATCCTGGGCCCGATGCAGTTGTGGCAGAGCCTGGTCCGGATTGTTCTGCAACGACCGCTCGGCCATCCCCAACATCATCACCACCGCGACCAGACGGTTCTGCGCTCCGTCGTGCAGATCCCGCTCGATGCGCTTGAGTTCGGCCGAATGCGCGTCGAGCGCCGCAGCGCGGCTGGCCGTCAGGGCGGTGACGCGCTTCGAGAGGTCCGAACGCGTATCCGGCGCAAGCAAAGTCGTGGTCGACCAGCTGATCCATTTCGCCATCGCGGGGATCAACCACCACGCGATCAGGAAGTACAAGATGCCGATCAACGGCATTCCGGCAGCGCCCAGCCACGACGTCACGGGGTACGGGTTGTTGACGGGTTCGCCCGCGGGCATCTGCTGCCAGTACAGCGGGACGGCAATCGCATTGAGCGCACCGAGTGGCAGAGCAATGGTCAGCATCGCCGCGACGAAAGCACCCAGACCATGAATCGACAACCAGGCCGCGTCGCGCCTCGTCGACTGATCGGTGAGGAACCGGCTCCAGTCCCCGAATGTCGGATTGCTGGGCATCGGTGGGTATCGCTGCAGAACAGGGCGTCCGGTGTACGCAGCGGTGCGTTTGCGAGCCAGGCCGGCCCACCACCGGAGCACTCGCACGTACGACGGCAACAGCAACCAGCCGACGATCAGAATCGAGAGCGACAACAGAATGAGACCGACCATCAGCAAGAACAGGGAAACCACAGCTGCCGCGCCCTCGACGAGCACGTACACCGCAGCCCTGGTTCTCTTCTTCACTGCCCCAGCATGCCGCACCACACCGCACGATCCACTACAGCTGGCTACACCATTGATTCGGGACTCTGCTGGATGTCGACGAATGGCGAATCTCCATAGCGTTCTTCCCATGAAGAATCGACACTCGGTCCTCGCCCCGCCGGCTCCTGGTGCCACGGGAGCTCGAACATCTGCCGTGCGACTCGAAGGGGTCAGCAAGGTCTACGGCAACGGCCGCGGCGCCGTGACCGCCCTCGACAACATCAGCCTCACTCTGCCGCGCAGCACCTTCACCGCCGTGATGGGCCCGTCCGGATCAGGTAAGAGCACTTTCCTGCACTGCGCCGCGGGCCTCGACCGACCGAGCAGCGGATCGGTGTGGCTGGGCGATACCGAGATTTCACAGCTGAAGCCGAAGGCCCGCAGCATCTTCCGTCGCGATCACATCGGTTTCGTCTTCCAGGCCTACAACCTGCTCGGCGCTCTCGACGTCGAGCAGAACGTCACGCTCCCCCTACTCCTCGCCGGGCGACGAGCCGACAAGCAGTATCTGACCTTCGTCCTCGAATCCGTCGGACTCGGATCACACCGAAAGCGCAAACCCTCCGAACTGTCCGGCGGTCAGCAGCAACGCGTCGCCATCGCACGCGCCCTCGTCACCCACCCCGACGCACTCTTTGCCGACGAACCGACCGGCGCCCTCGACTCCCGCAGCGCCAAGCAGGTTCTGGAGTTGTTGCGCCGGACAGCTGCCGAGTTCGATCAGACCATCGTCATGGTCACGCACGACCCGGTGGCCGCGTCGTACGCCGATCGTGTGCTGTTCCTCGCCGACGGGAAACTTGTCGGGCACATCGACCGCCCGACCCCGCAGCAGATCGCCGAGCGCATGACACACCTCGGGGACTGGTGATGATGAAAGCGCACACCTTTGCGCACCTGAAAGCGCATCGCTCCGGTTTCGTCGCCGTGTTCGTCTCCGTATTCTGCGCAGCGCTCCTCACCTGCGGTCTGGGTGTGCTGCTGGAATCGGGAGTGCGAGGCGGTGTCTCACCACATCTCTACGCCGGTGCCGACGCCGTCGTGAGTGCACCACAGGCGCTCGAGGTCAAGGAAGACGCCGATCAGCCCTTTGCCGAGCGAGTTCTCCTCGCCGGCGATACGGTCCGCAAGCTCGACGCACTCGATGTCACCGTGGTTCCCGACATCTCCGTCCCCGTCAGCACCGCCAAGGGCGTCGTACTCGATGCACATCCTTGGGAAACAGCACAATTGGCGCCGTACTCGCTCACCGAGGGGCGCGCTCCGCAGAGCCGCGACGAGGTGGTCTCGACCACGGGCGCCGCGCTCGGCGAGCGAATCACGCTGGCTCACGGCGCGGTAACGGACGAGTACACCGTCGTCGGCACAGCTGATTCGGCTTCGGTGCCGTCACCCGACCGTCCGGCACTCGTCTTCCTCTACGACGCAGAGGCCGAACGGTTGTGGCCGCACCAGAACGCTGTCACCGCAGTCGGATTGATCGCTCCCGAAGGCGTGGATGCTGCCGCTCTCGCCCGCGATGCACTCGCCGGAACCGGTGCGGAGGTCTCGACCGGCACTGCACGCGGAGGCATCGAATTCCTCGACGCCGGTGCTGCGCGGACGCAGTTGATCGTGCTCTGTGCGTCGTTTGCCGGTCTCGCGTTGATGGTCAGTATGTTCGTCGTTTCCAGCACGCTGTCGCTCTCGATCAACGCCAGACGCCGAGAGTTCGCTCTGTTGCGGGCAATCGGGGCCACCACGCGACAAGTCCACGTCATGATCGGACGTGAAGTGCTGCTCGTCGCGGCGGCTGCGGCGGCTCTCGGCGCGGTGCCCGGATACCTGCTCGCCCGATTCCTGGGTGCACAGTTTGCCGACGCCGGGGTCATGCCCACCGATTTCGCGCTGGCCTACAGCCCGCTTCCGGCGATCGCGGCATTCCTGATCTGCGTACTCACTGCCCGCGCGGCAGCGGCGATCGCGGCACGACGACCGGCGAAGCTCGACCCCGTCGAAGCGCTTCGCGAATCCGAAAGCGGCCCGGCGAAACTGAGCCGCGGACGCATCGTCACCGGGCTGATCTTCGGCGCCGCCGGCCTCAGCGCGTGCGTGCTCCCCGCTTTCCTGCCCGGCAGCGTGGCAGCCGCTGGAGCCGGTTCGAGTGCACTGTTGTTGATCTTCTCGGTCGCGCTGCTCGGCCCCTTGTTGGTGCGCGGCATCATCAAGGTGATCGGCGGTCCACTGCGCCGTAGTGGGTCGGCGTCCAAAGTTCTCGCTGCCGCCAACGCCGAATCCAATTCGAGACGGCTCTCGTCGGCGGTTGTTCCATTGGCTCTCGCAATCGCACTGGGCTCGGTGCAGTTCTTCAGCCAGAGCACCGTCGCCGCCGAGGCGACCAACCAGTCGATCAAGGGCGTCACCGCCGACCTGATCGTCGGCGCGCCGGCCGGTATCGCTCCCTCGCTCCTCGACTCGATCGCATCGGTGCCCGGAGTGAGTGCGGCAAACCCGGTGGTCCGCAGTCAAGTCCTGCCGGTACCCAGCGGTGAGGAAGGCGGCTCAGCCGAGAGCGCGATCGCTGCCCAGGGCATCGACGCCGCCGGCGCCGACGCGACCCTCGATCTCGCGGTGACCGAGGGCGACCTGAGCGCTCTGACCGGCGATACCGTTGCCGTGAGCGAAGACGGCGCCTTCACACTCGGAGCCAAGGTAGGTCAGCGCGTCGACCTCTATCTAGGGGACGGCACACTCGTGCATCCGATGGTCGTCGCAAAATATGGTCGCGGCCTCGGATTCGGGGACGTGACCATGCCGATCGAGACTTTGCGTCAGCACTCCACCGACGCTCTGATCGACACCGTTCTGGTTGCTGCCGAACCCGGACGGTCGGCCGAAGTCCAGCAGTCGTTGCGCTCGTTCCCCTCGATCGCCGCGATGAACCAGGACCAGTTCGGGGCCGCGGGCGAAGATCAGCGTCGTATGCAGTCGTGGGTCAGCATCCTCGCCGTCCTCGTCCTGCTCGGCTATCTCGCAGTCGCCGTCGTGAACACCCTGGTCGCCGCCACTGCCGAGCGTTCCCGCGAGTTCGCGCTCCTTCAACTGGTGGGCTCGCGGACGAGGCAGGTCCGAGCGATGATGCGCATCGAGTCGTTGATGGTGGTGGGAATCGCCGTCGTGGTCGGATCACTGATCGCCCTGCCGCCTCTGATGGGCATCGCCGTAGCGGTGTCCGGGCAGCCGATCCCGGCGATTTCACCGGCGATCTACGGTTCCATCGTCGCCGTGACCGCTGTTCTGGGATTTGTCTCCATCGCGGTCCCGACGCGCGCCGCCCTACGCAAGAACCCGATGGACGGAGTGCGTAACCACTGAGTGGCACTACCGTCGTCATCTATGGATGCGGCGGCCTGGGACAAGAAGTACGAAGAAACCGAGCTCGTCTGGGGCGCTCCTCCCAACGAACTGCTGGTGGAATACGCGACGGCCCTCCCCCACGGCCAGGCACTGGACCTGGCGTGCGGCGAGGGCCGTAACGCGTTGTGGCTCGCGACCCGCGGTTGGGAGGTCACCGGCATCGACTACTCGGCCGTCGCGATCGAGAAAGCCCGCACGATCGCGGCCCGCTCACCCCGATCGGTTCTCGACCGGCTCGACTACCGATGCGGCGACGTCACCGTCGCGGATTACGCCTCGAGGAACGGGCAGGGATACGACTTGGCCCTGCTTCTTTACCTTCATCTGCCCGCACCACAACGCACCCTGGTTGTGAACCGTGCCATAAATTCTCTGAAACCTGACGGAATCCTCATGATTTTGGGTCACGACCGAAGCAACATCGACTACGGCGTCGGCGGGCCGCAAGATCCCGAAATCCTTTACACACCAGAAGAATTGATGCAGGAGTTCCACGGAAAGCTCGAGTTCGAGATCGCCGGAAATCCCCACAGGCACACCGAAACGGGAATCGCGGTCGACGCGCTTGTCATCGGACGCAAATCCGGTGTTGGCAATGCAAAGAACGGCTAGTAACATGTATTAAGTTACCGACGAGTAATAAACTTCGGGCGGTACTAGGAGTGCTGGACCGCACCACCTCACTGGGAGAAGCAGAAGACATGGGCCATTACAAGAGCAACGTTCGGGACCTGGAGTTCAACCTCTTCGAGGTTCTCGGACTGGAGAAGCCACTGAGCGAAGGCGCTTGGGGCGACCTGGATGCCGACACTGTCCGCAACATGCTGGCAGAGGTCGCACGCCTGGCCGAGGGACCGCTTGGCGAATCTTTCGCCGATGCGGACCGCAACCCCCCTGTCTTCGATCCCGAGACGCACACCGTTGCACTTCCGGAATCCTTCAAGAAGTCGTTCAAGGCTCTGTGGGATGCCGAGTGGTACCGCATGGGATTGAGCGAAGAGGTCGGCGGCGTGCCGGTTCCCCGATCCGTCGTGTGGGCCATCGGTGAGCTGATCCTGGGCGCACAGCCTGCAGCGCACATGTACCAGGCCGGACCCGCCTTCGCGGACGTGCTGTTCAACAACGGCACCGAAGAGCAGAAGAAGTGGGCAGCCACCATCGTCGAACGCGGATGGGGCGCCACGATGGTCCTCACCGAGCCCGACGCCGGCTCCGACGTCGGTGCCGGACGCACCAAGGCGATCAAGCAGGACGACGGCTCCTGGCACATCGAGGGCGTCAAGCGCTTCATCACCTCGGCCGACTCGGACGACCTGTTCGAGAACATCTTCCACCTCGTTCTCGCTCGCCCCGAAGGCGCCGGACCGGGCACCAAGGGCCTGAGCCTGTTCTTCGTCCCGAAGACGCACTTCAACTTCGAGACCGAAGAGTTCGGCGAGCGTAACGGTGTCTTCGTCACCAACGTCGAGCACAAGATGGGCCTGAAGGTCTCCGCCACGTGTGAGGTCACCTTCGGCGGCCACGGCATCCCCGCACAGGGCTGGCTGGTCGGCGAGGTCCACAACGGCATCGCCCAGATGTTCGACGTCATCGAGCACGCTCGAATGATGGTCGGCACCAAGGCAATCGCCACCCTCTCCACCGGTTACCTCAACGCTCTCGATTACGCCAAGCAGCGCGTGCAGGGCGCAGACCTGACCCAGATGACCAACAAGGCAGCACCGCGCGTGACCATCACGCACCACCCCGACGTGCGTCGTAGCCTGGCAATGCAGAAGGCATACGCCGAAGGCCTGCGCGCGGTGTACCTCTACACCGCAGCTCACCAGGACGAGGTTGTCGCCCAGCTCGTCTCGGGCGCAGACAAGGACACCGCGTTCCGCGTCAACGACCTGCTGCTCCCGATCGTCAAGGGCGTCGGCTCCGAGCGTGCGTACCAGTACCTGACGGACAGCCTGCAGACCCTCGGTGGCTCCGGCTTCCTGCAGGACTACCCGATCGAGCAGTACATCCGCGACTCCAAGATCGACTCGCTGTACGAAGGCACGACGGCCATCCAGGCTCAGGACTTCTTCTTCCGCAAGATCGCTCGTGACCGCGGCGTCGCGCTCGCTCACGTTGCCGGACAGATCAAGACCTTCATCGACAGCGAAGCCGGCAACGGTCGTCTGAAGGCGGAGCGCGCACTGCTCGCCACCGCACTCGAAGACGTCCAGGCCATGGCCGCCACGCTCACCGGCTTCCTCATGGGAGCTCAGGAGCAGCCCACCGAGCTGTACAAGGTCGGCCTCGGCTCCGTCCGCTTCCTGATGTCCGTCGGCGACCTGCTCATCGGCTGGCAGCTGCTCCGCCAGTCCGAGATCGCTCTCGCAGCACTCGACAACGGCGCTTCCGACAAGGACAAGGGCTTCTACGAGGGCAAGGTCGCCATCGCTTCCTTCTTCGCCAAGAACGTCCTGCCCGAGCTCACCGCTTCACGCGAGATCATCGCGAACACCGAGAACGACATCATGGAGATCGACGAAGCAGCATTCTGATTCGTTCCTGATTCATGAAAAGTGCCGGTCCCGAGAACGTTTCGGGGCCGGCATTTTCATGCTCAGCAGTCCATGGAATCCGAGGTCATCTGCGCTCGACGGTCGGACAACTGATCTGTGCGGACAGTACGGACGTCGTCGGTTGTTCGCCGGGCCGTGCCGCCCTTCCCACCAGGGAAAGCGCCACGCGCCTGCGGTCCGGAGAACTGACGATTTCGATGGACTTGTCGTCACCGCCCCCGAAGGACACGAACTGTCCGCTCTGATCCGAGAACTTCATGATCGCCGACCCGTGCTGACCTGGTTCCGGTTTTTCGTTCACGTAGACCTGCAACTGGAAATCACGTCCCGGATACTCGCCGCCGCCGTCGTACTCGTAAAAGGAACTGGTGTGCACCTCGTAGGCCCACCGGCGGTGACCGGCGGGCAGCGAATCCGCCCAGTTGTGCTCGAAACACGTGACGGATCCGGGCAGCGAGACATTGGCTGCGCCGCTCCACCCACCGGACAGGGTGATGGCTCCGTACGGCGCTGCTTCGGACTCGTGCCGATCGGAAGGCAAGGGCGGAACGGTCACGGGTCCGACATTGCGACCGGTGAACTCGAAAAGCCTCTCGCTCGACACGAACGGGGGCGACTCGCGCTCCCCGGCACAGGAGACAACCGACAGGGTGGCCATGACCAGTAACGCACACATACCGCGTCTACGAACCGGCACCTCGACTCCCCCGTTCCGTTTCCAACAGAATACATACCGTTCGGTCTTCAAGTTATCGAACGTGTCCGACACATCCCATTCCTGGGACCGCTCGCCCGCTACCGATGTGATTGGGTGAGCACGAACGTCCACTGAACCAGCACTCGGTTCTTTCGCAGGCCGAGTAGATCAACAGACAGGTGATCATCGTGGTCGCACCAGAGCACGCACAACCCGATTACGCCCCCGACCTGGCATTGACCGCCACGGACTTGGCGCTCGACGGCCCATGGGGGCCGGTGTTCGGACCCGTCAATCTCGAGATTCGTGCGGGCGGTGTGACGATCCTCGAAGGCTCGGCCGGTTCAGGACGTACGTCCTTACTTCTGACACTCAGCGGACGAATGAAAGCCAGTTCCGGCTCACTGTCCGTCTTCGGTCGAACGCGTCCCCGCGATATCTTCGAGATCGCCGGGGTCGCCGGGTTCGAGGACATCGACGAGCTTGCCGAATCCGTCACCGTCCGCGATCTGATCACCGAACAAATTCGCTGGGATGCGCCCTGGTACAAGCTCATCGGACGCGCCGGAGACCGCGAACTCGAAGCGGTGTGCGCTCCCGTCTTCGGCGATCATCCGTTACCTGCGCTCGGCCGGTACGTCAGCGATCTCGGGGAACTCGAGGCGATCCTGCTGCGTATCGCCGTCGCGAACACGAAAAAGCCGGCCCTGCTTGTCGTCGACGATCTCGAACAGGTGCGGCGCGACTCCGAACGTGCATACCTCGTCGAGCGACTCGTCGAGATGGGGAGCTACCAGACCATCATCGCGTCGACCGTCAACCCGCTGCCAGACGGATCACCCATCGATGCCGTCACCCTGCTCCAAGAAGTCACCAATCCCGACCAAGAAGGGGCGAGGTAACCGCGATGCTCGCTGGAATGTCTCTCGGAACCGAACTCAAGCGGTTCTCCCGCGGCGCGATGCCCAGGATCGCACTCGTCACCATCATCTTGATGCCACTGCTGTACGGCGCAATGTACCTGTGGGCCTTCTGGAATCCGTTCGGTGAGGTCAACAAGGTCCCCGTCGCGCTGGTCAACACCGACCGCGGCGCGATGGTGCAGGGTCAGGAACTCAACGCGGGCGACGAGGTAAGCCAAGCGCTGCTCGATTCCGGTGAGCTCGATCTCCACCTGGTCTCGCAGCAGGAAGCCGCTCAGGGAGTCTCGGACGGCACGTACTACTTCTCTCTCACATTGCCTGAGAATTTCAGCGAGGCCGTCGCCTCCCCGACGACCAAGGACCCCCACAAAGCTCAGTTGCAGTTCACCTTCAACGACGTCAACAACTACCTCGGCACCATCATCGGCCAAAACGCCGCCCAGCAGGTCCTCAGTCAGGTCAGCGACAAGATCGGCGCGCAGTCCGTCGAGACAGTTCTGGTCGGATTGACCGATGCGGGTGCTGGTTTGAAGCAGGCCGCCGACGGAGCGCTCCAGCTCTCGGCCGGAGTGAACACTGCCAACGCCGGAGCCGGCGAATTGGCGTCGGGCTCGAAAACTCTGGCCGACAACATGGTTACCGCACGTGACGGTGCAGCCACTCTTGCCGGCGGTACAGCGCAACTCTCGACCGGTATCAACACCGCCACGGATGGCGTCCTCGCACTGACCGACGGTCTGGGGCAGCTCGATCTCGGAGCCGTCCAACTGGGCGACGGCGCAAGCCAACTCAGTGGTGGCGTCACCCAGGTCGTCGACCAACTGAGTGTCCTCGGGAACACACAAGCAGACGTCGCACAGCTGGTCGGGCAGGCAGTGGCCAGCCTTCGACTTAACCCGGATCCCGTCAGCCAACAGATCGCCAATGCCCTCGCGCCTGCCCAGGACATACTGCGCACTCAGGGTTTCGGTGAAGCGACCATGGGCCAACTGGGCGAACTCAAGAGCGGTGCACAACAACTCGCCTACCAACTCGACGATCCGTCGAGCACCTTCCGAGCCGGGCTCAGCGCCGCGGCCAACGGCGGTGGTGAACTCCGCAACGGCCTGGTACAGCTGCGTGACGGCGGTCAGCAAGTCAACGACGGCGCTCAAACCCTCAGTAGTGGACTGGTTCAACTCACCGACGGAAGCGTTCAACTCTCCGATGGTGCAGCCAAACTCGCAGACGGCACCGAGCAACTCCGTGCCGGGTCTGCCGAACTCGCGACCAAACTCATCGAGGGCGCCGGTCAGGTCCCCAGTTGGAGCGATCAGCAGCGAACCGCAACCGCTCAAACCCTCTCCAGCCCGGTCGAACTACAGGAGACGTACGAGAACCGGGCAAGCACGTTCGGTACCGGTTTTGCTCCGTTCTTCCTGCCCCTCGCGCTGTTCGTGGGCGGCATCATCACCTGGATGCTGCTCAAGCCGCTCCAGAACCGGCCCATCGCAAACGGACTCGGCGCGCTGCGAGTGGTCCTCGCCTCGTACTGGCCGGCATTGCTCATCGGCATCTGCCAGGTGATCGTGATGTACCTGGTCGTGCACTTCGCCGTCGGCCTGCACCCCACACACGCCCTCGGCACCGTCGGATTCCTGATGCTCATCACTGCCACGTATATGGCGTTGATCCAGGCATTCAACGCCATCTTCGGAGTCTCCGTCGGACGCGTCATCACCCTGGCGTTCCTGATGCTGCAACTGGTTTCGGCCGGCGGCATCTATCCCGTCGAAACCACCGCGAAACCGTTCCAGATCATCCACCCCTTCGACCCGATGACCTACGCGGTGAACGGGCTACGACAACTCACCGTCGGCGGTATCGACTCGAGACTGTGGGTCTCGATCGCCGTCCTCGGCGGCCTTCTCGTCGCCTCACTCGGCGCCAGTTCACTTGCTGCACGCCGAAATCGGCAATGGACCATGGACAGGCTGCATCCGCCGATCGAAGTCTAGGCGAGGGTCTCCGGCCAAGGCTCCACGGTCAGCGCAGGCCATTCCCTGCGCCACCGTGCTGCCTTGGCCTCGTAAACCTCTCTCGGCGCCAGCACCGGGTTGGGGCGGACGATCATGTCGAAAAGATCGTCGTATCCATGCGGGGCATACACGTCCAAGGTCCCATCCGATCCCTTGGTGATCCCGAAACAGCAAGTTGTGGAAGCGAAGTGGTCGACAGCGTCGCGGCAACTGGTGAACGGAACGCCGGGAATCCCGAAATGCTGCTCGTACCACAGGTGCACGCGGGCTTCGTTGCGTACTTCGACATCGGCATCCACATCGGCGAACAGTTCTGCCGCCGAACGAATCACACGGTCCTCCGCGTCGTAGCTCAGATCGCCGGCGTCGAAGTAGAACAGGTCGTAGTCCTTGATTCCGGCGCCGAGATCACGGCCGTCGATGTGATTCCAGACGGTTTGGAAGAGCCCACCCGCCGTCAGGTACCACTCCGGCAATCCCAGCTTCGGCGCACGATCCACGATCGTTGCGACCACCGGATTGGCCAGGGCGATCTCGAGAAATCGTTCACGCATGCTCTTCAGCCTCTCATATGACAAGCAAACTTGACATCTAGTGACAAGTATTCTTTACTTTTTGCATGACTGGAAAGGCCGGCGACAACAACGTGCGGGAGCACCGACGCCTCGCCGGCCTCACCCAGGCGCAACTGGCCACGGCAGGTCAGGTGAGCAGACAGAGCATCGTCTCCGTCGAACGCGGTGACTATGCACCGAGTGTCTACCTGGCACTTCGCCTGGCCCTGGCGCTGGGGACCACCGTCGAAGCGCTCTTCCCCTTACCCGAATCGGAACTCACCACAGAAATTCCAGAGGAGACGGCATGAGCACCATGATGAAGGCACTGCGGTTCGTCGGAGATCTGGACGACGACTTCTACAAGGACGAGCGTCAGCGCGACGTCTGGAACGAAGCCTCGGCGGTGGGACTCCAGAGTGTCTTCTGGGCAATATTCGTCAGCTCGGCGATTCTGCCCTGGGTCGCCGGCCGAACAGGGGCGTGGATCTCGCTCGCCCTGCTGATCGTTGCGTTGTTCGGCTCGTTGATCACGATCATCTATGCGAAGCGCCGCGATGTGGACGTGTACCTGCTGTCCACCTACGGCCGCCCTCGCGTGGTGATCAGCATCGCGCTCTACCTCGTGGCCGCTGTCGGAATCATGGCCCGTCTCGAATTCGATTCGTACGAAGAATCGTCAACCTGGGTCGGCGCGCTGGTAGGCGCCATCATCGGCGGTGGCATCGCAATCGCAGTCGTCAAACTTCACCAGCAGCGCGCCAAGCGACGCGACGCGGCCGAAGAACTTCTCTGACTTCCGGAAGTCTGCCCAGCACAACGGAATCCATAGAGTTGGTAAAATCGTGCCAGGTCAACCGATCGCGAGTAACGTCGAAACGGTGAGCACTCGCCTCGGATACCAGATGCCCAACTTCAGCTACGGCGGTCCGGTCAAGGACCTCTTCCCCACCGTCATAGCGCAGGCCCGCGAAGCCGAAGCCGCAGGCTTCGACACTGCATTCGTGATGGATCACTTCTACCAACTCCCCGGAATCGGAGCGCCGGACGCCCCGATGCTCGAGGCCTACTCGGCGCTCTCCGCGCTGGCGACGGCCACCGAGACCATCCAGTTGTCTGCACTGGTCACGGGAAACACCTACCGCAATCCGCCCATGCTCGCCAAGACCGTCACCACCCTCGACGTGGTGAGCGGCGGTCGGGCCATCCTGGGCATCGGCGCCGGTTGGTTCGAACTCGAACACAATTCGTTCGGATACGAGTTCGGAACGTTCACCGAGCGCTTCCAGAAACTCGACGAAGCACTGCAGATCATCGCGCCGATGCTCCGCGGTGATCGCCCCACCTTCGACGGCAAGTGGTACCACGTCAAGGACGCCATCAACGAGCCTCGCGTCCGCGACGACCTGCCGATCCTGCTGGGCGGTGGCGGTGAGAAAAAGACGTTCGGCCTCGCCGCTCGCTTCGCGGATCACCTCAACATCATCTGCGACCCGTCGGAACTGCCGTGCAAGATGGAAGCACTTGCGGCACGCTGCGACGAAGCCGGTCGCGATCCCGCAACCCTCGAGACCAGCTTCCTCACGTTCATGATGATCGACGAGGACGGCGACAAGGCTCGCGCCCATCAGCGAACGTTTCTCGCGGAGCGTGGCCTCGACATCACCACGGCGCCGGAAGACGTGGTCGCCAAGGCCACCGAACGCCATTTCGTCGGCAGCCCGGACGACGTCGCCGAGCAGGTTCAGACGCGCATCCTCGACCACGGCATCGACGGCGTCGTGATCAACCTGATCACCAACGGCGAAGAGCCAGGCATCGTCGACCTTGCGGGCCGCACCCTCGGCCCACTCGTCGGCAAGTAATCCCCTACTCGCACTTCACGATCGGCACCGGGTCGTACTTGACGGTTCGGGTGTTCGAGGAAATCTCGGCGCCACTCGCGTGGTCGGTGATCACGCGAGTGTCGCTGACCGTGAACCCGGGTGCACCGCTCGAAGCCACACAACCAGGCCCCTCCGGCAACGTCACGGTGTTCGGCGACGTCGGCGACGTACGCGGGCCGGTCGTCGACGTGACATCGACGGTTTTGGTTCCCCAGATCCGAACTGTGATGTTCGACGACGTCGCAATCGTCTCGATCATCACGCCGGTCTTCGCCGGATTACGGAACTGCAGGTCGATCGCACCATCGAAGATGGTCGCCTCACGAGCCTCGGGGTACCGCGAGATGTAGTAACTGTGCTCGGTGTGCGCGACGTCCTCCATACCTGCGAAATACGTCGCGTTGTAGAGCGTCGTCGCGAGCTGGCTGATACCGCCGCCGACAGCCTTGTCCGGGCGACCGTTGTTGATGATCCCCGACTCGATGTATCCCTGCGCCGCACCGCGCGGGCCCGTGTACTCGTTGAGCGAGAACGTGTCACCGGGCTTGATCACGGCCCCGTCGATCTCCGACGCGGCCAGGCCGATGTTCACACCAGACGCGTATTCGAAACCACCGGTAGTGAATTCGCCGATCACCTCGTTGATGCCGAGGGCCTCCGCGGCTTCGGTGGTCAACGCCGGCGGGACCGGTCCGTAAACGGCGGGCGTTGCCCGAGAAGCCGTGCTGCCCAACAGAACCGGAAGTTCCTTGACCGTGTCCGGCCAGTTGATCAGATCACCGACGACACCGGGCACAACCGACGGTTTGCCACCGGCGAAGGTGAACGACGCGTCCTTGGGTTGTACTTCCGTCGACGCCAACTGCGGAGTCAGAATCTTGATCGCAGCATCCGTGTTGTACTGCGGAGTCAGCCCACCCGAGCCGTCGGGTGTGAAGGTCAGAACCTCGCCGATCTGATCGACGCCGAGTGTCGCGACCTTGCCGTCACGGCCGTTGACCACTACGTCACCCGAGACAGCTGGAATAGCGATCTCCTGCAGCGCACGATCGACACCGGCCTGAGTGACCGTCACCGGAACCTCGTCGACCGGAAGATCGACGACGCCACCATCGGACCATTCAGCGGCGAAGGTCGAACCCGCCTGCTGCGTTTCGAGCGCCTGACCGGCAGCGGGCGAAACACCAGTCGCCTTCCCGTTCTCGAACACGACTGCACCTTCGACGGGCGCACGATCGCTGTTCGCCGCGAGCTGCGCCATCGACGCATCCAACGCACCCTGGTCGATTGCCGACACCACGGGCACCTCGCGGGAGCCGAAGAACGACGTGATGCGGGTGATCGGGTTGATGGGCTGAGCGTTCACGCCCGACAGCGTCGCCGACCAGTCGACGTCCACACCCGCAGACGCGGGAACGATCTCGGAGTCGACGCCGCCTGCATGTACCGCTACCGGTTCGACGAGCCTCGGGCCGAGTTGGGCGCGCAGCGTGGCTTCCGCGTCGGCGGGCGTGAGATCACCGATGTCCACCCCGGCGACCTGAGTGCCGCGTGGTGTCTTCCCGGACGAGGTGAAGATGTCCACTCCGTAGGCAATCGCTGCGACGGCAAAGATGGCGCCGACTGCTATCGCCGGTTTGACCCACTTGCGGGAAGACTGCGAAGCGGGCGCCACCGGTTGTTGCGGCGCCGGGGGTGCAACTACCTCTGGTTCTCGGACAACAGGCTCGTACTGCTGCTGGATGGGTTCGAGTTGCTGGGTGTCGTACTGCTGCACGAACTCGGGACGCGGCGGCTTCGGGGGAACCACCACTGCCGGGGGCTCGAACTGCTCTGTCTGCTCGTCGATGGCTTCTGTCGCCGGAGCCGAGTTGACTACTTCCGTCGGCGGTGCGTCCTCCGCGGGGACGACAGGGATGACGGTGGTGACCTCGTTTGCCGATTCGTCGACTGTCGCTTCCGTGGAATCGCTTGCTTCTTCGTCGACAGGCCTTGGTGCTTCGGCTGGTTCAGGTTCTACTGATTCAGCCTCGACAACGGCCTCAGTGTCCTCAGGGGCCTCGGGTTCCTCGACCGACTGGGGTTCCTCGACCGACTCGGTCTCTTCGACCGCCTGAGGTTCCTCGACCGACTCGAGTTCCTGTTCCGGGAGGGACGAGTCCTCGCTGTTCGTCTTCTCGACGGACGGACCCTCTTCGTCACTCACCTGTTGGCTCCTCGCTGCATCAACCGTCGCTGCGGCGCTCACCGACAACTCAATACAGGATATCCGGACATACGAGAGCCCCGCGCTGCTGCCAGGTCGGGGGTCAGGCAGCAACACGGGGCTGTCATGAATATCGGTAGCTATTCTGCAGCGTTACACGCCTGCGCGAAAAAGTTTGCAAAGAGTTCGGGGATCCGGCCACCCCTCGTGGCCGGATCCCCGATTACGCATCCCCTCGCGACGATCACTGCAGGTGAGCGCAGTTTTCAGTCGCATGGGGAGATTGTGGAGCGGTTACCGCTCGATGATCGCCGTGACACCCTGGCCACCGGCCGCACAGATCGAGATCAGGCCGCGGCCCGAACCCTTCTCCGCGAGCATCTTTGCGAGGGAAGCCACAATACGTCCGCCGGTTGCCGCGAACGGGTGACCTGCAGCCAAGGACGATCCGTTGACATTGAGCTTGCTTCGGTCGATCGATCCCAATGCGCCGTCGAGGCCGAGGCGTTCCTTGCAGTACTCGTCCGACTCGAAGGCCTGCAGGGTTGCCAGAACCACCGAAGCGAAGGCTTCGTGGATCTCGTAGTAATCGAAGTCCTGCAAGGTCAGACCGTTGCGGGCCAGCAAACGCGGGATCGCGTACGTAGGAGCCATGAGCAACCCGTCTTTGCCGTGGACGTAGTCGACGGCAGCGGTTTCGGAATCGACGAGGTGCGCCAGAACCGGAAGATTGCGTTCGGCTGCCCACTCGTCGGTGGAGAGGAGCACTGCAGAAGCGCCGTCGGTGAGCGGCGTCGAGTTGCCTGCCGTCATCGTCGCGTCGCCGAGCTTGGTACCGAAGACGGGCTTGAGCGTCGACAGCTTCTCGACGGTCGAACCGGGACGGAGGTTGTCGTCGCGGGTCAGGCCGAGGAACGGGGTGACGAGGTCGTCGAAGAAACCGCGGTCGTAGGCAGCTGCCATGTTCTTGTGGCTGGCAGCGGCAAGTTCGTCCTGGTCCTCGCGCTTGATGCCGAATTCCTTGGCGGTGATCGCAGCGTGGTCACCCATCGACTTGCCGGTGCGAGGCTCGCCGTTGCGCGGAATTTCCAGGCCGAGCATGCCCGCACGGACGTTGCCGAGCAGCTTGATGCGGTCGCCCGTGGACTTCGCGCGATTGAGGGAGAGCAGGAACTCGCGCGCCTGATCGTTGACGCCGATCGGGGCGTCGGACGTGGTGTCCGTGCCGCCGCCGATGCCCGAATCGATGCGGCCGGCCGAAATGGCGTCGCCGACGGCGATGATCGACTGCAGTCCCGTGCCACACGCCTGCTGAAGGTCGTACGCCGACGTGTACGGGCTCAGCGCGCTGCCGAGAACGGACTCGCGAATGAGATTGAAATCACGGCTGTGCTTGAGCACCGCACCGCCGACGACCATGCCGAGCTTCTCGCCCTGCAGATTGAATCGGCTCACCAGACCGTCGAGCGTCGCAGTGAACATGTCCTGGTTGGACGCCTGTGCGTACGCCTTGTCCGAGCGTGCGAACGGAATGCGATTTCCGCCGACGATCGCAACCGGACGGCGCTGACCTGCAGAATTTGCAGCGGCTGCGGCCGGTGCAGTGCGCGGTGCGGCGGGCTTTGCATTTGAACGGGCTTTGCTTGTCACTTGCGTCTCCAAGGATGGTGCGATTACCTGTTGAAGACTATTCTTACTCAGTAGTAAGTTACTTGTCTATCGCCGCATTCTTTCGATTGCCCGGTGAGAGACAACCCGAAACACAACAGAAGGTAGGACCGTGGCAGCCAGCAAGGGAGCTCCCGACCTCTATTCACAGTTCCTCTCGTCCGCCCCCGGCGCATTCATCGCGTCGAAGGCCGGCCTGCCCAGGCCCGAGAACCTGCGTCGCTACAAAGCAGGGGAACCCGCACTCGCCGGACCTGTCCTCATCGGCGGCAAGGGTCGGCTCGCAGAACCACTTCGCGTACTGCTCTCCGACTACCCGGCGGCTCAGGCACACGACAGCAGCTTCGGTGGACTCGTGTTCGACGCCACCGGAATCACTCAGGTCAGCGAGCTCGAGCAGCTGTTCGAGTTCTTCCAGCCCGTGATCCGCAACCTCGCACCGTCGGCTCGCGTCGTCGTTCTCGGCACGACGCCGGAAGAAACGTCGAGCGTCGACGAGCATGTCGCGCAGCGCGCTCTGGAAGGCTTCACCCGCAGCGTCGGCAAGGAGATCAAGCGCGGCTCCACCGCTCAGCTGGTCTACGTCTCCCCCAAGGCATCCACCGGACTCTCCGGCGTGGAATCGACTCTGCGCTTTCTCCTTTCGGCAAAGTCCGCCTTCGTCGACGGCCAGGTCATCGTCGTCGGCGCTGAAGATTCCGTCGCGCCCGCAAGCTGGGACAAGCCACTCGAAGGCAAGGTTGCCGTCGTCACCGGCGCAGCCCGCGGTATCGGCGCCACCATCGCCGAGGTCCTGGCCCGCGACGGCGCGCACGTCGTCTGCGCTGACATCCCGGCCGCCGGCGAAGCGCTGTCCGAGACCGCGAACAAGGTCGGCGGCACGTCCCTCGCCCTCGACGTCACAGCAGCCGACGCAGCCGAGGTCCTCGCAGCTCACCTCCTCGAGCGTCACGGTGGAGCGGACATCATCGTCCACAACGCCGGCATCACCCGCGACAAGACCCTCGCCAACATGGACGAGGGCCGCTGGAACATGGTCATGAACGTCAATCTTCTTGCACCGCAGAAGATCACCGAGCACCTCGTCGAGAAGGGCGCCCTCAAGGAAGGCGGCCGCGTCGTCGACGTCTCCTCCATCGCCGGCATCGCGGGCAACCGCGGCCAGACCAACTACGGCACCTCCAAGGCCGGCGTCATCGGCCTCGTACACGCCGAAGCTCCCGTCCTGGCGAAGAAGAACATCACCATCAACGCCGTCGCACCGGGCTTCATCGAGACCGCCATGACCGCAGCCATCCCCTTCGCCACCCGCGAAGCCGGCCGCCGCATGAGCTCGCTCCTGCAGGGCGGCGAGACCGTCGACGTCGCCGAGACCGTCGCATACTTCGCCAGCCCGGCCTCCAATGCCGTTACGGGACAGGTCGTTCGCGTCTGCGGCCAGAGCCTCCTGGGCGCATGATGGCAACAAGGACCGTCGCGCTCACCGAGCAGCCGAAGACCCTCGACATCTACTCCCGCGCGGTACTGGGATTGTTGCCGTGGAACAAGTCCAACTCACGCTCGGTGCCACAGCAGACCTTCACCCTCACCGGATTGAAGGTCGACACCGACAATCTGGCGGCGTACTGCCGCGTGACCGGACTGCGGTTCGGCGACACTTTGCCGATCACCTACCCCTTCACCTTGGCCTTCCCGACCGTGATGAAGCTGATGGTGTCGAAGGACTTCCCCTTCGCCGCCGTCGGCTCCGTTCACGCCGAGAACGTCATCGAATCGCTGCGGCCCATCTCCGTCAGCGAACCGCTGGACCTCTCGGTGCATGCCGAGAACCTGCGTGAGCACCGCAAGGGCCTGCTGATCGACGTGATCACCGAAATTCGGGTGGGACGGGAACTGGTCTGGCGACAGACCTCGAGCTTCCTGAACCAGCAGAAGACCTCCCTGTCCGGCCAGCCCGGTCCGGAGCCCAAGGCCGACGAGGTCCCCCCGATGCCGATGAGCACCATCCGCGTCGACCAGACCACGATCAGCAAGTACGCCGCCGTCTCCGGCGACCGTAATCCGATTCACGTCTCGTCTCTGGGCGCGAAGGCTTTCGGTTTCCCGAAGACCATTGCTCACGGAATGTGGAGTGCCGCGGCAGTTCTGCGGACCGTCGAGGGGTCCGTCGCGGACAAGGTCACCTACAGCGTGCGTTTCGGCAAGCCGATTCTGCTACCGGCGACGCTGAATGCCTACGCTGATCGCACCGACGACGGCTGGGATCTGTCGCTGCGTCACCCGAAGAAGGGTTACCCGCACGTCACTGCGACGCTGCGCTGACCTAGGACTGAACTGGGTTGGGCTGGTGCGTTTCCGACCCCGCCCCGACAGTGTGAACGTATCGCTCCCCCTGTTCAACAGGGGGAGCGATACGTTCACGCGATGTGACTGGGGGCTATTCGGACTTCTTCTTGCCCGACAGACCGCGCCACGCGAGGGATTCGAGTAGATCCGCTGCGGCATCCACTTCGATTTCCCCACCCGCAACCCGGTCCGCTACCGCCTCACCTGCGCCGACGAGCGCGATGGCGATGATCCCGTAATCGTGCGCGGCATCAGGATCCTTGGTGCTGGACTCGAGCAGATGCGCGGTCAACTCGATCAACCGATCGCGGCTGGACTGCACGGTTCCCGCAAAAGCCTGCTGCCCGACGGCCTGACGGTAGAGCACCATCCACGACTTGCGGTTTGCGCCCACGAACCCGAGGAAGCCCTCGAGAGCGGCGCGCAATTGTTCACGCGGAGTCAGGTTCGGCGCGCCGGCCGGGGCGAGGGCCTCGAGGAAGCGGAGCCCTTCGCGATGGATGCACGCGGCAAACAACTCTTCCTTCGAGCCGTAGTACAGGTACAGCATCGGCTTCGAGATCTCGGCCTTGGCTGCGATGGTGTCCATCGAAGTTTCGTGAAACCCCCTGTCGGAGAACACGTCCACAGCCGCGTCGAGCATCTGCTGCTCACGCACTGCGCGTGGCAGTCGCTTGGTACCGCCGGCCATGCTTCCTCCAACCACAGGGTAAATGTCGATCTTACTCTACGGTAAGATTGCGCGTCGAATCCTGACTTCGACTCAGCAGGTCACGGCACCTTTGGCAGCGGCAACTGTGACCACGGCCTGATCGACCCGCGTCTGCGGAAGCTCACCCGACGCGACGGCCTGCTCGAGATGATCGAGAACCCGCGGAACGTCGTCGGTTGTCAGCCACAATGCCTGATCGACTCCAGCCACCAGCGCAGCCTGAACCGCGTCGGCAATATCGTATCGGTCGGTGATCGCCTGCATTCCGCTGAGGTCGTCGGTGAATACCGGGCCGGTGAACGGCGCTGCGCCGTAACCCACTCCGTCGCGAAGCAACGCAACGGCTGCGGGGCTGATGCTGGCCGGGGTACCGGGCTCGGTCAGACCGGGAACCTCGAGGTGACCCATCATGACGCCGACTCCGGTTCCCGACAGCTCGCGGAAGGGAATCAGGTCCGACGCGATCAGATCCTGTAGCGGCGGCGTTGTCACCTCACCCCGGTGCGAGTCACCCGACGCGCTGCCATGCCCGGGAAAGTGCTTGATCACCGGGAAGATTCCGGCATCGCGCATGCCCTGCGCGTACGCACCGGCGTAGGCAACCACGGTCTGGGGGTCGTCGGAGTACGAGCGGTCCCCGATCACGGAGTCGTCGGGTTGGCTGCTGACGTCGACGTCGGGGGCGTAGTTGACGGTGATCCCGAGATCCTTCAAACCGCGTCCACGCTCGAGTGCCATCTGGTACGTCTGTTCCACTGTCATGGTCTGCGCCGTTTCCCTGGCCGACGGATCGGGCCCGAGGATGTCCGCGACGCGCGAAACCCGTCCACCTTCTTCGTCGATCGTCACCATCAACGGCAACTTCGACGCCGAAGCAACCTGCGGCACTTCACGATTGGTGAGCATCGACTGATCGGTCCAACTTCCGACGAAGATGCCGCCGATCTCCTCGTTCTGGACTATCGACAATGCGTCGTCGGTCCCGGTGACGCCGACGTTGAGCAGCTGGGCAAGTTTCTGACGCAGGGACAGCGAAGCCAGAAGGTCGCTACCGCACGATGCGGCGACGGGTGCGGAGCTCGATGCCGCAGGCGTCGACGTGATCTCGGTGCTGGTGCTGGTCGGGGCGCTCGAAACCGGATCGGCGGTCCCGTTTTCGCCCGAGCATCCCGCAACCAACCCTCCGCACAATGCAATGGTCGTTGCAGCCTTCAGAAACTTGATCCGCATACCTCGACCGTAACGGACCCGGTACCCATACACTCCCTCACGGGCACATCGGGACGGTAGCCTGGAAGAGAACCGATTCCCCCGCTGACGAGGAGGTCGTGATGCCACAAGGTCTGATGCTCATCGCGTACGACGGTTCCGACAACGCCAAGCGTGCAGTCGACTATGCGGGGCGTTTCCTCTCCGCCAATCGTGCTGTTCTCGTCACTGCCTGGGAGCCCATGGTTCGCCAGGCCGCTCGCATGTCCGGCCTGTCCGGGGTGATGCAACCGGAGTGGGTTCCCGACGACGACGTCGAGGACATCGCGTACACCGACGCCAAAGTCACCCTCGCCGAGGGCGTCGCACTGGCCGAGGCCGCAGGCCTGACCGTCGAAGGTAGAAGCGCCGAGTGCCGATCCGCGATCTGGTCTGCAATCGTCGAAACCGCAGACGAATTGGACGTCGACATCATCGTGACCGGCACCCGCGGCACCACGGGTTTGCGGTCGCTACTGCAGAGCAGCGTCGCGGATCATGTTCTGCGTCACAGTCATCGGCCGGTGTTGATCGTCCCTCCGGGGAAGTGACCTTCGCGCATTCCTGATCCGTGGCCGACTAGTGTCGAAAGCACCATGGACGGTTTTGTTCTCTCGCGCCCCGATCACAGCGTGGTCACCCGCGGCGTACAACGCAGCTTCGACAGCTCCGACGCGGCCACCCACGCTCTGTCGGCAGGTACGACAAAGCTGATCGTCGGAGCGCTCCCCTTCGACCCGGCTGCCGCAACGGCGTTGTACGAACCTGCCGAGGCGACGATCGCGTCGCGGCCGTGGCAACCGCGCGATCCCCAGGCCCTGCCCACGACCCGGGTTGACCGGGAGATCCCGTCGTCGTCGGAGCATCTTCGTCGAGTGGAAAAGTTGATCGGACGCCTCCGCAGTGGAGAGATCGACAAGGTTGTCGCGGCTCGCACTGTGGAACTTCGCACGCAGACCCCGATCTCCCCAACCGCGCTCGCCGCACGCATGGCGGCGCTCAATCCCGTCGCCAACACCTTTGCCGTCGACCTCTCTGCTGCGGGAGCCGAATTCGAGGGCCACAGCCTGATCGGCGCGACGCCCGAAGTATTGGTCAGTCGACGCGGGCGCGTCGTGACGTGTCGCCCGTTGGCCGGGACCACCAAGCGATCCGCCGACGCCGATCAAGACCGCGAGGCAGGCGAAAGCCTTCTGCATTCGACGAAGAATCTGGCCGAGCACGCCTTCGTGACGTCGTGGATCCGCGAGGTCCTGCAACCGATGTGCAGTGATCTGTCGGTGCCGCCAAGTCCCGAACTGACCAATACTCACGAGGTCTGGCACTTGGCCAGCCCGATCCGCGGCACACTGCGAAACGACACTACTGCGCTCGACCTCGCCATCGCGCTGCATCCGACGCCCGCGCTGTGCGGAACACCCACTGACGCGGCACTGAAAGTCATCCGCGAGACCGAGGAGCCGCGCCGTTTCTACGGCGGCGCCGTGGGATGGTGCGACGAGGCCGGTGACGGCGATTGGGTGGTTGCCATCCGCTGCGCCGAGATCAGTGCAGACGGCCGCAACGCCTGGGCCAGCGCGGGTGGTGGAATTGTCGCCGAATCGGATCCGCAGGACGAACTCGACGAGACGTCCACGAAACTGCGCACTCTGTTGACCGCGCTTGGCGCCGAAACCCTCGACTGACCAGCACGTCACGAGGGTAATCGTCCGGATTCTCGAGTGCGGGTGATACCTTGACCCGAGCAGTTCGTACGGGCCGGTAAGTCCGTCCGACCGCGAACGACCGACTAACGACCAATTGGGAGATCCGCGATGACGAAGTTCCTTGTCCCCGGTGTGGCCAGCGCTGTCATCGGTGCCGTTCTGGGTGCCGGCGTCATCTTCGGTGTCACGGCCGCCGCGTCGGACAACACTCGTCCCGAGATCGACCGCAGCGGAAACGCAGATTCTTCCGTGCTGAACCAGGTTGAGTACGGCAGCCGCTGAGAGCGCAGGCCTCGCGAGTTCCCGTTCTTCCGCCGACGCAGCGGTGTCTTCGGTAGACACCGCCCCGTCGGCAGAGCCCCTGTCGAAGCGGTGGCTGTTCGGCGCCTCCGTCGTAGCGTTTCTTCTCACTTTTCTGCAATCGCCGGGTCTGATCACCGCTGACACCAAGTACGACCTGACGCAGAATCCGTTCGGTTTTCTCGAACGCGCCTCGCATCAGTGGAGTAGTCAGGCCCCGCTCGGCCAGGTTCAAAACCAGGCCTACGGATATTTCTTTCCGCACGGGCCGTTCTTCGCGCTCGGCGAGTTGGCGAACGTTCCGCCGTGGGTCACCCAGCGCATCTGGTGGGCGCTGCTTCTGATCGCAGGTTTCTGGGGCATCATCCGAGTTGCCGAGGCTCTCGGCATCGGCAGCCGTAGTTCGCGCGTGATCGCAGCGGTTGCCTTTGTTCTTTCTCCCCGCGTGCTGACCACGCTCGGTTCGATTTCCTCGGAAACCCTTCCGATGATGTTGGCGCCGTGGGTGTTGTTGCCGGTGGTTTTGGCCTTCGGCCCTGTGCGTGGAAAAGGAGTCCCTGGACTCCCTGACCACTCACGGGGGTTGAGGCGGTTGGCCGCACAATCCGCACTTGCCGTCGCACTCATGGGTTCGATCAACGCCGTCGCCACCGCCGCGGCCTGCCTGGTCGCGATCATCTGGTGGCTCTCGCACAAACCCAACCGAACATGGCTGACGTTCACCGCGTGGTGGGCGCTGTTCGTCGCTCTCGGCACCCTCTGGTGGATCGTGCCGCTACTTCTGCTCGGCAAGATCAGCCCACCGTTTCTCGACTACATCGAGTCCGCCGGTGTCACCACTCAGTGGGCATCGCTCGCCGAGATACTTCGCGGCACGGACAGTTGGACCCCGTTCGTCTCCCCCGAACGCATTGCCGGCGCCGTCCTGGTCACCCAACCCGCAGCAGTCGTCGCCACCGGCCTGGTTGCCGCCGCCGGCCTCGCCGGGCTCTGCATGCGGTCCATGCCTGCTCGCGGCCGGCTGACGCTCATCCTGTTCGTCGGTATCACCGGCCTGGCCGCGGGTTACGTGGGTGAACTCAGCTCGCCGGTGTCGGAGTCGGTGCGCCTGTTCCTCGACTCGGCAGGCGCGCCGCTGCGCAACGTCCACAAGCTCGAGCCGTTGGTCCGTCTGCCGCTGGTGCTCGGACTCGCACACCTGCTGGCCAAAGTGCCACTGCCGGGATCGGTTCCACTCGCCCGATGGCGCCGCGCGTTCGCCCATCCCGAGCGCGAACCGATGGTCGCACTGACCAGCCTGATCCTCGTTGCCCTCACCCTCTCGACCGCCTTGGCCTGGACGGGAAAGCTCGCTCCCCGCGGTGCGTATCCGGACGTCCCCTCGTACTGGAACGAGGCGGCGCAGTGGCTCGAGGACAACACCTCCCCCGGGTCGGAAGCCGAACGTGCCCTGGTCGTCCCGGGAGCGCCCTTCGGCAGCCAGGTGTGGGGTCTGACGCGTGACGAACCGCTTCAGGCGTTGGCGAGTACACCGTGGGCGGTGCGTGACTCGGTCCCGCTGACCCCTCCCGGCGCCATCCGAGCGCTCGATTCGGTGCAACGTCTCATCGCCGACGGACGTCCGTCGGACGGCCTCGCACAGACCTTGCTGGGGCAGGGCATCCACTACCTGGTGATGCGCAACGACCTCGACGGCGAAACGTCGCGCTCGGCCAGGCCGATACTCGTGCACCAGGCGGTCGAAGGCTCGCCGGGGATCAAGCGAGTCGCCCACTTCGGTGAAGACGACAGCCCCGAACCGATCGAAGGGCTGGTCGCGGACAGCGATCTGCGTCCCGGTTACCCAGCCATCGAGATCTTCGAGGTCACCCCGCCCGACGGCACCCCGGCGGTCAGCGGCCCGTACTCCGTCGACCTGAACCAGGTTCCGCGTGTACAAGGTGGGCCGGAATCGTCTGTGCGACTTCACGAAAGCGGGCTGGTTCCGGAGACCGGGCCGATGATTCTTGCCGCCGACGCCGAAGCTGCTGGACTGCCCGTCGATTCGGTCACCGTCACCGACACACCGCGCGATCGGGAAACCGATTTCGGTCAGGTCGACAACCACAGTTCCGCCCTGCGCACCCCCGACGACGCTCGTCGTACCTACAATCTGGTGCCCGACTACCCGGTTGCGAACACGCCTCTCGTGGAAGGCCGTTGGAGCGGAGCTTCGATCACCGTCTCCAGCGCCGCCTCGGATGCCACCCAGCTGGGCGGCACTTCACCGTCGAGCAGTCCCGCGTCGACGGTCGACGGCGATCCCGCCACCGGCTGGTTCAGCAACGGCATCGAGCGCGCACTGGGCCAGTGGTTGCAGATCGACTTCGACACACCGATTTCCAGTGGGTTGCTTCATCTGACCACCAGTGCCGCGGCAATCGGAGCTCCCGTCAAATGGCTCGAGGTCTCGACACCGAACGGCAGCACAGCGGTGAAGGTGGAGCGTCCCGGTGAGCCCATCACCGTCTCGATCCCGGGCGGCACCACTCCGTGGGTACGCATCACAGCGACTCACACCGAAAACGGATCGCCTGGAACACAGTTCGGCATCAGCGAACTCTCCGTCGAAGACTTCTCCGATCGCAGCGCACCGAAGACCGTACCGATCCGTTTCGACACGGTCCTGCCGAATACGCCGACGGGCGCATCCGTGAACGCCTGGAATCTGAGCCAGGAGTTCCCCGGTCGCAACGCGTGCGCGGACTCGACCGACCGCGTGCGGTGCAGCAATGCATTCATGGCGATACCCGAAGAGCCGAGCCGTTTCCAGCGCACACTCACGGTGCCCGAAAACACAGTCGTTACACCGACACTGACTGTCCGAGCGCGTCAGGGCAACGCCCTCGAAGATCTGCTTTCCGTCCCAGGCCGAATCACGGCTTCGGGTTCGAGCGACATCGGCGACACACGCGGATCTGCCTTCGCTGCCACCGACGGCGACGCACGCACCACGTGGTCGGCGCCGCAGAGCACCACCGAACCTGGCGGCCCGAAACCGACGCTGACTCTCAATCTTCCCGAGCCCACCCTGGTCACCGGCCTGGACATCACCCGGGGACTTGGCACTCTGCCGTCGCTGCCCACCAGCGTCGCGGTGAATCTCGGCAACGGGCCGCAGGTGCGAGAGCTGCCCGAACCCTCGGACGACACGCCTCGAACCAGTCGAATTACCCTCTCCCCCTTCGTCACCGACAAGATCGTCCTGAGCATCACCGATTGGGAACCGGTCCTCGATCAGACGGCGCTCGGCTTCGCCCAGGCGCAGCCCACCGGCCTCGCCGAGGTCGGCGTCATCGGTGCCGACGGAACCCCGATCGCCGGTTCGGGAGTGCAGGGCTCGGACTCATTCGACAACCGCACCGTCACCGTCACCTGTGGCGACGGTCCGACCATTTCGGTTGCCGGACAGCAATTCCCCACCTCGATCACGGCGACGGCGACGCAACTCCGGACCGGCGCACCCGTCGAGGCACGTGTGTGCGGTCTGGACGCGTCGGCGACGTTGCCGGCGGGCCAGCCCGAAGTGGTCGTCGAACCAGGCCCGGCATTCTCGGTCGACAACCTCGATCTGACGGCGGTCGGTCCTTCAGCCGCGCAACGGAATACACCGCTCGAATCGACCTCGTGGACGGCGAATCACCGGGAACTCACCGTCACGAACTCGTCCACCGATCAGCTGATCGTCAATCCCGAGAGCACCAGCATCGGTTGGATCGCCACGGCGCCGGACGGTTCCGAGCTGACGCCGGTGGTCGTGAACGGTTGGCAGCAGGGCTGGATCGTGCCGGCAGGCACCGCGGGAACCGTCACCATCGACTTCCCCAGCGACCGTTGGTACCGCCTCGGCATATTCGGCGGGCTCGTGTTGCTGATCCCGCTGCTGTTCGCGGCACTTGTCCCTACGCGCCGAGAGCCCAAGTCCCTCACACCACCCCGTCCGTGGCGCAGCGTCGCGGCAGGATGGGTGGGCGTGCTCGCGGCGGCCACCGTCATCGGCGGCGGAGTGGGAGCGGCGATCGCAGTTGTGTGCTCGATCCTCGGACTTGCCGCGCTGCGAATCTTCGGCCCGGCTCGGACCGCACGCATTCTCGTCGGCACCGCCGGCGTGGCCGCGATGATCGGCATCACGCTGCTCTCGACCGGACCGTGGCGAGCACCGGGCGGCTATGTGGGCGACTCGTTCGCGATTCAGTTCTCGATGTTGGTGGCCTTGGTCGTGACCGGGTTGGCCGCGTTGCCCTTTGCCGGTTCACCGATATGGCGGCGCTTCTCCCAGCGCGTCACCGCGACGCGCGCCGGTTCCTCCACCAAGGCGTAACTGGCCGAGGCCACAGCGACGCTCAGGACGACCGTCAGCGCCAGGACGTAGAAGAAGCTGCCCGAGAACGGAACTATGCCGAACACGGGGAACACAGCGTTCAGTACGGCCAGGTGCCAGATGAACAGGCCGTAGGACCAGCGTCCGATTGCCAGCGCCAGCGGGCTCGCCAGGAATCGATGCTGCGATTGATCGCGCAGAACCAGTGGAGCGATCAACGAGAAGCTGATGATCGCACCGAGTGCAATCTTGATCGCGTACTGCCACGGCTCAGGCCGCACCAGACCTTCGGGCCCGGCCAGATCGGTGCACGAGAGAACGAAGGCCACAAACGCAACAAAAGTCAGGAGCACCCGCCGGTGCGCGAGGCGATGCATCCACGTCGACGGGCCCACGGCCAACTCGGCCAGCACCATGCCTGCGCCGAACCACGGCAGGTAGCCCGGTAGCCAGTTGTCGTGGTGAATGGCGTCCGGAGTCGGGATCGGAATGAAAGCCCACGTCAGCGCCAACACCGACACCCCGAGCAGAAGCGGTAGCCGGAACCGGGCCGAGTTTCCGCGTAGTCGCACCATCAGATACGCGAACAGCGGCAGCAGAACATAGAACGCCACCTCGACCGACAGGCTCCACATCTGCGTGAGGCCCTCGGTGAGTGTCAACGGCACGAAGACCTGCGCCAACCCGAGATTCGCCAACCACACTTGGTAGCCCCCGCCGGCACCGGGCAGGAACAGCAGGATCAGGACCACTGCCACCCAGTACGCCGGCAGAATGCGCGTCGCGCGGGAGATCCAGTACCGGACGGTCGACTGCGGCTGCCCGATTCCGCGGGCCTTTGCCGCGTGGGGGCGCCACAGGAGAAATCCGGACAAGGCAAAGAACACCGCTACGGCGAGATCGAGTCGACCGAACGCGCGCCCGATCGCGCCGGACTGCGCTTCACCGGTTTGGAACGCGACATGGGTGACGAGGACGCCGAGCGCGGCCAATCCACGCATACCGTCCAAAGCCGGAACGAAGCCCCGAGCCTGTGGCGGGACCGTCTGAGGGGAATTCGTGGAACTGATCATCACGGATAAGTGTGCACCCCAGGCCGATTGAGGGAAACCACCAGGGACTCACAACAAAATGCCTGGCCAATTCATGCCCTCATGCGACAAACCGGGCCGGTGGACTGTTAGTGTTCTGCCACACATGGTGTCCATCGGGGGCCCCATGCGATCTGCGCAGCTCATATTGTGCCGGTTGGGGAACCTCGAAAGACTTAACGGGTTAGGAGTCACAGCATGGCGGAACGCTCAGGGCCGAGCCGGATACTTCCTTGCATTCTGGTGGGCCTCGGTGCCTTCCTTTTGGCCATCGCCATCCTCATTCCTACCTACACGGTAGGCAAGCTGGAGAAGACGCCACTCGACCTCGAGGTGACCACCGTCGCCACAGGCACCGGTAGCGTCCTCAACTCGGCGGCCCTCCTCGCCGGTAAGGCGCAGGTCGACAACAACGTGCCGATCGTCGCTCAGCGCTACGTCACCACGCAGGACCCGTCCGACGCCGACATCATCACCGTCGAAGCCGGCCAGACCGTCCGTCGTACCGACAAGCAGGGTGACACCGGACTGCTGACCGCAACCCTGGACCGCGTCACGCTCGATCGCGTCAGCTCGATGCCGACCAACGATCCCGTCGGAACCGTCCAGACGTCCAGCGACCAGCCCGCCGAAGAAGTTTCCCGCGACGGTCTGCAGTACAAGTTCCCGTTCAACACGGAACAGAAGAGCTACCCCTACTTCGACCTGAACGCTCGCGCCACGAAGGACATCGACTTCGTCGAAGAGACCGAGATCAACGGTCTGAAGGTGTACCACTTCCAGCAGACGATCGATCCCGTCGACCTGTCGAAGGTCGTCAACTCCCCCACCAACAAGCTGAGCCTGCCCGCCGACACCTGGGGCGTTCCCGGTGGCGCTACTCCGATCACGATGACGCGTTGGTACACCAACGTCCGTGACCTGTGGGTCGAGCCCAAGACCGGCGTCGTCGTCAAGGGCCAGGAGCAGTTGCACCAGTACTACGGACGCAACAAGGACTCGGTCGACGTCGAGGTTCTCAAGGTCACGCTGCCCTTCGACGAAGCAACCATCGAGTACCAGGTCCAGCAGGCACGTGACGGCATGGACAAGCTCTCGCTGTTCGGCCGCACAGTCCCGATCGTGGCAGGTGTGCTCGGCGTCATCGCGCTGATCGCCGGTATCTTCCTCGGTATTCGCGGCGGCAAGGGCGGAACTCCGGCCCGCGCTGCACACGGCGGAACGAACCAGAATCCCAGCGGCCAGGGCTCGCCCGAGCCGGCTCCGGGTGAGCACGACTGGACCTCGGACGACACTCAGGTGATCCCGCGTCCGGATCTGCGCAAGGACTGATTCAGACAGTAAGCAGAGCGCCCCTTCCACACGGAAGGGGCGCTCTGCTGCGTTTCGGGGCTTTGTTGCCGGATCGGCGTACGGATTGGCGCAACGGGTCGTTCCCTCCGCGTGGTCGCGGGCTTAGCGTTTTCTGGAAGTCCAGACCACCCCGAACACGAGGAGCCACATGCCCGCATCAACAGTTCTGGGTTCGCACATCTGTGTCAGCGATCTGACACGTCGGAGATTTGTTGTCGGCACGGCTGCATTCTCCGGGCTGTTCGCCGCCGGTTGCGCGAGGTCCGCCGGTACCGAGGGCGATTCGGCCGGGATGCGCACGGTCACGACCTCGCTCGGAACCTACGACATTCCGGTCACCCCGAAGCGCGTCGTCGCCATCGACTCCAGACTCGACCTCGAACCAGCCGTTGCAATGGGCCTGCCGGTCATCGCGTACAGCTTCGACGCCGCCGAGCCGTGGGTTCCGGCCGATCCCACGGCACAGGTGTTCGAGGCACCGGTCAACGTCGAGGCAATTCTCGCGCTGGAACCGGACCTGATCATCTGCACCGACATCGGTGAGGCCTCCGACATGTGGCCGCTACAGCAGTTGAGCCAGACAGCGCCTGTGCTTCCGATGGACTTCACGCGTCCGTGGCGCGAGAACATCGATCAGCTGGCGAGTTGGCTGAATCGCACCGAGAACCCCGACGTCCGTCAGGTCATCGGAGCGTACGAGGACAAGGCAGCCGGATTGAAGGAACGCCACGCCCCGAGCTTGGCGAGCAAGCGGATCGTGCTGCTGAACTACGTGAATCAGAAGGTCAACGGCGTCAACCGAAAGGGCATCTCCACGCAGGTGGCCGAAGACCTCGGCGTCCAGCTCCAGTGGCCGGTCGAGGGACAGAAGGAGATCTCTACCGAAAACCTGGTGACTTCCCTCGACTCGGCCGACGGAATGATCGTCACCACCGCGCCCGGCGTGGATCCCGTCAGCGACGACCGCGCGATGTGGAACCGTATCCGCGCAGTACAAGGCGACAACGTCGTCTACACGGGTGGGAACATCAACTACGGATCCGTCTACACCGCGATGCGTACGCTCGACTACTTCGACGATCTGTTCACGCGTCTGGAGAACTGACAGAGCCGCGAGGTGCCGGCCCGGCGCGGTCGGCACTTCGCACTGCGGCGACGGACACCGCCAACGCCGTCGTCGACGCAACCACCACGGCGACGCCGATCAACTCTCCCGGCGTCTTCGCCCACACCAGCATCACCGTC
>NZ_BCWH01000001.1:1545465-1546689 GCF_001653035.1 Rhodococcus sp. YH3-3 | reverse complement strand
CCGGCAACCGCCGCCCCCAGAACCAACACGGCGCCGATGCCGACGAGCACCGCCAACGCCGAGCGAACCGCTTGCGCCGAGTGCGCCGGATTCGCCATCTTCGGGTACAGCACGACGCCCACTGCCTGTGGCAGCCAGAACGCCACCTTCGTCGCGACGGCGCCGAGTGCGTAGACACCGGCGTCGTACTCACTGAGGACGACGCGGACGATCAGCAGGTCCAGCGAAGACAACGCGATCAACGCAAGCTGGACTTGTGACGCCGCGAGCACGGAGACGACGCCGATACGCACCGGACGGTCCTCGCTCACCGAGACGGTTCGGTCGACCACTCGAACTATCGCCACCAGCAACGCAGTTCCGGCCGCGCCGGCGACCAATGCCGCGCCTGCTCCGCCACCGAAAGCCAGAACGATCACTGCCGGAAGGACTTTCATCACCCCGGCTCCGGCCAGCACGGCACTGAGAGTGCCGAACCGACCGTGACCCTGCAACAACCCCTGCTCCGTTGCCAGTAGAACCAACATGGGCGCAGTCACCAATGCCGAGAACGACGCCACGATTCCGGTGTCGAGCAGCCACGCCATCGCCGGAGCGAGCGCCACCGCGAGGACGGCGACGATCGCGGTGCATCGATACCCCAACGACCGCAACGCATCTGTGCTCTTGCCACGCACCGCCTCGCGGGCGACCACCGTCTGCAACGCCAAAGCCGGAACCGCAAGTACCAACTGGGCGGCAAGCAGACTCGCGAACTCGCCGTAGCCGACCGGACCCAACCATCGGCTGGCCAACCATGCCAACAGGTACGACGCGACATTGGCCGTCATCGATCCCACCAAAACCATGCCGACCCCGGCCGCGGCGGCGCGATCGAGTGGTTGGCGAGGCATGGCAGTAATGATGCACCACGTATCGTGCGCGTCATGACAGTGCAAGCCGGATACCGCCGTTACCTGCCTGCGGCGTACAGCCTGGCGCTGGCACTGTTGATCCTCGGACCGCTGCTCGGCCCCGGCTACCTCCTGCTGCGCGACGCCGTCAGCACGCCGCGCTCGTACTTGACCGACTCCGCCCTCGGACTCACCGACGCCGCAGCCCGCGCCGTTCCCCAGGACGCGCTGATCGCAGCGTTGAGCACCGTGATCGACGGCGGACTGGTGGTCAAGTTCATCCTGCTCGTGGCGCTCTGGCTCGCCGGTTGGGGTGCGGCGCGCATGGTCG
>NZ_BCWH01000001.1:1541627-1545342 GCF_001653035.1 Rhodococcus sp. YH3-3 | reverse complement strand
GGTGGGCGTTGGCCGCGTCACTGGCATTCGCGGGTCTGACACCTACCGGCGCTCTGCTCGCTCTGACGGCCGCGCTGGTGGTGGTAGCCACCCCCGGAGGCCGAACCTCGGCCATGCGGCGTGTCTGCGGCGCTATCGGGCTGTTCCTCGTCGCCGCCTCGCCGTGGTTGGTCGCCACCTTCGTATCCGGAGCAGCAGGCGACGGTTCCGATCCAGCGGGAGTCGCCGCCTTTGCCGCCCGAGCAGAACCGGGACTCGCGACGCTCGGCAGCCTCGCCGGGCTCGGCGGTATCTGGAACTCGGCAGCGGTACCGTCCACGCGCACAACACTCTTCGCGTTGGTCGGAACAGTTCTTCTGCTTGTCGTGGTGTTTGCCGGTGTGCCCGCTCTGTGGCGCCGACGCCGGAATCCTGTTGTCGGTGGACTCGGACTACTGGCCCTGTTCGCGGTGCTGGCTCCGACCATGGGCGCTACCCCGTGGGGTCTCGACGCCGGCCGATGGTCGGTCGAGGTGTTCACCGGCGCCGGTCTACTGCGTGACGCGCAGAAGTGGGTCGCGCTGGCCGTCCCGTTCTACGCACTTGCTGCGGCCGCCGCGGTGATGTGGGCAGGCAATCGGTTCTCCCTCCCCCGCCCGGCATTCTCGGTTGCCGCCGTCGTGGTGACGATCGTGGCACTGCCGGATCTGGTGTGGGGTGTCGGCGGCGCGTTGAAGCCCGTGCACTACCCCGGTTCCCGGACCGTGGTGACCGAGCAACTGCGAGACGAAACCGGTGACGTTGCAGTGCTTCCCGCCGGAATGTTCCGCGCGTTCCCCTACAGCGGTGATGCGCCGGTACTCGACCCCGCACCACGCTTCCTGCCCCTCGACGTGCTGCAGACCGGCCAACTGGTGGTTGCCGGTGGTGCTGTCGGCGGTGAAGGAACCCGGGCCACCCAGGTCGAGGATGTGCTGCTTGCCGGCGGGAGTCCTACGCAGTTGGCCGATCTCGGAGTCGGATGGGTACTGATCGAGCGTGAGACACCAGGCCAGCTCGGCAACTCGGCAACCACGCTCGACGGCTTGGAACAGGTCTTTGCCGACAACGATCTCGAGCTCTACCGGGTACCGGGAGATGTTGCCGCGCACGAAGCCTCGACCGGCGCCCGAACGGCCGTCATAGTTGCGCATCTCGCCTGGATACTGATGGGCGTGATCGCGCTGATCTCAGTCGGACTGAACCAGAACCGAATTCGACTCGCGAGGCGCGGCCAGTCCTGAGACCCACCGACCGTCCTTGTGCGCGGTCAGCACCTCGAGCACTCCGGTGCCGGTCTGCTCCCAGGAGAACTCGCCCGACCACACCCGAGCTTTCTCACCGAGCACCGTGCGGAGTTCGTGGTCGCGGAGCAGGGTGCCTGCCGCCTGCGTCAGATCAGCGATGTCGCCGTCGCCGGCGTGCTCACCGCCGACCAACAGCCCGGTCACTCCGTCGACGATCGAATCGGTCAAGCCCTTGGAACTGCGGTAACCGATCGTCGGAACACCGTGCTGCGCAGCCTCGATGACCGCCAGGCCCCACCCTTCCTTCCGCGAAGGCATGAGGTGAATCCACGACTGCGCAAGGAGTTCATGTTTACGAGCCTCGTCGACGTGACCGTAGAACGAGACGGCGTCACCGATTCCCAACTCGGCGGCGCGATCTCGCAGGTTCTGCTCCCACCAACCACCACCGATGACGTCGAGATGGATGTCCGGAAGCGTCGGACGCAGGGCTGCGACGGCCTCGAGTGCGTCCTCGATCTGCTTGTGCGGCACCAGTCGTGAGAGAACCGAGATGGTGGGACGCTCGGCCCTGGTGATCGATCCACCCGCGTCGACGCCGACGGGGAGCCGATCGGCACCGTTACGCACCACGGCAATTCGTTCGCGCTCGACACCGAGGTCCACCAATTCTTCCGCTGAGGGAAGCGACACCGTCAGATACTGACTACGTCGATGGGTGCGCGGTGACAATCGCGATTCGACCCACCAGCCGATCCGGCCGACGAGCTTGCCTGCCACCGGCCACTGTTCGCGATGGCAGTGATGGACCAGAAGCGTGACCGGTGCACCCGCCACGGCCTTCGAGAAGAAGGGGATGCCGTTCTGGGTGTCGATCACCGCGTCGGGGCGGATGCCCTTGAGCGATCCGAAACCCAGACGTCCGGCGGCAATGGCGGCCAGAGCGCGGGGGTACACGCTGAAACGTCCACCGGCCCGGCTGATGGTGATGCCGTCTCGAACCTCCGACGCGGGCGCCCCGGGATACGACGCCGTCCGCAGCGTCACCTTGATACCGCGCTCGGCCAACTGGGATCCGACCTGCTCGAGGTAACGCTCGCTTCCACCGCCCTGGGGATGCCCGGTATCGCGCCAGCAGAGCAACAGAACCTCGCGCACGTGCGTTACTCCCTGAGTTGGTCGGTGGCCACCCCGGTTCGGGCGATCCTGCGGGATGCCCCGCCTGACCGGCCGGTAACCCTGCCGAACACCCTAACTGTTCGAGCGTCCGTATTGCCGCGCTCCTGACGGTGTTCGTGGACCGGGCGACCCAGTGGCTAAAGTTGCTACCCGTGACCAAGCCCGCAGTGACCCGCATTTTCGGCCGACGGGCAACCCTGAAACGCTCGTTCGGCCTGCTCAGCGACTTCCGCCACGAGCAGTCCGCGCCCGACATCTTCTACGGCGCGCTTGCGCGCGACTCCGTCGAATTGATCTCGGACCTGCACGAAGGTCACACCGGACGATCCCTCGACGGTCTCACCGTCCTCGACGTCGGCGGCGGTCCGGGCTATTTCGCGGAGGTCTTTCAAGCCGCAGGTGCCCGCTACATTCCCGTCGAACCCGATCCGTCGGAGATGCATGCTGCGGGTCTGACCGTGGGCGGCGCGGTGCGTGGATCCGGTTTGGCACTGCCGTTCCTGGACTCGTCCGTGGACATCTGCTTCTCCTCCAACGTGGCCGAACACGTCAGCGAGCCCTGGCTGATGGCCGAGGAAATGCTGCGCGTGACCAAGCCCGGCGGCTTGATGGTTCTCTCGTACACCCTGTGGTGGGGTCCGTTCGGCGGCCACGAAACCGGACCGTGGCACGCGCTGGGGGGCGAGTACGCAGCCAAGCGGTACCTACGCAAGACCGGACGCGAACCGAAGAACAGATTCGGGGTCTCGTTGTTCAAAGTCGGCGCCACGGACGGCTTACGCTGGGCCCGTGGAACCAGCCAGGGCACATTGCTCGCCGCGATCCCGCGCTACCACCCGTCGTGGGCGTGGTGGATGGTCCGAGTCCCCGGTCTGCGGGAGTTCCTGGTGAGCAACCTCGTCGTGGTTCTCGAAAAGCGATAGCGACATGCGCCTCGCAGTCGACATCGGTGGTACCAAGATGGCTGCCGGGGTCGTGTCCGAGGACGGCCGCGTTCCCGTGTTCGACAGCGTTCCGACGCCGCAGACCGACCCGTGGGGATCCTGTGCGGCGCTGCTCGAACGAGTCGCAGACGGCCGAGAGGTCGACGGTGTCGGCATCGCGTGCGCCGGGCCGGTGGACACCGTCGCCGGCGTCGTCGCTCCCATCAACATCACCGAGTGGGCACAGGGATTCGAGCTCGTAGCGGGCGTCCGCAGCGTCTTTCCCGATGCCGGAACCGCCCTCGCAATGGACGGAGCCGCAGCGGCATTGGCGGAGTTCCACCACGG
>NZ_BCWH01000001.1:1108254-1541617 GCF_001653035.1 Rhodococcus sp. YH3-3 | reverse complement strand
CGGGGTCGCACGGGGAACGCCGGTCACATCGGCCACATCGTCGTTCCAGGATCTGCCGAACCGTGCAGCTGCGGGGGCGTCGGCTGCCTCGAGACGGTGGCAAGTGGACCGTCCGCGGTGCGATGGGCTCGTAGCCAGGGCTGGTCGGGGAACACCGGCCGTGAACTAGCCGAGGGTGCACACAGCGGCGACGCGATCGCCGTGGACGCGCTTCACCGTGCAGGCACGGCGCTCGGTGGTGCCATCGCCTCGGCGGCTGCCCTCCTGGACGTGGACCTCGCGGTGATCGGCGGCGGTTTCGCCCAGTCGGGTACACCGCTGTGGGAACCGATGCTCGACGCGGCTGCCCGACATGCCCGTTTGTCGTTCATCGCCGGGCTCCGGATCGTTCCCGCCGAGCTGGGTGGCGCCGGAACTCTGACCGGTGCGGGCTTGCTCGCGCTCACCGCCGTTATCTGACACGCGTTCTTCCCCGATAAATCCGCAGGGAGTCCCACTAAACGGGTGCCACCTGTTCCCAATTTCTGTAACGTGTTTTAGTGTTCTGACTCACACCGTTACGGGCATTGCACGTGACGCCTACGGGAAGGAGGTGACCGTGAGCCCAGACGCTTCCTCATCTGACGTTGCCTCGACTGCTTCTTCGACCGATGAAACCGAGCATCACGCCCAGGTCGCCCGACCAAGCGATTCCCTCCGCGACACCGAAGACCTCCGTGAGCGCCTGGAACGGTGGATGGCCGGCAAGGTGCCGAGTGGATCCACTGTGACCGTCGCCGACGTCACCTTGCCCGCAGCCAACGGCATGTCCAGCGAAACCATCCTCTTCGACGCCACCTGGGACGGCGAACATCATCCCTTGGTCGCTCGGGTGGCGCCGACGGAATCGACCATGCCGGTCTTTCCTGCCTACGACCTCGAATCCCAGTTCCGCACCATGGCTCAGGTGCGCGAGCACTCGGCAGTGCCCGTACCCGCGGTGTACTGGTCGGAATCCGACCCGGACGCGTTGGGTGCGCCGTTCTTCGTGATGGAACGCATCTCCGGCGACGTGCCACCGGACGTCATGCCGTACAACTTCGGATCGTGGGTCACCGAAGCGTCTCCCGAGCAGCGAAAGACCCTGCAGCGCAGCTCGGTCGACGTCCTGGCTCAGTTGCATGCCATCGACAAACCTGGTGAGCGTTTCGACTTCCTCCGACTCCCGAATTCGGGAACGACTGCACGAGAAGCATTCACGGCGCACATCGCCGAGCAGCGCGCGTACTACGAGTGGGTGGTCTCCGACGGGATCAGATCACCGCTCATCGAACGTGCCCTCGACTGGATCGAGGAGAACAATCCCGCGGACGATTCTCCGGCCGTGCTCTGTTGGGGCGACTCGCGCATCGGCAACGTCATGTACCAGGACTTCGCGCCGGTAGCCGTACTGGACTGGGAAATGGCAACTCTCGGCCCACGAGAGATGGATCTGGGCTGGATGGCATTCCTGCACAGGTTCTTCGAGGACATCGCCGGACTTGCGAACCTACCCGGCCTTCCCGACTTCCTTCGACTGCCGGATCTCGCGCAGACCTACGCCGAGATCACCGGCCACACCCCACACGATCTGGAGTTCTACGTTACGTACGCTGCACTTCGCCAGGCGGTGATCATGTGGCGAATCCAGGCCCGTGCCATAGCTTTCGGCCAGTCACAGCGACCCGAAGACCCTGACGACATGATCATGCACCGCGCTTCGCTGGCCGCCATGCTGGACGGTACCTACTGGGAGAGGTTGGCCTGACATGCTCTCACCGATGGACGACTACCCCGTTCACCAGATCGCCGAACCGATCCGTCACGTAGCCACCTCGGATCGAAACTTCTACGACCGCTACTACTTCAACTGCTACCCCACGGAATCCCCCGACGTGTTCCTCATCGTCGGACTCGGCCAGTACCCCAACCTCGGCGTCATGGACGCCTTCGCGGTACTGCGCCGCGGTGACGACCACATCGTTGCTCGTATGTCGAAGGCTCTGGGCGCCGACCGCACCGACACCACCGTCGGACCTTTGCGCATCGAAGTGCTCGAAGGACTGCAGAAGCTCCGCGTCGTCCTCGAACCAGGCAGCGAATACGATCTCTCCTTCGACATCACCTTCGACGCCACCATCCCGGCGGCGCTCGAGCCCAAGCACTTTCGCCGTCAACTCGAACGAGTCACGTTCGACACCTCACGCTTCCTGCAGACCGGAACCTGGACCGGATCGCTCACCGTCGACGGGGAGGAGTTCGTGATCGACCCGAAGACGTGGCGGGGGAACCGCGACCGCTCGTGGGGTGTGCGTCCGGTCGGTGAAGCCGAACCGCAAGGCAGACGCGCCGTCGACGGAATCCAGAACTTCTTCTGGATCTACGCGGTCATGCAGTTCGACGAGTTCACGATCTCGGTGATCATGCAGGAAGACGAGCAGGGCAGGCGCATCGTCGAAGAAGCCATGCGAGTGTGGCCGGACGAAGCCAGGGACAACGAATGGCTCGGCCGGCCCGAACACGAGCTGACGTTCTGCCCCGACACCCGCGACGTCACCGGGGCGAGAGTCACCTTTCACCGGCCGGGCGGTGAAGTCCTGACCGTCACCTGCGAACTGTTGCTGGCCAACTACATCGGAATCGGCACCGGCTACGGGCTCGAACAGGACTGGCGTCACGGAATGTGGCAGGGCGAACTCGTCGTACAGGGACTGCGCCACAAGGTCCACGAGATCGAACCGTTCCAACGCATGTTCTCCCCCGTCGACAATCTCGCGTCCTTCACTCTCGCTGAGGGCACGAACACCAACACCGGCACCGGTCTTTTCGAGGTAGCCGCCATCGGACCGCACGAGAAATACGGATTCACCAGTTTCACCGACACCGCACAGGCAGACGACGCGTATGCCCTCGCGGCGACCGACAACACCGAGGAATGAATTGATGACTGACTACGACAAGCTCTACATCGGTGGAGCATGGGTGGCCCCGGCCACCGACCAGGTACTCGAAGTGTTCTCTCCCGCAACGGAGGAGCGCGTCGGCAGCTGTCCCATCGCAGCACCGGCAGACATCGACGCGGCCGTGTCCGCAGCCCGCGCGGCGTTCGAGGGACCGTGGTCACGCACCACCCCCGCCGAGCGCGGCGCGATCCTCGCCAAGGCCGCCAAGCTGATCGAAGAGCGCAGCGCGGAGATCAACCAGCTCATCTCCAACGAGATGGGCCAGCCGCCCGCCATGGTCGGCATGATGCAGCAGACCCCGTCGATGGCGACGCTGGGCTACTACGCCGAGCTGGCCGACAAGTTCGCGTGGGAAGAGAAGCGCACCGGCGCATTCGGGCAGACCAAGGTGACCCGTGAGCCCGTCGGCGTCGTCGCCGCCGTGCTGGCCTGGAACGTCCCGCTGTTCCTGGCGATCAACAAGCTGGCCCCCGCACTGCTCGCCGGCTGCACCGTACTGCTCAAGCCCGCACCCGAATCCCCTCTCTCCGTCCACGTGATCGCCGAGATCTTCACCGAGGCAGGCGTTCCCGAAGGCGTCATCTCCGTGCTCCCCGGCGGAGCCGAGACCGGCGAATATCTGGTCTCTCATGCGGGCATCGACAAGATCACGTTCACCGGATCCAGTGCCGTCGGCCGCAAGATCGGTGCCATCGCCGCACAGAACCTCAAGCGCTGCTCCCTCGAACTGGGTGGCAAGTCCGCCGCGATCATCCTCGAGGACGCCGACATCGCCGCCGGAATGCCGATGCTCGTCATGTCCGGCCTGATGAACACCGGTCAGGCCTGTGTCGCTCAGACCCGAATCCTCGCTCCCCGTTCGCGTTACGACGAGGTCATCGAGGGAATGAAGACCGCCGCAGGCTTCATGACCGTCGGCGATCCGTCCGATCCCGCAGCACAACTCGGCCCGCTGATCTCCGAGAAGCAGCGCGAGCGCGTCGAGGGTTACATCGCCAAGGGTAAGGAAGAAGGCGCGCGCGTCGTACTCGGTGGTGGACGCCCCGCCGGCCTGGACAAGGGCTGGTACGTCGAGCCGACCATCTTCGCCGACGTGGACAACTCGATGACCATCGCACGCGAGGAGATCTTCGGACCCGTTCTCTCGGTGATTCCGTACGACTCCGAGGACGAGGCCATCAAGATCGCCAACGATTCGGATTACGGCCTCGCCGGATCGGTGTGGACCACCGACATCGATCACGGACTCGAAGTTGCTGCGCAGATCCGCACGGGTACCTACGCGATCAACTGGTACGCCTTCGATCCCGGATCGCCGTTCGGTGGTTACAAGAACTCCGGTATCGGGCGCGAGAACGGACCTGAGGGCCTCGAAGCCTTCTGCGAGACCAAGTCCGTACTCATGCCGCCCGGCTACGTGGGCTGACCCACCCGGGAGTTGGCACCCTTTGCTGACAGTTGGCACCCGTTCCGACCTGCCGGAACGGGTGCCAGCCCCATGAAATGGGTGCCAACTCCCAGCGAATCCACAGATCCACCCGGTACCGTCGAAAACGAATCAGTCATCTCACAAAGGACATTCATATGCTCACCAACGCCATCAACGCTTTCCTCGCACTCTGGGGCAGCGCCTCCGTCGGCAGCAGTGGATACCAGATCCCGCCGGGAACCCTTCCCTTCGGTTCCTGAGACAGGACAACAGAACCCGCTGAGCGCACTTCGCGCCCAGCGGGTTCTCTGCTTTACCGACCCGGTATCTACCGGTCCAGAACGTGATCCACCAATCGATCCTCGTGACCGGAGACCAAGGCCTCGGCATCACCGGCGTCCACGTGCCCGAACCAGGTACCGCCGGGGTTCGCGATCACCAACGGCCCCAGGTTGCACGGGCTCAGACAACCGGTTCCGGTCACCTTCGACGAGGTACCTTTGGCCGCCGCGCTCATCGCCCGGTGCAACGGTCCTGCTCCGTACGCCATACAGCGAGGGCCCTTGCACACCAACAGATGCCTATCGTGCTGCTCGATCACGGACCAAGCCGGACTGCGATACGACGCCGGACTCGCGGTGATCTGCTTTCCCGCCGAGTCGAGTTCGTCGATCACCTGCCCGGCCACCGCACCTTCGAGCGTTTCCGTTTCATGGAGCGTCACTTCCAGTTCGGCGTCGATTCGGGTTTCGCGCCAGTTCGCAACCGCCTTGCTTGTCCACGTGAGCAGGTACCGATCCCTCGGCACCGCAACTGGAATCAACACGACCTTGTCGACGTCATCGACATGGGCTCGATCGAGTTCCTCGTGAAGGCTCGGCGAAGCGACATCGAGGTACGCAACGCGAACGTCGGCGTCGGTGCCCGCCTGAACAGCGTCGAACATCCGTCGCGCGGCCGACTCGTCGAGGCCGCTGACGGTCGGCCGCAGTACGACAATCACCCGACGCGAGCACCGGTTGTTGCTCATGCCGACGGCGCGGTTGTCCAGTCGATCCCGCTCGACGGAGCGAGTCCGAACTCTTCGATCTTCGCGCGCAACTCTTCCGCGCCGTAGATATTGGGGAATCCACTGGTGAACATGGCGAGCGGGAGTACGACGAAGCGGTTCTGCTTGACGGCGTCGAGATCGCGTAGGCCTTCTCGGCTCTTGATCGCGTCGATCTTGCCCTGTACTTCGTCAGCGCTCTTCTTGTAGTCCATGATCACGATGACGTCGGGTTCTGACTTCGCGACGGTCTCCCAGCTCGCTTTGAACCAGGTGTTGTCGACGTCGGCGAACACATTGGTTCCCCCGGCGACGTCGATGATTCCGTTGGGGGCTCCGTTGCCTCCACTGGTGTACAGATCTTCCTCACCGCTGTCGTAGATCAAAACCTTCGGCTTGTCGGCGGCATCTGGCGCCGACTCCAGACGCGCCAAACGCGAATCCAATTCGGTCAATGCCTCGGCGGCGGTTTCCTCGGTTCCGAACAGCTTTCCGTAATTGGTCACGTCCGCACGAAGGGCATCCCACGGACCCATCGTGCCGAGCGCGGAATCCGCTGCGGCACTCTGCCGACAACTATCGGAGATCACATATGCATCGATGTTGTTGCTCTGCAGCGATTCCGGCGTCACACCGGAGGCTCCCTTGAACAAGCCACTGTAGGAGCCGACCACCAGGTCCGCCTGCTTACCCAGAATCGTCTCCATCGTGATCGTTCCGTCCAGGTGTGGGACGTCCGCAATTCCAGGGCCGAACATCGACTCCATGACCGCGTCGTTGTTCGTGTTCAACACGACTGCCGCGAGACGATCCAAACCGCCGACTCGGAGAATGGTGCCGATATTGGCCGCATTGCTTGTCGCAACGACGTTCTCGATCGGAAGCTGGAAAGTGCTTTCGGTCCCGCAGTTCTCCAATGTCACCGAAGTCTTGTCTGCAGCTTCGTCCACCGGTGCAGTTGCTGAGCAGCCGGCAACTGTCAACAACGCTGTCGCGGCTACAACCGCACCGAACGACGCGCGGGTCTTGACATGTATCAAAGTGCACTCTCCGAAAATGATTGTTGTAGTTGAGAATTTCGTGATTCGAATACGAGGTGTGAACGGCCTGTCGCGGGGTTCACGAGCTCGAAAGTCTCGACGCCGAAGACAGTTGCCACCACCGAGGTGGTGAGTACGTCGGATGGATGTCCGAACGCCCTGGCCACTCCATCCGCGAGCACGAGCACCCGATCGCACACTGCCGCAGCCAAATCGAGGTCGTGCAGTGCCATGATCACCGTCCGGTCCAACGACCGGACCAGATCGAGCAGTTCGAGTTGATGCCGGATGTCGAGATGATTGGTCGGCTCGTCGAGGATGAGCACACCGGCGTCCTGCGCGAGACCTCGGGCGAGAAACACCCGCCGGCGCTCACCGCCGGAAAGCGTGTCCATCGAAGAGAACCGGTGCTCGATCATTCCGACCTCGCCCAGAGCACGATCGACGACGGCATTCTCGTGCTTTCCACCGACGCTCCAGGGCTTTGCATGTGGCGTGCGGCCCAGACTCACGTACTCGTGAACCAACAAATCGGCGGGACTCTGCTCTTCCTGCGCCACAAAGGAAATGGCTTTGGCCCTCGACCGCGCGGACATCGCGTGCACGGAGTCGCCGCCGACACGAATGTCACCGCCGGCGATCGGCCCGAGACCGGCGAGAGCACGCAAGAGCGTCGACTTGCCCGATCCGTTCGGACCGACGACGCCGACTACTGCACCGGCGTCGGCCGCGATGTCGACGCCTTTGACGATGGTTCGACGGTCGATGCGGACAACTACTCCGGACGCGGTCAGCGCCAGGGCTCGGGCGCTCACGAACTGCCACCGAATCGGTAGCGCCGACGGCCGAGAAGCAGGAGAAACAGCGGGGCCCCGATCACCCCGGTCACCACGCTCAGCGGGATCTCGGTCGGCCGCAACGAGGTCCGCGCCACGACGTCGACCCACACCAGGAAGGACGCGCCGATCAGTGCTGCCGCCGGTAACACCACTCGATGTCTGGCTCCGACGAGCATGCGTGTGACGTGCGGTATGACCAAGCCTACGAAGGCAATCGCGCCGGACACTGCAACCATCGTGCCGACCAACGCTGCCAGCACGCCGAACAGCACGTTTCGCAGGGTTCGGACGGGAATACCGAGCGAAGCCGCGACGTCCGGTCCGGCCGCCAGCGCATCCAGCCAACCGTGCAGGGCGAACACCGCTGCCGTCAGCAGGAACACAACGATGACCGGCGCCCACAACTTGTCCCAGGATGCCCCGGCCAAACTTCCCAGGAGCCAGAACAATACGGACTGCGCGGCCTGGGAATCATTGGTACGCAGCACCAGAAAACTCGCGATCGCCGACAGGGCGGATGCGGTAACGGTGCCGGTCAGAACCAATCGCAGTGGAGTGATACCGCCTTGCAGCGTCGCGATGGTGAAGACGAGAATCGCAGCTCCCAACGCCCCGATCATCGCGCCGAAACTGAGCGCCCACACTCCCGCGCCGGCGAACAGTCCGGTGGTGATGACGGCGGTGGCACCGACACTCGCGCCGGACGACACTCCCAGCAGGTGGGGATCGGCAAGAGCGTTACGGACGAGGGTTTGCACCACCGCGCCGGCGACGGCAAGACCAGCGCCGACGGCCAGACCGAGCAGTACCCGAGGTGCTCTGATCCCCCACACGATCGCAAGTTCGGAACGCGTGACGGGTGGGCCTCCGAAGCGCGAGTGCACCACGTCCACCACAGTGGACACGGGGAGCATCTCGGATCCGAACGCCAACGCGCACACAGCAGAGAGCACGGTGACGATCACCAGAGCGGGCAGCACGATACCCGGACCGAGTCGTCCTCGCGGTGCACCAGCCTTCGGCGCAGGCAGGTGGGTAGGTGGAGACAGAGCTCCGCCAACAGCATTCATGGTGTGACCGATCCATCCTCGTGGCATGACACAACGTCAACGAGGGTGGTATCTGGCTACGGTCGACGCAGGGACGACCTCACAGTGGCGGGACCGCGCCGGAATTGCACCGACTTCCCATTACCTCGATGATGACGTCAGAACCATAACGGACCGCGGTCACCATTCTCGACACCGGATCAACGTTGCGACCCGATCATCGATCTCGCGTGCCGTACGACGGCTTCCGTTCGCACTCGAAGTTCTTCGGGTGAATCCGATTCCAGCACAACCCGATGCACCTGACTGTCCACGGCAGTCACGGTCAGCCGCGACGTCAACAACGCATCCTCCGCACTGAAACCGTGGCTCTGGAGGCACTCCGAAAAGCCTAGTACCAGTTGACGATTCATTTCTTCGACCTGCTCGATGAGCTCACGCGTACGCGGAACCTGATCGTAGAGCAGGTGAAAGAACTCTCGCGGCTTACTGTTCACTTCGACCGCGCACTCCACCAACATCCGGACGGCCTCGTCCGGGGTGAGCTCACGCTCGACGATGTCGGCAAGGCAGAGCGCAAAACTCTCCCGCGCAGCACTCACGTGACGGTTCGCCAACTCCGAGAGGATCTCGTACTTGTCGCCGAAATACTGGTAGAGCGAGCCCACCGACACCCCTGCTTCGTCAGCGATCCGGTTGGTGGTCGCTGCCATGGCTTCCGAAGCGAAAACGCGAGTAGCTGCCTCCAGGATCGCGTCGTAGGTAGCCCTCGAGCGCTGCTGGGAGGGCCTTTTCCGCCGAGTCGACACGGTCCTCCGATGTGAGTTGTCAGCCGCGACGCCGATACCGAGAATTGTGTAGGTGACCAGCGCCGATTACTCGAAGTTTATGCCCGCCCGGTACACCGACCACATGCCGGCGCCGACCCCGACGTGGTGGGAGTGGAACGGCAACACCGTCCACGTCGCACGGGCCGTGGTTCCAGACGCGCCGGTTCGTGTTCTCGGCATCCACGGCGCCGGCGGCTACTCGGGCGCGTTGTGGCCGTTCGCCGGGATCGGCGTGAAACTCGGAGCCGAAGTCCTCTTCCCTGACCTTCCGCTGTACGGCGACACCGTCGTAGCCGATCCCGCCGGCGTCCGGTACGAGCAGTGGATCGATCTCCTCTGCGATCTCGTCCGGGCCGAGAAGGCGGCCGACGATCGGCCGCTTGTGTTGTTGGGCGCCAGCATCGGCGGTCTGCTGGCCTACGAGGTGGCCGCGCGGACCGGTCTGGCCGACGCCGTCGTCGCTACCTGCCTGCTCGATCCCTCGGATCCATCGGCCAGAGCTGCCGCGGCGCGGTTCGGCCCGATGGGTGTCTACGGCGCTCCCCTGATGCGGCGCACCGAACGACTGGTGGGCCGTATCCGCGTGCCCATCCGTTGGGTCGCCGACGTGGCGAACATGAGCAGCAATCGGGAGCTCGCAACGCTGTGCGCAACCGATCCGCGCGGTGGCAGTGTTCGGGTGCCACTCGGATTCCTCAGCAGCTACTTCTCGTTCGAGCACACCGCACCCGAAGCATTTCGGACGACGCCCGTTCTGCTCACCCACCCGGCCGACGACCGATGGACGCCACCCGAACTGAGCCTGCAGTTCCTCCGCCGCATCAACGCACCCACCGAATTCGTGATGCTGGACGGGTGCGGGCACTTTCCCGTCGAAGAGCCGGGCCTGACGCAGTTCCACGACGCCGTCGCCACACTGCTGCACTCCGTCGCCGAGCGTCACCGCACGAAACCGTCGTCACCCGCCTAGCCTGAGAATCGTGAGCACCGAAACGGAAGCATCGGCCGACGAGAGCACCACGACGGTCGTACTGGCGTTTGCGGCGAACGCGCTGATCGCCGGTGCCAAGACGGCGGCCGCCATCGTCACCGGATCTGCATCGATGGTCGCAGAGGCCACCCACTCCTGGGCCGATACCGGCAACGAAGTGCTGCTGCTGATCGCGAACCGCCGCTCGAAAAGGGTTCCCGACCGAGACCAGCCACTCGGCTACGGCCGGGAGGCATACATCTGGTCGATGTTCGCCGCTCTCGGACTGTTTGCACTCGGCGCGGGTGTCTCGATCACTCATGGCATCCAGGAACTGTTCCATTCCGAACCGGCGTCCGACTTCGGTGTCGCCTACGCCGTCCTCGGCGTCTCGTTCATCCTCGAAGGCATCTCGTTCCGGCAGGCGTACAAACAACTCCGAAACGAAGCGTCCGCCGTGAACCGCGACGTCATGACCCAGGCACTCAACACATCCGACCCGACGACTCGGGCCGTGTTCGCCGAAGATGCTGCGGCACTTATCGGTTTGGTCATCGCGTTCGTCGGTGTTCTGTTGCACCAGGTCACCGGTTCACCCATCCCCGACGCCCTCGGCTCCATCTTCGTCGGCATTCTCCTCGGGGTCATCGCAATCATCCTGATAGATCGGAACCGCCGCTTCCTGGTCGGCGAAGAGGCCTCACCGACGCTGCGGGCAGCAGCCGTCGAAGCTCTCACCCAACTGCCCGAGATCAACCGAATCACGTTCCTGCGTATGGAATACCTCGGGCCGCGACAGGTCTACCTGGTGGCCAGCGTCGATCTGGTCGGTGACTACGCGGAATCCCGAGTGGCCCACACGTTGCGCGAACTCGAACGCTCACTCGAGCAGAGCCCACGCGTCGTGCGGGCGATCCTGACCCTCTCGACGCCTGAAGAACCGTCGATCGCAGTCTGAACTTTCGGCTGGGCGATAGGCTCTTTCGATGCGCGCACTGATCGTGATTCTGATGGTTCTGGGATTTGTAGTCGGGGGAATTCCCCTGGTGGGCATTGCGATCGACATGTTGACCAGTCGTGACGACACCATTGTCTATCAGGGTGCGTACGTACCACTGCGCGGCGTACAGATGGCTCGGGACTACGAGTCGTCGTTGAACATCGCTTTCGACGCCCGATCGGACAATCCACGCTGGCTCGTCCTGGCCTGCTATCCCCTGATCGGAGCAGCACTGGGCGCTCTGACTGCCGTCGTACTGGGACGTCGCGGGTGGCACCTGACGCGAGCCTGAACAGACGCCGATGGCCACCCGCCGTCTACACGAGGGTGGCCATCGAAGAAGGAGTGCTTCAGATGTACATCGCCGGATCGATGTAGCTGTTCGGGTCCACCAGTTTTTCCTTGGTGGTCCGTGGCCGCGCCACCGCCGGGATACCCGTCGCGATGGATTCGGCCGGAACATCTCTGGTGACAACGGCATTGGCGCCGATAGCGCTACCTTCACCGATGACGACAGGTCCGAGGATCTTGGCACCAGCGCCGACGGTGACCCGATCACCCAGCGTCGGGTGACGTTTGACCTGTTCGAGCGAGCGACCACCGAGAGTGACGCCGTGATAGAGCATCACGTCGTTACCGACCTCGGCCGTCTCCCCGATCACGACGCCCATGCCGTGATCGATGAAAAACCGCCGACCGATGGTGGCACCGGGATGAATCTCGATGCCGGTGACGAAGCGTGTCAGCTGCGAGAGCACTCGCGCCGGGCCGCGTAGCGCGGGGACGGCCCACATGCGATGCGCAACCCGATGTGCCCAAATGGCATGCAGCCCTGAATAAACGAGCGCGTTCTCCGCATTGCTGCGCGCGGCAGGATCCTGACCGCGCGCAGCCTGCAGGTCCTCGCGAATTGTCCCGAGGATACTCACAAGTCTCAGTCCCGGATGTGTTCGAACAGCGGGGTGGAGATGTAACGCTCGCCGAAGTCGCACACGACAGCCACGATCAGCTTGCCGGCGTTTTCCGGACGCTTCGCCAACTCGAGTGCTGCCCAGACGATGGCGCCGGACGAGATGCCGCCCAGGATGCCTTCCTTGGTGCCGAGTGCGCGAGCGACCTCGATGGAATCGGGGAACGAGACGTCGATGATCTCGTCGTAGATCTCGCGATCGAGGACGTCGGGCACGAAGTTCGCGCCGATTCCCTGGATCTTGTGGGGGCCGGGCTGGCCACCGTTGAGGATCGGCGAGTCGATGGGCTCGACGCCCACGATCTTGACCTCGGGCTTGTACTTGCGAAGGGTGCGTCCGACGCCGGTGATGGTGCCGCCGGTGCCGATGCCGGACACGAAGATGTCGACGGCGCCGTCGGTGTCGGCCCAGACCTCTTCGCCCGTCGTTGCCTCGTGGATGGCCGGGTTGGCCGGGTTCGCGAACTGGCTGGCCGAGACGGCGTTCTCGGTCTGCTCGACGATTTCCTTGGCCTTGGCGACTGCACCGGCCATGCCCTCGGATCCCGGGGTCAGCACGATCTCGGCGCCGTAAGCACGCAGCATCACGCGACGCTCGGTGGACATGGTCTCGGGCATGGTCAGGATGACCTTGTAGCCGCGAGCAGCACCGACCATGGCGAGTGCGATACCCGTGTTACCGCTGGTTCCCTCGACGATGGTGCCACCGGGCTTGAGTGCACCGGACTTCTCGGCGGCGTCGATAATCGCCACGCCGATCCGGTCCTTGACGCTGTTGGCCGGGTTGTAGAACTCGAGCTTGACGGCGACCTGTGCGTCCAGGCCCTCGGTCAGACGGTTGAGCCGCACGATCGGGGTGCGCCCGACCAATTCGGTCACGTTGTTGTAGATCCCGCTCATATCTGGTCCTCCTGAGGATCGAGTGTGTCGACCCGCTCGCTGATCACTGCTTTACGGCTGAACTGCATAACGGCTGAACTGCTTAACGGCTACAGGCAAGGGCATACAGACGACCGATGCCGCATCGGTTCATCAAATTGAACCAATGCGGCATCAGGCCACTACATACGGGGGCGGTTTATCAGGCCAACCGCTGCTTCAGAGCTTCGAACTCGTCGCGAATGCCGGTCGGCAGCTTCTCGCCGACGAAGTCGAACCACTCTTCGATGAGCGGGATCTCGGCCTTCCACTCGTCGATGTTGACCGCGAGAGCCTCGGTGATGTCGGCGTCCGACACGTCCAGGCCTTCGATGTCGAGTGCCGATCCGGTGGGAACGACGCCGATCGGGGTGTCGATACCGGCAGCCTTGTGCTCGATACGCTCGACGATCCACTTCAGGACGCGAGAGTTCTCGCCGAAGCCTGGCCACAGGAAGCGTCCGTCGTCGCCGCGGCGGAACCAGTTGACGTAGAAGACCTTGGGGAGCTTGGACGCGTCCGCGGACTTGCCGAGGTCGATCCAGTGCTGGAAGTAGTCACCGACGTTGTAGCCGAGGAACGGCAGCATTGCCATCGGATCGCGGCGAACCGTACCGACCTGGCCTTCGGCTGCTGCGGTCTGCTCGGAGCCGACCGTTGCACCCATGAAGACGCCGTGCTGCCAGTCGCGAGCCTCGGTGACCAGCGGAACCGTCGTCTTGCGGCGTCCGCCGAACAGGATTGCCGAGATCGGCACGCCCTTCGGGTCGTCCCACTCGGGAGCCATGATCGGGCACTGCGACATCGGGGTGCAGTAACGCGAGTTGGGATGAGCCGCATGGGTGCCCGACTCGGGCGTCCACTCGTTGCCCTTCCAGTCGATCAGGTGCTGCGGGTCGCCTTCGAGGCCTTCCCACCAGACGTCACCGTCGTCAGTCAGAGCGACGTTGGTGAAGACCGTGTTGCCCTGGTCGATGGTGCGCATGGCGTTGGGGTTCGAGGACCAGTTGGTGCCGGGAGCCACGCCGAAGAAACCGAATTCCGGGTTGACGGCGTACAGCTGTCCGTCCTCACCGAAACGCATCCAGGCGATGTCGTCACCGAGGGTCTCGGCGCGCCACCCGGGGATGGTCGGCTGGATCATCGCGAGGTTGGTCTTGCCACAAGCGGAGGGGAATGCCGCCGCGATGTAGTAGGCCTTGTCCTCGGGCGAGATGAGCTTGAGGATGAGCATGTGCTCGGCCAGCCAGCCCTCGTCGTGCGCCATTGCCGAGGCGATACGCAGCGAGTAGCACTTCTTGCCCAGGAGAGCGTTTCCGCCGTAGCCGGAACCGAAGCTCCAGATCTCACGATCCTCGGGGAAGTGGGTGATGTACTTGGTGTCGTTGCACGGCCACGCGACGTCTTCCTGGCCTTCGGCCAGCGGAGCGCCCAGCGAGTGCAGCGCCTTGACGAAGAATCCGTCGGTGCCGAGCTTGTCGAGAACCTTGCTGCCCATGCGGGTCATGACGCGCATGGAGACGACGACGTACTCGGAATCGGTGAGCTCGACGCCCAGCTTCGGGTCCTCGGCGTCGAGGGGGCCCATGCAGAACGGCACGACGTACATGGTGCGTCCACGCATGCAACCGCGGTACAGGTCACCCATGAGGGTGCGCATCTCCGCCGGGTCCATCCAGTTGTTGGTGGGACCTGCGTCGATTTCTTCCTTCGAGCAGATGTACGTACGCGATTCGACTCGCGCGACATCGGACGGATCGGAGTTGCCGAGGAAAGAGTTCGGCTTCTTCTCGTCGTTGAGGCGGGTGAAGGTTCCTGCCTCGACCAACTTCGTTGTCAGTCGGTCCCATTCTTCGTCCGAGCCGTCTGCGAAGACGACGCGATCAGGCTGGGTGAGTTCGGCAACCTCTTGCACCCATGCAAGCAGTTCCTTGTGCTGCGTGGGGGGCGTGCCGTCAGTTCCATTGAGACCGGGAATGGTCGCTGAGGTCATCAAACTCTCCTGGGGTGAGCCGGAACCGGGTTCTCGTGACACCGGATGCGAACTGCAGCGCCCCGATACCAGTCGATCCCGGTGTCCCCCTCTCGACGGGGTCCAGCCGCGTCATCCACTCACGTGGATTTCACGGACGCCGGGTGTCCTATGTATTGAGGTTAACGCTGGCTGTTCACCTGCAGGTAATCGGGTGCGGTCAGAAATGTCACAGAAACGATTCAGTTGGTGTGTTCAGGTGCCTACCCGGCGCTCAGAGCACATAAACGGAAGCTTTTCAGAGCGCTCCGGCATCGATTTTCTGCCAGACGAGGGCGCCTTCGTCGTCTCGACTGCATTCCCAGGCCGAGTAGTCGCCGTCCGAGTCGATCATCGTGAGGCGATCGGCGCTACCGTCGCGATCGAAATCGGACACGATCACGACGGCGTCGTCGGAGTGGACGACACGGCTGTCGACCGTTCCGTCACCGTCCAAGTCGAAGGCGTCGAAGTTCAGGTCGCCGGCATCGACCGGTCCCGACGCGGGCCCGAAGGCCTCGGGCTCGATACGCCCAGGATCGAGCGCTTCGGCTTCGTGCCCGTCGATGTGTCCGGCCGTGATCAGAAATGCGTCCATTACTCCCCCTACTGGATGGTGACCTACTGCTTCGGCAACCCCTACCGAAACCGTCCGCTCCGTATTACCAGACCCCGACGATCAGTCGAGGCCGAAATTGCGGCACTGTGGAGAACTCTGCACTCGCGGAATGATCAGTAGGCGGCGTTCAAAACGGCGAGGTCGCGCTCGCACGACGCGAGCTGACCCGATCTGGCCGCGGCGAGCTCACGAAGTTCACCGTCGATCTCCACGATTCGGGCCTGCGCCGACGCCACCTGCTCGCGGCTCTCCGCCATGATCGCCGCTCCCAGATCCGCCTCGGCCTCGAGCAGAACACTCTGGACTCGCTGCTCCCACTGTGCGCGAACCGTCGACATCGATTCGACGATCCACGACCTGGAGTAGGCACGATCCGCCGTCAGCCCGCGAGTTCGCGCCAACCACCACGCCGCGGCGCCACCCAGAATCAACGTCACGGGGATACTTGCGAACTCCAAGGCCGGAATCATTTCCAGCGGAGTCACTGCGATACGGCCGAGGCCGAGACCCGCGGACGCGCCGACAAGAATTGTCACCCGGTCCTCGTTTCCGCGCTGACGGCGCGGCGGGCCCTTCGGCTCGCGAGGCCGTGTCGACCCATGCACGTGCCCCGGCGACCGTCGCCCGGGTTGCCTCGGCGATTTGTTGTGACAGATCCCCGCGCGCTCGTTGCAGTCGGCTTCGCACCTGCACCAGGCGTTCGCCTCGCCGGCCGTCACGGTCTGCGAGCAGCTGCGATCGCTCTGCCCGCAGTTCGGCACCAGGAACACCGTCACGTAGATTCCGGATCTCCATCTCGATCATCCGGCGCGTCTGTGCGATGACTCCGGAATCCGAACCACCTGCTTCCCTCTCCCGTGCCGCCCGGCTCACGACCGCAACGAGCGACTGCTCCTGACCAGGCGCAATCGGGACCACGGGAGCCTGCGCAAAAGCGGTGCAGTGCGAAGCGAGAATCTCGGCATCACGCCGGCGCACCGCCTGCCAGTCTCGATAGACGTCGACGCGGGTCAGCGCCACCACCACCGGGGTTCCGCTCGCCGCAGCGTCGCCGAGGAGAAGGAGATCCTCGCGTCCGATCACACTGGCGGCATCGACGACCAGAAGTACGACGTCGGCGTCCACCTCGCGTGTCACTGACGAACAATCATCCGAAGCATCGAACATCTGCGCGACGTCTTCCCGTCCACACCTTGGTGGACCGACAACGTAAATGCGAGTGCCCCTGCATGTTTCGGCGGCGACCTGGCGACCCGGATCGGATGCCGGATTCCATCGCTGCACCACGCGCAGCACCGAATCCGGAAGTACCGAAACGCTATTCATCGGTCACCGCCGGGGCAGAGCGATCGCCTCCGAGCTGCGCCCACCGACGCACATACCCGCGTCGAATCAGTGAGACCCTTTGTTGCGGACACTGTTCCGACTCGTCCACGAGCTCGCCCCACCACCGGCTGCACGTGCCCGCGTCGTCAGCGGTACGAGGATCGGGAGGCTCGCCTTGACGCAGGGCTCGAATTTCGGGGCTCATCATCGCCGCCGCAGCGCCGAACAACACCGCGGAGTCCGAACTCAGATACAACTCGATCTCGTCCCTGCCCGCAATGCTGCGCGAGGCAGATCGCCTCAGCGCCGGGCCGATCTGCTCGACCCGGCCCCACCACTGCGCCTCCAGAACAGGTCCGAGAGCCGCGAACAACTCTTCGACGCCGCGCCCGGTCAGTGTCTCCACCGGAACCGTGGGCACGCCGACGTTCTCCGAGATTTCCGCCGCCCGTCCCAGCGCCTCGTCCCAGCGCGGACCGAACAAGTCAGCCTTGTTCGCAGCGACGACCACACGATCGGAAACTCGAGCAATGGCTCGGCCGTCGACGTCGCGGACCGCGTCGACCACCACGTAGACAACGCAACGACGACCCAGATCGGGGTTCGACGTTCCAGGGACATCGAATGCCCTCGACTCGGTCACCACAACCGGTGCGCCGACAACTCTGCGCGAGAACCGGTCGTCGCGCCCCAGGATCCGCGCCAACGACGACCGCCCCACCCCGGCTCGCCCGGCGACCACCAATTCGAGCGGCGCTGTCAGCGATCCGAGCACCGAGTGAACCGCCTCGGCGGCTCCCGAATCGATCGATGTCAGCCGATATGCCAGAGCGCGCAACTGATCGATCGGCTCCACGCAGGCGTCGTCGATCGATTCTGCGGGCAACATTCGTGACCAATTACTGCATGCAAATCCTGTGTTCATCCCCACCCCACGTCCCCATCGTGTCGGTGGGATTCTGTCAGGTTCTCGGCAAGGACGGCAGGTGACACCGCCCTTTCGCCGACAGTCCGAAGTCGACGGTTTCAGGACTTTCCGTGGAAAGTCTCAACTCAAACTTCAGACCCGTCTGCGCTAAACGGGGGTCATGCGTGACAATGGGTTCGTGAACGAAGCCGATCAGCATGCACCGCAGACCCCTGACACGGGGCAGACGGACCACACCAAGGGGTCCCGTCTCCATCCGAGAGTGACCAGCTTTCGCTCTCGCCGGGGTGCGCTGACCGACGCACAGCAGCAGGCTTGGGACCGTCAGTGGCCGCTCATCGGCGCCGACGTCTCGGACACACCGCTCGACGCGAACGCATGGTTCGGACGCGAAGCACCCCTGATCATCGAGATCGGTTCGGGTACCGGCACCGCGACGGCCGCAATGGCCAAGGCGGAACCGCACGTGAACCTGATCGCGATCGAGGTGTACCGCCCCGGGCTCGCGCAGCTTCTCCAGCAGGTCGAACGCGAAGAAATTCCCAACGTCCGCGTACTGCGCGGTGACGCGATGGACGTACTCGAGAACATGGTCGCCCCCGAGTCCCTGACGGGCGTCCGGGTGTTCTTCCCGGATCCGTGGCCCAAGGCCCGCCATCACAAGCGTCGCCTCCTGCAGGGGCCGACGTTCTCGCTGATCGCCAACCGCCTCAAGCCCGGCGGAGTTCTGCACGTGGCAACCGATCACGCCGAGTACGCCGAATGGATCGAAGAAGCCGGCAATGCCGAGCCGCTGCTGACCGCACTCGACTGGGAGTCTCCGATGACCCACGAGCGTCCGGTCACCAAGTTCGAGGACAAAGCCCATAAGGTCGGAAGTGCAATCACCGAGCTTATATGGGGGAAGATCAGAGCATGAGCGTCAGCGAACAGCTATCCGACGACGTGACGTCGTCGGAATCTCCTCTCGACTTCGGTCGTGACTCCCGCCACCCCAAGCGGGTGCTTCTGGTCTGGGACGCCCCTAACCTCGACATGGGCCTCGGCGCTATCCTCGGTGGCCGGCCTACCGCCGCCTACCGGCCACGATTCGACGCTTTGGGTCGTTGGCTGCTCTCTCGCACCGCCGAACTGTCCGCACAGAACAGCGGCACGCTCGAGCCTGAAGCGACCGTCTTCACCAACATCGCGTCCGGCAGCGCCGACGTCGTTCGTCCTTGGGTCGAAGCCTTGCGTAACGTGGGTTTCGCGGTGTTCGCCAAGCCGAAGGTCGATGAAGACAGCGATGTCGATTCGGACATGCTCGAGCACATCGCGCTCCGGTACGGCGAGGGCCTCGCCGGAATCATGGTCGCGTCCGCCGACGGCCAAGCGTTCCGCGAACCTCTCGAGGACATCGCAGCAACCGGTATCCCGGTCCAGGTTCTCGGGTTCCGTGAACACGCCAGCTGGGCTGTGTCGTCCGATATCTTGGACTTCGTCGATCTCGAGGACATCCCAGGTGTCTTCCGTGAGCCTCTGCCACGGGTAAGCCTGGACACCCTGCCCGACGAGGGCGCCTGGTTGCAGCCGTTCCGACCGCTTTCTGCCCTGCTCATCGGGCGAAAAAGTGTTGCCGAGTAGGAGTTGATCAGTGTTCGCCAGCTGGGGAAGCATCGTCTATCGAGCCCGCTTCACCGTCATCGCTGTCATGGTGGCGGGGCTCCTCGGGCTCGCTGCGTACGGCCTGAGCCTGCAGGATCATCTCAGCCAGAGCGGCTGGGACGATCCGGGGTCGGAATCGGTAGAGGCTGCCAAACTCGCTGACGGCACGTTCGGACGCAGCACGACGGGTGACGTTCTGGCGCTGTACACGGCGCCGGAGGGCAAGACCGTCGACGACCCCGAGTTCCAAGCGAAGGTCATCGACAATCTGCAGCGACTCGTCGCCGACAACCCCGACCAGATCATGAAGATCAACGGCTCGTACTTCAAGGTCGACAACGGTCTCTCGGTGGCGGCCCTGGCGGACAAGACCAAGCAACACGCGGTCACCAGCATCGCGATCGCCGGAGACAACGACACCGCGGTGTCCAACAACTTCCGCGACGTCGAGTCGCAGTTCTACATCGACGGCGTCGACGTGCAACTCGCCGGCCTGCAACCTGTCGCGAATTCGCTCAACGACACGATGGCCAACGACATCAAGCGCATGGAAATGCTCGCGATTCCTGCTGTCGGTGTCCTGCTGTTCTTCGTCTTCGGTGGCGTCGTCGCTGCTGCCCTCCCGTTGATCGTCGGCGGTCTGACCGTCATCGGCGCCAACGGCATCATTCGACTGATCACCAACTTCACCGAGGTCAACGCGTTTGTTGCGCCCGTGGTCTCTCTGGTCGGCCTGGGTCTGGCGATCGACTACGGACTGTTCATCGTCAGCCGTTTCCGAGAAGAGATAGCCGAGGGGTACGACACCCCGACCGCAGTACGCCGAACGGTCATGACGGCGGGTAGAACGGTCATGTTCTCGGCGACCATGGTTGCCGTCAGCCTTGGCGGTCTGCTGTTGTTCCCGCAGGGCTTCCTCAAATCGGTGGCTTACGGCGCCATTGCTGCCGTCATGCTTGCCGCGATCTCGTCCATCACGATTCTTCCCGCGATTCTCGGCATTCTCGGCAAGCGGATCGACGCGCTGACCTTCAAGAAGCTGCGCCAGACCAAGACCAACGAGGAAATCGAGAACGGTTTCTGGGGCAAGCTCACCCGCTGGGTCATGCAGCATCCGCTCAAGGTCGCGGTCCCGATCGTCGCGGCTCTACTGCTGATGATCATTCCGCTGACGGGCATCAAGTTCGGCGGTATCAACGAGACGTACCTGCCCCCGGACAGCCCCACGCGTGTCGCGCAGGCGCAGTTCGACGAACTCTTCCCCGGCAATCGCACCGAGCCCGTTCGACTCGTCATCGAGGGAGCCGACAACACCACCCTCGGTCAGATTTCCAAGACCGCAAATGCTGCGCCGGGTCTGGTCGAGAAGTTCACCCCGGAGGTTGCGACGAAGGACGGTGTCAACGTCCTCAAGGCCGGTCTGACGGAGCGGAACGAGGCACGTCCCACCATCGACTATCTGCGGTCCGCGGACTGGCCCGAGGGCACAACTGTGCTGGTCGGCGGTACTCCGGCCATCGAGCAGGACAGCGTCGACGCATTGCTCGATCGTCTGCCGCTGATGGTCGTATCCGTCATCCTGCTGACGACCTTGCTGATGTTCTTGACGTTCGGCTCGCTCGTCCTGCCCATCAAGGCCGCATTGATGAGCGCGCTCGGACTGGGTTCGACGCTCGGAATCCTGACCTGGATCTTCATCGACGGGCACGGTTCCGGTCTCTTGAACTTCACGCCGGGACCGATCATGTCTCCCGTCCTGGTGTTGATCATCGCGATCGTCTACGGCCTGTCGACCGACTACGAAGTGTTCCTGCTCTCCCGCATGGTCGAAGCGCGCGCGCAGGGCGCGAGTACTACCGAATCCATCCGTATCGGCACGGCACATACCGGCCGGATCATCACCGCTGCCGCACTGATTCTGATCGTGGTCACCGGCGCATTCGGCCTGTCCGATCTGGTGATGATGAAATACATCTCCTACGGCATGATCTCCGCGCTGATCATCGACGCGACTCTCATCCGAATGTTCCTGGTCCCCGCGACCATGAAACTGCTCGGCGACGACTGCTGGTGGGCTCCGGCCTGGATGAAGCGGATCCAGCAGAAGATCGGGCTGGGGGAGCCGATCCTCGACAACGAGCTGGTACTCGCGAACGTCCCGCAGATCGCGCCTGTCGGTGCGATCGCCGGACCGGGGCAGCCGCGCAAGATCGAAGCGGCCTCGCGGGTCATGCCGCCGCCTGCCCCGGCTGCACAGCCGGAAAGCGGACCTCGCGTTCCCGATCCTCTCACCGAGCCCATTCCGCTCAGCGAAATGGCGATCAAGGCACCCAACACGGAGGCTCCCGCCGCGGAGAAGCCGGCACCGCGACGTCGTCTCGATATCGGGAGTGCAGCCAGCGCCCCCCAGAACCTGATCGAGGCACCTGTACCCAATCCCTCGTACCGGCCGCAACCGAATGCCAGCGACAAGCGCAGAAACCCCACGCCCGCTGCGCCGGCCGAGCGTCCCATCGAGAGTTGGTTGTCGGACCTGCGGGCCCGGGAACAGACTCCCCCGGCCTCACGTCCACTGCCGGTGGTCCGGACGCCTTCGCGGACAAACGGTTCGGCGACCAACGGTGCTGCCAGCAGCAGTTCAGGCTCCAACGGCGCGAGCCGGAACGGCTCCGCAAACGGTGCTACCAACGGCTCTGCAACAAACGGTTCAGCCCCGACCTCGGTGGAGGCGACCCCCCAGTCGCCGCCTCCACCGACCGCTCCGGAGCGTCGTAACGGGGTTTTCACGGATTCGCCTTCGCCTACCAACGAGCCCCGAGTCTCGGACGCCACCCCTGACGGCGACGACAACGCCACCGGCAGGCACCGGCCTGACGACGCAGGCGCCATCAGCGTGAGCGAGCTCATCGCTCGCCAGAAGCGAAGCTGACCTGCTCCTGCTCCTGCTTGGCGAAGGCTCGTGCATAACGTGTCCCGACCAGCAGGAGCAGCAAGCCGACCACCAGGAAGGCAACGCTGCGCACCAGCCCACTGAGTGTGGCCAGGTCGAAGAGGAACAGCTTTGCCACGGCCGCACTGGTGAGAGCAAGCCCGGCTCCGAGCAAGACGCGAGCGTGCTGGCGGTTGTTCAATCCGAGCACCAGCGCTGACGTGGCGGCAAGCATCCACACGATGGTTGCAACGCTGTGCCCGGCAACGAAACCGGTTGCACTGTCGAAAATTTCGACGCCGGATGAGACGAGCGCGCACGTCACCGCGTAGAGGACACCGAACCCTGCGGCCGCCCATAGAACCGCTGCATTCGAATCGGCGATCAACTTCAGTCGGTGAATCGCCCAGACCAGCATCACCAGCGCGCCTATCGCCGTCAGGCTCGAGAGTGCCGTGATCGCACCGAGTTGCCTGGACGCGGCGCGAGCGGTCGTCAACGCTTCCGGCGGAACCGTCGTGAGGTATCCGATCGATCCGATTGCCGCAAAGGCGGTTCCGAGTGCGAAGACGAAGCGCGAACCCGCATACAGCGAGACTCCGAGGAAGATCATTCCGACCGTGAGGATCAGCGGTACGACCAGAGATTCAGTCGCCCCGGAGAAGCAGCAGAGCAACAATGCGAGGGCGCCGGTTGCGCCCAGTCCGAATCGCAGTTGCGTCGGCAAAGGCTTGGCCGCCGCTGCAGCCGAAAGAAGTAGTGCCGCAGCAATTCCGTACAGCACTGCGGATTCGGTGCGCCCGAGCACGGCTCCGACGCTCATCAGCGGAAGGGACGAGTCAACAAAGGTAGCGGTGGACCACGCCCCTGCAATGCCGTCACGCGAGGGCGAACCCGTCCACTGCATAACCATCGCGCAGCCGGCCCCCACGATTGCAACCACGCCGGCACTGACCACCAATTGCACTGCCCTGTTACCGGATTCGTCAAAGATGGACTCCGACGCTATCGCTGCGAGCAGTGCGAGAACCACCGGTACGGTGCGCGCCATGCCCAGGTACTTCCAGTCACGACCGAGCTGGGCGGAGAATGTCGCCGACTGGATCGCGAAGAGGAAACCGATGAGGGTCAACGATATTCCCGACGTCAACACGGGAGCCAGCAGCGCTGCTCCCAGAACGATCATGAGCGCCAGCGATTCGGAATGCCACTTCACGGCGAGGGCAACGCCGGCGGCGGCGATTCCGAAGGCAATCACCACCGCGAGCGGTGTCGTCACCCAACCGTAGAGAACGGAGGCTGCGACGACATCGAGATACATCCCTGCAAAACCTGTGGCAGCCAGGGCAATTGCCCCCACTTTGCCCCCTGGTCGTCCGTGGACCCGCACCCCGGCAAACACCAAGGCGCCGGAAAGGAGCGCACCGCCGAGCACCCGCAGCGGAGGTCCGAAGAATCCGGCCTGCGCTGCAAGTACCAGCAGCATCACGACGCCGATCAGTGTGACGGCAACACCGGCCGCGGCCAGGAGTCGACTGATGACACCGTCGCGTTGCCACCAGGGCTGGCGAGGTGCGGCAGCCGGATACGTCGGCGGCTGCCACGCGGGCACGCTCTGCTGAGGACGCATTGGCGGCATCTGCGGCACCTGTGGCACCGGAGCTGCGGGTGCCGGAACTACCGGCATGGGCGGGGTCGCAGTAGCCGAGGCCAGCTGAGTCTGCAGGATCGACAGGTTCTGGCCCATGTGACGCAACTGCCGGCCGATGCTGTCGCACTCGGCCGAGAGGGCGGTCACCAGTCGCGGATCGACGGCGGAAGAGCTCGGTGTGGTCATGGCTTCGAGCTTGCTGCGTGGCCGAACCGATCAGATGAGTAGTACTACTCGATCAGCCTGAGGACTTCTCGTACTCAACTGAGGACACCTTCGACTGACTGCATCATCGACTGACTGCATCATCGACTGACAGGGCACTAACGCCGAGGTGCCGCGTTCCGCAATCGTTCGGACAGAAGCCGACCCGAAGTGTGAAGCGGAGCGGGATCCTGACGCGCCCGAGCAAGGACCAGCGCGCCCTCGAGTGCGGACAGAGCGAGAATTGCCTCGGACTCGGCGTCTTCGCGGGACCAACCGTCTGCCTCGAGGCGCTGAGCCAGCAGTGCGAGCCACGAGTTGTACCCGTCCGCACAAGCACCGCGGATGACCTCGGATTCGGTTGCGGCATCCAGTGTTGCCGTAGCCAGGGCGCATCCACGTTCGTAGTCCGAATCCGACAAACGCGCAGCCAATGCGGCGGCGAATGCCGAGATCGCGGTGGCTGCATCGGGTGAGCTCTCCAGCAGGTGCCGGATGAAATCGGCCATTGCCTCGCCACGTCGCCTCAGAGCCTCGCCTGCGAGTTCTTCCTTGCCGCCGGGAAAGTGAAAGTACAAGGAACCTTTGGTAGTCGCACTAGCCGAGAGAACTTCCGACACCCCCGTTCCGGCGTAGCCCTTCCGCTGCAACAAATCAGCAGCGGCATCGACCAACAAATCTCTCGTAGACATACGTTCAATATACCGATCAGTACACATATCGACAACACTTGAAGTGCATAAATTGCCAAAACCTTGCATCACTAGACCGATTGGTACATGATTCGGGAATCAACAAACCGGAGCACGGCCAACGACGTTCACGACGGCAAAGGACCAAATCGATGTCACCGAATTCCCCGAACAACACCACCACGACCGTCCTCGGACCGGACGAAGACCTCGCCGGGACCCTCGCGGCCACCGGCGTCCGGATGATGGTTCGTAACAAACAAACCGAGGGAGGTTTCTCTCTTGTACAACACCGCATCGCTCCGCATTCGATGACCTCACCGGTCCATCGCCACAGCCGGGAAGACGAGTACACGGTGGTTCAAAGTGGCCGCGTCGCAGCGATGGTCGGAGACGAGGTCGTCTACGCGGAGACCGGCGCCATGATCTTCAAACCGCGTGGCCAGTGGCACGCCGTGTGGAATCCCGACGACGCTCCAGCACGGATTCTCGAAATCATCACGCCCGGAGGGATGGAAGACCTGTTCGAACTGATGCCGAAACTACTGGCCGAAGCAGGTTCCGCCGCGGAATCGGTTGCAGCGCGGGTAGAAGCAGACTTCGGGATCGAATTCGATCTCGTTGCCACCGCCGAGATCGCACAGACACACGGTGTGGGATTCGGCATCGAAAGTCACTGACCGACTGTCAGCACCTACCGATCGAAGGAAAATTCATGCTTGTACTCACCGGAGCAGAAGACCTCAGCGCCAACCTGAACCAAGAGCTGGGCGTCAGCGACTGGCACGATGTCACCCAGGAGTCCATCGACGAGTTCGCCCGGGTCACCGGCGACGATCAGTGGATTCACGTCGATGTGGATCGCGCGAAGGAGTCGCCGTTCGGCGGAACCATCGCGCACGGCAACTACACGCTCTCACTCGGCCCCAAGTTCTCGTACGCAATGTTCTCGCTCGAAGGTTTTGCGTTTGCTCTCAACTGCGGATTCGACAAGGTCAGGTTGCCCGCTCCGCTTCCGGTCGGCTCTCGTGTCCGCATGCGCGCGACGTTGAGCAAAGTCGAACCGATCAACGGCGGTGTCCAGATCACGGTGACGCAGACGTTCGAACGAGAACACGGTGACAAGCCCGTGTGCGTCGCCGAGATGTTGACCCGCGCGTATCACTGAAAGGTCAGGAGCCGAACATCTTTCGGATCGTGGTACCGAAGGGATGCTTCGCGGTGACACTGCCGAATCGCACCTTGCCGTGCACCACCAGATGCAGCGGGCCCATCTGTGGGCCGGAACGAACCTTGTTCGACGCGCTTCCCCCGACTGCCTCGACACCGTTCATGTCCACCGTCGCCTCTTCGGGAACGATCAGTGAAATCGAGCTGGCGTAGTCGTCGATCGAGATGTTCACGACCTGCGTCTGCATCACCGCGCGCGTGAAATCGATAGTCACACTGGACATTCTGGTGTCGACCACGACAGCTGGTGGAACGATCCAGGCACCGTTCCGCGTCACCGTCGCCATTCGTCCACGGATCACGGCAGCATTTGCCGCTCCGTAAGTACCTACAACCGGAGCCCCGACGGGAGCGCGGTAAGGCGGGCTCGGGTGAACCGGCGGCGGTTGGGGTTGGTACGCCGGCGCCGGGTAGGGCTGGCCTTGGTACATCGGCTGACCCGCATTGGGATACGCGGGTGGGTCGTAGTCGGAGATCAGTGTGATGCCCGGAAGATCGGCGAGAACCGAGTTGAGCTCACCTCGTGTCTTTGCGGCCAAGGCAGTGTCCATGCGCTCGGTGAACTCACCGAGCGAGAGCATCCCTTGACCGACAGCTTTCTGCAGCAGCTCGCCGACATGCTCTCGTTCGGCATCGGATACGCGTAGATTCCTGGCCTCCATGATTTCCAGGATAAACGTTATTCGAGACCTTGTTCTATCGCGTATCGCGTGAGCTCGACGCGATTGGCCAACTGAAGCTTCCGAAGCGTTGCCTGCACATGGTTTTCGACGGTCCGGTGGCTGAGCGAGAGCCTCGTGGCGATCTGTTTTGCGCTCAGCCCCTTGGCGACAAGACGGAGCACTTCGGTCTCACGGTCGGTGAGCCGAGGCAGCTCGGGTGCGCGATCGTCGGCCGGTGCCGTCGACATCCGGCGGTACTCACCGAGCACCAATCCGGCGAGGCCGGGGGTGAAGACGGCTTGTCCGTCGAAAGTCGCTCGCACGGCCTCGAGCAGTTCCGCCACCGAAGCACTCTTGACCAGGTAACCCGACGCTCCGGCTTTGACCGCGTCGAGGACGTCGTCACGTTCGGCAGAGGCCGAAAGCACCAGTACCTTGCTCTTCGGCGAAACCTCGAGAATTGCGGTGGTGGCGTCGGCACCGTTTCCGTCCGGCAGGTTCATGTCCATCAGAACCACCGCCGGTTGCACGGCGGCGGCCCGGCGGCGCGCACTCTCGACACCCTCCGCCGTGGCGCTCACGGTGAAGCCGGCAGCTTCGAGGTCCCGGGAGACACCGTCGCGCCACATCGGGTGATCGTCGACGACCATCACCGTCACCGGATTCTCGCCATGTTCGTCAGCCGCGCTCACTTTTCCCCTTCGGAACGTTGATCTCCCATTCGGTGCCCTCCCCCGGCCCGGTTTGCAGGACTGCAGTGCCGCCGAGCACCTGCACTCGGCCGAGAATGGACTTCGATACTCCCATGCGGCCTTCGGCTTCGGCCTGCGCCAAGCGACCCTCGGGGATTCCGACGCCGTCGTCGCGGATGCTGACGATCACCTCGTCCGGCAAATCTTCGAGCAATACGTATGCCTTCGCCGCGGGCCCGGCGTGCAGCCCGACATTGGACAGAGCATTGTCGACGATGGCTGCCAGTTCGATGGCTCGATCACGCTCGATCACGACGGGGTGCGCGGGCGTCGACACCGACACCGACGTGCTTGCCTGCGTGGTCAGCAGCGGACACAGATCCACTGTCTGTCCGCCGACGTCTGCCGCGGCACCCGAAACCTGCTCGGAGATCAGCATTCTCAAGGCGACCTCCTGCTCACCGGCCAGAGCAGCCAGTTCAGCTGCCTCGCCGCCGAGTGCCGCTCCTCGCCTGCGCACCATCGCCAGCACCTGCAGAACGCCGTCGTGTACTTCGCGTGCCAAACGCTCGCGCTCTTCGGTGGCCGCCGCCAGACGGACGGCTTGCTCGAGTTGTCGATGCGAGCGCCGAGCGGTGGTGGTGGCCAAGCCCAACGCCAGGCCGACCGATACGAGCACGGGAGCCGTCGCATCGCGCCAGAGGTCCAGGTTGACCTGGTCGCGGATGATCGCGCTGGCCGCCGAGATGACAACTCCGGACGCCATACCGAGCCACGGCCCGCCGAGAATTGCCGCGGAGATGACCGCGTTGGTGGCCCACAGCGTGGTGGGCAGCGTCTGGTGATTCTGATACCACTCGTGGTCGGAGACCAGCCTCGTCGACGCCATCAGCAAGATGACGACCACCTGATCGGCGATCACCACCTGATACCGCGGCAGCTTCTTCCCGAACAAAGCACCGGATGTCCCGAGCAACAGTGCCGACACCCCGGTCCACACGGCCATCAGAGCGACGAAGAACCAGCTGAGCCGAGAGTTGGTGTAGTCGGAGGCCGAGGCGAACTGGTAGCTGATCGCGTACACCAGCGTGACGAGCCGAAATGCCTGCGCCGCCCGCCACAGCGGGGCATCAGGGTCGGTGTCGACGCCCGACGCCTCGCGAACGGTCGGCTGATAGTGCAGCCGACGACGGCGGGTGGGGTCAGTCATCGGGAGGGGTGGGGTTCACGATGCGAGGCTCGGCGCGCGGCTCGTCGGGTTCGGCGGGGAACAGTGGGGTTTCCGGATCTTCGACGTGCAGTTCGGCGTACGCGATGTCCGGGTCGTCGGCGAGGAGGGAACGAATAGCGGTATTCAGGACCGCGACGATCGGGACAGCCAAGAGCCCGCCGACGATTCCAGCGAGAACGATGCCCGTTGTAATGGCGAGAACGACTGCCAGCGGATGCAGGCGAACAGCGCGACCCAACAACAGCGGTTGCATCACGTGCGCTTCGAGCTGCATGACGCCGATGATGATGCCGAGGACGATCAGCGCCGTCAGGAAACCCTTCGTGACCAGAGCGACAAGCACCGCGAGAAAACCGGTCAGAAATGCACCGACGATCGGAATGAACGCGCCGATGAACACCAACGACGCCAGCGGCAGGGCGAGCGGCACCCCGAGGATCGCCAGGCCGGCACCGATACCGATCGCGTCGGCGGCGGCAACCGCGACCGTGGCGCGCACGTAGCCGATCAGCGACCCGAAACCTGCAGAACCGGCGATCCGTACGCGACGACGCGCGTCGGTGGGAACGATCCGGGTGACGAACTGCCAGATCTGATCGCCGCCGTAGAGGAAGAAGATGAGAGTGAACAACGTCAGCAATGCCCCGGTGAAGATCTCGCCGATTACTGTCGCCGTGGTCAAGGCGCCGCTGGTCAGGGACTCACGATTGGATTGCACCGACTTGACGACCGAATCACCTGCCTGGCGGATCTGATCCTCGCTGAAGTGCAGCGGACCGCTGGTGAGCCAGTTCTGAATTTGCGTGACGCTGGCCGTGAACTGGTCGGTGAGCTGGGGCAACCCGTCGATGAACTGCTCGACGACAAACGTCATGATTCCCGCGACCAGTCCGATCGAGGCAAGCAGAACGACGATGACGGCTGCTGAGCGGGGAACACCCCACACCTGTAGCCGATCGACAATCGGGATCAGCAGAGCTGATGCCAGAAGAGCCAGCCCCACCGGGATGAGCACGGTTTCGAGGCGGAGTACGACGTACCCGAGAACCAACAGTCCGGCGAAGATCACAATGAGGCGCCACGACCATTCCGCAGCGATGCGCACGCCGGGATGCACCGCCCGAGCGTCGGCGGAGATGGGTTTGTTCATCCTCGATGCTCGCTCCGCACGCCCCCTGTTTGCGTTCACATCGCGAGCCTAACCGGCCCGGCCGACACAGGTGAGCGGACGAATAATCGGACGCGCGTACCAACACTTCGACCTCTGCCAGCTAAATTGAACCCTGTGCGGGCCTCATACAGAGCAATAGCGGTGACCATCCGCAGCCGGTGGCCCCTCTATATGCTCTCCATGCTCGCAGCCAATCTGATCGGCGCGGTACTGGTCTTTGCCTTCGTCCGGTACGGCGTGCCGATCCAGGAGTCCGACGCGATAGTTGCCGACCGGGTCCGCAACTTCGCGATCTTCGGCGTGTACCTGGCATTCGCCGGCGCCGTCAGCCTCACGGCGGCGGCGATGATGTTGAAGTCGGTCATTCGCTGGCGGCTGCGCGGGGGTCCACCGACGAGGTCCGAGCAGATGGCGGCACTGCACGCGCCGCTTCGCCAGGCCATCGTCCACCTGGTGCTGTGGATTCTGGGCGGCATCATCTTCGTGTTCCTGACCATCACCGAGATGCCCGGACTCGCGATCGCCGTGATCGTGACGGTCTGCATGGCCGCGACCACGACCTTCGGGTTCACCTACATGCTCGGTGAGCGCATTTTGCGTCCGGTCGCCGCCCAGGCCTTGAGCGAGGGCGAATTCGATCGGACCATGGCGCCTGGCGTCGGAACCCGGCTGGCGATGACCTGGGGTCTCGGCACGCTGATGCCCGTCGCAGGCATCATCTTGCTGTGCTCGACGCAGCTCACGACCGATCTCGAGTTCTCCCCCGACTCGCTCGCGTGGGCGATCCTGCTCATCTCGATCATGGCGATCGTGCAGGCCTTTGCGCTGTCGATGCTGACGGCTACCCAGATCTCCGATCCGATCCGCCAACTGCGACGCGCCATCGAGCGGGTGCAGCGCGGCGCCACCGACGTACGCGTCGAGGTGTTCGACGGCAGTGAGATCGGCCGGCTGCAGGTCGGCTTCAACCGCATGATGAAAGAGTCCGACGAGCGTCGTCTGCTGCGTGAGCTGTTCGGTCAGCACGTCGGCGAGGACGTGGCCCGGCGCGCGTTGAAGTTCGGTACCGAGCTGGGCGGCGAAACTCGATTCGTGGCAGTTCTGTTCGTCGACATGGTCGGATCCACCGGTGCCGCGGCCGAGCGCCCGCCGGGTGAGGTGGTCGAACTGCTCAACGAGTTCTTCCGTGTGGTCGTCGACGTCATCGATCGTCACCATGGTTTTGTCAACAAGTTCATGGGTGATGCGGCACTCGCCATCTTCGGTGCACCACTCGATCGGCCCGACGCTCCGACTGCGGCCTTGGCGGCGGCTCGCGAGCTGCGGTTCAAGCTCAACGACATCACCGGCCTCGACGTCGGAATCGGTGTGAGCGCGGGGCTCGCGGTCGCCGGCAACATCGGTGCTGCCGAACGTTTCGAGTACACCGTGATCGGTGATCCGGTCAACGAGGCGTCACGGCTCACCGAGCTCGCGAAACTTCGGCCCAGCCGGGTGCTGGCGTCGACGAGCGCGTTGTACTTCGCCGACGAAGAGGAACAGGCCGAGTGGGAACTCGGCGAGCAAGTCCAACTGCGTGGGCGCCGACGACTGACGCATCTGGCGTGGCCCGAAAAGTATCCAGAGGTCGATCCGGATCAAATTGGTTAGGGTGAGTCGATGGCTCAGCCTGGAAACACCCCACGGCGACTGAGACGACCACGCTCGCCCGTGGCCGAGACCAGTCGGGTCAGAGGGCGCTTCTGGTGGCTGAAGTGGCTGCTCGGGGTGGCTCTGATCGCTCTTCTGATCGTCGAAGGTGCAATTCTGTGGTCCAAGCTCAGTGAGTCCTGGCAAGCCTTGACCGAAATCCATTGGGGTTGGGTGGCCGCGTGCGTCGCGGCGCAACTCATTTCGCTCAGCGGATACGCGTCCGTTCAGCAACGTCTTCTCAATGCCGCCGGTGTGATTGCCGGTCACCTCAAGAACCTCTCGGTCATCTACGCCAGCACCGCGATGGCGCTGACGTTGCCAGCCGGCCAGGTCTTCTCGACCGCATTCACCTACAAGCAGACTCGGAAGTGGGGCGCTACACCAGTTGTCGCGTCTTGGCAGTTGGCGGTGTGTGGAGTGATCGCTGCGGCGACTTTGGCGCTGTTGGGTGCCGCGGGCGCGTTTGCCTTCGGCACCAAGGTCAGCCCTATAACGCTCACGATCTCGATCATCGGCATGGCGGCACTGTTCCTGGCGTTGCGATACATAGCCCAGAATCCCGGCAGTATCGAGCGAATCGGGCATCGAGTCCTAGCCCGCTACAACCGAATTCGCAAGAATCCGCTCGGCCACGGGATGCGACGCTGGTCCGAGATCCTGAAGCAACTGGATACGGTCGAGCTCAGCCGCACCGACTCGGTCATCGCATTCGGGTGGTCGGCCATCCATCGTGTCGCCGATGTCGCTTGTTTGGGTTTCGCATGTTGGGCTGTTGGCGCGGAGCCCTCTTTTGCTGGGCTCCTGATCGCTTTCGCCGCCGCAAAAGCAGTCGGCAGCATTCCGCTGGTTCCCGGCGGGCTGGGTTACGTCGACGCTGCTCTGGTCACCGCGCTGACGATCGCAGGGGCCGGCGGAGCGCAGGCAATCGCGTCGGTGTTCGTGTATCGGATGGTCAGCCTCGTCATGGTCGCTGTCGTCGGTTGGATCGTCTTCTTGATCACTTTCCGTGCAACCCACCACGAAGACCTCGAGATGGACCTCGAGTTCGAACGCCGAGAACAACCCGGCCTCTAGCGTCGCAACGCTGCTGCCATGTCGTCGAGGTGTGCCCGGCTGATCCGTACGGCTGCCTCCGCGTCGCCGGCTTCGATGGCGTCCACCAACATTCGATGCTCGTCCGCGTCGGGCTGGCTGTGTGGATGCAGGTCCAGAACCGCGATCAACTCGATCAACGCAGCCCGCAGACGCGGTACAAAGGTCTCGAAGAGTTCCGACAGCACGGGATTGTGTGCCGCGTCCACCACTGCTCGGTGGACGGCGATGTCGGCGTCGACGAACGCTGCGTCGCCAGAGTGCGCTGCGGCAGTTCTACCGTCGAGCGCTTGCCGCAGAGCCGCGACGTCAACGGCATCGCGCCGCTGCGCGGCGAGGCGAGCTGCTTCGATCTCGACCGCGTTGCGCACCTCGACGACGTGAAGGATCGCCTCGGCTTCGAGCACTCGGGGCCACTGATCCGGAGGCGTCGTACTCCGTAGGAAGACCCCGGCGCCCTGCCGCGATTCGAGCATGCCGAGGCCCGCGAGAGTCCGCACTGCTTCCCTGATAGTGGACCGCCCGATACCCAACTGCGCAGCAAGAGTGGTTTCACCTGGAAGTTTGGCGCCGACTTCCCATTCACCGCTCACGATCCGCGCGCGTAGCAACTCCGCGGCCTGGTCGGTGAGCAGCCGACGCTCGACGATCGGGGACACGTGAACTCCTCAGGTTGTCTGATAAGTGATTTCGTTCTAGTGTAGCCCGCATGGCTACAGGAGCACTCCTTCTCGACTGCCGCGGCGGGGCCTGAAAGACCGGCACCCCTCCGCGGGGTTTCGCCATGCCGGTCTCTCGACTCGACCGCAGGAGAAACCGAAGATGAGTACTACCCGAGCCAACCGCTGGAACAACCAGAAGCCGTCACCCATGCCGTCCGAGCGCTATCGCGCCGCGTGGGCTCGCGTCGACATTCCGACTTTCGAGCGGACGTGGCCGTCCAATCGCACCACCGCGGCGCCCCTGTGGGTGCCCGTCGATCTGCGTGACGGCAACCAAGCCCTCGCAGAACCGATGGACCCCGAACGCAAGCGTCGAATGTTCGAACTGATGGTGGCAATCGGCTACAAGGAAATCGAGGTCGGCTACCCCTCCGCGAGTCAGACCGATTTCGATTTCGTTCGCGACCTGGTGCGCTTCGATCTCGTTCCCGACGACGTCACTATCGTCGTATTCACTGCCGCGCGTACGGATTTGATCGAACGGACATATCAATCGATCGAGGGGCTGCCTGACGCGGTCGTCCACATGTACACGGCGACTGCGCCGACGTGGAGAAACGTCGTTCTCGGCAAGGAGCGAGAAGAGTTGCACGACATGATTTTCCGCGCCGCGCAAGACGTTGCTCGTGGCGGCGAAGGCCACGACGGCTGGCGATTCGAGTTCTCACCCGAGGTCTTCAACCTCACCGAACCCGACTACATCCTGCAGGTCTGCAACAGTCTCACCGAACTATGGGACGCCAGCCCCGATCGCCCGGTCATCCACAACCTCCCTGCCACAGTCGAAATCGCCACCCCCAACATCTATGCCGATCAGATCGAATACATGCACCAGAATCTGGCCCGACGCGATTCGGTGATCCTCTCGGTCCACCCGCACAACGACCGCGGCACCGGCGTTGCGTGCGCCGAACTGGCAGTGCTGGCCGGCGCGCAGCGCGTCGAGGGATGCCTGTTCGGCAACGGCGAGCGGACGGGCAACGTCGACCTGGTCACGCTGGGGCTCAATCTGCATGCACAGGGCGTCGATCCGGAAATCGACTTCTCCGACATCGACAAGATCCGTCGAACGGTGGAGTACTGCAACAGAATTCCCGTCCACGAACGCCACCCGTACGGCGGCGATCTCGTGTACACGGCATTTTCCGGAACCCACCAGGACGCGATCAAGAAGGGCTTCGCGCATCACTACGAGAGCGCGGAGGCTGCCGGCGTCGATCCGGGATCGGCGCCGTGGGCGGTCCCTTACCTGCCGATCGACCCCGCCGACGTCGGCCGCGACTACCAGGCGGTCATTCGTGTGAACAGCCAGTCGGGCAAGGGCGGAATCGCATATCTGCTGCAGACCGAGTACGGGGTCGAACTCCCCCGGCGCCTGCAGATCGACTTCGCCTCGCGGGTGCAGCTCGAAACCGACGACTCGGGCACCGAAATGACTGCCGACCAACTGTGGAAACTGCTGCTGCGCGAGTACGGGTACAACGGAGGAGTGCGTCGGTACTCACTGGAACACACCGCCGACGGTGATCAGTTGTTCGTTGCCATCGATCGCGACGGGCGCGAGGTCACCGCCGCGGCCAGTGCGTCCGGGCCGGTCGAGGCATTGAGCAAAATCCTGACCGAACAGGGCTCGGCCGTCGAGGTTGTCTCGCTCACCCAGCATTCACTGCCCCGCAACCCGAATTCTTCCGGGAGTGCGAATTCGGCAGTCACCATTGCAGAGTGCGTGGTGAACGGTGAAGGACGCTGGGGCATTGCGGTGCATCAGTCGGTGACAGCGTCGGCGCTTCACGCGGTCTATGCCGCAAGCACAAACACTGTGATGCAGCTCACATGATCTTGCGGAAGGATTTCCTGGGGTCCATAGTTGAAGCTACAAGAACTTGAACATTCAACTACTTATTCAGGAGCTTCCATGACCACCGCAACCTTGCCCGCTTTGACCGCCGGAACCTGGGTCATCGACACCGTCCACTCCACTGTCGGATTCTCGGTTCGCCACCTCATGGTTTCCAAGGTTCGTGGAACGTTCGACGAGTTCTCCGGAACGATCACCGTTGCCGAAGACGGAACCCCCGCCGTCGAGGCCGAGATTTCCGTGGACTCCATCAACACCAAGAACGAGCAGCGCGACGGCCACATCAAGTCCGCTGACTTCTTCGACGTCGAGAAGTTCCCGAAGGCCACCTTCAAGTCCACCGCAGTGCGCTCCAAGGGCAGCGACTTCGTCCTCGCCGGCGACTTCACGCTCCACGGCGTCACCCGCGAGGTCGAGCTGAACCTCGAGTTCAACGGCGTCAACCCGGGCATGGGCCAGGGCCCCGTCGCAGGATTCGAAGCCACCACCGTCATCAACCGCAAGGACTTCGACATCTCCATCGAGATGCCCCTCGAAGGCGGCGGAGCAGTTGTCGGCGACAAGATCACGATCACCCTCGAGATCGAAGCCGGCCTCCAGGCCTAACAACACTGTGCGCCTTTATTAACCGCCCGCGGTTAATAAAGGCGCACAGTCGTATGGTGTGAGCGTGAAGAAGTACGCACCATTCCTGCTGATCGACGCCATTCTTGTCATAATCTTCTGCGCGATAGGGCGCCGTACCCACGAAGAAGCCAATGCGCTCGCCGGTCTGGCGAAGACATCCTGGCCCTTCCTGACCGGCCTGGTGATCGGATGGGCTGCCACGTTCGCGCTCTACCGCGACAAGTTCAACGCCGTTCTCCTTGTTCCCACCGGCGTTGTCGTTTGGCTCGGCGCCGTCGTCATCGGGATGATCCTGCGAGTGTTGAGTGGCCAGGGCACCCAGTTCAGCTTCATCGTCGTCGCGACGCTGGTCCTCGGCGCGTTCCTTCTCGGTTGGCGCGCACTCGCTCCGCTGGTAGTGAAAATCCGCACCAAGTCGTAACCAAACTCCACGGCTCGGAACCACCCGAAATGCCCGAGCACGTAGGACACTTTTCGGATGAGCAACACTACGGAGCCCGTCGAACGTAGCGAGAAGGAAGACCGGGGGTTCTTCGGCCAACCCTTTGCGCTGGCGAACCTGTTCGGCGTCGAGATGTGGGAGAGGTTCTCCTTCTACGGGATGCAAGGCATCCTCATCTATTACCTGTACTACAGCGTCAGCGACGGCGGCCTCGGCATCAGCCAGGCGGCAGCGACCAGCATCGTCGGCGCGTACGGCGGCACCGTCTACCTGTCGACGATTCTCGGGGCGTGGGTGGCCGACCGACTGCTCGGCTCCGAGCGCACGCTCTTCTACAGTGCTTCGCTGGTGATGGCCGGCCACATCGCACTGTCGGTTCTTCCCGGCATGTGGGGTGTCGGCGTCGGCCTCGTCATGGTCGCCTTCGGCAGCGGCGGCTTGAAGGCCAATGCGACCTCTCTGGTCGGAGATCTCTATTCCGAACAGGATGTTCGCCGCGACGCCGGATTCTCCATCTTCTACATGGGCATCAACATCGGCGGTCTTGTCGGTCCGCTGCTCACCGGAGCCGTCCAGGACGCCTGGGGATTCCACGCCGGTTTTGCTCTCGCTGCCGTCGGCATGGCGCTCGGTCTGATCCAGTACACGCTGGGCCGCAAGCATCTTCACGGAATCGGTGCCGAACCCGGCAACCCGTTGCCTGCAGACAAGCGCGCACTCTACATCGGGATCGGCATTGCCGCGATCGTCGTCGTCGCGGTCGCCTCCGTCACCGGCTTGATCACGGCGGACAACATGTCCGACGTCGTTGTCGGACTCACGATCGTCGCGTCGGTCGGTTACTTCCTCCTCATGCTCACCAGCAAGAAGGTCACCAAGGTTGAACGCAGTCGAGTCTTTGCGTTCATCCCGATGTTCATCGCGAGCGCGGCCTTCTGGTCGCTGTTTCAGCAGCAGTTCACCACCGTGCCGGTGATCTCAGACAAGCTCCTGGACCGCAATCTCTTCGGTTGGGACTTCCCGCCGACGTGGGTACAGTCGATCAATCCGGTGTTCATCATCATTTTTGCCGGTGTGTTCGCAGCGATGTGGACCAAACTCGGTGACCGTCAGCCGTCGTCGCCGATCAAGTTCGCGCTCGGTACCGGCACGATGGGTCTGGCGTTCCTGGCGTTCATCCCGATCACCGGGGGCGGACCGAACAGTGCACCGCTCCTCGGCCTTGCCGGTGTGCTTCTGCTCTTCACCTTCGCCGAACTCTTCCTGTCCCCCGTCGGCCTTTCCCTTGCAACCAAACTCGCGCCCGAGCATTTCCACACTCAGATGGTGGCGTTGTTCTTCTTGTCCGTTGCATTGGGTTCTTCGATGGCGGGAACCTTGGCCGGTTACTTCGACATCGACGACAGTCGCCCGTTCTTCCTGATCATCGGTTTCTCGTCGATCGGAATCGGAGTGATTCTTGCTCTTGCCTCGCCGTGGATCAAGAAGCTGATGCAGGGCGTGAAGTAGACGGGCTCACTTCACCCACAACCACAGAGCCAACACGAATCCCGCTATCGCTACTGCCACACGCAGTACCGATGGCGGGATTTTCTTGACGACGGGCGGGCCACACCAACCTCCGGCCAACGCGCCGAGCGCCATCGCCAACGCGGCCACCCAATGCACCTGTCCGGAGAAGGCGAAGATGAGTGCAGCCACAAGATTGGCGATGCCGAGAAAGAAACTCTTCAGGATCGTTGCACGCCACACCGTTTCGGAAGTGAGGATGAGCGTCGCAGCCAGGAAGATGACGCCGGCACCGGCACCGAAATAGCCGCCGTATACCGCGACGGCGAACAGTGCTGCGGAGTAGATTCCGGGGCGGTCGCCGCCGGACAACTCACGAATCTTCGGTTGCAGCAGCAGCGCGAGCGAGGCGAACACGACCATCGCCGGCACAACGGATTCGAACGAACCTTCCGGTGCCAACCACAGGATGAGGGCACCGATGATGCCACCGGCCGCCGAATAGAGAGACCAGCGAACAAGTTTCGGACCGGTATCGGCAACTTCACGGGACGAGTTCGCCAACGCTCCGACGCCGACGGCCACCAACGCGACGGTATTGGTCATGTTCGCGCTGACCGGTGAGAGCCCGACGCTCAGCAGCGCCGGATACGAAACGATCGATGCAAGACCGGTGACAAAACCGACTAGACCGCTGAAGAAACCCGCTACGACGAGGAAAAGGAAATCGAGCAGGTTCACGAACCAGGAATCTACTCGCGGTGCCCGGTACTACTTGTCGGCAGGCTTGCCGAGTTCCTGGAAGAGCTTGTCCGTCATCTGCATTGCTCGATCGCCGCCGTCGGCGTCTGCGACGAACACCGCGAACGCGAAGTCTCCGCGTGATCCGTAGAACCAGCGATCGTCACCGCTCGCTGCACCGGCCGCCATCATGTCCGGGTACCCAGCCAGTCCGCCGGCGCCTCGCATGGCGTCACGCAGACGATTGTTGACGTCGCCGGGCAACGCCGTCGGCGTGACGTCGGCGGTAGCCGGTTGTCCGAAGACCATCATCGGCATCGGGGCACTGCCGCGGGCAATCGATGCCGCGAGCATCGCCATTCCGAACGGAGTTACCGTCGGTGTGCTCGCGTCGTTGGACGTCTTGTTGGCCATGACGTTGTTCATCGCCTGGTCCACGCCGGGGCGGTTCGCGGCAAGCACTGCTGTCTGCTGTTCGAGTCCCTGAATGTGGAAGCCGTTGCCGAGTCCGAGTTGCTGCCCGGTGTCGGCCAACTGCTCGGGTGAAACGGCGCCGGGGTCGACGCCGTTCTGCATCGACGATGCGAGACGGACCAGATCGAGGGCGCCGCCGGCCGGGCGCAACCCGGTGAAGGCGATCGGGCCCTGTTCGATGGCCTGATTGTTCTGTGCGGCAGCCAGAATGGCGCCGTCCGACGGGCGGATCGCGACGATGGCCGCAGGAGTACCTGCACTGACGACAGCTTCGATCGCGGCGAGTTGAGCGTGCGAGTCGAGGGTCGCGGCGACGTCGGGGCCGGGAGGTCCTTGGAAGCCGGCTTGCTTGATCGGGAATCCGTTGGGCTCGACCAGATTGACCGCCCAACCGGCGGTGGCGTCGCGATTGGCCTGCCACACGGTCCGCAGTGGGTCCAGCAACGGCGAGTTGATGCGACGGTCGGAGGCGATCAGCTTGGGTGTCTTGACCACGACGACACCGGGGATCGCAAAATCGCTTTCCAGGTAGGCGTAGTCGGGATCGCGGAGCAGTACGGCGGTGACGGGCTTGCCGGGGTTTGCGGCGAGGTCGGCCAACATCGACTCCGAAGTGACCAACGGGGCGACAGGTTCGAGCACCGTGGCGAGGCGACGAGTGGTGTCGACGGGGTCCGGCATGGTGGCCGGGTCGAGAGTGATCGCGTTGATGGTCTGCTCGTTCATGAGCAGGGTGCCGGTGCTGTCGACTACCTTCGGCGGCGCTGCGTCCGTGCGGGTGTACGAAACGGTGCGACCGTTGCCGAGGTCGGGGACGAGGACCGACGGGTCCCAGGACACACGCCAGCCGACCGACAGATCACGAACCTCACCCTGCGACTGGTAGCTCCAGTCCTTGCCTTCGCCGAAGTTCCAGGACGCGTCGAGTGTGAAGAGTCCGGAGTCGCTACCCAGATCCATGACCTGAGCGACGTCGAAGTCGGTGGACTTGGCGGCCAGTCCGTCGAACATCTGCTGGATCGACGGCCGCGCCGCGTTGGGGTACGACGTGAGCGCCGCGGCAGCTTCGGCGTCGTGGTTGTTGAGGGCGGTGACGAAGTCCTCCACCACCGAGGCGGCGTCGGATTTCTTCTCCCCACCGATGACACACGACGCGAGCGCCACTGTCAGAACGACAGCAGTTATCGACGCAACGACATATTTTCCACGACGGTTGTGCTGTCCTCCGGGCCCCATGCATGTAACTCTTTACTTCTGTCACACGAGTAACAAGCACGGGATGCCTACAAACGTGTCACGGTTGAGCTACGACGGTGTGATCCAACTGCAACGGAAAACAGGTTTCAGCGCAGAAAAGTGCCCGCTACCTGCACTGCAGGCGAAGAGCTGTCCGCACCCGCGATGAATACCGCAAATGCGAGGTCTCCCTTGATTCCGACGAACCACCCATGTGCCGGGCCACCCTCGGTTTCGGCCGTGCCGGTCTTGCCGAGAAGCCCCGGAATGTCCTGCAACGACGTCGCCGTACCGCCTGTGACGGTCTCGCGCATCATCACCCGCAACTGTTCGGTCACCTCCGCGGGAGCCGGTACAACGGTCTGATCTGCCACGCCGGGCTGTCCCTTGACCAACATCGGCGCGGGTGTCGTTCCGTTGGCGATCGAGGCCGCCACGAGAGCCATCCCGAAGGGCGTGGCGGTCACCGTGCCCTGTCCGATCGCGGACTCGACGCGTTCGGCGGGGGTGTTCGCGTCAGGGACGTTGCCCGTCACCGTCGTGAGTCCGGGGGTGACGTAGTCGACGCCGAGCCCGAACTGCAGCGCCGCTTTGTGCAGAGCATCGGCGGGCAGACCGACGGCCATCCTCGCCATTGTGGTGTTGCACGACTTCGCGAACGCGGTGTGCAGCGGAACCGATCCGAGGTCGAACTCGTCGTCGTTGGGAATCTGACGGCCCTCGATGTTCTCGGTACCCGGGCACGGCAGAACGGTGTCCGGTGTAGCGACACCGGCTTGCAGGGCCGCGGACGCCGTCACGGTCTTGAACGTCGAACCCGGTGGGTACAGGCCGGTCAGAGCGATCGGGCCCTGTGCGTCGGCGGGGGCGTTCTGGGCCACCGCCAACACCGCTCCGGTCGACGGCTGCAGCGCAACGATCGCCGCCTGTTGTGTCACCCCGGCAAGCGCATTCTCGGCCGCGAGTTGCATCGGTCGGTCGATCGTTGTCGCGATGTTCGGAGCAACCGGCCCGTCTTGGCCGGCGACGGTGGTGACGGTTCCGTTCTGCTTCACCTGCTGTACCGCCCAGCCCGCGGACTTGTCCTGCCCCTCCTGCCACAGATCGGACAACCCACTGAAAGTCGGCGACGCCAGAGTTTTGTCCACCGAGAGCAACCGAGCCTGCGGCGCCAAGCTCACTCCGGGAATCGCCGCCAACCGCTCCTCGATCGGTGCAAGATCCTCGGCCCGCAAAGTGATTGCGGTGACCGGCTTCCCACTTGCCGACGCAAGATCGCCGCTCAGCGATGCCGCCGTGATCGTCGGTGCGATGGGCGAGAGAAGAGCCGCCACGGCTGCCGTGTCCACCGGGGGCACCGCGACGGAATCGAGATTGACCAGCGTCACCACCTGCTGCTCCATGATCGGCTGGCCCGCCGCGTCCAGCACCGACGGCGGAGCACCGGTAGTGGGTGTGTAGCGCAAGGTCGTCGAGGAGGTCAGGTCCGGAGCCAACAGCGCCGGGTCCCACTGAATCAGCCAGTTGTCCCCGCTTTTCGACGCGTTTCCCTGCGTCGAGTAGTTCCAGTCCTGACCTTCACCGAACTTCCATGCCGCATCGAGTGTGAACTTCCCCGCAGAATCACCGGACTCGGTGGCGTCGGAGACGGTGAATGTTCCCTCGTCCTTGCCCAGCCCGTCGATCAGAGCCGAAATCGCAGTCGACGCCGCCGCCGGATCGGTGGTCAGGGCTGCCGCCGCTTGCACGTCATCGGACGTGAGCGCGGAGGCGAACTCCTCTGCCACTGATTTCGGCTGGTCAGGGCCAGAACTGCAGGCAACTACCGATCCTGCGGCCAATACCCCCAGAGCCACGGCAGCCACGGGACGACGGAAAGTTCGGAAGCTCTGACGAGCGTGTGAAAGGCGCACGACTCCGATCATGCCCGAATTTGTGGCGCCAGTTCGACTATCGGTGTAATCATGTAATCAGTGCAATAAACGCACGCCACACTCCACCAGCTCTCCGAGGAGAACGCCATGAAGAACTCACAAAACTCCGGCGACCGCAGGTTCGGCCGTCCCGGAGGTTGGCAACAGGCGTCGGTTCCCGACGCGAGTGATGCGTCCGACTGGTTTGCCGGTCGACTTCCAGATGACTGGTTCACCGGAACGGCCGACGTCCAGGTCGACCGCGAAGAAATCGTCGTGATCGGTGAACTCCCGGCAGTCGACGGTGGCGAGGCCGCCGCGGACGGAAGGATCTCACGCTTTCGCGAAACCACGCGCGCCGACCGGATGCGCATCGCCGACGAGGCCGAGGCTCGCTACGGGCGCAAGGTCGCCTGGGGTGTACGTCTGGACGAAAAGACCGTCCTGTTCACACATCTCGCAGTTCCGGTGATGACACGACTACGTCAGCCCGAACGCAAGGTTCTCGACACTCTGGTGGACGCGGGTGTTGCTCGTTCGCGAGCGGACGCCCTCATGTGGACAGTCCGGTTGGCGGGCAAGCACAGCGAACAATGGCTCACCGAACTCCGCGAAGCGATGTCGAAGGTCGACGACCTCCGATCCGAGGGTCCGAAAATCTGAAGGCCCGAAAATCTGAGCACCGAACACTGACGAGACCGACAGCACAGAATAATTCGATTGCACGGGACCGTTCGAGTGTTCTAACCTGGAACACGAATCATTCCCGACAGAACAGGAAACGGGCCGTTGCTCCTCTAGAGGTTCATCACGCGAAGGCACTCGCACCCATCAGCACTTGCTGAGCCGGGCGCACAGTCCAAGCACCCTCTGGAGTACTCATGACCCAATCCCATCTTTCTCTGTCGCTCTCGGATCTCACCTTCATCTGGCCGGACGGCGAATCAGTCTTTTCCCACACCAATTTTGTATTCCCCAGTGGCCGTGTCGGTCTCGTGGGACTCAACGGATCGGGAAAGTCGACTCTGCTGCGATTGATCGCAGGAGAGCTCTCACCGGAATCCGGATCCGTGACCGCTTCCGGCGAGGTCGGCTACCTCCGTCAGGACATCACACTCGATCCGAGCGTTCGGGTGGATGACATCCTCGGTATCCACGAACTCCGAAACGCATTGCACCGCATCGAAACCGGCGACGGCTCCGAATCCGACTTTGCGCTCGTGGACAACAACTGGGATATCGAGGAGAGCGCTCTCTCCACCTTGCATCGACTCGGCCTCGAGAAGGTGGCTCCGGATACCGCAGCATTGAGCCGAACTGTCGGCACCCTCTCCGGCGGAGAGACCGTCTTACTCGGCCTGACCGCAACGCTGCTGAAGAATCCACAGGTACTTCTCCTGGACGAGCCGACCAACAACCTGGATCGCGACGCTCGATCACGAGTTCATGCTGCAGTCCAACAGTTTCCGGGAACCGTGCTGATCGTCAGCCACGACCGGGAACTGCTCGACACCGCGGAGTACACGATCGAACTACGTCGGGGGGATCTACGCGTGTTCGGCGGCAACTACTCGCACTACCAGGAGGTCGTGACCGCTGAGCAGGAAAACGCACTCGCCACCGTTCGCGACGCCAAGGCCGATCTGGCAAAGCAGAGCCGCGAGCTGATCGACGCTCGAACGAAACTGGACCGGCGTAAGCGCTATGGGCAGAAGATGCTCGAGAACAAGCGGATGCCGCCGATCATTGCGCAGACACGAAAACGTCAGGCCCAAGTTTCAGCGGGAAAGCTGGCCCTCAACCATATCGGGAAGGTGGACGAGGCCAAGTCTGTCCTGTCGGAGGCAGAGGAACTCCTTCGAGACGATCGCGAGATTCGTCTGGATCTGCCTGCTACAGAGGTTCATCCGGGGCAGCAGGTTGCGCGGCTCGACGAGGTGACGTTGCAGAGCGGCCAAGTGGTATCGCTCCAGATCACCGGACCGGAGCGGATTGCGATAGTGGGACGCAACGGAATCGGCAAGACGACGTTGCTCGATGCACTCGCCGCGTCGACTCCGTTCGTAGCCTCTCGTGCGCTCCCCCAACGTCTCGACGTGTTCGACGAGGACCTCTCGGTGGCGGACAACGTCGCGTTGGCCGCGCCACACGCGACAGCCGAGGAAATTCGCGGGCAGTTGGCACGGTTCCTTTTCCGGGGAACGGATTCCGACGTATCGGCATCCGCACTCTCCGGCGGTGAACGATTGCGTGCGGCGTTAGCCACGATCCTGCTGGCCGAACCCGCGCCCCAGCTGCTTCTTCTCGACGAGCCGACCAACAACCTGGACCTACCGAGTCTCGCCCACCTCACGCAGGCACTTTCCGATTTTCGCGGCGCCATGGTGGTGGTGAGTCACGATCTGCCGTTCCTTCGCGGCATCGGCATAACGCGATGGATCAGCATGGACGAGACTGGTATTCGAGACATCGATCCCGAGTAGGCCGACGGTTGACGCTGTCGGCGCTCGACGGTCTGGCCTACCGTGGGGCGATGTGCCTTCACCTCGACGCAACCGCCGCGCTGTCGCTCGCAGGTTGGGTTCGCGAAGAACCCACTCGATCGGCCTCTGCCCCAGTTCCGCAACCACTGGTCGGCGGTTGTGACCAACTCGTAGTGTGGGCGAGTTCGTTCTCCGTACTTGCCAGTTCCGACGACCAGGTGTGGTTTCTCTCGGCGGAGAACTATGCCGGTGGCGTTGGCGTCAGCGATGAGGCGTTTCCCTGGAATGCGTTCCGGCACGAGAGCCTGGCGGTCGCTTCCGGGCCGGCGGAGCGCGCGGCGATCAACGCCTTCTGGTCCACTCACCTCCCGGTCCTGCTGTCGGTGCGCAATGGGTACGAGTACTTGGCGCTCGCACCCGACGGTCAGGTTGTCCGTGGAGGAGAGCCGGAGTTCGAGGAGGTCACCATCGTCGCCGCTGATTTCGAGGCTCTGATTCGGGGCATAGCCGCAGGCGTCAGCACTGCAGACCCCTCCACCGATGCATTGCTTGGAACAGTGGGTACTGCCCAGCCGGGCAGTGACCAGTAGCTCTGAGGGAGGCCGAGTTGACGGCCCGACTGTTCGTGAGAGCCCACGCCATCCGTCGAATGGGTCCGGACGACTACTCGAGTTCACGTGCGTAGCAACTGGCACCCATACTGGACGGGTGTTGCACGACGTGAGAAATCCGGTGGACGGTGCGCGGATCACCTATCAGATCGTGGGCGATGGCCCACCCCTGTTGATGGTGCACGGCACAGCGTTGTCGCGCTCCATCTGGCGTGGCTTCGGGTACGTCAAGGCACTTCAGGAGCAGTATCGTCTGATCCTCGTCGACATGCGGGGTCACGGACGCAGTGACAAACCACACGACTCCGATTCGTATGCAATGGATCTGGTGGTCGGCGATCTCCTGGAGATCCTCGACACGGAGTCTCCGTTCGAACCGGCACACGTCCTCGGATACTCGTTCGGCGGACGCTCGGTGATGTCGCTGACAGTCGAGCACTCCGAACGGGTGCGATCGCTGACCGTCGGAGGCGGTAGCAGCCGACCGATGACGGGCGCGTTCGACGCATTGTTCTTCCCGGGTTGCATCGACGTACTCGAAAGCGGCGGTATCGAGGGATTTCTGACCGGTTGGGGCGTGAGGCGCGGCAAACCGGTGGATCCTCAGACTGCGACTGCCTTCCGAATCAATGATGCCATCGCGCTCGCTGCCTACATGCGCCGCGCAGAGAAGGAGCACGGCATCGACGACGCCGTGCTGCAACGGATCACCACACCGGCGTTGTTGTTCGTCGGATCGAGAGATCGCGAGCGCCTGCCGGATACCGAGCATCTCGCGTCGCTGATCCCGGACAGTGCCTTGACTGTGATCGAAGGGGCTGACCACGCAAGCGCAGTCGCAGACTCCGATGCTGTACTGCGTGCGCTCATTCCGTTCCTGAGCCGACAGTAGTCCGCCTTCAACCTCTCGCTACTGCGATGTGAGCACTCTCGACTCCAACGCGGTCACCGGTGGTTGCCGCAAGTCCAAGCGCCTCAACAACTGGGCATTCGCGGCAACGACCACAGTGGATACCGACATCAGGATTGCTCCGACCTCCATCGGCAGCACGAACCCGACGGGCGCCAGTACTCCCGCAGCGAGGGGAACCGAGATCGCGTTGTATCCCGCTGCCCACCAAAGGTTCTGAACCATCTTGCGGTAGGTGGCGCGGGAGAGCTCGATGACCGAGCTCACCGAACGCGGATCATCGCTGGCCAGAACAACTCCCGCCGACGCGATCGCCACGTCGGTTCCGGCACCGATCGCGATGCCCACATCCGCCTGGGCGAGTGCCGGCGCATCGTTGACCCCGTCACCGACCATCGCCACGCGGTGGCCCGCAGCCTGAAGCCGAGATACCTGCGCTCCCTTGTCCTGCGGAAGCACTTCGGCGAAAACTTCGTCGATCCCGAGCCTGCGAGCCACCGAATGGGCCACGGCCTCCGCGTCTCCGGTGACCATGGCCACCCGCACACCGCGAGCATGGAGGGCGTCGACGGCCAATGCTGATTCCGGGCGAATCTCGTCGGCCAATGCCAATGCGCCGATTACCTTCTCGTCACGCACTACATGCAGGACGGTCGACCCGTCACTGAGCCACTCTTCGGTCCCCGGGATCGCGGTGGCCCCGACCGATCGCAGCATCCCCGGTCCGCCGACACCGACGCGTGCACCGGCGACGTCCGCAGCAACCCCGATCCCGTTGTGCGCCTGAAAGTCGGAACCCGAAGTGAATTCGAGCGACAACTCCCGCGCCGCCGCGACGACGGCGCGCCCGAGTGGATGTTCGCTGTCGAACTCGACGGCAGCCGCTGCGCTGAGAACGTCGTCATCGGAATACCCGTCGACACCGCGTACACCGACCACTGCGGGCTCCCCCTTGGTGAGAGTGCCGGTCTTGTCGAAGAGAACGGTGTCTACGTTACGCATCGCCTCGAGGGCCATGCGGTCGGTGATCAAGATCCCAGCCCGAGCCGCCCGTTCCGTCGCGATCGAGACGACCAGTGGAATCGCCAACCCGAGCGCGTGCGGGCAGGCGATCACCAGAACGGTGATCGTCCGGGTGACTGCGCTCTCCGGGGTGCCCCAGATACTCCAGGCGATCGCGGTCAGCACTGCCGCGCCCAGTGCGTACCAGAACAGCAGAGCAGCGGCCTTGTCCGCCAACACCTGCGCGCGACTCGACGAGTTCTGGGCTTGTTCGACCAGGCGCCGGATACCGGCGAGCGCGGTGTCTTCTCCCACGGCGGTGACTCGAAGCCGAAGTGCCGAGTCGGTGGCTACCGTGCCGGCCACCACCTGATCTCCGACAGTCCGGCGGACGGTCTTCGACTCGCCTGTAATCATGGATTCGTCCATGTCGGCGCTTCCCTCGACCACCGTTCCGTCCGAGGGAACACGGGCCCCGGGACGAACTATCACCAGGTCGCCGGTCGCCAGAGCTGCGGTGGGCACGGTTTCCACCGATTCCCCCACCACCCGTTCTGCCTCGTCGGGCAGCAAAGCGGCAAGTGAATCCAAGGCGCTCGATGTCTGACTGAGCGAACGCATCTCGATCCAGTGGCCCAACAACATGATCACGATCAGAAGCGCGAGCTCCCACCAGAAATCGAGAGTGTGATCCACCCAGTGCAGACTCGCAGCCCATGACGCGAAGAAGGCCACGGTGATCGCGAGCGCGATCAACAGCATCATTCCCGGCTGCCGAGAACGGATTTCGGCAACAGCGCCGGTGAGGAACGGCTTGCCACCCCAGAAGTACATCACCGTGCCGAGTACCGGTGAGATCCATTCCACCAGAGAGTTTTCCGGCAGTGTGTACCCGACCAGATCAGCGAACATCGCGTCTGCCGCAACGACCGGAACCGCGATGACCAGCATGACTGCAAACAACGTCCGGAACTGTGCGACGTGATCCCCGTGACCACCGTGTGCCCCATGCTCCATCTGGCCATGGCTCATCTCGCTATGGTCCATCTGGCCATGGTCCATCTGACTGTGATCCATGTGGCGGTCATCCCCTCGCGTGTGATTGCAGCACAGCACCGGTCAAGCCATCAGCCTCGAACGTATGCCCAGGTAGCCACCCGAGCAAGGTCACGCGGCCAAGGCCTCCTGTTCAACTCCCCTTCAACATCGCTTCCATCTGAGTGATTTCCGCCTGCTGACCGGCAATGATCGCTTCTGCCATCTTCTCCGCCGACGGGTCGAGCCCGTTGTCGAGTTCGGTCTGGGACATGGTGATGGCACCCTTGTGGTGCTCGATCATCATCGTCAGCCACAACTTGTCGAACTCCGCGCCACTGGCATCGGTGAGGGCGGTCACGTCGTCGGCCGACATCATTCCCGGCATCTCGGCCATCCCGACGCCGTGTCCCGCGTGCGCCGACTCATCCATGCCCTCCATCGAACTCGACGAAGGCTCGGGGCGTCCCCACTCCGTCAACAATTCGGTCATCTGAGCCATCTCCGGGCCTTGCGCTGCCTCTATCTGCGCTGCAAGAGAGAGAAGTTCGGCATTGTCGGTTCGACCGTCGACCATTCTGGCCATGTCCAATGCCTGCGCGTGATGCGGGTACATCCCTTCGAGAAACTCGATGTCGGCAGCATTGACACCCGAAGGAATCTCCGACTGTGCTGCAACACTGGTTGTTTCGGAAGAATGGTTGATGCTCTCCCCGGAGTTGTCCGAGCATCCGGCAATCAACAGTGCTGCCGCTGCCACAACCGGAACGAACCGCGCGGCGCTCTTCCTGACCGTCAAAGACATGTTTTCACTCCCGAGAATTGATTCTGTCCGATATGCACTGCACCACAATTGATTTGACAAGAGTGCTGCACATGCACAGTTGCCACGTTACCGGCGAAAATCCACCGCGAAGCCCGATAACCGGCTCGAACAGGCTTCCTTCATCGAATCTTCACAGTCGAGTGGAAACCACCACGCGCCAGCAATGCAGACACGCAGTCGACTAACCTCGGTCTGATGAGCGCCGAACTACGACCTGGCGAGGAACCGGGGCGCGTTCTTGTCGTCGACGACGAGACTGCCCTCGCCAAGGTTGTCGCCAACTATCTGACACGCGAAGGATTCACCGTGCGCCTCGCCCACGACGGGCCGAGCGCAGTACGTTCGGTGCGCGAATTCGAGCCCGCGCTGATAGTGCTCGATCTAATGCTCCCGGGCTTCGACGGCATGGAAGTCTGCCGACGAATCCGTACCTTCTCCGATGCGTACATCCTGATGCTGTCCGCCCGCGGTGACGAGTCGGACAAGGTGACGGGTCTGGCGGCCGGCGCAGACGACTACGTGGTCAAACCCTTCGGCCCCCGCGAACTGGTTGCGCGAGTGAAAGCACTGCTCAGACGGCCACGCGCGTCGAGTTTGCTGCCAAAAGTGCTGCCGACGCCTCCCGGTCTCGACATCGACGTCCTCGCCCGCACCGTGCATGTCGACAACCACCCTGTCGATCTCACTCCCACCGAGTTCGCGTTGCTCTCCGCGCTTGCATCCCGACCCGACGCTGCCTGGAGTCGGGCCGAGATCATCGCCTCGGTGTGGGGCTCGTCCTGGTTCGGGGACCAGCACATCGTCGACGTCCATGTGCGTGCATTACGCCGCAAACTCGGCGACGACGCGACCGATCCTCGGTTCATCAGAACCGTCAGGGGCGTCGGATACTCCCTGAGGTCGTCATGAACGCGGTCGTCATGAACGAGGTCGTCATGAAGAAACTCGGGCTACGCGGAAAACTGCTGCTGGCGCAGCTTGTCGTCCTGTTCGTCTCCTGCCTCGCCATCGCCGCAGTCGCCATTGCCGTCGCTGCCCCGCTCTTTCACAACCACCTCATGATGGCCGGCATCGAAGACTCGAATGTCCGTACCCACACCGAAGAGGCATTCGCTCAGACCATGACCATTGCACTGTTGTGCGGGATCGCGGTCGCACTGGTAGGCGCAGGCATCGCCGCGGTCTACATCGTCCGACGCATCACGGCCCCGATCTCAACGCTGGCGGAGGCGGCGCAAAGCGTCGCAGACGGGAACTTCGACGTGACTATCGGCAGGTCCGACGTAGATGCCGATTTCACGCGTCTCGAAACTGCCTTTGCCGACATGGCGGCACGCCTTGATCATTCGGATCGGGTCCGCAAACGCCTGCTTGCCGATCTTGCCCACGAATTACGCACTCCGGTATCGACTTTGGCTGCGTACGTGGACGGCATCGAGGATGGCGTCCTCCCCACGGACAACTCTTCATGGTCGGTCATGCGCGATCAACTCGAAAGACTGCGTCGGCTCTCTTGCGATCTGGCGGACGTCTCCGCGGCCGACGAACACGCTCTCGAACTCGATCGCCGAGACGAGAAGATCGACGACATCGTTTGCAGCGCAACGGCAGCAGCGGCGCCACGTTTCGCCGATCGTGGAGTCGAATTGACGACCGCGCTACCTCCGCAACCGATCACGGCCGAGGTCGATCGCCAACGAATCGAACAGATCCTCGCCAATCTGCTCGAAAACGCATTGCGGCACACTCCGAGCGGAGGTTCGGTGACGGTGACACTCGCACGGGAAGGTGACCACCTCTCGGTGTCCGTCACCGACACCGGTGACGGAATTCCCGCAGACCAACTCGAATCAGTCTTCGACCGTTTCCATCGCGGTGATCGATCCGACGGTTCCGGTTTGGGGCTCACGATTGCGCGCAGCCTCGCGCTCGCACACGGCGGCGATCTGTCGGCGCTCCGAAACGAGCAACCTCTCGGCAGCACGCTGATCCTCACCTTGCCGACAGGTTTCAGGCTGCCGCTTTGAACGGATCGTGCTCGGCGATCAGCTTCTCGAGTCGAGCCTCGTCCACTCGAACCCTGACAGTGGATGCCTCCTGCTGATCACGAATCACCTTGGCCAACGTGAACGTACTGGTGACCAAGAACAGCAAGGACATTCCGAGAAATCCGCGTTGCCACGCATCGATCGGAAGATACGCAATTCCGAGGAGGGTGCCGACAAAACTGACGGCAAAGGCTATTCCGGCCTGAAGATAGAAGGCTGCAGTGGTCTTCGAGGGTGTTGTCGGTGTGCTCATGCTTCGAAGTCTGCTCGCCCATCCCGGCACTCGGATGCGTAGTCCTACTCGAGTGCGCACGGTACTTCCCCGGCAAAATCAGATGCCGTCACCCATCCTGGTGGATAGTCTCGGTCCCGTATCCGGAGTTGTTCCAGAACAGTCAGACGGCAGGAGTGATCGATGACCCGCAGACATATAGCCATGGTGAGCATTCCGGCACCGGGCCACGTCAATCCGAGCCTGGCGATCATCGCGCGTCTCGTCGCCGCCGGTCACCGCGTCACCTATGCCAACGACGAGTCGATGCGTGAGATCATCGAGGCGACCGGGGCCGAATTCGCACCGTACGTCTCCACGCTGCCCAGCCTCGTCCCTTCTCCCGACGGCGCCGAACCCGAGAAGAGTTGGGACGGGGATCTGATCGATCAGTTGACGATTTTCCAGGACGATTACGAGTCGATGCTGCCGCAGCTACGCCGAATCTACGAAGACGATCGCCCTGACCTCTTTCTCTACGACATCGCCGGCATTCCGGCACGAATACTGGCTCAGCAGTGGGGCGTTCCCATCATCCAGTTGTCGCCGACGTACGTTGCCTGGGACGGTTACGAAGCCGACGCCGCACCGATGTACGACGAAATTCGTTCCGATCCGAGAGGCGTCGACCTGCTCGATCGGGAGACCCGGTTCTTCCGCGCCGAAGGCGTCGAGGTCGATCCACGTGAGTTCACCGGACGCCCACCCCGTGCAATCGTGCTGATCGCAGAATCGATGCAGCCCAATGCCGATCGCGTGAACCGCGACGTCTACACGTTCGTCGGCCCCGCACTCGAACCGAGCAGTCAACCTTGGGTGAACCCGGATCCCGAACGCAAGCTCTTGTTGATCTCGCTGGGTTCAGCATTCACCGATCATCCGGATTTCTACCGCACCTGCGTCGAGGCTTTCGGCCAGATGGACGGCTGGCACGTCGTCCTCCAGATCGGAAAGCAGGTGCAGATCTCAGATCTCGGACCATTGCCCGACAACGTCGAAATACACCGTTGGGTACCGCAGTTCGCGATTCTGCAGCAGGCCGACGTGTTCGTGACCCACGCGGGTATGGGCGGATCCAGCGAGGGACTCGTGACCGGGACACCCATGATCGCAGTGCCGCAAGCCGTCGATCAGTTCGGCAACGCCGACTCGCTCGTCGACGCCGGTGTCGCAGTACGCGTCGACAGCGCTACCGTCACGGCAGTAGAGCTTCGTGAGGCGCTGACTCTGGTGAGCGCCGACGAGTTCCGCCGACGCAGCGCGGAGTTGGCAGAAGAACTCGCAGCGGCGGGCGGTGTGTCCCGTGCCGTCGAATTGATCGAAGCCGCTCTACCCGGCAGCGGGCCCGGATAATGTCTGCTACCAGTGCCAGGCGTCGCCGCCCACATTCTTGATGGTTCGCTGCAGCACAGTGATGGTGGTGACAAACTCCTCTTCGGTGATTCCCTGCATCCGCTCTTCCTGCAGCATCTGCTGTACCCGCGCGGCGCGATCGAACTGCTCGGAGCCCGCATCAGTCGGGCGAAGGACAGACCCGTCTTCGCGCGCCCACCCCAGTTCGAGGGCAGAGTCGACGGCGTCATCGATCACATCGGTGGATTCGTTCGGACCGATCGTCCGCAAGAGGACAGCGCGCTCCACTCCTTCAGGGTGCAGCGAAAGTTGGTGCAGGACCCACCACCCCGGCTGGGTGACGCCGATCGCTTCGAGTGCTCCGCGCGTGCGCGTGCGAATCGCTTCACCGGCTCGCGCGGTCCAGAATCCGATCGGCTGGTTGGCCGGTGGCTGCATCGCTTGTTTGTTCATGCACACGACGATAAAACCTCAACGGAAGTTCAGGTCAACCACCAGCGAGGTGAAGTTCTACATATGTTGCGTGATTGCTCGGCCGATAATGCGGGCGGCGTCGGGGAACTCACCCGGGTTCGGTCCGGCGTAGTTGAGCCGCAAGAACTTTCCAGTCGGTTCTGCCGGGAACCAATCGTCACCGGCCCCGACGATGACGCCGGCCGACCGGCAGTCCTGCACCACGCGTTCGACGTTCGTGGTGTCCGGGAGCCGAAGCCAGAGGTTGAGTCCGCCTTTCGGTACGGCATCGAGGTGAGCGTCCGGCGCGTGCTCGCGCAGACTCGAGACGAGGAGGTCGCGTCTGGCCTCGAGTTGGTGACGAAGCCTGCGCAAGTGCGTTCGCCAGGCCGGTTGGGTCACGACGTCGAGCGCTACCGCTTGCAGCATCCCGCTGACGTACATCGAATCTGCCTGTGTATCAGCCAGAATCCGCTCGTACGCCGGACCCCGAGCGATCAATCCGGCAACTCGCACCGATGGGGACACGCTCTTGGTCAGCGCACGAAGGTAGACGACGTGACCGCTGTCGTCTCGTGCAGCGATGGGGCTGGGATCTGCGGTGATTCCGAAGTCGAGCGCCGAACTGTCCTCGATGAGGAATGCGCCGTGCCGACGGACGGTGTCGAGAACCTTGTCAGCCAACGACGGCGACCACAGCGCTCCCGTCGGACTCGCGAAGCTCGGTTGTGCGTAGAACGCACGGGCACCGGTCTGTTCGAATGCACGCGAAAGCTCTTCAGGATCAGGCCCGTTGGCGCCGCTGGAAATCGGAATGACCGTGACTCCAGCCTGCGCGGCGGCCAGGATCGCTCCCCAGTAGGTCGGCGATTCCATGAGCAACGGACGTCCCTCCCCCACCAACGCACGAAAGGACGTCGCAAGCCCACCCTGACTGCCGGGAAGTACAACCACGTCGTTCGGCCCCGGCGGAGTGATCCCGGCAGGAGTGGCGGAACCCAATTCGGAGGCAAACCAGGACTGCAGTTCCGGAAGCCCGGCAGCGAGGGGCCGATTGAACACGGCGTCGGTTCGCGTCGCCCTGGTGAAGGCTGCACGAACCAGACCTTCCGGCAACAGCTCTCGGGCCGGATAGCCGGAATGCAGCGCGATCACGTCGTTGGAGGTGGACTGCAGCGCCATGGGCAACTGCAGACGATAGTTCGGCGATCCGAGCGCCGCTGTCTGCCACCCGTAGTCATTGGGTCGCACGACGCGCGCCGCGCGCACGAAGGTCCCCACACCGGGACGAGCCTCCACGACCCCCTGAGATACCAGTGTTCGCAGCGCCTTCTGCACGGTGACCGGACTCGCCCCGTGCAGGCTGACGAGCGACCGAGTGGACGGAAGCTTCGCGCCTGGAGGAGCCGTCGCGATCCACTCACGCAAGGCTGCGACAATCCTCGAACTGCTATCATTGGACATGTCGAATCATAGTAGCGCTACTCCTCTTTCGCCGCTAGCGCTATCGCGAATCAATGTCCGTTTCCAGACCGAACCCTGAGGCGCCCTTCTCATCTGAAACACAACTCGCCCACCCGAACCGGAGAGGTACGTAACCGCGTGAACACACCCATCGATCAGGCCCGCAAGCTCGAGAATGTCAGGTACGACATCAGAGGGCGAATTCTCGACAAGACCGAAGAACTCGAGGATCAGGGACACACGATCCTGCGACTCAACGTCGGCAATCCGGCCCCCTTCGGGTTCGAAGCTCCGGACGAAATCATGATGGCCATGATCCGCAATCTCCCTACCGCGCAGGGATATTGCGATTCTCGCGGACTGTATTCGGCGCGCACTGCGGTGGTCCAGTACTACCAGACGCGGGGTATCACCGACGTCACCGTCGACGAGATCTATCTCGGAAACGGTGTGTCCGAACTGATCACCCTGACGATGCAGGCCCTCTGCAATCCAGAGGACGAGATCCTGATTCCCGCTCCCGACTATCCCTTGTGGACGGCTTCGGTTTCACTTGCCGGCGGCACGCCCGTCCACTACCTCACCGATGAAAGCCAAGGCTGGGCACCGGACTTCGACGATCTGGAAGCTCGGATCACGCCGCGCACCCGAGGGATTGTCGTCATCAATCCCAACAATCCGACGGGCGCCGTCTACTCGACGGAGGTGCTGCAACGCTTCGTGGATCTAGCGCGCAAACACGATCTGATGCTCTTCGCCGACGAGATCTACGAAAAGATCGTCTACGACGGCCGATCCATGACAAACCTTGCGACGATGACCGGGCGAGACGTTCTGTGTCTGACGTATTCGGGACTGTCCAAGGCCTACCGCGTGTGCGGATTCCGAGCCGGATGGCTGGCCATCACCGGACCACTCGAGCGGGCGTCGAGCTTCATCGAAGGCATCAAATTGCTGGCCAACATGCGAATGTGTGCCAACGTGCCGGCGCAGCACGCTATCCAGACTGCACTCGGTGGACGCCAGTCCATCGAGGACCTGTTGCTTCCACAAGGTCGGCTGACGGCCCAGCGCGATCTCGCACACACCACGCTCAACAGCATCGACGGGATCAGTTGCCAACAGGCCGACGGGGCGCTGTACCTGTTCCCCAAGCTCGACGTCGACAAGTTCGGCATCGTCGACGACGAGAGGTTCGTTCTCGATCTACTGGAATCGGAGAAGATTCTTGTCAGCCACGGTCGCGCGTTCAATTGGATCGAACCCGATCACTTCCGGTTGGTGACTCTCCCCAACACCGACGATCTCTCGACGGCACTCGAGCGACTCGGCAACTTCCTCAGTTCCTACAGCCAGTAGCCCTGGGTACCGGGCCCACATACGACTGAACGCCGACCGGATTTCCGGTCGGCGTTCAGTGGTGAAAATCAGCAGGCGATCAGGCAGTGACGATCGCGTCGAGGGCCGAGTAGAACAAGCCCAATCCGTCGTCACTGGGACCGGTGAGAGCCTCGGTGGCGTGCTCGGGGTGAGGCATCAAACCGACGACCCGGCCGTTGGCCGAGGAGATACCGGCGATACGACGCTGCGAGCCGTTGGGGTTCTCCTCCGAGTAACGGAAGACGACGCGGCCTTCGCCCTCGAGTTCGTCGAGAACCTTCTCGGACGCCTGGAAGCGACCTTCACCCGACTTCAGGGGGATGAGGATCTGCGCGCCGGCCTCGTATCGCGAGGACCACGCCGTGTTGTTGGCTTCGACCGTCAACCACTCGTCGCGGCAGATGAAGTGCAGACCCTGGTTACGGGTCAGAGCACCGGGCAGCAAACCTGCTTCGCAGAGGATCTGGAAACCGTTGCAGATGCCCAGGACCGGCATGCCGCCCTTGGCTGCTTCCACAACCTTGCCCATCGCGGGAGCAAAACGTGCGATCGCGCCGCAACGAAGGTAATCGCCGTACGAGAATCCGCCAGGAACGATGACCGCGTCGACACCCTTGAGGTCTGCATCGCCGTGCCAGAGTTCGACAGCTTCACCGCCGGCCAGGTTCACTGCCCGCGCCGCGTCGATGTCGTCGAGCGTGCCGGGGAAAGTGATTACTCCGATACGTGCGCTCATGCCTCGACTCGCCTGACGGTCCAATCCTCGATCACCGTGTTGGCCAGCAGGCCTTCGGCGATCTTCTCGAGTTCGGCGTCTTCGACACTGCCGTCGATCTCCAACTCGAACCGCTTGCCCTGACGGACATCGGATACTCCTGCAAAGCCCAGGCGAGACAGTGCCCCGACAATTGCCTGTCCCTGGGGGTCGAGAATCTCGGCCTTGGGCATGACTTCGACGACGACACGGGCCACGTGCTGCTCCTCGGTACTAGTGCGCGAACCCGGAGTGAAACGCTCGGGTGATGGCCAGTTTACCGGGCGGACCCGAGATGGTTCGCATCGAGTGATCGGGGCGTGACGGCCACCACCTGTGAAACCCGCCTGCGAGTCCCTTCGGGGCGGCGCATACTCGAAATCATGCGACTGACACATTTTGGCCATTCCTGTGTGCTCGTGGAGTTGAACGGCTCGAAGATCCTCTTCGATCCCGGCAACTTCTCGCACGGATTCGAAGGCATCACCGGCCTCGACGCCATCCTCGTGACACATCAACACCCCGATCACGCCGACCCTGCGCGGCTGCCCGAACTGGCCGAAGCGAATCCCGACGCCGTGCTCTACAGCGATCCGCAGACGGCTGAAAAGCTCGGTGGGCGCTGGACCGGCGTCCGGCCGGGCGACCGGTTCAGCATCGGCGACGTCGAGGTGACCGGAACGGGCGGAGAGCACGCAATCATCCATCCGGACCTACCGATGATCGACAACACCGCGTTCCTCCTCGGTGACGCCACCAACCCGGCACGGTTCATGCATCCCGGCGATTCCCTCTACGTCCCCGAACAGAAGGTCGACGTTCTCGCCCTCCCCGCCGCCGCACCGTGGCTCAAGATCTCGGAGGCCATCGACTACCTCCGCGCGGTGGCGCCGCGCGTTGCGGTTCCCATTCATCAAGCGATCATCCGCGACGAGGCCGCAGGCATCTTCTACGGTCGCTACTCGGAAATGGCTGCCGACGGCACCGAGTTCCGAGTTCTCGGCGAGGAGTCGAGCGTCGAAGTCGCCTGATTCGGTTCTCACGCACTCACATCGACGATGATCCAGCCGGTGCTCGTGCCACCGGCTGCGTCGGTGAGTGTGTAGAGAATCCTGTCGGTGCCTGCCTTCGTTCCGGCTTCGAACACCACTTCGCCGTTTTCGAGCTTCACGGTGCCACCGAGAAGTGACGTTGCCCCGACGCCGGTCACTTTGATCGAATCTCCGTTGCTGTCATGATCATTCGCGACGGCGTCGACGGTGACTGTGCCGCCTGAGCGGACCCGCGCGGTGTCGAGTGCGGCGTACGGCGGGATCGGGCTTGCCGTGTACCGACCGACGTCGTCGAGTCGAGCCGAGGCAACCTCCGCCGCATCGACGATGGCAGCGAATTCGGTGCCGTCGAAGCGCGAGAGCTCGTTGCCGTTCATGATGGTCGATCCCTCGGCGCCGCCGCCGTGGTAGTCGTCGGCATAGAAGTTGTGGCCCAACTCGTGGCGGAGAACGCGGCTGAAGTTGCCGTCGGACTCGGCACCGACATGCGCGTAGCTGTGGTCGAGTTCGAACTTCGAGTAGTAGGCATTTCCGCCACCGGATGCGCACACGACGGTCGCCTGATCGACACTCGACCCGACCTGATCGGACCACAGATCTTCCAACTGCTCGAGATTTTCACAACTGCTCGAGTACGGATCATCGGCGGAATCTGCCCGCAGGACAACTCGACCGAGGACCGGCCGAATCCCGACGTCTCTGATCCAGATGGCAGCGGTGCGGGCCATTGATTCCTCGGCCCGATCCAGAGCGACGGCGGCACTGCCTGCGCCGTGCGCGGAGTACCACTCACCACTGAGGTCCAGTCCGACCACGAACTGCTTGACCGTCTTGCCGACCCTTGCGGCCGAGGCCGGCGCAATGGCGGCGGTGGGCCACTTGGGCTTTGCGTCGATCGGCGCCGTGCTGCGACCGACCACGTCGGATCCGACGAACTCGAGCGAAGCACCACGATCGAAAATCACCTGCCCTCGCAGTGTTCCGGCGGAGTCGACGATGGCCGAGACGATTGCGTCCGGATGCCCTTCTACGCTGCCGATGTACGAACGGGGCGCCGGGATCACCGCGTCGGTCAGCTCTCCGTCGCTGTCTTGCACAGCCATCGAGAACTCGGATCCCCGCAGGTTCATCTTGTGAAGGCGCAGTGTGAGTTGCTCACCTTCATCGTCGACGGTTGCGGTGCGGACGCCATCGCTCGATCCGCTCGACCCGCCGTCGACACTGCCCGTCGGCAGCGTGTGAACCGCGCCGGTCGGAGCGGCAGACGCGAGCGCCGGAACGAACGCAGCACAGACGACTGCGCCCACAGCCACGGCGACAAGACCCTCGGCCGACTTGGAGAACACTCTCGTGCGCATGGCGAGATCCCGATCCCATCTACTAGCGGCAGATTAACTGCACGCACTCTAGCAGTGGGAGAGCTGGCTGACCCAGCGCTCTAATTAATCGTCCGTTTTATGCGATTTTGACCCACTCTGCACTACTACCAGCAAGGAAGTGGAGAAACGCGAAGAGTCTGCCCGCTCGGACAACCCGGACAGACGACATAGTCTCGTAGCTATCAAATAGTTGCCAACTGCCGAATTCAGGCAGCGCCGAGCTCCTGAGACGGGGAGTTCCACCGATACACCTGCGAGTCGGCTTCGTGGAAGAGGGCAAGGTCGACGGCGTCGAGGACGGCCTGACGTGGGCCCTCGTTTCCCAACTGCTTGGCCGTGATCGACAATCTGACCAGTCCCCCACGTTTGGCGGCACGCCCGGCTCCGAGAACCAATGCGCGACACCACCACGGCTCGGCCTTGAAGCCTTCGCCGATCCCGAAAACCCTTCCCCGTTGCAAGGTTCCGCGGGTCAGATCATGTACTGCCCCGAGGCCTGCCATCGTGCGAAAGCCCGTCTCCGGCAACACCGACATGGCACCGGGCGATGCCACCCAGCGCGGCGGTGCGAACACCCGGGTCCGAAGGCCTGCATGCTCGAGAACGCGGTCCGCAGCGAGTAGTCGCAGTTTCGCTTCGTGCTTCGACAGAGTGGCGAACTCGGCTCGGCGACGCTTGGTCGCGGCCTGGTCGTAGCCGTGCAGAACGATGGCATCGCCGTGCTCGCGACGCTCACGCAGCCAAGCCGTCGTCACCGCGTCGTCGGCCAGTCGGTATTTGTCCTTCAGTCGCGGCGCCACCAGGAGCGACAAGCGGACACCTCGAGTGTCCATCTCGTCTGCGAATCCGGCAGCGAGATAACATGTCTCGTCTCTGATTCCGGATACCGACACGATCAGTTCTGCGGACATACTCCGATAGTGGCAGCTGTGGGTGAACAGCACACTGCCGCCGGATGATCATCCGGCGGCAGTTTTCAGCGCACCTACTGGTTCTTGGAAACCTCTAGTTCTTGGGAAGCGCAGCTTCGATCGCGGCGACAACCTCGGGTGCGTCAGGCTCGGTCCGCGGACGGAAGCGGTTGACGACGGTGCCGTCCGGTCCGATCAGGAACTTCTCGAAGTTCCACTGAATGTCTCCCGCAGCGCCTTCGGCGTCGGCCGCCTTGGTGAGCTCGGCGTACAGCGGATGCTGGTTTTCGCCGTTCACCTCGATCTTCTCGAGAAGCGGGAACGTGACGCCGTAGGTAGTGGAGCAGAACGTCTCGATCTCTTCGGCGGTACCCGGTTCCTGCCCCATGAACTGGTTGCACGGGATACCGATCACGGTCAGACCGCGATCGGCGTACTCGCTGGCCAGCTTCTCGAGCGCCGAGTACTGCGGGGTCAGTCCACACTTGGACGCGACGTTGACCACGAGGACGGCGCGGCCGTCGTATTCACCCAAAGAGGTGGGCACGCCACCGAGGGTGTTGATCGCGATGTTCTGTACTGGAGTTGTCATAGGCTCCAACTTAGCGACTCTCTCGCGCACTGCTCCTTCGCGCACTGCTAATTCGACGCTCCGAGAATGCGATCGAGGTCGTCCAGAACGGTGAGGCCGCCGAGCGGTCCGACGCCGGTGATCCAGTAGGACATGTCCACCAGATGCGGGTTCGGGAAGAATCCGGCGTTGTCTGCGACGGCCTTCGGCATCGTGCCGGCATCGGCCGGTTTCGCGGAGGTGACCAGGATGAGGTCGGCGTTGGCTCCGGAGACGAATTCCGGGGAGAGGTCGACCGAGATCGAGTTCTCCCAGTCGCGTGCGGGAATCGTGAGTCCAGCACATTCGAGAGTGCTTCCGGCAAACGACGTGGGTCCGTACAGCGTCAGAACGTCGTCGCGTGGGCGGATCAGCTGAGCAGTCTTGCCCTCGGTGCTGTGCTTGCTCGCCACTTCCTCGCAGCGTGCCGTGTAGTCACCGAGCAGTTCACCTGCCTGATCGGTCTTGTTCAACGCCTCTGCGACGAACTGGACGTTGTCCTGCCACGGATCGGTCTGAGTTGCCATGTAGACGGTCGGTGCGATGGCAGCGAGCTGCTCGTACAGATCACCGTGCCGCGATTCCGTTCCGATGATCAGGTCCGGGCTCAGTGCGACGATCTTCTCGAGGTTCGGTGCCGCGACGGTTCCGACCATCTCGATCTCCGCCGCCTTCTCACCGAGGTACGCCGGAACGCCGGTCGTCTCGCTGAGTACCGCGGTGCCCACGGGAATCACGCCCAGCGCTACCGACGTGTCGAGCTGAACCGGCTCGAGCACGACAACTCGCTGCGGATCCGTCGGTACGTCGGTAGTTCCACGGGCGTGGGTGACCGCGTGCACGGTGTCGGCAGACTGACTGCCGGTATCCGTCTTGTCGTCACTGCCACACGCCGTTGTCGTTGCCACTATGGCGGCGAGGACAAAACCACCCAGCATGTACTTCGTCCGCGAGTTACTGCGTTTCATTCACAAACTCCTGTTACCGACTGCTTCCGACCGTCACAGCCACGTGCATTCACCGCGGCTGAGCAAAGGATTCACCATCCAATAGTCTGGTGAGCCTAACCTACGAGACTGGAGCCTCATCATGTCTTCCCTCCCCTGCCACAGCGACGGTGTCCTGGGGAAAGGATCTATGCAGTGCCTTTCGGAATTTGTCGCCAATCCGCAAACCAGTCGACGCCCTCACGCCTGTACACGGCAGTCGTCGACCGCCGGCGAACCTATGGTCGGTCGCGCCGGAATGACACATCTGTGGGTATTGATCGAGCATCCCGGCCCCTGGCCGGCGTCCGCCCCTGACGACGTTCTCCCCGTCGCGCTCACCGAAAAGATCTACGCAGCGCAGGGCCGTATCCGTGTCGTGGTGATCCGGCGGACCCGCAACCGCCGGGTGCTCACCCCGACGTGTGTACTCGCCTGGACGGACGGCACACGCCAATGGATGCGGGAAGGGGCGGTCGACCGATACGAGGACCTGTCGGTACTGCCGTTCGAATCGATGGCCACCGGAGCGGAACCCGACTTCGGCCGCTCCCGCACGGAACCGCTCTTCGCAGTCTGCACGCATGGAAAGAAGGATGCGTGCTGCGCGGAACTCGGCCGCCCGGTCGTTTCGGCGCTGAACGCGGCACAGATCGCAGATGTGTGGGAATGCAGTCACATCGGCGGAGATCGTTTCGCGGCCAACATGATTGCGTGGCCTGCCGCAGTCTATTTCAGCCGACTGGACGGCAACTCCGCAATCGATGCTGCCGAGAAATACCTAGCCGGAGAATTGGAGCTGCTGCACCTGCGCGGCCGGGCGGCACTGTCACAGGCCGCTCAGGCAGCCGAACATGCTGTCCGACGCGCCACCGACATCGTCGCCACGGACGCACTCGAGAGCATCAGCGAGAGTGTCGACGGAGAACACACGACTGTCGATCTTCGGTTGGAGGGGAGAGACTTTCGCGTCGTCGTTCGCTCCGGTCCTCCAGGGCTGCCGTTCCGACATGATTGTGGTGCCGGAGGGACCGTCGAATGGAGCGGATGGACCGTCGAGCACGTTCACGAGCAACCCCACTGACCACTCGATTTCGACAAGAGTGCCCGGCAGGCCATCGAACCGAGATTTGCGCGGACTGACAACACTTCGAATCAGGTCGCGATGAAGGATCGACGCCCCTGGTGTTTACAGCTTGCATTCTTCCCATGACCACCGCACTGACGCCGAATGCCGTACCCCGGTCTGCTGATCCGATCAAAAGTGAGGTCGACTACGAAACACTGGCAGAGAAATTCCGTCCGATCTTCGCGGACATCGCACAAGGCGTCGTCGAACGCGAACGCGATCACGTACTTCCCTTCCAACAGATCGACGCACTCAAGAATGCAGGCTTCGGCGCCGTTCGGGTGCCGACAACACACGGTGGATCCGGTGCGAGCATCCCGCAATTGATCCGCTTACTAGTCGAGCTGTCGAGCGCCGATTCCAATATCACCCAGGCCCTGCGCGGACATTTCGCATTTGTCGAAGACCGACTGGTCGCCGACCCAGGCCCGGAGCGTGACATCTGGCTCCGACGCTTTGCGGAGGGACAGTTAGTCGGCAACGCGTGGACCGAAATCGGCGACGTTGCATTGGGCGAAGCCAACACCAAGGTCTCGCCCGCACCCGATGCCGACCATTTCCTGGCGAACGGGGCAAAGTTCTACAGCACGGGTTCCATCTTCGCCGACTGGATCGACCTGTACTCGCAGCGCACCGACACCGGCGCATTCGTGATCGCGGCGGTCGAGGCGAGACAACCCGGTGTCACACACAGTGACGATTGGAACGGGTTCGGCCAGCAGACGACTGGCTCCGGTTCGTCCGTCTACGAGAACGCAATTGTACAGCCGGAGAACATCTTCGACTTCTCGACACGATTCAAATACCAGACCGCGTTCTACCAATTGTTCCACCTCGCCACTCTCGCCGGCATCGCCAAGGCTGCTACGATCGAGATCTCTCGTCGAGTTGCCTCTCGCACTCGAACCTTCAGTCACGGCAACGCTCCGAGATACGCGCAGGATTCGCAGATCCAGCAAGTTGTCGGCGAGGTGTCCTCTGCAGCCTTTGCAGCCGAGGCCGTTGCACTGCACGCAGCACAGTCGTCCCAATGGGCTTACGAAGCCGCATTCTCCGGCTCGCCGGAGGAAGAGAAGGCCGCCAACATCGCAGCCGAAATCGATTCGGGGCGAGGGCAAGTCGCCTCGATCGGACTCGTCGTGCCGGCCACGGCCAAGATCTTCGACGCACTCGGTGCTTCCGGAGTCAGCCGCGACCTCGATCTCGATCGATTCTGGCGCAACGCCCGCACCGTCGCCAGCCACAATCCGGTCGTCTTCAAATCCAAAGTTGTCGGCGACTACGAAATCAACGGAACCGAACCGATTTACGTGTGGGCCATCGGGACCGCACCGACCGAAAAGGATGAACAGGCATGACCGTGACCAGTGAAACCGAAGTCTTCGTCGGCGTTCCCGACACATCCGAGGGCTGGATCGACCGGGCTCGCGAGGTGAGCAACATCCTTGCCGCCGACGCACTCGCCCGCGACCGAGCCGGCGAACCACCGTTCCGAGAAGTTCAGCTGCTCAAGGACAGTGGTCTTGTGACGCTCCTGGGCCCGGTCGAGTTCGGCGGCGGCGGGCAGCGATGGGAGACCGCCTACAAGGTGGTTCGGGAGATCGCCCGCGCCGACGGCTCCATCGGACAACTGCTCGGATACCACTACCTGTGGGCATGGGCAGCCAGATTGGTCGGAACAGATCCGCAGATCTCCGCTGTCGAGGAGCTGTACACGAGCAACCGATTCTTCTTCGGCGGCGCGGTCAACCCTCGAGACACCGACCTCACCGTCGCGGACCGCGGAGACACCCTGGTGTTCAACGGTGTGAAGTCGTTTTCCACCGGCGGCCGAGTCACCGACCTCACGGTGCTCGAAGGAATCATCGACGGAACTGCGACGCATGTGTTCGCAATCGTGCCGACTGCTCAGGACGGCATAGTCTTCCGCGGTGATTGGGACAATCTCGGGCAGCGCCTCACCGATTCCGGCAGTGTCGAGATCAACGACGTCGAGGTCGACTGGGCAAGTGCGGCAGGCTTTGTCGACAAGGAATTCCAACCTCTGGTCTACAACACCCTGAACTTCCCGGCGATCGAGATCGTGTTCGCCAACTTCTACCTCGGGATCGCTCGTGGCGCACTGGACACTGCCGCCGAGTACACCCGAACCCGTACGCGTCCATGGCCGTACGGCGGTGACAACCGCGAAATCGCAACCGACGAGTGGTACCTCCGTGAGGGCTACGGCGACTTGCAATCCAAGCTGTGGGCAGCGGAGGCCTTCGTGGACCAGGTCAGCCGTGAGGCCGACGCCGTGCTCCACGACGCTCGCGAAAACCTCACCGAGCAGGCTCGCGGCGACCTCGCCGTACGCATTGCGGCCGCAAAACTTCGCGCCGCCGACGTCTCCTTGGAGATCAGCAACAAGATCTTCGAACTGACCGGTGCCAGAGCCACGTCCAACGACGTCGGCCTGGACATCTACTGGCGCAACATCCGGACGCATACCCTTCACGATCCGCTCGCGTACAAGCGCCGTGAAGTCGGTAGTCGTTTTCTGACCGGCGAGATTCCCGAACCGACCTGGTACACCTAGCCACGAACAGAAAAAGACCGTCGCACGGTTGGTGCGGCGGTCTCTTTCATCGTTACGACCAGGATCACTGATCGTAGATCGGGTTCCGCGCCTGCAGCGCAGTCAAACGTTCAGCAGAGCGGACGTTTCTAGTGATGGCTCACGAACGACTGTTTGGTGCCGGTCGGAGCCGTTTCGAGCTTGTGCTGCTCTTCTTCGTCCTCGTCGTCGAGCATCGTGGCTTCGTTGAACGGAATCTTCCCGTCGAGTACCTCGACGACGCGTTCCTTGTCGATCGTCTTGGTCCAGGCGCCGACCAGGAGAGTCGCAACCGCATTGCCCGAGAAGTTGGTGATCGCTCGCGCTTCCGACATGAAGCGGTCGATTCCGACGATGAGTCCGACGCCGTCGAGAAGCTCGGGGCGATGGCTCTGCAGTCCGCCTGCCAGCGTGGCCAGACCGGCGCCGCTGACTCCGGCAGCGCCCTTGGAGGCGATGATCATGAACACCAGCAGCGAGAGCTGTTCACCGAAACCGAGTGGCTGTCCCATGGCGTCGGCGATGAAGATCGAGGCCATCGTCAGGTAGATCGCGGTGCCGTCGAGATTGAACGAGTAGCCCGTGGGAACGACGATGCCCACCGTGGTGCGCTCGACGCCTACGTGCTCCATCTTGGCGATCAGACGCGGCAGTGCCGATTCGGAGGACGACGTGGCGAAGATGAGCAGGTACTCACGGGCCAAGTACTTGACCAGCTTGAAGATGTTGAATCCGGTGACGGCGCGCAGCAGCGTTCCGAGAACACCGAAGACGAAAATCAGGCAGGTCAGGTAGAAGCCGATCATCAGCGTGCCGAGCTGGACGACGGCGTTCAAACCGGTCTGGCCGACGACGCTGGCGATGGCACCGAAAGCACCGATCGGGGCGAGCCAGAGGATCATCGTCAGGATCTTGAACACGAGCTTCTGGATGTATCCGACGGCCTTGAGGATCGGTTCACCCGACTTGCCGAGCGACTGGATCGCGAAGCCGACCAGAAGGGCGACGAACAGAGTCTGCAGCACGCTACCGGCTGTGAGGGAGGACAGCATCGACGTCGGAATGATGGACGCGATGAAGTCCCAGGTACCGCCCGCGCTGTGGGCCTGATCTGCAAGCTTGGCCACGGAGGCCGCATTGGGCGTGATGTTCAGGCCACTGCCCGGGTTGAGCAGGTTGCCGACGCCCAGGCCGATCGCGAGTGCGATGGTGGACATCCCGATGAAGTAGGCGAGTGCGAGGCCGCCGACCTTGCCGACCTTGGCCGCCGCTCGAACCGAGCCGATGCCGAGCACGATGGTGCAGAAGATGACCGGGCTGATCATCATCTTGATCAGGCTGACGAACAACGTGCCGAGTACACCGACGGACTTACCGAACTCGGGTGCGAGCCAACCGACGAGGATGCCTCCGATGACCGCGACGATGACGCTCATGTAGAGCCAATGCGTCTTGTCGCGCTTTGCCTTGGTGCCCTCGGGCTGTGGGGAACCGTCTACTGTCCCTGTTGCCGTGCTGCTCATGGGGTGTCCTTTGGATCGGATATCTGTGAAGTGATCGGGATCACTTCGAGTCGTGGAGAATTCTTGTTGCAAACAGGTGGGCCCGGAAGTTTGTGTTCATTACGTTCAGGAGGCGCTCGATGGTCGAACGAAAGACCGGCCGACGTATGAGCGTCGCCAGGCAGATCCTGCTCCTGCAATTGGCGTTGTTGGCGCTGGTCATCGGTGTGGGAGCCGCGCTCGCAGTTGTCGACGAACGCCGAGACAGCGACGACGCGATCCGCAGGCAGGTGAGCTCGATAGCGCAGACTCTCGCCCTGTCGGATTCGACGGCGGCAGCCCTGACGAGTCCGGACCCGACCGCGATTCTGCAACCACAGACCGAGAAGATCCGACAGGCAACCGGCGTCGATTTCATCGTGGTGATGGCGCCTGATCGCACTCGGTTCACCCACACGAGCCCGGAGCTGATCGGTCAACTCTTCACCGGGAACATCGACCGCGCACTTGCCGGCGTGACCTTCACAGAGACGTACGCCGGGTCGCTGGGGCCGTCGATCCGCGCAGTCACTCCTGTCTACGATTCCGGCGGAACCTTGGTCGGTCTGGTTTCTGCCGGTGTCACCCGCGAGCAGATCAGCAAGCAGTTCGCCCAAAGTGTTCCGGTCATCCTGTTCGTTGCCGGCGGCGGTCTTCTTGCCGCCCTCCTGAGTTCACTTCTGGTGAGTCGGCGTATCCGGCGACAGACCCTGGGGATGGCGCCGGATGAACTGCGCACCATGTACGAACACCACGACGCCGTCCTGCACAGCATCGGTGAGGGTCTGGTGGTGATCGGGCGAGGCCGAAGCAGAGATGCGCGAGTGGATATCGTCAACGACGAAGCGCGTCGCCTCCTCGATCTACCGGACGGGCCCGTGCCACTTTCGTCCATCCCCGAGACCATGCGAGTCGACGACGCCTCTCCCGCGAAGGATCAAGTGCACCTCACCGACAAGCGTGTGCTGGTGGTCAACCAACACCCGGTTGAGTGGGAGGGCAACAGAATTGGCACCGTGCTGACAATTCGCGATCACACCGAATTGCAGAACGTACTCGGGGAATTGGATTCGGTACGCAGTTTTGCCGAGTCGCTTCGATCGCAAGCCCACGAGAGTGCAAATCGTCTGCACACGATCATCACGATGGTCGAGTTGGGCCGGAACGAAGACGCAGTGGCCTTCGCCACCAATGAATTGCGAGTGTCCCAACAGTTGATAGATCGTCTGATGAATGCGGTCCACGAGCCGGCGCTCGCCGCACTGCTGCTCGGGAAAATGAGTGAAGCGGCCGAACGCGGGGTCGACCTGACCATCACCGAAGACACCGCGCTCGGTCCGGTTCCTTCGCTCAATGCACGCGAGTTGGTCACGCTGGTCGGCAATCTCGTGGACAATGCTATTGACGCATCGCGCGCGAGCGAGTCTCCGTGGGTGGAAGTGACGGTAATGGAAGAGGATTCGATGATGGTTGTTGCCGTCGCCGACAGCGGCCCGGGAATGACACCCGAAGCACTCGAAAAGGCCAAGGGCCGTGGCTACTCCACAAAATCCGGCTCTCGCGGACTCGGTCTCGCACTGGTCTCTCAAGTGGTGAAACGGCACGGCGGCACGCTCACCAGCGAGCCGGCGATGGGCTCCATGCTGGTTGTCCGTATCCCGCTGCGCGAGGCGGAAGCACCGCGATGATCCGTGTGCTGATAGTCGACGACGAACCGTTGATCGCCCAGGCGCACCGTTCGTACGTCGAGCGTGTGCCGGAATTCGTGGTCCACGGCGTGGTTCATTCCGGGAACGCCGCCGTGCGTGCAGTTACGGCGGCCAACGCCACCGACCAGCCCATCGACCTGGTCCTGCTCGACATCGGGTTGCCCGACGCCAGCGGTCTCGACGTGGCTTCCGCCCTGGGCGGTTTGCGGCCCAGTCCGGACATCATCGCGGTTACCTCGGCGCGCGATCTGGAGGTGGTCCGAAGCGCCGTGGCTCGCGGGATCGTCCTCTATCTTCTCAAGCCGTTCACTTTCGCAGCATTCCGCGACAAGCTCGAGCGCTACCTCGAATATCGTGCAGCGCTTCCCGCTGGAGAGTCTGCGGTCAGTCAACACGACATCGACCGCGCGATGTCCGCGCTACGAACGTCCGACGATCGAGCAGCGGCACCGAAAGGCTTTGCGTCTCAAACACTCGGACTCGTCGCAGCGTCTGTCCGGGATTCTGAGGGACCCGTGACCGCTGCAGAGGTGGCAGCATCGGTCGGCGTGTCCCGGGTGACAGCCTGGCGCTACCTGGAAAAGCTGGCAGACGACGGCATGCTCACCCGGGAGACCGAGTACGGGCGCGCTGGGCGCCCTCAGGTTCGTTACCGCAGAACCTGATTGACACAGAACCTGACAGTCACCGAACCTGATTGACACAGAAGCTAGTTCGCGCCCACGGTGTCCAACACCCAGGCGAACTCGAACGCGACCTCTTTCCACTTCTCGTACCGACCGCTGACACCGCCGTGTCCGGCGCTCATCTCGGTCTTGAGAAGTAGCGGAGCATCACCGGTCTTGGTGGCGCGCAGTTTTGCGACCCACTTGGCCGGCTCCACGTACAGAACACGGGTGTCGTTGATGCTCGTGATCGCAAGAATGGCGGGATAGTCCTTGGCTTCCACGTTCTCGTACGGGCTGTACGAGCGCATGTAGTCGTAGACGTCCTTGTTGTGCAGCGGATCTCCCCATTCGTCCCACTCGATGACCGTCAACGGCAGCGACGGATCGAGAATCGACGTCAACGGGTCGACAAACGGAACGTTGGCGAGAATGCCGGCAAACAGTTCCGGAGCGATGTTGGCGACAGCGCCCATCAGCAATCCACCTGCACTACCGCCGTCGGCAACCATCCGGTCGGCCGACGTGACACCGGTGTCGATCAAATGCTTTGCGCAAGAGACAAAATCGGTGAAGGTGTTCTTCTTGGTGAGCGTCTTGCCGTTTTCGTACCAGTGACGGCCCATCTCGCCGCCGCCGCGCACGTGTGCGACGACGAAGACGACACCGCGATCGAGCAACGACAAGCGGGCAACCGAGAACGACGGGTCGATGCTCGCCTCGTAGGAACCGTAGCCGTACAACAGCAGCGGCGCGGGACCTTCCGGCGCACCTACGCGCCTCACGATCGAGAGCGGAATGCGGGTTCCGTCGTCGGCTACTGCCCAGTCGCGACGCTGCTCGTAGTTACTCGCATCGAAGTCTCCGAGAACGGGCTGCGACTTACGCAGTGCCAGTTCACCACTGGCGACGTAGTAGTCGTACACCTGCCCGGGAGTGATGAATGAGGTGAATCCGAGCCGGATGGTGGGCTGCGCCCATTCCGGGTTGGACCCCATGCCGATGCTGAAGAGTTCTTCGTCGAAGTCGATCTCGTGGCGTTCGCCGTAGCCGTCATCCGTCAACGGCCACACGGCAACCCGAGTGAGCGCCTCGCGTCGGTAGCTCAGGACGAGGTGTCCGGCAAAGGCTTCGGCTTCTTCCAGACGAACGTCTGCGCTGTGCTCGATCAGCGTCGTCATGTTCATCGGATCCGACACGGGAGCTTCCACCAACACGAAGTTCTCTGCCTTGATGCCGTCGACGACGTCGTTGTGGAGGATCAGGAAGCGGTCCTCTCCCCCGATCACGGCGTGCTCGGCCCCGTACTCGACGCCCTCGCGACGCGGGATGATGACGCGGAAGTCGCCTTCCGGGTTCGCCGATTCCAGCATCCAGCCTTCGCTGGTCACCTTGGAACCGACCCAGATCATCAGGTACTTCTCGCTGCGGGTGGACCCCACCGAAACCCAGTACCGTTCGTCGGGCTCGTGGAACACCGAAACATCTTGACTCTGCGGCGTTCCCAGCTTGTGACGCCACACCGTGTCCGGACGCCAGGAGTCGTCGACCGTCATGTAGAAGACGTGACTGTGGTCGATCGCCCAGGTGGCGCCAGGCGCGGTATCGGGAATCTCGTCGGCGAGCATCTCACCGGTCTCGAGGTTCTTGAACCGCAAGGTGTACCGCTCGTCGCCGACGATGTCCACCGAGTACGCGAGCAACGTGCCGTCCTCGCTGATGGAGAACGCGCCGAGCGAAAAGAACTCGTGCCCTTCGGCTTCGACGTTGCCGTCCATGAGGATCTGCTCGTCGGCCAGCTCGACGCCGGGCGTCAGGTCGGGCGGAGTCCAGTCGTCTTCACCGGCGATGGGGCACCGGCACTGGACGGTGTACGACTTGCCTTCCACGCTGCGCGAGTAGTACCACCACTTACCCATGCGAGTGGGCACCGACATGTCGGTTTCCTGCGTCCGCGACTTGATCTCCTGGAAGATCTTCTCGCGCAACGGCTCGAGCGCGGCCGTCTGCTCGTCGGTGTACGCGTTTTCGGCTTCGAGGTATGCGACTACCTCGGCGTTGTCCTTGTCCCGCAGCCACTCGTAGTCATCGACGAACGTGTGTCCGTGATGGGTACGTTCGGTGGGGACCTTCTTTGCGACCGGCGGGATCAGGCTCATGCGCTGGGACCGACCCAATCGTCGAAGGACAGACCGGAAATGCGCTCGTACGCCTCGATGTAGCGTGCACGGGTCGCGTCGACGATCTCCTGCGGCAACGGCGGCGGTGTCGTGTCCGAGCTACGGTCCCAGCCGGATTCAGGGCTCGTGAGCCAGTCGCGCACGAACTGCTTGTCGAAACTGGGCTGCACCTTGCCCGCTTCGTAGCCTTCGAGAGGCCAGTAGCGCGACGAGTCGGGGGTGAGCACCTCGTCGGCGAGCACGAGGTTTCCAGCGGAGTCGAGACCGAATTCGAGCTTGGTGTCGGCAAGGATGATTCCGCGATCGGCTGCGAAGTTGGAGGCGCGGGCATAGACGTCGAGAGTGTCCTCGCGAAGCTGCACTGCCAGCTTCTGGCCGACCTTCTCCACTACCTGATCGAAGCTGATGTTCTCGTCGTGATCCCCGAGAGCCGCCTTGGACGCCGGGGTGAAGATCGGGTCGGGCAGACGCGAGGCCTCGACGAGGCCCTCGGGCAACGCGACGCCGCACACTGCGCCGGTGTTGTTGTAGTCGACCAAGCCGGAGCCGGTGAGGAAGCCACGAACGACGCATTCGACGGGAACCATGTCGAGGGAGCGCACCACGAGAGCGCGGCCGAGAACCTCTTCCGGGATGCGATCGTCGTCGGGCTCGCCGGCCAGGTGGTTGGTGCCACCGAGGACGTTGAAGAAGAACACGCTCATCGCGGTGAGCACGCGACCCTTGTCCGGGATCGGCGTGCTGAGCACGTGGTCGTAGGCCGAGATCCGATCACTCGCGACAAGCAGCAGATGCTCGTCGTCGATCGTGTAAAGGTCACGGACCTTGCCACCGGCCAGATGAGTGTAGGAATCAAGTGTAGGACGCACCCGGTCACCCTATCGGGCGTTCGCAGTTCGTACAGAACCCCGGTAGCCGGGACAGGTAAGCGTCCTCGCCGATCGGAGAGCTGTCCGCCCTGCTCATCCGGATATGCAGGTGGCCCCTCGCCAGCAGGCGAGAGGCCACCGTCACAGTCGATGAACTACTGGTTTGCGGGCAGCTTCGACAGGCCCTCGTCGATCGAATCCAGCGTCAGAAGAGCCGTCTGATAGGTCGCGGCCAGCGAATGCTGGACCTGGACGACGTTGCCGGCCTTCACTGCGGGCAATTCCTTCCACAGCTCGGAATTGACCAGCTCCTGCAACTGCGGAGACATCGAGCCGTCGGCGTTGAGGCCGTAGACGATCACGTCGACATTTCCGAGATTTTCGCCGATCTTCTCGATGGATACCTGTTCGACGTGGATGTCGGCGGGGTCTGCGGGGGTGCCGGGGAACTGCAGTCCGAGTCCGTCGAAGAGATTGGTCGTGTACGAAGACGCGTACTCGCGTGAGAAGGTGCCGGCCTCCGGCTTGCAGACGTTGCACACGCCGCCGAAGGTCAACGAGCCGAGCTTGTCCTTGTACTTCGCGGCCAGTTCGGCGGTTTTGGCGTCGTAGTCGTCCTTGAACTCGCCGTAGGTGTCGGAGACATTCGCGGCATCGGCGAACTGCTCGCCCAGCACTCGCCAATCAGCAGGAACCGTCGGTCCCAGGAAGACGACGGGAGCGGCCGCCTCGAGCTGCGCCATGTCCAGCTGGCTTTCGACTCGAGCGGGAACGCCCATGATGATCAGATCGGGCTCGGCAGCGACGATTCCCTCGTAGTTGAGCTGGGAGACGTTGCCGTCGGGTGCGACCTTCGGCAGAGCTTCGTAAGCGGCCTTGGTCTTGTCGTCCATGTTGCCGAGTTCACGGGTCCACTCACATACTGCTGCCAGGTTCGCTCCCGCCTGAATCAGCGGCAGAACTGCGTATCCGCAGGCCACGATCCGTTGCGGGTCGCTCGGGATCTCGATGGATCCGTTCTGTGCCTCGAAGACACGGGTCGGCGAGCTCGCGGCTGTCGTCGACGATTCGGACGACGCCTCCTCGGAGTTGCTACAGCCGGCGACGCCGACCGCCAGCGCAGCTGCTGCGCCGATCACCACTGCACGGCGAAACCGCGACAGACCTTGAACCCGCATGTTGAACTCCATCTGAACGCACCGGACTGCTCCGGAATTGATTTGGTGAGGCTAACCAATATCAGGGCACTGGACCTTTACACAAACACAGCTCCCGAGGAATGAACTGCGCCTCCCGAGCCGCCCACGCTCACAGCAGCACGCCTCCCACTGAGAGGGAGCAAAGCAAGATTCCTCTCGAATCGGACACGCGAACTCGCTACCTTGCCTTCGCGATACCTCATCGACTCGCCACTCTCTCCGCTCGACGAAGGGCTCACACATGTCCCGATCCACCCGTACCTGCTCACTACGGTCTGCCGCGGCCATTGCGTTGACCAGTAGCTTTCTCATCACCGGTTTCGGCGCCTCGATCGCGCAGGCCGAACCTGGCCCCTCGGCTCCGCTGTTCGGCTCGCTGGATTTCGGATCCAGCAACCTCGGCAGTTCCGAGCAGACCCCAGATGCGCCGCGGCTGACCGGGATCGACAATTTCCGCGACGTCGCAGGCACCGGCGCCGGATACTCGGGGACTTTCGGCCTGCCCGTGAACAAGGGAGTCTTCTACCGCGCGAACGCGATCACGCCCAAGGGCGATGACATGAGCAATCTCGAAAAGCTGGGACTGACAAAGGTTTACGATCTGCGCACTGAACCCGAGATCGCCAGTAAGCCCGATGTCTTGCCCGACGGGGTTGCGTACGAGAACATTCCGATCCTGTCCGGGAACATCGCCGAGATGATCGCGAAGATCAAGTCCCCCGAGGACTCACGATCGATGATGCAGGACATGAACCGCGCCTTCGTCACCGGAGCGACGGAGCGAGCCGGGTTCGCGCAGTTGCTCACGGGTCTCGCGGAAACCGAAGGTGCACAGGTCTTCCACTGCACCGCAGGCAAAGACCGCACCGGCTGGACGTCGTTTCTGCTGCTGAGTATCGCCGGTGTCGACCGCTCGGTGATCATGAACGACTACTTGCTGACCAACGAGTACACAGCCGAAGGCATGAAGGCCACGCGCGCGGGCATCGCGGCGAGCCTGGGCGAACAGATGGCCGTCAACATGGAGCCCCTGTTGGGTGTCGAGGCAAGCTATCTCGATGCCGGTCTCGCCCAGTTGGACCAGACCTACGGGTCGGTCGATCGGTACCTGACCGAGGGCCTGGGTCTGAGCCCGGCGACTGTCATGACGCTCAAAGCCAAACTGCTGGGCTGAGTGGCACGGATGCCCCGGGTTCGACGAGGGATCGGACCCGGGGCACGTGTACTTCTCTGCCCGTGCCGCGGCGGATGCGCCGCAGCGTCCCGTGCGTCAGCGCGATACGGCGATCACGTTGTTTCGGTACGCCCAGATGACGATCTGCACACGGGTACGCACCTGCAGCTTCTTGCAGATGTTGCTGATGTGCGACTTCACCGTGCTCTGTTCGAGGCTGAGGGAATCTGCGATGTCGTTGTTTCCCAAGCCTTGTGACAGCAACTGCACCACATCCATCTCACGCGCACTGAGACCGTGATCCGATCCGGAGCGCGCCGTGGACATCGGTGCCGGCTTGCGCCTCGCGAACTCCACGATCAGTCTCGACGTCAATCTCGGCGAGAGCACCGAACCACCTTCGGCCACGGTCAACACTGCCGACGAGAGCTCTTCGGGATCGGCGTCTTTGAGCAAGAACCCTGCGGCACCGCTGTCGAGCGCCTCGAAAACGTACTCGTCGAGATCGAACGTGGTGATCACGATGACGCGGGTCCCGGGAAACTCGGCAAGGACCTCCCGAGTCGCAGTCAACCCGTCGCCGTGCGGCATTCGGATATCCATCAGCACGACGTCCGGACGCAGTGCACGCACCTGCTCGTACGCCTCGACTCCCGTCTTGGCATGCCCGACGACGCGAATCTCGGGGTGACCGGAGAGAAACAGCTCGAACCCCTGCCGTACCACCTGCTGGTCGTCTGCAATAAGGACATCGATCATGCGTTGATCCTCCCGTTCACCGGCACCAGTGCCTGCACAGCCCACTCACCTTCCGAATTCGGTCCGGCGTCCAGTTGACCACCCATGAGCGTCGCGCGTTCGCGCATTCCCACAATTCCGAGGTTTTGCCCGTCGGAGGCCGGGCGAGCATTCCCGAGAGTATTGACCACCCGTACCCTCACCGCACCGGCTTCTCGACTCAGACACACCTTGGACTCGCTACCCGGCGCATGGCGAAGGACGTTCGACAACGCCTCCTGCACGATGCGGTAACACGTCAACTGGACTCCGCTGTCCAGGTCGTCGAAGCGGCCGACCTTCTCCAACGAGATCGACGAGATGGTGCGCTTGCAGTCGTCCACCAACTCGTCGATGTCGGAGACCATGGGCGTCGGGAAATCGGGGTCTTCCTCACCCAGGCGAAGTATCCCCACGATCTGCCGCAAGCTGTTGAGGGCCCGCTGACCCTGCTCGATGACGCCCCCCAGAAGGGCTTGTGCTTGTTCGGGATTGCTCGAGAAGAACTTGTCGGCGGCACGAGCCTGGATGATCATGCCGGTCATGTGGTGGGCAGCGACGTCGTGCAGTTCACGTGCCATGTCCTGCCGTTCGGCGACAACGGCATTCGCGATCTTGCGTTCGCGGTCCCGGTGCAGATCCGCTACTGCCTGACTGTTCTCCACTGCTTGTTTTCGCAGGCGCGCGACAATCTTTCCCATGGCTGCGACGACCAGGAAACTCGTGACGGTGTTTGCCGCCGGTTCGAGGAACAAGTGAGGCAACTCCCCCACCTGAACCTCGGCGACCGTCAGCCCGTCCCGTTCGGTGAGATACATCGCCAAGATCACGTCCATCGCCATTCCGAGGACCAGCAGTCCGACCAGGCGCATGCCTGTCACTCGGATGGACACTGCCATGATCGCGAACCAGAAAAGCGGCGTGGCCCCCAGCGATCGACTGCCGAGGAAGAGCATCAATCCGCCGGATCCTGCCAACGTCAGGAGGTAGTACGCGATCGGGTACCGCCGGCGCGCACACGCCACAACGGTCAACACCGTCAGGAAACCCATGATGCCGACGACGGTTCCCGGATCGCTCAGCACTCGATTGCTCGTCTCGGGTTCAGTCTTGAGACTGGCGAGACCGAACACCCACGGCACACTCAGCAGGCCGACGATCACGGCCGCCGTGGCCGGGTTGTTCAGGTTGAAACGTCCCCACCCTCGCGATGCCAGGGCTTGCCCCGGGGCATTCTGACCAGCCGAGTCGAACATCCACTCCCCATTCCGCATCCGATGATTGACGTTCATGGTGGCATGCGCGCACCACTTGGTCCCACATTCGGCGAACGTGAAGGGAATGTTCGATTCCCGGCTCCTACCAAAGCACTAGTTGAAAGTGAAAGGCCTAGTACTTATGGCTCAGCTGAACTGCTCGACCAACCGGTTCACCATGTTGGTTGCGCTGTAGTAGTCGAGACGGAAGGTGTCCAGACCCACGGCATAGACATGGTGGTCACGAATTGCAGGATGCTGGGCCAACAGGGGAAGTGCCTCGACCGCTTTCACCGCACCGTCGTCGGCGCTGACCAGGATCAGGGTGTTGCCCGCGATACCGTCGTAGAGGTTCTCCGCCGAGACCTGAATGATGTCCTTGCGCTTACCCATGGATTCACTGCTCTTCGCGGACTCGGGAATGTCGGCGACCGTGAAACCCATCGCCGTGAGCAACTTCGCCTGCCCGGACTCGTGCGTCCAGATATTGGCGCCGCTGCCGTCCTCGTAGTAGACGAGCGCGGTGGTCGGCTGCGGGGGAAGTGTGATCTTGGCCTTCGCGGCCTCTACTGCGCTGTCGAACTTCGCGACCGTGGCCGCCGCGTTGTCTTCGAGACCTGTCGCCTTACCCAGCACAGCGGCGACTTCCTGCCAACTACTTCCGCCGTAGTCCACCACGATTGTCGGCGCGATGGCCGTGAACTGTTCGTACAGATCGACGACGGAGTCACCTCCAGTTGCCGAGACGACGATCAGGTCCGGGTTCTGCGCCAGAACGGATTCCGCGTTCGCACCGCCCATCGGCAACACTGCAAGTCCGCGTTCTTCTGCTATGTCGCCCCACTGTGTGAACAACCCCTGCGCATCCGAGACGTCGGTGTTCGGTCCCGTCGATGCGGTAGCCACCACCGGAGCGTCGATCGACAACAGCGTGCCCGTCAGCGTCACACTGGTCGAGACGATCCTCTCCGGCTTCGACGTGATCTCCACCGGCCCCTTCGGCGTTTCCACGGTACGCGGCCAATTACCCTGCGATGCAGCTGAGTCAGCATCGGAATCGGCATCCGCAGAACTACAACCGACGAGGGCGAACCCTGCTACCAAGACTGCGGAGAGCACCTTCAGGGTGCGTGATTTTTTCATTGTGACGCCCACTGGCGGACCACTCCTCGAATTCAAAAGCCCATCAAATTAGGTTAGGCTGTGCTCATGCTAACTCAGGCGGTGACCGAATTGTCCGCTACCCTCGCAGCCTCGCCCGACATCGAGACGTCCTGGAATCGGATAGTGCAACAAGGAACGCCGATCATCGAAAGCATTGATACACAGACTGTTCGAGTTACGTTCCTCTGGCGTCAGCCCGAGGAGACCGAGGTCGAGCGCGTTTACCTGGATGCAAATTCGCTGACCGACCATCACGCAGAACAACTCAGCGTGATGCAGCGACTCGGCGACAGTCCGGTGTGGTTCTACACCGCCGAAGTCTCGAACACCTGGCGTAGCAGTTACAGCATCATCCCGGTACCGAAGTCCGTAGTCGACGAGTTCGACTATCCGGGAGCAGGCAAGGAAGACTCGACCCGCCGCACCCGCTGGTTGGGGTTGCTCGAGCACCGAATTGCCGACCCACTCAATCCGCTTTCCGCAGGTGTGGACACAAGGCGTTCCGTCGCCGAGATGCCCTTGGCGCCGGTCCAGTTCGGTTGGGATGCTCCAGTTTTCAGGAAGTCGGTACAGCTCACCTGGGCTAGTTCGACTTTGGACGTCGAGCGGCCGGTGTGGATCTACGAGACCGTGGACGACGGATTGACACCGCTCGAAGAACGGCCGCTCGTGATACTTCTCGACGGGCGCCACTGGGCCGAGGTCATGCCGGCAGGCGCCGCCTTCGATCGTGCGGTCCAGACCGGCAAACTGAAATCCTGCGTTCTGCTTGCCATCGATTCCGTTGACAATCAACGCCGTTCGCAGGAATTGCCGTGCAACCGCGACTACTGGAGTGCAGTCGTCGACGAACTACTTCCGCAGGTGCGCGCCGTCGCACCCTTCTCGTCTGATCGAACGCGAACGGTGGTCTCGGGACAGAGTTTCGGCGGCCTGGCTTCGATGTTCGCAGCACTCGAATTCCCCGAACACTTCGCGCTGGTCGCCAGCGGGTCCGGTTCATTCTGGTGGCCGACAGGCTTGAAGCGCGGCGAGGATGGTCCGCCGGGTGGAGACATAGCCGCGCGCATCGAGCGCGATGGCGTGCCGGACGGTTTACGCGTTGTCCTCGAAGTAGGTAAGCACGAGTCCGACATGGTCGGGCACAGCGCAGCGGTCGCACAGGCACTGAAGGCCGCAGGAGCGCAAGTATCGTGTCGGATCTTCGACGGCGGCCACGACTGGTTGTGCTGGCGCAGTGTCCTTCTGGACTCCGTTGTCGAACTGATCGGCAGTCCGTGAGACAGACCACGCTCTAGGCCGGCTCGATGTCACCAAGCTTCCAAGTCCGATCGAAATATGGTTCGAGCGGTCCGTAGAAGCGGAAGTACGAGAACCAGTGCTGACCCGCAATGGTCTGAACCCAATTGGGTTCCTTCCCTACCGGAGCTGTAGGTCCGTAGTAGAGATCCACCGAACCGTCCTCGTTGACAACAAGATCGGGATCTCGCGAGCCACGGTCACCTCGGCCCTGCTCGTTGTCGACAAGGCAGCGTGTGTCGACCGAGTAGACCGTCGCGGACCAGAACAACTTTGCTGGGACATCGGCGGGTACGTGGAGTGTGTAACTCTTTCCTCCGTCCAACCAGTGGCCCTCGGCGTCGGCGTAGCTACCCAGATATGCCTGCCCGAGTCCGGGCGTCGTACTCTTCATCGCCTCGGAGAAGGTGACCGCCTCGTAGAACCACGACGCGCGTTCGTAGAACTCGTCGTAGTTGTCCCCTCGCTGAGCTGAGTTGTCCAGGACAATCGCCAAGTCCCACTGGCGATCCGGCCAGTAGCGCGAACCGGGGAAGCGTTTGACGAACGCATTCGCCTGGGCGAACACCTCCCCCACTTCGACGGCCCGTCGCAAGATCTTTCTCACTCGATCATCCGGGGCGAAGGGCTTGCCCTTCTCAATCCCCAGCTGCCGAAGCCACGCCATCGGGAAGCGGTCGCGCTCTTCGACAGGTTCGTCCTGCACGATGTCGTGCAGGAGTTCCCAGTATCGAAGGTCTCGCGGCTGAATTCCGCTCCAGGGCTTGCCGTCCGGTGAGACCAGACGCGTCGGAGTCGGATTCTCACGATCGGAGTACGGGTACACCCGGACGGCGTCGACCAACGCGTCCGAGCGCGCCGGGTCGGGATCGAGCGTGCGGAAGCCGAACATGATGTGCATCATCGGGGAGTGGACAACGGTGTAATCACCTGTGTCCTCGACACTCTGACCTGGGCCGACTACCAGGGTCTTGCCACCCTTGCCTGCATCGGGGCCCATCTCACCGAGCACCGCGAATTCTCGTTGCCAGAAATCTGCGATGCCCCCGGCGGTCGGCCCTGGCGGCAATTCGATCACCAACGGCCCCGTTGCACCGAGATCGAAAAAGTTCAAGATGTACGGAGTCGTCGCGTTGGCGGTGATCAGGCCTAGTCGGTCACGATATGAGCGGTAGACGACGATATCGGAGGCAGTTGCTCCGAAGATGTTGGTATGCACGTCCATCCACTGAGCCCAGGACACGATGGGTATGGCCCACAAGTACGCCTGCACTGCTGTTTGGAAGTCGAGCTCGTCGAAGACCGTTGCGATGGTTTCGCGAGCGGGAAGCTCTCCGTCCCTCGGGACAAGTCCGCAGGAATACGTCAGTTCGATGTCGGCCATACCCAGATGATGCTGGGAGAAACCTCGGCGCGAATCACCCACACCGGGTGAACCTCTAGTTCAGTGCGCCTCGAATGACGGCAGCCGTGCTGTCGAGGATTGTCCGATTGGGCGTGCGAGGTAGGGCGCGCAGGCCGAAGCCGTCGCCGCGATTTCGCGGAATGACATGCAGATGAACATGGAAAACTTCCTGCCCCGCAACAGCTCCGTCGGAAAGGTGCAGATTCACTCCGTCGACGGGGAGAGATCCGGTACGCATCGCCGCGGCGATCTTCTGCGCGACGGCGAAGATCCTGGCACCGTCGTCGGGATCGAGCGTGGACAATCCACTGGCGTGGCGCTTCGGCACGACCAGGAGATGGCCGGATGTGAACGGCCGAATATCCATGAAGGCAAGGACATTCGCGTCGTCGTAGACGACGCTGGCCTCGGCCTCACCGGCGATGATGGAACAGAAGATGCAGTCCATGGTCTCCGGCCCCTGTGCGCCTTTTCGGTAGTGGTGACCACCGAAAAGGCGCACGGGGGCGTAGCCCTTACAGAATCGGCGACGGCGCGTACGCCGCAGCTTCGGGGTTGGCGTCGACAAGTTTCTGCACCTCGGCGACAACGGCATCGACCTGAGCCGAAGCAGCACCGACAAAAGCAGCCTTGTCGGCCAGGGCCTCGTCGAGTGCAACGCGGTCGAGCGGCAAACGGTCGTCGGCGGCAAGGCGATCGAGCAGGTCGGGCTCCTTGCCCTCTTCACGCATCGCCAGCGCAACTGCGACGGCATTCTCCTTGATCGCCTCGTGTGCGGTCTCGCGTCCGACGCCGGCGCGGACGGCGGCCATGAGCACGCGCGTCGTGGCGAGGAACGGCAGATACCTGGTCAGTTCCTTCTCGATGACGGCCGGGTACGCGCCCATCTCGATCAGCACGGTCAGGAAGGTCTCGAACATGCCGTCGATCGCAAAGAACGCGTCCGGGAGCGCGACGCGGCGCACGACGGAGCAGAAGACGTCGCCCTCGTTCCACTGTGCACCCGCAAGCTCGGCTGCCATGGAGCCGTATCCGCGCAGGATCACCTGAAGTCCGTTGACTCGCTCGCACGAGCGGGTGTTCATCTTGTGCGGCATCGCCGAGCTGCCGACCTGGCCGGGCTGGAAGCCTTCGGTGACCAACTCGTGGCCGGCCATCAGGCGGATCGTGTGTGCAAACGACGACGGGCCCGCGCCGACCTGGACGAGCGCGGAGATGACGTCGTGGTCGAGGGAACGCGGGTACACCTGGCCGACGCTGGTCAACACGTGAGCGAATCCGAGGTGCTCCGCAACCTTCGCTTCGAGCTGCTCGAGCTTGGCCGCATCGCCGTCGAGGAGGTCGAGCATGTCCTGAGCGGTCCCCATCGGGCCCTTGATCCCGCGCAGCGGGTACCGGTCGATCAGCTGGCGCAGACGCGTCAGTGCAACCAGCAGCTCGTCGGCGGCCGAAGCGAAACGCTTGCCCAAGGTGGTGGCCTGAGCTGCGACGTTGTGCGAGCGGCCGGCCATAACGATGGACGAGTACTCGGCAGCGCGCTCACCCAGACGGGCGGCGACGGCGATGCCGTGGTTGTAGACGTGTTCGAGAGAACGCACGATCTGCAGCTGCTCGACGTTCTCGGTGAGGTCGCGGCTGGTCATGCCCTTGTGGACCTGCTCGTGCCCGGCAAGTGCGTTGAATTCCTCGATGCGTGCCTTCACGTCGTGGCGGGTGACCCGCTCGCGGTCCGCGATGGACTCGAGGTCGACGTTGTCGATGACACGCTCGTAGTCGTCGATGGCGTCGGCCGGAATGTCGATGCCCAGCTCTGCCTGCGCACGCAACACCGCCACCCACAATTGACGCTCGAGCACGATCTTGTACTCGGGAGACCACAGAGCAACGAGCTCCGGGCTGGCGTAGCGGTTGGCAAGGACATTCGGGATGCGGCTCACGAGGCCTCAGTCTAACGGGGGCCAAGCAGTGCCGTTACCCCCGATAGAGACCGAGCTAGACCGGCGGCGCCATCACGTCGATCGATTCCAAGAGCATTCCCCTGGCCAACCCCCGTGGGTCCGGGTCGTACTCCCCCAGAGCCGTGATCATCGCACCGTCGACCATCGCGACAAGACGGCGCAATTGCCCCTCGGGAGCCGACCGGCCCGAGCGTCGAAGCGCATCGGTCAACAGGTCGTCGAGCTGGGCTCGTAGGCGCAACTGCACGTCACGAAGTGCGGGATGACGGGCACACGCGACGAATCGTTCGTAGCGCGAGATCAAACGCTCGCGGCTCTCCGGCCGCTTCTCTTCGTCTCCGAGCAGCAGCTCGACCAACAGTTCGACGGTTGATTCCGCGCCCCGCCGACGTTGGGTCACCGCAGCCACTCTGGCGCGCATCGCTTCCATGTCGGCGTTGCCGTTGAGCTCGACGGCACACGCGATCAGATCGTCGAGTGAGTCGAAGTAATAGGTCGTCGAAGCCAGTGGAAGGTCAGCTCTGGTTGCCACCGCTCGGTGACGAACGGCGTCGAACCCGCCCTCCAGCAAAAGTTCAGCAGCGGACGCCACCAGAGCTTGGCGACGTCGTTCGCCCTTGGGCGTAGCTGCAGAAGACACCACGACATCGTGCCAGCAGAGGGCACCTCCGCATGGCGAAACAGCTCGAAGACCCTGCTGTTTGTTACCCGAGCCACTTCTCGAGGCGGGCCAGTGCCTCCTGGATGTCGGCTGTCGCACCTGCGAACGAGAGTCTGACCATCCGGTTTCCGTGGACGGTGTCGAAATCGATTCCAGGTGCCAGCGCGACCCCGGTATCTGTCAGCAACCGGGCACACCACGCGGTGGCGCCCTCGTCGCCACACAGATGGCCGATGTCCGCGTAGACGTAGAACGCACCGTCGGCGGGAGCCAACTCGGTGATGCCCAGTTTCGGCAACCCGGTCAACAACAGTTCACGATTGACGGCGTACCGCTGAACGTGCCCGTCCAACTCGACCTTCGCCTCGTCCGAGAACGCCTCGACGGCGGCGTACTGAGAGATCGCGGGCGGACACACGGTCATGTTCGACGCGAGTCTCTGCAGCGGGCGCCGAAGATAGGTCGGCACCAACATCCACCCGAGTCGCCAACCCGTCATCGAGAAGTACTTGGACACCGAGCCGATCACGACGGATTCGCGTGAGGTCTCCCAGGCGCTCGACGTGTGCTGATCGCCGTATCCGATGCCGTGGTAGATCTCGTCCGAGATCAGAAGAGTTCCGTGCTGCTCGCACCACGTCGCCAATGCAGCGAGCTCCTCGGGCGAGATCACCGTGCCCGTGGGATTTGCCGGGCTCGCGACGATCAGACCGGCAGGCGGCGACGGCAAAGCCTCGAGCATTTCCACTGTCGGCTGGTATCGAGTTGCCGGCCCGCAGTCGAGTTCGACGACGTTGCAGCCGAGAGCGGCAAGGGTATTGCGGTACGCGGGATATCCGGGTCGAGCAACCACCACGGTGTCGCCCTCGTCGAACGCGGCCAGGAAGAGCAAGGTGAACGCCCCGGACGAACCGGTCGTCACCACCACGTCTTCGGCGTCGACGGCGATTCCCGATCGCTCGCTGTGGTAGCGCGCAATAGCCTCGCGTAGCTGCAGGATCCCGAAAGTCTCGGTATACCCGAGTAGTTCGGTGCCCAGAATCTCTCGCGTCGCACGTAGCACCGGTGCCGGCGCGGGCGTCGACGGTTGACCTGCCGCCAAGGTCAGGACGTCACCATGTGTCCGCTGACGTTCGGTCGCGGCCTTCCATACATCCATGACATGGAAGGTCTGGATATCTGATCGACGAGATTCTGAGCGCACACTCCGACGGTAGTCGAACCGTGGTGCGGCAAGAAACGACGACCACCCATTGTGACGATCCGACAGATTCAGGCGCTCAGCATGAGTCGATTCAACGAGACCTGGGCCACGTCCCTCGCGCAACATTGATCAACGACTTCCTTCGATCAAAAGGTGCATCAGATGAAAGCTCGCTCAGTGCCCACTGCGGCTCTGGTCACGATCGGCGTTCTCACGGTTGCCTCGTGCGGAAGCACCTCTGATCCTGGCGGCAATTCTTCCGGCGACTACGCGAAGGACGGCAGTTTCACCACGATCGTGAACACCGATCCCGGCAACCTTCATCCCCTGATCACCAATCTGACTGCCACGCAGGCGATCAACAGCTATACGAATGACTCGTTGTTGGCCATCGACCCCAAAACCCGCGCAGCGGGCTCGTATCTGGCCGAAAAATGGAGCGAGAACGGAACTTCGCTGAACTTCACCCTCAAAAAGGGGATCACGTGTGAAGACGGCACGACCTTCACTGCCCAGACAGCGGCAAACAACATCAACTGGGTCGTCGACACGACCAACGGCTCGCCGTGGTTGGGAGCATCCGTACCCGAAACTGCGGTAGCAACCGCTGATGGTGACGAGCTCACGATCAAGACAACGGAACCCGCGCCCTTCCTCCTCGAGCGCATCGGCGCTCTCAAGATGGCGTGCCAGGCAGCCCTCGACGACCCTGCCAGTGTTCGAGGCAGCAGCAACGGAACCGGACTGTTCAAGATCACCGAAGTAGTGGCCAACGATCACGTCACGCTCGAACGCCGCGACGGATACAGCTGGGGGCCGAACGGCGAAACCACGTCGGACACGCTCGGAGTGCCCAAGACGGTCACGATCAAGGTCGTGACCGACGCCGCGACGACGGCGAATCTCGTGCTCACCGGAACGGTCAACGCGGCCCCGGTTGCCGGCGCGGATATCGAACGTGTGGAAGCTTCAGGCCTCGAGTCGATGACGTCCAACACCCTGAGCGGACAGTTCATCTTCAACCACAATGCGGCTCTCCCCACCAAGGACGAGGCGGTACGCACCGCACTCGTGCAGGCGATCGATCTCGACGATTACACGGACATCAACACCGGTGGCAAAGGCTCACGAGCTACGGCACTGGCAGTAGTCGATCCGCGGGCGTGTGACTTCGACAGCGTCACCGGTGTAGTTCCGAAGTTCGACATGGCCGCTGCGAAAAAGACTCTTGCGGACGCCGGTTGGAAACCCGGGTCCGACGGTGTCCTGACCAAGGACGGTCAAGCGCTGCAATTGACGGTCATCTTTGCCAACTACCGCGACACCACCTCTGCAGCAGCCGAATACGCGATGAAGCAGTGGCAGGAGCTCGGCGCGAAGGTGGAGCTTCGTGGTGGTGACAACAACTTCATCATTTCCAACACATTCGCAGCGAAAGACCTTACGTCATGGTCGATCTCGATCGGACTGACCGTCCAGAGCGATACCCCCAGCATCTTCGTTCCGTACTTCGCCGGCCCCACCCCACCGTCGGGTGTCAACTTCGCATCGATCGACAATCAAAAGTACGCCGAACTGGCGGCGAAGGCCTCGGTTCTGCCCGGGCAGGAATCCTGCTCGGTGTGGAAAGAAGCGGAACAAGCACTGTTCACCTCGTCCGACGTCATTCCGGTGTCCACGTCGCCGAACTTCATGTTCTTCAACGGCGCAACGGCCCTGTATGCACCCGTTGGCGGCACCCTGGCCGGCCCTGGCATTCGCGTTCTGAAATAAGCCGGAAGACAAAGCTTTACGTCTGCATCTATTTCTCCGATTCGAAGGATCTACATGACTGACCGTCCATTTGTTCTCGACGACCTCCACCGTGTGGTCACACCCACTGAGACCTCAATCTCTCCCGACGGCACCGTGGTCGTCTTCGTTCGCTCGGAAATTGTTGCCGGAAAGGCAACTACATCGCTCTGGGCGGTGTCCCGCGATTCCCAGGCTCGCCGCCTCACCGCAGGGCCCGCCGATTCTGCCCCTCGGTTCTCTCCGGACGGAACCTCGATTGCCTTCCTGCGTAAGGTCGGTGACTCCGCGCAGCTGCACCTGATCCCGCTCGCCGGTGGCGAGGCCGAAACTCTCACCACATCAGCATCACTCCCCCTCGGCGCCGGTGCAGCAGCCTGGAGCCCGGACGGAAATGCCATCGCGTTCGCCGCTGTGGTCTCACGTTCGGACTCCACCGATCCGAATGCTCCCATCGTCACCGACCGACTCGGGTACAAGGTGGACGGTGCCGGTTGGCTCGGCACCTTCCGTCGCCACCTTCACACCGTCGATCTGGAGACGAAGGCAGTTCGACGGCTCACCGACGGTGACTGGAATGCAGACGTTCCGTCCTGGTCGCCCGACGGCACGGCTCTTGCCTTCACCGCGAATCTCGAACCGGACAGCGATCTGAACCTCACGTTCAGCGCTTACCGCATCCTCGTCGACGATCTGTCGGTTCCCCCGCAGCGACTCGGTCATGCCACCGGAGTGCAGGGCTCCACACTGTGGCATCCGCAGGGAGATTCGGTCGTCGCCATCGGCACTCCGGAGGTCCGTGTCGGAACTGCAGACCTGATCCGGCTGTCCGTCCCCGGCCCAAGCGAGACACCGGTCGACGTCACCCTCACAGCTCATCTCGATCGCAACGTGATGCCCGGTGCACCCGGTTACCCCGGCGGCACACCGGCACTGTCGAATACTCGCGACGAAATCGTGTTCTGCCTACGCGATCGTGGATGGACGCATCTGTACGCGGCCGACATCGAAACCGGCACCTCTCGATCCCTCGTCGCCAATCCCAACGAGGTCGTCTCGGCGCTCTCCGTTGCCCGTGACGCCCGCGTCGCCTCCGTCATCGTCACCACCCAGCAGTCCTTCGGCGAGGTCGCACTCGTCGATCTCGACAGCGGCGCGGTCACCACGCTGACGAAATTCACCGCAGAAGCACTCCCCGAGGTGACACTGTTTGCCGCCGAGGAACGCGAGTTCACCATCTCCGACGGCCGCACCGTGCATGGTTGGTTGCTGTCCGCTCCCGAAACCAGTGGCTCTGCACCCCTTCTGCTCGACATTCACGGCGGACCGCACAACGCGTGGACCGGCGTTGCAGATACCTATCACCCCGCCCACCAGGTTCTCGCCGCCCAGGGTTGGCGCATCCTGACCCTCAATCCACGTGGGTCGGACGGGTACGGCGCAGACTTCATGTACGCCGTCAACGGCGCCTGGGGTACCTCCGACCAAGCCGACTTCCTCGAGCCGATCGACGCGCTTGTCGCCGAGGGACTTGTCGACGGGGACCGTCTGGCGATCACCGGGTACAGCTACGGCGGATACAGTACGTGTCACCTGACGTCCGCGACGGATCGTTTTGCCGCTGCGGTTGCCGGCGGGCTGATCTGCGATTTCAACGCCATGGCCGGAGTCTGCGATTTCGGTCCGCACCTCGCGTCACTCGCCACCGGCACGACTGTTCCCGAGAACTCCGCCAAGCTGCTGGCAGCCTCACCGCTCGCCGCTGTGAAGAACGTGGTGACCCCGACGCTGATCCTCCACGGAAAGTCGGACGAGCGGTGCCCGCTGGGTCAAGCCGAGGCCTGGTTCGCCGCACTGCGCCAGCAGCATGTACCCACCCGCCTGGTGGCGTATCCCGGTGCAAGCCACGGGTTCCTCGTCAACGGCTCGATCTCGCACCGAATCGACTACAGCACACGACTCATCGAATGGGTCAAGCGATACACCTCCGCGAAGCTGCCCAAGACCGGCCTGGCCAACGCGTCTGCCGGAGCCGACGCGTGGAAGCGTTCGCTGGACGTACTGTGTGAGCGTTACGGCGTCACCGGTGCTCAATTCGGTATTCTCACACTCGATTCCAACGGCAAGGAAATCACCCGTACGACGGTGGCTTCCGGCGTGATCAATGCAGACACCGGGGTCGAGGTATCCACCGACTCCCTGTTCCAGATCGGATCCATCACCAAGGTATGGACCGCGATGCTGGTCATGCAGCTTGTCGACGAAGGCTTGCTCGACCTGGACGCGACCGTCCGGTCGATTCTGCCCGATTTCGCACTGCAGGACGAGGAAACAGCTGCCCGCATCACGGTTCGCGCACTTCTGAACCATCGCAACGGAATCGACGGTGACCTGTTCATCGACAAGGGTCGCGGCGACGACGTCGTCGAACGCTACGTCGAGGGCCTGCGTGACTTCCGTCAGGTTCATCCACTCGAGGACGGCTTCGCGTACTCGAACTCCGCGTACGTCCTTGCAGCTCGTATCGTCGAGGTTCTTCGCGGCGGCATCTGGGACGACATCCTCAAGGAGCGGATCATCGATCCGCTCGGCCTCGCGCACACACTCACGTTGACCGGAGATACACCGAGATACTCTGTGGCAGCGGGTCATACGGGGAACTCCGTCGTGATGCCCGTCTGGCCGATCACGCGCTCGATGGGGCCCGCGGGTTGCATCACTGCCAGCATCGGAGATCTACTCACGTTCGCGGAACTCGGTCTTCTCGAAGGACAGAGCGTCGACGGCGTACGGATCGTGTCGGAAAAGTCAGCCGCCGCGATGCGCACACCCGAAATCGACATCAGCGAACTGTTCCCGGACAAGTCGGGTTGGGGCTTGGGCTGGTTCCACGAAACCTGGTCGGGCGAAGAGATTTTCGGGCACGACGGCAGCACCATCGGCCAGCACGCGTATCTGCGCATCTTCCCCCGCCACAATGTCGCGATCGCACTGCTGACCAGCGGCGGCAAGGCCGACGGCCTCTACCGTGATCTCTTCACCGAAGCCGCGGCCGCGTTGGTCGGACTCGAACCTCCGCAAGCCCTCGCCCCGAACCCCGCGAGTGTGGAGTCGATTCCGGATTCGGTTCTGGGAAAGTACAGCTCGGGCGGAATAGCAATCGAGTTCCGTCGTGGAGAGTCCGCTGACGAAGCCGTGATCACCGTCATCGGCGACGTAATCCCGAATCCCGAGGAAGACGAAACAGCTCCGAAGAAGCCTGCAACGGTGGCCACTCTCGTACCGTCGCAGATCCCGGGGACCTGGACCACCCGTCAACCCGGGGCCGCCGGTTGGACGACGGTACGGCCGCACCGAGACGGAGTGTACGTCGGATTCCGCTTCCTACCACGGGTTAACGCGTGACGATGACCGATACACATACGATGACGGAAACACAGAACGCCGAAACACAGAACGCCAGCGAACTCGAGGAATCAAAGATGCAAGAACAGCTTCAAGAACTCGTCGATCAGTGGAGGGTCGAGGCAAACATCCCCGGCGTCTCGGTCGGCATCGTTCACGGCGACAAGGACATCGTCGTCACCAGTGGCATCGAGAGCGTCGAAACCCAACTCCCGGTCACCGACAAGACGATGTTCATGATCGGCTCCACCACAAAGGTGTTCGCCGCAACAGCCGCGATGGCACTCGTCGAGGACGGCCTACTCGATCTCGACACCCCGTTGGTCGAGTACGTCCCCGAACTGACCTTCGCCGACGAAACAGCCACGCGCACAGTCACGATGCGTCATCTCCTCACCCACACCGGCGGATTCACCGGCGACGCGGGCCTCTCGGCAGGCTGGGGCGAAGACGCCCTGGGACGCTCGGTTTCACGGCTGAACGAACTGCGACAAGAATTTCCCGTCGGAGAAGTCTTCTCCTACAGCAACTCCGGATTCGTTCTCGCCGGACATGTCGTGGCCAAGATCAGCGGACTGACCTTCGAAGAGCTGGTCAAGCAGCGCGTGCTCGACCCCCTCGACATGAAGAACTCGGCCTTCCTGCCCTGGGACGTGATGACCCACCGGTTCGCACTCGGTCACTACATCCGCGACGGTGTGCCGTTCGTGTCCAACGAAACCGGACTGGACCGCGGCATGATCCCTTGCGGCGGAATGTGGTCCTCGGTGCGAGACCAACTCGTCTGGGCACGTTACGCACTGTCTGGCGAACACCCCGGCGAAGGACAGCCGCTCGACGAGTCCACCCGGTTGTTGATGCAGAAGCCGCAGCGTCCCGCCGCGATGATGTTCGAGGAAGTCGGCCTGGGATGGCTGTTGACTCGGTACGGAACCACGCAGGTAGTGCGGCATGGCGGAAACGTGAGCAACCTCCAGGTCTCCGAGTTCATGACAGTGCCCGAGAAGAACTTCGCCGTCACCGTGCTGACCAACGCCCTCGGCGGCGGAATCGGCAAGAAGATCGTCGACTGGTGCATGGCCAACCTCACTGAACTACCCACGCCGGCATCCCTGGACGTGGTCGAGCCCGAACCCGCTGCCGTCGACGCAGTCCTGGGCAAGTATCAGGCCGGCTCACTGACGATGACCGTCGCCCCCGGTGACGAGGGAATCGGCATCCGGATGGGCAGCGCGCAGGATCTCGGTGAATACGAGGACATCGTCTGGCCGCCGGCAATCCCGATCGCCTTCCTCAACGACCGTGACTTCGCTGCGCGCGCCGACACCACCCGGGCGTTGGGACGCTTCGTCACCGACGACACCGGTCGCGCCGTGATGCTCGAATTCGGCGGCCGCACCGCCAAGCGAGTGGCCTGATCCTCTAGACGGGTGACGCGGTCCGATTACGGGACCGCGTCACCCGTCTTCGTAAATGCACAGCCGAGAAGGTACAGACTGGACGCCATGAACTTCATCGGCGAGTCGATTCTGCACCCCTCCCGGTGGAGCGTGCGTGCCCGTTCGACCGTGGCTTCGACACTCGTGATCGCCTTCTGCCTGGTGATCGCCGGGCTTGCACTGGTTTTCGTGCTGGCAAACTCCCTGCATCTGTCCGCGCTGAACGGCTCCGAAGCTCGCGCCACGCAATTGGTCCAGCAGCTCAACGGAAAAAACCCGGCCGATCTCGACCCTTCGCTTCTGTCCACAGACAGTCAGATCGGAATCGTGCAGATCGTCGACGCCGATCACCGAATAGTCGCCCAATCACCGGGAACCGACAGCGACCTCCTGTCCGAACGTTTTCTCGGCCCTGACGAGTCGGACGCTCTCGGAAGGGTCAAGAAGTCCGACGACGAGGACTACTGGCTGATCGGGCGAGGCGCTCAGACGGCGACCGGACCAGTCACCGTCTTCGTCGGCGCCGACCGCGAACCGGTTGAAACCGTGGTGACGACCGTTGCCGTTCTGCTGGCCATCGTCGGACCCCTGGTCCTGGGGCTGGCAGCGTTTGCCACCTACCGCCTCGTCGGTTCGGCCCTCGCTCCCGTCGAACGCATCCGCGCTCGGGTAGCATCGATTTCGAGTGGGCGTCAAGGTGAACGAGTGCCTGTCCCGTCAGGGAACGACGAGATAGCCCGACTGGCAACAACAATGAACGACATGCTGGCGCGCCTCGACGAAGGTGCGCTGGCCCAGCAACGATTTGTCAGCGATGCCTCACACGAGTTACGCAGTCCGCTGTCCACGATCACGACGGCCCTCGAACTGGCACACCGACGCCCGGATCTCCTCGACGACGCGCTGATCGAAGACGCACTACTTCCCGAGGCGCGCCGGATGCGGCAGTTGATCGAAGACCTGTTGATTCTCGCGCGCTCTGACGAAAGCGAACTCGAAAAGTTCGGCATCGTCGTCGACGTCGACCTCGATGACATCTTGTTCGCCGAGCAGAAAAGGATCGACGGTATCTCCGCAGTTACGGTCGCCGCTGCCGTGGCTCCGGTTCGGGTCTCCGGAGACCCGAGAGCATTGACGCGGATGGTGCGAAACCTCGTGGACAATGCAGTGCGGCATGCGGAGACCCTCGTGTATCTCGAGTGCTCCGAAGCCGGAAACGAAGCCCACATCGTGATCGAGGACGACGGGCCCGGAATCCCTGCAGCAGAACGCGAACGAATCTTCGGACGCTTCGTCCGCCTGGACCAGCCGCGGTCGAGGCAGGGAGGCGGGTCCGGACTTGGACTCGCCATCGCGTCGGAAATAGTTGCGGCGCACCACGGAACCATTTCCGTCAGCGAGAGGGCGGGCGGTGGAAGTCGATTCGAGGTGACGATTCCGGTACCGAACGACTGACGATCAGGTAGTGCCGACAAAGCGGTACCCGACGCCTCGGACCGTTTCGATGCTCTGAGTTCCGAACGGGAGGTCGAGCTTCTTACGAAGGTAACCGATATACACCTCGACGATGTTCTCGTCACCTTCGTAGTTGGTGTCCCAGACAGAGCGAACGATCTCGGTCTTCGTGACCACCACACCATTGTTGCGCATCAAGAATTCGAGAACGCTGTACTCCCTTGGCGTCAGGGTCAATTCGATTCCCGCTCTGCTCACCTGATGTTTGGCCGGGTCGAGGGACAGGTCTCCAACGGAGAGTATCGCCGGACGTTGTGGAGCGCCGCGACGCACCAGTGCGCGCAGCCGAGCGAGAAGCACGACAAACGAGAATGGCTTGACCAGGTAGTCGTCGGCGCCGAGATCGAATGCATCAGCCAGGTCGTATTCGCCGTCCTTTGCCGAGAGCATGAGGATCGGCGTCCAGATCTCCCGGGCGCGTAGATCCCGCACGATGTCGTACCCGTGTTTGCCCGGCAACATGATGTCGAGAACGATCACGTCGAATTCGTCACTGCACGCAGTCGCGAATCCGTCGTCACCGTTGAGTTCGACGGCGGTCACGAATCCCTCGGCCACCAATCCCCGCCGGATCGTCTCGGCCAGGCGCACTTCGTCTTCGACCACCAGTACTCGCACCACCGGCCCCGTTTCGTCGCCACGCAGTTGTTCGGATGCACCCAGTAGAGCAGACGGTAGACCCAGAGCCGAGTTCCGTTCAGCGTTTCTTCAGCTTCGGCTCGTCACACTGCATTCATGCCTGCAACTGTGTCGACCGTGCGAAACGTGGTCACCGAAGTCCTGACCGAGAGCACCACCGCAGAGATCGCGGTTGCCGCAATCGTGGTGGCCGCAGCTCTGTTCGCGTTCGGTTCGATCTACCGAGCTTCCGGCGTTCGGTCTACAGCCCTTCGCACGTGCGGACTCGTGCTTGCACTGGTGACGCTGTCGATCCAGGTGTATGGAAGCGGGTGGTTGACGAGCTTCGACGGGCCGGTGACCGACTGGATGGTCGATCATCGGAGCGGCGCCCTGAACCAGATCGCGGTCGCCGTCACAGATCTCGGTAGCCCGGTCGCCACCGCGCTACTCGGGATCACCTGCGGAGTGCTCATCTCCTGGCGAGCGCGTTCGGTCGTTCCGGGCTTGATCGTGATCGGAACCGTTGGCGGGGCGGCGGTCGCCAGCACGGTAATCAAAGCGCTCGTCGGTCGCGAACGTCCGCCGACCAACATCCAGGTTCTTCTCGAGACCGGCCACTCGTTCCCCTCCGGTCACGTGACGGGCACAGCAGCGCTGTTCGGCATTGCCGTTCTCGTTGTGAGCGTCGACCGAACACCGGCCGTCAAACGCCTTCTGATGCTCCTCGCCGTGACGGTCACCGTCGTCGTCGCGCTGACTCGCCTCTACTTGGGTGCGCACTGGCTCACCGACGTCATCGCCGGAGCCATTCTCGCGACGCTTGCAGTCACGGTGGGTGGAGCCCTCTTCCGATTCGTCGGCACTCACAACCAAGCTGAATCGACTACTGCTGCAATGCGCTCTGCAGAACCTTCAGCACTTCACGAGCCGCAGTCGGCCCGGTATTGAGGTAAAAGACGTCATCGTCAACAGCGACGGCGTGGTTGGCGACCACACCACGTAACTGCGCCCACAACGGCGCGTTCGTCAATGTCGCCGGGTCCCCGCCCTGCACGCCGTAGAAGATCCAGTCGGCGTCCGCCACGTTCAACTCTTCTTCACTGATGTCTCGGGAAGTGTCGTCGAACTGCTGCGACTGCGGACGGGTCAAGCCGGCATCCTCGGCGATACTGCCGGTGAACGAAGGAATACCGAAGATGCGCAGACGATTTCCGTTCTGGCGCGTGAACGACACCGTCGGCGGCGACGAGAGGGAAGCACCGAGGGCCGCGGCATCGGTATTGAAGGTATCCAGCAGTACCGTCGCCTGCTGCGTCTTACCTACCCCGTCGGCAACCAGCAGGAAGTCCTGCTTCCAGTAGACGCCGGTTCCCTGTGTTGCCACCGTGGGTGCGATGGCAGAAAGCTGGTCGTACAGCGAATCAGCGTCCTTTCCTGCAACATTCATCAAGATCAGGTCAGGATCGAGCGTGACGATCGCTTCGAAATTCGGTGTGAAGCGTCCACCTGCGTCAACGACATCACTTAGCTGAGTACGGAATTCGGGGTATGCAGACAACAAGTACGGAGGCACCAGGTCCGCACCGTCACCACGCGTCGAACCTGCGGGCACGACACCGAGCGACAGGAGAGCATCTGCTTGCCCGGTCGAGATGACGACAACCTTTTCGGGCTGCGATTCGATCGTGGTGTCCCCTTTGAAGTGTGAGACGGTACGAGGGAACTCGCCGTCCGACTTTCCGCTCCCCATTCCAACCGGGACTTCTCGCGGAGCGACAAACGCAGAGTCCGCCGGAGCCGACGCACTGATCTCGGCATCTGTGGGCGACGCGTCCTCGCTCGAGCAGCCACTGAGAGCTGCCACCAATGTCAGTGCGCCGATCAGCATTACACTGCGTGACTTCTTTCGAAAATTCATGATCGTGTCCCGTACGTCGTGAAGCATGACAGCTTCATCTTCCGTCATGGTTAGGTGACCCTACCCTTTGAAGAACTGTAAACTATATCTGTGTCAGATACAGTTCCAGGGCGTGGATCACACGAGGTCGATCGCTACTCCGATCGCGTGCCCACCGCGGAGGAAGCATCGAGATCACTCATCGCTGCGGCGTTCGAATTGCGTCGAGCGCTGCGGGAATACATGGATACGTCGGGTACCGACGCGACTCTGCCAGAGGCACAATCCGAAGTACTTCACGATGTCGCACACCATCCGGGCACTCGCATCGGGGCCGTGGCCGATCGCCTCTCCAGACGCCCGAACACCGTCAGCACGCTGGTGCGCATCCTCTCCGACAAAGACCTGATCGAGCGGCGACCCGATCCCACGGACGGCCGAGTGAGCACACTTTTCGTGAAGGACGAGCGAAGCGCGCGACGAGACCGTCGATCCGAACTACGCATCGGCGTTCTCGCCGAAGAATTGGCGGCCCTCGACGAGGGCGACCTCGACACATTGACCACTGCCGTCGGTATCCTCGACCGAGTCAATCGATCATTGCGAGATCACGCACCGCGGTGACACTCCGGGACATACAGAAGCGGTGCGGTGCAGCCCCTGCCGCACCGCACCGCACCTGCTGACGAGTTACCGCCCTAGTTCATGTCGTTCGCAATGATGTTCTCGATATTCCGTTCGGCCAGAGCGGTGATGGTGACGAACGGATTGACTCCCACATTGCCCGGTACGAGGGATCCGTCCATGACGTACAGACCCGGGTACTCCGGCAGACGACCGTAGCCGTCGGTCGCCTTGCCGAGCACACAACCGCCGAGGGGGTGGTACGTCAACTGATCGCCCCACGTCTGCGTCGGGCCGAAGAGGTCGGTCCGGTAGATCGTGCCTTCCTTCTTGTTGATCTTGTCGAAGAGCTTCTTCGCCATGTCGATCGACGGCTGGTTCTGCGAGCGCTGCCAGTTCAATCCGACTTTGCCTGTTGCCGAGTTGAATTGGAACTGAGCACGTTGCGGATTCTTGGCAATCGCCAAGTACAGGCTGACCCACAGTTCGGTACCGGCCGGGAAGGGTGCGATTTCCGCAAAGACGGGAGCGGATGTGTCGGCCCAGTTGTCGATACCCATCACGGGGATCGCGGACTGCTTCGCACCGGTGGCGTCCCACATGTGATTGGCGCGGCCCACCATCACGTTGCCGTTGTGACCCCATTCCTGTCCAACTGCACCCGGCAAATTCGCCAGCTGCCCTTGCGCTTTCATCGCGACCAGGAGCTTGCTGGTCCCGATACTGCCGGCCGCGAAGAAGACCTTGTCCGCCGTCACTGTCTTGGTGCCGACGGTATTGCCCTGCTCGTTGATCTGGTTCATCACCACTTGATAGCCACCGCCGGTCGCGGCCGGGGCAACCGAGGTCACGACGTGCAGAGCTGAAATGGTGAGCTTGCCGGTGGCGGATGCCGCAGCGAGGTACGTCTTGTCCAGAGATTTCTTTCCGGCATTGTTGCCGTAGATGACCTCACTGACCAGAGCAGACTTGGTGACCTGGCCGGCAGCTTCCTGCTTCATGTAGTTGAAGTCGTAGACATTCGGCACGAACGTTGTTGTGTAACCGGATCTCTCAGCGGTCTTTCGCCCCGTCCGCGCGAACTTGTAGTACTCGGTCGATTCGAACCAGGCCGGGTCGATGTTGTTGACTCCGAGCGCAGCGTTCGCGCGCGGGAAATACGTCGAGTACATCTCGTTGGAATCGACACCGGGCAGGATCTCTTCGAAGTAGTTACGCTTGGGTGTGACGGCCATACCGCCGTTGACCAGCGACCCACCGCCGACCCCTCGGCCCTGGTAGACCTTGATCCCGCCGAAGTCCTCGGCGTCGAGAACACCGACGTAGCGGCTGATGTTCTTGTCCACCGAGCCGCCGGAGAAGTGTGAAACCGGTTGAACTGTACGGTCTCTGAGCCAGAAGGACCGACCGTCGGGCGAGAGCATCGGGCAGAAGATCTTGCCGTCGGACCCTGGTGTGGTCCACGACTTCCCCATCTCGACCATGTGCGTGTCGATACCGGCCTGTGTCAGGCGAAGTGCCGCAACGGCACCGCCGTATCCACTGCCGATCACGAGCGCGGGGACACGGTCACCGTCGTTCAATGCTCGTCTGGGCGCAGCGGCCGCCGTGGTCCACGAGGACGAGAGTGCGGCGGCCCCCACAGCTAATCCTGTTGCTGCCAAGAAGTTTCTACGCGAGAGCGTGGAATTGGTACGTGCGTGCCGTTCGTTGGATCCAGCGCGAATGCTCAAGTGTGCCCTTCTCTTTCCGTGACCCCCGCGCTGAGATATACCGGGAGAAACCGAACGAGAAGTCCATACTCGTGGGTAACTTCGAGGAACCGTTGATTTTCCATGAAAAGGGCCGATGAACAGAAAGTTCACCGGCCCTCCGAAAGAACGAGTCAGGGAATTGAGATGCGACCTTCGACGGCGCCGAGTCCGATGTCCTTGCGGAAATGACCGCCGGGAAGCTTGACGTCGGCGATCTTTGCGTAGGCGTCGTCGCGAGCTTCGGTCAGATCCTTGCCCACTCCGACAACACTCAGCACACGCCCGCCGGCCGAGACGACGGCACCGTCTTCACGCTTCTTGGTACCGGCGTGCAGGACTCCGTCGGCGTCGGCTCCGGTGATCACGTCGCCGGTGCGTGGGGTTGACGGGTAGTTCTCCGCGGCAATCACGACCGTGACAGCGGAACCGTCGCGCCACTGCAACGGACCGACCGAATCGAGTGTTCCGGTCGAGGCTGCATTGAGTAGACCGCCCAGCGGCGTTTCGAGGAGAGCAAGCACGGCCTGAGTTTCGGGGTCACCGAACCGGCAGTTGAATTCGACGACGGCCGGGCCGTCGACACCGATCGCCAGACCGGCGTAGAGAAGGCCGGAGAAACTGCTACCGCGCGCGACCAACTCGGCAGCGACAGGCTTGACGACGTCGTCGACAATCTGCGTGACCATCTCGTCGGGCAGCCACGGCAATGGGGTGTACGCGCCCATGCCGCCGGTGTTGGGTCCGGAGTCTCCGTCGCCGACTCGCTTGTGGTCCTGAGCCGGGAGCAGCGGGATCACGGTTTCGCCGTCGACGAGGCAGAAGAGCGAAACTTCCGGACCGTCGAGGAAGGACTCGAGGAGAACCGGGTGTCCGGTCTCGAGCAGTTCTGCGGCATGATCGCGCGCGGCGAGACGATCCGTCGTGACGACTACGCCCTTACCCGCGGCCAGTCCGTCGTCCTTGACCACCCAGTTGGGACCGAAGCGGTCGAGTGCTTCGTCGAGCTTGGCCGGATTGTCGACGATCTCGCTGTGAGCGGTCTTGACGCCGGCGACAGCCATCACGTCCTTGGCGAAAGCCTTCGATCCCTCGATGCGGGCGGCGTCGGCCGAAGGCCCGAAGCAGGCGATACCTGCTGCGCGCACCGCGTCTGCGACACCGAGGACCAGCGGAACCTCGGGTCCGATGACGACGAGGTCGGCTTCGACCTTCTGGGCCAGCGCGGTAACCGCGTCACCCGAAGCGACGTCGATGGGGTGCTGCTCGGCGATTTTTGCGATCCCGGCATTGCCAGGCGCGCAGATCAGGGCCGTGACACCTGGATCGCGAGCAAGAGAGAGAAGGAGGGCATGTTCACGGGCTCCGGAGCCGATTACTAGTACGCGCACGGTGAACAGACTACGGCCTGCGATAACAGGGCTCTCGGAGTGCCACTGGCGGGGCCAAGGTCCCAGCGTTCGGCCTTTGTGCGAAATATCCGTTTCGAGATGAGATCATATGAATACCTGAATAGGTGAACAGATGTTTTCGTACACCTGTCCACCAAGGAAAGGACACCCGTGAAACTCCACAAACCAGGCGTTCTGACGCTCACCGCAACCGCCGCAATCGGCGCACTTCTGATCACGTCGTGCAGTAGCCCGACTGGCACCGACTCCTCGGGCAACAACGACGGCCTGGTCTTGGCCGACGGCTACGAGCTGGGCGGCTACAACCCGGTCGCAGGCTTCGGCGCTGCCGGTGAGGCCAAGATGTACGACGGCCTCGTCCGGCTCACAGGAGGGACCGGCATGCCGGGATTCGAGCCGTCTCTGGCCGCGGAGATGCCCACTGCCAATGCCGACGCGACAGTCTGGACGGTCAAGCTACGTGACGGCGTCACCTTCTCCGACGGATCGACCTTCGACGCCGACGACGTGGTTGCCACGTACAAGGCGATCCTCGATCCGGCTTCCGCCTCCGAAGCGCGGTCGTCGTACGACATGATCAGCGACGTCGTGGCCGTCGACGACAGCACAGTCGAGTTTCGTCTCGCCTACTCGTATGCGCCCCTGCTGACGAAGATGCTGATCGGCATGGTCCCGTCGGAATCCCTCGCGACACCCGGACTTGCCGCCGAATCGCCGTTGAACACCGCGCCTGTCGGTACGGGTCCGTACACACTCGTCGATCTCTCACCGGATCGAGCGGTCTTCGAGGCGAACGAGAACTACTGGGACGGTGCACCGGAGATCAAGAAGCTCACTCTCCTCTACGTTCCGGACGACAACACCCGCGCCCAACGTATGGTGTCCGGCGAGATCGACGGAACCAATCTCCCTCCACTGCTTGCCAATACGTTCTCGGGCAAAGACAACATGTCGGTGACTGCCCATCAGTCAGCGGACTGGCGCGGTCTCTCACTTCCGACGAACAATCCCGTGGCAGGCGACAAAGCCGTACGGATGGCGCTCAACCTCGCCGCCGATCGCCAGTCGATGATCGACAACGTCCTGGGCGGACACGGCCGCGTCGCCGCCACTCCGATCCCCGAGGTCTACGGCGATTCGTACAACCCGAACGCAACCTTCGCCTACGACCCGGCCGAGGCCGAGCGAATTCTCACCGAAGCGGGCTGGATCGAAGGTGCCGACGGAATCCGTTCGAAAGACGGTCAGCGGGCGCAGTTCACGATCATGTACAACTCCGTCGACACCGTTCGACGTGATCTCGCTCAGGCATTTGCCTCCGATGCTCTCGCTGTCGGCATCGAGGTGGATCTCGAAGCGCTCTCCTGGGACCGCATAGACCCTCGAATCAACCAGGATTCGACGCTTCTCGGTGGTGGAGACGAACCTTTCGATCCAGACACGCAGGCGTACGACGCGCTGAACTCGAAGTACATAGCGCCCGGGGTCGGCAGCATCTACGACAACGCCAGCGACTACTCCAATCCAGCAGTCGACGCAGGCCTGGAAGTAGGACGCCGCAGCCTGGATCAGGAAACGCGTGACGCCGCGTATCGCGACGTGCAGCAGGCGTACGTCGAGGATCCCGGATTTGTCATCCTCGTATTCCTCGACCATACGTACGTTTCGAAGGATTCCGACTGGCAGATGTCCGGACCTGTACTCGAGCCACACTCACACGGTGTGACCTGGGGCCCGTGGTGGTCACTGCAGACGTGGGCCAGAGGGCAATGACAGCGGTCGACGTTCGGGTAGACGCGCGGCAATCGCTCGACCACCGTGGCAACTCCCGCCGAAAGGCCATCCTCACGATGGTCGGTCGGCGGGCGTTGTTCATCGTGCCGGTGATCGCCGTGGTGTCCGCGGGACTCTTTGCCGCCGCCGCGGTCTCACCGTTCGATCCACTTGTCGGCTACCTGGGCACGCGATACATGACGACCAGCGACGCGGACAAAGCGTTGATCGCCGATCAGATGGGTTTCGACAACCCCTGGTACAGCACGTACTGGAATTGGCTCCAGGGCGTGTTCACCGGTGATCTCGGGATCTCCAGATCGTTCAATCAGCCTGTTTCCCAAGTTATCTCCGAGCGTCTGCCATGGACCCTGCTGCTGGTCGGTATCTCACTCCTCATCGCGATTCTCGCCTCGCTGACACTCGGTGTTCTCGCCGGAATACGCAGTGGAGGATTCTTGGACAAGACCGTGTCCGGGCTGAGCGTCGTGGTCCAAGGACTTCCGCCGTTTGTCTTGTCGCTGGGTGCCATCGCGCTCTTCGCGTTGACTCTCGGCTGGCTCCCGGTCGCCGGGTTGACCGACGGGGGTGCCGATCCCACACCGGGACAGGTGATCCGGCACTTGGTCCTACCGGTGACGGTCCTTTCCATCTCGCAGATGCCGTGGCTCCTACTCGCGGTCCGAGAATCCGTCGTGGGTTCGAAAAGTGAGGGATTTGTCGCGGGCGCCGTAGCACGCGGAATCCCGGCGCCGACCATCACGAAACGCCACATACTGCCGACCTCACTGGCGCCTTTCGTGAACATCGTCGGCGTGCGACTGCCCGAGCTGATAGTCGGGGCAGTGCTGGTGGAAGAGGTCTTCAGTTGGCCAGGGATCGCCGGCGCCATCGTCTCGTCAGCCCGTGACCTCGACATGGCACTGCTCGCGTTCCTCACCGTCGGTACGACATTGACGGTCATGCTCGGCTCACTGCTTGCCGACGTCCTCGTTGCAGTACTCGACCCGAGAGTGAGTACCGATGGCTGAACGACGCTTCAAGATCGCCCTCGGCGTGCTGATCCTCGTTGCGCTGTACGCGGCGTTGGTCCCATGGTTGGCCGACGTCGACGACCGAGTCACAGACTTCTCGGCGGCTCGCCTGGCTCCGTCGTTCGATCACCCCTTCGGAACGGACTCGGCGGGCCGAGATCTGTTCGTGCGCATAGCTGCAGGCATTCGAACCTCACTTCTGATCGCACTCGCCTGCGCGCTGCTCGCCACGGTGATCGGCGTCGCCGTCGGCACTACGGCCGGACTGGTCGGTGGCTGGGTGGACAGGTTCGTCATGCGCGGCACCGATGCCGTCAACGCACTCCCCCACCTGTTGCTCGGCATCGTCATCGTCGCGATGTTCCGTGGAAGCATTGCCGCCATCGTGCTTTCGATCGCACTGACCCACTGGACCCAAGTGGCCCGGATCATCCGCTCCGAGATCTTGAGTCTGCGCGAGCGTCCCTACATCGACGCCGCCATTCTCGCGGGAGCAAGTCGACGTCACGTGATCATGCGCCACCTCGTGCCGGCGACGGCGCCGCAGGCTTTGATCGCAGTCGTTCTCCTGCTGCCCCACGCCGTCTGGCACGAATCGACGTTGTCCTTCCTGGGATTCGGCCTTCCCCCGCACAAGCCCAGTCTCGGGACGCTTCTCGAAGAGGCACGCAGTTCTCTACTCCTCGGCGGTTGGTGGACGCTGGCATTCCCCGCCGCAGTTCTCGTGATCGCCACCGTCGCAGTTGCCGTCGCCGGTTCGGCCCTGCGGTCGATGCTCACACCACCTCGACCTTCGGAGTTGCGACTGTGAACCACGGCCTGCGCATCGAATCTCTCACCGTCAGGATCCCTCTACTCGGAGGATCGGTAGTTCACGCTGCGAGCGACATCGACCTCGACGTTCCAGCCGGCACGGTGACCGCACTTGTCGGGGAATCGGGGTGTGGCAAGTCGATCATCGCCACCTCGGTCATGAACATGTTGCCGCCGAATGCTTCTCGAACCGGAACGGTCACCGTCGGAACACCGGACCTCGAGATCGACGTCTTCTCCGGCACCGCGTTCCGTGGGCGGCACGTGGCTCTCGTTCCACAATCCGCCGCAACACATCTCACCCCCGTCCGGACTGCGCGATCGCAGCTACAGGAGACGATCGACGCACTCGGCAGCGATCACACTTGCGATGCCTTGGCACTTCGCGTCGGACTCGAACCGTCGGCCCTGGACTGCTACCCGCACGAACTGTCGGGCGGCATGGCGCAACGCGTGGCCATTGCCGGTGCGCTGGCCGGGAATCCGTCGGTGATCGTCGCAGACGAACCCACCGCCAACCTCGACCGCGAACTCACCGACCACGTCATGGGATTACTTCGAGAGTGCGCGGACGCCGGAGCGGCGGTCCTGCTCGTCACCCATGACCTGGCATCCCTTACCCGCAACGGTGTCGCGGATCGACTTGCCGTCATGTACGCATCACGCATCATGGAGACCGGTCCGGCCGCGCTGGTGTTCCAAGATCCGCTTCACGATTACACCCGAGACCTTCTCGGCGCCTTACCTTCCAGAGGTTTGACTCCCATGCCGGGATCGCCACCGCAACTCACCGATCTCCCCGAGGAGTGCGTCTATCACCTACGACGCCCGGAGTCGAAACAATCCGGTGGCCCGACCGAACTGGTCACATTGGGTGACCGCACGTACCGAACGCTGCGGAAGGTGGGCTGACATGAGTCTGCAAGCTCTGGGAATCACCAGCGGTTACCGTCGCAACCGGCCAGTTCTCGAGAACGTCTCGCTCGAGATTCCGTCGGGAAAGCTGATCGGCCTGACCGGGCCTTCGGGCACCGGAAAATCAACACTTGCAAGGATTCTCGCTTCGCTGGATGCACCGTGGTCAGGCGAAGTGCGGATCGACGGATCACCCGTTGTGGGTACCAAATTCTCGGTACCCGCGGCACTACGCGGCACGGTGTCCATGCTGTTTCAGTCACCTCGCGCATCGACCGACCCTCGGCAGACGCTCGCCTCGATCATCGGCCAACCCGGTGACATTGCCAGTAGGTCAATCGATGTGGCCGCGCTGGCAGCAGAAGTGGGCCTCACTCCCGATCTCTTGTCGCGCAGACCACACCAGGTGAGCGACGGCCAACTACAGCGCGCCTGCCTGGCGAGATCGCTGGCGCAACAACCGAAATACCTCATCTGTGACGAGGCGACGGCGATGCTCGACGCCGCCACGACGGCCGCGCTCATTCGGTTGATCGAGAGTCGCGCCGCCGAAACCGGCGTCGGTGTATTACTCATCAGCCATGATCGCGAATTACTCGGCGCCTGCTGCGACGTGGTCCACGACCTCGACGGTATCAGCGCTTAGCCCCTGCGAAATCGACCCTTGACCCGAACGTATGTTCGAGTATGATTTGGGCAGGGGATCGGGGGATTCAATGAGTGTCTTGTTGTCGGATGTGGTGTCTGGTTCTGCGGTGGGTTTGCGCGGACGCCTGTGGCAGTTGACTGCTGCGGAGTTGCGTGAGGCTGCTGTCGAGGCGAGTGCGGAGATTCTGCGCCTCGAGGCGGTGCGTGTGGCGGTGGTGGACGAGTTGTCGTTGCGCCCGGATGATCAGGTGATTGCGAGCCGCGGGGTGGGTGCGTGGTTGGCGGCTAACACGATGCTGCAGGTTCGGGACGGGAAGAAGATCGCCGCGTTAGGTTCAGCGTTGCGGCCGTTTCCGGCGGTGGCTGCTCGGTTCGATTGCGGGGATTGCTCGTTCGATCATGCCGTGTTGATCGTGGCGTTCTGTGAGTCACCGCCGAAGGGGATGCCGGAGGAGGCACTCCCGCGCTGTATCGATTTGTTGTTGGCTGCTGCGTCGGGTGTGGAGGCGACGACGACGAAGGTGCGGAACGTGATCGCGACGTTGGAGCGGTTGTTCGAGTCCGATGAGATCCCGCCCGCCGAGGATGTCGATCTCAACGAGTTGCGGATCGCGTCGACCTTGAATGGTCGGGTGGTGGTGCGTGGTGATTTCGACGCCCTGACCGGTGAGATGTTGTTGTCGGCGTTGTCGAGTCTGACGATGCCGACTCCGGCACCGGACGGGACGCCGGATTCTCGGTCGGCGGCGAAGCGGACTGCGGATGGGTTCACCGAACTGATTCGCCGCTATCTCGATTGCGCCAAGACCGGTACCGATGGTGGTCAGCGTCCGCATGTAAACGTGCACATCAATGCTCGGGATCTGGCTGAGCATCGGGACTGCGCCGCCACACCAACTGATGGTGGTGGAGTGGCTGTGTCTGATCTTGATGTCGGGCACATGCCGTGGCTCGGACCGCTGTCCGTTTCGCAGACAAGGCTTCTCGGGTGTGATTGTTTCCTCTCGACCGTGCTGCTCGACGATCACGGCGCGCCCTTGGATGCGCAACCAGGAAAGAGGTTGGTCACCGCCGAACAACGGACTGCGTTGATTGCCCGCGACAGAGGCTGCGCGTTCCCGGGTTGCACATGCGTGCCCGCCTGGACCGATGCGCACCATATCCGGCACTGGGCGAACGGCGGCCCGACGGTGATGAACAACCTGGTCCTGCTGTGCCGTTCACACCACCGACTGATGCACCGGAAATCAGGGTTCGTCGGGAAATGGGAAATCCGCATCGGCGCCGACAACAAACCCTGGTTCATCCCGCCACCCTCGATCGACCCCGGGCAGCAACCCAGGCCGGCGAACACCACCTTCAAAACCTGAGGACGAACCTCAGGCATACAACGTCACGCCAGGTCCGCATCGGAGGAAGCACCTCCGATGCGGACCTGGCGTGCGTTCCTGTTGGTCAGCCTGCAACCGTCAAGTCGTAGAGGGTTACTCCGTCCACCGTTGTGGCGGTGAAGTTTTCGGTCACCCACGTCGAGATGGCGGTAGCGGTGCCTTCGGCGTTCATACCTCCACCCATCCCACCGCCGGCGATGAAGAAGTGAATCTTGCCCTCTGCCACGTACTGCTGGAACTGCGCGAGCGTCGGCGACGGATCGCTCCCGTTGAACCCTCCGATAGCCATGACCGGTGACTGCGTCGCAAGCTGATAACCCGATGCGCTGTTGGACCCGATTGCCGCGGCTACCCACGTGAACTGGTCGGAGTTCTCTTCGAGAGCGGACACAACAGCGGCTCCCGGCGTGCTGCCCTGCAGTAGACCACCGACACCGCCTCCCATTGCGCCTCGCGTCCCGTCGGCGGTCGGCGTGGTACCGCCCGGAACTGTTGCACCACCGGGCATCTGACCCATTCCTACAGGGGGCGTGCCCGGCATTCCGGTCCCAGCCCCGTCAGTCCGACGGTTACCGCCATCAGCCGTGCCACCGAATCCACCGAAGCCTCCGCGGCCACCGCCGGGCCCGCCCATTCCACCTTCGACGCTCGGTCCGGCCGAAACTATGGAACCGGTATGCGGAGTGTTGATCGTGTCGATCGCGTATGCAGTCGGACCTGCCAGACCGGTGAAGATCGCTGCGAGAATCACTCCCACAGCCAATCGACCTCGCGTCACTGCCGGCATCAGCACTGCCACGGCGCTGACGATGCCGACCACCAGAATGGTCCAGCGAAGCCACGGTACGAACGAAGGCGAGCGTCCGAGCAGTACCCACGCCATCGCGACGGTTGCGGCCAAGGACACCGCCAGAATGATGCGAACCCAGAGGACGTCACGATGACGCCACGCCACTACCGATCCTGAACCGATCAGCGCGGCGATCGCCGGCGCAAGCGCAACGGTGTAGTAGGCGTGGAAGATTCCCGCCATGAAACTGAAGGTCAGTCCGGTCACCAACAGCCACAGTCCCCAGACGATGAATGACGCGCGCTGTGTATCAGCGCGGGGTGCCCTGCCTCGCAGCACGATTCCAGCCACCAGAAGTATCAGCGCAGCAGGAATCAACCAGGCGATCTGTCCGCCCTGGGCCGATTCGAACAGTCGGGTAATACCGGTACTCCCCCACATACCACCGCCGGCCGCACCACCTGGTGCCATACCTCCCCCGGCCATACCACCCGCGGCCTCGCCCATACCTGGGAAACCGCCCGCAGCAGCGCCGGCCGCGGCATCACCAGCACCGCGCATTCCGCCGCCGCCGACGCTTCCGGTCTCGTTGCCGCTCAAGCGCCCGAGCCCGTTGTAGCCGAGCGTCAGTTCGAGAATCGAATTGTTCTGTGAACCACCGATCCACGGACGCGAGTCGGCCGGCCACAGTTCGACGATTGCCAACCACCATCCGGCGGAGACGATCAGTCCGCCCAGTGCCGCGAACAGTTGGAGTACGCGCTTACCCAGTTTCGGCGGTCCGGCGATCAGATAGGTGAGCGCCAGCGGTGGAACCACCAACATGACCTGTAATTGCTTTGTCAGGAAACCGAATCCGCAGAAGATACCGACCAACACGAGCCAGCGGGTGCGGCCGTCCTGCACGGCGCGCATCATCGCCCACACTGCTGCGATCATCAGGAGCACCAGCAGAGCATCCGGGTTGTTGAACCGGAACATCAGCGCCGCTACGGGTGTGAGCGCAAGTACCAGGCCTGCGAGGAGGCCGGCGGCCGCACCGAAATACCGTCGAACCGTTCCCCACAACAGTGCAACCGATCCGACCCCGAGGAGTGCCTGCGGCACCAACATCGCCCAGGAATTGAGTCCGAAGATGCGAACCGACAGCGACATCAACCACAGGGACATGGGCGGCTTGTCGACGGTGATCGAGTTTGCAGCGTCCGAGGAGCCGAAGAAGAAAGCCTTCCACGACACCGAACCTGCCTGTACCGCAGCGGCATAGAACGAGTTGGCCCATCCGGACGCGCCCAGGCCCCAGATGTAGGCGACTCCGGTGCCCACCAACAACACTCCCAGTGCCCACGGTTCCCAGCGCACCTGACGTTGCGGTTCCGGCGCTGGCAGCGGCGCGGCGAGTGTCTCTGCAGTGGCGGTCATCGATTGGCTCCTACGGATTGTGCGGTGCGAAACACCCAGCGCAGTGCGATGAATCGACTGACTGTGGCAACAAGATTGGCGATGACGAGTACGGCAAGCTCCACGTGCTTGGAAGCATCGGGCGCCATGACGTCGAGCACGAACAACGATCCGCTGGTGAGCAGTAGACCGAACCCGAACACGAGCAGGCCCTGCATCTGGTGACGAGCGGATCCTTCCGACCCTCGGATCCCGAAGGTGAAGGCCCGGTTGGCGGCGGTGTTGAATACCGCGGTCACCAGCAATGCGACGGCGTTGGCCCACTGCGCACCCATGATCGAGTGCAGAGCGAGGTAGAGCAGCGCGTACGCGAGCGTCGAAATGACTCCCACCACGGCAAAGCGTGAGAGCTGCCCGACCATTCCTCGTGGAACTCCGGGAACCAACGGTTCACGTCCGAAACTAGCCCTGAGCTCGGCCAATGGAAGGGAACCAGTAGACAGTGCTCGCCCGACACGGACCACACCTTTGAGGTCGGCAACTGCCGTGGCAATGATGTCCACCCGACTGTCCGGGTCGTCCACCCAGTCGACAGGGACCTCGTGAATCCGCATGCCCGCTCGCTCGGCCAGCACCAGCAATTCGGTATCGAAGAACCACCCGGTGTCCTCCACCAGCGGAAGTAGTTGGCGTGCAACATCGACGCGCATGGCTTTGAATCCGCACTGGGCGTCGGAGAAGCGAGCATGCAGTGCGCTTCGGAGGATGAGGTTGTAGCTACGTGAGATGAACTCACGCTTGGGGCCGCGCACCACGCGGGACGATCGTGCCAGCCGGGAACCGATGGCGATGTCCGAGTGTCCGGAGAGCAACGGAGCAATCAACGGCATCAGGGCGTTGAGGTCGGTCGAGAGGTCGACGTCCATGTACGCGACCACGTCGGCATCGGAGTCGCTCCATACCTGCCGCAGTGCTCGACCACGACCCTTCGCATCCAGGTGGACGACCCGGACGTCGTCGAATTCTTCGGCGAGGGAACGGGCGAGTGCCAACGTGCCGTCGACACTGGCGTTGTCCGCGATGGTAATTCGTGCAGAGAATGGCACCTGCGTGCGTAAATGCCGGCGCAGGCGCCGCACGCACGTCTCGAGGCCTGCCTCTTCGTTGTATACCGGGACGACCACGTCCAGCACTACAGTCGTCGCGGAGACCTCCTCTGCGTCCGTGCTGCCCGCGGTCTGCATGGCTTCTGTCGTCATGCGTCCTAGATTTGTCGGGCCGGCTCCGACGAACCTGCGTCCAGCCTGGGAGTTTCCTGGCAACCGGACGCGGGCTAATCTCGGGGTATGCCTTCAGTCTTCAGTGCCATCATCAACGGGGATCTACCAGGACGTTTCGTGTGGGAGGACGAGGACGTCGTCGCGTTCTTGACCATCGCGCCGGTAACGCAGGGCCACGTGCTTGTGGTTCCGCGAGCCGAGGTCGATCAGTGGCAGGACGTGGATCCTGAACTCTTTGCCAAGGTCACCGCTGTTGCCCGCAACCTCGGCCAAGCCGTGCGTAAGGCGTTCGACGCGCCTCGGTCGGGTCTCCTCATCGCAGGTCTGGAAGTTCCGCATCTTCACGTTCATGTTTTCCCCGCATACGACATGGGGAACTTCGACATCAGTGGCGCCGACACCTCGCCGTCACCCGAATCTCTCGACGAGGCACAGACCAAACTCAAGTCGGCGCTACGCGACCTCGGCTTCGAGGCAACTGTCTCGACTCGTTGATCGCATACCTTCGACCGAATTTCGCTGGCCGATAACTGGACTCCCCGCCGCAGCCTCCAACGGAGGTTGCGGCGGTCGCATTTGTCGCTCCTACCGACCGTGACCTGCGATTGCACACCGAACAGTCCGTTTCGCGCTGTCGCGCGAGCACGAGATTCGCTGCTACCGTGGGTCGCTGGTCCGGGACCTAGGGCCCTAAAACTGGTTCACGTGTTAACAGTCGGAGGACAAGGGAGCAATGCAGGAACGTGCCAAGATCAGTCGCCGACAGATTCTTCAAGGTGCTGCTGATCGGTTCGAAGTCACGGGGTACGGCAGCACGAGCATGAATGACATCGTGTCCGCGGCGCAGATGACCAAGGGCGCGGTCTATTTTCACTTCTCGTCCAAAGACGAACTGGCTCAGGCGGTGATCGAAGAACAGCACCAGATCTCGATCAGTGCCTTCACCGCAGTTGCAGCCACAGGCGCACCGGCACTGGAACAGCTCGTCATGGTGTGCCACGAGATGGGCCGCCAACTCGTCGCAGAACCTATTGTTCGTGCGGGAATCCGACTTACCCTCGAGTTGGCCTCTGCCGACGGTTCGCAAGGCCCGTACGTCGCGTGGATCCGCGAGCTTCGAAAACTGGCCGAGGCCGCGAAGCTCGAAGGCGACATCCGCGACGATGTGGAGCCGGAATCGGTGGGTCGCGTGGTGATCTCGGCATTCACCGGCGTTCAACTGGTTTCGAACGTGCTCACCAGACGAAGCGATTTGAACGACCGTATCGACGAATTGTTCGCCCTCCTGTTGGCAGGCGTGGTCTCCGACAAGCGACGCAGCGCCGTCGCCGAACTGGTCGGATGTCGCCTCGAAACTTATGTGTCCTGATCCGGAGAACACCCCGACGCCCGGATGATTCGGCGCATCAGCACCGAACCGTGCGCCAACCTTCGTCGATTCGTACAAGACCCCCCGTCGTCGACTCACTATCGTCAGATCCACGAATAACCCAGATACATGGATACCGACGAAAGGGCTTCTCGAATGACCGAAACCGCCACGTACGTTGAGAGCGCACAGCAGGAGATCGCTGCTGTACTCGCCGAAGCGAAGACCGATGCCTACGTCCACGCACGCGACATCGATTCCGGCGAAGAGTTCGGCTACGGCGCGGACGAAGGTGTCATCCTCGCCTCCGTTTTCAAGATTCCTGTTGTGCTTCAGTACGCCCGTGAAGTAGCGGCAGGCACCCTTGATCCGACCGAGCACGCCACGGTGACCTCCGAGTTCCGCTCCGGCGGCATCGGTATCGGCGGCTGCGCCGACGACGTGACTGCAAGCTGGCGAGACCTCGCTCTGCTCATGATGAGCTTCAGCGACAACGCCGCCACGGATTTCTTGTACGAACGTCTCGGACTCGACAACATCGTCGCAACGCTGCGCGGGCTCGGTTTGGAGAAGACCAACTTGGTCCGTGACTGCCGAGGCCTCTTCAAGACGGTCTACGACGACCTCGGCGTCGACAAGGGCACCTTGCTGGAAATGCCCCCCATCGAAATTCTTCGGACAATTTCCGTCATGGATCCCGCCCGCTCCAATTCCAGTACTCCTCGTGAGATCACAATGTTGCTGGCTGCAATCTGGAGGGACGAAGCCGGCCCCGCATCGGCTTGTGAAGAGGTCCGAACCATCATGAGCAAGCAGGTCTGGCCGCACCGCCTTTCGTCCGGTTTCCCCGACGAGGTCACTGTCGCCGCCAAGACCGGAACGCTGGGACTGGTACGAAACGAAGCCGGCGTCGTGGCGTACCCGGACGGCAAGCGTTACGCCGTCGGTGTCTTCACCAAGTCCCACGAGCTCACCCACCGCGCCCCGAAGATCGACGCCTCCATCGGAACCGTCGGCCGCATCGCTGTCGAAGCACTTCGCAACAACAGCTGATCCGAACCCACTGACAAAGAATGCGGGTCGCGCTGAGAAATCAGTGCGACCCGCATTTTTCGGCTTTCGAGCTAACGTGGACCGCGCAGACGAAGATGCACCATCAACCGGAAGCGGACGTTGGGGTCGTCGAGATCCAACGCGGCCATACCCTTCAACTTGCTGAGGCGATACCGAAAGGTGTTGGGGTGCACGTGCAATGACGCCGCGGCGTCACCGACATCACCGAACGCGTTGAGCCACGCATCGAGAGTGTCCACGAACGAGGTCGCATGAGCGGCGTCGTGGCTGGCGATCGCCTCGATCGGTCCGAGGTCCGAGAACCCTTCGGCTGCAGCTTCCGACGCGATCTCCAACAGGATGGCATCGACGTGGACGCTACTGAAGGTGGCGACGCTGCCCGACGCTCGTCCCGCCAACAACACTTCGAGGGCATGTTCGGCGTCGCGCTTCGATCGGCTCAGCTGCGCCGGTCTGGTCACGACCCGGCCGATCCCGATGATCGTGTCGCCGGACGCTCCGGTGCGGTCCAGGAAGTCCGAGGCCACACGGAACGCCTGCAACTCGGCCTCGGCCGGGGAATGCCCTCGCACAGACAGCACCGCGTAGCCGGTTCCGTTGACCAAGGCTGCCGCCGACTGCGAGTGGACGGCGCCGAGGTGCATGGCCAGAGCGTCGGTCAGTCGCACCACGTGGGCGGCATCGTCCGGCTTCGACGATCCTTCGAAAGACCTACGACCCAAAGCCATCACGAGTGCGGGGCCGGTCCCGAGACCGAGGCGATTCATCGCGTCGACCGCACCTGACCCACCGTCGAGAAGGGTTGCGATCAGGTCTGCGCGCAGTCGGCGCTCGGCGTCGGCGCCGCCGCGCAACCGCAACATCTGCAGCGCGATCAACCCGGCAGAATCGCGCAACGCACGCATACGGTCGTCGGACATCGGCTCACCGGTTGCCACCCACATGGAGCCGAGGAACTCGTCGCCGGCTCTGATGGACACGGCGATACGACCCATTTTCGTACCGAGGGTCTCGGCCGAGACCCACACCGGATCGTCGCTGCGATAGAGCCGGTCGAAGACCCCGGCCTCTTCGAGCACTCGAATGTACTGGTCAGGAACTTGCCGCTCCAGAACGGTCGCGATACGTGGACCGTCTCCTTCTTCCTGGCGGCCGGAGAAGGCGATGACCCGTGAGCTGCGGTCCTCGATCGTGATCGGCGCATCGAGAAGTGCGCTGACAGCGTTGGCGAAGGCGAACAGATCGCCGGCCGGGCCACCTCCGCGTGAATGGATGTGCCCGACTTCGTTTCGGGCCGAGAGCACCGAATGAAGCAGGCTTGTCAGCTGAACCCACGAGACTCCACGCGCCAAGGCCAACAGCACGACGCCCGAGGCGATGACGGATTCGCGGTCCGCATCGCTGACCTCGGTGGTCACTCGCGCGACCACCACGCGTACTCCGCGCTCGGCCAGGCCGGCCACGGACTCCGCGATACGTTCGCCTCCGGTGACGCCGACGAGCAGCACCATGGAGTCCGGTGTCGAGGGTGAGTCGTCGTCGGGGTCGTGAATGACCACCGAGGCGATCTCCTGGACCGCCTCCGGGTCGCCGACAACCGGATTCAGCACCGTAGTTCCCACGTCTTCGAGAAGCCGCACCAAACTGATGCGAGGTCGTACGGTGCCCACGTCTATCACTCCTTCGTCCGGTGAACGAAGTGTGTCATAGTGATTCGTCAAAGCCGATCCATGCCGATCCATTCGACCGACGTGGTAATTGCTTCGAGCAGGGCGGGGATCGGTTCGACGCCGATACCCGGTCCTTCCGGAACCTTCACGTAACCGTTGTCGAGTACGAACGGCTCGGTGATGTCTTCGGCGAAGTACCGGTCGGAAGCCGATGTATCGCCTGGTAGGACAAATCCGGGGAGCGCGGCAAGCGCGACGTTGGCGGCCCTGCCGATTCCGGTCTCGAGCATTCCGCCGCACCACACGGCAATTCCGTTGGCCTTGCAGACGTCGTGGATACGACGCGATTCCAGATAACCGCCCACACGTCCCGGTTTGATGTTCACCACGCTGCACGCACCGATGGCCAGCGCGTCGGCCGTGACCTTCGCGGAGGTGATCGACTCGTCGAGGCAGACCGGCGTCCGCATCATCTCGGCCAGCCTGGCGTGGCCGCGCAGTTCCTCTTCGGGAAGCGGCTGCTCGATCAGCAGGAGGTCGAAGTCGTCGAGCCGCTGGAGATGGCGGGCGTCAGCCAGGGTGTACGCGGTGTTCGCGTCGACCTGGAGGAGTACGTCGTCGCCGAACCTCTCGCGGACTGCGCGAACCGGCTCGATGTCCCAGCCCGGTTCGATCTTCAGTTTGATGCGCAGGTATCCGGCATCGAGGAACCCGCCTACCTCCTCTAGCAGCTCATCGATCGAATTCTTGATACCCACCGAGACACCCGCGGGTACGCGATCGACCACCGCGCCCAGGTACGAAGACATGCTCGTCCCGGCAGCCCGTAACTCGGCGTCGAGAAATGCGGTTTCCAGTGCCGCTTTGGCCATGGGGTGCCCGGCGAACTGTTCCATCGTCGCGCTCAGTGCGTGCACGTCGGGATCGGTGAGTTGACCCAGAGACGGAATCAGGAACTTACGAAGGACTTCGGCGGCGCCGTCCGTGTATTCGGAGCAGTAGCGAGGCTCGGACATCGCCACGCACTCGCCCCAGCCCTCCGACTCCGAGGTGACTACCTTGACGAACAACACGTCCTTGGTGGTCTCGGTGCCGAACGAGGTACGGAACGGCGCTTTCAACGGCATTGCCGCCCGGCGTAATTCAACTCCGTCGATCTTCACGATGTAACCTCCGCTGTTGTCCTGCCTGCCTGTGTTCCCGGCGCACGGTCCAGCACGTACTTTCCGGTTCTGGTAACTGCGAGAACCACTCCGTTCTCGGCGAGCACACCACCGAGAGTCTCGCGGACTGCCAGGCGCCAGTCGTTCGCCGCCGCCGGGTCCGACTTACGCAGTGTGTACACGTCATTCGGTGTAGCCACCGTGACGAATCGATTCTTGGTCGACTTCAACACGGGCAGGCCGGCTTCGGAGACGGACAGCAGTTCGCTCGCCCCCAAGGACTCGGGAGTCGGGACTTCTCCCGAACCGGCGACGACGTCGGAAACCTTGCTGCTACCGATTTCCCAGTCGATCAGCAATCGGTCGCTGTCTGCGCCGCCGTTGAGACTGTCGTTCATCGGCGCGTAGAAACGCGGCAGATACTGGATCGGGAGCGCACCGAGTTTCGAGACGTTGAAGTAGGCATTGCGTGCGACGAGCGGGTCGAAAGTCCACCGCACGTGGAGAATTCCCCGTTCCAGTGCCCACGCTCGCTGGAACAGTTTCAACGCGAGGCCGATGTGCCCGTTCTGCACGTTCGGGAGGATCCCCGTGATGTGCGAATGCAAAGAACGATGTTGCGGTTCCTCGAAGAATGCAACCGAGCCGCCGATCAAGTCGCCGCCACGAAACGCGCCGGCGACGTAGTTACCGGAGTGTGCGAGCGCTTTCATCATGTCCCGATGGACGGGAGGGTTACCGCTCTCCGGCTGCCATACCTTCTCGAACAGACCGAATACCTGTTCCAACTCGGCATGCCCGGTGACGGTTTCGATAGTCACACATGCAAGCAGGGCGGCCTGCTCGGCCTGGCTGATTGCTTGCCGCATCCTTGAAGGCGATACACCTCCGAATGGTTGAACGGTCTTGCGTTGGACATTGTTCGGCGACGTCATAGTCACAGTCCTCCCTCCAGGATTCGAGTCACCAGACCGGCCAACAAGGTGGCGCGCGGGATCATCTGATCTATCTCTACGTGTTCTGTCGCTGCGTGGGCGCCACCGCCGACGGCACCGAGGCCGTCCAACGTGGGAGTTCCTACTGCGGCAGTGAAATTTCCGTCCGATGCACCGCCGACGGCGCAGTCGCGCAGCATCCCCAAACCGCTCTCACTGCTGACCTGGTGAGCGAGAAAGTACAGCTTCTCCGAAGACACTGATTCCAGTGGTCCACGGTTGGGGCCTCCGGACACCGAAATTCGACTTTCGGCCAGCGCCGGTGTCAGTGCACGGATCGAACGGTCGATGCGTTCCTGTTCCTTCGCCGACCACATGCGAACGTCACACCACAGTTGCGCTTGCGCTGCAACAGTATTGGTGGTCGTGCCGCCACTGATCACGGACGGCACCACCGACGTTCCCGCCGCCGGGTCCGCGAGCTCCACCACGGCCTGAATCTGGTGTGCGAGCTCCACTACAGCGTTCACACCTCGTTCCGGTTCCAGTCCGGCGTGTGCAGCGCGTCCCTCGATGTCGACGCAGTACAGCGACATACCCTTGCGCGCGGTCTTCACTGCGCCGTCGGCTGCGGCTTCGAGGACCAGCACCGCGTCGACCTGACGTGCTTGCTCCTCGATCAGTGCGCGCGAGGTCGGGGAGCCGATTTCCTCGTCGGAATTGAGGAGCACGACCACCCCGTCGAGCGACGGAAGCGATGCGAGCGCGTGGAAGAGCTGGACGATGCCGGCCTTCATGTCGAAGACTCCGGGTCCGGTGGCGATGTTGTCGGTGACAGACCAGGGCAACTCCGCGAGCGTTCCGAGCGGCCAGACGGTGTCGAAATGGCCCAGGAGCATCACCTTCGGCTCCGCGCCGAACGACCAACGCAAGTGCTGGCGCCCGTCGATGCGGATACGTTCGGGGGTGCTTCCGAGGTGGCGTTCGCCGATTTCGGCCACCACGTCCGCACATGCATCGACTGCGCCGAGATCGGAACTGGGCGACTCGGCGGTTACCAACGCCGCCAGGTCTGCCACCATTGATTTCTTGTCCACTCCGACGCTCTCCTGTCACCGACTTGCAACTTCGCAGTCAAGCTTGGTCGAAGCGACCCTGTCGGATCTTGTCCAAGACTCCTGTCCTTCGGGCTCGGATTCGTCGTGTGTCACGAACAGCTGGGTGTCATCAAGCAGCTGGGTGTCATCAAGCAGGTGTGTCAGGTACCGATCTCTGTTCGGGCGGCAAACAGCTCGGGAAAGAAGCTCAACTCCAGCGCACGTTGCAGGAAGCCGGCACCACCACTCGAACCGCCGGTCCCCTTCTTCATGCCGATCACCCGCAGCACGGTCCGAAGGTGCCGGAACCGCCACAGCTGAAAGCTCTCCTCGAGGTCGACCAACTCCTCGAACGCCTCGTACGCCGTCCAGTGCTGTTCGACGTTCTCGTAGATTGCTTTGACCAGCGGAATCAGTTCGTCGTTTCGCACGTAGGGCGCGCTGACGTCTCGTTCGAGAGCCGACGCCGGAACGTCGTACCCCTGCCTGGACAGGTACCGCCAGAACTCGTCGTACAGTGTCGGCTCCCCGAGCAGGGTCTCCAACAATCGATGGGCGGACGGATCCGATTCGAACACCTTCAGCATGCCCGCGTTCTTGTTTCCGAGCACGAATTCCACGGCGCGGTACTGGTACGACTGGAACCCCGACGAGTTGCCGAGAACGCCCCTGAACTCCGCATACTCCGCCGGCGTCAGTGTCGCCAACACCGACCACTGCTCGGTCAAGGTGGCCTGAATATGTTTGACACGTGCGATCCGCTTGAACGCAACCCGAATGTCGTCGGCAGCGATCGCTGCTCTGGCCGCCCGAATCTCGTGGAGAAACAGCTTGAGCCACAACTCGCTGGTCTGGTGCTGAATGATGAACAAGAGTTCGTCGTGGTGTTCCGGCTCGCTCACCGGGTGCTGCGAATCCAGGAGGGTGTCGAGTCCGAGGTAGGCCCCGTAACTCATCTTCCCGGAAAAATCGGTGACGACGTCGTCTTCGATCTTTCGTGTGCCGTCCGTTGCCGACATCTTCGGTCTCCTTGTCAGAATTTCGCCGGGGTCTGAGGAACGATCATGGCCACCAATGCGGCAGCGCTCGTCGCTCCGACCAGGACTCCGAATGCAGCCATGCACGAGAACTGGTCCACCATCCATCCCATCACGAGCGGGGTGATGAAACCGGCGAACTGACCACAACCGTTGATCAAACCCATTCCGGAACCGAGGAATTCGGCCGGAAGTGCCCGCAACGGCATCGCGAAGATCGACATCGAACACAGACCGCTGATGCCTAGAGCCAACGTCTCGTAGAACGTGAACATCGCGACGGTGTCAGCGGTGGTCATCAGGAACAAAAGGACTGCCGACGTGGCCATACACGGAACCAGAAGGATCCTGGCCCGGTCGTGGAAGTACTTGTCCACCAACCGCCCGCCCACAATCGTGGCCAGCGCCGTGACGATGAAGGGGATTGCGGCAAAGATTCCCGTGTCGATCAGCGAGAGTCCCTTGTCGTTGAGCAGATAACTCGGCACCCAGGTCATCAGCCCGTACGCGGACATGTTGGCCAGGCAGAACAGAATCGCGAACTTCCACACCGACGCGGACTTGAACACGGCGGCGCGAGAGTGCTCGCTCGCCAGAGGTTGCAAGGCTGCCTCGGGATCTTCCGAGATTTCGGTGTCCAGCGGTGCGGGCAGCACCAACCACACCACCGTGCCGATCACTGCGCCGACGATCGCCACCAGCCAGAACGCGTCACGCCACCCCACGGCCATGAGGACCGGCGCGATGATCAGCGGTGCGATACCGGGGCCGAGGTTGTTGGCGCCGAGCATGAAACCCATCGCGGTCGCTCTGGTTTTCGGACGCGTCCGCTCAGCCAAAGCCTTGAACGACGCCGCTGGAAAGAGCCCCTGGCTGATGCCGAACATCGCACGCATTACCATCAGCGAGACGAGACCCCACGCGAACCCTGTCAACGCTGTGAACACCGACCACAGGATCAAAGCAACGATCAACAGGGGCCTGGGTCCGAAGCGGTCGGCCAACATTCCGCCGGGGACCTGCCCGAGCATGTAGAAGATCGCGAATACCGAGACCACGCCACCCAACTGCGTACTGCTGAGCGAGAATTCGTCGCCGATCATCGGAAGCGCAAGCCCGATCATGACGCGATCCACCATGTCGATCAACCAGATGGTACTGAGCAGCCCCACCGTAACGGTGGTCGTGCGACGAATCGACTTGTTGTCCATCATTTTTCGAACCGAACCGTCGCTCACCCGCGACGGTGCTTCCACTGTGACGCGTTCCGCCTTCATCAAGCCTCCCGAATTGTCTTGTGTCGCATGGACTGGAACATTGAAAAGACTGATGAAGTGTGACAGCGAACACGTCTACCGCATTGGTCCGTTTCACCAATAGCCGAAGCAACGTTTGGTCGGTCGGAACATGTTCTGCCCCAGGAGATGACAAATGCCGCCGGCGCACACGGCGTCGGCGGCATTTCGCGATGGAGTCGCTACTTCATCACGTGCGATTGGCGACTGCCACGATCGTCGAGACGCCTGCGGCTGCAAGCCGGGCATTGACAGTGATCAGACCGAGAATGTCGTCGACGCTGCCGAGTGTGTGCGAAATCGTACGATCCGAAATCCGTCGCGAGCCGGGAACAGCCTCGGCGAGTTCAGCTCCCGTGGTGGTGGGGTGAACGATCTCGAGGGTCCATTCGTCACGCAGCTCGACCGGCTTCAGTGTGTCGGCCTTACGCACTGCGCGCTCGGCTCCTGCTCGGATCTGCTCGCACGCCAGCGACGGCGGCAGCGAATTGGTTGCCGACCATCCATGTGCCTTCTTGACCTCGACGGTCTCGGTTGTCGGCGAGGCCGCGTCGACCAAGCCGCAGATGATGTCGTCACCCGTCACCAGGCCGACGGGAACGCCCTGGGTGGCAGCGTAGAGGGTGTTGACGTCGGTCTCCGAGACGGACTTGCCGTCGAGGCGGACGTCGGCGAACAAGCTCGAGAACGTGTGCGCCAGGACGCCGGGCCCACCGGCTGGTGCGTGATAGCCGACAAACAGAGCGACGTCGTGATCGGACGTCAGTCCCTCCGCCATGCACTGCATCTTCGGTGTTCCGAAGATCAGACGCGCCCGTGGATCCAGGTCGGCGTGAAGCAGATTGTCCATCGTTCCGTGGCTGTCGTTGACCAGGACGCTCGTCGCACCGGCGTCGAACGCACCGGCGATCGCGGCATTGGTCTCGGCGGTCATGAGCATCTGCGCACGGTGGTAGCCGCCACCGCCGCGGATCGTCTGATCGAGCGTCGCGATACCCGCGATACCCTCCATGTCCACCGAAATATAGACGTGCATTCCTGTCCTCCATCGATCTCAATCGGCTGAATTGATAACTTCGCTTTCACCTTCACACTCGAGCGCATCCGTTTCTTGTCCGCTCGAACGGTGAGTCGGCCTCCATTTGGGACGTTCACACCAGAATCCGATACCCGAGCCGTGAAACCATCGGGACATTCGCCGGGCCAGGCGGTTCGACCAACGACAGGAGTGCAGCGCTGATGCAGGTCCACGACATCGTGTTCACCGGCGGCCGTGTCGTCGATCCCGCATCGGGGACCGACGAGGTTCGGGGCATCGCGATCACCGACGGCAAGGTCTCGGCGTGGGGTCGCGACGCGATCGAAGCCCGGCAGACGATCGACGTGACCGGTCAGGTCATCTGCCCCGGATTCATCGACCTGCACAGCCACGGACAGGAAATCGCCGAGCAGCGACTTCAGGCATTGGACGGAGTCACGACGGCCCTCGAACTGGAAGCCGGCGTCATTCCTGTTGCAAAGGCATATGCCCGGGCCGGCGCCGAGGGCCGCCCGATCAACTACGGCTACGCGACGTCGTGGGCGCACGCCCGAATGATCGAACTCTCAGGGGCCGATCCCGACGGCGACATCAGAACGCTCCTGCACCATCTCGGTTCCCCGAGCTGGCAGGGCGAGCCCACCGCCTCCCAGCGCGCCCACATTCTCGAACTCCTCGAAAACGATCTGGCCGCAGGCGCTCTCGGCATCGGCGTGGTGGTCGGGTACGCGCCGAAATCCGATCCGGTGGAGTACCTACAGGTGGCGGATCTCGCGGCCCGAGCCGGCGTTCCCACCTATACCCATGCGCGCCCGCTCATCTCGGCCGATCCGTCGAGCCCGGTGGATGGTGCCGTCGAAATCGCCCGTGCAGCAGCCGAAACCGGCGCACACATGCACTACTGCCACGTCAACAGCACCTCGGGAATGCACGTCGACCACGCGCTGTCGGTGGTGGCACAGGTTCAGGCAGCCGGATCGCGCGTCACGACGGAGGCGTATCCGTACGGTTCCGGGTCGACGGCCGTCGGAGCTGCGTTTCTCGATCCCGACAAGCTGCACCTGATGAATCTGACACCACGGTCGCTGACATTCGTACCCACCGGTGAACGTATCGCGGACCGCAAGCAGCTGGAACATCTTCGGGCCACCGACCCCGGTGGGTTGGTGCTGGTGGAGTTCCTCGACGAGAACGACACCGTGCAGCGCGAATTCCTCGAACGGGCGATGACTTTCGATCGCGCCGCCATCGCGAGCGACGCGATGCCACTGACCTGGCCCGGCCGTTCGCCTGCCGACGCATTGCAGTGGCCACTGCCGAAGAAGGCGCTCGGCCACCCCCGCGGCGCCGGCACCTATGCACGTGCGATTCGTACGCTGTACCGCGAGCGTCGGCTGCTGTCGCTGTCGGAGATCATCGCGCGCTGCTCGTTGATCCCTGCGCAGATTCTGGAGGAGTCGGTTCCCTCGATGGCGACGAAAGGCCGGATCAGCCCCGGTAGCGACGCGGACATCCTCGTTTTCGACCCCGAGCGAATCACCGACAACGCCACGTACATCGACGGCACCCGCCCCTCCACCGGTATCAGCCGCGTGCTGGTCGGCGGAGTACCCGTCGTCGAAGACGGTGTCGTGGTCCAGGACGCGTTGCCTGGTCGCCCGGTACGCCGCTCGTAGCCGGATCTCATTCTGACCTGCATAGTTCTGACAGAAAGTCACCACACATGAACACATCGTCTGCAATCAACGGCACAATCGATGCCATGACGGATTTCGCGAACCCCCCGATCGGTTGGCAGCACAAGGCCTTCGGCACCGACCTCGAAGGTCGCGACGGTTCCGACCTCGAGCCGCTGGGGATCTCGGCACTCGACGGCAACCTCCTGCTACCCGTGATGACACTCAACCGTGCAGCGATCGCGCACAATGTCGACCTCATGGCGCAGTTCTGCTCCGACCACGATGTGGATCTGGCGCCTCACGCGAAGACCACGATGAGCCCCGAACTGGTTCGACGGCAGCTCGACGCCGGGGCTTGGGCGATGACGGCGGCAACCGTTGCGCAGGCACGCATTCTGCGTGAGTTCGGTGTGGACACCATCATCATCGCCAGCCAGGTTCTCGATCCCGCCGGTATTCGGTGGATCTGCGACGCCCAGGCCACCGACCCCGATTTCTTCGTCACCACCCTCGTGGACTCGGTCGAGAGCGTCCGCCTGATGGAACAGTTGATCGCAAAAGTCTCACCGGCCAGCCGTATCCGGGTTCTCGTCGAACTCGGCTACGACAGCGGACGCGCGGGCGCTCGCACTGTCGAGCAAGCACTCGACGTCGCACGCGCAGCATCGCAGGCACCTTCGTTGATACTCACCGGAGTCGAGGGGTTCGAGGGCATGATGCCCGGAGCCTCGGTAGCAGCCCGCCGTATCTCCGTCGATTCGTATCTCAAATCCGCGCGGGTTTTCACGGAAATCTGTGTGGCCGAGAACCTGTTCGAGAACAACTCCGCGAAGGCTCCCCAGCCACTGGTCACTTTCGGCGGCAGTGCGTTTCACGATCTCGTTGTGCGCGAACTGGCCGGACGGTGGGCACTCGACAACGGTGTACGCATCGTGCTGCGCAGCGGTTGCTATATCACCCATGATCACGGTCTCTATGCCGAAACTTCGCCGTGGGCTGACGGTCCGCGAACTCTGCAGGGAGCCGCAGAGGTCTGGGGTGTAGTGCTCTCCATACCTGAACCCGGACGGGTGATCCTGGGCTTCGGCCGCCGCGATGTCGGTTCCGACGCAGGCTTTCCCATAGTCCTGTGGCGCCGACGCGACGGATCCAACCGATCAGCACGAGAGCTGACGATCACCGCACTCAACGACCAGCACGCGTACGTCGACGTTCCGGCTGCCTTCGACGTGAAGGTCGGCGATCTGCTCGGTTGCGGAATCTCGCATCCCTGCACCACATTCGACAAGTGGTCACTGATTCCCGAGGTCGATTCGGATTACCGCGTCGTCGGTACGGTGCACACCTACTTCTGAGGGGCCGGTTGCGGTAATCCGGCGTCAGTCGTCCTTCGGGTCACGCGGCAATTCGACGCGGAACGTCGTCCCCTGCCCGAGGGAGGTCTCGACGCTGACGGTTCCGTCGTGCGCTGCAACCAAAGCCGAAACGATGGACAGGCCGAGACCGGCGCCCCCGGTCTCACGGGTGCGAGAGGTGTCGGCGCGGTAGAAACGCTCGAAGATCCGCGCGGCATCCTCGTCACTCAAACCCTGACCGGTATCCGAAACCTCGACCACCGCGGAGTTCTCGGTCGTACCGACACGAACGGTGACCTGCGCATCCGGCGGCGTGTGTTTGATCGCGTTGCCCACCAGATTGGCGACTACCTGACGCAGCCTGGCCTCGTCACCATGCACTTCGGGCAGGCCTGGGCCGCCGGTCATCTGAAGTTCGACAGTTCGATCCGGTGCGATCGCTCGTGCCGCCTGTACCGAATCCGCCGCAACTGCAAGCAGATCCACAGGCTTGTTCTCGAGTGGACGCTGTTCGTCGAGTCTTGCCAGCATGAGCAGATCTTCGACCAGAAGTCCCATCCTCGACGCCTCGCCCTCGATCCGGTTCATCAGCGTTTCCGTATCAGTCATGGCGCCTTGGCGATACAACTCGGCGAACCCACGAATAGTCGTCAAGGGTGTGCGCAACTCATGGCTCGCGTCGCCGACAAACCTACGCATCTTCTCCTCGGAACGCCGGGCCGATTCCTCCGAAGCCTCGGTCGCGGCAAATGCGTGTTGAATCTGCGCGAGCATTCCGTTGAGCGCCACGGACAGTCGACCGACCTCGGTGCGGTCATCGCGCTCCGGAACACGTCGATGAAGGTCGCCGGCGGCAATGGCAGCGGCGGTCTCCTCCACCTCGACAAGCGGACGGAGGCTCCGACGAACCACGAAATACGCTGCGCCGCCGAGGATCAGCAGGACAACGAGGCCGATGCCGAGTTGCAGGCCGACCAAGTCGTCGACGGTCTGCTCGTTATCTGTCAGTCGCACACCGATAGTCGTGGTCGTGCCGTCGCGGACCGTCGTGAGAACCCGCCAGTTCACGTCCGAACCGTCGCTCGATCCGACGGTGATCGGGCCGTTGGTGGAATCTTTCGACAGGTCGGGTTCGGTCGTCGTCGACTTGTCGTTCAGGATGATCACCCGTCCGTCCGGGGTCACGGTCCGAACGAAGAAGGGGCTGGGTGGGCGGGTGCCCGGGCCGACGTCACTGGGCGGCTGCAGGTCTCTGCTGTGCGGCTTTGCCCAACCGTCGACCGCTTCGTACAGCGTTTTGTCGGTTCGCTGGGTCAGTGAATTCTCGAGAGCAGAAGTGACCGCTACACCCGACGCCAACAGACCCAGCGCGGCCAACACCAGCAAGGCCGCAACCAGGGTGAAGCGCAGCGGCAGTGAATGGAGACGGAAACGACCCCGCTTCGGAAGCTGATCGTTTTCCGCGGCGGCGATCATTGCCGCGGTTCACGCATCACGTAGCCGACCCCACGCAATGTGTGAATCAGCGGTGTCTCCCCCGTGTCCACCTTGCGCCGCAGGTAGGAAACGTAGGACTCGACAACTCCGACCTCCCCACCGAAGTCGTAATTCCAGACGTGGTCGAGAATCCGCGGTTTGCTGAGAACCGTCCCGGCGTTGACCATGAAGTATCGGAGCAGTGTGAACTCGGTGGGCGAGAGTGCAACCAACTCGCCCTTCTTCCAGACCTCGCGGGTGTCGTCGTCGAGTTCGATGTCGGCGAACTTCACCCGCGGCGACTGCTCCGGCGCGACACCGCGACCGGCGCGGCGCAGGATGACCCGCAACCGCGTCACGACTTCTTCGAGGCTGAACGGCTTGGTCACGTAGTCGTCCGCGCCGAGGGTCAGGCCGCTGATCTTGTCGTCGAGCGAATCCTTCGCCGTCAGAAACAGGACGGGCGCGTCCACACCGTCGGCGCGCAGGCGTCGAAGCAGACCGAAGCCGTCCATCCCGGGCATCATGACGTCGAGAACGATCGCGTCGGGACGGAATGTCCGTGCGACGTCCAGGCCTTGGGCGCCGCTCGAAGCAGTTGCCACCTCGAAACCCTGGAATCGGAGGCTCACGGAGAGCAACTCCACGATGGTGGGTTCGTCGTCGACAACGAGGATGCGGGCTTCGGGGGTCTTGTCGGTCACGAGAACCATCCTCTCCCCTGCCACTGGATTCCCGCTGTATGTTCCCTGGGAGCTTCCTGTGAACGGCCGAGTGCATGTGATGGACTAGGTACAGGTGAAAAGCCGGGTGCAGGTGAAAAGCCGGGTGCAGCTGAAAAGCTGGGGTGCAGGCCCACGAATCGGAAGGATGCGGCATGTCACTACCCCCACTGTGGAACATGGGGTGCTTGACCTGGCGTATTCCTCTGTTCACCAACAACTCCGATACCGGCGAGGATCCCGGCTTCGCGCCACCGGAGTCTTGGGCACAGGCCCTCGCAGGTGTTGCCCAAGATCTGCGTTGCCTGCGATTCGGACCTGAAGTTGTTGTCGACCGTTTGATCTGGGAATTTTCGATCAACAGCGACTACAACGTCACGATCGGCTGGCAAGGCACACGTGACATCAGCGGATTCAGCTACTTCAACGCACTGTCGATGGAGACTGCATTCGCGGACGCTGCGGTGTGGGTCGCCGACGCAGTTCAGACAAATTTGGCCGGCTACGACTTCGTTCAGTGGCCGAGTCGAGGACGCCATCTGCTGGTTCCTCGACTTCGGGACGGGGAACCGGTGTGGATTGATCCGCACGGCGATGTGACGATAAGTCGTATAGGCGAGTTGTGCAAGAATTCGACGAATTATGCAGCAACGTAGCCCAGTTCAAATCGCTCAGCTCTACGGTCCTGTGGCGTCCGCGCTGGTCGGCGGTGTGGTAGCCGCGTACGCAGTGGCCGAGTCCCGAGTTGACGACTTCTCCTTCTCCGACGCCGGCGTTATCTCGGTGGTGATCACGCCGCAGTGGGCGGGAGCAACTGCCGCGGTGGTTGCGGCCGTCGGCGTAGCGCTACTGCATCGCTGGGGACGTGGCGGTCTCGCGAGTGTCTTCGCTGTAGTCGGCGCCCTCGCCATCGCGCTACCTGCATTCGTCCCCGTCTCCGCCCAGATTTCGGTGACCTGAACGCAGTCGGAGCAGGCGCTTTCCTCGCGGCAGCGGCATTTCCGACGAAGGGGCACCGCGGAGCACAAACCGCTCTCGGACTCGGCGTAACCACGACGACCCTGTACTTCGGCGCAGCGGACTTGTGGCGCGATCGCGTCCCCAGGTGGTCGCTCACACTTCCGGGCGATTCCTACCCCGTGCCGTCCACGGTTCCCGTCTGGATTCTGCTCGCCGCAACTCTTCTCGTGGGTGGAGTCGCCGCACTCGCACGACCGAATCAGGAGCCGGGCGACATCGACGCACGCCTGGTGAAGCTGGGAGTTGTTCTGCCCCTGGTATTCACGGCCCTCTATGTGTGGTTGGGCTCGACGACATCACCTGGGTCATGGGTGATCGCGGTGGTATCGGCGGTTGCCGTTACCGTCGCACTGGCTTGGCGGCTGCCGCCACACGACGGTCGTTTCGTACTCGTCGGACTGGCAGTCAGTGCGATTTCGGTCAGCTCGATTTCCTTTCCATCCGACTGGACCTGGGCGATGCCCGCGGGAGCTGCTGCCCTGGCGTTGGGCGTCGTCGTCGGCTGGAGAAGACCGATGCCGCAACTCGGGCTGGGACTCCTTGCCGTGACTGCACTCTCGAGATTGCTGGATGCCGCCCCGACCACGGTTGCCTACGTCCTCGTCCTCCCGCTTGCGCTGGGACTGGCCGTCACGTCATGCATGCCTGTTGCCGTCGAAGCAGTCTCGAGCGGGGCGATGCTGCCCGTCGCTTTCACGTTGTTCTCGGTTTCACCGACCTTCTTGGACCCGGGCTCGCGGGAATTCGGGTGGTCTACCGGTCCGCTCGTCGAACACGGACCGGCCGCCGTGAACACGCCGATTCCTCTGACTGTTCTCGCTGCGACGGCGACGATCGTGGTGGCCGTGACGAGCATCCATCTGAAGCGAGTTCGAACGGCGGTGGTGACCTAAATCGCCAGCTGATCGGGTCGGAACGCAGAATTCTGTTGCTATGGTTGGGTGGTCAACGACGACATCCGGACGAGCGCACCGTACCCGGCCAGCGAAAAGACGGTGCCTTGGGAGTTGTTCACCATGGCATGGATCGTGCTCGTCATTTCCGGACTTTTCGAAGCTGTCTGGGCTACCGCACTCGGTAAGTCCGACGGATTCAGCAAGATGTCGCCCACCATCGTCTTCGTCCTCGGCCTGATCGTCAGTATGGCCGGCCTCGCGTATGCAATGCGTACCCTTCCCATCGGGACTTCCTACGCGATCTGGGTCGGCATCGGCGCCGCCCTGACCGTGGGATATGCGATGATCACCGGCGCGGAGTCCACCTCGATCGTCAAGATACTGCTGATCCTGGGCATCGTCGGCTGTGTCGTCGGTCTGAAGGTCCTCCACTGACCGGCGATCCTGGTGAGTGTTTGTGTGTTACCGGTTACAGTTAACGCATGAAACTGCTGGAGATGCTCACGCTTCCCCTACGCGCGGGCATTGCAGCCGCAGAGATCAGTTTGGGAATCGCCGAGCTGACGGTCACGACAGTTCGTATCGCCGTCGGTAATACCGGCGCCGTGACGGCGGGTGCTGCCGGCTTGGCAAGCCCCCGCGGACCCATGCAGATGATCCAGCAGTTGTCATCACTCACCGCTGACGATCGGCCCATCGGGCAGGCCTTGGCCCCCGGTGGGCCACTCGATCGACTTCTCTCTCCCGGCGGCCCGGTCGACAAACTGACTGCACCCGACGGCACTCTCGAACGACTACTCGCTCCCGGCGGACCACTCGAAAGACTTCTTGCCCCCGGCGGACCGCTGGATAGGGTGCTCGCCGAGAACGGCGCATTGGAACGCTTGCTCGCGCCGGACGGTCTCCTCGACCGAATGATGGCGGAGGACGGTCCGCTTGAACGCCTGACAGCGCAAGACGGTGCCGTCGAACGCCTGACTGCCAAGGACGGTGTCATCGATCGCGCACTGGCCGAAAACGGCATCCTCGAAACACTCCTGGCAGAGAACGGCGCCTTCGAACGGCTCATCGCCGAAGGCGGCCCGCTTGACCAGATCGTTGCACTGTCCGACACCTTGACTTCCCTCGCCCCCAACCTCGAGCGGATGAGCGCGAGTATCGAGGTCCTTCAGGAAACCGTCGGAATCCTCAGCGCTGCAGTCGGTCCACTCGGAGAACTTGCCGGCAAACTTCCCAATCGGTGGCTCAAGAGCAAGAGCGACCGCCCAGGGCCGGACCTTCCGATCGAATCGGCATAACAAACGGTTACTCGCCGATTACGCGGTCAGTTGTTGATCACGATGTTGAGGTTGATGATGATTCCGCCGAAAGTCAGGATCGTGTTGGCCAAGCCAACGGTCATTCCACTGTTCAGAGCCGCGATCAGTCCGTTCATCGTCGTATCCCCTTCACTGTCTACGGGTTACGCGTACAAGATTGTGCGCTGGCGCTGACAATAGGCCAAGTTCGTGACCTGCGCGCCATTGCGGAGAAAACTTGTACCCCGGTCGCAGTTTCCACGTTAACTGTTGCAGGACAACATAATTCCAAGATCGGCGCGCTACCCGCTAACGGCCGAATCAAACATCACGATTGGGCATACGCAGACCACTTCACATAACCGTCCGCCCCATCAGACACTTGTCCACCGAAACAGAGTGCACAACAGTTAGTCCGGTGCAACAATGAGACGAATCGGACATGCCTGCGACGTGATGGGGAAGGGTGGTTGAGACAATGACGGCGCCGCGCATCGCCAGAGGACACCGCGGCCCCACCGGGGGCCGAAATTCCGCGTCGCAGGACAGCCTGGACGCCGCCTCGGACGCCCTGCAATCGCTGTACGCGCACCTCGATCCACATGCCCAGGCCGAGCAATTTCTCGAACAAGTCTGCAGGCATGCCGTCGATCTCATCGCCGACGCCGACATGGCCGGAATTACCATCGGCGGTTCGGACACGACATTCCGAACCGTCGCCGCCACCCACCAACTTGTTCGCACCGTCGACTCGATCCAATTCCGACTGGACTACGGACCGAGTGTGACGTCGTCACGCACGGGAACCGTTGTCCGCGCACATGCCAGCGAAGCCCACAGCCGGTGGCCTCAATTCGCAAGCGCGGCAAAGGCAGTCGGCGCCGTCAGCTTCTTGTCCATGCCACTGCCTGGCCGGGAACGCCCGCTCGGAACCCTCAATCTCTACAGCCACGACCTCCGAGGTTTCACCGGCGCCGACGTGGCCTTGCTCCAACTGTTCGCCGTGACCTCGGCCTACGCGCTGCACAGCTCGCAGCGCCTCGACATCGCCAGAAAGCACGCAATGGACCTCGAGCGAGCACTCGAATCGCGAGGCGTCATCGAACAGGCCAAGGGCATCATCATGGGCACCCACCACGTCGACGCCGACCGAGCCTTCCGCATTCTCATCCAGGACTCGCAGCGCAGCAACGTCAAACTGCGAGTGATCGCCCAGCAGTACATCGACGGCGCGATCGACCCGCGCCAGGCTACGAACAAGCCCGAGACCAACTGAACCGGGCGCCTATCGGCACCTCAGCAAATACAGAGGCACCCACCACATTGGTGAGTGCCTCCTCTTTCGGAGCCTCCTGTCGGGATTGAACCGACGACCTTTCGCTTACAAGGCGAGTGCTCTACCACTGAGCTAAGGAGGCGAAGACCGACGCGTTGCCGCGACTGACTTTGCGGAGCCATCATATCCAAGCCGTCACGGTGGCCGCGCGCGGGTCACGTTAGATAGCGTGGGCCCCATGCGCAACTCCCACTCCGCCCCCTGATGGCGAAATTCACCGAAGTACTCACACGCCTGACGGGAAACCGGCAAGCCACCGTCGACACGGTCACGTCGGCTCCCGCACCGCTTCAACCGATCGACCTGACAGACGACGCCGTCGTCGCAGAGGTCCTGGACCTCGCGGTTCGGGTGGGCGAAGTCCTCCTCGCATCCGGAACCGCGGCCATGGACACCGCTGAGCAGGTGCAGTTCATCGCCGCCACGTACGGCCTTGCCCAGTGTGACGTCGACGTCACTTACAACTCGATTGTGCTCTCTGCCTATCGCGGCCCGACGCGACCGCCGGCGAGCACGATGCGCATCGTCCACTACCGCTCGATGGACTTCACGCGGCTGGCGGCCGTCGACCGTCTGACACGTCGTATCCGCCGTGAGGCGATCACACCGGACCAAGCGCACGACGCGCTCACAGCCATCACGACGGCGCCGCACCCGTACAACCGATGGACCGCGACCATGGCCTGGGCTGCGATGGCGGCTTCGGTCTCCGTCCTGCTCGGGGGTGGGTTCCTCGTTGCCACAGTCGCGTTTCTGACGACGATGGTCATCGATCGAGTCAACCGCGTACTGAACCGGTTCGGGTTGCCGTTCTTCTTCCAGCAGGTTGTCGGTGGTCTCATCGCGGCTGCGCCCGCCGCCACGCTCTATACATTTCAGGACCAGCTGGGGATCAGTATCCGGCCGTCGTTGGTCATCGCGGCCGGAGTGGTCGTTCTACTGTCCGGGCTGTCGTTGGTGGGCTCGGTCCAGGACGCGATCATGGGTGCACCCATTACAGCTGTCGCGCGATTCTTCGAAGTGGTGATGATGACGGGCGGCATCATCGCGGGCGTCGCAATCTCGTTGAGAATGACCGGGATGTTGGGTTCGACGCTTCCACCGATCAATGTGGAAGTCTCCACCATCACGCAGTTGCCGATCCTCATGCTCTCCGGTGCGTGTGCGTCGGTGTTCTACGCGCTCGCCTGCTACGCCGAGAGGCGTGCACTCACCGCGGCGTTCCTGGGCGGTGCGGCAGGCAGTGGTGTGTCGATCTTCGTGCAGACACTCGACGTCGGTCCCGTGATCGCCGCCGCAATCGCCGCAACCGTGGTCGGTCTTGCCGGTGGTCTGATGGCTCGCCGCGCACTGACGCCTCCGCTGGTTGTCGCGGTCGCAGGCATCACTCCGCTGCTCCCCGGTCTGTCGCTGTACCGAGGCCTGTACGCGCTGCTCAACGACCAGGTACTGATCGGGTTGACTGCCTTGCTGTCGGCGTTCGGTATCGGCTGTGCCCTGGCCGCGGGCGTCACGCTCGGCGAATGGGGAGCGCGCACGCTGCGTCGTCCACGGATTCTGATGCGCGTGGACTCGCTACGTCGCCCGATGGTCCGCAAGCGCAGGCGTCGAGTTCCCGTCACCGAGAAGTAGGCGTCGTTCAAGCAGAAAGAGCTGGGCACCTGACGGTGCCCAGCTCTTTTCTGTTCACTCGGGGTCTCTGGGGTTCCGAGCGGTGAGAGAATCAGCTCTCGACTGCGTGCTTTCCACCGGCAGCCTGATCGGCTTCCATGGCCTCACGCAGGCTCTTCGGACGCATGTCGGTCCAGTTGGCCTCGACGTATTCGAGGCACGCCTTGCGGCTGTCTTCACCGAACACCACTCGCCAGCCGGCGGGGACCTCGGAAAACGTGGGCCACAGCGAGTGCTGGTCCTCGTCGTTCACCAGCACGTAGAAGCGGCCGTCTTCGTCATCGAAAGGGTTAGTGCTCATCTCGCCTCACTCGTTACGTACGTGTCTTGTGCGCCCAGACTAGCAAGCGCACCAGTTCGGTTCTGGTGGCTCAGCACCGACGCCAGAATCTCCCCCGCCCGCACTGCCACGTTCGACAGCAGCGACGACGTCAATCCGTGAGTCTGTTCTGTCCCACCCTGCAGATAGATACCGCCTGTCACGTCCTCCGTTACAGCCAGTCGATAATCCCGACTGACGTTACGCGGAACGGACGAATCCGGCACGAGTTCACCCAACAAATCGTCCAGAGGTGCCGGGGTGAAACCCGTGGCCAGAATGAGTGCGTCGCACGCCAGCGTGTCGGTCAAGCCGTCGAGATTGCTACGGACAGCCAGTTCGATGCCGGATTCGGTCTCCACGGCACTCGTGATCTCCGAGGCCCGACGCATGAACAGTCGCCGCGGCCCACGAACCATCTCCTGATACTCGGTGGCATACAGCTTGTTGATCAGTTCGATGTCGACGACCGAGTAATTGGTACTGCGGTGCAAATCGAGAAGTCGGCGTCGTTCCGCGGCGTCTGCACCGTGCAGCTGATCGACGGCTTCGGGATCGAAGATGCGGTTCGCGTACGGGCTGTCGTCTGCCGGGCTGTAGCCGTAGCGGGCAAAAACGCTGTGAACTTCGGCGTTCGGGTAGTTCGCGTGCAGGTAGTCCACGATCTCCGCGGCACTCTGGCCGGCACCGAGAACGACGAACCGGTTGTGTACGGGCTCCGGCATTGCTTCGAGATGGAAGAGGAACTGGTGATTGTGGAAGCACCGCGACGAAGGCGTCGCCCACTCCGGGATCCGCTCTTTCAGGCCGGCTCCGACAACGATGTTGCGCGCGATCACCGTTTCACCGTCGGCGGTGCGAACCGCAAAGCGATCGACAACGCCGTCGGAGTTCTTGATGCCCTCGACCCCGTCGACGGTTGTACCGAACTGCACGTCCGCGTCGACTCGTCGAGCTGCCCAGCACAGGTAGTCGTTGAATTCGTGGCGCGTGGGGAAGAAGGTCTGGTGGTTGACGAAGTCGACCAGTCGACCCTGCTCGAACAGATACGAGAAGAAGCTGTATCCGCTCTGTGGATTCCGGAACGTCACCAGGTCCTTCGGAAACGCGATCTGCATGGTGGCACCGTCGAGCAGCATCCCGGGATGCCACGCGAACTGAGACTGCTTTTCGAAGAACCGCGCGTTCACCCGATCAACGGCCGCACAATTTGCATTGTGTTCTTCGACAGCAATGGCCAACGCGAGGTTGGCCGGACCGAACCCGACGCCGACGATGTCGACAATGGCAGGTTCGGCGCTGGAGTCTCTTGGTGATTCACTCATTACAGGTAGTCCATCCCCGACGGAACGACCTGGTACGGCCGCCAATCGATGTCCCGAAGTAAGTAGCAAAGGCTACCCTTAATGAGGTGAGGGTATCAACACTGTGAGCCCCCGTATAGCGGTCGACCCCACGGAGCGATGCGACGTATGTCATAGTTTCGCCCCCTCGCTCGCGTCATCCCCTTCGGCGGCGACTGCAGCCTCGATCACGTCGACCAACTGACCTGCCCATACGCGGACTGCACCCGCATCGACGCGGTCGGCACGGAACCCGAGAGTTGCAAAGACAGGCCCATCGCCCACCGGCTCGTAAAAACTCAACGTCACATCCGCATGGGGCACTCCCACCGGAATCGGTACGAGAGAACCGAAGTCGCCGAGCCCGTCCAAATCCGCCTGCTGGTGATGGATCACCATCACCTGAGGTCTCATGGACGCCGGATTACCCAGCGCCTGCTCGACATACACATATGAGACATCCTGATTGTTCAGCGCCTCCAGATTTCTTTCCCTCACTCGGCCCAGCAATTCTGCAAACGTCGGACTACCGGACGTATCCGTGCGCAGGAGAACAACATTGAAGAAGGACCCGATCATCGGTTCGAGACGAGGATCCGACCTGCCCGCAACCAATGAACCGATGGGAAGATCAGTACCCGCGCCGGCCTTCGTGAGAACGCTGGCCAGTGCGGCCTGCAGGACCATGAACATACTCGTGCCGGTGCGCGCAGCCAGGGCGTCGATTCCGGCGTGCAGACCCGCGTCGATGTCGACGGCGATCACGTCACCTCGAGGCTCCGAGTCACCTTCCGGCAACGGAAGATTCACACTGGTCGGTATTCCGTCGAGCGCATCCCGCCAATATGCAAGTTGCTTCGACGCTCGGCTGTCGACGTCTCGGGGGTCTCCCAACAGCTCGTCCGACCACACGGTGTAATCGGCGTACGTCAATGCAAGCTCGTCCCAAACCGGTTGATCTCCCTGCGACCGGGCTGCATAAGCAGAGACCAGATCTCCCAACAGCGGCACTACTGACCACTCGTCGACGGCGATGTAGTGCATGACGAGAAGCAGTGTCCTAGAGCCGTCTTCACCAAGCACCAGATGAACCCGCAACGGTGATTGCTCACGCAGATCCATCGGAAGTTGAGCCAGTTCGAACACCACTCGACCCACATCGCCGGCGCCGACATCGACCACATCGACAGTCGGACGCACCGATTCTCTTGCCACGACGATGCCGTCGACCTCGACGAAGGTGGTCCGCAGGGGTTCGTGCCGCGAAGTCACATCGTCCAAGGCGTGCCCGAGAATCTCCGGATCGATCTTCGATTTCAGGGTCAGCGCCAGAGCGTGGCTTGCTTGCGGTTGCGCGCCGGACACGCGGAACAACTCCCATTGACGACGTTGCGGCGCAGACAGACCCATCGTCTCGGGACGTTTCACCGCCGGCGCCAGGATCGGACGCCCACCTTCCGAACGCGCGACGACGGCCGCCAACTCCGCAACACTCGGCGCGTCGAATACGTCTCGAATACTGACGTCCACGCCGAACGCTTCCCGAATGCGACCGACCAGTTTCATCGAAGCCATCGAATGGCCGCCGAGTTCGAAGAAACTGTCGTGGACTCCGACGCTCGGTAGCTGCAGGATTTCCGCGAACGCAGCCGCAACCGTGGACTCCACTGCCGTGCGAGGAGCAACATCACCCGCCAGCTCCGACCAGTCCGGAGTGGGCAACGACTTGCGGTCGAGCTTTCCGTTGGGCGTCAACGGCAGCGGACCGTCAAGGGCGACAACCATGGTCGGAACCATGTAGTCGGGCAACGACAGTGCCGCGAGGTTCCGCACTGCCGTCGTGTCGACGACGACACCGGGTTCCGGTGACACGTAACCGACCAGGCGCGTGATTTCGCCCTGCCGATCCGCGACGACCGTTGCCTGCTTCACCGAAGGATGGGCACTGAGAGCTCCGATGATTTCGCCCAACTCGATTCGGAAACCGCGGATCTTGACCTGATCGTCGACGCGGCCGAGGAAGTCGATGTTCCCGTCAGTGCGCCACCGCGCGCGGTCCCCGGTGCGATACATGCGATCGCCCGCGGTGAAGGGATCGGCGATGAATCTCTGTGCCGTCAGATCGAATCGGCCCAGATAGCCTCTCGCCAGGCCGCGTCCCGCGATGTACAGCTCGCCGGATACTCCCGGCGGAACCGGACGCAGTTGATCGTCGAGCACGTACGCCTGTTCGTTGGGGTCAGGGATTCCGATGGGCACGGGACCGTTCCAACCGGGTTCTGCCTGCCACAGTGTGTTGTTCACCGTGGCTTCGGTGAGTCCGTACGCGGCAAGCAAATTCAGCCGCTCCGCCCATCGCCCGATCAGCTCCGGTGGCACCGTCTCGGTTCCGACCAACACGGTGCAGCCCTGCGGCACTTCACATCCTGCCGGCAGAGCGGCCAGCAACGAGGGAGGGATGATCGCGTGGGTGACACGATTGCTCGTCATGAAATCGGTCAGCGCCGGACCGGCAACTCGTGCATTCTGCGGCACGATCACCAGGGTGCTGCTCGTGCACAGTGCCATCGCCAGCTCGAATACCGCGACGTCGAAGCCGACCGAAGCGAACTGCATCACCACCGAACCCGGTACCAGTCGCATCCGAACCTCAGCTGTGGCAACAAGACTCGGAATACCGTCATGGGAGAGGACGGCTCCCTTCGGCTTTCCGGTCGATCCCGAGGTGTAGATGACATAGGCAGCGTGGCTGACGCCAACTGGTGGCCGGGGAGTTTCGACGATCACTGCCTCGTCCAGTTCCGCACGGATCAGCGGATCGTCCAGGAGAATTCGCTCGACGCCGACCACATCCTCGATCCGCGAGCTTTCCTCCGCAGTGGACAGAAGTACCGAGGCGCGGGAATCGGTGAGCATGTATGTGATGCGCTCGCTCGGGTGACTCAAATCCAGGGGTAGATACGCGGCCCCCAGCTTGAGCACGGCGAGGACCGACGCGACCATTTCCACCGAGCGCGGGACGGCAAGCCCCACCACGTCTTCGACCGACACTCCGCGGCGATACAGCACGCCGGCGATCCGATCACACTGCTCGGAGAGTTCGCGGTACGTGGCCTGCCCCGCCTCGTCGCGCACCGCAATCGCCTCGGGCGTAGCAACGACTCCACGCGCGAAAGCGTCGTAGAACGTCTCTTCCGGCACGTCGACGGCGGTGTCGTTGAACGAGGTGACAACTTGCTCGAGTTCGCCTGGCAAGAAGATGTCGATGTCGCCGATCTCGATGTCGGCCGATTCCACGACGGCCGCGATCACCGATTCCAATCGGTTCGAAATTCGCTGTGCCGTTTCGCGATCGAAGAGGTCGCTGCCGTACTCGAGCCGGACGTCGATGCAGCCTTCGTCGCCGAGGTACTCGGTGAAGTTGAACACCAGATCGAACTTGGCTGTGTACTCCTCGAGTTCGAACGAATCGCCGCCCGTCTCCTCCCGGCTGTGATAGCCGACCATGACCTGGAACAGCGGATTACGTGCCAAAGTACGCGACGGATTGAGGCGCTCCACCACCGTTTCGAAGGGAACGTCAGCGTTGGCGAAGGCCTCGAGATCTCCCTCGCGAACGCGATCCACCAACTCCCGGAACGTCGGATTACCTGACGTATCCGTGCGCAGCACAATCGTATTGACGAAGAAGCCGACCAGTTCGTCGAGTCCCTGCTCACTACGTCCGGCGACGGGAGCGCCGAGGGGAAGGTCCTCACCCGCTCCGAGCGCAGTCAGCAACGCCGCCGACGCCGCGTGCAGAACCATGAACATCGAACTCCGGCTCTCGCGCGCCAGATCTCGCAGTGCAGCAGTTGTCTCCACGCCCAACCGTGTCACCACTGCACCACCGGAGAAACTCGGTCTGGCCGGTCGACTCCGGTCGGCGGGAAGCAGCAGTTCTTCGGGGGCTCCGTCCAAACTCTTCGCCCAGAAGTCCAACTGCGTGCTCAGGATGCTCGACGGATCGTCAGGGCTGCCCAACAATTCCCGTTGCCACAGAGTGTAATCCGCGTACTGAACCGGAAGCGGTTCGAAAATTGGATCTTCGCCCTGGATCCGAGAGGAGTATGCCGACATCAGATCGCGCAGGAATGGCCGATCGGACCATTCGTCCGTAGTGATGTGATGCAGGACGATCACGACCACTACGGCACCGTCCACCTCGTCGCCGTCCACCCGGATCAGACGTGCGCGGATCGGAATCTCGTCAGACAGGTCGAACGGACGACCCACTGCCACGGCAATTTCACCGGCGACACCGGATTCGTCTCGATGAACTGTCTCGACCGGAATCGTCGCCGATTCGAGAATTATCTGCTCCGGCGATCCGTCCACCAACCGGAACACCGTACGCAGGGATTCGTGTCGTTCCACGACGTCGCCGAGCGCCGCGGCGAAGACGTCCGCGTCCAGTGCGCCGTCCAAACGGAGCACGATCGGGAAATTGTAGGCCGCGGAGTTCTCCTCCATCTGTCCGATCAGCCACAATCGCTGTTGAGCGGCAGAAAGAGGAAGGTGGTCCGGCCGCGGCTTCGCTACCAGCACCGGTCGCGTCGATCCCTGCTCGGCCACAATACGTTCCGCAAGTTCCGCCACCGTCGGCGCTTCGAAGAGATCACGCATGGTCAGACTGTTCGGAATGGCGATCCGAGCTCGACTGATCAGCTTGGTGGCCAGAAGCGAGTGCCCACCGAGGTCGAAGAAGTTGTCGTCGACCCCGATATCGTCCACATCGAGTACGTCGGAGAAGAGGTCGCAGAGGACCTCTTCCGTGTGGTTACGCGGTGCGATCGACTCCCCACTCCGCTCCCCCAGCACCGAATCGGCGGTGGGCAGTGCCTTGACGTCGAGCTTGCCGTTGACGGTCATCGGTAGTGTCTCCACCTCGATCACCACGGCCGGAACCATGTAGTCGGGTAGGAGAACTCGCGCCTGCGCGCGGTAGTCGTGCCCGGCGCCGAGTCGCACGGGTGTCACGTAGCCGACGAGCCTCTTGACTCCACCTGCCCCGACGTCGACCACCACTGCCGCTTGCCGCACATGTTCGTCGGATTCGAGAACGGAGACGATTTCGCTCGGCTCGATGCGGTGACCTCTGATCTTCACCTGATCGTCGGTGCGGCCGAGGAAGTCCAGGTTGCCGTCACCGCGTCGCCGCACGAGATCCCCGGTGCGGTACATACGTCCTCCGGTCCCAGCCGGATCTGCGACGAAGCGCTCGGACGTGAGCGCGAAGCGTCCGAGGTAGCCGCGAGCCAAACCGGCTCCGGCAATGTACAGTTCGCCGGCAACTCCATCGGGGACCGGACGCAGCCAGCCGTCGAGAATATGCGCGGCGGTGTTCCAGATCGGTTTGCCGACGGTCGGGGTGTCACTGTCGAACGTTCCGCCACCGAGCGTGTTGATCGTGTATTCCGTCGGACCGTAGAGGTTGTACCCCACGGTTCCCTCGGTGTCGCGCAGCCTGTTCCACACCGAATCCGGAACGGCTTCACCGCCGAGCAGGACCAACGGCGGGCGGTGGTGTCCCACACCGTCGTCGAGAAGCCCGCTGTCGATCAGGTGCGTCGCGTAGGTCGGTGTCACGTTGACGACGTCGATGTCCAGTGCGTCGCAGTATCCAACGAGTGCCTCGGCATCACGACGCAGATCCTCGTCGCAAATGTGCACCTCGTGGCCTTCCACGAGCCACAGAAGTTCCTCCCACGACATGTCGAAGGCAAAGGACACGGTGTGCGCGATCCGCAGGCGCCGGCCCGCCGCGGCGATCACGGGTTCGAAAATCGCCTCGCGGTGGTTGAACTGCATGTTCGTCAAGCCGCGGTAACCGGTGACCACGCCCTTGGGCTTGCCGGTCGAACCGGAGGTGTAGATGACGTACGCGGGGTGGTCGAGTCGATGCGGTGCCCCCGGAGCGAATGCTCCGAGTTCCGACGCGGAGAGTGCCCGCGCCGAGATCGTCAGTCTCCTTGCTGCTGTATCGGGTTCGTCGATCACGATAGTGCGGACGTCGGCACCTTCGAACCTCGGTGAGGCCGAAACGGTTGTCAGCAACACGACAGGATCCGCGTCGTCGATCATCACGGCCAACCGTTCGGCCGGATGGTCGAGTTCGAGGGGTAGGTAGGCAGCACCCGTGCGCAATACCGCGAAGAGCGCGACGACCATGTCCACCGAACGTGGTAGGCCAAGAGCGACAATCTTTTCCGGGCCGGCGCCCCAATTGATCAGCAACCGCGCCATCCGGTTGATCTCGCCGTCGAGATCGGCGTAGGTCATCCGGCGCTTCCCGAACACGAGTGCCGTGTCGTTCGGTTGCGCCGACGCGACTTCTTCGAACAGGTCGGCAATGGTGCGCTCTGGCAACTCCCGGATCTGCGTCTGCTGCGCTACTGCGGGAACCGGAGACGCAACAACCGATCCCGTCATGTCCTGCGACCAACTCTGCAGCAGGTCGACGAAGTGACCCAGTAGGTCCTCGGCCCGGCGCGCGGTCACCAGACGCGGATGGAACTCGAACTTGACGTTGACGGTGGCACCCGGTGTGACCACGACGGTCAGCGGATAGTGCGTGTGATCGATACTGTCGCTTCCACTCACGTCGTGAGCGGCGTTGAGCGCGTGGACTTGCTTCTCGTCCACGAAGTTCTGCAGGACCATCAGCACGTCGAAGAGTTGACGATGCTCGGAAACACGCTGGATCGATGCCAAACCGAGGTAGTCGAAAGGCATCAGCGAAAGTCGATCCGCCTGTGTCCGACGAAGAAGTTCCTCGACGCTCTCGTTCGGATCCAGTTGCAGCCGAACGGGAACGGTGTTGAGGAACATGCCCACCACGGTGTCGATTCCCGGTACCTCCGGTGGCCGTCCGGCAACCGTGGAGCCGAAGACGACGTCCTGTCGACCGGTGGCCGACGCCAGCACGAGGGCCAGCGCTGCATTCAGTACCGTGTTGAACGTGACGCCGGACGCGGCAGCGCGCTCACGCAACGCACGCGAAAGCGTTTCCGACAGAACCGCATCGCGGCGATCCGGAAGCTGAACTTCGACGCCGGGCATCGGCTCGGCAACAAGCGTCGGCTCCTCGAGTCCTGCGAGCGCTCCGCGCCACCCCTCGTCGGCGGCTGCACCGTCGCGATCGGCCAACCAGGCGAGGTATGTCTCGAACGACCCCTCGGGTTCGCCGAATGCGCTGTCGTCGCCGCCGGTATCGTAAAGCGCCAGAAGCTGACTGACGACAAGGCCGTTGGACCAGCCGTCCCACAGCAGGAACTGCCTGTTGATCACCAGACGATCCTGGCCGCCAGGCAGATGCAGCACACTCATACGCCACAGCGGCGGCGCGGTCAGGTCGAATGGCGTCACTCGGTCTTGGGCGGCGACGGCCTCGGCACGCTCACGAGCAACCGAGTCGTCGAGTTCACGGAGATCGTGGACGACGACCGGAACATCGAGTCCAGCGCTGAAGAACTGCACCGGCTCGTTCAGCCCTTCGCTCACGAAACCCGCTCGCAACGTGGGATTTCGTCGTTGAAGTGTCCGGGCGGCCGCAGCCAACCTGTCGACATCGAGGGTGTGCCCGAAGTCCATCGAGAACTGTGCCGTGTAGATGTCCCCACCACTGCTGCTGTCGCTGCTGCCCGCGTAGCCGGCTTGGAAGTACAGGCCTTCCGGCAACGGTGAGAGTGGGAGGATGCTGCTGACACCTGCCGGACTCGCATCGGCTATCGCGTCGATCTCGGTCTGACTCAGGTCGAGCAACGTCACATCGGACGGGGTCAGAATGGGAGGCCCGGCGTGACGCGCGGCCGCAGCCGCCAGATCGCCGAGGGCCGAAACCCAGCCGTCGGAGAGTGACTGCGCGTCCTCCTCGGACAAATCTTCACTTGCCCAGGCAAACTCGGCGCGGAGCCCCGAATCCACGCTGACGACATTCACGATCAGTCGGTACGGGCCTCCCATGTCTGCGTCGGGATCGGTGGACAAGGCTTCGGATTCCGCTGCCAAGGACCATGCTGTCGATCCTGCTGTCGTCGTACGTCCGAGATAGTTGAACAGGATCTGAGATTCGGAGCGCCCCGCCAATATCGATGCCGTGCGGGCATTCACGTATCGCAGCATCCCGTAGCCGATACCGCCGTCCGGAGCCGCCCGCAGGCTCTCCTTCACCTCGCGTAGCGTGTCCACCGGGTCGATTCCGCCGTGCAGCCGCATCGGGGCAATCGTGGTGAACCAGCCTACTGTTCGCGACAGATCGATGCCCGCCACCAACTCCTCCCGGCCGTGCCTTTCCAGATCGACCAGCAATTCGTGCTCACTGCGGCCGGTGGAGCGGCGCCAGCGATCGACGGACATCGTCAGCGCTGCCAACAGAACATCCGTTCCCTCGGCACCCACCATTGCCGCAACCGATCCAAGTGCTGCCTCGGAGATTGCTCCGTCCACCGTGACCGTGCGCCTCGAGCCTCCGGATACGACGGCATCGCCCGCGGCGTCGGGGATCAACTGCGCGCCCGGAGCGGTCACGGTCAGCCAGTGATCGAGTTCGGCGAATCGATGAGCACTGTATGCGTGTTCGGCCACCGTACGGGAGAAGGTACGCAGCGAAGTTCCGACGGCATCCAGTGCGGCGGGCTCTCCGGCTTCGACTGCCACCCAGGCCATCGCGAGATCCTCGAGCAGGGTTCCCCAGGAAACCCCGTCCACGACCAGGTGGTGCGCGACTATCGCGAGTCGGCCCAGACTCTCAGCGCCGCAATCGAACCAGACCACCGAGACCATCCGCCCTGCAGACGGATCCAATCGACTGGTCGCAGTTTCAGAGTGCTCAGTGACGAGTCTTCGCAACTCGGAGTCATCCAGTCCCCGAGCATCAACGCGTTCGACCAGGTTCGCTGCCCGGACACTACCGGGTTCCTCGATCCGCGCCGACCACATCCCGCGGTCATGTCGGATCAAGGTTTGGCGAAGTCCGTCGTGGTGATCGAGCACGGCCTGCAAAGCGCCGGTGATCGAACCGAGAGATGTTGCCGGAGAGTGGATCAGAACTGCCTGGTTGAAGCGGTCGGTACCACCCGTCCATTCGGACAAGCGGTGAACCACCGGCAGCGGAACCAGCTTACCCACGCCGATGTCGGCCGTGACGGTGGCATCCGAGGTGGCGACATCACCCACCGCTGCAGCGATCGCAGCGGGAGTGCGCAATTCGAAGATCTGACGCGGGGTCAGCACTACCGAATCACGACGAGCCAGGTTGACCAGTCGGATCGCCAGGATACTGTCGCCGCCGAGAGTGAAGAAATCGTCGCGCACCCCGACACGGGGCAGTCCGAGAACCGTCGCGAAATGCCCGGCGAGGAGGTCTGCAACGCCCGAGGAAACCACTCCCGTCAAGTCGCCCACCTGTGCCGCAAAATCCGGTGCAGGTAGTGCTTTTCGGTCGAGCTTGCCACTCGGGCTCAGCGGCAGCGACTCGAGCCGCACGAAGGCACTTGGCACCATGAACTCCGGTAGCACTGACAACAACTGAGCTCGAACCGCAACATCATCAGCATCTCCGACCAGGTAGGCGACCACCTGTGCGCGGTTGCTCGGACCGTCGGTTCGGACGATCACGGCACTTGCCGTGACTCCGGGGCACAGCGCCAATTGCGCGTCGATTTCGCCGAGTTCGATTCGGAATCCACGAACCTTCACCTGCTCGTCGGCACGGCCGAGGTACTCGAGAACGCCGTCGGCATTCCACCGCACGATGTCACCGGTCCGGTACATCCGCGAGCCGCCGTCGCTGTACGGATTCGCCACGAATCGTTCGGAGGTCAATCCCCCACGTCCGTGGTAACCACGCGCCAGTTGTGGCCCTGCCAGATAGAGCTCACCGGTGGCACCGGCCGGGACGTTCTGCAGGTAGGGATCGAGAACCAACAGGCCGGTGTTGGCGGCAGGTGCGCCGATCGGGACGCTGACGGCGTCTGCCGGAGTTTCCTGCACCGACGGCTGCCAACTGACGTCGACGGCGGCCTCGGTGGGGCCGTAGAGGTTGTCCACCAGAGTATTCGGCAGGATCTCGGAGACCTTGCGTGCAACGTGAACGGGCAGTGCCTCACCGCTGCAGTTGACGATCTCGAGCGAAGAGCACAGTGCTGCTTTCGGCTCCGCGAGAAACACGTCGAGCATCGACGGAACAAAATGCACTCGGGTCACGGAATGTTCGACGATGACGTCGGCCAGATAGCCAGGGTCCTTGTGCCCGTCCGGCTCGGCCATCACGAGAGTTGCCCCCACCAGGAACGGCCAGAAGAATTCGGGAACGGAGACGTCGAAGCTCGACGGGGTCTTCTGCAGCATCCGGTCGGAGACGTCCATCGGACGTATCTGCTGTGCCCAGAGCAATCGGTTGACCACACCCTCGTGGTTGACCACAACGCCTTTGGGGCGACCAGTCGAACCCGAAGTGTAGATCATGTACGCGGCATCCGCGGGCGATCCTGGGACACTCAGCGGATCGGCGGGGAACTGCGCCGACTCCGATACCGTCACCCGCGGAACCGAACCCGAATCGAGTGAAGAGTCTTCCGACACCACGACGCACACAGGATCGGCGTCACCCAGCATGTACGTCAGCCGCTCCGCCGGGTAGCCGGTGTCGAGGGGAACGTATGCTCCCCCGGCCTTCCCGATGCCGAGTATCGCGACCATCAGATCAAGAGAGCGAGGCAAGGCCACCGCTACCAACGATTCGCGTCCGACGCCACGTTCGCGCAGCAGATGCGCAAAACGATCAGCGCGAGAGTGAAGTTCGGCGTAGGTCAACGACTCTTCACGGAAGATCACTGCGGTGGCTTCGGGCGTACGCCCGGCTTGATCCTTCAGCAGCTCGGTCAGCGTTGCGCGCGGCCGATCCAAGGCCGTGCCGACGCTCCCCGGCTGTGCGGGTGCCAGCGCGATCCGGCCGATGACCTGATCGAGATCGCGCGAGAGCTCGGTGAGTACGACTGCGAGAGTTTCGGCCAGCGACGCAGCGGCGTCGCCGTCCACCTGAGCAGCGTCGTACTTGAGCTCCAACGCCAATCGATCGCCGGGGACGACGATCAGGGTCAACGGGTAGGCCGGTCGCTCGTCGAATCGAATTCCCGTCAGTCGCACCGAGTTCGTCGGATCAGCGATTGCCGTGTCACCGAGTGGATAGTTCTCGAACACGACGAGTGATTCGAAGTCCTGCTCCAGTCCGCCGGTCCGTCGCAGTTCGGGTAACCCCAGGTACTGATGGTCGAGTAGTTCCGATTGTTCCCTCTGCCAACGGGAAAGCGCTTGCGCGGCTGTCTCTGCCGGATCGAACCGCAACCGAGCCGGCACGGTGTTGATGAACAAGCCCACCATGGACTCGATCCCGGGCAGGTCTCCACCGCGTCCCGATACGGTCGATCCGAACAGCACGTCTGTTCGGCCGGTCATTCGGCCGAGCACCAGCCCCCAGGCGCCGTGCACGAGCGTGCTCAGCGTCAGGCCATGGGAGCGTCCGTTGATCGCCAGTGCGCGAGTATCACTGTCGGACAGCTCGACTCGGGTGGCACAGACGCCGCTGCTGCCCGCGCTCGGCGCGGGAAGTTCGACCGCGGGCCCGGGAGAGTTCAGCGCTTCTCTCCACACCGCTGCCGAGGCCTCGTGATCGTGGCCGGCCAACCATTCGAGATAGCTGCGGTACGGCGCCGGAGTCGGGAGCACCACGCCGGAGTCGCCAACGCTGTACGACGCCATCAGCTCCCGCAGCATCACCGGAACCGACCATCCGTCTGCGACCGCATGGTGAATCGACTGCAGCAGAAGGTACTTCTCCGAAGAGGCACGGACAAGCGTGTAACGGACGAGCGGCGGTTGCGCCAGGTCGAACCCGCGCGCGCGGTCGGCGGAAAGCAGTTCATCGACATCGGCGCCGGCCACCTCGACTACCGCCATCTCCACGACAGCGCTCGGGTGCACCACCTGCACGACCCGGCCGTCACCCAGGACCGAGAATCCGGTGCGCAGCGCCTCATGCCGATCGACGACGGATCGCAGCGCGCGGCGCAACGCCGCACTGTCCACGGCTCCGGTCAGTTCCACAACCTGTTGCACGACATACTGATCGGCCCCCGGATCGGCAAACGCCGAATGGAAGTAGATCCCTTCCTGCAGCGGAGTGAGTGGGAGAATCTCTTCAGCCTTCGGTAACCCGTCCACGTCTGCCTGAGCGAGCGCCACCAGAGGGTAGTCCGAGGGTGTGGCTCCGCCGAAGGCTGCGAGCCCGGACACGGCCTCGAGCGAGTCCAGCCACAACCGCGCAAACCTGTCGATGTCGCTACGCAGGAAGATGTTCGACGCCCAGGTCAGGGTGGCTCGCAGTCGTGGTCCACCGGCGGCGTCCTCGGCTACGACGTCGACAGACAACGCGTGTCCCAGCGGCATGGACGGATCGGCAGCACCGTCCATCGACACCGGGAACCAGTCCCCCTCCGCTGCAGCAGTACGTCCCAGGTAGTTGAGCACCACCTCCGGCGCTGCGACGCTACCCAACTGATCCGAGCTGCCCAGGTATCGCAATGCTCCGTACCCGAAGCCGGCGTTGGGGACGCGTCGAAGTTGCTCCTTGACGCTCTTGAGAACCCCCGCCAACTCGCCGCTCGCTTCGAGATCCGGAGCGGCTGTACCGATCTCGAGCGCCACCGGGAACACTGTGGTGAACCATCCGACGGTACGAGTCAGGTCGACGTGCGCAGCGCCGTCACCGCGAACGATGTCCTCGTCGCGTCCGTGCCCCTCCAGGTCGATCGTCACCGATCCGGCACCGCTCCAACGGGTCAGCGCCACGGCAAGTGCGGTGACCAGCACTTCGCTCACATCGGCTCCGAACGCCCGTGGGACACTGCCCAACAGCTGATCTGCAAGTTCTGGAGGTAGGGTGATCGACCGCGCTGCAGCGGTGCGCGCGAGGTCAACTGCCGGGTCGAGTGCCCGACGGCCGAGAGATGCCCGTTGTGCGGACGTCACCGAGTCCCAGAACTCGATTTCCGAGTCCAGTCGCCCGGCTCCGACCGCATCCGAGACGAGTTCGGCGTACCTTCGCACCGACGTGCCGACCGGAGCGAGTGCGGGTTCGTCGCCATTCATCGCTGCGATGCCGGCGCGCGCGAGGTCCTCGAGGATGATGCGCCACGAGACGCCGTCGACCACCGCGTGGTGGATGACAAGCAACAGCCGTCCGGGACCGGTCACAGGGCGGAACAGAACAGCGCTGACCATCGTGCCGTCGGCCGGATTCAGACGGCCGACAGCTCGCTCGGTCTCGGCGACGATCAGCGGTCCGCATTCTTCGAGCGGTGCCGGTAGTGCACGGGTCTCGAAGACCACAGCCACTTCGTTTGTCTCCGGGACGAGCAGTCTTCCTTCGGGCGTCAACGTCGCACGAAGTGCATCGTGGCACGCCACCAGGGCGTCGAGCGCCGCCTGGACATGCTCGGACGTCAAGGCTGACGGCGTCTGAATCAGCGCTCGCTGGTGGAAGGTTCGTACTGCGTCCGACACTCCGAGAACCCTGGCGGCAATCGGCGTCGTGGCTACGTGGCCGATCGGTTGGTCCGCGTGGTCGACGATCTCAGCCACTCGGGAGGACTGGGCACGCGCCATAGCCTCGGCGGTGCGCAGTTGGAACACCTCGCGAGGACTGATCGACAAACCGGCAGCACGAGCCGCGGTCACGAGTGAGATCGCGACGATGCTGTCGCCGCCCAGTGCAAAGAAGTCGTCGGTAACGCCGACCGAATCGAGGCCGACTGCCGACGCGATCAACGTGCAGAACTGTTGTTCGACTTCGTTTCTCGCGGCGACATGTGCACTCAGTTCGGCGAGATCGGGCTCGGGTAGCGCGCGACGGTCGAGTTTGCCGTTTGCCGTGAGCGGAAACTTGTCGAGGACGGTGACGGTGGTCGGGACCATGTAGTCGGGCAGCTTGCTCGCAGCCCACTCGCGAAGCTCACGTGAGTCGATCGCGAGGTTCGTCCCCGACGCTGCGCTCACGTAGGCGGCGAGATACTTTGCACCTGTTGGTGCTTGGCGCACCAGAACTGCCACGTGACGCACTGCGGGGTGCGAAATCACGGCGGCTTCGACATCCTCGAGTTCCAGGCGCATGCCGCGGATCTTCACCTGATTGTCCGTGCGTCCGAGGAAGTCGAGGGTGCCGTCGTCGGTCCATCTGGCCAAGTCACCGGTGCGATACATCCGGGATCCGGCCAGATCACCTGAGACGAAGGGATCCGCGACAAAGCGAGATGCGGTCAGCGCCGACGCGCCGACGTATCCGCGTCCCAGCAGGAAGCCCGCGGCGTAGAGTTCGCCGCCGGTGCCGATCGGAACCGGCTGCAGGTCGCCGTCCAACACGTACAGACGAGTGTTGGGGTTCGGGCGACCGATGGATGTGGCGATTCGTTCCGCGTCCTCGCGGTAGATCACATGGGAGACACCGATGGTCGCTTCGGCCGGGCCGTAGCCGTGATACAGCGTCGTGGACAGTTGATCGCGGAACCGATCGAAGAGTTCAGGCGTGAGAACCTCACCGCCGCACCACACGTGCTTCAACGAATCGAGCTGATCGGTCCCGTTCGCCAGATCCAGAAGGATGTCGAGCATCGACGAGACCAGGTAGACGAAAGTGACCGATTCTCCGGCGATCAGGTCGAGCAGGTATTGCGGGTCGCGTTCCCCCTCGGGCTTCGCGATCACCAATCGACCGCCGGAGACGAGCGGGAGCAGGATCTCGTTGATCGAGATGTCGAACGAGAGTGGGGCTTTGAACAAGGAGGCATCGCCGGACCCGAACCCGAGAATCCGCTCCCGCTGCCACAGCAACCTTGCGCAGATTGCCTCGTGGCGGATCATGGCGCCCTTCGGACGTCCGGTCGAACCGGACGTGAAGATGACGTATGCGAGTTGGGCACCGTGAATACGAATGTCGGAGGTCATCGTCTCGGACAGGTCCGAGGGCCAGTCCTCGTACGCCCACGCGGAGAGATCGACCGGAACGGAGTCGTCTACACCGTCCGAGGTGAGCACCAATGTGGCACCGGCATCGGTGAGTACCGATTCGCGGCGCTCTGCGGGCCAGGACGGATCCAGTGGCACGAAGGCGCCGCCGGCGCACATGACGGCCAACAACCCCACCACCATCTCGGCGGATCTCGGAAGGCCGATCGCCACAACGGTTTCGGGTGCGACACCGCGCGAGATCAAGTGCGCGGCGAGCTGCGATACCCGACTTTCGAGTTCGCCGTAGGTCAGCCGGATATCGCCGTCGACCACGGCGACGGCGCCCCGATCGGCAGAGAAGCTGCTGCGCAACAAATCCGGCACCGTCGTGACGGGCTGCGGCTCTGCGGTGTCGTTCCACCCGTGGAGCACGAGTTCTCTCTCCGCGAGCGACATGGGGTCGAGTGCCGAGATCGGAAGCTGCGGCTCGGCTACGAATCGATCGAGGAACTGTTCGATTCTCGCGGTGTGATCGGCCAACTCCCTGTCGAATCCGGCCGGGGCGCGGACGTCGATCTCGATCGGCTCCCCGTCCTGACCACCGCGCACACTCAGATCCAGGTCACTGACTCGACCGGTTACCGAATTACGCACGCGCACCGGGCATCCGCCGAAGGTGAGTGTGTGTTCGAACATCATCGAGTTGATGCCGGGACCGAAGACCTGACGGTCGGGATCGATCGCCCGAATGTCGCGAGCGAGATCCTCTCCCCGGTAGCGCCCGTGCTTGAGAATCGAGACCAGGGCGGTGTCGAGACGAGTTGCCAACTGGCCGATGGTTTCCGAGCGTTCTACCCGAATACTCAGCGGCAAAATCGTCGACGCCATCGAAGGAGTGCGACGCATGTCGCGCCCCACCCGAGCGGCCATCGGTACCGAGACGACAACGTCGTGCTTTCCGGTGGTTCGTGCGATGTACGCGATCAGCGCGGCCATGGGCAGGCGAGTTCGTCGAATCCCGGCGTCGGCCGCATAGCGGTAGAGCTGTGCCGCGCGATCAGCGTCGAGCGTGAGTATCGCCGAGATCGGCGGCAGCGAATCATCCACCTGCCCATGCAGAATCCGCGTCGCTTCCGGTCCCGATTCAACGCGTTCGACCCAGTACTGACGGTCGGTCTGGAATCGCGGAGAGTTCCGGTAATCCAGATCGGCTGCAACCACGGCGTCGAGTGACCACCGCGGCGCGGCAGTCCCGAGATTCGGATCGTCGTATCGCTCGGCGACGTCGGCGACGATGAGCGAGATGCCGTACCCGTCGACCACGCTGTGGTGATAGCGCTGATACCAGATGACTCGGTCGTCAGCGGTCAGCAGAAGCACCTGGCGGAACAGCAGATCGTCCGGACCGAAGACCCGAGCCATGTCGGTGTCCATCCACGACTGCGCAGTCGAATCGGGATCCGCCTCGGCCCGAAGGTCGAGAATTTCCACGTCCCAGCGCGCATCCGGAATCGGCACCTGGATCAGCTGGTTGTCGGCATCGACCTCGAAGTGCACGAACAGCGCTTCGACGCGTCCGACGCTGGCCTCGATCGCCGCTGCCGCGCGCTCGATGTCGATCGTGCCGTCGACCTCGACGACAAGTCCGATGTTGTAGACCGGACTGCTCGGATCGACGTTCTGAGCAACCCACACCTCACGCTGAGCGGCCGTCGCCGGGAGCGCTGCGTCCAGATCGGCACCGCCCGATACCGCCGGGTGAGCTACCTGAGAGTGGTCAGACATCAAGAATCCGATCATCGTCGTTCATGCTCATCGAACGACGAACACCCTCGCAAGTTTAGGGTAGGCTACCCAGGAACGTGAAGGTGCGCTCCCGCCCTGGTCAGACCTGTTCCCACGGACCGAATTCGAGCAAAACGTCAATTGCTGTCTTACCGTCCTGCGGCCGAACGACATGTTCGAGGGCATAGACCCTCGATCCCTCCGCAGCGCGAGCGAGATCGGAAATACCGGGCAGAATGGTCGGTTCGGGTGGACCGCCCACACCACGATGGAAGTTCTCGATGGAATGCCCCAAATAGAGGACCCGTCCGCCGGGCGTCAGCCACTCCCCGACGCGATTCAAGGTTGCGGCCAGATGGTCGACCTCGAGGTGAAGAAAGCTGACCAACACCAGGTCGACCAGCCCTTCCGGCTGCCACTCGGTCGCGTCGCCGACCTGCCAGTCGACAGCCTTGTCCCCGTCACTCGCCCGTGCCAGATCGATCGCCACCGACGAGTAGTCGACCGCAGTCACCGACCAACCTTGCCCAGCCATCCACCGCGCGTGACGGCCGTCGCCGCAGGCCAGATCGATCGCGGTGCCCGGTCTCAGATCGGAAATTCTTGTTGCGACGGTTCCCGCCGGGTCGACTCCCCATGGCTCCGTCACCGCTCGGTATCGCTCGTCCCAGTCGCGTGCGTCCATGATTGCTCTCCCATATCCGTTTCACCGTTTCAGATCGGACGGTGCCCCCAGCAGCATAGAGAACCCTCGAATGTGACAGATCGATACCCCTGGGGGTATACAGGTGACGGACAGGAATACCCCCACCCGTATCAGGAGTGAAGATGTCAGCGACCAGAACAGTCACCGCGGACCCACCCACCCGAGCCGACGGCATACTTGCGCGTCTCGGTCGATCGATGGCGACTCACACCCGCCTCGTCGTCGGCGTCTGGTTGATCGCGTTGATCGCACTCGGCGCCGCAGCACCCAGCGTCTTCACCTCCCTGGCCGGCGCGGGTTGGCAGGCAAACGGATCCGAATCCGTGCAAGTTCGCGAGTTGGCCGAGCAGCATTTCGGTGGAAATTCCTCCGCCGCAGTACAAGTGGTCGTTCACTCGGATTCTCTACCCATCACGGATCCGTCGATGCAGCAAACCCTGGCCGCGGCAACGGAAATCTTTTCCGCGGACCCTCGCTTCGGCGAAGTGATCGCCCCGCAGCCCGGTATGACCATCAGCCCGGACGGACATACCGGCATCATGGTCGCGGGCGCCAACGCGAGTACCGACGAGATGGTCAGCGCGGTAGACGAACTCGGCAAGAAGCTCACGGGCTTGTCCACCGACACGATCGAGGTGTGCCCGACGGGTGCGTCGGCGTTGTGGAGCGATTTCAACAAGGCCAATCACGAAGCCATGATCAAAGCCGAAATGATGTCGTGGCCCGTCACTCTCGCGATCATGGTGTTGGCCTTCGGCTCCCTGGTTGCCGCGGGTCTACCACTACTGCTGACGCTTGCGGGCCTGGTCGCTTCGGCGGGTGGGCTTGTAATCCTCAACGAGATCACGCCGATTTCCGTGTGGGCCATGAACTTCGCGATGATGTTCGCTCTCGCGCTGGGCATCGACTACGCACTCTTCCTCGTCGCCAGGTTCCGGGATGCATTGCGAGCCGATCCGGATCCAAGGGCCGCCGTGGCTCAAACCATGGACACCGCCGGCAAGGCTGTGGTCCTTTCCGGCCTCACAGTTCTGGTCAGTTTGTCTGCGGTTCTCATCGTTCCAGCCCCGGCCGTACGCACGATGGCTGTCGGAATCATGCTCGCTGTGATCTTCGTTCTCGCCGCAACACTCACCCTGTTGCCTGCCGTGCTCGGCAGGATCGGCGCGAAGGTCAACGGCGGTTCTCTACCGTATGCAAAGCGCCAGCAGCACCGCTCCCCGATGTTCGCAGGTTGGGCATCATTGCTGCACAAGCACCCGTGGCCATTCGGCTTCGGCGCCTTACTCATCCTGATCGCACTCGTTGTTCCGGTCTTCGGACTGAAGGTGGCAATGCCCTCCATCGCCGTGGTTCCCGAGGACGCCCCGGTTCGCCAGGGCTATGAACTGGTGCAGCAGCAATTCGGGGACGGCGCCCCGGGGATGTTGCAGATCGTCACGTCCGCCGACGATGCAGCCGACACCTCACGTCTTACCATGAGCGTTGACGGCGTGGCCATGGTCACCCCAGCGCAACAAGCTGCCGACGGGTCCGATCTTGTTATGCTGCAAGCAGTTCCCACCGTCGACCCGTCAGATCCTGCGATGGAAACCATCCTTGCCGACCTTCGGTCGCAACTGCCGGAATCGGCGCTCGTCGGCGGCGCTCCGGCCGAAAATCTCGACCTTCAGCAGGCACTCGACGACTACCTTCCCATCGTCGTGGTCGTGATTCTGACGCTCGGATTCCTGTTGCTGCTGATCGCCCTCCAGGCGCCTTTGATCGCCTTGATCGGCACGCTGGTCAGCCTGCTGTCCACTGGGGCCGCATTCGGAATCGCGAAGCTGATCTTCCAGGACGGTCACGGAGCAGGCCTACTCGGCTTCACCCCCCAGGGTTTCCTCAACGGGTGGGGTCCGGTCTTCTTCTTCGCCATGATCTTTGCGATCGCGATGGACTACACCGTATTCCTGCTTTCGAGTGCCAAGGAGCACTACGAACGCACAGGCGACCCCGCGATCGCACACATCGACGGCCTCGCGCATTCGGGTCGGGTCATTGCGGCGGCAGCAGCGGTGATGGTTGCGGTCTTCTTCACTTTTGCGCTCGCAGATCCCTTGCCACCCAAGGAAATGGGCATCATTCTCGGCGTAGCTGTCCTCCTGGACGCAGTGCTCGTCCGCTTGGTGCTGCTGCCCGTTCTCCTACGCCTCACCGGCCGGGCAGCCTGGTGGGCGCCGGCATGGCTGCGTCGCGTCCTGCCGAACATCAGCTTCTCGCATGGCTGATCGTGTACCCGACATCACTGTCCTACTGATACCCCCAGGGGTATGATGGGGACAAGAGAAATCAAAGCCGGCGACAGTGACAGCCCACGACGAGGAGTGCGCAATGACAACACCCACAGAACCGATAGCGATCGCAACCAAGGTCACCGGAACCTTCGACGACGTCGTCACCCGCACGCGTGGCGCTCTCGCCGAGCAGGGCTTCGGCATCCTGACCGAGATCGACATGCAGGCAACACTCAAGGCGAAGCTGGACGAGGACATGGAAAAGTACCTGATCCTGGGTGCCTGTAACCCGCCGTTGGCCCATCGGGCAGTTTCGGTGGATCGTCAGATCGGCCTCCTGCTGCCGTGCAACGTCGTCGTCCGCGAAGATACGACTACCGAGAATTCGTTCTTCGTCGAAGCGATGAACCCTGCTCTCATGGTTCAGGTTTCCGGCGAACCCGGCCTCGAGTCCGTGGCAGCCGACGCAGCCGTCAAGTTGCGCGCGGCCGTCGACTCGCTGATCTGACACCGCAGTCGGATCAAACACTGAATCAAGCAGTGACATGCCCCCAGGGGTACCCTTGACCGCAGCACGAACACTCGAGAAGGGGCCACCATGACCGGCGACGAAGAGAGCATTGCGCTCGTATTGAACAGACTGCGTCGTGCCCACGGCCAACTTGCCGGGGTCATCTCGATGATCGAGAACGGCCGCGACTGCAAGGACGTCGTCACGCAACTCGCCGCCGTGTCCAAGGCGCTGGACCGAGCAGGGTTCAAGATCGTCGCTTCCGGGCTGCGTGAATGCCTGAGCGGTGACAGCGCGGAAGGTCAGGAACCGATGACCGAGGCCGAACTCGAGAAGCTGTTCCTGGCACTGGCCTGAAACATGAGAAGGGCCTGACCTGCAGTTAGCAGGTCAGGCCCTTTCTCGCGTGCGGAAAACTACTTCGCCAGGAAGTCGATCAGCACCTTGTTCACGGCCTCCGGACGCTCGAGGTAGCCGTAGTGCCCGGCGTCGGGAATCTCTTCGTACGACGCCGTCGCGATGCAGTCCGCCACCTCGCGGGAGAGGTAGGGCGGGATCATGCGGTCGTCGGCGAAAGCGACGGACAGGCACGGGCGCATGATCGACTTGTACGCACCCCGTCGATCGAAGGCGCGGTCCATACCGAGCTGTGCGCGAACACCCGGTGACGTTGCGCCGCCGGTGAACTCGAAGATATCCATCCAGTCGCGCGCCGAGTGATCGTCTGCCAGCGTGGCCGGCGAAAGGTTCATCACCGCGGTCACTGCGGCACGGTACTTGGCCGGCAGAGCGACGCCACTGTCGAACAACTGGCGCTCGCCCTCGGTCAGGACCTGCTGGAAATGATCCATCCGGGCGTGACCGGCGAGGAACACTGCTTTGCGAACCAGATCGGGCCTGGCGAGCGTCAGTTCCTGCGCCACCCGGGCGCCCATCGAGGTTCCGATGACATGGGCCGGACCGCCACCGAGGTGCTCGATCAGTCCGGCGGTGTCCGCGACCATGTCGGGCATCGTGATGCCGCCGAGGCTCTCGCCGGACGGTGCGATTCCGCGGTTGTCGAAGGTGCAGACTCGGTAGCCTGCGGCCACTAGTGCCGGGGTCTGGTGCAGATCCCAGACGCGGCCGGGGCTGCCGGTCCCCATGATGAGCACCACCAGATCTCCATCACCCTTGACCTGGTAATTGATGGGGATTCCGTTGATTGTGGCGACCGTCATGTCAGCCTTCCTCCTCGTACGTGTGATCAACAATTTTGGTTGGATAGCCTAAGCTGATGGGCGGTCGTGTGACCGCAACCCCAGCCCATGCTCGTCCAGGAGGACCCCCGTTGAGAGTCGCTACGCTCGGATACCAAACCTGGGGCCACCGTACCCTGCAGGCCTTGATCGACTCCGATCACGAGGTCGTGCTGGCAATCACACACCCGAAGAGCGAACACGTCTACGAACAGATGTGGGCGGACTCGGTTGCAGATCTGGCGGCCGAGAACGGTGTACCCGTTCACGTGGCGAACAAGCCTGACGACGCCTTCAAGGCCGCGCTGGCGGAAGCGGCTCCCGACATCATCGTCGCCAACAACTGGCGCACCTGGCTGCCGGCGGAGGTCTTCGACGCACCCAAGTACGGCACCCTCAACATCCACGATTCGCTGCTGCCCAAGTACACGGGCTTCTCCCCGCTCATCTGGGCTCTGATCAACGGCGAAGAAGAAGTCGGCCTTACGGCGCACCTGATGGACGAGGAACTCGATGCGGGCGACATCGTGCTGCAGCGATCGACGACGGTCGGCCCGACCGACACCGTCACCGATCTGTTCCACCGCACGATCGACATGATCGGCCCCATCACACTCGACGCCCTGGATCTGATCGCGTCCGGCCGTACCGACTGGACGCCGCAGGACCGATCGCAGGCCACGTTCTTCCACAAGCGTGCACCGCAGGACAGCCACGTCGACTGGTCCTGGCCCGCCGAGGTCATCGAACGTTTCGTCCGGGCACAGTCCGATCCGTACCCCAACGCTTTCGCCGAGTTCAAGGGCCAGCGCATCCGCATCCTGAAGGCGTCCGTCTCACGCGGGCACTACGGCGGAACCCCCGGCCGAGTGTTCATCCAGGAAGACGACGGCATGGTGATCGTCGCGGGCCCCGACGCGTGGTCGGGCAAGAACAAGGGACTGCGGATCGAGCGCGTCCGACTCGACGACGGCAGCGAGTACACCGCCGCCGAGTTCTTCCCCCACGGCGGCGGGTACCTCACCTGATCGCCGGATCAGACCCCCTCAGTACAAAACCCAGTACAAACCCCTCAGTCGCGACCTTCCCAGGCCGCCCACAGTTGTGCGTAACGCCCGCCCGCGGACACCAGTTCGCGGTGCGGGCCTTCTTCTACGATCTGACCGTGTTCGAGCACGATCACTCGGTCGGCGCCCGCGGCCTGGGTAAGCCGGTGTGCGACAACCAGAGTGGTGCGGCCCTCCGTAGCGGCGTCGGCAGTCGCTTCCAGTTCCCGCGCTCCGGCGCTGCCCGCCTCCGCTGTTGCCTCGTCCAGTACGGCGACGGCGGGATCGGCCAACACCAGTCTCGCCAAAGCCAACTGCTGCGCCTGCGCCGCTGTCATCTCGTGCCCGCCTTCGCCGACTACGGTCAGCATTCCCTCGTCGAGAGCCTCCACCCACTCGTACGCACCGACCGTCCGCAGTGCCGCGGCAACGTCCTCGTCCGAGGATTCGGGAGCGGCCAACCTCAGATCCTCGATCAGGGGCCCGGCAAAAACATGAACCTCCTGGCTCACGATCGCGATGTGGCGTCGTAGGTCATCGAGGTCGGCAAGCGGGACACCGCCGATCGACACCCGGCCCGACGTCGGAGTGATCGAACCGGCAGCGATCGCCGCGAGCGTCGTCTTTCCGGCTCCGGTCGAACCGACGAGCGCCACGCGCTCCCCCGCTCGCAGTGTGAGGCTCACTCCGTGGAGAACCTCATGACCACCGTCGTAGCTGTGCCGAACGTCGTCCAGACGCAGCGAACCGTCAGCCGGAACGGAACCCGCATCCGTCGAAGGCTCGGTTTCCTCGATCTCGACGACGCCGACCAGTCGCGCGAGGCTGGCGCCGGCCGACTGCACTTCGTCGAAGGTGTAGAGCAGCGAGCCGATCGGGTTGAACAGGCGGTGGAACAGCAGGGCAGCAGTCGTCGTCTGGCCGACTGTCACGACGTCCTCACGGACCAGCAGGAATCCGACGACGAGAATCATGGACAGGCCCACGAATTCGGCGCGGTTACCTCGACCGGCGAACCTCGTGAACAGGCCGAACACTCCGACTGCCAGATCGCGCGCTTTTGCCGACGCCGCATCGATCTGCCCGAGGTGTTCCTTCTCGAGGCTGTACGCGCGGACCGTCTTCGCACCCTGGAGACTGCTGATCAGCGCTTGTGAACGAGCGCCCATCGCTACCCGCTCGGCTGCGTAAACAGGAGCCGAGCGTGGCAGGTACCACTTGAGCGCCAGCGCGTACATCGGCAGCGCGACCATTCCGGCCAGACCGAGTCGCCAGTCGAGTCCGAGCATGGTCACCATGCTCAAAGCCACGAGCAGAACCGCCGCGATCATGCCGGGAACCACGTCGGACACGGCCTTGGCGATCACCGACACGTCGTCGCCGACACGCGAGAGCAGATCGCCCTTGCCGACCTTCTCGACGGTCTGGATCGGCAGTCGCAGTGCCCGGTCCACGGCCCGCTCTCGCAGATCCGCCAGGATCGTCTCACCGAGCCGCTTGATCAGATAGGCAGCCACACCGGTGAACACACCGCCCACGATTGCGGCAGCGGCGATGATCACGACCACCCCGACGATCGTCGACGTGGGCGCGTTGTCCCGGACCCGGTCGACCAGGACGCCGAAGACGTAAATCGGCACCAAGGCCATCGCCGACGCCGAAGCCGCGACGATCAGGACCAGCAGGCTCTGCATCCGGTGTTCGGTCAGCGCCGCCCGCAACCACTTCCAGGTCTGGCGACCACTCGCGATCGGCAACAACTCGCGCTCTGTCACCTTCTCTGCGTTCTCCCCGGCCGGCATTTCGGTTGTCGTGTCCGTGGCCGTCACCGCAGCACCGCTCCTCGGTAGTTCGCGTCGCCGCGAGAGAGTTCGGAATGTGTGCCCGTCGAGGCGATCACTCCGTCGTTCAACACGATCACCCGATCCGTCACGGCCAGCAAGGCGGGGCTGCTGGTGATCAATACCGTCGTGTGGATGCCACTGGCACCCTCGTGCCGCAGTTCTGCGATTCCTTCGGCGATCGATGCCTCGGTAACCGCGTCCACCGCCGTCGTCGGATCGTGCAGGACCATCACGGGTGCCTGTGCCACCAAGGCGCGCGCGAGGGCGACGCGTTGCCGCTGGCCTCCCGACAAACTGGCGCCCCGATCGGTCACTTCGAGGTCGAGACCGTCCGGATGTGCGTCGACGACATCCGCCGCTGCCGACGCCACGAGAGCACTCTGGATGTCGAGAGCAGCGGCATCACCGGCGCCCGCGGTGACGTTCGACGCAAGCGACCCGGAAAACAGATCGGTGATGTGCGGCTCCACCAACACCGTCCGACGTGCCAATCGCAAGTCCATGTCGGACAGGCTGATTCCGCCAACCCTCACCACTCCGCGATACGCGTCCTGCGCCAGCTGACCGGACAGGACCGCGACAAGAGCGTCGGCGTCCTGCGGCTGGTAAGCCACGACGCCCAGCAGTTCTCCCGCAGGCAGGTGCAAGTCGATGCCCTTGAGCGACTTGTACTCGACTCCGTCGAGGGTCAGGTCGGTGCCTTCGAGTTCGGTCTGCGAACCCGCGCCCCGCAGTGGCTCCGCGTCCAAGACCAATGCCAGTCGATCCGACGACGCCCGCGCCACCGCGAAGTATCCAGGGATGGACGCAAGCAATCCGAGCGGTTCGATGATGAACTGCGCAAGCCCCACCACGGTGATCAGTTCACCGACCGTGATCCGGCCCTGCAAAGCGAAGTATCCGGCGAAGCCCGCAACACCGACTGCGAGCAACGCACTGACGGTCGCGGCAACGCCGGTGTAGATACCGGTCGCCTTGGCCGTGCCGATCGTCGACGCGAGCGCCTGACGGCTGACTGTGCGATAGCGAGCCGACGCGGTCTTCTCACCACCGATACCGCGCAGTGGACGCAATCCGCTGACCAGATCCGTAGCCATCGCCGACGCCCGAGCGATCGACGCCTGCTGACCGGTGGCCCTCGACGTGATGAGAGGCGCCGCCAACTGCAGCAGACCGAGAATGACCGGCGTTCCGATCAGAACGGCCAGCCCCAGCCAGAGGTCGATCCACACCAACGCCACCGCCGACGCCACCGCAGCTGTCAGGGCCGCAGCGGCGCGCGGGACGATGTCCGCGATCCACGAAGTCTGCTCGGCATCGGATGTCGAGACTGTCAGCAATTCACCCGAACGCAGATCGGTGCGCACCCCACGCGGATCGAGGACGCGGTGCGCCACCTCGAGCCGGAGGCGATGAGCCTCCTGCTGCATCGCGGTGACGATGAAGCGTGCGCCGAAGCGCCAGGCGGCCGTCAGAACGAGAAAGAGAGCCGCGAGACCGACGATGGAGACGATCAGGGCCGTGGTGTCCGAAGTCTCCACCGCACGGTCGATGATCACACCGATGGAGATCGGCACCGCCGTCTCGGTCAGTTGGTGCAGACAGACCAGAACCGTGCCGATGGCGAGCGGGCCACGGTTACGGACGAGGACGCGTCGCAAAATCGCAGCACCGCTGTGATTGCCACTATCCGGCTCGTCCGAGTCGACGGTCACACTCGAGGGGGTCGAACTCATGGAACTCCAAGCATCGATGGAAGCGATAAAGTTGAGTACAGAGATAAGTAAGTCGACCCTAATACATGAGCAACTAGCGTCGACACGCCCAGTTCTCATAGAGTCGCGAGTAAGAACCATTGCTTGCGCCGTGCAGGCAAGCACGAGAGGAACATGATGGCTGAGAACACGACCGTCGAAACCGAGATCGCGGACGAGGACCTCGAGCCCGTAGCGGACGAAACTGCTCGTCAGGCACAGCGCGTCGTCGCTGCCTACGCGGAAGATGCCGACGAGTGCAGGATGCTGCTCTCGATGCTCGGTATCTCCCCCGCCGCCAAGCTCGACTGAATCTTTCCCTCACCGACCGAGAAGGAACCACGTGCCTGTCAGTCCGGATTCGACCAGTTCAACCCTTTCTGACAGCGCACCTGCTTCTTCGACCGGTGAAGCCGTGTCCGGGCAGGCTGAGTTCGTTGTCGTAGCGAACCGCCTGCCCGTCGACTTGGAACGGCTTCCCGACGGCACCACCCGCTGGAAGCGAAGCCCCGGCGGACTGGTCACCGCTCTCGAGCCGATCCTGCGCAGCAATCAGGGCGCGTGGGTGGGCTGGGCGGGGGTGGCGGACGCCGAGCTCGACCCCATCGTCGAAGACGGACTCGAGCTCTACCCCGTGCCGCTGAGCGCCGAGGAGATCAACGAGTACTACGAGGGATTCTCCAACGCCACCCTCTGGCCGCTCTATCACGACGTCATCGTCAAACCCGAGTACCACCGCGAATGGTGGAACGCCTACGTCGAGGTGAACCGGCGATTCGCCGAAGCCACCTCCAAGGCAGCGGCACAGGGCGCGACAGTCTGGATCCAGGACTACCAGCTGCAGTTGGTACCGAAGATGCTGCGGATGCTGCGCCCCGACCTGACCATCGGCTTCTTCCTGCACATTCCGTTTCCCCCGGTCGAGCTGTTCATGCAGATGCCGTGGCGCACCGAGATCGTCGAAGGCCTCCTCGGCGCCGACCTCATCGGCTTCCACCTTCCGGGTGGCGCACAGAACTTCCTGTACCTGGCCAGACGCCTTGCCGGGCAACAGACTTCACGTGGAACCGTCGGCGTCCGCTCCAAACTCGGTGTGGTGCAAGTAGGTTTCCGTAGCGTCCGCGTCGGCGCCTTCCCTATCTCCATCGACTCCGGCAAGCTCGACGAGCTCTCGCGCACCAAGGCAATTCGAGACCGCGCCAAGCAGATTCGCAAAGAACTCGGAAACCCCAAGCACATCATGCTGGGCGTCGACCGCCTCGACTACACCAAAGGCATCGACGTCAGGCTCGCTGCGCTCCACGAACTTCTCATGGAGAAGCGCATCGACCCCGCCGACACCGTCATGGTGCAGTTGGCGACCCCGAGCCGCGAACGCGTCGAAAGCTACGTACAGATGCGCGGAGACATCGAGCAGAAGGTCTCCCGAATCAACGGCGAGTTCAGCGAAGTCGGCCGCCCCGTCGTCCATTACATCCATCGGCCGATCCCACGCGACGAACTGGTCGCGTTCTTCGTCGCCGCCGATCTCATGCTCGTCACGCCGCTGCGTGACGGCATGAACCTCGTCGCCAAGGAGTACGTCGCCTGCCGAAGCGATCTGGGTGGTGCATTGCTGCTCAGCGAATTCACCGGTGCCGCAGCAGAACTCCGCCAGGCATTTCTGTGCAATCCCCACGACCTCGACGACGTCAAGGATTCGATGGAGAAGGCCCTCAATCAACCGCGCGAGGACGGCCGGCGCCACATGCGTGCGCTACGTCGTCAGGTCCTGACGCACGACGTCGACCGCTGGGCGCGCTCGTTCCTCGACGCGCTCGCACACGGCGGTGCCGCAGGCCCGGCGCTGATCGCCCCGGCCGAAGCCCAAGACCACTGAGGACAGTGCACAAAGGCTGAGGCCGCGGAGAGTGAATCTCCGCGGCCCCAGCCTCTTTCGTACCCGACTCCAGCCTTCGTGTGTTTGATCAGAAGGGTTGGACGTTGTTCACGAGCCAACGCCCGTCCTGCTTCTCCAGACTCATCTTCACGCGACTGCCACTGGCAACGGCTTCGGGCGATTCCGAAGACGTCGTGATCTGATTGAGGAACAGCATCGTCGTCGCGCTGTCCGCCTCCGCGTCGAGAACCGCGGCGCCCTGGACGACTACCTGAACGGTCAGCGACTTTTCCTTGGCTCCCGGAATGATCACCGATTCGATCAGGTTGGTGAACGTGCCCTGGAAATCGCCCGTCAAACCGTCTGTGGCCGCGTGCAACTGCTGATCGACGTTGTTGTAGTCGTACTGGAACATCGCAACCGCCTGATCGGAAGAGGCCTGTGCCACTTCGTCTCTGGTCTGATCGATCGCTGCGGTGTCACGCGTTCCGTCCGGACCGAAGTAGAGATACGCCGACACTGCCGCCAACGCGATGGCCACTGCACTGATGACGCACAGGATGATGGCGAGCGGTGAGGCGCGCTTCGGCTTCGGCGAAACTTGCTTGGACGTCTCGGGGTTCACTTCTGGGGTCATGGCACAAACTCCACATTCGAGGCAAGCAACTGCCCGTCGACGTCGCACATGGTGATTCGGAGTCGGTAGTTGCGTTCGGCGGGCGCTTCGTCGCCGTTCTTCTGCATCGCGCGCACCGCGACCAATGAAGTCCCGCAATTGCCGTCGGATTTCTCGAACCCGGCCTCGAGCACCTCGCCGTCGGTTTGAACTCCGGCCTGCCCGAGGACGTTGACAAACGAATCCTTGCGTCCGTCGAACTGCGACTTGAACTCGTCGGTGGTGCCGGCGAGGAACTTGTCGAGGTCGGCAGCCGCTGTATCCGCGTGCAGTGTCGTCAGATTCAGTGCGGTGGTCCGGGCACCGGCCACGTAGCGGGCTCGGTCCTCGTCGGCATTGGACGCCTTGTTCCGGTCGACGAGAAGAAACACCGTCAGGGCCGCAAGAGCAACAGCGATCACCGAAGCAATGGCGATCCCGACTACCAACCCGGCCTTGGGCTTCGAACGAACAGGGGTGTCCACAGCAGTTTCTGCGGGGGTTTCGGCGGTACCGGTCGGCTCAGCCTCGGTCGTGACCTGATCACCGCTGACGACCTTCTCAGGTGGAGTATCGGGCTTGCCCAAAGCAACTGGCGCCGCCGCCTTCTGCTCAGCCACCTTCTGCTCAGCCGCCTTCTGCTCGGCTGGCTTCTGTTCGGCCGACTTCTTTTCGGTGGGCACTACTACCGCGGCAGCGTCTGCATCCGCACCCGTGGGTCCGGCGCTGCGGGACGCGCGACGGCGCACCCGCTGCCCGGCCTGTGGATCTTCGTCTGTCATCAACCCTGCTGACCCTTCATGAACTGTTCGAGACTGACGTCGCCGCCACCGAGGTTCGGTTGCGAGTACGTCCTTCCGTCCGGCCCGATGTACGTGCCTGTAATCGGATCGTACCGACGAGCCGAGACCGAAGGCGTCGACGTGTACGAGCTCGGGGTCGCGGTAATCGGTTCCGGAGGCCCGGATTGCGGGTTCGTGCCCATCGGTACGTAGCCGGAACGGCACTGTTCGACCGTCGGCGCACGACGTCCCGGATACTCCTCGCAGGGAAGGTTTCTCGCGCCGCGCACGGCGATCGGCGAATCCTGGGCAACCTGACAGAAGAGATCCGACGGCGTCTCGATCGGTGATTCGTCCTTCGGACTGCGCCACTGCTCTGCGGGCAGGAATCCTGTAGTGCACGGCGGCGGGTCGTTGACCTCCATGTGGAAGTCCACCAGTGCACCATCCGCAGCCGGGCCGGAGCCTGCCACCGTGACCAGCGCTGCGGCCAGCGGCGGGTAGATGACCAGAATCTGCTCGATCGCGTTGTTGTAGATCACGCCGACCTGTCCGACGGACACGAGGTTCGCCAGAAGAATCGGCAATGTCGGCTGCATGTCTTGCAGAAGAGCATTCGCCTCCGCCGCTGCCGCCGGCCCCTTCTGGATGACGGCACGCAGATCAGGGTCGCTGGCTCGGAGCTGATCGGTGAACGTCACCAGATTGCCTGTCCAGGAACGGATGGCATCGCTGCTGACCACCTGAGTGTCCAGGAGTGGACCGGCCTGCTCGATCAGGGTCTTGGTCGCGTCTGAGTTGTTGTTCGCCTCCTCGACGAACAGCCGAGCCGAGTCGATCAGCTTCTGCAGATCCGGGCCGGCACCGTTGAACGCCTTGAAGGATTCGTCGATGACGGTCTTGAGCTTGGTGTCGGAAATGCTCTGCAGCAACAGATCTGCCTGATCGAGCATCGCGCCGACATCCTGGGGAATGCTGGTTCGGTCTTCGGGAATCACCGATCCGTTTTCCAGATGCCCGTCGACCACGATCGCTCCGGAGCTGTCGGTGTGCGGAATCAGATCGACGAACTGCTCGCCGATCGCCGACACACTCTTGACCGCAGCGTCGACGTCCGAGGGCACCTTGACGCCGCTCTCGAGGGACAGACGCGCATTCACGCCCGTTTCCGACAACTCCACCGCGTTCACGACGCCGATGGTCTGACCGCGGTAGGTGACGTTCGAGTTCTTGTACAGCCCACCGGTGGCGGGCAATTCGACGGTGACGTCGTATCGGCCGATACCGACCATAGCGGGAACACGCACGTACTGAGTGGCCATCACGATCAAACCGACGACCGTCAAGACGGCGAAGATGATGAGCTGGATGCGGACGAACTTTGTGAGCATCATGGTGCCGGTGCCCCCTGAGGAAGTCCTGGAATGTTGATCGGCGGAAGTCCCGGAATCTGAATGGTATTCGGATCCGCTGCCGGAGCCTGTCCTGCGGGAGCCTGTCCGGCAGGGGCCTGTGCGGGCGGTGCGGCAGGCTTGAGCGGATCGCTCAACGGGTTGCCTGTCTGTCCGGCCAGCCCAGCCTGCTTACCCAACACGCCTTCTGGTCCGGAGAGTGTTCCGGCCAACGGAGTTCCGGTGAGGAAGTTCGCGTCCAGTCGGGGCAGCGAGATGTCGATGGTCATGGCCAGGTTGGCGTAGTCACCGCGAATGACGTTGTCGATTCCGTTCTGTGGGAACGGGAACGTCAAGAGGACTCCGAGAACCTGCGTGAGAGCGTTGCCCGAATCCGCCAACGCTTTCAGAGTCGGCGACAACGCGCGAACGTTGGTCGCGAAATCGTCACCGCTCTCCTGGATAACGCGACTGGACACCTCGCTGAGACCACCGAGGGAGGTCAAGGCGTTGGTGATGTCCTGACGCTGAGCGACAAGAACCTCGAGTGCCGGCGGAATACCTTCGAGCGCTTTGTTCAGGGTGTCGTGCTGGGCCTGGACCGTCGAGGACAGTCGATCGAGTCCCTCCATCGCCGAAACGATGTCGCCCCGTTGCTTGTCCAGACTGCCGACCAGCTGATCGAGCTGAGGCAGGAGGTCGCGAACCGAATCTTCACGCCCACCGAGAGCGGCGTTGAGTTCCTTCGTGATGTCCTGAACCTGAGCGAGACCGCCGCCGTTGAGAACAACCGACAGCGACGACAGCGTCTGTTCCGTCGTCGGGTAAGCGCCCGCCCGCTCGATCGGAATCAGGTCACCGGCTTCGAGTCGGCCCTCGGGCTCCTCCCCTACCGGCGGCGCCAACTCGATGTGCTGAGAGCCGAGCAAGCTGGTCTGACCGATTTTTGCCGTCGCGTTGGCCGGCAACTGAACCTCGGGATTCAGCGACACCGTCACCAGAGCGTGCCAGCCTTGAACCTCGATGTTCGAAACGCTTCCCACTGCCACGTCATCCACCCGGACGGGCGAATTCTGCGACAGTGTAGTCACGTTCGGCATCTCGATCTGAACCTCGTATGCGCCTTCGCCCCGGCCTTGAGTGCCTGGCATCGGCACCGAGTTGAGACCGTTCCATTCACAACCGCTGGCGCCGAGTGCCACTGCCGTGGCCAACACGGCAACCGTGGTCTTGCGAGCTACCCGCATCAGTTCCCTCCGCCCATGTTGAAGAGTTCGGCGAGATCCTTGGGAACACTCGTCATGGGAGCACCCGACATCGGTCCTGCGACGGTTTCCGGCTGATTCTGACTTGCCGCTTCCAATCCCGGTTCGGTGTAGACGATCTGATCCGGGAAAGCCTGCACGCCCGCGACCGGGTTGAACAGGAATCCGGGGTAGTTGCCGATCATCGTGCTGAGCACCGGCCCGAGGTACTGCTTACACAGGTCGGCACTGTTCTGGGAGTTACCACTCTCGATACCTTCGATGGAACCACAGATCCACTGGATCGGATTCTTGAAGTTACTCAGTGCAATTGCGCCGGTCATACTGCCCTGAGCCGGCTTGTAGATCTGATAGAAGTTGGCAAGCGACGTCGGTCCGGAGTGCAGAACCTGCTCGATCTCCGGGCGCTTGTCAGTCAGTACCTGAGTGGCATCGGCGAGACGCGCAACCGATTCGCTCAGTCCCTCGCTGTTGTCCTTGACGAACCGCTGGACGTCGCCGACGGCCAGGTCGAGATCACTGAGGGCGGTACCCAACTCGTCGGAGCTGCTTGCGAGAACGCTTGTCACCGAAGCGAGGTGACCGCTGAACTGCACGATCTGCTCGTTACTCGAGGACAACGCAGTGACAAATGCCTGCAGGTTCCGAATGGTGGAGAACAAATCGGTCCGGCCTTCGGACAGCGTGTGCATCGTGGCCGAGAGTTCGCGCAGCGTCGACCGAATCGACTCACCGTTACCGTCGAGGTTCGTTCCCACGGTGTCGATGAATCGACCGAGGGAACCCTGATCGTCCAGACCCTCCGGTCCGAGTGCGTCCGACAGTTTGGTCAGTTCGGTCTTGATCTCGTCCCACTCCACCGGAACGGCGGTGCGCTCGATCGGGATCTCGCCGCCGTTGGGCATCTGTTCCCCGCCGGAGTACACGGGGGTCAATTGCACGAAGCGTGCGGACACGAGGCTTTGAGCAACGATGAGCGCCTTGGCATCTGCCGGAACGTCGACGCTCGAATCGATCTTCATCTCGACGTAGGTGTCCCGATCACGCGGTTCGATCTTGGTCACCTTGCCGACGTTGACACCGAGCACTCGCACGACATCGCCCTCGTAGAGACCGGTGGTCGAGACGAAGTGCGCGGAGATCTTGGTCTTGCCCAGGCCAGGGATGAAGAGGTAGGCCGCACCCGCCATGAGCAGCGCGACCAGCACACCCGCTCCGATCAGCACCCACTTCTTGCGTGGGTTGGTGGAGCCCTGTGGATCCTGTGAAGTCATGGTCTCGGTCATTCTCCCGGCCCCCTGATCGTCGGTGGAATGCCGGGGAAGAAGTCTTCCAGGTCGCCCGGAACCTGCTCGGGCGCGACGCTGGTGTCCACCAGGGTCTTCCACCAGTTGCTCGGCAGAATGTTGATGATGAAGGCGTCGAAGAACGGGCCGCTGGCCACGGTCTCACCGAGCGCGGTGATGTACGGTCCGAGTCCGTCGAGCGCTCCCGCGATGTTGTCCTTGTTCTGCTGGAGAACCTCGGCGACCGAATTCAGCTTCTCGAGGGTCGGCCCCATCTGGGCCTCGTTCTCCTGCACCAGCGCTGACAGTTGACGTGAGACTGCGCCGGTGTTGACGATCAGTTCGCTGATCGCGTCACGCCGCAAGCTCAGTTCGGCAAACAACTTGTTGCCGTCGACCAGCAACGAATCGATCTGACCGCTTCTGTCGGAAAGGATCTTGGTGACATCTTCGGCCCGCGAGAGCAATTGGAGCAGGCTCTCGTCGCGTGAGTTGATGCTCTGCGAAAGCCGCGTCATTCCGTCCAATGCGGTGCGAAGTTCTGGCGGAGTATCGGCCAGGGTGTCCGAGATCGCGTTGAGCGAATCGTTGATCTGTTCCGTGTCGAGTTCGGACACCGTTGTCCCGAGGTCACCCAGAGCGTCGTTGAGCGAGTACGGGGAGTTGGTGCGCTCGATAGGAATCGGCGTGTCCGTCCGCAGCAGTCCGGATCCTTCCGGCCGCACCGCTAAAGACTTTCGGCCGAGAACCGTGTTGGTCTTGATATCGGCCGCTGTCTGCTCGCCCAGGGCGACGCCGTCCTGAACGGTGAAGGTGACCAGTACCTTCTGGTCGTCGAGTTCGACGTCGCTGACCTTGCCGACATTCACGCCGGCCATGGTCACGTCGTCGCCGGTGACCAGGCCGCCGGCATCTTGGAAGTACGCCGAGTAGCGAATGCCACCGTTGATGAACTGGAGTTGATCGTATTGAAGCGCGGCACCGACGGTTGCCACCGCCAGGACGAGACCGATGACACCGATCTGTACCGGATTACGTTCACGGGTCGGGGTCATGAGACTTTTGCGCACCTTCCCGTGTCCTGAACTGCCGTGGGCAAGATGATCGTCGTCCCGTCGGGTCCGGAGAACTTGAAAGTGTTGGCGCACAGATAGAACTGGAAGAATGCTCCGTACGTGCCCACTCGGATCAGCTTCCGGTAGTCGGACGGCAGACGATCGAGAGCGGTATTGATGTCGTCCTTGCCCAGGTCCAGCTGCGTCATCGTTCGGTTGGTCTCCCCGATCAGCGTCTGGATGTCCGGACGTGTCGCCTGCAGCAACGACGCGAGATCTCCCGTGGCACCGGCGATCTCGGTGATCGAATTACCGATCGGGCCACTGTCCTTCGCCAATCCACTGACCAACTGCTGGAGCTGATCGATCGTGGTGGAGAACTGATCGCCCTTGTCGTTGATGGTGCCGAGTACGTCGTTGAGATTGGTGATGACGTCCCCGATCAGCTGGTCTCGGTCCGCCAACGTGCTGGTGAACGAACTGGTGTTTCCCAGCAACGAAACCAGCGTTCCGCCCTGGCCCTGGAGTACCTGCAGCAGGGCCCCGGAGAGGTCGTTGACCTGCTGCGGGTCGAGCGAACGAAGCAGCGGCTTGAATCCGCCGAGCAGCAGATCCAGATCGAGAGCGGGCGACGTCTGATCGACCGGAATGGATCCTCCCGACGGAAGCGTCTCGGTGGAACCGGCGCCCTCGAGCAGTTCCATGTAGCGATCGCCCACCAGGTTCTCGTAGCGCACAGTCGCTTTGGTGCTCTTCATCAGCGAGTACTTGGTGTCGACGTCGAACTCGACCTCGGCCTGGTTGGAGTCACCGATGGACACTCCGGTGACCGACCCGACCGGAACACCGGCGATGCGGACCTTGTCGCCGGACTTGAGTCCCGAGACGTCCGAGAAGGTGGCGTGAAATCCGTTGCTGCTGCTGAAGCGCACCTGACTGAAGACGATCGCCAGTCCGGCGAAGATGACCGCCATGACGACGGTGAAAATCAGCAGCTTGACCGTGGTCGGTCTCATCACTTCCCGTCTTCCTGCTCGTAGGAGTCACCGAAGAGATACTGGAAAATGGTCGGCACGGTAACGCGCAGTTCGGTGTTGGGAACGAAGGGCACGTTGCCGGTGTTGGTGACTGCGAACGGTGCATGCCCGTCGACCTTCGGATCGAATTCGGGCAGACCATAACAATTGGGTCCGCCGGAGGCCGCGACCTTGGGGAGAGATTGCGGATTCTGGTACGCCTCGGCGCCGTACATGAAGCTCGCACTCAGCATCAGCGCCGCTTTGTCCCCGGTGCCTGCCAGTGGCTCGAACTTGATCCGGCCGTCGTTCAACCCGACGATGAAGCACGTCAGACCCGACGAGTACTTGTCGAGCAGGGTCGTCGTCGCGGTCAGAGTGTCGAGGGCGGTGGTCAGGTTCTGCTCGTTGTCGGTCAACAACGCGTTGCCGGTGTCCGCGAGGCCGGTGACGTTGAGCAACAGCAAGTCGAGGTTTGCCTGCTCGGCCACGATCGATCCGCTTGTCGCGGTGGCATTGTCGAGAATGCGCATCAGATCCGGTGCCACGTCGGCGTACAGATTGGTGACATCGGCGGCGCCGACCAAGTCTTCCTGGAGCTGCGGCAGAACCGGATTCATCTTCTTCAGATAGGTGTCACCGAGCTCGAGAACCTCACCCAGCGACTCGCCGCGCCCGTTGAGTGCGGTGGAGATCGCGCCGAGTGTGGCGTTGAGCTTTTCCGGTTCGATCTTCGCGAGTACGTCCGAAAGATGTTCGAAGACACTGTTGAACTCGACGGTGACGCTGTCCGAAGCGATGACAGCACCCTCCTGGATCGGCTGGGTCGACGGATCGTCGGGGATCACGATGTTGACGTACTTCGCACCGAACACCGTGGTGGTCTTGATCTCCACCCGGGCATTCGACGGAATCTTCGACATCTGGCCCGGGTCCATCGCCAACTTCAGGTTTGCCTGGTCCCCGTCGAGGGAGATCGATTCGACGCGGCCGACCTGCACTCCGCGCAACTTCACCTTGGCATTGGGTTCCATGACGAGGCCGGCACGCGTGGACGTCACGGTGATGGGCGTGCTCTTGGTGAACCCACCCGAGAACATGGTGAGAGCAACGGCGACGATCGCCACGAGTCCGAGGACCAGGCCGGCTGCGGCCAACTTCTTGTGCCATCTGGGTACGGTCATCGCTTGCCCGCCTATCCCGACAGGTTGAAGTTGCCGGACCCGCCGTAGATGGCGAGTGAGATGAGCAGGGTGACCGTGACGACCGCGATCAACGAGGCGCGCACTGCGTTACCCACCGCGACACCGACGCCGACCGGGCCACCGGTTGCGTTGAAGCCGTAGTAGGTGTGGATGAGCATGACGGCCAGCGCCATGACTATCGCCTGGGCGAACGACCACAGTATGTCCGTGGGTATCAGGAAGGTCGTGAAGTAGTGGTCGTACACGCCGCCGGACTGGTTGTAGAGGAACACCGTCGCAAAGCGGCTGGCGACGAACGACGCGATCACCGCCAGTGAGTACAGCGGGATGATCGCGATCATGCCGGCCATGACGCGGGTGCTGACCAGATACGGAATCGACGGGATCGCCATCGTCTCCAGCGCGTCGATCTCTTCGGAGACGCGCATCGCACCGAGCTGCGCGGTGGAGCCGGCGCCGATGGTCGCGGCGAGGCCGATTCCGGCGATGACCGGCGCTGCGATGCGAACGTTGATGAAGGCGGCGAAGAAGCCCGTCAGTGCTTCGACGCCGATGTTGCCCAGCGAGCTGTAGCCCTGAACGGCGATGGTGCCACCGGTGAACAGTGTCAGGAATCCGACGATCACGACGGTGCCACCGATGACGGCGAGCGCACCGGTGCCCATGCTGATCTCGGCGATCAGTCGCAGAGTTTCACGTGGATAGCGCATCAGCGCCTTGGGAGCGTGACCGAGAGCCTTCGCGAAGAACAGCGCTTGATCACCGATGCTGTCGATACTGCGAGAGATCGAGCCGATCTGTCGACGTGTGCGCGGGAAGCGTCCCGCTGCGGCCAACGCCATCAGATCTCCTCCCGTCTGTCGTTTGTCGTTCTGTCCACTTCGATCTCTCCGACTGCCGTGGGCCTCATCCGGCCGTCAACTTGATACCGATGGTCGTGATGAGCACGTTGACGACGAAGAGCGCCATGAATGCGAACACGACGGTCTGGTTGACCGCGTCACCGACGCTCTTGGCGCCGCCTTTGACGTTGAGTCCGAGGTAGGCCGCAACCAGGCCGGCGATCATGCCGAACAGCCCTGCTTTGACCATGGAGAGCATGAGCTCACCGAATCCGGTGAGCAGTGTGATGCCGTTGACGAAGGCGCCGGGGTTCACGTCCTGGATGAACACGGAGAAGACGAAACCGCCGAGGATGCCGATGGTGCAGACCAGTCCGTTGAGGAGCAGCGCCACACCTGTCGACGCGAGCACTCGGGGAACGACCAACCGGTGGATGGGATTGATCCCGAGCACCTTCATGGCGTCGATCTCTTCGCGGATGGTTCGGGCCGAAAGATCCGCGCAGATGGCGGTTGCGCCGGCGCCGGCGACGATCAGCACGGTGACGATGGGCCCGACCTGCGTGACGGTGCCGAGGGCAGCTCCGGCACCACTGAGGTCGGCTGCACCGATCTCGCGCAAGAGAATGTTGATGGTGAAGCTGACCAGCACAGTGAACGGGATTGCGACCAGCACCGTCGGCACCATCGAGACTCGGGCCACGAACCAGGCCTGATCGATGAACTCTTGCCGCTGGAAAGGGCGGGAGAAGACTGCCCTCAAGGTTTGGGCGGACATCTGAAAGAAGCCACCGACCGCTCGTAATGGCACCTCGACGAGGTCTACCATTCGCCCTCCTCGTCCTTGGTTGCCGCAGTACTGTCTGTTCTCATAGTCCAGCCCCCGACAGCTTGTGACTCAGGTCATATTAACTAGAACGTGTTCACCTGTCAAAAACAAGTGTCCAACTCTGAGGAGTAGCCTCACGGCGCCGATCCGAAACCGGAAGATCGGAGACATGGGAAGCATCCCTTTTCGATGTGATTTTCGCCGAAATATCCTGGAAATTAATACTTTTGAATGATCGGCGCCTTTCGGCGCCAGGTTCGCAATTCAGCCATGCGAGAGCCTTGACTGGGCACGCCGATCGAATATCGCATCGTTCGCAGGAATGCAAAAGTGGAACACAGTCCAGTTTTTTCGAGACCGTTGGTCTCGTTACAGAACGCAAGCAAACTGCCGCGCCCACCGACTCGTGAACACGCTATTTCTACCAGGAAGTGGACACGTAGACCGCCTGAGTGTGAACAACGGTTCTACGTGTCGCGCACCCGAGAATCAGCGCCGTCGATCAGCCCAACGCGCGCAGGGCAGCCGATGCCGAGAACATCTTTGCCGGGTCACGGCCCGCGAAGTAGTCACCCATCACTGCGGACAGCGTTTCCGGCGACCAGGAATCTCCCTCTGCGTCGAACCTCTGCTCGACGACGGGCGCCGCCATCAGCGCAACCATCGGTCCGTACACCACGAATACCTGACCGTTGACGGCGTCGGCCGCTGGTGATGCCAGGTACGAGACGAGCGAAGCCACGTGCTCGGGCGAGAGTGGATCCATGCCGTCGGCCGGCGCGTCGCCGAACACGCCTTCGGTCATCGACGTCCGTGCCCGCGGGCAGATCGCGTTGGCCCGTACGCCATAGCGCGAGAGCCCACGTGCGGCCGACAACGTCAGTGCCGTGATTCCGGCTTTTGCAGCGCCGTAGTTGGGCTGCCCTTCCGGTCCGAGGAGACCCGCCTCCGAAGAAGTGTTGACGATGCGCCCGTACACCGGCGCCCCGGCTTCCTTGGATTTCGCCCGCCAGTAGGCAGCGGCGTTGCGGCACAAGAGGAAATGGCCGCGAAGGTGCACTTCGAGTACGAGATCCCAGTCTTCGTCGGACATGTTGAACAGCATCCGGTCGCGTACGACCCCTGCATTGTTGACGACGATGTCGACACTGCCGAACTGACCCTGCGCTGCTTCCATCAGCGCGTCGGCAGTAGAACGCTCACCGACGTTGCCTGCCACGAATTCGACCTTGGCACCGAGACCACGGATTTCCTCGAGCGTCGCTTCGACGGCCTCGTTCGGGGCCAGATCGTTGACGACCAACGAAGCACCGGCCTTCGCCAGACCGATGGCCTCGAACTTTCCGAGCCCCGATCCGGCACCGGTCACGATGGCAACCTTGCCTTCGAGACTGGTTTCTGGGCTGTTCACAGCATTCATCGAAGCGCTCTCCCGGTTCTCTGCGGTCGTGTGTCGAGTTACCCGGCTCGATTGCCGTGACCCACGAGTTCGCAACTTTAGAACGTGTTCTTGTTTTGGGCAACCATCGTCACGGATGTTCGGTCAGTGCCGCGCGCGGGCACTGAGCGATCGCGGAACGGACATCCTCCCAGCGATCCTCCGGTGGGCGCACAGAACTGATCACGAGCTCCTCGTTGTCGTCGAGGTCGAAAATATCGGGCGCGATCCCGACGCACACACCGTTTGCCTCGCAACGGTCCAGATCAACCCTGACCTCCATGGCGATTCCTCTTCTCTACTCACAACTGCTCACACGAACACGGATACGAAACGAATGCCGCAGGGCTGTGCCGCACACCGTTCCTGGCGATAACACTAGAACCTGTTTCAGTCGTGTGCAATGATTCGAAAAAGTACCGAGAACGGACGTCGAACGATCCGCCGGCGACGGCGAGGGCGCCCCTTGTCGCCGATGTACGCATCGATAGAACCTGTGTCAATCGAATGGTTGACGCTTTGATTCGTATCTCTATGGAGAGGTAACCATGCACATCACCTACACCCCTGAGCAGCAACAGCTCCAGGAGGAGTTGCGTGCCTACTTCGCACAACTGATGACTCCCGAGCGGCGTGAAGCGCTCGCCGCCACGACGGGTGAGTACGGCGAAGGCAATGTGTACCGCGAAGTCGTCGCGCAGATGGGCCAGGACGGCTGGCTCACCCTGGGTTGGCCGAAAGAGTACGGCGGACAGGAACGCTCCGCGATGGACCAGCTGATCTTCACCGACGAAGCCGCCATCGCCGGTGCGCCGGTGCCGTTCCTGACGATCAATTCGGTAGCGCCGACAATCATGCATTTCGGTACGGACGAGCAGAAGGCCTTCTTCCTGCCCAAGATCTCTCGCGGTGAGCTCCACTTCGCGATCGGCTACTCCGAGCCCGAGGCCGGCACCGACCTGGCCTCTCTGCGCACGTCGGCGGTCCGTGACGGTGACGATTACGTCATCAACGGGCAGAAGATGTGGACCAGCCTGATCCAGTACGCCGACTACGTGTGGTTGGCGTGCCGCACCGATCCGGAAGCCAAGAAGCACAAGGGAATCAGCATGCTGATCGTCCCCACCACGGCAGAAGGCTTCTCCTACACACCGGTTCACACCATGGCCGGCCCCGACACCAGCGCCACCTACTACCAGGACGTGCGGGTCCCGGCGTCGTCGATCGTGGGTCAGGAACACGGCGGCTGGGCACTGATCACCAATCAGCTCAACCACGAGCGCGTTGCCCTCACCTCGGCCGGACCGATTCTGACCGCGCAGCGTGAGGTCCGCGAGTGGGCACAGAACACCAAGCTGCCCGACGGCCGACGCATGATCGACCAGGAATGGGTGCAGATCAATCTGGCTCGCGTGCATGCCAAAGCCGAGTACCTGAAGTTGATGAACTGGGAAATCGCCTCCGCAACCGATCACGCTCCCGGCCCCGAAGCTGCGTCCGCCAACAAGGTGTTCGGTACCGAATTCGCCACCGAGGCTTACCGCTTGCTGATGGAAATCCTCGGATCCTCCGCCACGATCAGGCAGAACTCCCCCGGAGCCCTTCTGCGCGGCCGCATCGAACGTATGCATCGTTCTTCGCTGATCCTGACGTTCGGCGGCGGTACCAACGAAGTGCAACGCGACATCATCGGAATGACAGCTCTGCGGCTTCCCGCATCGAAGCGATAAGGACCCACGATCATGGAATTCACCCTTACCGAGGCCCAGCAGGACCTGTCCGGCCTGACACGATCCGTAGTCACCGAACTGGTCACCAACGATCGCCTTCGTGAACTCGACGCCGCGGAAGACCGCTTCGACGCCATCTTGTGGAACGCTCTGGCCTCGGCCGGCGTCCTCGGTGCGGCCCTTCCGGAGTCGGTCGGCGGAGACGGATTCGGGGTCCTCGAGCAGTGCAGCATCCTGGCCGAACTCGGACGCGGTGTTTCAGCCGTTCCGTTCCTGACGTCCATCGTCGGATCCGCCGCAGCGATAGCGGAATTCGGCTCGGACAAGCAGCGAGACGAATGGGCGAGCGCCGCCGCCGCCGGCGAGAAGATACTCACCGCGGCCCTCGCCGAGGAATACAACGACGACCCGGCCCACCCCGTCACGCGTGCCGAGAAGACCGCCGAAGGTTGGCGCATCGACGGAGCCAAGATCACCGTCGACAGTGCACCGCTCGCAGATCTGTTCCTCGTCCCCGCCATCACCGAGGACGGCGTCGCGGTCTTCCTCGTCGAACCGTCGGACGCGGGCGTGAGCATTACCAGGCAATCGACCACAGATTTCTCGAGCGCGGGTCTCGTCGAATTCGATTCGGTGCAGATCCCGGCCGATCGTGTTCTCGGCTCGGTTGCCCAGGGATCGGACATCGCGGCGTGGATCGTCGAGCGAATTCAGCTCGGTTCGACCGCCTACCAGTACGGAGTGCTCGATCAAGCGTTGAAGCTGACCGCCGAATATGCCACCGAGCGTGTGCAGTTCGGTCGACCGATCGGTAGTTTCCAGGCCGTGGCCCAGCGCCTCGCAGACGGATACATCGACGTCAAGGGTGTCCGTCTGACTCTGTGGGCTGCCGCGTGGCGTCTGAGCGAAGGACTTCCTTCCGACGGCGCTGTACAGACGGCCAAGTTCTGGGCTGCAGATGCGGGACACCGTGTCGGGCACACTGCGGTTCACGTTCACGGCGGTGTCGGTCTGGACGAGGACCATCCGGTTCACCGCTACTTCCTCGCGGCCAAGCATCACGAGTTCCTGCTCGGCAACGCAACGGATCAGCTTCGCGCGCTCGGCAAGGTACTTGCCGCAGTCCCTGCCTGAGTGCGTCCCACCGAGTGGAAATCCATGACCTGGTCCGAGACGAATCGATGATGATGCAGCTATGAGTCAGAGCCCCACTGTTTCCGATCTACTCCTCGGAGTCAGCGAGATCGACGACCGCGGTCTCCGTTTCGAGGACCAGGTCATCACCTGGCGCGAGCACGTTCAAGGCTCGTTCGATCGAGCAGCGCTGCTGGACACGCTGCTCGATCGACCGCGCCCCAGGCATTTCGGACTTCTGATGGAGAACGTCCCCGAGTTCTCGTTGCTGCTCGGAGCGGCATCGTTCTCGGGTTCGGTCGCCGCCGGGCTGAACACGACTAGGCGCGGCCCGGCATTGGCGCGAGACATTGCGCTCTCCGACTGCCAGGTCATCTTCACCGAGAACAACCAGGCACATCTACTCGACGACATCGATCTCGGCGACGTCCGGGTGATCAACGTGGATTCTCCGGCCTGGGCGGAATTGTTGGCGCCCTTCGCCGATACGCCGGCCTACGCGTCGACGGCGCAGCCCGACGATCTGTTGATGCTCATCTTCACTTCCGGAACCAGCGGTGATCCCAAAGCGGTTCGGTGCACGCACCACAAGTTGGCCTCTCCCGGCGTCATGCTTGCCGATCGTTTCGGGCTCGGCGCCGACGACGTCGTCTACATGGCGATGCCCATGTTCCATTCCAACGCGATGATGGCGGCGTGGACGGTCGCGCTGCACGCTCGTGCGGGAATTGCCATGCGACGCAAGTTCTCCGCTTCGGGTTTTCTACCCGACGTTCACAAGTACGGAATCACGTACTCCAACTACGTCGGAAAGCCGTTGTCCTTCATCGCTTCCACCCCCGAGGTGCCGAACGAGCGGGACAACACCTTGAAGATCATGTACGGCAACGAGGGTTCGGCGCCCGCCGTCGCCACCTTCGTCCGGCGCTTCGACGCTCGCGTCATCGACGGGTTCGGTTCCACCGAGGGCGGCATTTCGATCTCCGCGGCACCGGTTCCCCGGCCCGGCGCCCTCGGACTGCTCCCGGACGGCGTCAAGATCCTCGATCCCGAGACCGGAGCGCCATGCCCGCCTGCAGTCTTCGATGCCGACGGCCGGATCACCAACGCCGACGAGGCAACTGGTGAACTGGTCAATGTCACCGGCCCAGGCACATTCGCCGGGTACTACAAGAACCCGGAAGCCGACGCCGAGCGAATGCGCAACGGCCAGTACTGGAGTGGCGATCTGGCGTACACCGACGTCGACGGTTACGTCTACTTCGCGGGACGCAGTTCCGGTTGGCTGCGAGTGGACGGCGAGAACATCGGTGCCGCACCCATCGAACGCTCCCTGGTCGGTTACCCGGGCTTCGCGCAGGTGTCCGTGTACGCAGTCCCCGACAGCGACGTCGGCGACCGCGTCATGGCGTCGGTGATTCCGGTCGGCGATGTCGACAACTTCGACCCGGCAGCCGTCGCCGAATACATCGATTCCCGGCCGGAACTCGGGCCGAAGCAGAAGCCGACCTTGATCCGAGTGTGCAGTGAGTTCCCGAGAACGGCGACGTTCAAGGTGGTCACTCGAACGCAGAGCGCCGAACGCTGGAACACCTCCGATCCGGTGTGGATCCGTCGGCGTGGGGAATCCGACTTCCAATTACTCACTCCCGAAATGGCACTCGGACTCGAGAAAACGCGAGAGCCCGTCTAGTCCGATGTCTCAGTAGTGCTGAGCAAGCGGTTTGTGCGCCGACACCGTCTTGTAGAACTCGGTGAGCCGAAGCTGTGACGCCGCTGCCTCGTCGATCACCACTGTCGCGTGTGGATGCAGTTGGAGGACCGATGCCGGGCACACCGCGGCCAGCGGCCCCTCGACGGCAGCGGCAATCGCAGCGGCCTTGTGCTCGCCGGTCGCGATCATCACCAGATGCTTTGCTTCGCAGATAGTTCCGAGGCCCTGGGTGATCACGTGCCGTGGTACGTCGTCCGGACTCTCGAAGAATCGGGCGTTGTCGGTTCGAGTCTGTTCCGTCAGCGTCTTGACCCTGGTCCTCGAATTCAGTGAGGACGTCGGTTCGTTGAAACCGATATGACCGTTGCCGCCGATGCCCAGAAGTTGAACGTCCACCGGACCATTCGACGCAATCGCCCGGTCGTAGGCCGCCGCGGCGGCAAATGGATCCGGCGCGGTTCCGTCGGGGCTGAATACCCTTGCCGCGTCCAGGTCCAGGTGATTCACCAGCTCGGTGCGGATCACCTGGGCATACGACTCCGGATGGCCTTCCGGCAGGCCGACGTATTCGTCCAACAGGAACGCCTGCACGCCGGCAAAACTCAACCCTTCCTCGCGGTGACGGCGCGCGAGTTCGCGGTACACCGAGAGCGGTGAAGATCCTGTCGCCAGGCCCAAAGTCCGTGCACCTGAATGCACCGCGTGTTCGAAGACGTCGGCAACAACGGTGCCGGCCGCCTCCGCACTGTCGACAATGACAATTTCCATCGGTTGATTCCTCAGCTTTCGGTGTAGTTCATGAGCCAGTTCCCAGCGGCCATGACGGCGCGCGTTTCGAGTTCTGGACCGGTGACGATCAGATCGGCCCGGCAACCCGGCACGAGATCGCCGACTATTCCGGCCAGCCCCATCAGCGCAGCAGGCGTTGCCGTCGCTGCGATGACAGCCGAAAGCAGATCGACGCCCGCGTGATTGACGGCTCTGCGGACAATGTCCATCAACCGACTCGTCCCGCCGGCAATGGCCGTGTCCCCCTGGCCGGCCAGCCGCGCCACGCCACCGACCACGTCGACGTCGAGAGGTCCGAGTGGGTAGCGCCCGTCGGGCATTCCCGCCGCAGCCATCGCGTCGGAGACCAACGCGATCTGATGCGGACCGACCAGATCGAACACCGCCGCCACCGTCTCGTCGGCGAGATGTACTCCGTCCCCGATCAACTCGACCACCATCTGTCCTTTCGCGGCCGCGGCAAGACACGCCGCCACTGCGCCGGGAGCGCGATGATGCATCGGAGCCATACCGTTGAACAGGTGAGTGGCACTGAGCGGTGCATGCGCCGAGTGTGCGATCGAACGTGTCGCAATCGGGTTGGACGCATCGGTGTGTCCGATACTCACGACGGCCCGGTGACGCTCCAGCAATGAGGCAAGTTCGCCGAAGTGTGCTGTCTCCGGAGCGATCGTCATCGAGCGGATGTGCCCGCGGCCGGCTTCGAGCAGCGACTCGAGCAGAGCCGGGTCGCCGTCGAGAATGCTGTCGGGATCCTGGGCGCCACAACGGAGTACCGACAGGAATGGACCTTCCAGGTGAATTCCGGCCAGCGTGCCCTCGTCCACCAGTCCTGCCAGGAGCTCGATGCGACTGCGCAGGATCTGCGGCGGCGCGGAGACGAGCGAGCCGATCACCGAGGTCGTGCCGTTCGTCCGGTGGTGATCGGCAGCCACGGTGGATCCGAACTCGTCTGCCTCGGGGAAACCGAATCCGCCGGCGCCGTGGCAGTGAACGTCCACCAACCCCGGGATGATCGTTGTCCCCGCAGCTGCCCGTTCGGGTAACGGGTCGGTTCGCTGCGACGCGGGCCCGGCCCACACCACACGATCACCGGAAATCTCGACGACACCGTCCGGAAGCAGTTGCCCACCGGTCACCAGTTGTCCACGAAGAATTTGTCTACGATGCATCACGACATCACCTGCGGTACAACGGGAACTTCGGTATCCGCGATCGACAACTCACGGAGCACGGCGTCCGCGAGCACGTAGTGCCCTTGTTCGTTCGGATGGAATGCGTCAGCCAGGAGAGCCGGCGGTGGGCCCTCGGGAGAATGGGCCGTCCACTGCGCGTAGTGGTCGACGAACACCACGCGCGTCGAGGCGGCAACCTGCCGCACGACCTCGACGTACTGAACCAATCCCGCTCTGGTGGGCGCATTCTCGACGTCGATCGGTGGCGGCGTCTGCAGGATCGGCACCGCACCGATCGCTCGTGTCCGGAAGATCGTGTCCAAGAGGTCGTCTCGAAACCGCTCCAGTCCTTCTTCGCCATCCAATGCGTCATTCGTACCGAGCATGATCAACACCACCGAGGGTTCGAACACCTCGATGCGGTGTGCGAAACCCGCACGCACATCGGAGGATCGATTGCCGCTCACCCCGGTGTTGACAAGGACGTGGTTGAACAAGGAAAGCTCACCACGGATGCGCTCGGCGCAGTGTTCGACGTAACTTCGATGACCGTCGGTGTGCGTCAATCCCTGAGTGATGCTGTCGCCGGTGAAGACCCACCGTATCGGCGTCGAGGAGTCTACGAGCAAAGTCTCCAGTCGAATCCGTTCAGCAGTCCTGGACTTCAAACCCTTCGACGTCGGGGTCACACCCTCTGCCTTCCGGCGCCCGATACTGCGGCTGCAAATTTCGACGTGATGAACGCCGGATCCGTGATTGCGGTTCCGACAACCACCGAGTCTGCACCCAGGGCGATGGCGCGTGCCGCATCCTCCGGGCTGTGGTACCGCCCCTCGGCGATGAGGACTGCATCTGGAAGTGCCTGCCGCAGTTCCGAGATCAGCTCCAGGTCCGGGCCGGCCAGCCGTCGGCTGTTCTCGGTATATCCCGCCAGTGTGCTGGAGATGACGTCGGCGCCCGCCGCGGCGGCAGCGACGCCGTCCTCGAGTGTTCCACAGTCGGCCATGACGAGGCCGCCGCGATCATGGACCGCGTCGACGGTGTCGGCAAAGGTCAGCCCATCCGGACGAGGTCGCAGCGTGGCGTCGGCAGCCACGATCTGCGCACCCGAATCCACGACTTCGAGGGCTGACTCCCTTGTCGGCGTGATGAACACGCCCTCCGAGCCGATCTTCGTCAAACCGATCACCGGTACCTTCACTGCCGACACGACTGCTGCGACATCCGGGGTTCCGCCCACACCGCCGCAGCGGATAGCCACCGCTCCCCCGTCGACCGCAGCGCGGGCCATCCTCTCGATGGTCCCGGTGTCGCGCAGGGCATGGCCGTGTCCGGCCTGACAGGACACGATCAGCTTCCCGCTGATGATCGTGAGCAATTCTTCGACAGTCACGGTGTTACCTCGATTCGTGTTGCGGCGGCCAGGAGCGCAGCGCCGACGAGCGGCGCATCGGTGCCCAAACGAGCAGGAAGAATGGCGGTTTCGGCAATGGGGCCCATCGCTTCCACCCGGAAAGCGGACGTCAGCGGAGACAGGAGGTCGGCTCCGATCTGGGCTGCGCCGCCGCCGATGACGATCACCTCGGGATCGAATGCAGTCGCGATGCCGGCCAGGACGCGGCCCAGCAGAGTACCGGCGTCGGAGACCACGGCACGGGCGATCGGATCGCCCGAGTGCATGAGCGCCACCACTGCCTGTAACGGTTGAGTGGGCACACCCACCCGCGCTGCGTACTCGGCTGCCATCGCCGGGCCAGACGCGACTGCCTCGAGGTGATCGGTTCTGCCGCAACCGCAACCTATCGCCCCGGAGACCGGAACCAACAGATGCGCGAGCTCGCCGGCTGTTCCGTGGGCACCGTGGTACAGCTGACCGCCCACGGTCAACGCGCCACCGATTCCGGTACCGATCGAGACGAACAGTGCAGAGGTTCGACCGCGACCGGCGCCGATCATGTTCTCGCCGTGAGCCATCGCGCGCACGTCGTTGTCCACCGTCACCGGTAGGCCTGAGTGTGCCTCGAGTTCTCCGCGAACCTCGGCGCCACTCCATCCGGACAGAATGTCGGAGGCGAAGACGACGCGGCCACGCACCCGATCGATGATTCCCGGTGCACCGACTCCGATTCCGGCTACCGTGTGATTCGCCCTCAGACGGTCGATCAACGCGGTAGCGGTCCCGAGAACGGCTTCCCTACCCGCCGTCGGTGTTGCCGCACGAACGGTGTCGATCACGTCTCCGTCGGACGTCACCACCGCGGCAGCCACTTTGGTGCCGCCGATGTCGATACCGATCCATCGCTTCTGCCCAGATGTCATGTCAGAGGAGCCCGGCCTGTTCCAGAACGACCTTGATCGTTGCGGTCTCGGACTCGTCGAGCGAGAGCATCGGCGCGCACATCGTGTTGCCGGTGATGACGCCGCGCAGGGCCAGAGCCGTCTTGAACGCGCCCAGACCCGCGGCACCGGCACTGACGCGACCCGGTGTCGGCGCCTCGACGATGGAGAACAGATCGGTGAGTCGATCCTGCTCGGCCTTCGCTGCGGCCCAGTCTCCTGCCTGCGCAGCGCGCCACAGTCGTACGTAGCCGTGCGGGTCCACGTTGGCCAGGCCGGGCACTGCGCCCGAAGCACCCATCAGCAGGCATCCGTCGACGACTACCTCGTGCCCGGTGAAGACGGCGAAGTTTTCGAGCCCGGCCGACTGACGGAGCAACATACGGAAACTGACGTCGTCGCCGCTCGAATCCTTCACGCCGGCGATGACTCCCTCGCGACCGAGCTCGACCAGCATTGCCGGGCTGAGCTTGCTGTGGACACGAACCGGGACGTCGTAGGCGAACAACGGAAGATCCACTGCGGCGTGGATGGAGCGGAAATGCGTTGCCGTCTCGGCTGCGTCGGTGATCGCATAGAACGGCGCCGTCGCGACGATGGCATCCGCACCAGCCTCGCGCGCCTGCTCGGCGACGGCGATGACCCGGTTGGTGGTCATGTCGTTCACTCCGACGAGGACCGGTACCTGGCCGCCGACGTGACCGATGGCCGTCTGCACCACCTGGGCGCGCTGAGCGTCGGTGAGGTAACCGACCTCACCCGAGGAACCGAGGACGAACAAGCCGTCGACTCCGGCTTCGATCTGCAGTGAGAGCAGGCGTTCGAGCGACGTGGTGTCGATCTCGCCCTCGAGCGTCAGTGGTGTGACGATCGGCGGGACGATTCCGCTGAAGGTGGTGGTTTCCGTGCTCATGGGGTCTCCATATGTTGGTTGTCGGATTGAGTTGTGGGTGCGACTGTCAGGGAGAAACGGAGACCGGCTGACCGCTCGACGCGGACAGATAGACAGCATCGATCACGCGCATCGACGCTCGGGCGTCTGCCACGGTGTAGTCGGGTTCGGTCCGTGTGGGAAGTCGATCGAGCACGTGAGAGAGAAAGCTCGACACCGCGTTGTCGGAACCGAAGCCGCCGATGGGTAGTGCGGTCACGTCTCCCGAGGATGCGAAGTGGGTCACCGCTGGTTTGTCGTCGTCGGAACTCGCGTATCCGTGGGAACCGAGGACCCGAACCGTCGCGGTATTCGCGCCGAAACCCGGTGCTGCGGGGATTCTTCCGACGGTCACCGTCGCGGTGACTCCGTTTTCCAGGGCGAGCGAGATCAACCCCGTGTCTTCGACGCCGAACTGCTGGTGGGCCCCGCCGTACAGTGTGCTCGTCTCGGCGTACACCTCGGTGACGTCCAGGCCGGTGAGGTATCTGAGGTAGTCGGCGGCGTAACCGGCGAAGTTCACTACTTCTCCCCCGCCGGAAAGCGCGGGATCCACCACCAGTTCGGGACGCTCGACGGACGTCGCGAAATGTGTTCCGCTTGCGAGGAACTCGATGTCCACGTGGCGCGGGAGTCCGAGATTTCCGGCGTCGATCCAGCGGCGCAGTCGCCGGAGCGCAGGTGAATGAGTGCGGTTCACCACCGTACAGATTCGCCCGTTCGACCGTGCCGCTTCCTCGACCGCCGCGGCCTCCGACTCGTCGATACCCACCGGCTTGTCCACCAGGACGTCGAGTCCCGCGTTCAGTGCGGAAATCGCAAGCCGTGCATGCCTGGTCGGCTCACTGCAGATGATCGCCAGGTCTATCCGTTCGGGGTCGAGCAGCTCGCCGAGTTCGTCGATCCACTCGATGTCTGCGGCCTTTGCCATCGCGATTCCGTCCTCACGAATCCAATCGGGGACCGAGGATTCGTCGGAGGCCCCGACCAGGCTCACTCGAGGATCGGAACGCAACAGGTCTGCATAGGAGCCGGCATGCCTTACGCCGCTGACAAATCCGACGCGGATCGAAGCGGTGCCGGTCATTGGTGTTCTCCGATCGAGATCGCGCGGCCGGTGTCGAGTGATTGCTGTGCAGCGATGGCCGTAGCGAGAGCTGCACGCACCTGCCAGTTCTCGACTATCGGGGCCGCTGAACCGTCGAGAGTGGCGATCCAGTGGCGCATCTGATGCGACATCGCGTCCTCGATCGACGACGGCGGCGCGTTGGTCGTGTCCGTCATCAGTCCCGGGTCGTCGCCGGTGTCGTGCGCGAGCGTGCCGGAAGTCCCCGACACCACGATCCGGCGTACCATCTTTCCCGATTGTGGTAGCGCGTAGGCCAATTCGATGAGAGCCAGCGATCCGTCCTCGAAGCGAACGGTCAGATGGAAGCTGTCGTGCACGGGCATCCCCGCCGCGAAGGTGGGGAAACTACGAGCGAACACACGGGTCGGACGACGACCGATCAGCCACGTCACCAGATCGAGTGCGTGGGTTCCGTTGTGAACGGGGTGACCACCCGAACGTTCCTTGTCGTGTTGCCAGCCTCGCCAGCCCCCTGGCCAGACATGGCCGGTGTACCAACTGAGATGGATCAACCGGGGGTCGCCGATGGCACCTTGTGCAACCGAGTTTCCGATCGAGGTGATCGACGGCTGGAATCGTACGGTCTGTCCGACCATCAGTGAGGTGCCGCCACCTTCGGTGGCCTCGACCATGGCGTCGAAGTCCGCGACTGTCAGCGCGGCCGGCTTCTCCACGTGCACATGCTTTCCCGCGCGGCCCGCGGCTATCGTCACGGGTGCGTGGTCGGGAGTGGCCCCGACGACGTTGACCGCCTGCACGCTCGGGTCGGCGAGAATCTTCGCCAGATCGGTACTGGCCTTCGCGCCCGGCGCCAACGCCGCAACCGATGCGGCCCGGTCCAAGTCACTGCCGAATACGTAGGCGACTTCGACGGACGGGATGCGCGCCAAGGCGCTGACGTGGTCCCGCGCGATTCCGCCACTACCGATGACGGCTACACGCACCGTCACTTGGCACTTCCCGAGAGCGCTGCCGGTTCGCCGCCACCGAGTCGCACCTGTTCGGCGACGACGAGTGCGCGTTCACGTGCGTACGTCAACGGCGAGTCGGGATCAGCCTTGCCGTCGAGAACTGCTGCCATCTCGTCGATTTCGTGACGAATCGCAGCCTGCATCCACAGCGAGGATCCTCCGTTTCCCGAGTTGTACTTCTGCGTCCTGCTCGCAGCGTCGATCAACGATTGGTTCTCGGCGTCGACGTCGAAGATCGGCCACGACTCTACGACCCGTCCCCCGCGCAGTCGGCTGACCCGGCCGGTGTGGAAGTCCGCGTGGACCGAACCTTCGGTGACATCGACGGTCAGCTGCCACGACGAAGTGTGTGAACGCGTCGAGATGGTGTGTCTGCCGATCGCGCCGCCGGCGAACGACACCACTGTGTTGCGGAAGCCGTCGTCCGCGGTGGCGATGCTCGACACGGCAGTCACCTCGCCGCCGAGCCAGCACATCAGGTCCAGTTCGTGAATCTCGTGAGTCAGTTCTCCACCCGTTCGGCTCTTGTCGAGCTTCCACCACTGTGGATCTGCGCCGTCGGTGTCGATCCAGCGTGAGCGAGACGTTTCGATCGCAGCGACCTCGCCGAGCTCCCCCGACGCCAGCAGGTCCGCCAGACGTCGTACACCCGGCATCATCCGCATGATGTGCCCGACCATCAACGGCGAACCGCTCGCGTCAGCGCTCGCGATCATGTTCTGCGCATCGACCAGTTCGACGGCGAGTGGCTTCTCGACAAAAACTGCCTTGCCGTGTTCGAGCGCCGCGATGGCAGGTTCGGCGTGCGCGTGATTGGGCGTCGCGACGACGACGAGGGCCAACTCCGGGTGAGCGGCCACCGCGTCGTGATCGTCTGTCGGGGTTGCCGAGAACTCTGCGGCGACGTCCTTGGCCCGCTCGAAGTCACGGTCGCACAGCATCGTCAGTTCGAAACGTGGATGGGCAGCCAGCTCGCGAGCGAGGGAACTACCGAAGAATCCGCAACCGACCACACCGACTTTGTATCGGGTCATGAAGTCTCCAAAGATTGGATGAGGGATGTCCTATGTTATACGGCCAGCGTCATCGCTCGTCAATTCGACGCCGGTAACACAGTCTTCATCTATGCAGGTGAGCGCACTATTTTTGGCTCGAATCCGGCAAAACGTCGAAGTTCGGCGCCGCCAGTTCCGAAGATTCTCTAGACGCTTTCTGATCCACAATGTAAGTTACGCAACATCGGACGTCGAACATAGGACATCCCCTATCCACTCCCTTGATGTCCCGCTCCCCGCCTTGGAGGCCGCCTTGAAGAACGAACGACCGCTGAGCTCCGCGTTCACCCGCCGAGACCTGTTCCGGTACACCGGGCTACTGGGAGCTGCAGCAGGTATCACCGCGACTCTCGCGGCCTGTGGCGGCGGGCCGTCGTCGACCTCGGTTGTCGGCGGTTCTGCGAGCACCGGGGATCTGACCACCGCCATCGGATACGGCAACGACCAGAGCTTCGACCCGATGCAGACTGCATCCGGTTTCCTCATGGCAGCGGTCAACCACGTCTACGAGGGACTGCTCGAAAACAATCCAGGCACCGGTGAGACGTATGCGGCGCTCGCACAGGCCGTCCCGACCGACGCCACTGCCTCGAGCTGGACCATGAAAATCCGCGAGGGAGCAACCTGGCACGACGGCACTCCGGTCACCTCGGACGACGTCGTCTTCACCTTCGATCGCATCCTCGATCCACAGCAGAACGTACTGATCCGCTCCTTCTTCTCCTCCTGGCTGCAGTCCGTCACCAAGGTCGACGACCAAACGGTGACCCTGAACTTCAACTACCCGTTCAGCGCTGCCGCACAGCGTCTCTCGATCGCCAAGATCATGCCCAAGCACGTCTTCGACGGCCACTGGGACGAGGCCAAGTCCGGAGCGCTGGTCGTCGGTTCCGGTCCGTACAAGCTCAAGAGCCACACCCCCAAGAGCAACACAGCTTTCGAGGCCTTCGAGGCGTACAACGGGCCGCGTCCGGCCAACTTCGCGACCATGAACTGGCTCTCCATCGTCGACACCTCCTCACGCATCGCGCGCGTCTCGGGCAACAATGCCGGTGCACAACTCGCCGACAACATCCCCGTCGCCAACGTCCCCACTCTGACCTCCGGTGGGCGCACCGTCGAGGGCAACCCGGGCATGAACCTCATGTACCTGCTCTTCGACACGACTCAGGCACCGTTCGACGACGTTCGTGTTCGCCAGGCGATGTTCTATGCGATCAACACCCCGAAGATGATCGAGATCGCCCTCGGCGGCAAGGCAGCACCGGCCACGAGCTACCTGTACGAGCGCAACCCCGACTACGCGCGAGCGTCCACCGTCTACTCGTACGATCCGGACAAGGCCCGCTCACTCCTCGCTGCCGCCGGCGTCAGTGGCCTCGACCTGACACTGCTCTCCACCAACGTCAGCTGGCTGGCCGACTGCTTGCCGACCATCAAAGAGTCTTGGGACGCAGTCGGATTCAACACGACGCTCGAACCGCAGGACACCAGCGCCATGGTGAGCAAGCTCAACAGCGGCCAGAAGTTCCAGATCGCCGCCGGTACGTCCAACCCGCAGGCATTCGGCAGCGACGTCGACCTTCTCGTCCGCTACACGTACAGCAAGGGCGGCTTGTGGACGAAGACCTACGCCAAGTGGGACGACACCCCCGAAGCGCAGAAGATCTACGCCACCATGGACGAAGCCACCCGCGAGACCGACCCGGCAAAGCGCAGCACCCTCGTGCAGTCGTACCTGAACCAGATCGCCGAAAATGCTGTCTACTACCCGGTTCTCCATCAGGAACTCCTGACTGCGTGGGATCCGAAGAAGATCGCCGACGTCACTCCGCTGCCGTACCCCGGCGTCAACCTGCTTCAGGCGAAGCCGGCCTGATACCCGCCCGCTCGGCCGTTTCCCACAACTGAGAGATCCCCCGATGGCAAGAGTCCTCCCCATGCTGATCAGGCGATTACTGATACTGATCCCTCTGATCCTCGGCATCATCGCGTTCGTCTTCATCGTGATGCAGTTCGCGCCCACCGATCCCGCAACCGCGGCGTTCAACGGTGGCAACCCGACTGCGGAACAGTTGCAGCAGTTCAAGGAAGAGAACGGACTGCTCGATCCGCTTCCGCTGCAATACGTTCACTTCGTGACCGATCTGGTCAGCGGCAACATGGGTGACAGTCTGATTTCCGGTACCCCGGTGTTGGATTCGATCTCCACCGCTCTGCCACTGACCATTCAGCTCACGGTTCTCGGACTGGTGATCGCCATCGTGCTCTCGCTGATCTTCGGCGTCACCAGCGCACTGTTCCGCGATCGTTGGCCGGATCAGGTCATCCGAGTGATCTCCCTCGGTGGTGTGGCGGCACCGTCATTCTGGTTGGCACTGCTGATGATTCAGTATCTGGCTGTTCAACTCGGATGGTTCCCCACCGGTGGCTACGTCAATCCGAGCGACTCCGTCAGCGACTGGCTCTGGTACATGGCGCTCCCGGCGCTGTCCCTGTCACTGCCCGTCGCAGCACAACTCACGCGCATCATCCGCACGTCGATGGTCGAGGAGTTGGACAAAGACTACGTCCGGACCGCGATCGGCAGCGGCCTGCCCTATCACGTGGTGATCGGACGGAATGTGTTGCGTAACGCACTGATCAACCCGCTCACCGTCCTGGGTCTACGAGTCGGTTATCTCCTCGGTGGCGCTGTGGTCATCGAGCAGATCTTCGGCCTGCCCGGCATGGGTCAGCTCATGATCAACGGCGTCACCAACGGTGACCCCGCAGTCGTTCAGGGTGTTGTCATCGTCATCGCGGTCGGCTTCGTCGTCGTCAACCTCGCCGTCGACATCCTCTACCTGCTCGTCAATCCACGACTTCGGAGCGCAGCATGATGAGAAGAAAACTCACCGAGAAGCTTTCGCGACCCGGCATCACCTTTTCTCGCTTCCCCCTCTCGGCCTGGCTGTCGATGGCGGTTCTCGCGATCATCGTGCTCGCCTGCCTCTTCGCGCCGCTGATCACGCAGTACACCCCGCTCGAACAGGCGGTGGGTACCGCGGGCCCCAGCGCCGAGCACTGGTTCGGTCAGGACAGTCTCGGTCGAGATCTGTTCAGCCGCTTGCTCTACGGCGGACGCTGGTCGCTGACCATCGGTCTCGGTTCCACCTTCCTCGCACTGTGCGCCGGCGCTCTCATCGGATCGGTGGCCGCAACGAGCCGAAAAGGCGTCGACGAGACCATCATGCGTGTGCTCGACGTGGTCATGGCGTTCCCGGGCATCGCGCTCGCTGCCGTACTCGTCGCAGCCTTCGGTGGTTCGATTCCAGTTCTGATCGTCACTATCGCGTTCCTCTACACACCGATGGTGGCTCGCGTCGTTCGCGCGAACGTTCTCGCTCAGTACGGCGAGGACTACGTCGCGGCCGAAAAGGTTATCGGCGCAAGAACTTCACACATCGTCGTCAAGCACGTCGTAGCCAACTGTGCTGCGCCCGTTCTCGTCTTCTGCACTGTCATGGTCGCCGACGCCATCGTGCTGGAAGCCAGCCTGTCGTTCATCGGCGCCGGTGTGCGTCCCCCGGATCCGTCGTGGGGATCGGTGATCGCCGACGGCAAGAACATGGTCCTCCTCGGTGGTTGGTGGGCAACGGTGTTCCCCGGCCTGCTCATTCTGCTGACGGTGCTCTCCCTCAACGTGCTCGCCGAGGGCCTGACGGACGCGATGGCCGATCCGAGTCTGAAGAAGACCAAGAAGACGCCCTCCGCGCTCCAAGCAGCGCAGACCGCTGCAGCGGAGGAGACCTCCAACGAACTCATTCTGGAGGACGAAGCCGCATCGGTCACCGACACTCCGGAGTTGATAGACGACTTCGCCGATCCGAGCGTCGTGAAAGATGTTCTCGAGCCGGCCGCCGAGCCGACTCCTCTCGAAACGCACCTGAAGATCCTGGCGGAAACCGAGCGGTCCCGCTCCGATCGTCTTGTGTACGAGGGCGATGCCGCGCCACTCCTCGAGGTCCGCAATCTCACGATCCGGTTCCCGGAACGCTACGGAGACACGGCGATTGTCGACAACGTGAGCTTCACCGTCCGCCCGAACGAGACGATGGCACTCGTCGGCGAGTCCGGTTGCGGAAAATCGCTCACGTCGCTGGCGATCATGGGTCTGCTACCCAAGACGGCAGTGGTGACCGGCGAGATCCTGTTCGACGGAGTCAACGTCCTCGAGCTGAACAACCGAGAGCGAAACAAGCTGCGCGGGCACGACATGGCCATGATCTACCAGGACGCGCTGAGTTCACTGAATCCGGCGATGCTGATCCGCGCGCAGTTCAAGCAGCTCACCAAGCGCGGCGGTACCCGCACAGCCGAGGAACTGCTCGAACTCGTCGGACTCGATCCGGTGCGCACTCTCGCCAGCTACCCACACGAGCTTTCCGGTGGTCAGCGCCAGCGCGTTCTGATCGCCATGTCGCTCACCCGCAGTCCACGGTTGATCGTCGCGGACGAGCCCACCACCGCCCTCGACGTCACCGTCCAGGCCCAGGTCGTGGACTTGCTCAACGATCTTCGGGAAAAGCTGGGGTTTGCAATGGTCTTCGTCAGCCACGACCTGGCTCTGGTAGCCTCCCTGGCCCACAAGATCACGGTGATGTACGCCGGTCAGGTCGTCGAGTCGGCGCCCACGAGTGATCTGCTCGTCGATCCCCGCCACGAATACACCCAGGGCCTTCTCGGTGCCGTTCTCTCTATCGAGGACGAAGCGCCGCGACTGCATCAGATTCAGGGAACTGTTCCCTCGCCCGGAAACTTCGCGCCGGGTGACCGTTTCGCCGAGCGTTCCACTCGCCCGGACTCCGACCCCCTCCGTAAGCCGGAGATGGTCCGAATCGACGGGACCGAGCATTGGTTCGCCAACCAGTCCGCGACTCCCGTACGTACAGAATCGGAATTGGAGAGCGTGCGATGACTACAGCTGAAGCACCCATCCTGGAACTGAAGAACATTCACGTCGTCCACAAGACCCGTTCGGGATCACTGTTCAAACCGGGCACGGTTCACGCGGTCAACGATGTCAGTATCGACGTACGACGAGGGACGACGATCGGCATCGTGGGCGAGTCGGGTTGTGGCAAGTCCACTCTGGCCAAAGTCATGGTCGGACTGCAGAAACCGACGTCGGGCGACGTGGTCTTTCGCGGCCGAAGCGCTCTGACCCGGTCGGCCGGCGTGCGCAAGGAGTTCGGCCGGGCGATTTCGATCGTCTTCCAGGATCCGGCTACCGCGCTCAATCCCCGAATGACGGTGGCCGACATCCTCACCGATCCACTCGACGTCCACGGCATCGGCAACCGCGCGAGCCGAACCGCCCGAGTTCGCGAGCTGGTCGGTTTGGTCGGACTCCCCCAATCTGCGCTCGAAGTCATCCCGAGCCAGATCTCCGGCGGTCAGCGGCAACGTGTCGCGATCGCGCGTGCACTCGCGCTCGAACCTGACGTCATCGTGGCCGACGAGCCGACGTCGGCGCTCGACGTCTCGGTGCGAGCGCAGATCCTGAATCTGCTCAGCGACATCAAGGCTCGGTTGGGGCTCGGCATGGTATTCATCTCGCACGACATACAGACGGTGCGGTACGTCTCCGACACCATCGTCGTCATGAACGCCGGGCGGATCGTCGAGCAGGGGACGGCCCAGGAAGTATTCGACAACCCGTCGGATGCGTACACGGCCAAACTGCTGGGTGCGGCGCCCAGCCTCCTGCAACGCACCGTTGACGTGGGTTGACCAATGGAGCGGATGACCGGACATAGGATGAAGGACGTTCGTATCAGAAAAGGGGAATCGATGTCTGTCCGGAGTGGCACACAGGGCGCTCGTTTCAGCGCGCAAAACCGCATGCGCGCACTTCAGACGGACATCATGAACTTGATCCTCGAACGCAGGCTCTCCCCCGGCGACCCGATGCCCACCGAGGCCGAACTGTCCGAGGAATTGGGTATCGGCCGAAACACGCTCCGGGAGGCGCTCAAGGTTCTGCAGGCCTTGGGTGTCGTCGAGATCCGTCACGGCTTCGGAATGTTCGTCGCCCCTAGCAACTTCGACGCTCTCGCCGACGGCCTGACCTTCCGTGGCCGGTTGTCCTTGCAGGGCACCGGGCACGAGGCGATGGAACTGGTCGACATTCGTCAGGCACTCGAGACCGGACTGATCGGTGCGGCGATGGCCGAGATGACGTCGGCCGACCACGCCGACCTCGACGAACTCGTCACCGGCATGGAGGTCCGTGCCGCAGCCGGGAAGAACTTCTCCGACATCGACGCGACCTTCCACTCCCGCCTGTACTCCCCGCTGGACAACCAGGTCCTCGCTCAATTGATGGACGTCTTCTGGCAGGTGTACAGCGAGATCCAGCAGGCCATCGGGCATTCGGATACGCCACTGATCGACATCGCGTCGAAGCACCGTGCGATTCTCGACGCGATCCGTACGGGTGATGCAGTCGAGGCGGCGCACACTCTCGATGTGCACTTCGGTGGCCTGCGCGAGCGGATCGCGAGTCTCCATGCGTCCGAAGCGCAGTAATTTCGAAACACGTGATTTTGCTCCGCTGGCTCACCATCGCGCCCGTTCTTCCGGCAAAATTACAGGTATGAAGAACCCGAACCTGACGCCTTCGCGCGTTCTCGCAGTTGTCCTCGCTGCCGCCCTGGTCATTTTCGTGATCGCACGCCGCCGCGACGACGGCGCCCTCAGTCGCGGAGAATGGTTGTCGGACACCGTCGGACCGGACGACCTCGCCGGCTGAAACGACGTGTGCCCTCGGCCGAAACTCGGCCGAGGGCACACGCACGTGTCATCTACTACTTCATCGAATCCAGTCGGGTTCGCGCGTCTTCGAACCCGGACACCAGCTCTGCCATGACCTCGGCGACCGGGCGGATCTCGTTCATCCGTCCCACGATCTGACCGACGGGCATTGCCACAACTTCCGGGTTCTCCGATGCAGCGATTCTCTGATGAGCGTCGCTGACCAGAAGGTTCTGCAGCGGCATCGGCAATGGCGCCGGTGCTCCCGGGTTCGACCAGGCTTCCGTCCACTTGGTCTTGAGCAACCGAGCGGGCTTACCCGAGTAGATGCGCGAACGAACGGTGTCGGCCGACGTCGCGCCCAACAGTGCACGCTGAATAGCGGACGGGCCCTCGCCCGATGCACTGCCGAGTTTGTATTCGGACGTGGTGAGCCAGTACGAGCCCATCCACACTCCGGACGCACCGAGTGCAAGTGCGGCAGCCACCTGACGGCCGCTGCCGATACCCCCGGCAGCCAGTACGGCAGCTGAATCACCCAGTGCATCAACGATTTCCGGAACGAGAACCATCGATGCGATTTCGCCGGTGTGACCGCCGGCCTCGTAGCCCTGCGCGATCACGATGTCGACACCGTTCTCGACGTGACGACGTGCATGCTCGACGGCGCCGGCCAGCGCTGCTACCGGTACGCCCTTCTCGTGTGCCTGATCGATGACGTCCTTCGGTGGTGATCCCAGTGCATTCGCAATCAACGCAATCCGGTGTCCCAGAGCAACATCGACGTGTGACCGCGCCACCGAGTGAAGCCATCCCAGTACGCCGGTCGCATGCTCGACGTCGTCGGAAAGCGGCGGCACGCCGAGCTCGTCGAGCGTGCGGTTGACGAAGGCGCGGTGCTCCTCCGGAATCAGCTTGTCGAGATCGACGGCGCCGCCCTCGGTCGGCACCTTGGCCGGCATGACGATGTCGACGCCGTACGGCTTACCGTCGGTGTTCTCGTCCATCCACGTCAGTGCGGCTTCGAGCTCTTCCGGGTCGTTGAACCGGACGCAACCGAGCACGCCCAGACCTCCCGCGCGGCTGATCGCGGCCGCGACGTGCTCGGAAGGAGTGAATCCGAAAATCGGGTATTCGATGCCGAACTTGTCGGCGAGATCCGAACGCATCAGGCTTCCACGCTTTCGTTTGCGGACGCCACAGGAGCGCCGTTTCCGTTGTGATCATCGGCCTCGCGCGATTCCGTTTCGGCCTTCGCCCAGCGGTAGTCGGGCTTGCCTGCCGGGTTGCGCTTGATCTGGTCCACGAACCACACGCTGCGCGGAACCTTGTATCCGGCAATCTCTTTGCGTGCTGCGGTGGCGATGTCGTGCAGCGTCGGCGACGTGCCTTCGCGTACCTGGACCACTGCGGCAACGCGCTGACCGAAGCGCTCGTCGGGGATACCGACCACCAGGACGTCGAAGATGTCCGGGTGCGCCTTCAAAGCGCCTTCGACCTCTTCCGGGTACACCTTCTCGCCGCCGCTGTTGATCGACACCGAACCGCGGCCGAGCATCGTGACCGTGCCGTCGGCTTCGACCTGCGCATAGTCGCCGGGGATCGAGTAGCGAACGCCGTTGATGGTGCGGAAGGTTTCGGCGGTCTTGACCTCGTCCTTGTAGTAGCCGAGCGGGATGTTGCCCTTGCGAGCGAGCATGCCGCGCTTGCCCGATCCGGGTTCGACCTCGTTGCCGTCGTCGTCGAGAACCGTTGTGGAGGCGTCGATCTTGACCGTCGGACCGCCAGTGTGCTTCTGGCCCTTGCTCAGCACGGCGAGTCCACCGAAGCCGGTCTCGGATGCTCCGATGGAGTCCGTCAGCAGGCGGTTGGGCAACAGTTCGAGGAACTGCTCCTGGATACTCGGCGAGAAGAGTGCAGCACTGCTGGCCATCACGTAGAGCGTCGAAAGATCGTACGGCTCACCGGTCTCCGGGTTTCCGGCGATGAGTGCGTCGAGCATCGGACGGCCCATCGCGTCACCCGTGATGAAGATCAGGTTGACCTTGTGCTTGTCGATGTTCTGCCACACCTCGTGGGCGTCGAATTCCGGGTGCATCAAACAGGTTCCGCCGCCGAAGAGGCTGTGGAATACCGCCGACTGCGAACCGCCGTGAATCATCGGGGGGATCGGGTAGCGGATCATGCTCGGGTTGGCGGCGCCGACCTTCGCCATCTCGTACTCGTCCTCGACCGGAACTCCGGTGACGAAGTTGATGCCTCCGCCGAGAACACGCCACCAGTCCTCGTGACGCCACATGACGCCCTTGGGACTTCCGGTGGTGCCGCCGGTGTAGAGCATGAAGATGTCGTCGTTGCTGCGCTCTTCGAAATCACGCTCACCCGAACTCTGCGCGAGTGCGTCCTCGTAGCCGATGCCGAAAGCACTGAAGTCCAGATCGGTGCCGTCCTCGACCACGATGACGGACTTGACCTTGGGAGTGTTCGGCAGGACGTTCGCGACCTTGTCCGAGTAGCGGCGCTCGTGAATGAGCGCAACCATGTCGGAGTTGTCGAAGATGTACTGCAACTCGTTCTCGACGTACCGGTAGTTGATGTTGACCATCACGGCCCGGATCTTGAAAACCGCGACCATGGCCTCGATCGCCTCGATGACGTTCCGGCAGTAGATGCCGACCTTGTCACCCGGCTGAACGCCATGTTCACGCAGGTAGTGACCGAGGCGGTTTGCTCGGTCCTCCAACTGTGCATAAGTCATCTCGCGGTTGTCCGAGACCAGCGCAACGCGGTCCGGAACGAGGTCGATTGCGTGCTCTACGAAGTCTGCGATGTTAAGGGCCACGAGTTCAAAGTAGAACGTGTTACCGTTTCTGGCAAGACCCAATTTGAGAGCCAGCTCACAGACCCGCCAGGAGCCATCAGTGTCCACTTCGACGACCGAAAAATCAGACATTTCGGAAACCGCGCCGCATTGCCTCGTGGAGAAGCGTGGCCACGTTCTCATCGTGACCATGAATCGCCCCGAGCGTAAGAACGCCATCACCGGCGAGATGATGGCGATCATGGTCGACGCCTGGGATCAGGTCGACAACGACCCCGAAATTCGTGTCGCCATCCTCACCGGTGCGGGCGGCGACTTCTGCGCCGGCGCCGACCTCAAGAACATGTCCGCCAAGCCGCCGGGAGATTCCTTCGCGGGCGGTGGCGTCGACATGTCCAAGATCGAAGGCCTCCTCAAGGGCCGTCGGTTGACCAAGCCACTGATCGCCGCCGTCGAGGGTGCAGCTATCGCCGGCGGAACCGAAATCCTGCAGGGCACCGACATCCGCGTCGCGGGTGAGAGCGCCAAGTTCGGCGTCTCCGAAGCCAAGTGGGGGCTCTTCCCGCTCGGCGGTTCCGCAGTGCGTCTGGTGCGACAGATTCCGTACACGATCGCGGCAGACATCCTGCTCACAGGTCGTCACATCAAGGCTCCGGAGGCCAAGGAGATCGGGCTCATCGGCCACGTGGTCCCGGACGGCCAGGCCCTCGACAAGGCGCTGGAGCTCGCGGACCTGATCAGTGCCAACGGCCCCCTCGCCGTGCAGGCGATTCTCAAGACCATCCGCGACACCGAGGGCATGCACGAGGAAGAGGCCTTCCAGATCGACGCACAGCTGGGCATGAAGGTGTTCATGAGCGCCGACGCCAAGGAGGGCCCGCGAGCCTTCGGTGAGAAGCGGGCGCCCCAGTTCAAGGGTGTCTGACCCACCCCTGTCTGAGCCACCCCCCTTTCCCGTCCCCTCTCGGTGCACCCGTGCCCTATCCCGTCCCACTCTGCACAGCACCGCTCCCCACACCACCGCTCTGCACACCACCGCTCTGCACACCACCCCCCGATCGCGTGAACGTATCGCTCCCCTTCTCTGACAAGGGGAGCGATACGTTCACCCTCCGGGTCTGGCACTGATTGACACCCTCGGACGCGGCCGTGACGCGGCCAGCGCAAAATGCGCACGCAGGTCGCTTATCACGCGCTCGGGCTCTGCGCGCAACGCGCTCGGCACAGTCGGAAGCACGATGATGCCCGCGTTCTGCATACGAGTCCGACGCTCGACCGTCGCCCGGTAGTCCCCAGGTGACAGATGCCAGTCCAGTGAATCGATGTCCCACGCAAAAGCCACAGAATCGATCCACCCGTCGGGCATTGCAATGAATTTCCCGTTTGCGTCGCAGATCTCACGGTTGAATACCATTTCGGGCAGCCCGGTTCTCCTCCACAGCTCGCGGGCCTCTGCCTCCGGCACCGAATGCACGTTGGCATCCACCTCCCGCAAAACTTTGCGGGGCAATGCGCTACCGCGAATACTTCCGGCTTCCAACTCTTTGGACAGATCACGAACCACAACGTCACCTCGTTGAACGACGTCTGCAATCAACGCGCGAGCACTATCCAAAGTCTTGCATCGCCGTGCAGCATCGAGTACCGCCCGAACCAGTGGCGCGCAATCAATTCCGCTGCGTGTCAGTGGCGTCGGCAGCCTTACAGTCCTTTCGACCACGACGAATCCGGTCGATTGCACCCTGCGATGCATGGGCATCAAGATTTGAACCTCGCCGGAGTGCGGACGATAGCCATGCTGCGCCATGGCGGCTTTTCCAGTGACCATCGATCCGCGGCCGCAGAACATCAATGCAGCGATCGTGCGCTGGCGCGGCGTCGGATAACCGTTCCCCAGCAGAACTATGCCGGGAAGCATTCGCTGCCAAGTACCGCCCGTGCGGCATCGCCCGGCAATCGCTGTGTCCGACACACCCAGTCTGGTCAGCTCTGCCACGCGAATTACGCCATCCGTGCTCGCAACGATCAGCAAACTCGGATCGTCTCCCCATTCGCCCCTTCTCATGGAGACATCATGGGCTTTCCCGGCCGCGCAGGCCCTTGCCAATCAGGCATTTACACCGACCTGTGGATAACCCTCCGCCCTGTGAACGTATCGCTCCCCCTGTCAGAGAAGGGCAGCGATACGTTCACGCGATGCGGTAGATGGCTGGCGACGGCACCAGCGCTCGAAAAAAGGGGGGTACCGCTCGAAAATGGGGGTGCCCCGCTCAACCACCCACCGCGGCCGCGAGCTCTCGCACATGGTCGGCGTCGCGGCAGGTCACCAGCAGCATCGTGACTCCGGCTTCCTCCCAACGCTTCACGTCTGCGCGCACCTCGTCGACGTTGCCGATGATCATGGTCTCGGTGACCATCTCGTCGGGGACGACGGCAGCAGCTTCGTCCTTGCGGCCCGACATGAAGAGGCGACCGATCTCGTCGACCTCCTTCTCGTAGCCCATCCGCTTGTAGACCTGCGCGTGAAAGTTCAACTCCGGGGCGCCCATTCCGCCGACGTAGAGGGCGGTCATCGGCTTGAGAGCGGCGATGGCAGCGGCGCGATCGTCAGTCACGATGACCTGGCACGTGGCGGCCACCTCGAAGTCTTCGCGACTACGACGGGCCCCGGCGCGCGCGAACCCTTCGTCGAGCCACTTGTTGTACATCGGGGCCAGGCGCGGGGTGTAGTAGATCGCCAGCCACCCGTCGGCGATTTCACCGGCGAGCGCGACGTTCTTCGGCCCTTCGGCGCCGAGCCAGATCGGGATGTCCGCACGCAGCGGGTGCGTAATGGGCTTGAGCGGCTTGCCAAGTCCCGAACTGCCCGGTCCCGCATACGGCAGAGGGTAGTGGGGACCGGGACTGGTGACGGGCGCTTCACGGGCGAGGACCTGGCGCACGATCGAGACGTATTCGCGGGTGCGCGCGAGCGGCTTCTCGAACGGCTGGCCGTACCAACCTTCGACGACCTGCGGTCCGGATACGCCGAGCCCGAGGATCGTTCGCCCACCGTTGAGGTGATCGAGAGTGAGCGCGTGCATGGCACAGCTGGTCGGTGTTCGCGCCGAAATCTGTACGACGGAGGTGCCGAGACGGACGTTCTCGGTGCGCGATCCCCACCAGGCGAGCGGGGTGAATGCGTCCGAGCCCCACGACTCCGCCGCGAAGACCGCGTCGAATCCCGCGCCTTCCGCGGCATCGATCAGTTCCGGGGCGTTTGCCGGCGGCTGTGCGCCCCAGTATCCGAGTTGCAACCCAAGCTTCATCGCAGGCCTCCACATTGCCGGTGATCAGAAGTGACTCTTGCCACAATCTCTAGAACCTGTTCTACTCGATCTTGTGACCATCGGAAAGAGCGGGGTGGCCGACAAGCCCCTGAGCGCACCATTGAATCTCCATTTCGACTACACCAGATCGACGGGACCGACCATCGGCGCGTTCGTGACTGCCCTGCGTGATCGCAAGGTGATCGGCGCACGCGGGTCGAACGGTCGTGTCTTCGTGCCGCCACCGGAATTCGATCCGGACACGGCCGAACCACTGACCGACTTCGTCGGAGTCTCCGACGGCGGAACGGTCGTGAGTTGGACGTGGATGCCCGAACCCATCGAGGGTCAACCCCTGACGAAGCCTTTCGCGTGGGCCCTGATCAAGCTCGACGGCGCGGACACGTCCATGCTCCACGCAGTCGACGTCGACTCCCCCGACGACATCAGCACCGGCCTGCGGGTTCGTGCTCGCTGGGCGTCGGAGCGGATCGGGCAGATCAAGGACATCGAGTGCTTCGAACCAGGTGAGAGCGAAAATGGAATCGCGACAGTCGATTCCAGCGCCGATCCTGTCACCATGATCACGACGCCTGTCGATCTGCACTTCATGCATTCCGCTTCGGCCGAGGAGAGTTTCTACCTCCGCGGTCTCGCAGAAGGCAAGCTCATCGGTGGTCGCAGCGGACCCGAAGACAAGATCTACATCCCACCGCGCGGCGCGAATCCCACCAACGGGAAGCCGACGAGCGAGCAGATCGAACTGCCGGACAAGGGAATTGTCACCACCTTCTGCATCGTCAACGTCCCGTTCCTCGGGCAGCGAATCAAACCGCCCTACGTGGCCGCCTACGTGCTTCTCGACGGGGCTGACATTCCGTTCCTGCACTTGATTCTCGAATGTGATGCCGCGGACGTACGCATGGGCATGCGCGTCGAAGCCAAGTGGAAGCCTCGCGAAGAGTGGGGTTACACCCTCGAGAACATCGAATACTTCCGGCCGACAGGTGAACCCGACGCCGAGTACTCCACCTTCCAACACCACCTGTGAGGCTCCTGAAATGACTTCTGCAGACATCGCAGTCGTGGGCTTTGCTCAGGCACCCCACGTCCGCGAAACCAACGGCACCACCAACGGCGTCGAGATGCTCGTCCCGTGCTTCCAGCAGCTCTACAGCGATCTGGGAATCACCAAGTCAGACATCGGCTTCTGGTGCTCCGGATCTTCCGACTACCTGGCCGGACGAGCGTTCTCCTTCATCTCGGCCATCGACTCCATCGGAGCGGTCCCGCCGATCAACGAATCTCACGTCGAGATGGACGCTGCGTGGGCCTTCTACGAAGCGTGGATCAAGATCTTGACCGGCGAGGTCGAGACCGCGCTGGTATACGGCTTCGGCAAATCCTCCGCCGGGCACCTGCGCAAGATCCTGTCCATGCAGCTCGATCCGTACCTCGTCACTCCGCTGTGGCCGGACTCCGTCTCGATCGCCGGACTTCAAGCCCGACTCGGACTCGACGCGGGTAAGTGGACGCACGAGGACATGGCGGAGGTTGCCGCTCGTAGCCGTCGTCACGCGCTGAGCAATCCGAAGGCTCAGCTCGCAGGCGAGGTCGACATCGAGGCCCTTCTCGCCAGCCCCTTCCTCGCAGATCCGTTGCGCGCACACGATTGTGCGCCCATCACCGACGGCGCGGCAGCAATCGTCCTGGCCTCGGGTAACCGCGCCCGCGATCTCTGCGAGCGGCCGGCGTGGATCACCGGACTCGAGCATCGCATCGACTCCCCCAACCTGGGTGCACGTGACCTGACCACCTCACCGTCCACTACGTCCGCAGCCAAGGCGGCAACGGGCGGCGAGGTCGGCAACATCGACGTCGCCGAACTGCACGCACCGTTCACTCACCAGGAATTGATCTTGAAGGAAGCGATCGGCCTGACCGACGCCACCACGATCAACCCGTCCGGCGGTCCGCTCAGCGGCAACCCACTGTTCGCCGGTGGTCTGGAACGAATCGGCCACGCCGCCAAGGCAATCTTCGACGGCCAGGCGAATCGCGCTCTGGCCCATGCAACAAGCGGCCCTGTGCTGCAGCAGAACCTGGTAGCAGTCTTGGAGGGACGGAACTGATGGCCGGAACGCCTCAACTCGCGGCCGTGCTCGGCACCGGCCAAACTCACTACGTCGCAAAGCGTCACGATGTCTCGATGGCGGGCTTGGTCCGTGAAGCCATCGACGCCGCGATGCTCGACGCCAACGTCGGCTGGGACGACATCGACGCCGTCGTCATCGGAAAGGCCCCCGATTTGTTCGAGGGTTCGATGATGCCCGAACTCGCCATGTCGGATGCTCTGGGCGCAAACGGAAAGCCGTTGCTGCGTGTTCACACTGCCGGATCGGTGGGCGGTTCGACGGCTATCGTCGCCTCCAGCCTGGTCAAATCCGGTGTCCACAAGCGGGTTCTGACGGTTTCCTGGGAGAAGCAGTCCGAGTCGAACGCCATGTGGGCGCTGTCCGTACCGGTTCCGTTCAACATGCCGGTCGGCGCCGGTGCCGGTGGATACTTCGCCCCGCACGTCCGTTCGTACATTCGTCGATCGGGCGCACCGGAGCACATCGGCTACCTCGTCGCGGTGAAGGATCGGCTTAACGGCAGCCTCAATCCGTATGCGCACTTGCGGCAGCCGGACATCACTCTCGAATCGGTACAGGCATCTCAGATGCTCTGGGATCCGATCCGATACGACGAGACCTGCCCGTCCTCTGACGGCGCGTGCGCTCTGGTGATCGGCAACGAGGAAGCGGCCGCACAGGTCGAGGCCGAGGGTCGTTCGGTCGCGTGGATCCACGCGACGGCCATGCGCACCGAGCCGACCTTCTATGCCGGACGCGATCAGGTCAATCCGCAGGCCGGCCGTGACGCTGCAGCAGCACTGTGGAAGTCAGCGGGAATCACCGATCCGCTCAACGAGATCGACTGCGCCGAAATCTATGTCCCGTTCTCGTGGTTCGAGCCGATGTGGCTCGAGAACCTCGGCTTCGCGGAGGAAGGCCAGGGCTGGAAGCTCACCGAGGCGGGTGAAACCGCGATCGGCGGCAAGCTCCCGGTCAATGCCTCGGGCGGTGTTCTCTCCTCCAACCCGATCGGCGCCTCGGGCATGATCCGTTTTGCCGAGTCGGCGATGCAGGTCATGCACCGCGCCGGCGATCACCAGGTAGCCGATGCTCGCAAGGCTCTCGGCCATGCCTACGGCGGTGGCTCGCAGTACTTCTCGATGTGGGTCGTCGGCTCCGAACGTCCCACCACGTAAGCAGCAGCACACACGCCGATCAGGAAGAGGCCGAAGATGAAGTACACCGTCGGGGTTGCCATGAACCCCTTGGACCAGTTAGCCGGTATCGCCAAAACTGCCGAGGAATGCGGCTTTTCGTCGATCGCTCTCCCCGATTCACTGTTCTTCATGGAAACGCAGGCGGCGGATTACCCGTACACCCCGGACGGGTCTCGGATGTGGAATGCCGAGACCCCCTGGGTCGATCCGCTCATCGCCGCGGCTGCAATGGGCGCGGTGACCGAGAAGATCGAGTTCTACACCCAGGTGCTCAAGCTGGGTAGCCGCAATCCCGTCCTGCTCGCGCGGCAGGTCGGTTCCGTGGCCGCATTGACGAACAACCGTTTCGGCTTCGGCGTCGGAATCGGTTGGGCTCCGGAAGAGTTCGAGTGGTGCGGCGCTCCGTACAAGCGTCGGGGCGCACGTGTGGACGAGATGATCGACGTCCTCAAACTGATCCTCGGCGGCGGCATGGTCGAGTATCACGGTGAGTTCTTCGATTTCGATCGCCTGCAGATGAGCCCGGCCCCCACCAAGCCGGTTCCGTTCTACGTCGGCGGCCACACCGAGGTCGCACTCAAGCGTGCTGCGCGAGTCGGCGACGGTTGGACCTCGGCGATGATCAAGTTCGACGACCTGGTGGGTGTGATCGCACGACTACGCGAACTGCGCGCCGAGTACGGCCGCGAGAACGAGCCATTCGAAATCCAGACGGTGTGCATCGACCGTTTCGGCAAGGACGGTTACGCAGAGCTCGAAGATGCCGGCGTCACGGACATCATCACCGTGCCTTGGGTTTTCGACGGAATCGGATTCGATGCCCCGCTGGAGGCAAAGCAGGATTCGATGCGCAAATTCGCCGAGCAGTACATCAACTGAGGAGCCGCGATGACCGACGAACACCCCGCCCGCGTCGCGGGTAACGCTTCGCGCGCCGCAGCGAGTGGCAAGAACAAGGAAGCCTGGCTGGACCTCTTCGCCGAGGACGGTTGGGTGGAGGATCCGGTCGGGCCTTCGGGCTTCGATCCCGAAGGCAAAGGCCATCACGGGCGCGAAGCGATCTCCAAGTTCTACGACATGACGATCGCGAACGCGGACAAGCTCGAATTTCTGATCGACGATTCACTGGTGTGCGGCAACGAGAACGTCAACATCGGCAAGATCCGGACCACCATCGGCGGCTCGATCATCGACGCCGAGGGCGTGTTCGTCTATCGCGTGAACGACGACGGCAAGATCGCGTCGCTTCGAGCATTCTGGGAAGTGGACCGTGCGATGAAGACGGCACGCAAAGCCTGAGAACCCACAGTACGAGCGCGGCCCCGGTCATCGACCGGGGCCGCGCTCGTCGTATTCGAATCAGCCTGTCGTACTTGCACCGAGAACCTCGAAATGGTTTCCTGGTTCCCAACGTCGCGTGTCGATGACGGACTGCGTCAGGCATGGAGGCGTCGTACCGCAAGGGGTCACTCATGACCATTTCGTTCAATCACACCATCATCGCCGCAAAAGACCGACAAGAGTCTGCGTGGTTCTTCACTCACATGTTCGGTCTTCCAGGCCCAGTCGAAGCCGGCTACTTTCTCGGCGTTGAACTCGAGCACGGCGTGACGTTGGACTTCGCACAGGTGGAAGAAGGCGCCGAGGTTGCGTCTCAGCACTATGCCTTCCTCGTCTCCGATGATGACTTCGACGGCATCTACCAGCGGATACAGGCGTTGAAACTGGATCACTGGGCCGATCCGCGCCAGTCGAGTACCGGCTTCAACACCAACGACGGTGGGCGTGGGGTCTACTTCCTCGACCCGTCGGGACATTTCCTGGAAGCCATCACCAAACCGTACGGCGGCTGAATTGGAGATTGAACTACAAACGGCGGCGCCTACGGGAGATGAGGGATCCCGCAGACGCCGCCGCAGTTCCAGGTTGCCAACAGGTGGCTTCCCGGAACGTCTACTGTAGTTCCGCGTGTTCGAGAGTGCAGAGGCAACTCCCGAAAACCTACACAGAACCTACTCGCCGGTTACCAGGTCAGTATATGTCCGGATCAGTGTTTGACCGGGCAGCCCGATGTCTTGTAATCAACCTGAAACTCTTTGATGCCGTTGAGCCAGCCCGAGCGAAGGCGTCGGGGATCCCCGAGCCTGGTGATGTCGGGTAGGTGATCGGCGATCGCATTGAAGATCAGATCGATTTCCAGACGGGCCAAGTTGGCGCCGATGCAGTAGTGCGCACCGGTGCCGCCGAATCCGAGGTGCGGATTGGGGTCACGCATGATGTCGAACTTCGTCGGGTTCTCGAAGACGTCCTCGTCGAAGTTGGCCGACGCGTACATCATCACGACGCGATCGCCCTTCTTGATCTTCTGTCCGCCGAGTTCGGTGTCTTCGAGCGCGGTGCGCTGGAAGGAAGTCACCGGGGTCGCCCAACGAACGATCTCGTCGGCCGCCGTCTTGGGGCGTTCCTTCTTGTACAGCTCCCACTGGTCGGGATTGTCGAGGAAGGCAACCATGCCGTGTGTGATGGCATTGCGAGTGGTCTCGTTACCCGCGACCGCAAGCAGGATCACGAAGAAGCCGAATTCCTCTGGGGAGAGCTCATTTCCGTCGATGTCAGCTTCGATGAGCTTGGTGACGATGTCATCGGCGGGACACTTCTTGCGCTGATCCGCCATCTGGTACGCGTATCCCAGAATCTCCATCGACGCTGCCTGCGGGTCGATGTCGAACTCGGGATCGTCGTACGACGTCATCTGGTTGGACCAGTCGAAGAGCTTCATTCGATCTTCCTGCGGCACACCGAGAAGCTCGGCGATTGCCTGCAGCGGAAGTTCGGACGCGACCTGAACCACGAAGTCACCGGCACCGCCGGCAGCCGCGGTCGTGACGATCTTTTCGGCACGCTCGGTCAGTTCCTCGCGCAGGCTGTTGATGGCGCGCGGGGTGAATCCACGAGATACCAGCTTGCGCAGCTTGGTGTGCTCCGGAGCGTCCTTGTTGATGAGAATGAATCGCTGCATCTCGACGTTCTCACGCGGGATGTCGTCGGCGAAGCGAGGAATCGCAGTGTTCTCGTGGGTCGAGAAGATGTCGCTTCGCTGCGAAACTTCCTTGACCTCTTCATGACGGGTGACCACCCAGAAGCCCTCGTCCTGGAATCCACCGATTTCCGGGGGCTGCGGATTCCACCACACGGGGGCCGTCTTCCGGAGTTCGGCGAACTCCTCGAACGGCATGCGTTCCGCGTAGATGTCGGGGTCCGTGAAGTCGATTCCCTCGGGGAATGCGGGCTGTGCCACTGATGTCTCCTGCCCTAAGCCTTTTCATCACAGGGGTGATGGGGATCCGTGATGTGTAACACGTTCTACTCTCATTGAAACACAAGCCTGCTTACTAGGAAAGGAAACGTCGGCAGGTCTTGCTTCCCGCAGAGAACCTGTTCTATTTTTTCATTACAAGGAAAGGAGCCCGCTGTGGGCACACCAGTAATCGTCGAGGCTGTCCGTACACCGATCGGCAAGCGCGGAGGTTGGCTCGCCGGTCTGCACGCCGCCGAGATCCTCGGAGCTGCACAAAAGGGAGTTCTCGACCGGTCGGGAATCGACCCGTTGCTGATCGAGCAGGTGATCGGCGGCTGCGTCACCCAGGCCGGCGCTCAGTCCAACAACATCACGCGCACGGCCTGGCTGCACGCCGGACTTCCGTGGCAGACCGGCGCAACCACCGTGGACTGCCAGTGCGGTTCGGCCCAGCAGGCGAACCATCTGATCGCCGGTCTGATCGCCACCGGCGCCATCGACGCCGGTATCGCCTGCGGCATCGAAGCCATGAGCCAGGTTCCCCTCGGCGCCAACGTCGGCGATCAGGCCGGGCCGCGCCGACCCGCGACGTGGGACATCGACATGCCCAACCAATTCGAAGCTGCAGAACGCATCGCGCGTCGACGCGGACTGACCCGCGACGACATCGAAGCCCTCGGCGTCCGCTCGCAGGCGCTGGCCAAGCAGGCTTGGGAGGAAGGACGTTTCGACCGCGAGGTTCTCGAACTCTCGGCACCCCAGGTCGACAAGGAAGGAAACCTCACGGGCGAGACCAAGGTCGTCAATCGCGATCAGGGCCTGCGCGATACGACGGCGGAGTCCCTTGCCCGACTGAAGCCCGTCCTCGAAGGCGGGATTCACACGGCCGGAACGTCTTCCCAGATCTCCGACGGCGCGGCCGCAGTCCTGCTCATGGACGAGGACAAGGCTCGCGCGCTCGGATTGAAGCCGCGAGCCCGCATCATCGCCCAGGCGCTGGTCGGCTCGGAACCGGAATTCCACCTCGACGGACCGGTGCAGGCAACCAGCCGTGTCCTGGAGAAGAGCGGAATGAAGATCGGCGATCTCGATCTGTTCGAGATCAACGAAGCATTCGCATCCGTCGCACTGTCCTGGGCTCAGGTTCACGAACCTGACTTCGACAACGTCAATGTCAACGGCGGCGCGCTCGCTCTCGGCCATCCGGTCGGCAGCACGGGATCTCGCCTGATCACCACCGCACTGCACGAACTCGAGCGCCGCAACGGCTCGACGGCTCTGATCACGATGTGCGCCGGCGGCGCACTGGCCACCGGAACCATCATCGAGCGTATCTGAGATGACTACTCCCCCAGCCAAACCCAAGGGACTCGACGCTCCGGCGACGGTCAAGATCATCAAGTGGATGTCGAAGGCGAACGTCGCGATGTATCGCGCCACCGACGGGCGGCTGGGTAGCAAGTGGCGGGTCGGCAGCGCGTTCCCTCGCGGGCTGCCGATCTGCCTGCTGACCACCACCGGTCGCAAATCCGGCGAGGAGCGGATCAGCCCGCTGCTGTTCCTCGAGGACGGCGAGAACGTGATTCTGGTGGCGTCGCAAGGCGGTCTTCCGAAGAACCCGATGTGGTACCTCAACATCAAGGCAGACCCGGTGGTGACGGTGCAGATCAAGTCTCGGATCCGCTCGATGAAAGCCCGCGTCGCGGCCGAGGACGAGCGCGCTCGGCTGTGGCCGATGTTGAGGGCGATGTATCCGGATTTCGACAACTATCAGGCCTGGACCGACCGGGTCATTCCCGTCATCGTGTGCGAGCCACTGAAGAGTTAAACGAACTGTTTACAACAAAACGTTTACATTGACCCGGGTTCGTGCCACCCTGGGTTCATGACCGATGACCAGTTCAGACCGATCGATTCCGGCCGCGAACGCGCACATCGCGAGTACGCCGGACTCTTTCGAATCAGCGAGCGCCACGGCGCGACCCCAAGCCAGCGCGCGCGGCAATCTCATCCGGAGATGCTCGAGCCCTACGGCGCGGTGCGCGTCGTGGCTCGTCTTGCGGGTGGCACCGACACACCGCAGCCGAACGAACCCGAGGTCGACGATGCCGACGTCATGGCCGCGTTGACTCTGATCCCCAAGGCCCGAGCCGAAATGGAACAGCTGGAAGCACTGTTCCTCGGGATTGCCCGCGAACGGGGCATGACCTGGCAGGACATCGCTTTCGGGCTGGGACTCGGAAGCACTCAAGCCGCCCGCCAGCGCTACGAACGGCTCGTTCGCCGCACCGGAGGCTGAACGCGTGCCATAACCGGCGAGTTGGAGCACTATTGACTCGTACGGTCCGCACGGCGTTTCGACAGAGCCTCGAACACAGCAAGGAGTCGCATATATGACGACGCATATTCAAGATCAAATCCTGGACCGACGCGAGATCACCTCAGCCCTCGTGCGTGCGCTGGAGCGTCGCCACGAGGTGCTGGACGCAGTGGTCGACAGCAAGGACCACCAGGAGGCACTGACCACCGTCGCGGAACTCCTCGGCACGTCGGAAGCAAATGCCGAAGCAGTTCTGAGCCTCAAGTTCAGCGCACTGACCAAGGCAGCGCGCGATCGCATCCAGGGCGAGCTGGAGAATCTCGACGCCACTCTCGAATGGACGACGCTCGATCGTCCCGCGAGCAGCGGGCAGAACTTCACCCTGCGTCCGTTCAGCGACAGCGCAGAAGACAAGGCACTGTTCACGATTCGCTCGGCCGAGCAGCTCGGCGAAGACGGCAAGCCGTGGAGCGAGGATCGGATCGAAGCCGAGCGCGTCGGCGGTCTCGGTCGGATCGACGACGAGAGCGCTGCCTGGTTCGTCGCCGAGGACGTCTCCGGTGACGGCCCGAAGAGCGTCGGCCTGGTATTCGGCGAACTCGACGGCCAAGAGGTGAACGTGGCGATCTGGATCGCGCCGGAATCTCGCAAGAAGGGCTACGGCACCGCCTGCGTGAAGCATTCGCGGCGCGAACTCGCAGCTGAGTTCCCCGGCACCGTGTTGGTGGTTCGGGCGCCCGCGTAGGCGGCACGCCGCCTGTGAGTGGTTGAGGAGTTCCTGCACTCCTTAACCACTCACAGGGCCGGAGGCCCTACGCCCCGTACACCGGCGTCGGAATCTCCGCCTTCTCCAACAGCGTTGCCACGACGGGCCCGATCTCCTTCGGGTCCCAGCGATCTCCCTTGTCCTCGCTCGGGCCGTGACGCCAGCCCTCCGCGACGGTGATCTTTCCGCCCTCTACCTCGAACACCCGGCCCGTGACGTCCTTGGACTCGGCGCTACCGAGCCAGACGACCAGCGGCGAGATGTTCTCGGGAGCCATGGCGTCGAAGCCCTCTTCCGGAGCTGCCATCGCTTCGGCCATCGCCCCGCCCGCGCCGACAGTCATGCGTGTGCGCGCAGCAGGCGCGATCGCGTTGACACTGACTCCGTAATTCTTGAGCTCGGCGGCGGCCTGGATGGTCATCTCGGCGATGCCGGCCTTGGCCGCGGCGTAGTTGCCCTGGCCGATCGAACCTTGCAGTCCTGCACCCGAACTGGTGTTGATGATGCGTGCGTCGACGGTCTTGCCTGCCTTGGCCTCGGCGCGCCAGTAGGCAGCTGCGTGACGGAGCGGCGCGAAGTGCCCCTTGAGGTGCACGCGAATCACCGCGTCCCACTCGCCTTCGCTCATGCCGACCAGCATGCGGTCCCGCAGGAAGCCTGCGTTGTTCACGAGTACGTCCAGGCCACCGAAGGTGTCGATCGCGGTCTTGATCAGATTCTCGGCGCCCGCCCAGTCGGCGACGTCGTCTCCGTTGACCACTGCTTGACCACCGGCGGCGATGATCTCCGCGACAACCTGCTCGGCCGGACTCTCACCGGTCGCGGAACCGTCGGCACCCGCACCGATGTCGTTGACGACGACCTTGGCGCCCTCGGCAGCAAATGCCAATGCATGCGCACGTCCGATACCGCGGCCAGCCCCGGTGATGATGACTACGCGTCCGTCGACCAATCCACTCATATTTGTCTCCTAATGCACTCTGCTCGGGCTTGTCGGCTCCGCTTGTGTGCTAACTTACCAAGCAATCGCTTGGTTTGGTACACAGACGTAAGGAATCCCGATATGGGCATCAGCACCTCCTCCGACGGAACCGGCATCACCACGGTCACCATCGACTACGCGCCGGTCAATGCAATCCCGTCCAAGGGATGGTTCGAGCTTGCCGACGCCATCCTCGACGCGGGCAAGGATCTCAACACTCACGTAGTGATCCTGCGAGCCGAGGGACGCGGATTCAACGCCGGCGTCGACATCAAGGAGATGCAGGCCACCGAGGGATTCGACGCGCTGGTCGCCGCCAACCGCGGTTGCGCCGCGGCCTTCGCGGCCGTCTACGACTGTGCTGTACCCGTCGTCGTGGCCGTCAACGGATTCTGTGTCGGCGGCGGCATCGGACTCGTCGGCAACGCGGACGTGATCGTCGCTTCCGACGACGCGATCTTCTCCCTCCCCGAGGTCGACCGCGGCGCACTCGGCGCTGCCACACACCTCTCGAGGCTGGTGCCACAGCACATGATGCGCACGCTCTACTACACCGCACAGAGCGTCGACGCACACACACTCAAGCAGTTCGGCAGCGTCTACGACGTGGTCCCGCGCGAGAAGCTCGACGAGTGCGCTCGCGAGATCGCCGCGAAGATCGCCGCCAAGGACACCCGCATCATCCGGTGCGCCAAGGAAGCCATCAACGGCATCGACCCGGTGGACGTCAAGGGCAGCTACCGCCTCGAGCAGGGCTACACCTTCGAACTCAACCTCCTCGGCGTGTCCGACGAACACCGCGACGAGTTCGTCGCCACCGGCAAGCCGCGCGAGAACGCAACCCAGAAGGAAGGCTGAGACAAACATGGCTAGCAAGCGTGACAAGACGAAGTCGCTCGACGAGGTAGTCGGCGAACTCCGCAGCGGAATGACGATCGGCTTGGGCGGCTGGGGATCTCGCCGCAAGCCGATGGCCTTCGTGCGTGCGATTCTGCGTTCGGACATCAAGGACCTGACCGTGGTCACCTACGGCGGACCGGATCTCGGACTGCTGTGCTCGGCCGGCAAGGTCAAGAAGGCGTACTACGGTTTCGTGTCCCTCGACTCCGCGCCGTTCTACGACCCGTGGTTTGCCAAGGCACGCACCGCCGGTGAGATCGAAGTCCGCGAGATGGACGAGGGCATGGTCAAGTGTGGCCTCGAAGCAGCTGCCGCTCGCCTTCCCTTCCTCCCGATCCGCGCCGGCCTGGGTTCGGACGTCCGCAACTTCTGGGGCGACGAACTCAAGACCGTCACCTCCCCGTACCCCGAGGCCGACGGCCGCTCCGAGACCTTGATCGCGATGCCTGCGCTCAACCTCGATGCGTCGTTCGTTCATCTCAATCTCGGTGACAAGCACGGCAATGCCGCGTACAACGGCGTCGACCCGTACTTCGACGACCTGTACTGCATGGCGGCCGAAAAGCGTTACGTCTCCGTCGAACGCATCGTCGAGACCGAGGAACTGGTCAAATCCGTTCCACTGCAGAACCTTCTGCTCAACCGCATGATGGTCGACGCCGTCGTCGAGGCACCCAATGGTGCGCACTTCACGTTGGCCGGCGAAAGCTACGGCCGCGACGAGAAGTTCCAGCGTCACTACGCCGAGTCCGCCAAGACCCCCGAGTCGTGGCAGGCGTTCGTCGACACCTTCCTCTCCGGCAGCGAAGAGGACTACCAAGCCGCAGTAAAGAAGTTTGCCGATTCATCAAAGGCAGGGGAGCAGGCAAAATGAGCGAATCCACCGTCACCCGCGCAGAGTACGTTGTTCTCGCTTGCGCTGAAATCTTCTCCGGTGCAGGCGAAATCATGGCCAGCCCGATGTCGACGTCGTCCACCATCGGCGCTCGCCTGGCTCGACTCACCACCGAGCCCGACCTGCTGATCACCGATGGTGAAGCCCTCATTCTCGAGGACACTCCGGCCGTCGGAACGAAGGGCCCCGTCGAAGGATGGATGCCGTTCCGCAAGGTGTTCGACGTCGTCGCTTCCGGCCGCCGTCACGTAGTCATGGGCGCCAATCAGCTCGATCGCCACGGCAACCAGAACCTCTCCGCCTTCGGCCCGCTTCAGCAGCCGACGCGTCAGATGTTCGGTGTGCGCGGCGCCCCGGGTAACACCATCAACCACGCGACGAGCTACTTCGTCCCCAAGCACTCCAAGCGAGTGTTCGTCGACAAGGTCGACGTGGTGTGCGGTGTCGGCTACGACCAGATCGATCCCGAGAATCCGGCTTACAAGTACCTGAACATCCCCCGCGTCGTCACCAACCTCGGTGTCTTCGACTTCGGCGGACCAGGAAACACCTTCCGCGCGTTGAGCCTTCACCCCGGCGTCACCGCCGAAGAGGTAGCCGAGAACACCTCGTTCGAGGTTGCCGGACTCGCCGAGGCCGGTATCACCCGTGACCCCACCGCCGAAGAACTTCACCTCATCCGCGAAACCCTCGATCCGCGCAACCTCCGGGACCGTGAGGTCTCGGCATGACCCCCACCCTGAAGACCGCGCTGACCGAACTGGTCGGTGTCGAGTACCCGATCGTGCAGACGGGTATGGGCTGGGTTTCCGGTCCCGCTCTCACGTCGGCAACGGCTAACGCCGGTGGTCTCGGCATCCTGGCTTCGGCCACGATGACGTACGACGAGCTCGAGTACGCGATCAAGAAGACGAAGCAGCTCACGGACAAGCCGTTCGGCGTCAACATGCGTGCCGACGCCACTGACGCCCCGCAACGCGCGGATCTGCTGATCCGTGAAGGCGTCAAGGTCGCGTCGTTTGCGTTGGCTCCCAAGAAGGAACTGATCGCCAAGCTCAAGGACCACGGCATCGTCGTCGTGCCCTCGATCGGTGCCGCGAAGCACGCGGTCAAGGTTGCATCCTGGGGCGCGGACGCCGTCATCGTCCAGGGCGGCGAAGGTGGTGGCCATACCGGCGGTGTGGCCACGACATTGCTTCTCCCCTCGGTTCTCGACGCGGTCGATATTCCGGTCATCGCCGGTGGCGGATTCTTCGACGGCCGCGGGCTGGCTGCCGCATTGGCGTACGGCGCTGCCGGTGTCGCAATGGGAACGCGATTCCTTCTCACCAGCGACTCTTCGGTTCCCGATTCCGTCAAGCAGGAGTATCTCAAGCGCGGACTGACGGATACAACAGTCTCCCGCAAGGTCGACGGCATGCCTCATCGTGTGCTCAACACCGACCTGGTCAACAGCCTCGAAGGTTCCAGCTATGCAACCGGTTTGATAGCCGCGGCCAAGAATGCCACGAAGTTCAAGGCCATGACGGGCATGAAGTGGTCGACCCTCGCCAAGGACGGTCTCGCGATGAAGCGGTCGGGTGACCGCACGCTGATGCAGATCATCATGGCAGCCAACACACCGATGTTGCTCAAGGCCGGACTGGTCGAGGGCAATACGGAAGCCGGCGTGCTTGCCTCGGGTCAGGTTGTCGGAATGATCAACGATCTGCCCAGCTGCAAGGAACTGATCGAGAACATCATGGAGGACGCGGCCAAGCGTATCGACGCGCTTGCGGCTCTTCGCTGACGCAGATTCATCCGAGTGCGTCTCCCCCACTGCGCTTTACGCGGAGTCGGAGGAGGCGCGCTCTTTGCGTTTGTCGGACTATCCCGTCTTCTCCTGCTCGAACCCGTCGATCATTCCGAAATACTGCGAGATCGCTGCTGCCGCCATCTGTACGGGAGCGGCGTTCCTCTTGTCTATCGTGCCGCGAATCAAGGGCCCACAAATCGAGAGACCTACTGGCATGTGGTCGAGCACCCCGATTCGCGCGCCGATACAGCCCATCCCGGAATTGCAGATTCCGAACGCAACTGCGTGTTGGCGAACGCCATTGGCGTTGTGCGACGATGCCACCGATCTGTTGCCGGCGCTCAACAGTGACTTCCCGATGGTCGACGCTTGCGCTGGGATACGTGAGCCGACGCGAGTCTGAAGGTCGGGGACCATCAGGCTCCCGATCTTCTGGATGTAGCGCACATGGTTTCCTTCCAACACCCCGAGGTGCACGGCGTGTCCAGTCACGAAATGTAATTGCTGAAGTAGGGGCGTAACCACTCGATCCACTTTGTTTCGATACAGCGAGAGCGCGCCCAGATCTCCTAGCTTGTCGCCTATCTCGTACTCGAGTCCTTCGCGGCGTAGCCAGTTCATCCTCACGAGTTTCAGTAGCATCCGGTGCACGGACGATCGCGGAATCCCGGTTCGGCGCGCCACCTCCCCCAATGTCAGCCGAGGCGCGTCACGAAAGCAGTCCACCACCACCGACAGTCTGTCGAGAGTTGACATGGGGATGGACTCTTCGGTGATCGGTCCGATCAACATCGATGTCTCCGTTCCGGTGGCCCGCCGCTTCGGCAGCCAACATTCGTTCCGCCCATCTGAGCTTCCGTGGACACACGACGCCAGTACGTTTCCCACGCAGCGGGAGATGCATCTGCATGGGCTCTCACCAGCACCTATACCGATGATCGGTCATGTTCGTTGAGCCCGAATCCATCCCTCGTCACAGTGATGACCGGAGCCCATCAGATCATGCGGCGCCGAGCAGAACGCTTCAAAATCAGGAGGACACATGAATGCTTCATCCCCGTCGACAGGCGTGATCATCACCGGCGGCGCATCCGGAATCGGATTGGCCTCCGCCCGCGCGCTCGCGGCGATCCGACGACCAGTCGCTCTCTGGGATATCGACGAGGCAAAAGCGGTCGATCAGGCAGCCGTGATCTCCTCCGAATTCGGCATCGACGCCATCGGAGTGGGAATCGATCTCACGAGAGCGGACGACTACGCGGCCGCATTGGCCACAACCCGTTCCTCACTTCCCTCCATCGGCGGACTTGTTCACTCCGCCGGGGTCGTCGATATCGGATCCCTCGAAGGAGTGACGCTCGACGTGTGGGAGACGGGTATCAACACCCATCTACGTCCGCTCATCCTGTTGGTTCAACAGTTGATGCCTGATTTCACGGCCAATCCCGGTTCGGCAATAGTCGGAATCGCTTCGATCAACGCAACTTTGGGCAATGCAATCAACCCTGTCTACTCCGCTGCAAAGGGTGGGATGTTGTCGATGGTCCGATCGCTGGCGGACCGACTGGGCCCGGACGGCATTCGGATCAACTGCGTCTCTCCCGGACAGATTCTGACCCCTCTGCTTCAGCCGACCGTAGACGCATTGGGTGACGGGGCATTCGAACGACGCATCCTCCTCGGCAGGCTCGGTCGCCCGGAGGAAATCGCACACGCTGTCCGCTTCCTGCTGTCCGACGAAGCAAGTTACATCACCGCAACGGAATTGGTTGTCGACGGCGGCAACATCTCGTCGCAGCGTATGTGACTTGCCCAAAGATTTACCCCCCTTCGACTGTCGTACAACGTCGCTCGGTCCAGCCCACCGGGTGCACTCACGAAAGGAAGAACATGACAATTGCGGATGTCAATGAATCGGAAGAGGTTCGCATCATCGACCAGGGAGAACCTCCCACTCGATTTGCCCGCGGATGGCACTGCCTCGGCCTCGCCAAGGACTACAGCGACGGGAACCCGCATTCCGTCGAAGCTTTCGGTACCAAACTGGTCGTCTTCTCCGACTCGCATGGCGAACTGAAGATCCTCGACGCGTACTGCCGTCACATGGGCGGCGACCTGAGTCAGGGCACGGTCAAGGGCGATTCGATCGCGTGCCCCTTCCACGACTGGAGGTGGGGAGGCAACGGTAAGTGCACCGCGATTCCCTATGCTCGACGTGTCCCCCCGCTTGCCAAGACCCGCGCTTGGACTGCGCTCGAACAAGACGGGCTGCTCTTCGTCTGGCACGACCCCGAAGGCAATCCGCCTCCTGCCGAAGTCGCCATACCGATCATCAAGTCTGCGGAGCACGAGTGGACCGATTGGGTCTGGAAGTCGATAGTCATCGATACGAACTGCCGAGAAATCGTCGACAACGTCGTTGACATGGCGCACTTCTTCTACGTGCACTTCTCGTTCCCCACCTATTTCAAGAACGTCTTCGAAGGACACGTCGCCATCCAGGAGCAGAGCGGCATCAACCGCGACGACATCGTGACCTGGACCGACCCCGACGTACCGAAGTTGGTGTCGAATCTTTCGACAGCGGCCTACCACGGACCGTCGTTCATGATCGACGACTTGCGCTACGTCTACGAGAACTTCACGACCGATTCGGTGCTGATCAACTGCCACTACCCGGTGAGCCCGAACAAATTCGTACTCATGTACGGCATTACCGTCCAGAAGTCCGCAGAGATGCCCGCCGAGTTCGCCGATCAACTTGTCGACGCGATGATCGGATACATCGGTGTCGGGTTCGAGCAGGACATCGAGATCTGGAAGAACAAGACCCGCATCGACAATCCGCTGCTCTGCACCGAGGACGGTCCGGTATACCAACTGAGGCGGTGGTATGAACAGTTCTACGTGGACGTCGCCGACGTCACGCCCGAGATGGTCGACCGTTTCGAATTCGAGATGGACACAAGCAAACCCATCGAAGTGTGGAAGCAGGAAGTCGCTGACAACATCGCACGCAGGGCCGCCGCAGGAGTAGGGCAATGACCATGGAACCGCTGGACTGCGAGCGGTGCGGAACATACGTCCTCGTGGAGAAGAACAGCTGGCATCACACGTCGACCCAGTGGCGATCAGATTCGCGCACGGCATGTTTGGAGTACCGCGACGATGCTGAACCGCCGAGAATTCGATCCGGAAGTTGTTCCGCATTGAGAAATTCCATCAATCAGGCAGCTACCGACGGACGCATAACAGTTCCCGAATGACAATCGTCCTCGCGACCTTAAGGCTCACGTCATAGCGGCGGCCAACTGCTGAGACAACGTACCTTTGTTCTCCACCTCGACGGTGTCGCAGACCTGCCAACGCGCAGTTCTCCGAAGGAGTTCCGCCAACCGCGGCGCAGTGTCGGCGTCCGCGGTGGGTTCGGCCCACGCCGCGCGGACAAGCAGTCGACGGTTCTGACGGTCGTTCTTCAGATCGACTCGGGCGCAGATCTTGTCGTCGAACAACACCGGGAGCACGTAGTATCCGTGAACTCGCTTGTGCGCCGGAGTGTAGATCTCGATCCGGTAGTGAAAGTCGAAGAGCCGCAACGCTCGATCGCGTGCCCACACTACCGGGTCGAAGGGTGACAACAGCGCATCCGCACGGATGGACCTGGGACGCTTCGCTCGCGGATCGATCCACACCTCCCTTGCCTTGCCTCGACGCTCCCAGCCGTCGACGGACACCCGGCGCACGCTGCCGGCGTCTTCGAGTTCCTGCAATGCCGTTCGTGCTTCTGCGCTGGGCAGACGAAAGTAGTCGGCGATGTCGTCGAGGGTGCCGAGACCGTGTGCCTTCACACCCCGCAGCACCAGTTCGCGTATCGCCTCCGACCGCTCGACGTGTGCGTCGAGTATCTCGGGTGCAAGCATCTGCTCGGCCAGGCCGTAACGACGCTCGAAACCGGCGCGCCCCGCCGAGACCACCTCGCCCCAACGGAACAGCGTCTCCAGCCCGACCTTCACGTCGGACCACCCCCACCACGGACCGCGCCGTGTGTTCGCCTCGTGTTCGATCTCGCTCGCCGCCATCGGACCGTTGTCGCGCAACTCCTGCCGCAACCAATCGAGGAAGACACTCCGATCGGAAGCCCACCCGTCCTTGTCACTCAACGCTTTGGCGCGAAACTGGTCCATCCGCCAACGGAACAACGGCCACATGTCCACCGGCAAGAACGTTGCTTCGTGGCCCCAGTATTCGAGGTATCCCGAACCGGGGGCGAAGGCAAGCTGATCGAGTCTGGATTTGTCGTATGCGCCCAATCGCGCATAAACGGGTAGGTAGTGACTGCGTTCGAAGACATTGACCGAGTCGATCTGCAGCACCTGCAGCCGGTCCATCACGCCGACCAGATTGCGACGCGTCACCGTCGTGGGATGCGATTTGCCGAATCCCTGAGCGGCAAGCGCTATGCGACGGGCAGCTGCCAGTGACACGACTTCGCTCATAGTGGGCCAGACTACGCACACTCACCGACACGCTTCAGGCGGCCGAAGCCCGACGGCCGAACAGTACTGCCGACATGAACACCTGCAACATGGCCGCGTTCTCTGCGGCAGCGTCGAACTTCATCATGCGGCCGACATCCGGGACCAGGTTGAGCGCAGCGTGAACTACGAACTTCGCCTCTACTGCCGACAGCTCAGGACGAATCTCGCCGAGCACTCGCGCCCATTCGACCACGTAAAGCTTCTGGCGATTCTTCAGATCGCTTCGATGACTCGGCAGAAGGTTGTTCATCTCGGAGAAGTAGACCGACATCAATTCGTGCTGTGCAAACGACAACTCCACGTACATCGCCGACAGTGACCGGAGCACTTGTTCGTGCGAAGTCGCGGAGTCGAAGACCGCTGCCGTCGCCAAGTCCAAGCGATCTGCAGCTCGATAGAACACGGCGCCGAGAAGCTCTGCCTTGCTGGGAAAGTAGCGGTACATACCGGATGCGTTCAAGCCGGCGGCCGCGGCGATCTCTTCGATGCTGACGTCGTGATACCCGCGAGAGTCGAAGAGGCGCACGGCTTCCTGCAAGAGACGTTCACGTTTGTTCGTGGTCACGGTTCGAGGTAACGAGGACTGCTCCAAGCGGCTAGCGGTGATTGCACCCTCACCTTGATCTATCGCCAGACACGCGTCGAGCAGAACCTTCTCCATCGCTCGCTGGGGCAGCAACAGGTTATGGACGGTGATACTGCCGATGACGCTGAACATCGCTGCCACGACAAGGGTCTCGTCCCTCGCCGTCATCGCGGGTTCGGAACGCGAAAGATACCGGGCTACTCGGCGATTGACCGTACTGGCTTGCGCTCGAACGGATTTCCGATCATCGGTGTCGAGAAACCGGCTCTCCCAACGATAGATTCCGGCCGTACGCCGATTGCGGATCGTCGTTCGTATCACTGCAATCAGATCTTCGCGCAACCGCTGCGCATCGGTTGCCGCAGGCGCAACCGAAACGGCATCGAGGGCACTGGCGAGCGCTCCGGTCAACTCCAGTGCCGCGTGGCGGAACATCGCGTACTTGTTCGGAAAGTGCCGATAGAGCGCCGAACCCGAAATACCGACCGCCGACGCGATGTCGTCGACACTGACAGCAGGATATCCGCGCTCACTGAACGCGATTGCCGCTGCAGCCGCGATCTGCGCCTTGCGGTCCTTTGGTCGCCTCTTGACGGAGTCGGACCTCGGCTGCCGAACAATCCCATTCGACGTCTGCGCGTCGACGAACTGATCGTTCAGGCTCACCGTGTACCCCACTCTCCAGCCCTCACGCACAAAGCACTTCGATCCGCCTGCTCATCAGACGAGAATCAGCATAAGCATGATTCTGAAAACTCGTACACCGATTTCAGCACATCGCGCGTCTAGAGTTTCATACATGCAGGTAACGCTGCCTTTGATCAGAACACACCACTCACCCTTCGCCACCTCCCCCGTTGCTTCCACCGAGAATCTTCGTTAACAAAACGTTGCCTGTGGCCACCAGCAGTGGGTAGGGTCACCGCTCGAAGCATCCAGCCCGCATCCACGAAGCAATCCGACTGACAGATTCGGAATATTCGTAAACATACACAGGATGTCGATATGAACAGTTCCGATATCTCCACGTCAATGAAGGAAACTCGGTCAACAGGGCTGACAGTTCGACGAGAATTTCGGTTCACATAATGCTTGCTTGGACACATATATGTGTGAGATGCTTCACAGGCAGTTCGCTCGACCGCCAGCGCTCGAACAGTTCGAACTCCGTGCCGAACACTGTTGATCTGCAAAGGAATTCAATTAGATGACGTACGAGCTGCCAGCCGCGAAGGGCCCGGTGCGAGACGTAGCGTTACAGGGGGGCTATCTGATCGGATTCTCGGTTCAGGCACTCTTCGGCCTGTTCACGGCAATCCTGCGCAGACGACTCTCATTGCACGAGACGGTTACTCAGACCCTGTTCATCGGTCGCGTCAGCACCGGCCCGTCGCTGCTTCTCATGATTCCGATCGGTGTATTCATCGCCGTCTCGGTCGGTGAACTGGCCGGCCGGATCGGAGCCGGTGGATATTCCGGAGCTGTCGTAGCTTTCATCATCGTCGGTCAGGCCGCGGCGCTGGTGTGCGCGTTGATGATGGCCGGTGTCGCAGGATCGGCGATCTGCACGGATTTGGGTTCACGAAAGATCCGGGAAGAGATCGACGCGATGGAAGTGATGGGCATCGACGTGATCGAGCGCCTCGTCGCACCGAGATTGGTTGCGGCAGTGATCGTCTCCCTTGCACTGTGTTCGATGGTCACCTTCGGCGGTGTGATCGCGTGCTACCTGTACCACATCTACGTCCAGCATCTTCCGGCCGGAACGTTCATGGCAACGTTCAGTCAGTACGGGCGATCTTCCGACTTCGTCATGGCTTTGGTGAAGGCTGCGGTCTTCGGCATCGCTTCGACTTTGGTCGCCACCTTCAAAGGTCTACATGCAAAAGGTGGCCCACGCGGCGTTGCCGACGCAGTCAACGAAGCCGTGGTCATCGCGTTCGCGCTCGTCTTCATCGTGAACACAGTGTTGTCCGCGCTCTACACCGTAATCGTCCCGGCAGTCGGTGAATTCTGATGTCGCTCGTCGATCTCCGTGTTCGAGCACGTCAAGCGAGCAGACCCCTGCGAACCGCGGGCGACGGCCTCGTCTCCCTCGGTCAGCACGTCACTTTCTACGTCCGCACTATCGCATCGATCCCCTTTGCGCTCACCAAGTACCGCAAGCATGTACTCGGTCAGATCAGCGAGGTCAGCTTCGGCACGAACTCCTTGTTGTCCGGCGGCGGCACCATCGGGATCGTCTTCGCGATGTCGCTGGCCGCGGCGATGATGTTGGGCGTCGAGACCCACCGGGGCCTCGAGCTTGTCGGGATGACCTCGCTCTCCGGCATGCTGTCCGCGGTTGCCAACACCCGTGAACTGGCCCCTGTTGTCGTCGCGATCGCGTTGGCCGCCAAGGTCGGAACGGGTTTCACCGCCCAGATCGGGGCCATGCGTATCTCCGACGAAATCGACGCGCTGGACTCGATGGCGATCCGATCGATCCCCTTCCTCGCGGGTACCCGGGTGATCGCTGCCATGATCTGTGTCATCCCGATCTACATGATCGGACTCCTGGCCAGTTACCTCTCGACCCGACTGGTCGTCGTGTTCTTCAACGGCGCATCGGCAGGTACTTACGACTACTTCTTCCATCTGGCGATCTCTCCGCAGGATCTCCTGTACTCGGGTCTCAAGGCCGTGGTGTTCGCCGCTGTTGTCGCGCTGGTTCATTGCGCTTACGGCTACTACGCATCGGGCGGTCCGGCCGGCGTCGGGCAAGCGGCCGGGCGCGCGCTCCGGACTGCGATCCTCGCGATCGGAATCCTCGACGTACTGATGACTTTCGCGCTGTGGGGCCTCGTGCCCCAGATCCCGGGAATGGGGGTCTGAGCCGTGGACAGACTCACTACACGCACGAAGATCGTGTACGCCCTTCGCGGCGCGATCGCCATAGTCGTAGCCGTCGCCGCCGCCGTGACAATGGTTCTACGCGGTTCGGGAAATCTCGAGCAGAGCACCGACATCTTCGTCGCTGTTCCAGCCACAGCCGGTCTCATCAGCGGTGAAGCTCCGGTTCGGTACCACGGCGTCAACGTCGGCCGAATCGGCGAAATCGAATCAGGAACCGCCGAATCCGTTGTGCAGTTGCAGATTCAGACCGATGACGCGTCGAAGATTCCCGCTGACGTGGTGGCTCGCGTTGTTCCACGCACGTTCTTCGGCGACATCTACATTCAGCTCGTGGACAGTCCGAATGAGCAGGGCCAGACGACTCTGGCGGACGGAGACGAGATCCACATGGACGACGGTCCCGAAGCCGTTGCGCTCTACGACGTGTACACCAAGTTGGTGGGCGTCCTCACTGCGATGCAGCCCGAGAAGTTGCAGACAGCCCTGACTGCGCTGGGCCAGGCGCTCGACGGAAACGGAGCCGAGATCGGTACCACGATAGACAATCTCAGTGCCGCGTCCGGCGTACTGACACCCGCCGCACACCAATTCCTCGAATCGACACCCGAATTCAAGTCGGTCGTCGACGCGTTGGACCGTGCGACCCCCGACATTCTCGATACCTTGGCAGCCGCCACAACCGTCTCGAACGACATGGTCGCCAACAGAGCGAATCTCGAGTCCTCGATCGGCGCGGCCGCAGTCTTCGCCGCTACCGTCGACGATTTTGTCGGGGCGAACAACCGAAACATCATCACTGTGATCGATTCCGCCGGAAAGATACTCGCAACCACCGCGGCCAATCCCGGAGGACTGCGTTCCACCCTCGCCAATGCCAGTACGTTCGGCGCCGCGGGCGCTCGAGTCTTCGCCACCGGAAAGTTCGACATCACAGCAGTTGCCACGTTCGCCGAACCGCTCCCATACACGGGTGATGATTGCCCGCAGTATGGTGACTCGCGCGGAGCACAGTGTTCGGGCTCCAACCTGACGCCTGAACAACCCGTCAGTGCCCCGGTCGTGGGCGGCGTAGCCGAAGCGGCCCCCCTGCGGTACCTCGAAGATCAACTACTGGGCGGATCGCCGGAACCCTCGGATACCCCCAACCCGGCAACAACACTGATGTTGGGGCCGATGGTCAGAGGTAACGAGGTGACCGTCCCGTGAAGGTCCGTCCTGGCCAGGTAATTCGGTTGTCACTCTTCTGTCTCACCGGCGTCGCCTGCGCGTCGTTCGTGGCGAACACGTTGTCGGTCCCGGTTCGCGGAAGCACCGATTCGTACTCGTTCGAGTTCACCGACGTCGAAGGACTCAACCCGGGCAACCCGGTCACCATGTCGGGTGTGCGTATCGGCCGCGTGGACTCGGTTGCGTTCGCCGACAACGGAGGCGGGACGAGCAAGGCGATCGTCGACGTCGAAATCGAGTCGCGATATTCCCTCGAGTCGGATGTCCGTGCCGCCGTGCGCTACGGCGACATGCTCGGTGCTCGATATCTGGCACTGACGCAGGACGACAGCGCAACAACGGTATCCGCACGACAGCTCGAACCAGGTGACACGATACCGCTGGCGCAGACAACACCGCCGATCAACTTGACGGCCCTGATGAACGGGTTCAAACCGTTGTTCGCCGCGCTGCAGCCCGAGCAGGTCAACACGCTCACGCGAAGTTTTGTCGAAACCTTCAACGGCCAGGGCCAGGCAATGACCACCCTGCTCGACCAGATCGCGACCATGAGTTCCGGCCTGGTCGACCGTCAGGACGTCTTCGCGCAACTACTCACGAACATGAACACTCTTCTCACCTCCGTCGACGAGCGTCAACCCGAATTAGTCGGTCTGTTGGACGGTTTGAACGATCTGAGTACTTCCGTCGTCGGGCAGAACGATCAACTGGTCTCGCTCTTGGATCAGGGAAACCGCACTGTCTCGTCGTTGGCTCAGATCATGGCCGGGTCGAACGGCGCATTCGGTCAGACCGTGCAACAACTCGAAAGTGTCACCGGGAGTTGGATTGCGAGCACCTACGAGTTCAACAGACTTCTCGTCAACCTTCCCCAGTTCGCCGACGCCGCCAACCGGATCGGAAGTTACGGAAGTTTCATCAGCCTGTATCTGTGCAATTTCACTCTGAAGGCAGGCGACATGGAAGCCAACATCTTCGGTCCGACACACTCGCCGGTGTGCTCATGATGTTCCTGGTCAAGCTGATCGACGTGTTCGTCGGCATCATGCTCTTCCTGTTCAAAGGGGATCGCCGTCGCAGCGGTAGCGGCACCGCTCTCGCCCTGGGCAGTCTCGGAATCTTCGTTCTGGTGGTGGGGCTCGGCGCCGCCTTGGGCATTCCGAAGCTCTGGTACAACGTACGCACGTCGGCATACACAGCGGAGTTGGCCAATGCCAGCGGGCTTTCCGACACCGATCCGGTTTACGTGGCCGGGGTTCCCGCGGGCCGAGTGGATTCGATCGACCTTGCCGGCGACCACGTCGTCGTCAACTTCCGCTTGGACAAGGACCAGCCTTTGGGAAACCAGAGCACGGCGACGGTCAGGCTCAAGACGGTCCTCGGCAAGCGCTACCTGGAGATCGTGCCGGCCGGAGTGGTCGACGACTCCGAGGCGCGGGTCATCCCGCTCTCCCGCACAACCGTGCCGTACAGCCTCGACGACGTCAGCAGTGATGCCACCACTGCGGCAACAGGCGTCGACCTACAGGCGATGGAGTCCATGATGAACACCCTTTCGCAGGTGATTCCCACTGATTCCGATCAGGTGGGCCGGGCTCTGGCCGGAATCAGCGGCGCCTCGGCGGCTTTCGCGCAGAACAGTGAACAGATCGACCAGATTCTCATCACGTCTCGTGAGCTGTCGGACATGGCTGCGGCACAAACCGATTCGATCGTCGGTACTGCGGCCAATGCTCAGACGATCGTTCGAACTCTTGCGATGCGCAAGGACGCACTGACTCAGCTGGTCGACAACCTGACAATCATCATCTCGAAGCTCTCCACCACTTTCGTCGATCGTCAGGACGAGTTCGGAGCCATGACCGACAACCTCGTCGCGGTCACCACCACGCTGAAGAACAACGCAGATCAGATCGACCTGCTGTTGACTCGTCTTCCTTCCGCGCTGCGTTCGGTCACCGATTCAACCGGCACCGGCAATTGGACCGACGTCAACGCGCCGGCGGCCGTGATCCCGGACAATCTGCTCTGCGCGCTCGGCATCATGGAGGGCTGCAAGTGAATACACGAAAAGCCGTCACGGCCATGCTGGTAGTGACCTTGGCGATCGCCCTGCCCGGTTGGTACATATTCGGACGAACAGATCAGTCCAAGACCGTCTACGCCGATTTCAGCTACGTCGGCGGAATCTACGAGGGAAGCAAGGTCACCGTCCTCGGAGTCGGCGTCGGGACGGTCACGTCGGTGGAACCTCGCGGAACTTCTGTTCGAGTAGCGATGTCGATGCCCGACTCCGTGGACCTGCCCGCCGACGCCTCGGCCTATGTCCTCAATCCATCGGTGATCAGCGATCGACACATCGAACTCGGCCCGGCGTACACCGGCGGAGAGACACTGAAAGACGGCGACCAGATTCCGATCGAACGTGCCCACTCCCCCATAGATTTCGACGGCTTGATGGGAAGCGTCAGCACTTTGGCCGACGCATTTGCCGGGGATGGGGGCAATCTCGGCGATCTCGTGAGCCGCGGCGCCGCCGGGTGGCAGGGCCAGGGCGATCAATTCAACACCGCAATTCGCAACCTCAGCACGGCAACCGGAGTTGTCGGCGCTCGGTCGGAAGACATCGGTGCCCTTGTCGACAATCTCAACACTTTGATGAATGCTCTGGACGCACGGCAGGTCAGCCTCGACGAACTTGTCGGCGACCTCGGCGTCCTGGGTGATCAATGGGCGAGCCAGAACATGGACATCTCACAGCCTCTGCAGGATCTGCAGGTGGTCTTCGACCAGTTGAACAGTTTCATGACAACTCACGGCGATGATGTCGGTGCCATAGCCGACAACGTGCGAGTTCTCGGTGACACTCTGGCTGCCAAAGAACCCGGCCTCGCCGAGTTCATGGACCTGGTGCCGTTGATGATGCAGAACCTCTCCCAGACAATCGGTCCTGATCAGCGCGGGCGCATTCGGCTCAACGTCTCGACTGCATTGACTCAGTTCGCGGTGGCGAAACCGCTGTGCGACACCTACAAGTTGCCGATCTGCACCGGAGCCGGGTTCACGAATCCGATTTCCTTCCCCCTCAGCACTTCTGATCCGCTCGGCATCGCCTCCGCGATTTCCGGCGGAGCCGTCCCCGGAGGTGGCAATTGACGCGGCAATCGATTCGAATAATCGCCGGTATCGTGATCATCGGTGTGGGTTCTGCGGCCGTGTTCGCCTTCGGCGGCTGTAGCGCAGGCATTCAAGACCTACCCCTGGGTCGTTCGGCCGACGGTGACGCGTACAACGTGGCGCTGCAGCTGGCCGGCGCCGACGGCCTGGTGTTGGGAGCAGACGTCCGCAGCGGCCAGAAAGTCATCGGTCGAGTATCCGCGCTGTCAGCCGATGTCGTCGGAGCCGATGTGACTCTGAGTCTGGACGCCGCGACGCCATTGCCCGACAACGTCGAAGCTTCCGTCGAACTCCCGTCCGCACTTGGCAATCCGTTCATCAGACTCTTGGTGCCGGAAGTTCCGTCCGGCTCCACGCTCAGCGACGGAGACACAATTCCGGAGTCTCGCACCGAGATCGGTCCGCAGGTCGAAAGTGCGCTTGCCACCCTCGGCACGGTTCTGACCGGAAGCGGCATCGACCAACTCGATACCGTGGTGCGCGAGCTGAACACCGCGTTTTCCGGGCGCTCCGGTGAAGTTCGTTCTCTGACCGAGACCCTCACCTCGCTCATGGCAGAGGCAAGCAGTCACCGCAGCGAGTTCGACGAGGCCGTCGACCTCGCTGCCCGGGTCTCCTCCCAACTGGCCGGCCAACGCGTAGTTGTCGACAACTACCTCGATTCCGTTCCACAGGTGGTGTCGATTCTCGTGGGACAGAAGGATCAGATTGCGAGCCTGTTGAACTCGACCGTTCAGCTCGCCACCAACGCAAACACCATTCTCGACTCGTCTCCCAACGGCCTCGACGCGATGCTGCACGATGCGTCGACCGTTGTCGGGACTCTGGATTCGTTCAACTCGGAGATCGGCCAGACGCTGACGAACATGAACGGGTTGCTCGAAAACTTCACCGGTGCAGTGCAGGGTGACTACCTCGTTTTCGACGGCGCCCTGGATATTCCGGGAACGATCGACAAGCTCTGGAGCGGCGGTATGGCCGGTCAATCGATCGCACCAGCGGGAACTCTCACCGATCTACTTCAGGGAGGTCCGCGTTGAGTCGCCTTGCGCTTGTTCAACTTGTCCTGTTCGCTCTGATCGCTGCTGTGGTCATCCCTTTCGGGATCGTCTACGTGGTCGGCCCTCAGGGTTTCGGGGGTCAAATCCGGCTGCACGCCAACATGTCCGACGCCTTCGGACTGACCAAGGGCACGGTCGTCACGTATCGCGGCGTACAGGTGGGGAAAGTGAGTGAAGTCGAACTCGACGCAGGCACCCGCACGGCTCGGGTGGAACTCTCACTCAACGACAACACCGAGATACCTACCGACAGCGTCGCCAAGGTGACGATGGGGACCGCAGCCGGAATTCAGAATGTCGACATCTACCCCAACACAGACCACGGCCCGTATCTTAGGGACGGCGACGAGATCGCCATGCCCGCGGATCAGCAACCGGTCCAGATGAGCCAGTTGATGCTTCAGGCGTCCGGTGTCTTGGAAGGGATTGATCCACAAGCGATCAGCGACATCGGGACCGAGCTGGGGAATTCGTTCAACGGGCTCGGCCCGAGCTTGGCGACGATGATCGACAACGGTGGGACCATGTCGGCGCAGTTGAACGACCAGTCGGCCGAACTCGCTGCGCTGCTGTCGCGAACCTCCACGTTGGTGGACTCCATGGCGACACAATCGGATTCGTTCGTCCGGGGAATGGCAGCTGCCAAGAACTTCACCGAACAACTCGAATCCAACGCGCCGGTGCTGATCTACCTCACCGATCATTCGCCCGCCGCCCTGAACAGCGCTCAACAGTTGTTCGACAAGTACCACAACACTTTCGGAGCGGTCCTGGCCAATCTCGTCACTGTCGCACCGATCATCTCCGACCGCACAGAGGCCCTGGAAACCGGACTTGTCACGATTCCTGAAGGTCTCGCCAAACTGGCATCCATCGTCAAAGGCGATCGCGCCGACTTTGCCTTGGTTGCGACCCAGGGGCCGGTCTGCAACTACGACACCCCTCGGCGTGAGGTCGGCGATCTGTCTCCCACCAGTCCGAGTCTGGCGATGTACTGTCCCCCCGCCGACGACCTCGTCCAACGCGGAGCACAGAATGCTCCGCGTCCGAACGACCTCGGTTTGCAGAACTCGATCGTCCCGGGCACTCCGATCGGACCGCCCGTCGTCGCAGATCCGATTCTCGTCCCGACCGGAGTCGACGCCCTGAACTACTGGAGATTGATGTTGGAAGGACTGGGAAATGGCACACGGTGACAACGCACTACTCGACGAGACAGAAGCCGAGGTGGCCGAACATCCGACTTCTCCGTCGCTACTTCACCGCCTGAAGGAGCCACGCAACGCACTGATCTCACTAATGGCGGTAGCGCTGGTCGCAGCATTGGCGGTGCTCGGATTCCAGATGTACTCGGCGAATCAGGAAGACACGCTGCGGCAGGAGGCTTTGGACACCGCGCGGGATTACTCGACCATCATGTCCTCCTTCGACTATCAGAACCTCGATGCCAACAAAGACAGCATTGCCTCGATGTCGACCGACGAGTTTGCCGGCACCTACCGAACAATGGTCGATTCACTTCGCGAAGTCGTTGCCGGGGGCCAAGGCCAGGCGAGCGCGACGGCGACAGACGTCGGTATCGAATCGCTGGACAATTCGTCGGCCAAGGTGCTCGTGTTCGTCGACCAACAAGCCAAGAATGTCGCAGCGCCAGAGGGAAACACACAGAAGTACCGCATGGTCGTGTCCCTGGTCCGCTCGGGCGACCGGTGGCTCGTGAGCAACGTCGAGACCAAGTAACTCACCACACGCGGAGGAAGATCCATGCCCACTCACTACCTGGATTCGGAAAAGTCCGAGTCGTCGCTTCGCACCGATCAGACACGCATCACCATCACGGCCGAGCGTAGACGGTGGGCACGTAAGCCCGCACACATCACCGACGCACTCGATTTCTGGTCGTTCGCCGGAGCCGCTGCCAACGTCATCCTGCAACTCGGTTGGCCCGAGGTGGCGTACGGCGTCATGGAGAGCAAGGTCGAATCGGGTGCTCTGACAGCGCATCCGTGGAAGCGTGCACGAACCACGACGCAGTACCTGACGGTCGCGATCCTGGGTGACGAGGAAGAGCGAAAGGCTTACCGCGAGGCCGTGAACTCGGTGCACCGACATGTGAAGTCGGATTCAAACAGCCCGGTCAAGTACAACGCCTTCAATCGCGAACTCCAATTATGGGTTGCTGCATGCCTGTTCATCGGTTTCGAAGACAGTCTTCAGTTGCTGCACGGCAAGATGTCCGAAGAACAGGCGGAGTCGTTCTACAAGTCCGCGTCAACTTTGGGAACGACGCTGCAGGTCACCGAAGAGATGTGGCCGGCCACACGTGCCGACTTCGAGCGCTACTGGAACCTCGGTTGCGAACGCGTCGTCATCGACGAACGCACCAAGCAGTACCTGATCGACTTGGTCAACCTACAGATGATCGCGTGGCCGATACGCCTGGTGTTCCGAAACTTGTTGCGGTTCCTGACGGTCGGATTCCTTCCACCGATCTACCGCGACCAACTCGATCTCGAGTGGACCGAAGACGACCGCCGCCGGTTCGAACACCTCTTCATTTTCGTGTCGTTCGTCAACAGGTTCATCCCACGCTCCGTTCGTCAGGCCGGCAACACCATTCAGATGCGCGACATTCGCCGCCGGATCAAGGCGAGCAAGAATCTCGTCTGAGCCAGCGGCGCGTTATTCGTTGTCAATTCTGCTGCCCTACAGGTAAATCGGGCCGGTCGGTCGACAACAGATCACGGCTAGACATGGGTTCCAGCACGACTGAAAACCGGGTCGAAAAGCCGACAAACCGGGCTGATCGAGTGTCACATTCGCCGCATATCGACGCCGCCGAGGCACGTTTCAGGTGACTTGCATCACATTTCATCTCGTTTATGTAACGCCGGGAGAGGTGGCATATCGCCATGCGACCTGGGAAAACACTCTTTGATGCATTTCTGTTGCACAAACATGTGTCGACACGCCGACCCGTGACCAATCCGTAATCATCTCTTATGGTTGGTGACAGCCCGATCAACCGGGCATTACCGAATCGCCACCGCCCGTCCCACCCCGCGGTTCGGACTCGACAACATTCCTAGTGGTGGGAGCGGAGCTGAGACGGTCACCGTCCTCCGTCGGCGGGACTCGAGAGGATTTACCAAAAATGACCAAGACCACCGTTACCCGTGCACTTGCCTCTGTCGCCGCAGCCGGAGCCCTCGCAGCCGGAGCCCTCGGATTGAGCGCAGGCACCGCATCCGCAGCCACCCACGACTGGTCGGGTGTCGCAGAATGCGAATCTTCGGGCAACTGGGCCGCGAACACCGGAAACGGCTACTACGGCGGACTCCAGTTCAGCCAGAGCACGTGGGAGGCCTACGGCGGAGCGGGCAGCGCCGCCAACGCCAGCCAGGCAGAACAGGTCCGCGTTGCTGAAAACGTCCTTGCCGGTCAGGGCGCCGGCGCGTGGCCGGTGTGCGGACAGTACCTCCGCTGACCCCAGTTCGAGTAGTGCGTCACTGCCCGGTGTTCGTCGAGAATTTCGACGAACACCGGGCAGTGTTGTATACCGATACCTATTTCCCACCACCACTACTGTTGAAAGATGTTACAGCGGTGCGTGATCCGTCGGGATGCCGCGGAGCGAGCGAGGTATATCGACTCGCCTTCCGATCCCCCATCATCCCTCGAAGAGCCATCCACAATTTTTGGGCCGTCCTTGCCAACCGGTTGTGAGAACTGACCGGCGCAGCCGTAGAAGCGTACGGGATGGGGTCCTTACGCACGTAGTGCTCCATAACCCCAGCGTAGCCGTGTTTCGATGCCGAAATGTTCGTTTTCAATCGCTACCTCGCATCCCTCACGGCGACCGAACAAATCGATCCGGCGCACTCGATGGCCCATCCTTGACCAGGCGTGCAAACCGGTCGGGTAAATCGCGTGGCCCGAACACTTCTCGACCACTGTGTGACAAGAGGCGGTCAACGCTCCACCACTCGGAGTGCTCGACCAGCTCGGCGGCCAGCGCTTCGCGCCCCAACGACCCACAGGGCTCGAATACGGTCGCCACCGGCACGAGGAAGTAGTCGTTGATCGCACCGCCCCAACCCGGCAATATCGCCGGGTCACGGATCTCCTCATGCCACACATGGGTGGCTGCGCCGTAGTCGCGCAAGCCGATCTCCTCGTCCAATTCGCGCGCGAGCGCCTCGGACGGGGTTTCGTCTCCTTCCAAGCCTCCGCCCGGAGGACACCAGACCGTCAGCCCACCCCCGGGCGCGATGAGTCGGTAAAGCAGAAGACGGGACTGGTCGTCAACGACCAACCCCCTGGCCGAATGCCTCAGACGCATGAGTGCCACTGTAAACCCGGCTCGCGCCCTGGAACGGTGGATGTGCAGTGCTCACATCAGTATTCAATCACCGTCACGCTCCACGCTCGTAAGTCGTGAGCCTAGGGCAAATCCCAACTCAACCAGCCCTGGTCGACACTCGGAATCCAACCGCCGCATGGCTGTCCGTGCTCCAACGCAAAAACGACGTCCTCCAATAGCGCGGCGACGGAGGGCCAGGTTGTCCCTTGGTCGGCGCTGTCTCCGAGGAATTCGCGTACACATCCGCTTGCTTGACCGGTCCGCGTATCGACGAACAAGAGATCGCCCCGAATGTTGGCAGCTATGGGAATGTATGCCGCCAAGAAGGTGTCAGCCACCGTTCCCGCTGGCTGATCAGGCAAAGCGATGCCACCGGCGGCTGTTGTCGTCTCTCCCCACTCTGTCGTCATCGATTCCCACACAGACGCGACACGATCCAAAGGCAACGGTTGAAACTCCGGAAATATCAGGGCCGAGTGCCCTCCGTCGGGGTTTCCGTTCTGCAAACCGAACCACGTCCGTAGCTCGGCCGGCCACGTCCTGCCCGTAAATGTTTCCACGGATTTCAGGACGTCCACTGGCGCGGGCGGGTCGATAGCGGCAGCCGTTACCGGGGCTTCCCGCTGACACCAACCGTTGAGTCTGCGCCAGTGCTCTTCAACGCTCATGAATGCACGCTATCCCGGCCTCACGGATCCATGACATCTGACGGCCGCGTTCGATCTCGCAGCGGGATTTCTGTCGATAGATTCGAACCATGACTCTTACCGACGCATGGCTCGCCTTCATGGAGGTACTCCGCGACCGTGCACCGGTCACCGCCGCTGCGGTACGTCCGCCTCGGACTCGGTCCGATCGGGAAACCGCCGAACGCGTCACTAATCCATGGCCGGAGGACCTACGCGAGTTCTTCGCCCTGCATGACGGCCAACCCTTCCGCTCCGACGACAACCAGTTCGTCGGCGAAGCCCTACCAGGAGTGGAACTGCTTTCACTCGACCATGTGGTTTCCACGCACAGACGTTGCCGTGAACAATTGCATCCTATCGACTACCTCGGACCCGACTGGCCCATCACCGTTCGAGCACAACACGCAGGTGAAACTGCAGAGATGTTCCTCCCTACCTACATTCCGTTCGCCGAGGACGGAGCCGGTGATTTTCTCTATGTCGATACCCGAGGTGGCCTACACCACGGCTGCATCCGCTATTTCGCCGCCGAAGCCGCCGACGAAGGCGGCTCCCTTTTCGGCTCTCTGGCCGACTACGTGGATTCGGTTCGTCGAAGTATCGAGTCAGGATCCGAGCACTCGTACTTGATGCCGACAGTCACTGACGGCGTGCTGGTCTGGGACGTCGACTTTTCGGATCAGCCGATCCCACATCCCCAGCCGAGCCCGATACCGCTGCACCTGCCGTTTCCGCTGAAGGACTTTCAGCCTTCGCTGGTCAATTCAGATGACGACCTCATCGACCTCGACGCCGTCCGCAAATCTGTCCTCGACACTGCGCAGTCCCTCCACCCCGGTTCGCATGTGCAGGGCGGCGAGGCGATATTTCCGCAGGTCCCGCGCCAGCGCGGGGTGACCGTGAACTCCTACGTCCAGATAGACGGAGTGCCCAGATTTTACCTGACGATCGTCACGGGAGTCGAGAACAACGTCATCGTCTACGAAATGCCTCCAGGAGGATTCGAATTCATAGTCGACGACTGACTTCTCTTGGTAAGTAAGGAGATTCCATGTCAGCGAGACTTTGCTGAGTTGACCTAAATGATCGGCACTTGTCCCCCGTTGTTGCGCCCATTTGATCCAGGCGCGCCGTTCCGGGTCGTCAGGGGACGCCTAAAGTACGGCGAGCGACGCCGATGTGGTCGGGGTCGGGGTATCGGACAGATCTCTATACACGAAATAGTTCCAGTCGATTCATGCGGTCGCTCAGGTGGCACGATCAATCAATAACAGCACGCTCCGGCAGTCCGGCAACCACAACCGCGAGGTTGTATCCCGACATCCGCAGTTCTCCGTTGTCCCCTGTCCTCGCGTACTCCGCATGCCCGAACGCCCGCTCGTGTTTCACTCCATCCGGGGTGATCCCCTCGGCCGTGGACAACCGATGGAACTCGGTGCGCGTCGGATCGCCACCGAAACGGCCGAACCCCGCGATACTGTCGCCTTCCGCTTTCATGACGTAGACGTGCCGGTCGGCGATACCAAGGTCCGACTCCACCTTGGCTCGCACCCCGGGTGAACCGTAGAACACCACGTCGTCGACCGCTGCGCTTGCCCCGCGTTGCAGCGCAAGAGAAGTCGCGAGGGATCCGTAGGAGTGGCCCAACGCGGTGATATGGACTCCGTCGTTGACCGACGCGGCACGAAGACCGTGAAAGAAGCTACCCAATGCGTCGGCGGCTATGCCGGCCTTGGACGATCGACTGACGTCGAAGCTGGCCCGACCGATGTCGAACTTTCCCGGCCCGATCACCTGTGGCGCGTCGTATCCGATCCAGGCGATGGTGGCCACGCTTTCCTTTCGGCCGGCCAGTTCGAGTTGCCGCATCGCCTCGGCTCGTAATCGCGTTGCCTCGCCGACCATTCCGCGCATCGAGTCCTTGACGTTGGTGTTCAGTCCGGGAATCGTCACGGAGATGTGATCCGCTGTGTCCGGATCACCGATCGCAATTGCAGCGAAGCCGCGTTCGCCCGAGCGCATGTCCATGAGCAGTAACCGTCGATCAGGTTCGGCGCGAAACAACTCGTCGAGCGCGTCCAGATCCTCGAGTTTGCGTTCGGCGTACCACTGGCCCGCCCCGGTGTTACTCAGTCTGCCGCCGAAGAACTCGCGGTGAAGTTCTTGCGAGATTCGGACTGAATCATCTTGCAGCCGTGCTCGTTCCGATTGAATTCGATCGAGGTTGGCCGGGCTGCGAATCGCAGCAGGAATGCCGTCGAGGTTGGCGATCAGGCCTGGTGCATGACGCAACATCTGACGCTGCCGATCAGGGCTGAACGCTCGCCACTCCTCCCCCACACGCACAGCTTTGTCACGGAGGTCGGTGCCGACCTGAGACCGCAGAGACAACGCATGATGAAGATCCGCGCTGACCAGCAGTGCCTCACCGATCAGTTCTCGAACTGCGACCTCGAGCAACTGGGCGTGCACGTGGAGCGGGTGACCGTCGGCGATGGGCGCAACAGCAGAGACGGTCCCATCCTGACGAATATGCAAGTCGTCGGCGACGGCCTCTTTGCGCAGCGTATCCAGCCGTCGACGGATGTCGCGAACGCGGTGAGCGACCAGAACGCCTTCCAACCCAGCAGACAGTTGATCCAAGGCTTCGACGTCCCATACGTCGATATCTGTGAGATCCACTCGGGTCAGGACGAACGAGCAGCGATCCGGGCCTGTACTTCCGGGCGACGCAACGGAGGGACGGTCTGAGGTGGCTGTCTGCGAGGCGGCAACGCACTGAGCAGGCGCGTCGTCGTTTCGGTCACCTCACGCACCGCCTGTTCGAAGGCGTCTCGGTTCGCGTCGGACACCTTGGCTATTCCGCTCACCTTACGTACGTATTGGCGAGAGGCCGCCTCGATCTCCTCCGGCGTAGCAGCGGGCTCGAGTCCACGAAGTTCAGTGATGTTTCGGCACATAATTCGACGATAACCCTGCTCACCGACGCCGTCACGGTTCGATACATCAATGTATCCAAACTGCCACGCAGATCCGGGCATCACGGTAGTTTCAGTGAAATTCCCCCAGTGACTGGAAGTAGCCACTAACTCATGGACTCTGCACTCACCTCCGTCGGCCTACCCGCCGCACTCGCCATCATCATGTTCGGCCTCGGGCTTTCCTTGACGGTCGGAGATTTTGCCCGCGTGGCAAAAGCGCCGAAAGCCGTCTCGATTGCCCTGATCTGTCAGTTGTTGTTGCTCCCGGCCGCGGCCTTCGGTCTGGTCACGTTGTTCGACCTCGACCCGCTGCTCGCCGTCGGCATGATGCTCCTCGCCGCATCACCGGGCGGCACCACGGCAAATCTGTTCAGTCATCTGTTCCGCGGCGATGTCGCTCTCAATGTGACACTCACTGCGGTCAATTCGGTGATAGCGGTGGTCACCCTTCCGCTCATCACCAACTTCGCGTTGGGGTACTTCGAACCCGAGGACGCGGACGGCACCCTCGGACTGCAGTTCACGAAGGTACTTCAGGTCTTTGCCGTCGTACTGATTCCTGTCGCCCTCGGAATGTGGGTTCGATTGCGCTCGAGCGCCTTTGCCGAGCGCATGGACAAGCCCGTCCGCATCGGATCCGCGGTGGTTCTGGCACTGGTGATCGTCGGAACGGTTGTTTCCGAGCGCGAGAACATCGCGGACTATCTCGTCGACATCGGCGTCGTCGCTGCCTTGTTCTGCCTACTGAGCCTCTCGATCGGTTACGTCGTTCCCCGGATATTCGGCATCGAGGATCGTCAGGCCATCGCCAGTTCCATGGAAATCGGCATCCACAACAGCACGTTGGCGATCACCATCGCCGTCAGTCTCCTCGACAACGTGCAATTGGCAGTGCCGGCCGCGGTGTACGGCGTTCTGATGTTCCCGCTCGCTGCAGCCTTCGGCGCCGCCATCACCCGCAAGTCACGGACCATGGCCGAAATCGACTAATATCAGGCGGTTTTCGATATAGGTGATCTGGTATCGCCAACCCTACGATCGATACGGACTCAGACCGAAGGGTATCGAAAAAATGCTGACCAACACACCTACCGTGCCGGACGAACGCGTCTGGCAAGAGCTAGTCGACGCACTTACCCGTCGCCAATTCGGCATCGGAGCCGGGATGGCAGCAGTCGCAACTATTCTGTCGTCCTGCAGTTCCAGCGACGGTTCAGGTACCGATGATGACGCTCAAATGCGCACCGTCACCACGCCGTTGGGGACCTACGACATACCTACCAACCCGAAGCGGGTCTTGGCCGTCGACGCCCGAACCGACCTCGAGCTCGCCATTGCCCTGGAACTACCGGTGTTCGGATACAACATCTCGCCCGTCACCAAGTGGGTTCCCGCCGACGGCTCGGCCGAATACCTCAGCGACAAGCCCAATCTGGAGCAGATCCTCGGACTCGCACCCGATCTCATCATCTGCGTCAACGCCGACAACGAGTACTGGCCCGCTGCAAAGCTCCAAGCCATCGCTCCTGTCCTGACGACCGAATCGAAGCAGACGTGGCGGGAGAACCTGACCCGGCTCTCCGATTGGCTGGGCCGAACACCCACCATGGATCGCCTGATCACCGATTACGACGCTCTGATCACCGACATTCGCACTCGACACGCTTCGGCGATCGCGGGCAAAACCGTCGCAAGCTTGTCCTACAGTCCGGACAAGGCCACGATCTACATCGACAGCCTGCCCGTGTCGGAGGAAACGGGAAAGAAGAATCGTCAACCCACCGACATGACGCTCGCCGATATCGGCGGAAGAACATTGAACACAACCGGTTTCGACAATCAGGGACGACTGAGCATCGAAGAGATGGATCGTCTGCAAGACTGCGACGCGTTCATGGTTTCTGTCACCGACAGCAGTGACACCACCTTCGATCAACTCTCGGACAACAAGTTGTGGCAACGACTTCCGGCTGTGCAGGCCGGGAACGTCGCCGTTCTGCAAGGAAGTACGTACTACGGGTCCATCTACACCAACATGTACGTGGCCAAGGGCTGGGACGATCTCTATTCGACGCTCGACTGATCAGCCTTGTCCGTGGAAATGCCGGCCGCTCCCGCGCGGTCGGCTTTTCACGTTTCGAGGTCGATGCCCAACGCTCCGGAGAGGGTCCGCAGACAGATCACTCTCAACTCTTCCTGCGGTATGGAAGGTTGATCGAGCCAGTCGAGGCAGACAGCTCGGACGAACGCGATCCATCCCCGAACTGCAACGGCAGCGAGCTGTCTTCTTTCGCCCTCGAATCCCAGTGCATCGAGGATTCGAATCTGCTGCTGTTCGAGTTCGCGCTCGACAATCGCCCGGATACCGGCCTCGGCCGAGAGCGTCCCGACGTTGATGGCGCGCACTCCCCTGCTGTGCGACTTCACGTACGCGAAGTAGGCGTCCAACCCGGCTGCCACCTGTTCGCGCACCGGTAGCGTCGCATCGGGTGCGGTCACCTCGAGCAGGTGCTGCGATTCGCGCTCGACGATTGCGGCGAAGAAGTCTCGCTTGGTCGGAAAATAGTGGTACATCAACCCGCGCGAGACGCCCGCAATCTCGGCGACCTCTTCGATCCACACATCCTCGTACGAGCGATCGGCAAAAAGTTGCGCGCCGATGTCGAGCAACTGCGTGCGCCGCTGCTCTCGGTCCAGGCGTTTTCGTGGTGCGACCATAGGCAAGTCAGATTACTACTTGACACCGATTCAGTAAGGCGTACTTTGCGTACTAGACATCAATTCAGTAAGCGATCTCACCCCGGGGGACACACAATGAGCGTCGACACCACTCCAGAGGCGACGACCGATGCTCGGATCCCGCATCCGGCGTGGCGCCTGCCGGTCCTCGGGGACGTTCTCGGGATCAATATCCGGACACCGCTGCAGAACTCCGTGAGCATCGGCCGCGAACTCGGCCCGATCTTCGAGAGAAATGTCCTGGGAAATCGCTTCGTCTTCGCCTCGGGCGCGGACATGGTGGCAGAACTGTCCGACGAGTCCCGGTTCGCGAAGCACCTTGCACCTGGAGTCAAAGCACTCCGCGGAATCGGCGGCGACGGCCTGTTCACGGCGTACAACCACGAACCCAACTGGGGCAAGGCGCACAATCTCCTGGCACCGGCGTTCAGCCAGACTGCGATGCGCTCGTACCACCGCACCATGCTCGACGTGGCCGGCGAGTTGGTCGACCATTGGGACAGTCGTGAAAGTGACTCCCCCATCGACGTCTCCGCAGACATGACCAAGCTGACGCTGGAGACCATCGGACGCACTGGATTCAGCTACTCGTTCGACTCCTTCGAACGTGAAGAACAGCATCCGTTCGTCAAGGCAATGGTCGGCGCACTCTCCCATTCGCAGCGCACGACGTTCCTGAAGTCGACCGCCCTCGGGCGAGTGCTCGCACGTCGCGCCGATCAACGTGACGAGGTCCGCAAGGCGTACATGGCCGAGGTTGTGGACGAAGTGATCCGTGCCCGGCGGACAAGTACCGAACCGGGGCCCGAAGATCTTCTCGAACTGATGCTGCGGGCGGCACGCGAAAACGATCCCAACCGTATCGACGAACTGAACATCCGCCATCAGGTCGTGACCTTCCTCGTCGCCGGACACGAAACGACCTCCGGCGCATTGTCGTTCGCGCTGTACTACCTGTCACGAAACCCTGACGTGCTGGCCAAGGCGCAAGCCGAGGTCGACAAGGTATGGGAGGGCGAGGAGCCCGCCTTCGAGAAGATCGCGAAACTTCGATACGTACGACGCGTCCTCGACGAATCATTGCGTCTGTGGCCGACCGCTCCCGCCTACGGGCGCGCGGCGCTCGAAGACACGACGCTCGTCGGCAAGTATCCGATGAAGAAGGGCGATTGGATGCTCGTGCTCATCCCCTCACTTCATCGTGATCCGGTGTGGGGCAACGATCCCGAGGCGTTCGATCCGGATCGCTTCCTGCCCGCCAACATCAAAGCCAGGCCGCCGCACGTGTACAAGCCGTTCGGAACAGGTGAACGCGCCTGCATCGGAAGACAATTCGCTATTCACGAAGCGGTCCTCGTGTTGGGCACCATCTTGCAGAAATACACGATCGAGGCCGATCCGGACTACGAGTTGAAGGTAGCCGAACGGCTCACCCTGATGCCCGAAGGCTTCAACTTGACGGTCCGCCGACGCTGACCTCGCAAAACTGCGTCGCGCAACTCGGTTGAAACAGTCCCGAATGCGGTAATCCCTGAGGTGGCAGCAGCGAGCACTGGCGCACCCTGGGAGTTCACATGACAAAGAGGCCTGCAGTGGGAATCGTCTTACTCTCGGCGGCATTGGCCACGGGAGCTTGCTCGGCAAGCGTCGGGACGCCGCAAGTGGACAAGTCCGAAGTCGCAAGTCAGATCTCCACTCAACTAGCCGAGAAGATCGGCGAGCCACCCGACGACGTGACGTGTCCGGAGAACCTCGACGCCGAAGTCGGCGCATCGATCACGTGCATCCTGACCGAGCAGGGCACCGAATACGACGTCACAGCTACCGTGACCAGCGTTGACGGTGAAAGTGCGAACTTCGACATCAAGGTTGCGGATGTGCCGAACAACTAACTGCTGTGCGCCTTTATTAACCGCCGGCGGTTAATAAAGGCGCACAGCAAGGCGTCAGAGACGCTCGATAATCGTCGCGTTCGCGGTGCCGCCACCTTCACAGATGGTCAGCAAGCCGTAACGACCGCCGGTGCGCTCGAGTTCGTTGAGCAGGGTTGCCATCAGCTTGGTGCCGGTCGCGCCGAGCGGGTGACCGAGTGCGATCGCGCCGCCGTTGACGTTGACCTTGGCCGGATCTGCGCCGATTTCCTTGATCCAGGCCAGGACGACCGGGGCAAAAGCTTCGTTGATCTCGACGATGTCGATGTCCTCGATGCTCAGGCCGGCCTTCGCGAGAGCATGCTTCGTGGCCGGGATCGGCGCACTGAGCATGAAGATCGGGTCGTCGCCGCGTGCGCTGAGGTGATGAATCCGGGCGCGGGGCTTGAGGTTGTACTTCTCCACCGCTTCCGCCGACGCCAGCAGCAGCGCACTCGCACCGTCGGAGATCTGGCTGGCCACTGCTGCGGTCATGCGTCCGTCTTCGACGAGAACCTTGAGCGTCGCCATCTTCTCGAGGCTGGTCTCGCGGGGTCCTTCGTCGACGGTCGCGTCACCCATGGCGACGATCTCGTTGTCGAAGCGACCTGCGGCGATTGCAGCCTTGGCGCGCTCATGGCTCTGCAGGGCCCACTTCTCGAGCTCTTCGCGGCTGATGTCCCACTTCTCGGCGATCATTTCGGCGCCCTTGAACTGCGAGACCTCTTGGTCACCGTAGCGCTCGGTCCAACCGACCGAACCCGAAGTCGGCGTGTCGAATCCGTACTGCTGACCGACGATCATCGCTGCCGAGATCGGAATCTGGCTCATGTTCTGAACGCCGCCGGCAACGATCAGATCCGCGGTGCCCGACAGGATGGCCTGAGCGCCGAAGTGCACTGCCTGCTGGCTCGAACCACACTGACGGTCGACGGTCACCCCGGGAACGTGCTCCGGGAATCCCGCTGCGAGCCAGGACATACGGGCGATGTTGCCGGCCTGGCCGCCGATGGCGTCGACGCAACCGAAGATCACGTCGTCGACGTCACTGGGGTCGATACCGGTGCGCTCGACCAGTGCCTTGACGACGTGCGCACCGAGATCGATGGGGTGCACGCCGGACAGCGCGCCGCCCCTCTTGCCGATCGGTGTGCGAATGGCGTCGACGATGTAAACCTCGGACATAGCGTTAGCTCCTAGTTTCGTTGTGCAGCAATAGTTCTTGAAGTTGATTCAGCAATAGCGTCTGAAGTTGTGGCCGGATCGGAGAGCCCGTCGAGCACGATCGCGAGATATTGAGCCGCGACGGCGTGAGCCGAGAGGGATCCACCCGGGCGGTACCAGCGAACCGCGACCCACACGGTGTCGCGCATGAAGCGGAAGACCAATTCGACGTCGATGTCGGAGCGGAAGGTCCCGTCCGCGACGCCGGCTTCGAGGACGCCGACCCACAGGTCCCGGAATTCGGTGTTGCGCTCGGCCAGGTAAGCGAAGCGCTCGTTCCCGACGAGGTGCTTGACCTCGTCCTGGTAGATCGCCACAGCCGAATGTGAGGCGTCGATGGCCTCGTACGACGTCACGACCAGTGCTTCGAGCGTCGCGCGACTGTCCACCCCCGCCGCGACGATCTCGCGGTATTTTCCGAAGAGTTCGTCGAGGAACTGGTGCAGGATCTCGTCGACCATCGACTCCTTGGAATCGAAATGGTGATACAGGCTGCCGGACAGGATCCCGGCGGCGTCGGCGATGTCGCGGACGGTCGTCGCGCGCACTCCGCGATCGGCGAAGAGCCCCGCCGCGATCTCGAGCAGCTCGTCGCGGCGCCCGGACTTGCCGTTTGATTCGTCGGAATTTCGAGGTGGCGTCATGTATTCAATCCTATCCAGGGCCTTCCCCTGTGCGCGGTCAGCGAGTCCAGGACTCCTTAACCGCGCACGGGGACGCTAGGCCCTCTGCGAAGAAACGGAGACGATCTCGCCGGTCATGTAAGTGGAGTAATCGCTGGCGAGCATCGCGATGACCGTTGCGATCTCCCAGACCTCCGCGGCGCGGCCGTAGGCCTCACCGGAAGCCAACTGGTCGAGCAGTTCCTCACTGGTGACCTTCGCCAGGAACGCGTGACGCGCAATGGAAGGCGAGACCGCGTTGATACGGACTCCGTACTCCGCTGCTTCGATGGCGCTGCACCGAGTCAGCGCCATGACGCCGGCCTTGGCTGCGGCGTAGTGCGCCTGGGAATGCTGCGCGCGCCAACCGAGAACGGACGCGTTGTTCACCAGAACACCGCCGTGGGGAACGCTTTTGAAGTACCGCAGGGCTGCGCGCGTCGAACGGAAGGTGCTGTTGAGGGTGATGTCGAGAACGCGATCCCACTGATCGTCCGTCATGTCGACGACGGGAGTTTCACCGCCAAGGCCCGCGTTGTTGACGACGATGTCGATACGTCCCAACTTCTCGGCGGCGCCGACGAACAACGCGTCGACCTGCTCGGTGCTCGAGACGTCACAGATGATCGATTCGACCTGCTGACCGGGGAATTCGGCCTTCAGCTTCTCCACCGTCTCGCCGAGTCGACGCTCGTGGAAGTCGGAGACGAGAACGTCGCCGCCCTCGAGAAGCACCCTGCGCGCAGTGGAGAAACCGATGCCGGTTCCGGCTGCGGCGGTGATGATCGCCTTCTTGCCCGCGAGCAGTCCGTGGCCCGGGGTTTCCTCCGGCGCAACGGAAAGCGGGGACGCGGCTTTGGTGTCAGACATTAACGGGCCTCTCGGGGAAGACCGAGCACGCGCTCGGAAATGATGTTGCGCTGAATTTCGTTGGAGCCGCCGTAAATCGTGTCGGCGCGGGTGAAGAGGAAGAGGCGTTGCCATTCGTCGAGCTCGAGGTGCTCGGGATCGGTGATGTCCGAGGCATTGCCTTCGGAATCCGCCCACGGTGCAACCAACGACGACGCACCCTGCACGTCCATCGCCAGCTGTCCCAGATCACGATGCCAGTTGGCCCACAACAGTTTTGCGACGGACGCTTCTCCGCCACCGGTTCCGGCGTCGACCGCGTCGAGAGTGCGCATCGCGTGGGCGCGCATCACGCGCAGTCCGACCCACGCGCGGGCGATCTTTTCGCGAATGTGCGGATCCTGGTCACTGCCATTGGCTTTCGCCAGGTCGACGACGCCTTGGAGCTCGCGGGCAAATCCGATCTGCTGTCCGAGCGTGGATACACCGCGCTCGAAGGTGAGCAGCCCCATCGCGATCTTCCAGCCCTCGCCGGGTTCCCCGACCACCAGATCGGCATCGGTGACGGCGTCGTCGAAGAAGACCTCGTTGAACTCCGATGTGCCGGTGAGCTGCTGAATGGGCCGAACTGTCACACCGGGCTGATCCAACGGGACAAGCAGGAAGCTCAACCCCTGGTGACGCTTGGAGCCCACCTCGGTGCGGCAGACCACGAAGCACCACTGCGCGACGTGAGCCAGTGAGGTCCACACCTTCTGGCCGTTGATGATCCACTTGCCGTCTTCGAGGCGTGCGGTCGTGGAGACGTTCGCGAGGTCGGAACCGGCGCCGGGCTCGGAGTAGCCCTGCGACCACAGTTCACTGACCGTGTTGATGCCAGGAAGGAATCGGCGCTTCTGCTCGTCGGTGCCGTACGCGATCAGCGTCGGGCCGAGCAGCTCTTCACCGATGTGGCTGACGCGAGCGGGCGCACCGGCCTTCGCGTACTCCTGATGGAAGATGACCTGCTGGGAGATGCTTGCTCCCCGCCCGCCGAACTCCTTCGGCCACCCGAGGCACGTCCACCCCGACGCTGCGAGGTGCTTGTCCCACTCGAGTCGTTGCTCGAAGAACTCGTGCTCACTGCCGGGGCCGCCCTTACCCTTGAGCTGGGCGAATTTGCCCGTCAAGTTCTCGGCCAACCACTGCGCGACCGTGGCCGCAAACTCGTCGTCCGTCATCTGCCCGTCCGGGCTCTCGCTCTGGTCCACATATGTAAGATAACCTACCAAGCACTTGCTAGGTAGCGTGTCAGGTAGGAGTCCAGTGACCGAACAACCGAGAACCATCCCATCAGCCCTCATCCGGGCCGCCGAGGAGTTCGGTGAGCGCGCGGCTATCGCCGATGGCGACACCCGACTGACCTTCGCACAGCTACATCAGCGCGTCCGCGATTTCGCCGGCGCACTGATCAACCGTGGGGTGAAGGCAGGCGACCGCGTCGTCATCTGGGCGCCCAACACGTACCACTGGGTGATCGCCCTGCTCGGCGCTCAGTACGCCGGCGCAGCCATCATCCCGATCAACACGCGCTACACCGGCACCGAAGCACTCGACATCATCGAGCGCGTCGACGCAGCTGCCCTGGTGGTCGTCGGCACGTTCCTCAAGGCCGACCGGTACCAGCAGTTGCTCGACGCCAATCCGGACCTGAGGATCCCCACCGTCATCCAGGTACCGATCGACGGGGACGACGATTGTGACGGCGTCATCGAGTTCGAGGACTTCCTCGCGCTCGCCACCGACGCCGCCCGCACCGAAGCCGACGCGCGTGCTGCGAAGGTGCAGCCAGACGACGTCAGCGACATCCTCTTCACCTCCGGCACCACGGGACGCAGCAAGGGTGCGATCACCGCGCATCGTCAGTCCATCGCCGTCGCCAAGTCGTGGGGTGAATGCGCCGAGGTCACCGCCGACGACAACTTCCTCATCATCAGCCCGTTCTTCCACACCTTCGGATACAAGGCCGGAATCCTGGTCTGCCTGTTGAACGGTGCGACGATCGTGCCGGTGTCCGTCTTCAACATCGACGACACCCTCGCATTGGTCAGCAGCGAGAAGATCAGCATCCTGCCCGGCGCCCCGACGATCTACCAGACCATCCTCGATCATCCCCGCCGCAGCGAATACGACCTGTCCTCGCTCCGCATCGCGATCACGGGCGCAGCACCCGTGCCGGTTGCTCTCGTCGAGCGCATGCAAGCAGAGCTTTTCGACGCCGTCCTCACGGCATACGGTTTGACCGAGGCAGTGGTCGCGACCATGTGCCGCACCGACGACGACCCGGTCACCGTCTCCACCAGTTCCGGCCGCGCGACAGCCGATTTCGAGGTCAAGATCGGCGACCAGGGTGAGATCCTGCTTCGTGGACCGAACGTCATGCTCGGATACCTCGACGACCCCGAATCCACCGCCAAGGCAATCGACGCCGACGGCTGGCTGCACACCGGAGACGTCGGAACCCTCGACGAGCGTGGCTATCTCGACATCACCGACCGTCTGAAAGACATGTACGTCAGCGGCGGATTCAACGTCTACCCCGCCGAGATCGAGGGCATGTTGGCTCGCCTGCCCGGCGTCCACGAGTCTGCTGCCATCGGCATCCCCGATCACCGGATGGGAGAGGTGGGCCGCGTCTACATCGCCCAACTCGACGGTGCCGGCCTCACCGAAGAGTCGGTGATCGCCTTCCTCAAGGAGAAGATCGCAGGCTTCAAGGTGCCCCGCGAGGTGCGCTTCGTAGATCATCTGCCCCGTAACCCTTCGGGCAAGGTCCTCAAAACGGTTCTGCGCGAGGAACAATCATGACCGTTCCCTTCGAAGCCGACGTCGTGACCTACGAGGTTCGTGACTCGGTCGCCGTCGTGACCTTGAATCGACCCGACTACCGCAACGCCCAGAACTCGGTGGTCACGTACGCCCTCGACGCGGCATTCCAGCGCGCCGTCGAGGACGACGACGTGAAGGTGATCGTCCTGGCAGGCAACGGACCTCACTTCAGTGCCGGTCACGACCTGGGAACTCCGGGACGCGACCATCACGTCGAGTACGAGAACAAGGCCACCATGTGGTGGGATCACGTCGACAAGCCAGGCGGTGACCAGCGTTTCGCCCGCGAGATGGAGGTCTACCTGGGCATGTGCCGCCGTTGGCGGGAGATCCCCAAGCCCACCATCGCGATGGTGCAAGGCGCCTGCATTGCCGGCGGGCTCATGCTCGCCTGGGTCTGCGACATGATCGTCGCGGCCGACGACGCCTTTTTCTCCGATCCCGTTGTCCGCATGGGCATCCCCGGCGTCGAATACTTCGCGCACCCGTGGATGGTCGGTTCACGATTCGCCAAGGAAATGCTCTTCACCGGCGATCGGTTCACCGCGCAACGTGCATACGAAATCGGCATGGTGAACCGCGTCGTCGCCCGCAAGCATCTCGAGAAGGAGACGTTCGAGCTCGCCGGACGTATCGCCGAGATGCCGCGCTTCGGACTGGCTTTGACCAAGAAGGCCGTCAATCAGTGCGAGGATCAGATGGGGATGCGGAACGGCATCGACTCCGTCTTCGGTCTGCATCACTTCGCTCACGCTCACAACGCCGAAGTCGGCAAAGACTCGCTTGGTGGTCTCGACGCCAAAGCTATGGCTGCCAGTGCTCGCGCACCGCAGGAAGGAACAAACTAGTGGATCTCGTATTCGACGACGCCACAACCGCATTCCGTGACGAGGTTCGCTCGTTCCTGGAAGCGAATGTGCCCGCGACTCCCCTGAAGTCGATGGATACCGCCGAAGGCTTCGAAGAGCACCGTCAGTGGGAGCACACACTCGCCGATGCCGGCTACGCCGTCGTCTCCTGGCCCAAGGAACTCGGCGGACGCGATGCGTCCCTGCTCGAATGGGTCATCTTCGAGGAGGAGTACTACCGCTCGGGCGCGCCCGGCCGCGTAAGCCAGAACGGCATCTTCTTGTTGGCTCCCACACTGTTCGAGCATGCAAATGCCGAGCAGTTGGCTCGCATCATGCCGCGCATGGCTCGTGCCGACGACATCTGGGCCCAGGCCTGGTCCGAGCCCGAATCCGGTTCCGACCTCGCTAGCCTGCGTTCGAGTGCGAAGAAGGTCGACGGCGGCTGGCTGCTCAACGGTCAGAAGACGTGGAGCTCACGCGCGAGTTACGCCGACTGGGGCTTCGGCTTGTTCCGCTCCGATCCGGATGCGCAGCGCCACAAGGGCATCACGTATTTCATGTTCGACCTCCGGTCGAAGGGTGTCACCGTTCGCCCGATCGATCAGCTCGACGGTGAGCCCGGCTTCGCCGAGATCTTCCTCGAAGACGTCTTCGTTCCGGACGACCCGGCCAACCCAGGTGAGTCGGGTGTGATCGGAAACGTCAACGAAGGTTGGCGGGTCGCGATGAGCACCGCGAGCAACGAGCGTGGTCTCTCGCTGCGCAGCCCCGGCCGCTTTCTCGCCACCGTCGACCGCCTGCTCGAGCTGTACAAGTCCAGCGGACGCACCGACGACAGCGCTCTGCGCAACCAGGTCGCCGACGCCTGGATCGGCGCTCGCGCTTACCAACTCAACACATTCGGCACCGTCACCCGTCTGGCCGACGGTGGACAGCTCGGCGCCGAGTCCTCGATCAACAAGGTCTTCTGGTCCGAGTGGGATATCGCCACCCACGAGACTGCTCTCGAACTTCAGGGCCCTGAAGCCGAGTTGGCCGACAACTGGATGGACGGATACCTGTTCTCCCTGTCCGGCCCGATCTACGCAGGCACCAACGAGATTCAGAAAAACGTCATCGCTGAGCGTCTGCTCGGCCTACCGAAGGCGGACCGATGAGATTCGCGCTCGACTCCTCCCACCAGGACTTCGCTGCAAGCATCGATGCGCTGCTGACCAAGTCCGACATGCCCGCCGTCATCCGTTCGTGGAACGACGGTGACACCGAGCCGGGCAAGAAGCTCTGGCAGCGCCTCGCCGAGACCGGCGTCAACGGTCTCGTCATCTCCGAAGAGCACGACGGACTCGGCGCCGACGCCGTCGACCTGGTCGTTGCGCTCGAACAGCTCGGTCGGCACGCAGTACCCGGACCGGTCGTCGAAACGATCGCCGTGGCGCCGACGCTCCTGGCTTCCGTTGCACCGGAACGTCTCTCTGCTCTCGCCGAGGGTTCGCTGGCAACCGTCGCAGCTCCCCCGCGCACACCGTTCGCGCTCGACGCCGATGCGGTGGATCTGGTTCTGCTAGCGCAGGACGGTGCCGTATCACTCGGCGTCCCTGGCGAAGCCAAGGCATCAGTGGATCTCTCCCGCAAGCTCTACGAGGTTTCCGCCGGCGAATCACTGGGCTTCGCCGACTTCTCGGCCGCCTTCGACATGGGCGCTCTTGCCACTGCCGCGCAGTTGCAGGGCCTGGGACAGACACTGCTCGAGGTCACCACCGAATACGCGAAGCAGCGCAAGCAGTTCGGCAAGGTCATCGGACAGTTCCAGGCCATGAAGCACCACCTGGCCGAGGTTGCCGTCTCCCTCGAGATGGCTCGCCCCCTGCTGCACGGCGCCGCACTGTCGGTTCGCGATCAGTCGGCCGACGCCTCGCGTGACATCTCTGCGGCCAAGGTCGCGTGCGGGGATGCTGCGTACAAGGCCGCTCGCGTCGGACTCCAGGTTCACGGCGCCATCGGCTACACGATGGAACACGATCTCTCCTTGTGGCTCACCAAGGTACGGGCGCTGCTCACCGCGTGGGGCACACCGTCCGAGCATCGCGCACGCGTCGTCGAAGCGCTGGTTGCATCATGAGCATCGACACCGAAGACCAGGCAGCATTGCGCGCATCGGTACGCGATCTCCTGAGCAAGCATTCCGACTCCGCTGCCGTCCGCGCCGCCATCACCACAGAGATCGGCTACGACGCCGCTTTGTGGAGCAAGCTGTGCGAGCAGATCGGCGTCGCCGCGTTGGCGATTCCGGAGGAGTTCGACGGCGTCGGAGCAGGTTTGGGCGAAGTACACGTGGTCCAGGAGGAATTGGGCCGCACGCTGACCCCGTCACCGATGCTGGGTTCGGCGATTCTTGCCGCACAGGCACTGCTGCTTTCCGGTGACAACGACGCATGCTCGCGACTGCTGCCCGGTGTCGCGTCCGGCGAGAGCACGCTCGCTCTGTGCTGGGCAGGTGCCGCGGGTTGGAGCACCTTCGGCGTCGAGGCAACCGAAGACGCGTTGACCGGCACGGCGTCGTACGTCCTCGACGGACACGTCGCAGACACCCTGCTCGTTCTCACGGCCGACGGGTTCTACGAAGTGGATCCAGCGGCCGAAGGCGTCTCCCGCCGACGCGTCCCCACCATGGATCCGACGCGAACGCTGGCGGAGGTCACGTTCTCCGGTGTTCGTGGTCGGCCACTGGAGTGGTCCGAAGATCTGGTCGATCGGATCCGAACCGTCGTTCTGATCGCCTTGTCTGCTGAACAGGTGGGAGCGGCCGCAGCGATCGTCGAACAGACCGTGGAATACACCAAGTCGCGCAAGCAGTTCGGTCGCGCGATCGGTTCTTTCCAGGCCCTCAAGCATCGGATGGCCGACATGTACACGTTGGTCGAGACGGCGCGCTCGATGACGTACGCCGCCGTGGCGACGCAGTCGGCGGACGACGCGGCAGTGGCGAAGGTCTACTGCTCGGAAGCCTTGCAGCAGATCACCTCCGAAGCGGTTCAGTTGCACGGCGGAATCGCAATCACCTGGGAGCACGACGCTCAGCTGTACTTCAAGCGTGCACACGGCAGCGCTCAGCTCTTCGGTCAGCCGAGCACCTACCTGCCGAGCCTCGCGCAGGCAGCGGGCCTCTAGGAGACGTCGGTGCTTGTTCGCTCGGGATTGCGAGCGAACAAGCACCACTGGTGCCCAGTCAGTGGAATGCCCAGCAGATTAATAGCTCTGGATCGCGCAGAATCGGTCACCAGACAGCTGTCCATCCCACAGACCGGAGTTTTCTCGTGAATCGATTCGACGACAAGCGCGTCCTCATCAGCGGCGCAGGATCCGGAATCGGCCAGGCCACCGTTGCCCGCATCCTGGCAGAAGGTGGCACCGTCGTCGCCGCCGACATTTCCGAGACCGGCCTCGAACAGACGCTGAACACCGCGAAGGACGCCGGCCACTCCGATCGCCTCACCACGGTGAAGGTCGACATCTCCAGCGAAGAGTCTGTTCGCGAACAGGTCGGCGCTGCGCTCAAGGCTCTGGGCGGCCTCGACGTGCTGGTCAACGCGGCGGGCATTCTGCGCTCCGCACACACCCACGAGATGACACTCGATTTCTGGAACACCGTCATCGGGGTCAACCTCACCGGAACATTCCTCATGACGAGGGAGTCCCTGCCGGCACTGCTCGAAAGCGGGGCAGGCGTCGTGGTCAACTTCAGTTCCACGTCGGCCACCTTCGCCCACCCGTATATGACGGCATATGCAGCGTCGAAGGGCGGAATCCAATCCTTCACGCACGCACTTGCACTCGAGTACAGCAAGCAGGGCCTTCGCGCCGTGGCCGTCGCACCCGGCAGCATCGCTTCGGGCATGACCTCCGATCCCGGCTTCCCGGCCGACATCGACTTCACGCTGCTCGGCAAGCTGGCCCCGGCAATCGGTGAGGGTTTCGCTCCCCCGTCCGCGGTCGCCGGCGTGATCGCGATGCTCGCTTCCGAGGACGGCTCGTTTGTCACCGGAACCGAAATCCGCATCGACGGCGGCACGCATATGTGAGTCATAAATCGATCAACAGGTTCTCGTACCGGTCCCCGAATATAACACTAAGGACCGGTACGAAGAATCAGGGAATGTCTCAGATCGCCTCATCTTTCTGCTCGGAGGAATTCGGGTAATTCAAACGCGTCGAATTCCCAAGCGGAATGTCAGCCCTTTCAGGCCACCGGGGTGGCCAGTCCTTCCAGTATCCGGATCGAGGCGATCCCGTAATTAACTTGAATCTCAGCGGGCCCGACTCTCCCACTTCATATTTTGGAAACATCAAGAGACGTGTAGACCTATAGGGCAGGCCCGGAGCCAATTCAACCGACGGGTAGTTTAGCGTGATTATCTTACCCTGACGTTCATATTCAATGGTCTCGCGACCGAAACGATCTATCGAACGTGCTTTCAAGTCATACACGAGGGGGAAAAGACCTGTATCCTCTAATTCTTTGATAATTATCCCTATCTCATTCGCAGCGTCTATCAATCGCTCCGAACTTGGAAAATCTGTATTCCCATGCATTACATCGTTGCGCGTATCACCCAACGATCCAGCCTGACATCTCCGCGACATACTTTTGAGATCTTTAAGTATCATTTCTCTTGAGATTTCACGCAGATTCAGAAACGCACACCGACTCGGAAACGAGAATACCGATGTGCCATAAATACATGGCAACGGAAAGTCTTTCTTAGGTCGTACATACTCCCCCGAACGTGATTCTACAGAAACCAGCCCTTTCGCTAATCGCGCAAACCCCGCCGACAATTGCGATAGCATATTCTTTCCACCGGGTGTCAACCGTAGACGAGGGTCTGCTGTTGGAGACATTTGCTCCACCCACGACAAGGAGTTTGAACCTATATCGAGATCGTAGCTGAATCTCGGGATCTCAAGGTAGTGATCTACGGTAAATGCCCAAGCACAATACGAAAGAGACCTTTGAAGAATCTCCTCAAACGCGACAAAAACATTACTTGATGTACCTCTTAATTCAGATTCATCGGCACCAGATTTCACCAATTCAATCAAGGCGTTGCATTGAGATTTAAGGGACTCAATAATCAAATTTCCTGGAACTATCGGTGCACCGAGTTTCCATTTTAACGCAGCCCCGAAGACGGACCTCCCCTCGCTTAGATAATCAGAAACCCCGTAGTCTTCACCAGCGAAATCCGAAGCCTGACGATTGCTGAGAATCAACCTGTCTATTATTTCATCCGGGGTCTCCTTGACCAGATATGACGCCAACTCGGATTTCAAATCTTTGCCCGGGCTCAAATCAAGTGCGAAAGCTAAATCTTCTGCCGAAAGCACCGAACCTGACCCAAAGTAAATATCGCGGATGAGTTTCGATAGGTTCGATGAAAATCCGGAAACAGTACCGTCGACAAACCTAACCCCGTAAGATCCTATCTCCGCCGATAAATCGTAAGAACCTTCGGGAAAACGAGAGACAACTGACTTTCTTTTTCCATAGGCACTTACACTAATATTCCCGGCCCTAACATTTCGATCGATAGCTCTACAAATCTCTTCGTCCGTAAAATAGAGAATCGCTTGCTCCAACTGCTGAACACTGAATGACTCAATCAAATCAGAAGGATTCGAAAATATTACATTCATCTGCTTGCCGATACGAGTTCTCTCGACAGGATCCCTGCAAATTTCCGAAAATAGTCGCTCGACCACGCAGCGCATCTCTTCAATTGTTAGATCGTCACTAATTACATTAATTAAATCGGTAGAAAATCTTTCTGAAGTTAAACCCATAATCTTTTGGACAATTCGATTTAGGTTTCGCATGGATTCGATATCTCCCTGAGTGGATCTATCCAAGATTTCATCCAGACGATTCTGAGCCTTTGATACGGAACTTTCTCCCGTGGAGATATCCACGGGATGAAGTATTAAGCAGTGAGCCTCGCTGCAAAGATACCCATAAACCTCATGAAATGGAGGCGGAATTGCACGGAATGATCTGCTTCTGAAGGCACCCATTGGTCCCACTACCGTCCGCCCCTCCTGAAAGACTCCTAATGGAAGTTCATCCAGCAGAATCTTGGTCTGCGCCGCAGTCAGTGAGTTCATCCCCGGAAATTTTTCAAATATAAGATCACTGGCAAGACGCCCAAAAACATAAGGATATCGGATCTTGCCATTCAATATCTCTTCAGAAAGTAGCTTCCTAAGCGCATCCGGATCAGTTTCCCTACTAACAAACAGAGAGTCACCGGACCAGATCCTTAGAAATACCACCATCTTGGACTCGTTGGGCTTATGTCGTTTCGCGCGCAGCCTCTCAACATGCTCATTCCCTACCTGATTCAAACTAATTGCATTTACCCAGGAATCAGAAATGCGATACTGCTTGTCGATTATGCATTTTTTTAACAGGCCGACAAGCCCAAGAAGATCGACCAGCCATTCTTGATCCTCGCTCGACCATGCGCTCAGTTTTTGAATATCCAACATGCAAGCAGTGTATTCGATAAGTTCGACTCGCACTTGAGTTCAAGTGCTACAGATCTCGCACCGTTCTTCGGCACGTACAGAAGTTCCCCTAAACCCCTTACTTGCCTACAGTGACATGGGGCGCCACTCTACGGAATAAGGTTCGGTTGGTCATTTTTACATCCGTAACTGTAACGCCGCATCGAAAAATCCGACGTGCGATATACCCGCCCGGACCAACCGACGGCGAACCCCACCGGTCATACTTAGGATTAGTCGATAGGACTACCAAAGATGCCGAGCGAATACCATGGAGAGCCAGCGGTGAGCGAGTCAACAGGCACTACGAACCTCGAGCCCGTGCTGATCAGTCCCGTCGTCGGCGGAAAGATCCGCACCTGGTCCGAGGACGAGACCCGCTTGTGGAGCGTCGACGATCCCGCGGCGCTCGGCGCACTGTTGGGACGCGGTCTCGTAGCCCGTACGACCCTGCCGGACAACAAGTTCCGAGAGGTTGCGTTTCTGGATACCCAGACCCAGGCCCTCACTGTGCAGCCGCGCTTCGCTTCCCCTGACAGCACTGCACTTGCCGCACCGTTCAAGCTCACCGACGCGTCCTCCCCGACCGGCGACGCTTGGGAAGATCTCGAATCGGTACTCGCGTCCATAGCGATCTCCGCTGCTGGACGCGGCGAATTCTGGCTCGCGGAACTCGGCGGGTGGGATTCCCCCCACGAGCCGAACTGCCTCTTCACGACCGTCGACGAATCGGGACTGGCCAACGCGGTCATGGAGGCCACCCCCGCGCCCGCCGGAACCGGCGTCTGGCCGGAGGTTCCGAGCGGACAAACCGGCGTTTCCGTTTCGGCACCAGCCTCACAGGACACCATCGAGGCTGCCGGAATCTTCGCGGTATCAGCGATCGAGACGTGGGGCGTCACACCGTGGGACATCAACCTCACTTTCGGCAAACTGGTCGATTTCGCCTGATCAGCGGCGCCGACACGCGGCGGTGAGTTGTACGTCTCCCCTCAGCCGACGGCTCACGGTTCGTCACAACACGCCCGATGGCGACGACATCGGGCCCCTCGGTGGGCATACTGAGGGAACTGGGGTTACTCCCGGTCACAAATACCCGTGGATCCGCGTCGGGGCGGGTGCGGTCCGACAACACGCGAGCAGCCACAGACACTGGCGGCTCCGAAAGGTTCAATCATGGCAACCGACCAACTACAGACGGTTGTATTGCACGGCGACCAGCTCAAGTACGTCGACCAAGGCAGTGGCCCCGTTGTGGTGCTCATTCACGGCCTACTGGGCGCGCACTCCAATTGGGAGCCGCAGATCGAGACGCTCTCGCGTCATTACCGCGTGATCGCCCCTGATCTCTTCGGACATGGTGCGTCGGACAAGCCTGCCGGCGACTATTCACTCAGTGCTCACGCCGCCACCGTTCGCGACCTCCTCGAAGCCCTCGATATTCCGTCGGCCACCCTCGTCGGTCACTCCCTCGGTGGTGGGATCGCGATGCAGACGCTGTACCTGTTCCCCGACCGGGTGGAGCGGCTGTGCCTGGTGGCCAGCGGCGGACTCGGCCCCGAGGTGAGCCCACTCCTGCGCGCGGCGACTCTGCCCGGCAGCGAACTGGTACTTCCCGTTCTCGCGTCCAGGACGCTGACCGACGTGACGGACAAAGCGCTCGGACTTTTCAACAAGATCGGCCTGTTCAAGCTCGGTGCCAGCGCGAGTGAGGCCCGTAAGAGCTTTGCTTCGGTATCGGACGCGTCGACACGTCAGGCATTTCTGGCGACCGCGCGATCGGTCATCAATTACAACGGCCAAACCGTCAATGCCACTCCGCATTTCGCCAACTTCAAGAACCTGCAGGCACTACTGGTGTGGGGCGAGGAAGACACCATCATCCCCAACGCCCACACCGAGAATGCTCGCGCCGAACTACCGCTGGGGCGGGTGGCGATATTCAAGCGCGCCGGGCATTTCCCGCACCTTGACTATCCGGATCGCTTCGACCGTGTCTTCTCCGAATTCATGACGGACTGCGGAGTCGGTATCGGCACCGGACCCAAGGCCGTCAGCAGCTGAACTAGCTCCCCGCAACCAGCTCTTCGAGGTAGCTCGCCACCCCGTCCTCGTCGTTCGTGGGCAAAATTCGGTCGGCGAGCTCGATGACCTCGGCTCTGGCGTTGGCGGGCGCCAGAGCCGTTCCGGCCCAGGTCAGCATCGCAACGTCGTTGAAGGCGTCACCGGCCGCGGCAACTTCCGACGCGTCGATGCCGTCGATCGCGCACAACTGCGCGAGAGCGCTGGCCTTCGAGACGCCCGCTGCAGCCATTTCCATGTACGGGGCGCCGGAGTGGGTCAACTCCACACCCTCGATGCCCGCAGCGACCGCAGTTCGGTACAGGTCGGCGCTGGGAACCTCGGCATGCCGGGCCACGATCTTGACCATCGGCTCCACGTCCAGCGGCAGCGTATCGGCGAGCACCATCTCGTGCAGGTGCCGGTGATGGTCCGCGAACTCGCACAGAGCGGCATACTCCGGCTCGGCAAAGAACTGCGTGGGTCCGACGTTCGCGAACACGACGCCAGGAATCAGAGCACGAACCTGCTCCATAGCTGTTGCAGCCAAAGATGTTTCGATCGAAACGGTGTCGACGATCTCCGGAGTCCCGTCCGCCAGGTCGAGAATGACAGCTCCGTTGGCACACACAGCTTTACCGCGAAATCCGCACGAGCTCGCCAACGTGTGTACCGAATGCCTGGCCCGGGCCGTCGCCCACACAACTTCGATCCCCGCGAGCCGCGCGTTCTCCATGGCCTGCGCGGTGCGCGCCGAAATCGTTCGGTCGGAGCGCAGCAGGGTGCCGTCGAGGTCGGTTGCGAACATACGAATACGGGTCACCAGACAATGATGGCAGTCCGTTCGCAGCCCTCACCAACTACGTGACATGGGCCGTTGCTCTGTCAATTACTTGCTTGGGCCTCGAGAAGGTGCCGACGCATCTCACCGAAGACCACACCCAGCCGCTCGACATCTCGCGGGCTCAGCAGGTCGAACATGCTCTCCCGTACAGCGGCCACGTGCGCCGGGCTTGCCGACGCCAATTTCTCGGCACCCGAGTCGGTCAGCTCCGCATTAGCGCCCCTCTTGTCGTCGACACACTCGACCCGGCGCACCCACCCGGCACCGACCAGCCGATTGACGGCCCTGGTCACACCACTTCGGGTAGCCATCACAGCGTCGGCGAGCTCACTCATGCGCAGTTGCCGGCCGGGCGCTTCGGCGAGAGCGACCAGCAGTTCGAAATCGGTGAAGGAAATGTCGGAGTCTCGCACCAACTGCTGATCGAGAACACGCTGGAGCAGTCGGGTCGAGTCCAGGTAAGCCCGCCAGGCCGTTTGCTCCGAGTCGCTCAACCACCGCGTCGATTCCATGACACCAGCATATCCGAAGTAGTTGACAACGAAATCAAATGATCTATTCTCAATGTAGTTGATCAGTCAACTACCTGTTCGAAGAGAAGGTTCAACCGAGAGGCGGGCGCTATGAGCGACAACAACGCAGTGCAGTTCGAGGAACGCCGGGCCGAGATCAGGGATCGACATCTGCTCCCCGCCGACAAACGACCCGCATCGACCGCACGCGGCCTGCACCATACGGCCCTGATCAGCAGTGACGTCGAACGAACCGTGAAGTTCTACCAGGATCTCCTCGGATTCCCACTCACCGAGTTGATCGAGAACCGTGACTATCCCGGGTCGTCGCACTTCTTCTTCGACATCGGCAATGGCAACCTTCTGGCCTTCTTCGACTTCCCGGGTCTCGACGTGGGCCCGTACCAAGAAGTACTCGGCGGCCTCCACCACATCGCGATCAGCGTCGAACCTGCCAAGTGGGCGAAGCTGCGCACCCAACTGACCGAGGCCGGCGTCGAACTGATCGAGCACAGCGAGGTCTCGTTGTACTTCCGCGATCCCGACGGCGCTCGACTCGAGCTGATCGCCGACCCTCTCGGCGAGATGTACGGCAATCACGTCCTCTGAAAACTTGCTCTCCCCCACACCCTTCGGAAGGCACACCATGACCTCCACTCTGTCGCAGCCGAACCTCGATATCCGTCGATCCGGGGATCGCTTCAAGTCCAATGCCGGCTGGCTGGACTCGAAGCACTCGTTCTCGTTCAGCAATCACTACGACCCGAAGAACACTCACCACGGTCTTCTCCTGGTCAACAACGACGACATCGTCACGCCCGGAATGGGATTCGACACCCACCCGCACCAGGACATGGAGATCGTCACCTGGGTACTGAGAGGTTCTCTCGTACATCAGGATTCGATGGGGCATTCGGGCGTCATCTACCCCGGTCTCGCCCAGCGGATGAGCGCTGGAACGGGAATCCTGCATTCGGAGAAGAACGATTCGTGGCGACTCGGTGACGTGGCCGGCAGCCATTCCGACAAGCACAGCGACCCGGTTCACTTCATCCAGATGTGGGTCATCCCCGACGAAGCCGGAATCGCCCCCGGCTACGAGCAGTTGGAGATCGACGCCGAATTGCTTGCCGGTGGTCTGGTTCCCGTCGCCTCCGGCATGGACGCGTACGCCGATCACTCGGCAATCCGGATCAAGAACAAGTACGCCGCGATGCACGTTGCGCGTCTGCAACCCGGACAACCTGTGACCCTGCCGGACGCACCGTTCCTGCACGTTTTTGTCGCCGACGGTCAGGCCGCCATGGAAGGCGTCGGAGTGCTCGAACAAGGTGACGCGGTACGCGTGTCCGGCGGCGGAGGTCAGCAGCTCAGCTCCGATACCGGGGCAGAGGTCATCGTCTGGGAAATGCACGCCACCGTTTCGCAGGGATGACATGAAGCCCTTCTCGTACGACGCTTCACCGGCTCGAATTGTCTTCGGCCAAGGGATGATCGATACGATCGCCGAAGAAGTGCGGCGGCTCGGCCGTAGCCGAGTGATGGTGCTGGCAAGTCGTCGACTCGACGCGGTTGCCGCCGCCGTGACCGAATCTCTCGGCGACATGGCGGTGGCCCGCTTCGACGGCGCTGTGATGCATACTCCGATCGAAGTCACGACAGCCGCGCTGAGACTTGCCGAGAACCATCACGTCGACACGGTCGTCGCGATCGGCGGCGGTTCGGCAACCGGGTTGTCCAAGGCATTGGCACTACGAGCGGGGTTCGATCAGATCGTCGTTCCGACAACGTACGCGGGATCAGAAGTCACTCCGGTGTTGGGTGAAACAGAGAACGGACGCAAGACAACTCGCTCCTCTCCCCACATCAGACCGGAAACCGTCATCTACGACGTCGACCTCACTCTCGATCTGCCGCTGGATACCACCGTCACCAGCGCCGTCAACGCGATGGCGCATGCGGTTGAAGCGTTGTACTCCACCGAGTCCAACCCGATCACGGACTTGATGGCGATCGAGGCGATCTCCGGGATCGCCCGTGCGCTGCCGAGCATTGTCGATGATCCGAAAAATCTGGAAGGTAGGGCCGAACTACTGCAAGCAGCCTGGTTGGCCGGAACCTGCTTGGGCACGGTCGGTATGGGGCTTCATCACAAGTTGTGCCACACCCTCGGTGGCAGCTTCGGTTTGCCGCATGCTCCCACCCACACCGTTGTCCTTCCCCAGGCAATGGCGTTCAACGCGCCTGGCGTCCCGGAAGTCATGTCTCGAATAGCGACTGCCTTGGGTGTATCCGACGCCGCCACCGGCGTTTTCGACCTCGTCACCTCGTGCGGCGGACCGACCTCTCTGCGAGAGGTGGGAATGAGTCACGATCAGATCGGCCGTGCAGTCGAACTCGCGAACGCCGCCGCTTATCCGAACCCGCGTGAGATCACCCCGGCAGGCCTGAGCGAACTCCTCGAGAACGCCTGGTCCGGGCGTCGACCCGCCATCAGGTGAGAACGAATCAGGCAGTACCGCCTCGCGGCCTGACATGTTCGAAGATCAGAATCGTCTCGGTCGCAGCAACCGCCGGATGCGCCGAGAGATTGTTGACGACGAAGTCACGCAACTGCGCCGAATCCGTCGTTGCGACGTGCAGCATGTAGTCGTCGACACCGGCAACGAAGTACACGTTGAGCACCGAGTCCAGCTTGGCGAAATCGTCGCCGAGCCGGCTGAGGTGCGACCGTGCGTTGGCCTGCAGTCGAACTGCGATCATCGCCTGCAGATCCATTCCGAGAGCGGCGGGGTCGATGTCCGCATGGAATCCCCTGATCACGCCGTTGTCCACCAAGGCGCGCACACGTCCGAGGCATGTCGACGGCGCAATTCCCGCGATCGCGGCCAGCGCATTGTTCGGAATCCTCGCATCCTTCACCAGCTCTTCGAGCAGAACCCGGTCGATCTCGTCCAACTTCATTGCTGCCCGAACATGCTTCGGCGAGGCAGCCGTCTGAATACCGATTTTTGAACTTTCACGCACCATACATACAGCGTAGAGAATTATCTTCACTTCTCTTCACTATCTGGCGACGAAACTTCATGCTTGGCACCTGCCATTCGAAGAAACAACAGACTCAGTTCGGAGCCGTGTCATGAAGGTCGGAATCCCCCGCGAGATCAAAAACCACGAGTACCGCGTGGCCATCAGCCCAGCAGGCGTCCACGAACTGGTCGGCCGAGGACACGAAGTCGTCATCGAAACGGGTGCAGGCGTCGGCTCCTCGTTCAGTGACGAGGATTTCAAGGCCGCGGGCGCGCAGATCCTCGGATCTGCCGATCAGGTCTGGACGGACGCAGATCTACTCCTGAAGGTCAAAGAACCTATTGCAGAGGAGTATTCGCGACTCCGTAAGGATCAGGTTCTCTTCACCTACCTGCACCTGGCGGCGTCGAAGGAATGCACCGACGCGCTCCTGACGTCGAAGACCACCTCCATCGCCTACGAAACCGTTGTCGGTTCCGACGGTTCACTGCCCCTCCTCGCCCCGATGAGTGAAGTAGCCGGACGCCTGGCACCGCAGGCGGGCGCCTATCACTTGATGCGTCACGGCGGCGGACGCGGAGTTCTGATGGGCGGCGTCCCCGGAGTGCGCCCCGCCAAGGTCGTGGTGATCGGTGCGGGAGTCTCCGGCAAGAACGCCATCGCCGTGGCCTACGGCATGCAGGCCGACGTCACCGTTCTCGACCTGTCGATCGCGCGCCTGCGGGAAATCGACGAGCTGTACCACGGCCAGGTCAAGACCATCACGTCCAACAGCCTCGAACTCGAACAGGCAGTACTCGACGCCGACCTGGTCATCGGCGCAGTGCTGGTCCCCGGGGCGAAGGCGCCGACTCTCGTCTCCAACAGCCTGGTGGCGCGTATGAAGCCGGGTTCTGTCCTGGTCGACATCGCCATCGACCAGGGCGGCTGCTTCGAGGATTCACACGCGACCACGCACGCTGATCCGACGTACCAGGTTCACGGTTCGGTCTTCTACTGCGTTGCGAACATGCCCGGAGCCGTCCCCCGTACGTCCACCTACGCACTCACCAACGCGACGCTTCCGTACGTCGTCGCCTTGGCCGACAAGGGGTGGAAGGACGCGGTCGCGACAGTTCCCGGCCTGGGGTCAGGTCTGAGCACACACGACGGCCTGCTCCTGTCCGACAGTGTTGCATCGGCGCATGGGTACTCGGCTACCACTCTCTGACCCAGGCAGCTCTGACCCAGGCAGCTCTGACCCAGGCAAGGACAGCTCGAGATCGCTAGCCTTGATCCATGAGCATTCCTGACATCACGCTGAATTCCGGAACCACGATCCCGCAACTCGGCCTCGGAGTCTGGCAGGCCACCAACGACGAAACCGAGCATGCAGTACGGTTCGCACTCGACGAGGCCGGCTACCGGCACATCGACACCGCTGCCGCCTACGGAAACGAAGAGGGCGTCGGACGAGGTATCGCCAACTCGTCCGTCGCGCGAGAGGACATCTTCCTCACCACGAAGCTCTGGAATGCAGATCAGGGCTACGAGCCGGCGTTGAAGGCTTTCGACACCAGCATCGACAAGCTCGGCGTCGACTACGTCGATCTCTACCTCATCCACTGGCCTCTGCAGGACAACGACCGACTCCTCCGCACGTGGGACGCACTCGAAAAGATCGCGGAATCGGGCCGCGCCAAGGCAATCGGGGTGTGCAACTTCGAGCCGCATCATCTGCAGCTTCTCGTCGAACGCGGTGGATTGTTGCCCGCAGTCGATCAGGTGGAACTGCACCCGCACCTCACGCAGCACGCCATTCGCGACAAGGCCGCCGAGCACGGGATCAAGGTCGAATCGTGGAGCCCACTCGGCGGTACCAGTAACGCAGGTTGGGGTAAGGCGTCCAAGCCCAACACCCTGCTCACCGACCCGATCATCACACGAATCGGTGACCGCCACAGCAAGACTGCCGCGCAGGTCCTGATCCGCTGGCACCTTCAGAACGGCCTGATCGTCATCCCGAAATCCGTACACGATGCTCGAATCGCTCAGAACATCGACGTATTCGACTTCGAACTCACCGATCTCGACCTGAGCGAAATCGACACTCTCGACGACGGCACCCGCGTCGGCGCGCATCCCGATGAACTCAACATCGGTGCACCGAACTGATCAAGCCGCTCGTTTGGTGGGGCGAAGCGCATCGAATCCGTTTCGCCTCACCATCGTTCCGAGGGTCTTCCACCACGGCCGAGCCGGATCCGGCTCGCTTCCGTCGCCCATCCGGTGCAGCTGATCGGTATGCCACTGCAGGTCGAGTGCACCGTCGAGCATCGAGATGTCGGCAACCTTCCCCAACAACTTCCGCGCTCCGAACTCAACAGTCGGCACGGTCAATCGTTCCCGATCCGATTCCAGGAGAACGGTTGCCGCGTCGGGTATCGTGATCGTCGGCCGGCCGAGGCCGATCACGTCGCACGCGCCGGAAGCCAGTGCCTCGACCATCGCCGATCGCGAGCGGAAGCCGCCGGTGACCGCCAAGGGAATGTCGCCGGCAATCGCTCGGACTGTCTCGGCGTACTCGAGGAAATATGCCTCTCGATCGCGAGTGCTCTGCTTCTGCGCTTTACCCATCATGGCCGGCGATTCATAACTGCCACCGCTGATCTCGATGAGATCCACCGACTCTTCGGTCAACGCGCGCACTACTTCTCGCGACTCGTCTTCCGAGAATCCACCTCGTTGGAAATCAGCCGAGTTGAGCTTGACCGAGACCGCGAATCCCGGAGCAACGGCAGAGCGTATGCGCCGAACGATCTCGATCAGAAAGCGTCGTCGACGCTCAGGATCTCCACCCCACTCGTCCGTCCGCTGATTGGACAAGGGCGAAAGGAACTGCGCAACAAGATAACCGTGCGCTGCGTGTATCTGCACGCCCCCGAAGCCGGAGGACTCGGCGACGCGAGCGGTTTCCGCGAACTTGTCGATGATCTCGTCGATCTCAGCGGTCGAGAGTTCTCGCGGCGTCGCCATTCCCGGAATCTTCAGCGCGATCGCGCTCGGGGCGACCGGTCTACCTCTGCTGGCAATCGGGTTGGATTGCCGCCCTGGGTGGTTCAGCTGCATCCAGATCTCGGCGCCGCCGTTCTTGGCGGTCTTGGCCCAGGCAGTCAGTGCTTCGGCATCACGATCGTCGTCGACGACGACATTGCCCGGTTCGGCGATCTGCGATCGATCGACCATGACATTGCCGGTGATCAGCAAACCGAACCCGCCACTGCCCCAACGACCGTACAGCGTTTCCAAGCGAGTGGACGGTCCATGAGTGCGGTCACCCAGAGCCTCGCTGAGCGCAGCTTTCATCGTGCGATTCCGCAGGATCTGCCCGCAGGGCAAAGTCAATGATTCTCCGAGCGTGGTCATGGATGCCTCTCGTATGAAGGGAAGAAAGTCAATGGCGTGGCGCAGAACCGAAGTGCCGCTTGGTATCGCGCACGAAGCTCGAGAAGATCAGCGAGTTGACCGGTAGCCCGCCGCGCACCGCGAGCGACAGCTTCGGACGCGGCGAGAATGCAAAATTCCACTGCAGTCTCGAACCCACTGCGAGCTCGTCGACGCGGTAGTCCTCCGCGAAGGATTGGAACAGCGGAACATTGGACTGTTCGACGTAAAACGAGTGCCGACGCGTTTCGTCGTCCCAGGTGATGAACTTTTCGCGCATCTGCATCGCACCGCCGCCCACCTCCGCGATTCGGCGCGTGCCGACGCCGTAGGGGCGCGGCGAGGTGTAGTGCACTTTTGTGAGCAGTCGGCACCACGACAAAGGCTCGTCGGCGGTCAGACCGGCCCAGACGGCGTCAGGTTCGGCGGCGAGATCGATCGAGTACGTGAAGATATGCGGTGCCGTGTCGAAGAAATCGACACCGACCGGTTCGAGGTCGAACCAATGTGTCATCGCCTACTCCTGCCCAATTAGCCGTTACATGAAGTTACGGATACTTGACGACCGAAGTCAACCCCCGAAGGCTCAGCCGGACCAAGTCTCAGAACGAGAGAGCCCCTGCAGTGAAGCGATGACCTGTTCGAGCGGCTCGATACTTCGAGTCGTCTGGCACACCGCCACCGCACCTTCGACCGACGTGATCGTCAGGTTTGCCATCGATTTTGCCTGCACTGCAGGATAACCCGCAGTTTCGAGTTGCGATTCGATCAACTTCTGCCATCCCAGCATGACCTCAGCCGACACTTCCGCGACTTCTGGCTCACTGGCACGCGCCAACCCGCCGGCAATCACCGGGCAGCCGATCGCGAAGTCCGAGCGCGTGAGATTGAGTCGCCAGATGTCTCCGACCGCTTCGATCACGTCGGCCGTGGAACCGGTGGCCGCAGCCGAGCTGATTCGTCTGGTGATGATCGCACCAGCCGCGCGCACGGCTTCGACCATCAACTCGGTCTTACCGCCAGGAAAGTGGTGGTAGATCGACCCACGGGGTGCGCCGCTGTGCTTGATGACGTCGCTGAAGGACGTCGCGTCGACACCGTTGCGGCTGATCAGTTCAACCGCACTGCGAATCATGCGATCACGTGAGCTCAGCTCTGCCATGTCACAGATCCTTCGGCCGTCGGTACACCTGTCGACTCATACGCTACGTTATGTATGACGACCTACATAGTGATGGGATGAAACAATGAGTGACGAGACAACCGCGACCGTCGATCCGGCGCAGATGACAGGCCTCGAACTTCTCCGCTGGATGGGAACGCAGGTCAACGACCGACCCAGCATCGGACGCCTCCTCGGCATGGAGATGCGCGAGGTCAACGAGGGATCGGTGAGCTTCGCCCTGACCCCGCGCGCCGATTTCAGCAACCCGCTCGGCACTGTTCACGGCGGCATCTGCGCAACGCTGCTCGATTCGGTCATGGGCTGCGCGGTACACACGATGCTTCCGGCCGGCGTCGGCTACACGACCCTCGAACTCAAGCTCAACTACATCCGCACTGTGCCTCTCGACGGTGACGAGCTGACAGCCCACGGCAGCGTCATTCACGTGGGCGGGCGCACCGCGACCGCAGAGGGCAAGGTCCTCGACAAGAACGGCAAGTTGGTGGCGCATGGAACCACGACGTGCATGATTTTTCGCTGAGCCGACGAAGGATGGCGAGAATGTAGCCGCGCCGACGAAGGATGGCGAGAATGTAGTCGCGCCCGACGTGAGCAGGGTGCGAGTGCCGATGTACGATCGGCTCGTGACCCTGCTCACTGCGCACCTCTGGTGGCCCGACCGCTGACGGTCAGCCGCAACTGCGTGCTGCCCGGACCGACATCGGGTGGTCCAGCAGGCTCCTCTCCAGGATCCCCGATCCGGCAAATGCCGTACGCGTCGTCGCTACGACCGCCAAGATCAGGTACCGAATCCACGAAGGAGAGTTAGTTGACCACCACCCCACTCAACCGTTCGCTCGAGCCTTTGGGCGTCTCCATCCCGTCGAAAGTGCCGACGCACTGGTACAACCTGGCGGCTGACCTCCCCGAGCCTGTTCCCCCGCACCTGCATCCGGGCACTCGTGAGCCGCTCGGCCCCGAGGACTTGGCGCCGCTGTTCCCGATGAACCTCATCGCGCAGGAAGTCGCAACCGAGCGCTACATCGAGATCCCGGAGACGGTTCGCGAGATCTACGGCATGTGGAGGCCCTCTCCCCTGTTCCGGGCGCATCGACTCGAGCGCACTCTGGGCACGCCTGCCCGCATCTACTACAAGTACGAAGGCGTGAGCCCGGTCGGTTCGCACAAGCCGAATACTGCTGTCGCGCAGGCGTACTACAACGCGATCGAAGGAACCACCAAGCTCACCACCGAAACCGGTGCGGGACAGTGGGGTGCGTCGCTGTCGTTCGCGGGCGCGCTGCTCGGACTCGACGTCGAGGTATGGCAGGTTCGCTCGTCCTTCGATTCGAAGCCGTACCGACGCATCCAGATGGAGGCGTACGGCGGAATCTGTCACCCGTCGCCTTCGGACCTGACGGAAGCCGGACGCGCACTGTTGAAGTCGCATCCCGACACCACCGGTTCGCTCGGCATGGCCATCAGTGAGGCCGTCGAGGTCGCTGCGCAGGATCCGAACACGCACTACTCACTCGGTAGCGTGCTGAACCACGTCATGCTGCACCAGACCGTGATCGGTCAGGAAGCAATGGTCCAGCTCGAAGAAGCCGGCGACGCCGTCCCCGACACCGTGTTCGGTTGCGCCGGCGGCGGTTCCAACCTCGCCGGACTCACCTTCCCGTTCCTGGGACGAAACCTTCGCGAAGGCACCAAGACTCGTCTGGTCGCCTGCGAGCCGTCGGCATGCCCGTCCCTCACCCAGGGCGAGTACCGCTACGACTTCGGTGACGTCGCCGGCCTGACGCCGCTGCTCAAGATGCACACTCTGGGTAAGGATTTCGTACCGCCGGCCATCCATGCCGGTGGCCTCCGCTACCACGGCATGTCGCCGATGGTCTCGCACGCGGTCAACCTCGGACTCATGGATGCAATTGCCGTCGATCAGGACGACGCACTCCAGGCAGGTCTGATTTTCGCCCGCGCCGAAGGAATCATCCCGGCTCCGGAATCAACCCACGCGGTTGCCGGCGCTATCGCTCACGCCCGTGCCGTCACCGAACCCGAGGTGATCGTGATCGGGCTGTCCGGCAACGGTCAGTTGGATCTTCCGGCGTACTCGCCTTACGTCTGACGCCGTCGGTGTGGTGGTCTCGTGCGTACGAGGCCACCACACTTCGTCACACCGAGCACGTGGGCTCGATCTCGCGATCGACATCGTGCCGGCCGTCCGCGAAACGAACCGATCAGTTTGATCGATCGGTTACGGTCTTTCGATGCAGCTTCGGTTGAAGGAACATTGGAAACTGGTCGCACTCGGACTGGCATTGCTCGTGGCGATCGCGTTCATCGTCGTATCGGTAATCTCCGACTCCAGTGATGCGGCATGGCCGAAGCAGAAGACAGGCGGTCCGATCGTCGAGCAAGGCGTTGTCGACGTAGACCTCTCCGATCCTCCGCAACAAGCCTGGGAACTCGATGTCCGAGCGCTCACGGACAACCCCGGGGACGTGCTGCTGTCGATGCCTTCCACGCTCGATAGCTACTACGGCTACGGCAACACGTACCAAGTCGGTGACGTGCTGGTGGCCGCGACTGCTTATCCGCTTCCCAAGACCGACGAGTCTTCGTCGAGTCAGGGAGTCGGTGCCGTCACACTCGTCGGGGTGAATCCCGACGACGGAAGTCCGCTGTGGAAAACGCGAATCGGCGGAGTCATCGGCCAGTGCAGTCAGCAGAACGAATCCACGATCATCGCGTGCTGGGGCGATCGACGGATGATCTTTGTCGATACCGCGACCGGAACTCTGATGTCCGACCTCGGAACCGACTTCGATCTCAATGGCGCCACCATCGCCGGAAACACCGTGTACACGTCCGGCGAAAGGATGGACGGAACGGTTCGAACACGAATTCTTGCCAGCGGCACCACAACCAATTTGACTGCCAACTTCGTGCGTACCTTCGAACCAAGTGAGAAGTTCGGAGCCGTCTACACGGTCCCTCACACCGACACTGTCATTGCGATGGAACAGGGCGACGGCGGGGACCCGCAGTACCGCTATCGAATCTACGATCTGCAGTCCGGCGCCGAGCGATTCCGATTCGAGGGCGATTCGCTTGTCCCTACCGGGAACGGATTGTTCCTCACCAGTGTCGGCGGCCGGTCGGGATATGCCGGAACCCAAAACCTCTTGGCTTCCGACGGATCCACGATTCGTGCGATACCGATTCCCTCGTACTCATCGTCGTCCTACCCGAGTAAGCCCTCGACGGCGGTGCCGATGTTTCTCGGCGACGGCGCCTACGATCCGGAGTCGGGTGACGAACTCTGGCGCAGTTCACAAATCGTCAACACCGCGACGGCCGGGACAGGAAGCGCCATCGCCGCAGTGGTAGGAAAAACAATCCTCGTCACGTCGCCGGAGACCCGCACAATCTCGGGTCTCGACGTCGAGAGTGGCCGACAACTGTGGCAAACACCCTGGCAAGACGCGTACTGGGTTCGAAGCGGTGCGACTGATGGCGATCACTTCGTCTTCAGCGACTACACCGGCATGCATTCGATCAGGGCTCGCGACGGAAAGATGATGTGGTCGGTCCCCCTTCCGCCAGAGGTCGATCCGCGCGGAGTCGTCGTCTCGAATGCCGGCAAAAACGTGTCGTTCTCCTGGCAAAACCACTTCACCGTTTGGCGATAGGCCGGCAACATCACCGGTTCAGTGTCGTACTGACCAGCCGGCTCAGCAACCAGCAAATGGATAGACGTACAGCCTCGATGGCCACAATCCAGTCTGGCGCGTTTGTTCAATTTCGGGGGAACGATCTCGAACAACTGCATGTATCTTCGCGACTCCGACTTCGGAAAGATCAGACCAGACCTGCGGTGAAGGGGTGCATACGAATCGCACCGACTCAGGTATCTGATCCAATCCAACGATAAAGGGAGCCAACGCGAATGGATGCTAGATCCCCTGTTTGCAGTCGGCAACAAATAGTCCAGTTCGCGCGCGAACATCTGCGTACCGGGGGACCGAACTCAGACCAAATTCGTCGTCATTTCGGTTTGCAAAAACGCGCGTTCTTCACGCAGCTCGACACCCATCTGGACGATTCTGCACTTTCAATGCCCGAAAAAGTTGCACTCCGCCGCATCTGCCGACAGGAGGATAGAAGGTGCCCGATCAAACGTATGAACGTCTCAGCAGGTCAAGCCAACCCACCCCGGCCGATGTACGACGCGCTTCCTTTCCCACCCCAGAACCATCATGCTTGACGATCGAAAGCCGCCAACTACGTTGAGCCGCTGGATTCTTCCGCAGTCCCCTCTTCTCGGATCGGGATCATCGGAGATCCAACAGCCGCGCGACTTTCAGGCTCAAATGCAAGGCCAACCGGTCGTCGCCGTTTGCCAAGTCTGCTCGTGTTATCTCCTGAATTCGCCGCAAGCGATAGTACAAGCTCCCTCGATGCACACAGAGCGCCTCTGACGTTCGCTTTACGTCACCGGCATTGTCCAAAAAGCTCTCCAGCGTCGCGAGAAGAGCCTCACTTTTCGAGTCCTCATGGCTGAGCAAGGACTGCAAACCTGAGTGAATACTGTTCTCGAGTCGATCCTCCGACAGTTCGGCCAGTAGTCCGTAGACGCCGAGATCCCGATAACGCACAACATTTCCGAGCACCTTGACGACCTGGGCCACATCTGCGGAACGTCTGGACTCTTCGTAGGATTCGCGCACGTGTGCAACCGAGGTTCGCGGTTCACCGATACCGACCCAACATTCGATGTTCTGGCGCCCACTTTCAGACAAGACTCGCTCCCGGGCTGCCACGATCAGCGAGTCCAGATGGGTTTGAGTCGAGCGTTCGGCCACCGATACGATCAACAGACTGTGGTCGGGGCGGTCGAGTTGGATTGCACTGTTCCGCGGGAGCCTCCGTCGAAGCTGATCGACGCCGACGGCAACACTCAGACGATCTCTTTCGGTCAATGTCGACTGGTCGCCAGGACGGAGCAACACAGTGACCACGACTGCTGGACCCGCAGCCAACAAGCCCTCCTCGGCCAACCTGTTTGCCGCGTCCTCGCGCAGCGACCGCTCGCCCGACAGGACGTCTCGAGTAAGTTCCCGCTCCCGACTTCGGGACAACTCGTCCAGCAACTGTTCGCGGTGGAGGATCATCGCTGCCGCATCAGCCGTGCGCCTCAAGACCTCGGCTTGATCCTCGTCAACTTCGCCCTCCGAAGTCAACAGCCAGACGAAGCCCAGCAGCGCATTGCGGTACCGGATCGGCATCCCGACCCGGCCAAGGGTCAGCCCTAGTTCTTCGTTGACGGGAACAGTGAAGAGATCGAGGGCTTCACGGCCTCCACTCGCGTAGATGAAGTCTACGATCTCGCGTGAAACATTCCGCTGTAGAACGGAATTCATTCTGACTGAATCGACGGCACTGTCATGCGAGTTGTACGCGAGCAGACGAATCTGTACATCATCGATCGCAACGGAACGGTCCAGTCGGCGCCCGGTAGTGTCCACCAAATGCTGCAGTTCTCCGACCATGGTCGAACTGTACGAGCCCCCTCTCCGGTTTGCAACATATGCCCAAATTTCTACGTAGAAAATTGAACACATGACAGTGATGCAACTAACTTTCGCACCATAGGCTCGCTTCATGCCAAGCACCCGAGACCCGTGACGTCTTCACTCGGTCCGCAAACCGGCAGACGTGGCAGTGACGAGATCTGTTGCAGCCGTGGGATTTGCGTAATGGGGAGCGAGGCCGGCCGGCACGATCTCCCTCAGACGAAGTCGCCTCCGACCCGAAATCGACAAACGACCTTCGGTCGCCAGTTCAACATCGAATCCCACCGACCTCTTTCAATGTCGAATACCTCGAATGACATCGGTGACCGTGATATCGCAAAGCCGTTGCCATTCAGCATATCCCGAGAGGAATCATCATGACCGGCACAGCAAATGCTCCTGTAGAGCATCAAACCGAGACGTCACCTGGACGTCGATCGGCGCGCCGTAGGGCCCTGATCGCCGGGGCGACAGGCAACATCGTCGAATGGTTCGATTTCACGATCTACGGCTTCACTGCCGCAGTTCTCGCGACAGTGTTCTTCCCTCCGGAGTTCGGCAGTGGCGCACTGCTTGCCACCTTCGCTCTTTACGGAGTCGCCTTCTTGGCCAGACCTGCCGGCGGCATATTCTTCGGACGGCTTGGTGACCGCCTCGGCCGACGGAGATCATTGTCCCTGGCAATTACGCTCATGGGCTGCTCGACAGCGGCAATCGGTCTCCTACCGACGTACGCTTCGATCGGTGTTGCCGCACCGCTGTTGCTGCTGCTGTGCCGATTGGTTCAAGGATTCTCGGCCGGGGGCGAATACACCGGAGCTGCCACCTTCGTCGTCGAGCATGCGCCGTCCCACCGCCGAGGCTTGTACGCAGGGATAATCAGCTCTTCGTCATTTGTCGGCAGCATCTTGGCCACGGTCACAGTCTTGTCATTCAGCTCGGTCGGCGCTGAGCACTTCGCCGACGGAGGATGGCGTTGGCCGTTCATCATCGGAGGCGTTGTCGCCATGGTGGGCCTGTTCATGAGGCTTGCCGTCGAGGAGACTCCGGCGTTCAAGGAAATGCAAGAAAACGATTCCCTTCCAAACCGCCCACTCGCAGATCTGTTCCGCAATCACTGGCGGACTCTGCTCACGTCCTTCGTGTACTTCGCCTCGCTCGGTGTCGTTACTCATATGCTGCTCGGCTACATGCCGACATTTCTGGTTCTCTCAGCCGATGTTCCGAGCACGGTTGCACTGCTGATGACAACCGGCGCTTTGGTTCTCGCAGTACCGCTGTTCATCTTCTTCGGCGCCACAGTCGACCGAATCGGCCGGAGGCCACTCGTCAGAATCGGCATGGTGATGTCAGTTTTCGTCTCGGTGCCCAGCTACATGCTCATCGGTACCGGAAACATTTTCGCGATTGCCGTTGCACTGGCTTCTCTGGTCCTCGCGCTTTCCTTACTCGCGTCCGCTTTGCTCGTAATTCTCGAAATGATGCCGACGCATGCGCGATTCACCGGCACGGCAATCCCCTACAACATCGCATATGCACTTTTTGCAGGGACCGCTCCTCTGGTGTGCGCAGCACTGGTCAACGCCACTGGAAGCGATCTGTCGCCTGCCTTCTATGCGACCGCCATCGCTTTGATCGCGCTTCCCATTCTGTGGCGAGGGATTCCGGAAACGAAAAACTGGTCTGCCACGCAGGGCAGCCCGACGAAGCATTTCTGACAACGGACGCGCCACGGCTGTGATTTTTTGCGCAGCTGTCGATAGCGTTCCGATGGCCGCCACGAGAGAGTTGAGGACGACGAACACCTCTGGACTTTCAGGTGCCAAATTCATTAAGGCAGAGCCGAATCCGAGAAGTCGGGATGAAGCTCTCCAGAGGAAGTCGACGGCGTCGGAATTACCAGAACCCAAGCTTGCCGGATCGAACAACTGTGCTTTCGATCCGGCGAAGCCATCAGTAGAAAGAGAGGCCGAAAGTGCCTACCGACAAGACCGATGCAGTTGTGGTCGGAGCTGGAGTGATCGGCAGCTCCATCGCCTACGAACTGGCCGCTCGAGGCTACGAAGTCCTGGTCATCGACAAGTCTGGTGGTCCGGGCTACGGCTCGACCAGTGCATCCAGTGCGGTTATCCGGTTCAACTACTCCACATTCGACGGTATGGCTGCGGCTTGGGAGTCGCTGCATTGCTGGCAAAACTGGAGCGAGCATCTCAACGCGACAGTCGACGGCGCGCTTGCGAAGTTTCGGCAATGCGGGATGGCACTGCTCGATGTCGACGTCGCGCCCCACGCGCGCACGATCGGATTATTCGAGAAGATAGGAATCGATTACCAGCTTTGGGACGCAACGACACTCGTCGAGAAGATTCCCGGTATCGACGCCGGCAAATACTATCCTCCGAAGCCAGTCGACTCGGAGTCCTTCTTCGCAGATGCCGAAACCACGCTCGGCGCGCTGTACACACCTCAGGCGGGGTTCGTCGACGACCCGCAACTGGCTGCCGCGAATCTTGCTGCGGCAGCACGTTCGCACGGTGCGGTTTTCGCATACAACACGCGTGTAGTGGCAGTCGAGCAGTTGCCTGACGGCATCTGGCAGCTAGGGCTCGACGACGGGGAAAGTGTGAAATCCAAGATTGTCGTCAATGCCGCCGGCCCCTGGTCAGGAGCGTTCAACAAGCTGTCGAACGTCGGGGCCGACTTCAAGGTTTCGGTTCGGCCCTTGCGCCAGGAAGTTCATCACGTCACCGCACCCACTGGCTACAACGACGACGAGATCCTCGGCCCGATGATCGCCGATTTGGATCTCGGAACCTACATGCGAGCCGAACCTGGAAACGGTTTCCTTGTCGGCGGAACCGAACCGGATTGCGATCCGCTCGAGTGGATCGACGACCCTGATACCGCCAACCCGAATCGCACTGTTGCCCGGTTCGAAGCGCAGGTTTTCCGCGCCGCCAGGCGTTTCCCCACCCTGGAGGTCCCGTCACAACCGAAAGGTATTGCCGGCGTGTACGACGCAGCATCCGACTGGACCCCGATCTATGACAAGACAGACAGGCAAGGTTTCTACGTCGCCATGGGCACCAGCGGGAACCAATTCAAAAATGCGCCCATCGCTGGGCGCCTCATGTCCAGGATCATCGACCAGGTGGAAGCTGGACACGATCACGACGCTGATCCCCTGACCTATGTCGGGATGCACACCGGGCTCGAAATCGACCTCGGCGCATTCTCCCGCCTTCGGGCACCCAATGCCGAGTCGACCGGGACGGTCATGGGTTAGAAGTCTTGTCCGGCTTGGAGAATCGATAGCCGCGACAACTGAATAGACACGGCTGTGGGTGTCCACCACGTGGTGGACACCCACAGCCGACTTCTCCTTCAACGGCGTCTACGGAAAATCGCCCTAGAACGTGTCAGCGGCACATCGCCTCCGGGACGGAGAGCTAACGTGCATGGCAGCTCTTCAAGTAGCTCAGGAACGATGCCTGCAGCCCGGTTACGTGCGTCTCGTGCAACAACGCGGTCGAAACATCCTGCGACCGTCCCTTGCCATGCAACTGCTCCACGACGGCGAGAACGTTGCGTGACAGTCCGCGATAGATCGGAATGGGTCCAGTCAGTTCGGCTTCGTTCAGCGTGACGTGCAGCTGCGGAACAACTGAGCCCACGCCACGCTCGGGCAGTGCCTCGACCAGTGTGTGGATCTGGCTGTCGGCGTTCACAACTCCGGGACTACCCGCACCGAAGGTCGCGAATGGGGGCGCGTCGCGCAGCCATGCGTAGAGGGCGAAAAGGCCTCCGTACGAGTACCCGAAGAGTCCGTGCCCGGACTCGCTGACACGTAGCTCCGACGAGTACAGGCGAGGGTGGAGTTCGTTGGTCAGGAAGTCGAGGAAGACGTCCGCGTGGGTGTCTGCCAGCTCCTCGAGGTAGGCGTCCACATACTCCTGGGTCATTGCACCCGAGTCGCGAGCAGCGGCAAGAGTAGCCATCATTTCTTCGCCTACCGGTTCCCCGGGCGGCACGAGATCGCGGTTGCGTAGTCGTGCCCAGTTGGCAGCTTCTTCACCGGCATAACCGACGCTGACCTGGATGTACGGGGCGATCGTCAGATACGGGTCTGCCTGCGTGACGATGAGCGGGGCGGTAAGACCTACAGCCCAGTTGCCGTCCATCACGTATATCAGCGGTAAGGGATCCGTGGAGTCCGCGTAGCCGGGGGGTGTGGTCACCCAGATGCCGTAGCTGTACCCCGACTTCGCCGTGATTTCGAAGTACTCCGTGTCTGCAAAGCATCCGTGCAGCATTGCGCTCATCGAACGTCTCCCTTGACGATATTTCCGGACTTCACGACGAGAACAGCCATGTCCGGATCGGCGAACACCTTTGCGTCTCGGAGTGGGTCTTGCTGCCAGGCAACCATGTCCGCCTGCATACCGACGCGGATCGTCCCGACGCTTTCCCCGATACCGAGAATGTCGGCATTGACGCTGGTGGCCGAAACGAGTGCATGCATCGGCGACTCCAACTCCGCGCGCAAGTGCAACTCCTCACCTCGGCGCTTTTGGTGCGGCCCGATGAGGTCCGAGCCCAGGCCGATCCTCAGGCCTGCTGCGCGAGAGGCCTCGAGCGCTCTGGCCATGCGTTGACGCACTCCGGCTGCACGCTCTCGTATTGCCGGGTCCAGGTCCATGCTTTCGGTGTCCGCCAACTGCTCGACCACGGCGAAGGTGGGGACAAGTGCCACGTCATGTTCCCGCATCAGCTGGGCCGTCTCCGCATCGATGTCGGTGCCGTGTTCCACGCACCGGACGCCGGCCCGCACCGCGTTGCGAATGCCCGCATTGTTGTGCGCGTGGACCGTGACGTAGGTGCCGCGCGACGCTGCTTCTTCCACTGCCACGGAGATTTCCTCGACGGTGAACTGTGTGTCGGTGAGGCTGTCATGGCCTCCGACGACACCGCCGGTGACGCACAGTTTCAGAAATGTTGCGCCTCGGCGGAACGATTCGCGCACGTTGCGTCGTAGCTCGTCGGCATTACCCGACATCAAGGACAAGGCGCAGAGCCCGGGAATGTGGTGCATGTTCCACAGCTCGGTCGGCTCCCACGCGGCCCCGTAGTAGCCGTGTCCACCGGTCTGGCACTGCACAGGACCGCACGAGAGGACGCGCGGACCACGCACCTTGCCGCTCGCGATAACGTCGACGACTCCGCCGTCGATGCCACCGACGTCTCGCACCGTGGTGAAGCCCGCGTCGAGGGCATGGCCCGCGGTGGCGAAGATGCCCGCAGCCAGTTCGGCTGCCGAGAGCTCAAACCCGAATTGCCTTCGGATCGGACTCGAAATGCCCAGGTGGACATGGGCATCGATGAGCCCCGGAGTTAGAAGCATGCCGTCCAAGTCAACCGTGGTCGAACCCGACGGCGCCTGTCCGATCGCGGTGACAATGCCGTCGCTCACGCACACGTCGACTTCGACCGGGTCGGTGCCCGATCCATCCGCGACCATGCCGCCGGCAAACCATACGTCAGTCAAAGGGACCTCCCGAGCATTGGAAACCACTCTCCTAAACACTGGTGAATTCGATATGCGGTACCGTACTCAACAGTGGTGAACCCGTCAATGGAGGTAGCGTGAGATCGCCGGTTGGGGAGGGTCGAGAGCGACTGTTGCAGGCACTGTTCGACGAGTTCGGTGAAACCGGCCCAAGCCCGAAGCTGTCGATGCGCCAAGTAGCGGAACGACTCGGAGTGCACCACACGCTGCTGACCTATCACTTCGGATCACGACCGGGACTCCTCAGCGCCGTGCTGTCGGAAGCTCGCCGCCGTGACAACCTCGTCATCGCCGCGATGGGCAAGGATCTCGGGTTCGCGGCCCTGTGCAGGGCGATCTGGACCTTCTACTCGAACGCCGAGCACGAAGATCGAAGCCGCACCTTTTTTCACCTGGCCGGACTTGCGGTTTACGAGCACAAAGCATTTCAAGATTTCGCCGCCGACCTCGACGATTTGGCGCACCTCCTCGAAGCGGCGGCCCTCCGCGAAGGGTTCACAATGGTGGACGCAAAGCAGCAGAGCATCATCGCAACCGCATGTCTGCGAGGACTGTTGCTACAGAGGTTGCTCACCCCCGACGCCGAGGTCGACGCGGCAGCCGAGCGCTTCATCACCTCGTTGACAGCGTCCACCACGTAAACCCCTCATACACAACCGATCACCCCCGTTCGAGATCACCGGCGCGGGGGCGTTTTCCCTGGGCTCGGGCATGTTTCGGCGTGAGACGGTTCCCTGAGCCCCGGTTGAATGATGGTCGATCACCCTTTCGACATCTGTACGAGCGAAACGCCGAAAGATGCGACAAGTGAATGTATCCCGGCTCAGCAGACACACGACATCATCGACAAGTCCGATGATTCACATGAGTTTCGAAAGTCAGGATTGAATTGTGACCATTACCTTCCGTGCCGCAGAGTTGAACAGCGCAAGTGGGATCTTCCAGCAAGCACTGCTCGGCCAACCCAGTGCAGAGCCACTCGGCGGAGACATCATCACTCGTGCAGATGTCGAGTTCACCAGTGACGACGGCCGCATTCAATCCGGAGTCTGGGAGAGCGAACCGGGAAAGTCGCGGTGGGAGTTCCTCACCCGCGGCGAGATCATCACCATCGTCTCCGGCGCCATGACCGTGGAGGAGGACGACGGCGATCCCGTACATCTCGTTGCCGGTACGAGTGCAATCTTCCCAATCGGATGGAAGGGTACGTGGACGGTCACCGAGACCGTACGCAAGGTGTTCGTCGTATACAACGAATGACCAAGAGAATCCGCAACATCCGACTTTCACGGCCCGTCGTACGGACGGATCTCCCGACGCAGCCCACTTGCCCTGAGTACCTGTCGCTGCACTCCCGCCCTCACGGAATCCTCGGTGCCGATTACTCTCACATGGTTTCTGGCGCGAGTGATCGCCGTGTACAACAACTCCCGAGTCAGCAGTGACGACGCCTCGGCCGGCAACATCACCGATACGGTGTCGTACTGGCTGCCCTGGCTCCGGTGAATCGTCATCGCGTAAACCGTCTGCACCGACGAGAGTTGGCTCGGGTGAATCAGAAACGCATCACTGCCCCGCTGGAATGCGGCAATAGGCACGCCATCCTCACGCTGCACGATCACCCCGGCATCCCCGTTGTAGATCTTCGCCTCGTAGTCGTTGGCCGTCACGAGCAGCGGTTGGCCCGGATACCACCGCGTCGGGTCAAGAAACTGCCCTGATGCCGTGCCGACCCACTCCATCGCCTGCTGCGCCCACCTCCCGACACCGTACGGTCCGTCACGGTGGGCGCACAGAAGGCGGTGCGATTCCAAGCCTTTCAGCGCGCCGATCGCATCACCCACCTCGGCCGACGCCGTCACCACCTCTGAACTCGCAACGATGTCGGCGCGCAATGCGTCAACATCCTCGGGCGAATGGAAGGAGACGGCTGGATCACCGCTGCGCAGGATACGCAGAACCTCAGCGGAATCTCCCGCTCGAACTGCCCTGGCCAACGACGCGATGGTTCCGTCGAAGCGGCGCCCGCGTGAGAGTTGAATGATCCCGCCCCGCAGACGATCCTGTTCATCCGCACTCAATGCCTCTTCGGAACCAGTGGCCGTGAGATCGTCACCCACCAACTGTGTCAGCGTCGGATTTCCACTGACCTTTACCGGGCGGGCGACAAGATCAGCAAGAACAGCGCCCGCGTCGACTGAGGTCAACTGATCGGGATCGCCGACGAGCAGTAGCCGGGCATCGGGGCGAACGGCTTCGAGCAGGCGCGCCATCAACGTGAGGGAGACCATCGACGTCTCGTCGACGACGACCACATCGTAGGGAAGTCTGTTGGTCGCATTGTATTTGAAACGACTCGAACTCCCCCGCTGCCAACCGAGTAGGCGGTGCAGGGTCATGGCCGCGAGTTCTTCGGGAAGGCCAAGGCTCGCGGTCTGCTCACGTACGGACTCCTGCAGCCGTGCTGCGGCTTTACCCGTCGGTGCGGCCAGACCGATGCGAGCATTCGAACCCAATTCCTCCGACAGGAGAGCGAGAATACGTGCGACCGTATGGGTTTTGCCGGTTCCGGGCCCACCGGCGATGACGGTGGTCCACTGTGTCGCGGCGAGAGCAGCTGCTATCCGTTGACGATCCGGCGCGATGGTCGGCCCGTTCTCGTCGACGAACAGCGAATCCAGCCGCGTTCGGACCGCTTTCAGGTCGGCGGGCGGCCACGTGGACGCCCGCTCGTCGAGCACTCGCCGAATCGTCTGCTCCTGCAGAAAATATCGATCGAGGTAGAGGAGTTCACCGTCGTCCGTGTCGACCAGCCGGAGCGGTCTGAGAGGTCCGGCGTTTCCGCCGATCACCAGAGGGCTCAGCCGAAGGGCGGCAACGATCTCCGACGGTTCGGGCCACGGCAACGACGCAAGTTCCTCCTCCGTCGCATTGTCGACGCTCACATCACGCATCCGTCGTAGATCGAGGCATACCGAACCTGATCGCACGGCCCGAACTGCCAACGCCGCGGCCAGCATCACTTCTTCGGAAGTTTCACCGCCCAGGCTGCACACTCTCGTCGCGACATGAACATCGGCGGCAACCAGAACCCCGGCTTCGTTGAAGATTCGCACGATCCCTTTGGCGCGCTGCGCCAATTGCGCCTCGGTCATCGAATCTTCTCCCCTACCGTGTGGGACGCATCAAGACCGGCCAGCAGATCCGATAGTTCAACCGTCAGCTGAGCAGGCGGCTTCCATTCGAAGACACCGCATTCCGGCGGGCTGTCCGGGCCGAGCATCCCACGCACGAATTGATACTGCGCGCCCCCGAGATGACGGTGCGGATCGTAGTCGGGCAGGCGCCACCGCAGATACCGATGCAGTGCAACCGAATACAGCAGTGCCTGCAGCGGATAGTGCGAGCGCATCATCTCCGTCGCCATGAGTTCACGCATGTAGTTGGCAGCCGTCAGATCGCCGCGACCGATCCGGTTGGTCTTGTAATCGACGATCACGAACGACGGGCCCGGGATCCGCAAGACTGCGTCGATACTGCCCGTCAGGAATCCGCGCATCGGTGACGTCTCGACACGGTCCAGATAGTCGGCGTACGACGCCAGAATGTCGTCGGAGGAAAGGTGGCGCCTCAACAGTTCCGATACTCCGCGGAGTGTGACACTCATCGACACCGGATCGTCGCCACCGGCCAGTGGGAGTTCGAAATCGAGTTCGGGAAGACGATCTTTCGGCGCGATCGTGGCCAAGGTTCCGAATCCCAAGGGAGTCTGCATCACCAGATACAGCGCATCCGCGAGTGCTTCGGAGTCGACCTCGGCCGCCCGTACCGAGACCGCCTCGGCGCAACGCATCCCGAGTTCCTCTCTCAGATCTGCCGCAGCCGTATCCACCACCTCGAGCACCTCATGCACCAGCGTGCCGAATGCGGCGCCCGCGGGAAGTTCGTTCATCGGTGAAGGGAACGCCTCCAGGGGCGAGGGGGTAACGGTCCCGAGGTCTACGGAATCCTCTGGCTCGTCGTCCTTTTCGGGATCCTCGACCTCGCTGCCCGTGGTCGTGACCGCGTGGTGCGCTCCGGCGGTGAGTGCCGAGTACGACGTACGACGCCACAGAGTGTCCAGGTCTCGATCGAAACGCGCCGCGGCCAGTTCGGTCACGTCCGCAGCCGCTCTGGACCAGTGGACGGGCGAGGGCGGATGGGGACCAACAGGTTCCACCGAGATCACGTCGGAAGCTGCTGCCGGCCAGGTTGCGAGCCGTGCTGCGGTTGTACCGTCGTCGAGCACCTTCACTACCCGAGCAGGTTCGGCGATGCCGGGTGTACGTCCGAGCATCAACCGGTGCAGCGGCGAGCGGGAGGTCCCGTAGCTGGGTGCCCACCAGAGCACGAGTTGGCACTGCGCCCGGGTCAGCGCCACGTACAGCAGCCGCAGTTCTTCGCCCGCTTCTTCGGCCTCCGCAACAGTCTTTCTGGCGTTGTACCCCGGGCCTTCCTGCCCGCCGACGTCGAGGATGCGGCGTCCCTCCGGGTCGTGCAACAGCTGCGTCGGCGAGTTGAAGCCGCCAACGCTCTCCCAACTGAACGGGACGTAGACGATCGGGAACTCGAGCCCTTTGGTGGCATGCACCGTAGCGATTTGCACTGCGGCAGCGTCACTGTCGAGGCGGCGGCTTCGGTCGGTGGCGCTCCCGGACGTCGGGTCCTTGATCCGATCGGAAAGCCAGCGAACCAGTGCGCTCAACCCGAACGCTTCCTCGGTCGCGACGCGACCGAGGAGTTGTGCGACGTGCCGCAGATCGGTGAAATCTCGTTCGCCGGACGGGGCCGCGAGTACACGCTTCTCCAGGTTTGTTTCGGCAGAGATTCTTTCGAACACAGCCGCAAACCCGACGCGTGCGAACAGCCCGGAATAGGAGCGCAGTTGACCTGCAAGTTCTGCAACGACGTTGTCGCCGTCCTTGTCCAGTTCTTCGGAGGTGCGCCCGAAAATCGGCGAGAGGGCCGTCAACCGGACACGATCGGAGCGATGGGGCTGCTCGATCGCCTGCAACAGCCACAGCCACTGGGTCGCACTGGGTGTCGCGAAAACACTGGACCCTCCGGTCAATACGGAAGGTACACCGACGGCATCGAGAGCATCGCGGATCATCGCCACGTGCTTGTGGGTGCGCACCAACACCGCGACGTCTCCCGGTTCGACCGGGCGTGGATCACCGTCGACTGCCAAGCGGGCATCGCCGCCCAGGAGCGCGACCACGTCTGCTGCGACGTCGTCCGCGACGCGACTGCGAAGTCTGCCTACGGCCGGAAATCCCGAACGATTGAGCGGTCCGGCTCCGGTACGGGGCAGATGGCGTACACGCATCGGCACCGGGCCGAACAACCGAGACTTCTTGTGCGAAGCCTCCACCGGATGCGCGACGATGCCTTCGTTGCCGAGTGCGGCACCACCGTAGAGGTGTTCGAGTGCCGCCAACAACCCTGGGTCGCTACGCCAATTGGTGGTCAACTCCTGGTGCGCATCCGCCTGATCGACCGCATCGAGATAACTCAGGACTTCTGCCCCGCGGAACGCATAGATGGCTTGTTTGGGATCACCGACCAGGACCAGGGTGGTGTGACCGTGGAAGGCCAACCGCAGAATGTCCCACTGCAACGGATCGGTGTCCTGGAACTCGTCGATCAACACGACCTTGAACTTTTCGCGCACCCGACGACACGCGACGGGACCGTATTCCGGATCCGTCAATACACCGTGCAACAGCGTCAGCAGATCGTTGAAGTCGCGAATTCCTTTGGTCCGCTTACGTCGTTCGACCTCGACACGAGCAGCAGCCGCGAAGAGGACGCGCTGACCGGGTGCGGTCTCCTCCTCGCCGTCGGGTTCGAGAATTGCCTGACCATCACCGACTGCGCTTCGGGCGATGGCCAGCGCGTCCTTCGTGGAGAACGGTGGAGACGAGTCCGTCCGGCTGTAGCGGCTGAGGTACAAATCCGAGACGACCTCACTGATCAGGTCGTCGACCGACTCCACAAAAGTTGTGTCCGGTTCGCGTTCCCCGGCGATGCCGAGTCCGTCGAGCATCCTCTGACAGAAACTGTGGGTGGTCGTGATGGTGCCGGCGTCGAACTCCGCGAGAGCGCGCAGGAGTCGACGACGCCGCACGCCGATCTCCTCGTCGTCAGCTGTGGCGAGGTACGCCACCAGATCATCATCCGACCGCCTCGCCGCCTCCGGGTCGACCAGAGCGGCGGACACTCCCGCGAACCTCTCCCTGGCACGCTCACGAAGTTCCTGAGTGGCGGCCCTACTGAATGTCACCAGCAGAACTTGCGAAATGTCAGCGAGGCCTTCGGCAACACAACGGGTCGCGAGTCCGACGATCGCGTAGGTCTTGCCAGTTCCGGCGCTCGCTTCCAACACCGTGGTGCCGGTCGGCAGTGGCCCCAGAAGATCGAAGTCCACGGGTTACTCCGCTCTTTCGTTGGTCAGCAACGGATCCCACAGTCGTCGGGCGAGAACTCCGAACCGAGTCGGTTCCTCGGCCCAGACGAACTCGTCGTCCGACGGCGGATCCGCAGCCAACTCCGCAAGTGTTCGAGCCTCTCCGAAAACGTAAGTGTTGCTCGGATCGATCATCTCGCCGTACTGCCCGGTCCACTGGGTGTCCGCACCGTTTGTCGCATCGTCGACCGACTCCCCACCAAAGCGTCGGCGCGCATATTCGGCTGAAGTCGCGGCCCACATCGGCAACGGGCGCTGCAGCCCCCGCTCCCGTAGGTCCACCAATTGCTGCAGTATCTCGACCGCATTGCCCGGCGCATCGAGCACCGACCGTGCCGCTGCTGTCTTTCCCCGACCCCGTCCGATCGAGACTGCATCGAGCGGACCGGGTCGTCCGTGTGATTTCAAGGCGAGGAGATTGATCCAGGCCGTCATCCGATGTTTAGGCGCCAGTGAGGAATACGACGCTCGCACCACTGAATTGCCGTGCACACCGGTTACCGTTCCGGTGAGACGACGCCCGTTACCGAGGTCTATGTCGACGTCGACAGCTTCGGAGTCTCCGTCGAAGTGCGGCAAGGCAAGTCCGGCAATCTGATCGACCACCCATTCGACGTTGCCCAGAACCGTAGCGCCCAGGTTGTAGGGCGGCAGAGTGCCGCGGCGCCACTCGGCTGCACGAAAATCCGCAGAGCTGCGTCCAGCCAAGCGCGAGAGAAGCATTCGGTCACCCAGAGCCCAGGTGGACAGTGGATCGAGCTCGGTTGCCAGCGAATCCGCGATGTCGTCGTCGAGTTCCGGTACCCGGACGCCGAGGCGTTGGCGCAGAAAACCACGCGCGGGATGTACCAGGAAGTTCACCAAGTCGGCGATGTTAACTTCCTTCGGATGCACCTCGGGTAGCTCGGCCGACAAGACTGTCGGCAATTCGACCGGTGTTCCGGAGGCAGCCCTCGCACCGGCCAGCGCTGCCGTGTCGAAGCTGAACGGCTTGTTCGGCGCGAAGTTTCGATTGTCGAACGATTGCAACGGATGCCGTGTCAGCACTCCGTTGATCGCTTCCGGACCCACCGTCGCACTGAGTACGTCGAGAAGGCCACTGAGGGGGATCGCCGGTGGTCTGACGACACCGGTGACCGGATCGGCACCGGTATACAACAGAATCAGATGTTCGCCCGCAGACATCACGGCATCGAGAAGCAGTTGCCGGTCTTCACTGCGCAGATCACGCTCCCCCACAACGGGATCACGTGACAAGATGTCGTCGCCGTCGACTCCACCGGTTCGAGGGAACACCTCGTCGTCGAGTCCGATCAGCACGACCACGCGATGCGGTACCGAACGCATCGGAACCATCGTGCACACCGTCAGTTCGCCGGTTCGGAAGTTGGCACGCGTCGGTCTGCCCGCGAGGCTGCGCGAGAGCATCGCGCGAACATCGGCCAGACGTAACACCGTCTCTCCGCCGAATTCGACAGCAGCTACCAGTTCGCGGTGGGCCCCCGCGCTCTGCCAGGAATCTGCGGGCGCTGTGTCGGTCAGCAGATCCAGGGCCCGCATCAGCACACGAAGCCATTCGGCCGGTGAATGTGGGCCGGCAAGATCGCGAAGCGAGACGGCCAGGCGATCGACGAACTCTGCGAAACGTCCAGTCAGGTCGATGTCTGTGCCGTCCACGTCATCGAGTGGTAGCGCGAGATCCAACCAGGCATTTTCCGATTCGTCCGCGCTGACCCCCAACAAGATTCGGTCCATGGCGGTGTTGAAGGTGTTCTGCGGAAATGCGTCGAGGCCGAACGTGGCACGCTGCCGACTACCGATTCCCCAGCGAGCACCCGCTTCCGTCGTCCATTCCCGCAGTCTTTCCAACTCGTCGTCGCCCCACGAAAAACGTGTGCGGACAGGCTCGGTCGCGGCCAGGTCGAGAACCTCACTGGCTGTGGCCCGGCCGTCGGCCAATTCGAGGAGAGAGCCGAGAACGGCCAGGACAGGATTGGTCTGACGTAATCCGCGGTCTGCCAGCCTTACTCGAAGGAGATGCCCCGGGTGGCCATGGACGCCTTGCCCGAATGCAGCACGAACCAAAGGTGCGTACGTTTCGACGTCCGGGCACATCACGAGTACGTCGCGCGGCTGCAATGTCGGGTCGTCCTCGAACAATCGGAGCAGACATTCGCGGAGCACCTCGACCTGCCGTGCCGGCCCGTGGCAAGCGTGGACCTGAACTGTCCCATCCGGTTCCGCTGCAACGCTGGGAGCACGATCTGCGATGACATCGGCCTTGACCGTCGCCAGGAGGGATTTCGGGCCGGCTGGTTCGGGAAGATGCACCGACTCGAACTCGGCGGCACCGAGGCTGATCTGAAGTTCACGAACGTCGCGAGCAAGACTCGACAGCAACGGATTGGCGGATATCAGCGCTGACCCGTCTTCCGAACGTCGGATCGTGCTCTCGCTTCGAGGCTGCATGCGCGAGCTCATCTTGGTCCACAGCGCGGGGCTGGGATGCGGGAGCCAGACGTGGACGTCCCGATTCGCACTGAGTGCGCTCAAGATCATTCGCTGATCGACCGGCAGCCGTGTCGGCCCGAAGACCGACAAGCGTTCCGGTAGGTCGACCAAGGCCGGGTCCTCGACCAGCGCGCGGCTCACTTGCCCCAGTCGCTCTGCGGGCCCCGGAACCTCGATCTTGTCCGCGACGATGCACCACAGACGTGCCTGCCATTCGAAATCCTCCGACAGCGCCAATCCGTGTCCGTCGGTCAACCGCCCGGCGGCCCAGTCGATCAGCATCTGCGGGCGTTGCGCGGCATAACTGCGGAAGAGGTCGGTGACATGTGTGGCGGAGGCAAACCGTCGACCTTCACGATGGCCTTCGAGATGTTTCGCCAGGACTCCGCACCAGGGCTCGCCGAGGGACTCGTCGATCACATCGAGAACCGTCCACACCAATCGCGTCGGCGACCATGGGTCGTCGTCAGCCGTGATTCCACTGACCGCGGCCACGGACTCCGCGACCAGGCGCGCGGGTGAAGGAAACGCGATGTTCGCAGAAATTCCGTCCACTGCTGACGGTCCGGACGTGCCTAGCTGGGAGGACAGCCGCTGATTGAGCCAACGCTCGACGCCCTTGGCCGGCACCGCAACAGTTTCCCGGGCGAATGGATCCGACAGCGGGGTACGGAGGAGCGTGGCCAACGCCGAGACCAAGGTGTCCGAACGCTCGGCCCGGTACAACTTCAGCAATCTTCGCTCCCCTCACTCCGTCCAGAGGTCCATCTCACCACGGCGCTATGACAGGAGACGCTGAACCAGCCTCACGCAGCGGTGACGCGTAGGCAACATGACCGCAACCGGACGTTCGTACTGTGCGGGAATGACCAGTCCCGTCACCACACCTCGCCCCGCTGGAACCGGTCTCGACATCTCCGGCCTCGGCAAGACCTTCGAGATGGGTCGTCGGTCGGTGACCGCGCTGACCGACGTGTCCCTTCAAACCAGCGAAGGCTCTTTCCTGTCTCTGCTCGGGCCGTCCGGATGCGGGAAGTCCACCGTTCTCCGCATCCTTGCGGGCCTTGATAGTCCGACGTCGGGAACGGCCCTTGTCAACGGACAGTCGCCGGCCGAGTTACGCAAGCGCCGCGAACTCGGAATCGCCTTCCAGGATTCGGCTTTGCTGCCGTGGCGAACAGTGGCCTCCAACATCAAACTGCCCCTTCAGGTTGCCGGCATCGATCCCGACCCCGACCTGATCGCCGACCTGATCGCTCTCGTCGGCCTCGAAGGATTCGAGAAGGCCAAGCCCGCTCAATTATCCGGCGGTATGCGTCAGCGTGTGTCGATCGCGCGATCGCTCGTGGTCAAGCCGAGTGTCCTGCTACTCGACGAACCCTTCGGCGCGCTGGACGACATGACCCGTCAACGGCTCAACATCGAATTGCTCAGGATCTGGACCGAGAAACCCGCGACCACGTTGATGGTGACTCACGGAATCGCCGAAGCCGTGTTCCTCTCCGACGTCGTCGCCGTCATGACGCCGCGGCCCGGACGCGTCCTCGAAGTCGTGCCGATCGACCTGCCGCGCCCGCGTACACCCGAGATGATGCGTACACCCGAGTTCCACGAGATCCACGACTACCTCTCCGGACTGCTCTTCGGAAAAGCAGGCGTCGCATGACAATTACCGATATCGAGAACGTCGCGACCGCGGCGGCGCAGCCATCTGTGCCCCGCCGGATCCGATTGAAGCGTCCGACGTGGTTCGGTGGTGCAGTCGGCATCTGCGGACTGATCACTCTCTGGTGGATTCTGGCGGCGGCCGGTGTTGCGGGAGGCACGATTCCGACGCCGTGGGTGGTTGTCTCGACGATGTTCGACGACGGTTGGTCGCTGTACGGACCCAATTTCACCGTCACGGCTTCCGGTGCGCTGCAGGGCTTCCTCTGGGGAAACCTGCTGGCGATCACGCTTGCCGTGCTTGTCGTTCTCATTCCGCCCATCGAGGGATTGGCCACACAACTGGCGATCCTGAGCTACTGCACACCGCTGTTGGCGCTTGGCCCAATCATCCTGGTCGTCTTCGGCGGCCGGACCCCCACAATCTTTCTCGCCGCAATGTACTGCTTCTTCACCACGATGGTCGGCACACTCGCCGGCCTGAGATCGGCCGACAAGACGAGCCTCGATCTCGTCGCCGCCTACGGCGGTGGGCGTTGGCAGAAGTTCACCAAAGTTCAACTTGTGAGCGCACTTCCGAGCACCTTTGCTGCCCTCAAGATTGCTGCACCTTCGGCCGTACTGGGTGCAATTCTCGGTGAGTATCTCGGCGGGGTGGACAGCGGGATCGGCGTCGCACTAACGGCCGCTCAGACGTCGTACAACGTCCCGCGAACGTGGGGAATGGCTATCGCCGCCGCCTTGCTCGCCGGTCTGGGGTACGCCGTAGTCGCAGCGATCGCCCGGCTCGTCACGCCGTGGACCAGCGCTCCGGGAGCACAGAAATGACCGCGGTACGAGGAACATTGAGATTCCTCGCCCCGATTGCCATCGCCTCGGCGCTGTTGCTTGTCATCTGGGTGGTCTTCCTCAACGCCTTCCCCCAGGTCGGCCCGCGTGTGGGAAAGACGCCGGCCGACGTCTGGGAGTACCTGTTCTCCGGCCCAAAATCCGCCGACGCTCGTTCGGGCATCATCGACAACCTGTTCATCACTCTGCGCGACGCCGGTGTCGGCTTTGCCGTCGGAATGACTGCCGCGCTCGTGGTGGCATCGATCTTCGTCGTTTCCCGCACTGTCGAACAGACTTTCATGCCCGTTGCAATGCTTCTACGATCTGTTCCTCTCGTTGCGATGACCCCGATCATCGTCCTGATATTCGGCCGCGGAATCGTGGGTGTGACAGTCATGGTTGCGATAGTGGTGTTCTTCCCAGCCCTCGTCATGATCATGGTCGGTCTACGTGCCGCTCCGGCTCAGGCACAAGACCTCATCGCTGCCTACGGCGGGAGTCGTTGGACCGCATTGCGAATGGTGTCCGTGCCGTCCGCACTTCCGGCTGTGTTCGCCGCTGCACGAGTATCCGTACCCGGCGCCTTGATCGGAGCACTGATCGGCGAATGGCTCGGTAGCGGCCAAGGCTTGGGTTCGAGCATGATCAAAGCCATTCCGCGCTACCAGTACAACGAATTGTGGGCATCTATCGTGGTGATCACCGTGGTGTCGATCGTCCTCTACGCCGTGGTCGGGATCTTCGAAAGCATCGCTCTGTCTCGTTTCGGTCCTTCGGCGGGCAAGTCGTGACATCTGTTAACACGACCTCAACAAACTCTCTCTCCCAAGCAAACTGAACGAAACCGACTGGCCCTAGTGTTCCGATTCATGACGCCATTCAAGCCCGTCCGCCAGCTGGACCGCAGGGCCTTCTTCCGCTACTCCGCGCTGACCGGCATCGCAGTCGCCGGTAGTGCGTCATTGCTCGCGTGTAGCAGTGACTCCAGCAGTTCGAGTGGCGGAACCACGGACGACGGTTCCGAATTCGGAACAGTTGCAGTGCAGTTGTCCTGGATCAAGAACATCGAGTTCGCCGGTGAGTACTTCGCTCTCGACAAGGGGTACTACAAGGATGCCGGGTTCGGGAATGTAGACCTGGTGGCAGGCGGCGCAGCCGGCACCGGCGTCGAAGCCGGCCTGGACACCGGCAAGGTGTGGATCGGAATGTCCGCACCGCAGCTCACAGCCCCCGCCGTACTCGACGGACTGGAGGCAAAGATCGTCGGTGCGACATTCCAGAAGAACCCGTTTGCGATTGTCAGTTCCGCTGCGGCACCGATCAACTCACCACAGGACATGATCGGCAAGAAGATCGGCGTCCAGGATTCCAATCAGCTCGTCTTCGGAGCTCTCCTGGCAGCAAACGGCCTGACCGAAAGCCAGATGACGATCGTGCCCGCGCAGTTCGATCCGAGCCCCTTGGCGAACGGCGAGGTGGACGGCTGGGTCTCCTACGTGACCAACGAGCCGATCACACTGGCCGCCAAAGGTTTCCCCAACGCCCACTTCCTCTTCGCGGACTACAACCTGCCGTTGGTCGCCGAATCGTTCACGGTTCTCCAGTCCACCATCGACAACGAGAGGGACAAACTCAAGGCATTCCTGAAGGCCGAGATCCAAGGATGGAAGGATGCGGTCGCCGATCCGGCAGAGTCGGCACGGCTTGCCGTCGAGGTCTACGGCAAGGACCAGAACCTCGAACTCGAAGAGCAGATCAAGGAAGCCACCGCACAGAACGATCTGGTGGTGTCGGCAGATACCAAAGCCAACGGGTTGTTCACGATGACACCACAACTGATCGAACAGAACATCGCGGCACTGTCGAAAGCTGGGCTGGAGATTACGGCGGAGCAACTGTTCGACATGTCGATCCTCGAAGAGGTGTACGCCGAGAATCCGGAGCTGATCTGACTGCCGAGCGTCAGCGAACCTCTCGCGCGAGTACGCCCGAGATGAAAAGCTGTACAAGGACCTCGGCCTTGTACCGGCCATCGGACCCAGCACCGATACAAAGGTTTCCGATGCCTTTGAGCACGTTGTACGCATCGACCCGCGAAGCAGTGCCAACGGACTCGAGCGCTGCCGCGAGGAGGGAGTCACATACCGGGACGAGGCGGTCGACGAAGTAGGTATGCAGAGCGTCGGACCCGGCGCTGTCTCCTTGCAGTGCACCGGCAAGCCCATGCTTGGTTACCAGGAACTCCACGAACAAAGCCACCCATGCCCGCAAAGCCGCCTCGGGCGTTGCACTCTCCGCGAGCATCTGTGGGCCCGCGTCCGCACACGCCTCGACTTGGTGTCGGTATACGGCTACCACCAACTCGGGACGCGTCGGGAAGTGGCGGTAGATCGTCCCCATGCCGACGCCGGCCTTCGCCGCAATCTCCCGCACCGGAGCGTCGACTCCGGACTCCACGAACACTGCTGCCGCCGCGTCGAGCAGCGCCTGCTCGCTTCGACGTGGGCGACCGACTTGCTTGGGAGACGCGACGCGCGACTGCTCGTCCTGGGCATCAGCCATGTGCACTCCTCGCTGACTCACATCATATGTTTGCATTACGGAACAACGCTCCGTAATGTTGCGGAGCGACGCTCCGATAAACAGTATCGCAGGGTGCAGCCTCAGCAAGGAACTTGCCATGACCTCATCAATGATCGACACTCTGAACGGCATCATCGGCGCCGGCACCCCGGTCGTCTCCGTTTCCCCCGTCGAGTTGTTCGCCCCCCGATCGACCTGTCCCGCTGGAAGTACGTGTGTCTGCTCCGGCAGCAGGCACGAACCTCCCCGTTGTGGTGTTCTCCCACGGCAACGGCTGGAACCTCGATGGATACTCGCCACTCACGGCATTCTGGGCATCCCACGGATTCGTGGTGATCCAGCCGACACATCTGGACTCGCGCCGGAACGGTTTCGGGTTCGACCACCCGGTTTTCCCGACGATCTGGACTGAGAGGATCGCGGATCTCACACGCATCCTTGATCAGCTCGACACCATCGAATTTGCCGTGCCCGGGCTTGCCGGCCGCATCGACCGCAGTCGAGTTGCCGCCACTGGTCACTCCTGGGGCGGGCAAACCGCTCAGTCGCTCCTCGGAGCAAGGATCTTCGACGAGGCCGGCCAGGTCGGCCAGGACATGTCCGACAGTCGCGTCACCGCGGGAATCCTGTTCGCGGCAACCGGTCTCGGCGGCGAGAACCTGCATCCGTTCGCGCAGGCGAACTTCCCGTTCATGCGCCCCTCGTTCCAGGAACTGACGACGCCGACACTCGTCGTCGCGGGCGACCACGACCAGTCCAAGATGTCCAGCCGCGGACCTGACTGGTTCACCGACGCCTACACGCACAGCCCCGGAGCCACCGACCTCCTGACCTTCTACGGTGCCGAGCACGCACTCGGCGGAATCGTCGGATACGAAGTCGCCGAGACCACTGACGAGAACCCAGAGCGGGTCGCCGCCATCCAACGGATGAGTACTGCCTACCTTCGGACCACGTTGCGCATCGATGAGACCAGCTGGCCAGCGGCCCGGGCCGCATTCAGCGACAACGCCGACCCGATCGGCCGAGTCGACACCAAGTAATGCGGCAGTGATCCGACTTATTGGCCGAAGTTGAACCTGAGATTCGCATTGATCAAGGTGTTGAGCCGCTTTCGCATTCTGACAACCTCCGCCTCGGGCGGTATCGGATCGTCCAAGAAAAGCGTCCAACGCAGCATCGTGCTGTTTCCGACCGCCTCGATGTCGAATCGGATGACGGCGTCGGGTCGGTCCGGCCAGATCGACGACCAGATCACCAGCTCCGGTTCTTCAGCCCTGACGATCTCCGGTGCGATCTCGCTCTCGAGAAGTTCCAGCCAGTGCCGGGCGGGCTGGCGGTACGGATCGATCAATGCCTCGAACATGAAGCGCGCAGGCGGCGGCTGGCTCCGGCGCCTCGTCGCGACTTGCAGCATGGCACGAGCGTAACCGCCTCTCAAGGGCATACCTCTGCCTTCGCAGTGCTGGATCCACGAAAACTGGGATAAACCGGGCATCGACGGAGGACACTCAGGAGCACATCCGTCTGGGAGGGCCGCTCATGCGTAAACGCCATCAGGTTCTGTTTGCAGTGTCCGCAGCGATCGGACTGTCGCTGACGCCGATCAATGCGTCGGCAACACCGAGCACGGGAGTACACGGAGAAATCCTCGGGCAGGTGACTTTCGACGGCAAGGACTACATCCTGCGCCAGATCACCATCGACCCCGGCGGTTCCACCGGTTGGCACTTCCACGACGGGACGCTCTACGCGCTGATCGCGCAGGGCACGTTGAGCCACTACCGATCCGATTGCTCCGTCGACGGGATCTACAGCGCCGGAAATACTTTGATCGAACCGAGCGGTTCAGATCATGTGCACATCGGAAACAACTCGCAGACAACACCATTGGTGCTCGAGGTCGTCTACGTCAATCCGGCGGGCAGCCCCCTCTCCGAAGATGCTGCGCCTCCTAACTGCCAACTACCCGGCTGACGGGGCAGAAGAGTTAAACCGCACCGGCATCGATTCGAGCCCGGACACGAAGTTGGCCGCACGCCGCTGCAACGGCGCGTCGGTGGCAAGTTCCATGTCCGGCAGCCTGGCGAAGAGTTGCTCGAACATGATCCGTCCCTCCAACCTGGCCAGCTGATTGCCCAGACAGAAATGAGTTCCGAAGCCGAAGGCCACGTGCGGATTCGGTGTGCGGCCGACATCGAACCGTTCGGCGTTCAGGAACACGGACTCGTCGAAATTTGCCGATTCGAAGAGCAGCAGCATCTTCTCACCTGCCTTCAGCTGCGCGCCGAAGAAATCGGTGTCACGGGTCAGGGTTCGAGCCATGTTCTTGATCGGCGAGGACCACCGCAGCATCTCCTCCATTGCCAAGGGAATGGCATCGGGATCGTCGACTAGCTCCCGGCGCTGGTCCGGATGGCGCAGTAGCTGTTCCATGCCGCCGCTGAGCACGTGCCGTGTGGTCTCGTCACCGCCGATCAGGATCAGCAGGGATTCGTTGACGATTTCCTGATCGGAGAGGGCTTCGCCGTCGACCGCACTGTGAATCAACGTGCTCACCAAATCGTCGGCCGGGTCGCTCCTCCGCTCGGCGATGGTTCGCATCATGTACGCGGTGAAATCGACGTACGCAACCATCATGGCCTGCAGTTGATCCTGGGAAGCGTTGCTTCCCAATGCCTTCACCAGATCCTCCGACCACCGCAGAAACAACGCGCGTTCCTCCGGACGGACACCCAACATGTCGCCGATGACGGCCATCGGCAGCGGTGCCGCCAGGTCTGCGACGAAGTCGGCTTCTCCTTTCTCACAGACGGCGTCGATCAGTTGATCGCAGATCTCCCGGATACGGCCGGCCTTGGCTTCGACCTTCTTACGTGTGAAACCCGCATTGACCAAGCGTCGACGTGTGAGGTGCTGCGGGTCGTCCATGTCGATCATCTGCGGCAATGGACCGGTTTCGGGGCGGATGCCACCGGCGTTGGAGAACAGTTCGGGATCCCGCTCGGCTGCGACGACGGCGTCGTAACTCGCGGCCGCGGTGATTCCGTTGGCGTCGTCTCGGTACACGGGCTCGTGATCACGCATCCAGGCGTATGCGTCGCGCACATTCCCGAGGTCTCCGCTGTAGAAGCGTCCGTCGATCAAATCGAAGGTCGGTCTGGTAGCCATCACTCCACCTCTCGCACAACCCTTGCCTCAATAAGTAGAACCTGTTCCTATATAGCGTGGGGCGTTTTCACCGAAGCCGGACCGGAAATCCTCCAGAAGCAGCACGCGAGCCCGCCGGAGCAACGACCAGGAGACACGCATGGACGACGACACCGCCTCAGCGGGCATACCCACTTTCGCCGGCACATCGATACTGGTGACCGGCGGCGGTAGTGGCATCGGCCTGGGCATCGCTCGTTCGCTGGTTGGGTCCGGCGCTCACGTCACGATCTGCGGACGCAACAAGGAGAAACTCGATGCTGCCGCCGAATCGATCCGGCAGTCGAGTCCGGAAGGATCGGTCAGCGTCTCCCCCGCCGACGTCACGATCGAGACAGACGTCGTCGCCGCTGTCGCCGCGGCGGTGTCCGTCACCGGAAAGCTCGACGGAGTCGTGGCCTGCGCCGGCGGGAACGAAACCATCGCACCGGTCACGCAACTCGACGTCGACGCCTGGCGCCGCACCGTCGACCTCAACGTCACGGGGACCATGCTGACGATCAAGCACGGCGCGCGGGCACTGGTGGCAGGAGGCGGTGGATCCATCGTCGCGATCTCGTCGATCGCCAGCAGCAACACACATCGCTGGTTCGGCGCGTACGGAGTCTCGAAATCCGGCGTCGACCACCTAGTGCAGTTGGCAGCAGACGAACTGGGCGCCAGCAACATTCGTGTCAACGCGATCCGCCCGGGGCTGACCCGAACGGATCTGGTCGCGCTCATCACCGACGGTGGCCCCATCCTGGACGATTACCTGGCCAACACGCCGCTCGAACGCGTCGGCGAGGTCGAGGACGTCGCCGGACTCGCTTCCTTCCTCCTCGGACCGCACTCCACCTGGATCACCGGGCAGATCATCAACGTCGACGGAGGCCAAATGCTGCGCCGCGGACCGGATTTCCGCTCGATGCTCGAACCCGTCTACGGCTCCGACGGACTCCGCGGGGTGGTGGCGCCATGAGCTACACGATTCTGGGCAAGAAGGTCGAGATGCCCGTCGAAGTTCGCACCGCGTCTGCCTTCATGGCGTTGTACTCGGTACCCAGCACAACCGCGCAGTCGATCATCGATTACACCGGCTTGACCGTGCTCCAGTACCGTCCCGGCCGGGCGCTGTGCGGCCTGGTTTTTGTCGACTACATCGACGGGGATCTGGGGCCGTACAACGAATTCGGAGTGACGTACATGGTGCGCAGCCACACTGCGCCTCCCGAAACCTCGGTGCTGGGAGATCTACGTTCGCTCGCTGCCGGAACTGCAGGGGCACTCATTCACGAGTTGCCGGTGGACGGCGAGTTCACCAAGGCCGCCGGCCGGGAAATCTGGGGATTCCCGAAGGTGCTCGCCGAGTTCGACACCGAGCACGTCGGCTCGGTAAAGCGCGGATCGGTCTCTCGCGACGGCAAACTCATCACACAGTTGAGTGTGAAATCCGGCGTCAGCGTGCCGGGCGGCGGAGCCAACATGTCGTTGGCCGCGTACTCACATCTCGACGGCGCCACCAGGTGCACGTCGTGGGACATGGCACCGACCGGCGTCAAATCGCGCCCTGGTGGAGCCGAGGTTCAACTGGGCAGTCACCCGATGGCGGCGGAGCTTCGGAAACTGGGACTCCCCCGCCGGGCCCTGATGACCACGACCATCAAGAACCTGGCGATGACGTTCGGGGAGGCCACAACAATCTGAGTGTCGGCCGACGGCACCCCTTTCGGTCACGTGTGACTCGGGCTACACTCCTGGACGGTTGACCAACTCGCGTCAGACCGCCCGAAAGGACACTCGTGCAGATCACCCGACGCACCGTACTGGCAGGCGCTGCCGCCGCACCTGCGCTCGCCGCTCTGTCGACGAACCAGGCCGTCGCAGCTTCGCCGGCACGCACCGTTTCACCCGCACGCACCGACAAGTCGTCGGCGTCACTGCAGGTGGGCGTCGGAATTTCCGACGTGACCGGACCGGTCGCCGAAGTCGGCATGATGGGCTACTCGAGCTTCGATCAACGCGCCGAAGGCCTGCACCAGCGAATGCGCGCACGCGCCTTCATCTTCGAGTCCGGCGGGTCGCGGGTCGCCTACGTGTGCGTCGACAACTGCATGATCTTCCAGTCCGTTCATGACGAGGTCCTGCGCCGACTGGCCGGGAGGTTCGGTGACATCTACACCGAACGCAACGTCATGTTGACGGCCATCCATTCACACGCGGCATGTGGTGCGGCCTCGCACAACTACGCGTACAACCTCGCAGTTCTCGGCTTCGAACTGCAGGTGTTCGAAGCCGAGGTCAACGGCATGGTCGAGGCGATCAGCGCTGCGCACGAGAACCTGGCGCCAGGCACGGTCCGTTTCGGGCGGTCCGATCTCACCGATGCCAGCGTCAACCGATCGCGAGTGGCGTTCGACCTCAATCCCGAAGAGGACAAGGCCTACTACCCCGGTGGCAACGACCACCACATGCGTGTCATGCGGATCAGTCGGGGCAGCAAGGACATCGGAGCGATCAACTGGTTCGCCACCCACTGCGCCTCGCTCACGAACGAGAACCATCTCATCTCCGGGGACAACAAGGGCGCCGCGGCGTACTTCTGGGAGCACGACGACCAGGGCGTGCGCTACCTCGACGGCGACACCAGCTTCATTGCTGCGTTTCCGCAGACCAACAGCGGCGACATGTCACCCAACCTCTTCCTCGAGCCCGGACGCGGACCGACCGAAGACGAATTCGAGAACGCACGCATCATCGGGCTGCGCCAGGTTGCGGCGGCTCGAACTGCCTTCGACGCGGCGTCCGACACCGTCACCGGTGGCGTCGACAGTCGGATCATGTACCTGGACATGGCAAATCAGGTGGTGAGCGGAAGATTCACCCCCGACGGACGCGAGCACCGCACCGCTCCGGCCGCGATCGGCGCGGCAATGAGCGCCGGAAGCGTCGAGGACGGACCGGCAATCCCGATCTTCCCCGAGGGCACCCGAAACCCCATGATCGACGCCCTGGGCGGTATGGATGCTCCTGTGCCTCAATGGCTTCAGGACGCACAGGCGCCCAAACTCGTAGTCGTTCCGGTCGGCCTGCTGCCACCGGGAGGATGGGTGCCGAACGTACTCAAGATCCAGATCCTGCGGATCGGTCAGTTCTACATCGTCGGTGGCCCTGCGGAATTCACCATCGTCTCCGGATTACGAGTGCGTCGAACCGTCGCCGAGGAGCTTGGGGTTCCCCTCGAGAACGTCATCTTCCAGGGATACGCGAACTCGTACTCGAGCTACTGCACCACACCACAGGAATACGATTCGCAGCAGTACGAGGGCGGTTCGACGATGTTCGGTCGTTACACACTGCCGGCCTATCAGCAGGGGTATGCCGCCCTTGCAGCCGCGATGCGCGACGGCACCGAACCTCCTCGCGGCCCCGCTCCGGCCGACCTGTCCGGGTTCCAACCCAGCTTCGGACCTGGCGTCGACTTCGACGAGCCCTTGCCGGGAACACAATTTGGCGACGCAACCGTCCAACCCGGCGACACCTCACCGGGTGGGCAGGTTGCCGTCGAGTTCGTCACCGGCCACCCCAAGAACGACACTCACCGAAACGGGACCTTCTACGAGATCCAGCGCAATACCGGCGGATCCTGGACACGGGTCGCCGACGACAACGACTGGTCCACCAAACTGCACTGGCGCCGGGTCGGGAGCAACGGTTCCGTCGTGCGCATCACGTGGGATGTTCCGGCCGATACTCCGGCGGGTACGTATCGAGTCCAACACTTCGGTGCGTCGAAGGCTCGGGGTAGCGGCGCGATCACGCCCTTCTCCGGGTTGACGTCCGAATTCCGCCTCACCTGACCCGCGTGAACGTATCGCTCCCCTTGTTGGACAAGGGGAGCGATACGTTCACGCGATGGGGTCAGAGCGCAATGGCCAGGTTCAGGCGGCGGTCGGGTGCAGCGAGGTGCTCATCGTCGACTGCTCTGACGCTGCCGGGCGGTCGATCTTCGCCGCGACGATCAGGACCAGCAGACCGGCGACGGTGACCGCCGCCCCCATCCAGATCGGGGAGGTGAAGCCGAGTCCCGCGGCGATGGTGATTCCGCCCAGCCACGCCCCGAGCGCATTGCCGACGTTGAAGGCGGCGATGTTGGCACCCGATGCCATGGTCGGTGCGGCCGACGCGTAGTTCATGATCCGCATCTGCAACCCGGGTACCGTCGCAAAACCGAAGGCGCCCATGAAGAACAGCGAGATCACAGTCATGACCTTGCTCTCCGCGGTGGCGGCGAACACGATCAGAACGACGGTCAGGATCGCGAGAATCCAGACCAGCGCCTTCGTGAGCGAACGGTCGGCCGCCTTGGCGCCGAGGAAGTTGCCGACGAACAGGCCCGAGCCGAAGAGGATGAGCAGCCACGGAACGCTGGACGTCGCGAAGCCGGTCACCTCGGTGAGGGTGAAGGCGATGTAGGTGAACGCTCCGAACATTCCGCCGTAGCCGAGGATGGTGATGATGATCGAGAGCCATACCTGCTTGTTGCGGAACGCCCCCAACTCTCCGCGCAATCCGCCGCCGGTCGTGCTGGCGGGTGTCGTCGGGACGAGTGCTGCAATTCCGATCAGGGCGATGACGCCGATAACGGTGATGGCCCAGAACGTCGAGCGCCATCCGAGTTGCTGGCCCAGCAGCGTGCCGAACGGAACGCCGAGAACGTTGGCGATGGTCAGGCCCGCGAACATCATCGCGATGGCGCCGGCGCGCTTGTTGGGCGCGACCATGTCGGCGGCAACCACCGAGCCGATTCCGAAGAACGCACCGTGGCACAGCGCCGCGACGATGCGTCCGCCCATCATGACCTCGTAGGAGGGAGCGAGCGCGGACATCAGGTTGCCGATGATGAACAGCACCATGAGCGAGAGAAGGACCTTCTTGCGCTCGAAGCGGGTGACGGCAGCGGTCAGGAGGATCGCGCCGATCGCCACCGACAGTGCGTAGCCCGAGATCAGGTAGCCCGCGACGGACTCGGTGACCTCGAAATCAGCCGAGATCTCGGGCAGGAGGCCCATGATGACAAATTCGGTGAGGCCGATCCCGAACCCGCCCATAGCGAGGGCAATGAGACCCAATGGCATCTCGATGTTCCTTTCACAGATTTACGCGTAAGCCGTTAGCGGGCGTGTGCATTAGTTGCAGGCGCGCTATAAATAGTTGCACGCGCGCGCTACATGCGCAAGCTGGTAACCTGGAGGCGCAGGAAACGGACAAGGAGAATCACATGGGGATCGCCGACGACGCCGTCGAAATCCGTTCGCAAGGGTGGCGCACGCTCGCAGCACTGCACGGCGCCCTCGACACCGAACTGGAACGCGCGCTCCAGCGTGAGCACAAACTGTCCGTCGTCGAATACACCGTGCTCGACGCACTGAGCCGCCAGGATGGCTGGCACATGCGGATGGCTCAGTTGGCTCGCGCTGCCGCACTGAGCAGCAGCGCCACGACGCGCTTGGTCAATCGACTCGAAGATCGAGGACTATTGACGCGCATCCTGTGCGCCGACGACCGTCGAGGCATCTACACCGAGCTGACGCCGGCCGGCCGCGAGCTTCTCGAAAGCGCACGGCCGACGCACGACGCCACCCTCGAAGCCGCACTCGACGAGGCATGCAAGACACCCGAACTCGCGCCACTGGTGCGCGCCCTCCACGAGCTCCACGTCGGCTAGAAGTCTGCCGGAAGCAGGGCACGCTCTTTGATGCCCGAGACCACCTGAGCGACAAACACACTCGCATCGACGACCACGCGCCCACCACGCGCGGGGACCAGAACGTCGACGGTGCCGCCGTGCACCTCGTTGTCCCCGATCACCGCGATGTACGGGTCACGGTGAGTGCGTGCCTCGCGGATGCGACGTCCCAACGATCCGTCAGGCGCGATCGCCACTCGAACATCGCGAGCCTCGAGATCGGCCCGCAAACGCTCGGCCTCAACCTGATGCCGGTCGCCGACGGGCAGAATCGAGACTTGGTTGGGTGCCAGCCACGGCGGCATCCGCCCTTCGAACCTTTCGATCAAAAGCGCAGTCATGCGTTCCATCGACCCGAGCAAGCCCCGATGGATCATGACGGGGCGAGCCTTGGATCCGTCCTCAGCGGTGTACTCGAGGTCGAACCGCTCCGGTTGATTGAAGTCGAGTTGCACGGTCGAGAGTGTTTCCTCGCGGCCGTGCGCGTCTCGCACCTGGACGTCGATCTTGGGACCGTAGAACGCTGACTCCCCCTTCGCTTCCACGTACTCGATCGAGCGTGCATTCAGTGCTCCGCGAAGGTGATCCTCGGCGTCCGCCCACTGCTCGTCGGTGCCGAGGTACTGCCCCTCTCCCCCTCTGATCGAGAGGCGGTACTCCCGTTCGGCAATCCCCAGAGTCGAGTAGCAGCGCTCGATCGCGACGAGCGCGACGATCACTTCTGCTTGCACTTGTTCACGACTACAGAAGACATGTGCGTCGTCGAGATTGATCTGTCTGACTCGACTCAATCCGCTGAGAACTCCGGAGAGTTCGCTACGGAACATCGAGCCGAGTTCACGAACGCGGAAAGGTAGCTCGCGATAACTACGACCGCGAGCGGCGAATACCTGAGCGTGATGGGGACAGTTAGCCGGACGAAGGAGAAATGACTCTCCGCCTATCTTCATTTCGGGAAACATGTCGTCCGAGAACTTGGACCAATGCCCAGATCTCTCGTACAACTCTTTCTTCGCCATAACGGGGGTATAGACACCCCGGCATCCGGATCGCGCTGCTTGTTCGGCGGCGAACTTTTCGAGTTCGTTCCTGATGATCGCGCCGTCCGGTAACCAGAGTGGGAGGCCCGCCCCGACGATGGGGGTGGTGGCGAAAAACTCCAGGTCGCGCCCAAGTTCGCGGTGGTCAACGCTCATGAGAGCTCTCCGAATAGTTCAAGGGGAGACGCACACGGAGCGACGAAACAGGAAAGCCCCGGGGCGATAACTCCCGGGGCTGAAAGGGTTCGGTCAGCAGTTGCTAAACGATGCGCCGGAAGAGAACCGGCGTCGTCGTGTTGTGCGCAATACTGACCATGTACGTGAGGTTACATCAACTTCCTACCCACCTACAGCCCGAATTGTCGGGCCTCTATGCTGACGCAACTGGGAAGGCGCAGCAGTAGCCAACGAAACACCCACGAAGAGCGAAGTTTCGGCAATCATGTCCGAACGTGAGGTTCTCGGATATGAGGAGGATGTGCGACGGTGCCGGACCACTTGCTCGAACAGTTGATCACCATTCCTTTGTTCACGGGAATCATCGGGTACATCACCAATTGGTCGGGCGTCCTGATGCTTTTTGCGCCGATCAACTTCCACGGGATCAAAGTGCCCGGACTCAAACTGCTCTTCCCGTTCCTCCCCCGGCGCGTTCAGGTGATCCCCGCGATCACCAGCGACGGCAGATTCGGTTGGCAAGGCATCGTCCCCTCGCGGGCGGAGAAGATGGCGTCGATCGCCGTCGACAAATCCCTCGCGAAAGTCGGCAGCATCGCCGACTTCTATCGCGTCCTGGACCCGGACAGCATCGCCGAGCACTTGGTGAACATTTCTCGCAGTGAAGTGCGCGGCGTGGTCACCAGAATCATGACGGCCGAGAATCCTCAGCTCTGGCACAACCTTCCGACGTCGGTGAAGGAGGCCGTCTTCCGCAAGGTGGAGGACGATCTGCCGGCCAGCGTGCGCATGATCACCGACCGCATCGAAGAGGACATCGACGAGTTCATCGACGCGAAGCTGATGGTGATCCGCTACCTCTCTTCGCACCCCAAACTGCTCAACGACATCTTCCGCACGATGGGCAACAAAGAGCTCAGGTTCATGCAGAACTTCGGCTTCTACTTCGGGTTCCCGATGGGCTTCGTGCTCGTCGGAATCCTCCATCTGGTTCCGCAGTGGTGGGTGCTTCCCATCGGTGGCGTGATCATCGGGTACATCGTGAACTACCTCGGAATCACGATGATCTTCGAACCGATCACCCCCAGCCGTTGGGTGCCGTGGCGGCAGGGACTGTTCCTGAAACGCCGCACCGAGATCATCGCCGGGTACGCAAAAACCCTCGCCGATCACGTCGTGACGCTCGAGAACATCGGCACCGAACTCCTCGAAGGTCCCCGCTCGGACCGAACGCGGCGGATGCTCGATCAGGTACTGCGCGAATCCGTCGACGACGCAGCCGGCTGGGCAAAGTCGGTGGTCAAGATGACCGTTGGTTCGCAGAGCTACAAGCGTCTGCCCGGCCTGGCCACCACCGAAGTGCTCGACCTGTACCCAAGGGTCTTCGAGGACGCGGAGTTCGCCGAGAACCAGTCGGAGAAGATTCGTGTCTTCGTCACCGAACGCATGAGCATCCTTTCACCGGAAGATTTCAGCGAACTACTACGCTCAGCCGTCAAGCAGGACGAGTGGCTGTTGTTCGTACACGGGGCCGTGCTGGGCTCGTTTGCCGGTTTCCTACACCTCGCAATATTCGGAGTATGAGCATGAGTGAGCACGACCATCGCATGATCGTCGAAGCGGAATCGTACGACTGGGCTGCGGACATCGCGCCGGTCGAATCCGTCGAAAAGCGTCTGATCCGTAGCCTTGTCGGGCTTACCGCCACGACGACGCTCACGTCGATCAAGCTGACGGGTTGGGCTTTCGGAACGGCGAAGGAGGCGACGCGGCAAATCGTTCAGGCCGCCGCCGAAGCCGCGGCAGAGGCTGCAGAATCCGCCAACGTGCAATCCGAACGTCGGGCCGAGAACACCAACGGAGACGGCTCGCGGACGGAGAACCTGCGGGCGGCAATGGCTACTCGTACCAATCGCAAACAGAGCGTCGAGGCCACTCTCGCGGCGCTGCGGGCACGTGGTGACAGGTTGCTGGATCGTTCCGCGGACGTGACCGATCGCGACGATCTGCACCCGGCCTACGACCGGATCCTCGACGAGATCGCACCCGACGAAGCTCGAATTCTTCGGCTGTTGGCCACCTCCGGTGCGCAACCGAGCGTGGACGTACGCACGGCGCGGCCGTTCGGTGTCGGCTCGGAGATGATCGACGAGGGTCTGTCGATGATCGGAGAACTGGCAGGCTGTCGTCATCTGGACCGCATCAGCGCGTACCTGAACAACCTGCATCGGCTCGGTTTGGTGGCGTTCTCACGCGAGCCCGTCGAGGCCGACCGGTACCAGGTCGTCGAGGTACAGCCGTCGGTGATCGAGGCGGTCAAGCGAGCCGGACGATCCAACAAGATAGTGCGTCGTAGCATCCTGCTGACGCCGTTCGGTGACGACTTCTGTCATACCTGTTTTTCTCTGTAGGGCCTCCGGCCCTGTGCGCCTTTTTGGTAGTTACCACTACCAAAAAGGCGCACAGGGGGGCTTGCCCCCTACAGCCAGGTATCTTCTGTCGTGGTCGTCAGGAACGCTTCCAGATCGTCACGCCAGGTAGCCGGAACAGTCTTGTCCGGCTCGATGCCCGTGTACTGCCCGCGATAGAAGAGCAGCGGGCGTTCGGTCTTGATCTCACTCATCGACGAAACCCGACCGAAGACGACGTAGTGATCGCCGCCGTCGTGGACGGTTTCCACCGTGCAGTCGATGTGTGCAAGGGACTTGTCGATGATCGGCGAGCCCAGAGGCGATGGCGTCCAATCGATGCCCGCGAACTTGTCCGGCTCACGTGACCCGAAACGAGCACACACCGCCTGCTGTTCCTCCGCCAACACGTTGACGGCGAACTTACCGGTCCGCTCGATTGCCGCCCACGACCGAGAACCCTTGGTGGGGCAGAACAACACCAAAGGCGGGTCGAGTGACAGGGCCGCGAAAGACTGACATGCGAACCCGACAGGCTCACCGTCGTCGACTGTCGTGATGATGGTGATACCCGTGCAGAATTGCCCGAGAACCGTGCGGAACTGGCGTGGATCGATCGCCTGCTCCGCACTCACCGACGCGTCGGGCGAACTCACGGCTTCATTCCCACCGTGAAGTCGTGACCCCACAGGCTCACGGCCGTGCTTTCCCTCGCGATCCAGTTTTCGTCCTCGACCTCTAGCCCCTCACAACCGAATTCGATGTCGAACCCGCCTGGAGTCTTCATGTAGAACGAGAGCATCTCGTCGTTGACGTGGCGACCGAGAGTCGCCGACATCTTGACCTTCTTGCGCAGTGCCCGGTCGAGGCACAGTCCGACGTCGTCGGAGTTCTCCACTTCGAGCATCAGGTGCACGATGCCCGTCGGGTTGGGCAACGGCAGGAACGCCAAGCTGTGGTGACGCGGGTTGCAGCCGAGGAACCTCAGCCACGCCGGGTCGCCGTCCGCGGGCCGGCCGACCATCTGCGGAGGCAGACGCATCGAGTCGCGAAGCTTGAATCCGAGTACGTCGCGGTAGAACCGCAGCGAAGCATCGTCGTCATCGGTGGTGAGCACGACGTGGCCGAGGCCCTGCTCACCCGTCACGAACCTGTGCCCGTACGGGCTCACGATCCGGCGGTGTTCGAGAGCAGCTCCGTGGAACACCTCGAGGGAGTTGCCCGAGGTGTCCTCGAACGCGATCATCTCGACGACGCGACGGTCCTTGAGCTGCTCCGCCGTGCCTTCCTTGAACGGAACACCGGCTGCCGACAACCTGTCACGGATATCCTGCAGCTCAGCGGCATTCGCGGTTTCCCAACCCGAGACGAGCAGACGGTCCGTGTCGTTCGGAACGATGACAAGACGCGCCGGGAAGTCGTCCATACGCAGATACAGCGATTCCGCGTCGACGCCCTTGCCCTCGATCATTCCGAGGATCTTGAGTCCGTATTCGCGCCACGCAGCCATGTCGGTGGCCCCGATGCGCATGTACGCCAGAGATCGAATACCCATCATTTACCTCCGTCGAGCAGGAAGTCGGTTGCGAGCCGGTTGAATTCGTCGAACTTCTCGAGCTGCGCCCAGTGACCGCAACCGCCGAAGACGTGGAGCTGCGCGCGCGGGATCATCTTGAGCGCGACCAGTGCGCCGTCGAGAGGGTTGACCCGATCCTCACGGCCCCAGATCAGCAACACACGCTGACGAAGCTTGTACGCCTCGCGCCAGAGCATGCCGAGCTCGAAGTCACCGCTGGAGAAGGACTTACCCATCGCCTTGGCCGCAGCCAGCGACTCGGGAGTGCTGGCGGCAGCAAAACGTTCGTCGACGAGTTCCGGCGTGATCAGCTTCTGATCGAAGACCATGATCCGCAGGAATGCTTCGAGGTTTTCTCGGGTGGGCTGGTAGCTGAACTTTCCGAGGTTCTTGACGCCCTCGGTGGGGTCCGGCGCAAACAGGTTGACACTCAGACCGCCGGGGCCCATCAGAACGAGGCGACCCGCACGGTCCGGGTAGTCGAGCGCAAAGCGAACAGCAGCGCCACCACCGAGCGAATTGCCCAGCAGATCAACGCGACCGGTGATCTCGAGCGTGTCCAGGAGATCGTTGAGCGCCGACGCACTGTGCACGAAGTACTGCGGATGCTCCGTCGGCTTGTCGGACTGCCCGTAACCGGGCTGATCGACCGCGATGACGTGAAAGCTCTTCGCCAACACCGGAATGTTGCGGGCGAAGTTAGACCACGACGACGCGCCTGGGCCACCGCCGTGCAGCAGCACGATGGTCTTTTCGTTTCCGACGCCCGCCTCGTGGAAGTGCAGTTTCAGATCGGGGCGCACTTGCGCGAACCGTGAAGTGGACTCGTAGGTGAGGGCTTCTTCGGTGGTTGTCACTGAGCCTCCTCTAGACCATCGTGTCGGTGATCGGCAGACCGAATTCGCCGGTTCCGAACATGACGTACGCGCGTTCGGGATCGTTGGCGGCGTGGACGCGACCAGCGTGAGCATCGCGCCAGAAACGCTGGATAGGAGTGCCGTTCTGCAGCGCCGTGGCGCCGGAGTTCTCGAAGAGCTTGTCGATCGAGGCGATCGCGCGGCCCGTGGCGCGCACCTGGTCACGTCGAGCGCGCAGCCGCAGTTCCATCGGAACCTCTTCGCCCGCAAGGATCAACGCGTACTCGTCGGCGACGTTGCCGGAGAGCTGACGCCACGCGGCGTCGATGTCGCTGGACGCTTCGGCGATGCGCACCTTGGCAAACGGATCGTCCTTCGACTTCTCGCCGGCGAACGCAGCGCGCACACGCTTGCCCTGGTGCTCGACGTGCGCTTCGTAGGCGCCGTAAGCCATTCCGACGATCGGTGCCGAGATCGTGGTGGGGTGAATGGTTCCCCACGGCATCTTGTAGACCGGCGCGGTGTTCTTCTCGAGGCCCGGGGCGGTCAATTCGCTCATCGCCCGGAAGCTCAGAACGCGATGCTTGGGAACAAAAACATCCTTGACCACAACGGTATTGGAGCCGGTTCCACGCAGGCCGACCACATTCCACACGTCGTCGATCTGGTAGTCCTCGCGAGGAATCAGGTAGCTCACGAAGTCGACCGCGCGGCCGTCTTTGAACACCGGACCACCGAGAACGGCCCAGCTGGCATGGTCACAACCCGAGGACCACGCCCACGCACCGTTGACCTTGTATCCGCCCTCGACTACTTCACCCATACCCATCGGGGCGTAAGAGGACGAGATGCGAACGTCAGTGTCGTTGCCCCACACGTCTTCCTGCGCCTGCTGAGAGAAGAGGGCGAGGTGCCAGTTGTGTACCCCGATGATCGAGGAGACCCACCCTGTGGAACCACACGCGCTGGCGATCTTCTTGACCGCGGAGTAGAACAGCACCGGATCGGCTTCGTATCCGCCCCACTGCTTCGGCTGCAGCAAGCGGAAGAAGCCTGTTTCCTGAAGAGCCTTGATGGACTCGTCGGGGATACGACGCAGATCCTCGGTCTCCTGTGCGCGCTCGCGCAGTGCCGGCAGTAGTGCGTCGAGCCTCTGCATCACCTCGTGGCTGTCATGGTTACCCACTTCGACGCTCCCGTCTTCCTCGATCGGTTGGTTCACTTACACTTGAGACTAGAACACGTTCTCTTTTCTGTCGAGACGCTGACAAAGGTCCCGTTTGTGGCCGCAATGCTGTAACAAGTGCCCCCAAAATCTGGCGGAACCGGATCGAGTTCTATAACGTGTTCTACTAACAGCTAGAAGGGATGTGAGGTCACAATGGCGCAGATTCGCGAGATCGACGTCGGAACGGTGCAAACTCGTTTCGCCCGCGGTTGGCACTGCCTGGGTCTACTGAAGACCTTCAAGGACGGCAAACCGCACGCGATCGAGGCTTTCGGTACGAAGCTCGTGGTGTTCGCCGACAGCAAGGGCGACATCAAAGTTCTCGACGGATACTGCCGTCATATGGGTGGTGACCTCACACAAGGCGAGGTCAAGGGCGATTCCATCGCCTGCCCCTTCCACGACTGGCGCTGGGGCGGCAACGGCAAGTGCACCGGCATTCCTTATGCCCGCCGCGTGCCTCCGCTCGCACGCACCCGCGCGTGGACGACCCTCGAGCAGAACGGTCAGCTCTTCGTCTGGAACGACCCCGAGGGCAATCCGCCGCCCGAAGAGATCGTGATTCCTCGTATCGAGGGCGCGTACAGCGACGAATGGACCGACTGGACCTGGAACTCCATGGTCATCGAGGGGTCCAACTGCCGCGAGATCATCGACAACGTGGTCGACATGGCGCACTTCTACTACATCCACTACGCCTTCCCGACGTACTTCAAGAACGTCTTCGAAGGTGAGATCGCCACTCAGTACCTCAACACCACGGGCCGTCCCGACATCGGAATGGCCTCCCAGTACGGCGGCGACACGCTGCTTCGCTCCGAAGCTGCGTATTACGGACCGTCGTACATGGTCAATCCCCTGTGGAACAGCTACAGCGGATACGAGGTCGAGAGTGTTCTGATCAACTGCCACTACCCGATCAGCCCGGACTCGTTCGTGCTGCAGTGGGGCGTGACGGTGAAGAAGCCGACGGGTGTCTCCGACGAGATGGCCGACAAGTTGGCCGGCAAGTTCACCGAGGGCATCAGCGAGGGATTCCTGCAGGACGTCGCGATCTGGAAGAACAAGACCAAGATCGAGAATCCCCTTCTCTGCGAAGAAGACGGCCCCGTCTACCAGCTACGACGCTGGTACGAGCAGTTCTACGTGGACAAGGCCGACGTCACCGAGAAGATGACGCAGCGCTTCGAGTTCGAGGTGGACACCACCAAGGCAAACGAAGCCTGGCACGCCGAGGTCGAGGAAAACCTCGCACGCCAGAAGGCCGAGAAGGAAGCTGCAGCAGAAGCGGCAAAGAAGGAAGCAGAGGTCTAGTCGTGAGCGCCTCGATCGGAACCGACGCACGGTGGGCTCGTTGGGCCAAGGCACCGGACTTTGCCGGGCAAACGGAACGGCTCGAGGCGATCGCGGCCCAGACGATCGAGGACAAGCACGAATACCTCGACTCGGGTCTGCAGGAAGTCGACTGCAAGGCATGCGGCGCGTGCGTACTGGTTCGCAAGAACACGTACAAACACACCAGCGTTCAGTGGACTTCCGACCCGGCGCTGCGTTGCCACACCTTCAAAGAGGCAATTGCTTCCGGGCAGTCGTCGGCATTGAAAGACGGATGCCCGAAACTGCACGACAGCATCGCCGACGCGGTTAGGGACGGCACCATCACGGTGCGTGATCCCGAGGTCAGCTGACCTGATTGTGTAGAACGAGGGCCGACCCACGGGTCGGCCCTCGTTTTACGTTCCAGCGCCCGCGCGTCCGTCAGGCAGGCGGTCGCACCTTTCGTGCAGCCACCGCGTAGACGTCGCTCGACGTGGTGAGAGAGTTCTTTCCGCTGGCCGCCGGCACTCCCCCGCGTAGATTCACGGCCCAGTTGAGCGCACCCAGCGGTCCACACCCGCTGGCTCCCGGCGCCGCAAACACCGCATCCGAATGTGGGACTGCCGGGAACACTGCACCGGGGAACTCACCGATAGGTTCCGACGGAGGGTTTCCGGTTGTGGTCAGGTGAAGGTTGATCGGATTCGAAACCGAACCGATGTAGCAATCGTCACCGAGCAAGGGATTAGACAGTTTCAATCGAACAGGCATGGTGAGTTCCTGCTCAAGAACCTTCAGATCCGGCACTCCCACCGATTCCACCGTCGCGCTGATCTGAGTCAGTCCCAGCGGAGTATCGATCCCGAGAGCACCTCCGGGTACCGAAATCGGATTGGAATAGACCCCGTTGGACCCGTCCTGCTTGGCGACGAACGTCTCGATGAAACTGTTGTCCGGCTGGGTCGCGTATTTCACTCCGCCCGCAACCTTGAGGCTTCCGTCCGGGATCGGCACCGAAAGTGCGCCCAATTTCATGGTCCCTCCGCGAACTACGACGCTGGCGCACGTCGTCACCTCGAGATCCTCGATCGGGCACGTGCCCCAACCGTCGAAGGTCAACGGATCAACCGCTGCCGCACCGGAGGAACCGAGCGATCCGCTGCCGGAAGACCCTGACGATGATTCGTCGGCAATTGCCACACCTGCACCGGCCATGACAAATGTTGCAACTAGCGCGACTGTCGACATCACTCGAGATTTGTTGCGGCTCTTCATCTTCGAATTCCTCCACCGTTGACGGAAATTCACGAGAGCCACCCCCTGCGGATCGCACCTCGATCTACGCCCGGCACGCTACCGAGAAGTGAGACGCGGATTCACACATAACGACGATATTTCCCACCAAAGAACTACGGCGATCACGCTCGATCGAACTTCCGTCCTAGCCCGGAAACCGTATCGATCCTGTCGGCTCAGTTCGGTTCGACTGTGCCCGAACCGATGACCTGATCGAGGAACGGCCCGAACATCTCCCCCAGGTTCTCGGCGATCTGATCGGGGGTACCGAAAGACAACGTCACGTGACTGATCGCCAGACGCACTATCGTGCTGCCGAACATCTCGGCATGGATGCGGTCGACGTTCGCCCAACTGGTCATGAAGATCTCGGCCAACCTCGCGCTCGCATGTTCGAGCAGCGGAGTCCCGTCAGTGGTGACCAAGCTCAGCAGGTCGTGCTGCGGCCGGGGACCGACAATGCTGACCACCATCGGATCCCGGGCACCGGCGTCGAAGAAGGCACGGAAGGCTGCCGAGACCGCGCCCCGCGGATCCGAATGATGGAGCGTTACTTCGCGTTCCACCTCTTCGAGGAACTCGTCAACGAAACGGATGAGGTATCCGGACGCCAATCCCTGGCGGGACGTGAACTCCTTGTACAACGTCTGCCGGCTCATGCCCGCAGCTTCCGCGATATGCGCCATCGTGATGTCGTTCCACGATTTCTCGGTCAAGAGTTCGCGTGTGGCGTCGAGCGCTGACGCACGGAGGAGTTGACGAGCTGCCTCGTGGTACGGGACACGGGCACGAGCGGTGGACATATCGGGAAGATTTCCATCGCCCGTGCTCGGTGTCAAAACGGTGGACACGCAAGCCACAGAAGTCACGAGTGCACTCAGAGCACCGGTGAGGCGACAAGACCCGCCGCAAGTTCGGTCAGATCCCTGTTTGTATCGGCGAGTACGTCGGCGCTGATGTCCGGGGAGCGTTCGATAAGGGTTCGCACGGCACGAATGTCCTTCGGCCGGCCCACGCTCACAGCACCGACGATATTTCCGTCGCGCATGCAGATCGCAGTGAAGTCATAGGAGTCCAAGTCTCCTCGAACTATTACGGTGTCGTCCGCGCCTGGCCAACCAGCTACTTGAATGTTGCGGCCGAATTGGTTCGACCAACTCCAAGGGACGGATTCGAAGGGTTCTTCCTTCCCGACGATGGTCTTGGCAACTGCAACTGCGTGGTCCTGCGCGGTGTTCCAGTGCTCACCACGGTGCATGCCGCCGAGAAAACCGTTGGGCACGTTGGCCACATCGCCGATCGCGTACACATCAACGACGGAGGTCCGGAGGTATCGGTCTACCGAAATCCCGTTGTCCACCGCAATACCCGCAGCAGCAGCCACATCGGTATCGGGCAAGGATCCGATTGCGACGACGGCCAAGTCCGCTGTCCACTCGCGTCCGTCACGCGCGCGTGCGGTGACACCGTCGGCACCTGTCGTCAGCGTCTCGAGGTCGACTCCCGTCTGCAAGTCGACGCCCGCCAAGGCGTGCAGCGCGGCGATCTTCTCCGCTATCGACGGTGGAAGCAGCCTGGACAGGGGCAACGGTTGCGCTTCGAGAACCTGCACACTGCAACCCAAGTCGCGTGCCGTTGACGCCACCTCCGATCCGATCAAGCCACCGCCGACCACCAAAAGCGAGGATCCTTCGATCAGCTGGGATTGCAAGCGTCGCATGTCTGCGATATCTCGAAGATAGTGAACACGCTCGGAATCTTCGTTCTCCAACCGTCGGGACCGTCCACCCGTGGCAAGAATCAGAACGTCGTAGTCGATGCTGTCACCGTCGGCTAAAAGTACTGTGCGGGAATCTGTGTCGATACTCGTGACAGTTGCGCCGATCCGAAGATCGATACTCTGCTCGGTCCAGAAAGTCGACGGCCGCAACCGAACCCGATCGAACGACGCTTTCCCGGACAGTAGCTCCTTCGACAGCGCCGGGCGGCGGTACGGCTCCTCAGGTTCGCTGCCGATCAGGATGATGCTGCCGCCGAACCCTTCCTTGCGCAGGGCCTGCGCGGCACCGGAACCGGCGATGCCCGTGCCCACGATCACGACGGTGCGTGTGTCGGGCTCGCTGACCGCTGTCATCAGCGGTTCACCTCCACCATTTCGAAATCGACTTTGGCGGCACCACAATCAGGGCAGGACCAGTCTTCGGGAATCTCGTCCCAGCGAGTACCCGGCTCGATACCGTCGTCGGGCCAGCCGATCGCTTCGTCGTATTCGAACCCGCACTGGAGGCAGCGGAACAATTTGTAAGCAGTGGCAGTCTCGGACATCGGTTTTCCTTTCACCGGTGGGTATTTCGATCAGGATTGCGTGACGAGGGTGAAGTCGACCTTCTCGCGGACGCCGCAGTCGGGGCAGCACCAGTCGTCCGGGATACTCGACCACGGCGTGCCGGGCGGAAAGCCTTCTCGCGCAGCGCCGGTCGATTCGGTGTACGTGTAGTCGCAGATCGGGCAGATGTAGGCGTTCATGCGTTCACCCCGTAGGCTGCGAGGATCTTGGCCCGCTTCTTCGGCGCGATGTTGACCTGAGTGATGTCACCTCGGTAGTGCTCGAGAACGCGGTGGTCCATCACCTTGCGCCACAGGGGCGGAACTGTGGCGAGCATGATCATGCTGGCGTAGCCGCTCGGGAGCTGAGGGGCCTCTTCCATACTGCGAAGCGCCTGGTAGCGCCGTGTCGGATTCGCATGATGATCGCTGTGCCGCTGCAAGTGATAAAGGAAGACGTTGGTGCAGATGCGATCACTGTTCCAGCTGTGCGCCGGCGTGCATCGCTCGTACCGTCCGCTTGCGGTTTTCTGACGCAGGAGTCCGTAGTGCTCGAGGTAGTTGATCGCTTCGAGCAGCGAAAACCCGATGAACGCCTGGATCACGAGGTACGGCGCGATGCCGATCCCGAATACTGCAAGCGCGACACCGAACAGAACAACCGACATGAGCCAGGCGTTGAGCACGTCGTTCTTGATGCTCCAGTGCGTGGTGCCCAAACGCTCGAAGCGGGTCTTCTCGAGATGCCACGCCGACTTCAATCCCCCGCCGACGCTGCGCGGCCAGAAACCGTAGAGGGTCTCACCGAAGCGCGAGGTCGCCGGATCTTCCGGAGTCGACACTCGCACATGGTGGCCACGGTTGTGCTCGAGGTAGAAGTGACCGTAAGCGCTCTGCGCGAGAACGATTTTGGACAACCAGCGCTCGACGCTCTCCTTCTTGTGCCCGAGTTCGTGGGCGGTGTTGATGCCGATTCCGGCCGTCACACCGATCGTCACTGCGAGTCCGATATTGGAGAGAACGCTCAAATCCCAACGCGCCCAGATGTAGCAGGACAGGAAGAAGGCCGTGTACTGCAGCGGCAGATAGGCGTAGGTGCACCACCGGTAGAAGCGGTCGTTCTCGAGTTCGTCGATCACCTCGTCGGGCGGATTCTTCCCGTCCTCACCCGCCAGGATGTCGATGACGGGAATGAGAGCAAACGCGATCAGTGGGCCGGTCCACCAGAAGACATTCCATCCGGTGGCGGTAACAAGCCCCACGGCGATGAAAGTTGCCGATGACGGAATCAGCGCCAACAGCCACAAGTAGCGTTTCCGGTCTCTCCAAGTTGCGAGCCGACCATCTGGCTCGGTGTACACCAACGCAGCCATCGAATTCTCCAGTTCTCGTTCGGATCAGTGCGTGCGTCCTGCGCGGTAATCCGCGACACGAACAACATCTATGTATAGAGAGTGGACAAATGATGGCGTTTTGTCAACGATTTTCAAGGTAAAACCTTTACAAACATGTCAATTTGTACATCTAGATGAACCCTCCGTTCGGGCTGATCGCAAATCTTCCGCCACCGCGCCACACTCGCTACAAAAGTGGAATGGGGACGTCAACGTGCGCAATATGCGCCAAACACCGAGGAACAGGCCCGCTCGTCAGCCCTCGAATATTCGAGGACGACTTCGTCGTTGTCTCCCATCGGCCCCCTCCACCACACGGACGTTCGGTTCCTGGATATGTGTTCGTCGAGACCCGTCGACACGTGTCCGGGTTGCCTTCACTATCCGAACCTGAAGCACTCGCCATCGCACACGCGGTCTGGTGCGTCTCACGTGCCCTCGACTCGGAATTGACTCCGGAATTCGTGTTCTCCGCGATCGCTGGGCTAAGCGTCCCCCACTTTCATCAGCACGTTTTCGTCAGACCTTTCGGCGCTCCGAGTTCAGTGAGTTGGAACGACGTCGATTCATGGGACGACGCGCCACGCGTCGACGAGGTCGAGCTCACGCTTCTGTGCAGGAGAATCGCGCTCGGCTTCGAAGACGAGCAATAGCGCAAAACAGTCGGTGCGCGGACGAACAGTCGGCGCGAGACGCAACCTCTCGATGTCCGATTTGCGCGAATTTCCCCAAAACAAAAGTTCGCGTACCCATACTGAAATGACCGACTGTCCCCGACGTGAGTGGGTCCTCATGGATACCGACGTATTGGTAGCGGGCGCCGGCCCGATCGGATTGACCACCGCGATCGAGCTGCGCAGACGCGGTATCTCCTGTCGAATAGTCGACCCCCTCGACGAACCGCGGCAATACGCGAAAGCAGTCGGGATTCAGCCACGCACTCTCGAACTCTTCGAGAACATGGGGGTGCTCCGCCAGGCACTCGACGCCTCGACATTGATGCGCGGTCAGATCATGTACACGAACGGCGTCGAGGTCGGCCGCGTCGACCTCACCCTCCCCGACGACGTTCCTTACTGGTTTCTCTGCCTGCCTCAGTACTCGACGGAGCGCATCCTCACCGAGCGCCTCACCGAGTTGGGAACAACCGTCGAACGCGGAGTCGGCCTCACCGCATTCGAACAGTCCGACGACGCCGTCACCTGCACCCTCAGCGACGGCAGCACTGTGACAGCCCGGTACCTTGTGGGTTCCGACGGCGCGCACAGCGTGGTCCGCAAAGGGCTGGGCCTGAGCTTCGAGGGCGGCGCGTTTGCCGAGAGCTACATGCTCGGCGACGTCGAAGTCGACTGGTCGATACCCAGCGGCTACTCCGTCCGCGCCAACCACACCGCCGACGACGGAACCACCGACGACCTACTCGTCTGCATCCCACTTCCCGGACACAAGCGGTACCGCATGTCGATGCTCGTTCCGGACGAGTTGATGCCGGACGAATCGTCGAACAAAGCCGCTGTACAACACGGTTTTTCAACCGGAAAGACACCTGAACTCCATCACATCCAGGCTGTGCTCGACAGACTGTCCCCAGAACCGACAACCGCCTCGATGCTGCGATGGTCCTCGGTCTTCCGCATCAGCCACCGCATCGTCGACGCTTACAGCCGCGGACGCGTTTTTGTCGCCGGCGACGCCGCGCACATCCATCCCCCGACTGGCGCGCAGGGCATGAACACCGGGATCCAGGACGCCCACAATCTTGCGTGGAAGATAGCGCTCGCCGTCAAAGGTGTTGCGGAAGCGGATCTTCTCGAGACCTACGACGCCGAAAGGCGGCCGGTCGGTGAAGAAGTCGTCGGGATGACGGTCCGAAATGCTCGAGAAGGAATCGGTTCGGGAGAGTCCTCCATCGACACGGCAATGCGGCGCCAGGCTCAATTGTTGATCGACTACTCGGAGAGTCCGCTGAACACCGGGCGTAATTCTTCGAGTCCACACGTTCAACCGGGCGAGCGTGCACCCGATGCACGCGGAATGCGCCGAGACGGTGTGCAGTATCCAATTCGGTTGTTCGACTTGCTGTCCGGAGTCGACCACACGTTACTGCTGACTTCGGACGGATCCGCGGAGAGCATCAACAGCTTGGAGAAGGTCGCCGACGCCGCAATTCGATCAGCGCACGGCTTGCTGGACGTCTACGCGATAGTGCCACCGGGAACCGTGACCGTCGACTCGCTGGTGCCGATCATCGAGGACAACGCCTCGCAACTGTGCGCCGCGTATGAGGTCGAAGGTACGGCGGCGCTGGTCATTCGCCCCGACGGCTACCTCGGATTCCGTGGTCACCCGGAGAACGTTTCCGATTACTTCACAAAAGTGTTTGCCGTCAATCAGGAATGAGCGAAGCGAACATCAACCGAATCTCGGGCGAGAGCTTCATCAACTCGACGTATCCACCCAACGGCCCGGCATCGATGTAGGAGAACTCCATGCCGGCGCCCTCTACCCGACCTTGTTGCACCACCGACATTCCGCGACGCTCGGCCTCGAGCAACGTCGCCTCGTAATCGCCTGGAACCCAGGCCATGTGATGAACTCCGACGCCGTGAGTCTCCAGGAACTCCGTGTACAGGTTGCGTCCGGACACTGGTTGGATCAACTCGAGCTGTTGGCTGCCCGCATATCCGATCGACACGTGAACGACATAGTCCGCGGGCTCACCTCGATACGTTGTGGTCTCGGGACCAAAGGCGATGTCTGGCATACGTAGCCATCGCTCCACTCCCCACTGCCGAGTGAACTCCTGTTCGGCGGCCTCGATCTCCTCGACCACCCAGCAGATCTGGAAGATCGGTCCCGAGACCAACGGGGTCATGCCATTTTTCCGTTGTCCACCGAGTAGACGGCCCCGTGTATCGCCGAGGCGTCGTCGGAGGCAACGAAAGCCACCATCTTCGCAACGTCCTCGGCTTCCATCAAGCCACGCGGCGAGGCAACCTTCATGACGAGGTCGAAGTCGACTCCGTCGGGGAAGGTGAATCCGGTAACTTGAGGAGTCATCATGCCGCCGGGGCAGATTGCGTTGACACGCAGAGACTTTCCGGTGAACTCCATCGCCATCGCTCGGGTTAGTCCGATGAGTCCGTGCTTGGCAGCGCAGTATCCAGCCGAGTACGCCTGCCCTTCCAGCCCCGCGATCGAGGAGACGTTGACTATGTTGCCGCCCCGCTCCAGCAAGTGCGGCAGTGCTGCTCGGGAAACGAAGAACGGTCCGTTCAGATTGACCGCAAGGTCATGTGCCCATTCGGAATCCGCAATATCCGCCGTATGACGAAGCGAGTGCGATCCCGCCACGTTGACGAGGATGTCGATACCACCGAGTTCGTCGACACACGCTTGCACGGCCGCATCACACTGAGCGGAATCCGAGACGTCCGTCGCCGCGAAACGACGCTCTCCATCCGCGCCAACCACCTCGACCATCGACTGTCGCAGCTTTTCCTTGTCGCGGGCGATACCGAAAACCTGTGCGCCCCTGCGGTGGAGAATCTCGGTGACGGCGCGCCCCAACCCTGAGGACGCGCCGGTTACCAAGGCCACTTTTCCGGCCAGTACGTCTGCCATGGGCTAGGAAGCCGCTGCTTCGCGCTGGAGTTCCAGCGCAATGTCGATCAACTGATCTTCCTGTCCGCCGACCAACTTGCGCTTACCTGCGCGCACCAACAGTTCCGCGGACGACACTCCGTACCGCTCGGCCTGACGCTCGGCATGCTTGAGGAAGCTCGAGTACACGCCGGCGTAGCCCATCATCAGTGCCTGACGATCGAGCAGGCACTCCTGCGGCATTGCCGGGCGCACAACGTCTTCGGCTGCATCGGCGATCGCGAAGAAGTCGATACCGGTCTTGACTCCGATCTTGTCGCAGACACCGACAAACGCCTCGACCGGGGCGTTGCCGGCGCCGGCACCGAACCGACGGGTACTACCGTCGATCTGCTTGGCTCCCGCACGAACTGCCGCAATGGAATTGGCGACGCCCAGGCCCAGGTTCTCATGTCCGTGGAAGCCGACCTGAGCGTCGTTGCCGAGTTCCTGAACCAGCGCCTCGACGCGATCGGATACCTGCTCGAGCACAAGTGCGCCGGCGGAGTCGACCACGTACACACACTGGCAACCCGCGTCGGCCATGATGCGAGCCTGCTTGGCCAGCTTCTCCGGCGGAATCGAGTGAGCCATCATGAGGAATCCGACTGTTTCGAGTCCACGCTCACGCGCGAGGCCGAAGTGCTGGATGGATACGTCTGCCTCGGTGCAGTGAGTTGCGATGCGGCAGATGGACGCACCGTTGTCCTGTGCGATGACGATGTCGTCCTTGATGCCCAATCCGGGCAGCATCAGGAAGGCGATCTTCGCGTTGGTCGCCGTCTCGACTGCAGCTTTGATCAGTTCCTGCTCGGGAGTCTTCGAGAAGCCGTAATTGAAGGAGGACCCGCCGAGGCCGTCGCCGTGAGTGACCTCGATGACCGGCACTCCGGCTCCGTCGAGGGCACCGACGATGGCTCGTACTTCGTCGACGGTGAACTGATGACGCTTGTGGTGGGAGCCGTCGCGCAGCGATGTGTCGGTGACGCGGATGTCCCAGCTCGAATCGAAATGAATCATGTCGCTCATGCCTTCACACTCAGAAGCTTCTGGGCGATTTCCTCGCCCACCTTGGTGGCTGCTGCCGTCATGATGTCGAGGTTGCCCGCGTACGGCGGCAGGAAATCGCCTGCGCCTTCGACCTCGACGAACGTGGTGACCGTTGCATAGCCACCGGAAACGACGCTCGGTTCGTCGAACTGCGGTTCGTTGAGCAACCGGTAGCCGGGCACGTACTGCTGGATGTCCTTGACGACGCGGTGAATGGAGTCGGTGATCGCGGCCTGATCGGCGTCTTCGGGGATAGCGCAGAAGATTGTGTCGCGCATGATCATCGGCGGGTCCGCGGGGTTGAGGATGATGATCGCCTTGCCGCGCTGTGCGCCGCCGATGGTCTCGATACCGCGGCTGGTGGTCTTGGTGAACTCATCGATGTTCGCGCGAGTTCCCGGGCCGGCGGACAACGATGCAACCGAGGCGACGATCTCGGCGTACGCCACGTCGACGACACGTGATACCGCGTAGACGATCGGAATGGTTGCCTGCCCACCGCAGGTGATCATGTTGACGTTGGGTGCGTCCAGGTGCTCACGCAGGTTCGCGGGCGGAACCACAGCCGGGCCGACCGCGGCCGGCGTCAGGTCGATGGCACGGATACCGGCGGCCTCGTAGCGTGGTGCTGCCTCGCGGTGCACGTATGCCGACGTCGCCTCGAAGACCAGGTCCGGTTTCTCCGCCTGGCTGAGCAACCAGTCGACGCCCTCGGCGGAGGTCTCGAGTCCCATCTTGCGGGCGCGCGCCAATCCTTCACTCTCGGGATCGATTCCGATCATCCATCGCGGTTCGAGCCACTCGGAACGCTGCAGTTTGTACAACAGATCGGTACTGATGTTTCCCGATCCGACGATCGCCACACTTGCCTTGGTCATGACTACTCCTACGTGAACTGAAGAGAGACGGAACCGAGGCCGCTGAACTCGGCTCGGAAGTTGTCGCCTGGATGAGCGTCGATCGCTCGCGTGCACGAACCCGGCAGAACGATGTCGCCGGCCTTGAGCCGAACTCCGAACGTGTCGACCTTCTGCGCCAACCACGCGACAGCGGTGACCGGGTTACCGAGAACCGCATCGCTGCGCCCCTCCGCAATCCGCTCCCCGTTGCAGGTCAGCACCGCGTCGATGGCCTTGATGTCGATGTCCGACGGGCGAACTCGTTCCTTGCCGAGGATGAACCCGGCGGAGGACGCGTTGTCCGCGATGGTGTCCGAGAGGCCGATCTTCCAGTCCTTGATCCGGCTGTCGATCAACTCGATGGACGGCGCATAGGCGACAGTAGCGTCGATGACGTCTTGTTCGGTGCACCCGGCGCCCGGCAGATCTGCTCCCAGAATGAAGGCGACCTCCACCTCGACGCGCGGGAAGCAGAAGCGCGACGTGTCGACCGGACGGTTCTCGAACTCTTCCATCTCGGCGAGCAGGTGACCGTAATCTGGCTCGTCTACGCCCATCATCTGCTGCATCGCCAGTGACGAGAGTCCGACCTTGTGTCCGACCACCTTTGCGCCACCGGCAACACGACGCCGGATGTTGATGAGCTGGATCTCGTAGGCGTCGACGACGTCGATGTCCGGATACGTGGCGATCAGCGGGCTGATCGGAGCGCGATCCCGTTCCGCCGAATCAAGATGGTCGGCAAGTTCGCCGCGGATCTGCGTCGAGAGCATCGTTCAGGCCTTTCCGACTGTGGAGAATGCGGCTGCGTGCTGACCGGCTCGTCGTCCGGAGAATACGCAGTCGGCGAGCGACAAGCCGCTCACATACGAGTTGGAACAGATACCGACCGCGGTACGGCCGGCGGCGTACAGACCAGGGATACCCTCCCCGGCCTCGTTTTTCACCATGCCGGACGATTCGTCGACCACCAATCCACCGAGCGTGAGCATCGGGCACGGATTCATCATGTTGGGCTTGATCGAGACGTCGTACATCGTGAACGGCGCAGACAGTATCGGCCTGACGAAGTCCGACGGTTTACCCATCGGATCAGGTTGTCCGGCAGCGGCAGCGGAGTTGTGCGCGTCGACGGTGGCTTGAAGGCCGGCGACGTCTATCCCCGCTTTGCGGGCGACCTCGGCAATGGTGTTGCCACGCAATGCAGTACGCATCATTCCGGTGGTCTGTACCCGCTGGAACCACATCGACTGGTCACTTATCTGCGATTTCGCTTCGCGAACGAGTTCGGAATCTGCCAGCAGCCAACCGATTCCGCTGCTCTTCTCCGCCATCGCCTGACCGAGAGCGGCACCGTAACGGGACTCGTCGACGATTCGCGCACCGGATTCACCCACCAAAATGGAACCGAGAAAAGCACTCGGCGGGACGATGAATCGCCAGGCGGACACATTCCCGAGCTTGTCGGTGGCTCCCCCGGCTTCGACACCGAGGTTGATGCCTTTGCCATCGTCCCCGGAGGTGCCGAGCGGGATACCGCCCTTGTAGGCGGGAGCATGGGTACGCATCATCTCGCGATTGGACACGAAGCCGCCGGCGCTGAGGATCACGCCGCCGCGTGCCTGGATACGAATCCGCTTGGCGTGCTTCTTCTCGATCTTCGCGATCAGTGCGTCGAGAATCGTGCGCAACTGCGGTGCGTAGACGCCGGGCTTGGAGGACAAGGACCCGAGCGTCGCGTGACGGCGACGAACTCCGGCCGGTGCGTCACGCAGCGTCAGTGCTTCGACGCCGATCACCCGGCCGTCCTCGATGATCAGCCGGTCCGCTCGCGTCTGGCCGAGCAACTGGACGCCCTTCGCCTCCGCGGACTTCGCGAGCGGGCCGTACAGCATCTTTCCCGACGTGCCACGCCCCTTGGCGCGATGACCACGCGGAGCAGGTTTTGCGATGTCACGGAACCCGCCGGCCGATTCGCTACCCGAGAAGTAGAGGTAGTGCTTGTTGCTCGGGTACGACGTCTTGTACGGACAGAGTGAGGCCTCGAACGGCACGCCGTGACTGCGCAGCCAGTCGATCGACGCCGGGCTCTCGTCGACGAACCGGCGCAGAGTCTGCGGCGTCACAGCGTCACCGACCTCGCGGTTCAGGTAGGCGAGCATGGCTTCGGGACTGTCCTCGACACCGGCTTCCTTTTGAATCACGGTGCCGCCGCCGGCGTAGTAGATTCCTCCGGAAATCGTGCTGGCCCCACCGCCGAGCGCTCGGTCGATCGCCAAAACCGACGAACCGGCCGCTACAGCTTCGAGCGCCGCACTGGCGCCCGCCACACCGAACCCGACCACAAGGACGTCAACCGAAGTATCCCAGGTCACACCGCACCATCCTCAATCTCACTGCAACGTGTTTCGTTATCAATGACAACGTCCGGAAATACTTCCTGGCAGAAAGCATGGACTGACACCCCCATCATTCTATAACGTGTTCTACATGAGCAAGCAGGAATACGACATCGTCGTCGTCGGCAGTGGTGCCGCAGGTATGACAGCGGCCTTGACCGCAGCCCACCAGGGCTTGAGTGTGGTCATCGTGGAGAAAGCCGCCCACTACGGCGGATCGACCGCCCGTTCCGGTGGTGGGGTCTGGATCCCCAACAACGAGGCACTTCAAGCGGACGGTGTCACCGATACACCGGAGGCCGCACGTTCCTACCTGCACAGCATCATCGGCGACGTTGTCGCTCCCGAACGCATCGACACCTATCTCGAGCGCGGTCCCGAGATGCTCTCGTTCGTGTTGAAGAACAGCCCGCTCGAGCTGCAGTGGGTTCCCGGCTACTCCGACTACTACCCGGAAGCACCCGGCGGACGCCTCGGTGGCCGCAGTGTCGAGCCCACCCCGTTCGACGGCAACAAGTTGGGCGCCGACCGCAAGAACCTCGAGCCCGACTACGTCAAGGCCCCCAAGAACTTCGTCATCACCCAGGCCGACTACAAGTGGCTCAACCTGCTGATGCGCAATCCTCGCGGACCCCTGCGCGCCATGAAGGTCGGCATGCGATTCCTCGCAGCGAAGGCCACCAAGAAGGATCTACTGGTTCGCGGCCAGGCACTGGTCGCCGGTATTCGACTCGGACTTCAGTCCGCCGGAGTACCCATCCTGCTGAACACCCCGCTGACCTCCCTGTACACCGAAGACGGCGCTGTTCGCGGCGTCAACGTCATCGTCGACGGCGAGGAGCAGGTCATCCGCGCTCGCCACGGAGTCGTGTTGGGATCCGGCGGATTCGAGCACAACAAGGAAATGCGTGAGAAGTACCAGCGCGCACCTATCGGCACCGAATGGACCGTCGGCGCGAAGGCAAACACCGGCGACGGTATCCGCGCAGGCCAAGAAGTGGGCGCTGCAGTCGATTTCATGGACGACGCCTGGTGGGGCCCGTCCATTCCGCTGACCGGCGGACCGTGGTTCGCTCTCTCCGAGCGCACCCTCCCGGGCTGCATGATGGTCAACATGTCGGGCAAGCGCTTCGGCAACGAGGCTGCTCCGTACGTCGAGGCGACCCATGCGATGTACGGCGGTGAGTACGGTCAGGGCGAGGGCCCCGGCGAGAACATCCCGACGTGGATGATTCTCGATCAGCGCTACCGCAACCGCTACACGTTTGCCGGTATCACTCCCCGCTCCCCCTTCCCCGGCCGCTGGCTCAAGGCCGGCATCGTGGTCAAGGCGGGAACCATCGCCGAATTGGCAGAGAAGACAGGGCTTCCCGTCGCATCGCTGACCGAAACCGTCGATCGGTTCAACGGCTTCGCGCGCAACGGCAAGGACGAGGACTTCGGACGCGGTGACAGTGGTTACGACGCGTACTACGGCGATCCCCGACTGAAGAACCCCAGCCTCGCCGAAATCAGCAAGGCTCCGTTCTACGCCATCAAGATGGTTCCGGGTGACCTCGGCACCAAGGGTGGTATCTGCACCGACGTCAACGGCCGAGCACTACGCGAAGACGGAAGCGTCATCGACGGCCTCTACGCGGCTGGCAACGCGAGCGCTCCGGTCATGGGCCACACCTACGCCGGACCAGGCGCGACCATCGGTCCCGCAATGACTTTCGGTTACTTGGCCGTACTCGACATCGTCGAGCGTGCGAAGAAGGCCGAGACAACCGAAGCACCTGCAGCTGAAAAGACGGCGGTCGACCATGCCAATTGATCCGAAGATCGCACTCGGCGCCGAGCTTGCGCCACAAGAGTTCTCGTGGACCCCGTCGGACGTGCAGCACTACCACTTGGCCCTGGGGGCAGGTGCTCGTCCGCTTGATCCGAACGAGCTTCGATACCTCGACGACGAAAAGCCTCAGGTACTACCCACCTTTGCCACCGTCGCCGCCAACTTCCACGCCACCGAAGCACCGAAGGTGTCGTTCCCCGGCGTCGAAATCGATCTGGCGAAGGTAGTCCACGGGAGCCAGGAAGTCACTGTCCATCAGCCGATCCCGGCAAGTGGAAGTGGCCGCACCACAACTCGAATCGCCGAGGTCTGGGACAAGGGCAAGGCCGCGGTGATCGTGCAGGAATCCGTCACGGTCGACGCCGAGGGCAACCCGCTGTGGACAGCTCGCTCGTCCATTTTCGCCCGCGGCGAGGGTGGTTTCGGGGGTGAACGTGGTCCGTCGGAGTCGATTACGCTTCCGGATCGCGAAGCAGATGAGACAGTGGTGACGCCTGTGCTTCCACAGCAGGCTTTGCTGTACCGGATGTGTGGTGATCGGAATCCGTTGCACTCGGATCCGCAATTCGCCTCCGCGGCAGGCTTTCCAGCGCCTATCCTGCATGGACTGTGTACTTACGGAATGGTCTGCAAGACCGCAGTGGATACCATGCTCGACGGCGACAGCAGTCGGGTAGCCGGATTTCGGGCCCGCTTTGCCGGGGTCGTATTTCCCGGCGAGAACTTGAGTATCCAGATCTGGAAAGACAATGGGCGACTCCTGATCTCAGCTTCTGTACTGGAGCGCGAAGCTCCTGCCCTGGCTGACGTAGTTCTCACTCTTGTCTGATACCAACCTGTCTGATACCCACCTGTTAGAACTCACCGTAGTTCTCGAACCCGATGGAGTAGCCCGAAGATGACGGCACAAGACGAAAAGTTCCGACTGTCCCGACGAGGTTTCATGGCCGCTGGAGCCGGCGCCGTGGCAGCGACCGCATTCGCCGGCTGGACGCCGGCCTACGCCGTCCCCGCCGGCTCTTCCGGCTCCGCGGGTGGTCCCGTGTCCACCCTCACACCGCCGCCTGCCTTCCCCGAAGGCATCGCGCTGTACCAGCAGGCATATCAGAACTGGTCCAAGGAGGTCACCGCAGGACCCGGCGCGACCCTCGACGCCATCACGACCGCACTGCAGGCACAGGGCCTCGGGTTCGCGAACCTGCCGGCGCCGGGTGTGTTGACCATTGCCGGCTGCCTCGCCGTCGACGCTCACGGCGCAGCTCTCCCCGCCGAAGGCGAAGCACACGTTCCCGGACAGACTTTCGGCTCACTCTCCAACCTCGTCACGTCCCTGACCGCAGTGGTCTGGAACGGCAGCGAGTACGCACTGAAGACGTATGCACGTAGCGACGCGGCGATCAAGCCGCTGCTGACTCACCTCGGACGCACCTTCCTCACCTCCGTCACCTTGCAGGCCGCCCCCAACTACCGCATGCGCTGCGTCAGCCACACCGACATCGGTTGGCAGGAACTCTTCGGCGCCCGCGGAGCGTCCGGACGCACCTTCGAGAAGTTCGTCCGCGAAAACGGTCGCGCAGAAGCAATCTGGTACCCCTTCACCGAACGCCCGTGGATGAAGGTGTGGTCACTTGCACCCACCAAGCCGCCGTTCTCGCGTGAGGTGACCGGACCGTACAACTACATCTTCTCCGACAACCTCCCGGAGCCGGTCACCGACATGATCGGCCAGATCAACTCCGGAAACCCGGGCATCGCACCGGCATTCGGGCAGATCATGTACGCCACCACCGTTGCCGGACTCGCCGCGACGTTCTCCAACGACCTGTGGGGATGGTCCAAGGACGTCCAGTTCTACATCCGGGCCACCACCCTGCGCCTGACCGAGGGCGGCGGAGCCGTCATCACCTCGCGCGCCAACATCGGCCAGGTCATCCACGACTTCACCCAGTGGTTCAACGGTCGCATGGAGTACTACCGCTCTATCGGACAGTTCCCCCTCAACGGCCCCGTCGAAATCCGTTGCTGCGGCCTCGATCAACCGTCGGATGTCGAGGTCGACTCGGCAGGCGCCCCCACCATCTCGGCCATGCGCCCGCGCCCCGACCATCCGGAATGGGACACCGCCATCTGGCTCAACGTCCTCGGCGTCCCCGGAACCCCCGGCATGTTCGCGTTCTACCGCGAAATGGAACAGTGGATGCGTAATCACTACAACAACAACGACGCCACCTTCCGCCCCGAGTGGTCCAAGGGCTGGGCGTTCGGCCCCGACAAGCCGTACACCGACACCCCGATCATCACCCAGGGCCTCCCCCAGACCTACCGCGACGGCGTCCCATCGAGCGACAACTGGGACACCGCCAACGCCGCATTCAACGCGTTGGATCCGCACAAGGTCTTCAGCAACACCTTCCTGGACCAGTTGCTGCCTTGAGGTTCAAGTACTGAGCGCACACTCTGACAACTCGACGGTCGTCGCCACTCCCTTTACTTTCGGGAGTGCGGCGGCCGTCGTGCGTTGCAGTGAGCGGGATGAAGGAGTCCCCCCGCATCCCGACGAGGCAGCTGCCTCAATCGCGATCAGGATGGATCGCCTCGTGCATACTTTCCACTGCCCTGGCGTGAGTTGAGAGCTCGGACCGAGCCGACCGAATCGTGGCGCTGTCGCTGCGTGCCCCCGGCTCGGACGACGACGAGTCCTCTCCGGGGTTCGGCGCGCCACCAGCTGGATGCTCGGAGGAGCCGGTGCGCTCTTCCCTCTCCGCGCGGGCGCGCAACAACGACTCGGACTTCGGGGTATTTCGCATCGGAGCATTGTCCCAGATCCATCTCCTATGACTCACATTGAGCGCTCTCACCCCCGGCGACCAGGCCGTTCCTGAATATCAACACCTGAATGTTCGCAACAAAATATCTACAGCGGTCAGGGTAGACATTCTCGCGAGGCTGTTGTATCTTTTTTCTCGTAGCAAGGAACGAGTCAAGAGATGCGGGAGAGATGAACTACCCGCAAGCAGTACCGCAGGGCAGGGACGTGCCGGGGCCGAATTCGTGTGTGAGTGTGTAGTCGGACCCGGCACCCCCCTTCAAAGCGGCTACCGGATGTCTTGTGCGAGTCCGGAAGTTCGAAAGAATGCAGTTATGTAAGTAAGTTCAACCCCATCCGGCCCCCGGCGCTCCTCGCGCCGGGGGCCCCGTCCGTTCAGCGAAAGAAGCGAGCCATTCCGGCAGATACACCACCGGGGGACCCCTCCGGCAGATTCGACGACGAGAACTATCCTGCGTACAGCATGGGACATGCGGCCGAGATCCTCGGTGTCAGGCAAGCTTTCCTTCGTAGCCTCGATGCCGCGAAACTACTTACCCCGCAACGCTCTGAGGGCGGACATCGCCGCTACTCCCGCTACCAGCTGCGCATCGCAGCCCGCGCGCACGAACTCGTAGCCAACGGCACGGCGCTCGACGCGGCTTGCCGCATCATCATCCTCGAAGACCAACTCACCGAAGCCCGTCGCATCAACGCCGAGCTTCAGCAAGCGCAGGACCTGCGAGAGGAACCGGACGCGGCACCCGAATGAGGACTGCACTGGAACAGCAGTTGCGCCTATACGGTCGATCTGACCCCTCCTCCTTCCAACTGCGGTAAATTCGGCCAATTGGGACATTGCTCGGCGTCGGTTGCTCGATTTCCACATCGAAGGGATCGCAGGCATGACTTCCTCCCACCACCGCGCTCGGGTGCGGCTGTCTGCTCTGTCGATCGCCTTGACCGTTGCCATTGCAACCGCTGCGTGCAGTTCCGACGATGACTCCGCAACAAACACGGGCAGCGCCTCTCCCAGCACCTCGAGCAGTCGGGAATCCACCGAGATCACGGACATCGTCCGCCGCCAAGTGGCCGACTTGGGCCTCAGTGCCGCTGTGTTCGGGGTGTGGCGAGGCGACGACGAAGTTGCTCTCGGCGCCGTCGGAGAGTCCCCTGTCGGAGTTCCGGCGACAACCGACATGCAGTTGCGCGTCGGCCAACCGATGGAACCGATGCTCTCGACAGTCCTGCTGCAACTCGACGAAGAGGGAACGCTTCCCCTCGATCAACCGATCGCGAAGTGGGAACCGAACTTTCCACGCGCAGACACCATCACTCCGCGAATGCTGGCCAACAGCACGTCGGGCATCTCCGACTACGTGACCGATCCACAGTTCCTCAAACTCTTCACGGACAACCCGATGAAGGGCTGGACTTCTCGAGAGATCCTGGATCTTGCCAACTCCCGCCCGCCGTTGTTCGAACCCGGCACCAGTTGGGCGTACGCGCACAGCGACCTGACGCTGCTCGGCGACGTCATGGAGAAAGCGACTGGAAAACCGCTGGGCGAACTACTTCAGCAGCGCGTCTTCGATCCACTCGGGATGGATCACAGCAGCGTTGTACTCACGTCGCAGATGGACGAACCGATCCTGCACGGTTACACCAATGAACGTGGAGTATTCGAAGACTCCACTTTCTGGAATCCGACGGCGTTCCTGCACAGCGGAAACATGAACGCGCCTGTCGCCGACGTCGGAAAGTGGGTGCGCGCACTGGGAACGGGAGAGTTACTATCCGACAAGGCTTTCGAGCAGCAGATGGCGCCGACGACTGCGGGCTTGGGAAGTATGACGGCGGACAAGTTCTTTTCCTTCGGGACCGGGCACCTCGACGGCTGGCTGGTGATGAACCCGTCGTACGGCGGTTACAACGGTCTCGCGCTCTACTACCCCGACTCGAAGACGACGATCGTCGTCTACGCCACACTCGGGCCGACAACCAACGCGGACCTCAACAACGCCGTGTCGATGGGGAAGGAGATCGGAACCCTCCTCGAGCCGGATCACCCGCCGCAGGTACCGACGCCGTGACGCCCCACACACGCTGGTAGTAAACAGCGCCGGTCGGCAACTTCCTGTTTACGCACGGATTACCTCCAGGACTTATCGCCCCATCACCATTCTCTTCAGTACCGAACGAAACGCGTCGGACCGCGGGTTGTCTCGCCAGTGAACGAGAACGTAGATAGATGGGGACAGGCCCGATGAGGAAATACGCGATGTCAGTGGCATGCACGGTTGCAGTCACAGCGGGGGTGACTCTTGTGATGTCGGTACCTGCCGGAGCGGACCCGAATGACGGTGGGTCGTGCCCGGCCGGTGCGGTATTCGCGGTCGGCGGAACGTGGGATCCGACGGGACAAACGACGCAACCCGTCACCGACCGCTACGTCGCCCAGGGTTACGCCTCCAAGCCGGTGACCTACCCCGCCAGCTTCTGGCCGCTCGGCGAACAGACGTACGACCAGAGCGTTGCCGCCGGCGCCCAGACGCTTCGCACCGAAGTCAACGCTTTCCACGCTCAGTGCCCGGGCAGCGAGATCGTCGTCACCGGATACTCACAGGGAGCACGGATTGCCGGCGACGTTCTCGGTGACATCGCACGTGACGGATCCATTCCCCAATCGCAAGTCGAAGGCGTCCTCTACGCCGACCCTCGCAACTCGGCCGGGGGCATCGAAACCGTAGTGCCCAATGTCGTTCCGGGAGCGACGATGTCCGGAGCACGCGGCGGATTCGGAGACATCGCAGTGCAGGAAGTCTGCATCGAGGGTGACGGCATCTGCAACATGCCCAAGCCGCGTGATGCGCCCGAGGTGTTCGTGGATTCGGTCTTCGGCTACTTCACGAAGCACAACACCTACACGCCGATGATGTCCGAGCCCGCTCCGCCTGCTCCCCCGGCGCTGCCGCAGACACCGTCGGTGCCACTGCAACCGGCTGACGTCGCCACTGCGATCGTGACACGGGTCGTCGAGAACATCACTCCGTATCTGAGCGCTGCACTCGCCACCGTGCTGACGAAGTAACGCGACACCGCTTGTTCGGCTGACTGAAAGTCGACCGATTCGTACAAGTCGAGGACCACCCGCGCCGTGCACCATCGAATACATGCTCACCTTCATCGTCAGATACGGGTACGTCCCGTTCATGCTCTTGGGAATCAACGGAGCCGCAATCGCGCTGGCGGCATCCGGCGCGCCGAAATGGTCACTGGTGGCATTGATTCTCGTCGCAGTGGTCTGCTCTTTCGCGGCCGAACGGACGCTTCCCTACGAATCTTCGTGGAATGCCCCCGGACCGGACAGGTTTCGCGACGCGGTCCATGCGTTTGTCAACGAATCTCTCATCCTGGTCAGCGTCGCGGTCATCCCGTTGATGGCAGCGGTGATTCCGTTCGACGGGCTGTGGCCGATCGGTCTTCCGTTTGTCGTTCAGGTCGTCTTCGCAGTGTTGGTTGCCGATTTCGGCATCACCGTCGTGCATTTGATCAGCCACAAGGTTGGATGGTTGTGGCGTTTCCACGCGGTTCATCACAGCCTCGAACGGTTCTACGGTATGAACGGACTGATGAAGCACCCCGTACATCAGACTTTCGAAACCGCCGGTGGCGTCCTGCCACTGATCCTCCTCGGGATGCCCGTTCCAGTTGCCTCGGCGCTCGCGGTTTGTGTCGCTGTCCAACTCCTGCTTCAGCATTCGAATGCCGACTACCGCATCGGCCCCCTGCGCCCGATACTCGCCCTCAACGCCGGCCACCGATTCCATCACCTGAAGTGGGCGGGAATCGGTGACGTCAATTTCGGTTTGTTCACTCTGATCTGGGATCACCTGTTCCGCACTTATTCTTTCGATCCGGAAAAGCGATTCAGCAGTGACGATCTCGGAATGGCGGCCAAGCCCGACTACCCGAACGACTACCTCGGCCAGTTGGCCGAACCGTTCCGGAGACAGAACTGACGGACGATCGGTGGAGATTCAGCCCGCGAGTACCCGTCGCATGACGGGCTTGGCTGCAAACGCACTGGCCAACACCAACGCGATCCCCACAGCCAGGGTGACGCCCAACTGAACCAGCGCCATCGGAGTGGTCAATACGGCTGCCCCTGCCAGCGGGAAGAGGAACAGCAGTGCAGCGCCGGCGCCGGCCAGTGCCATCACCACCACGGGAGTGCGAACGTGCCGCATGCGGGCGCTGTCCATCACCTCGACAGGTGTACCGGCCAGAGTCAGACTCCGATACAGCTCACGGTTGTCGAGGATCCCGGATACCTGGGTGAGCGCAGACGAGATTGCCGCCAAAGTGAATGTTGCTCCGAGAGTGAACAACACCCCGGTTCTCATGTCCGCGAACAGGAACTCCTGCCCTGGCTGCAAATCCTGCCCTTCCCCGTTGCCGATCGCGGCGAGGAGAGATGTGCCTGCGGCAACAAAGCTGGCCATCGTCACACCGCTGACCTTGCGCCACACAGCCTTCGGATTATCCAAGACCCGACGCGCCGCAATCAGCGAAGCACCGTCTTTGGCGCATTTGAGCATGATCCGTCCAAGCAGCGAAATGACGAACGGACCGACCAACGCAACAACGCCGAAGCAGAGACCAAGGCCCACCAGGATTGCCGCGATGCTTGCCGCGGAGCCCCCGAATGCACTCCATCCCACAAGAACCCCCACCCCAGCCACCGCGAAGATCATCTTCGGTGCGGCGCTGGGATTGCCCGCCGTGACGCCCAACGGGCTCACGAACACCTGGCGCATCCCGAGCATCGACGTCAAAGCAGCCAGGATGGTCATTCCGAATACGATGCCCACCAGCGGAAGTGCGCCTACCCAAAGCTCACTCCACTCGAATGTCCGACCTTGAAATCTCAAGAGAGCTACGAGCGGCAACGCGAGGAGGTATCCCACCACACCGATCAACGCACCGGCCAAGCCCTGGATACCCGATTCCGCAGCGCACAGCGCAACGATCTGGCGAGGGGTGGATCCGATGAGTCGCAGCGAGGCAAGTCGTTCGTCGCGACGGCGCGCGCCCAAGCGGGCCGCCGCCAGACCGAGAGTGACGGCTGGAACGATCATCAACACCGAAGCAACCCCTGCGAGCGCTAGGTACGCCTCGGCTTCGGGTTCGCTCGATCTGCCCGCAAATGCACCGTAGCCGCCGAGCACCGTCAGCAACAACGTCGTCGAGGCGGCAAATGCGGACACTGGGAGCGCGAAGGTACTCAAGGCCTTTCGGCCTTCACCTCGCACCGTCATCAATGCAACGCGCGCTGTGGCCTTCATGCCGCCACCTGTGTCCCGACGAGCGAACCGGCCTGCATCATCATCGTGCGATCACACCACCGAGCGACTTCGGCATCGTGAGTGACGACGACCAACGCAGAACCGATCTGTTGAGCCGAATCACGCAACACCCTCATCACTTCCCAACTCGTCTGCGCGTCGAGGGCACCGGTCGGCTCGTCTGCGAAGAGAACGGCGGGTTTGGTCACCAACGCTCGCGCAATCGCCACACGTTGCGACTGCCCACCCGACATCTGACCCGGGCGACGGTCCTGCAGCCCGTCCAGTCCCAATGGCGCGAAGAAGCCGTGCGCCGTCCGCTTGGCTTCGGCGATGGACAACCCGTTGAGCACCAAGGGCAAAGCGACGTTCTCGATCGCCGGAAGCTCCGGCAACAGTTGGCCCGATTGAAAAACGAATCCGTACGACTCGCGTCGGAGGCGGCTGCGGTCGTTCTCACCGAGGTTCTCGATATGCCTGCCGCTCAGCAGGATTGCTCCCGAGTCGGGCTTGACGATTCCTGACATGCAATGCAGCAGAGTCGACTTGCCCGACCCTGAAGGACCCATGATGGCCGTAGCAGTACCGGCGCGCACTTCCAGCGATACACCTCGGAGCACTGGAACGTCGCCGTACGACTTGCCCAGCGCGTGGACCGACAGGACTGCGGGTGCTTGTGCGTTGTTCATGATTCCACCTTCTCGTGAACCCCTCGCCAGCACATCGGCCCAGCGCACGATCTTCGAACCGAGTGCGGTCCTACCGGAGGATGACCGGACCCCGAGCTCTGTCAGGGTCGTCACTATGATTTCCGACATGACCTGGTCCGGCGCCGTCCACATGGAGCCCGGAATTCTCATGTTCACCGGCGCAGTGGGATCCGCGCACATGCATTCGCACGCCGCTGTTCAGATCATGATCATCGACGACGGGGACGTCACGGTCACGGACGGGGACGGCCACAGTGAAGTCGTGCGGTCCGTGGTCATTCCATCCGGGGCGGTCCACGCGTTGTCCGCCTCCGAGGGTGCGCGGGGACGGGCGATTTACATTGACTCCACCACCGGGATGGGTCTGCGCATCAGGCCACCGGAGCCGGGCCGCGGTGGTGTGGCCGACTGGTCGGACCGTGGGCAGACCGCAGTAGCGATGACGGACCGCGGCGCTGATTCGGATCTGGAATACGCAGCGAGGCTGATCGATTCACTGTCCGAAAGTAGACAGCCGTCGAGCGTACGCGCTCTTCACCCGGCGCTCGAGCATGCCCTGACGCTACTTCACGAGCGACTTTCAGGGCCGATAACGCTGACGGACACCGCCGCGCTGGTCTCCATCTCACCTGGCCGATTGGGAAGAATCTTCAACGATCAACTGCAGATGAGCTTTTCGACCTACATTCGTTGGTTGCGGCTACGACGTGCCATGGAAGTGATGAGCAGTGGCGCAACCCTGACAACCAGTGCACACGAGGCCGGTTTCACCGACAGCGCCCATCTCAACCGGATCTGCCACAGTATGTTCGGGCTCACGCCCAGCGCCGCGACCGGCGGCCTCACCTGGAATTGACGCTACTCCTCAACTGATGCTGCCCGCCGCCGACCTCGCCAGTAGCGACAGACGACTGTAGAGGCGCGCCAACCCCGGCACGTCCCGGAGGCTGCCTGCCACTTCTTCGACGTAGGCGTCGGCGTAGATCGTCAGCCGCGCATCGACGTCATAGAGAACATCGACGACATTCGCGAAACGGCGAAGGGCAAATTCCGACGCCTGGGCGAGCACCGGCACTCCGAAGATCACCCAGTCGTCGAAGCGTGCGGCGAGCGCGAGATAATCGGCAGCCGCGGTCGAACCAGCGCACAGCACCTCGAAATCGAACCAGACGACACCGTCTCGAATCGCCGAGCACTCCAATGTGCGTGTGCCTATCGTCAATTCGACACTTTCGCCCGAAGGCCGCGTAATTCCCGAGCCGAGGAGGAATTCCCCTGTCGCAAATCGGTAGTCCCCGGCACCTGGCTGTCCTGCCGTCCGATAGTCGACGGAGCCACCCAACTCGATCACCTCGAGAGTCCGCTCCATCAACTCGATCGACGGAACGAACTGCTCGTGAAAAAGCGGATTGGGAAGAAGATCGGTCGGCGGAACATTGGACGTGACGACAACAGTCACGCCTTTCGCGACGATTGTGTCGAGAACCCTTGCCATGAACATGGCGTCGGCGACGTCGTCGAGGTGGAACTCGTCGAAACAGAGCACACGGATTCCATCGACGACGTGATCCAGTGCCACGCCCATCGAGCCGAGTTCATGCGCCCGAGAGTGCAGATCTGCAAAGAACCGATGAAAGTGAATGCGCCGCTTGCCGACCGGGAGCCCGTCGTAGAACTCGTCCATGAGCATCGTCTTCCCGCGGCCGACGCTACCCCAGAGATAGATCCCACCCCCGACCTCACCGCCCGAGATCCGGGCCTGCAGTGCGTCGAGGGCTTCGCGTGCCGCCAACTGCTCTTCGTCCAGTAGCATAAGACTCCTCTACGTCTGTAGAGTCGAGGCTAGTGATCGAAGGCAAATCGAGTCAATGTGACCCTCACGACGCACCATCTGCAGCATGCAACATCGACAACAAGGAACGACATGAAGCCTGATCGCAGAGCCCTCATCGCGGCATCCGCCGTCACGATCATCGCCGAGCAGGGCCCGCGTGCACTCACCCATCGGGCGGTTGATCAGTCCCTGGAACTTCCTGCCGGTTCGACGTCGTACTATTTCCGCACTCGCGAGGCACTACTCGAAGCAACCGCATTGCACATCGTGCACCGGTCACGTTCGATATTCGACGAACTCCGCGAGAGGCCCAGCGATCCTGCTGCCCTGACGGCCGAGTATCTCGATGATCTTCTTTCGCACCGCAGACACGAATTGATCGCGAGATATGCACTGCTCTTGGAAACTCCCCGAGATTCGGCATTGCCCCAACTCCTCGAAGACAGCCTGTTTTCACGGGAGAAGGCAAGGCCTGTCTTCGACATCATTGGCGTTGACGATCCTGACGTCGCCGCCGAAAATTTTCTGAGCCTTCTGGAGGGCTTGATCTTCGACTACTGCCTCGGAGCGCGTAGCCGAGATCCCCGCTCCTCCGAAACCGTTCGGCAACTTCGGATCCCGATCGACATCTATCTGCGCGGAGTTGGTGCCGCCTGAAAGATGTTGGTCAGCAGAGGCTTCCGGTGCAGGGCCGTTGACCAGAGAACAGTGCCGCGACAAACGGGGTGCTGTCTGGAACCGAAGCCGGAACGGTTCCCAGATGATCAGTGGGATAGGTATGGAATGCAAAGTCGACACCGTTGGCAGTAAGGTCGGCCGCGAACTTCAGTGTCAGCGGTGCCGGAACATCGATGTCCGACAACCCCTGACCGATGAAGAACGGGCGGTCGTATCCTGCGGTCGGCACAGTGAGCAGGTCACGCGCAGCCTCCATGAATACTGGATTGTCCAGCGACTTCGTCAGCACCTGCCCGAGTGTGACGGTTCCGTACTTCGTGCGCGCCTCGGTGTAGCACATGTTGTTCTCGACGTCATCGAGGATGGTCTTGCCGAGCGGGGTCAGATACGAGTCGATGTCGATATCCGGCCGCGAAGCACGCAGTCCGTCAAGAACGTTCGCGATGTAGACCGTCGTACCCTTGAGCGGAAGCGCCGGAAAAGCCGGACCACCGAGCGGTAGAAGATTCTCGATGTTCGAGGGGACGCCAGTGGCGACAGCGCCGCGGTAGTCCAACTCCGGCGCGTAAGCAGTGGCAAGCGAAGCGGTGAACATAGTCGCCTGCCCGCCCTGCGACTGCCCCATCGCAACCCATGCGCTCGACAGGTCGTCGTCGACCGCACGAGCGGCACGCACCATGTCCACAACGCTGTGTGCAGCGGAACGACCGTCGAGATACGGGTGAACACCGGGTGTTCCGAGCCCCACGTAGTCGGTGGTCACGACCGCGTATCCCTGCTCCAGCCAGTGACCCAGATGCGTCGCGGTCCGTTCGAGTGGAACACTGCTGCTCGGCGCACACTGATCCGCGACACCCACCGTCCCGTGCGCGTAGGAGATGATCGGCCAACCACCCTCGGGCGGAGCTCCCTCTGGGCGAAACACCACACCGGTACTCGTCATCGGCGCATCCTTCGGGCCCGTCGACCAGTACGTCACCTTCGTTGCGCTCACGGCACCCGGGATCACCCGGTCGGGACCGAGCAACTCCTGACTCACGACAGCACCCGGAGCATCGTTCGGTTCCGCTCCGGCCGGCGCCGCAACTGTCAACGCCACCAACGCACTCGCACTCAGTCCGACGAGCGTCCTACACAGTCGCTTACTCACGTACTTCTCCTACCGATTGCGGTGACGATGCATATGTGGTGATCGGCCCCACATCAGCTGATCGAGTTCAGACCATAGAACAGCCTTACCATTTGGTCAACCTAAATTCCCGCTCCGCATCTACCGTCGTGACACGCCTGCTCGGGTAGGGTGGCGGTGTTCGATACGTGCAGGTCCCCCGCGAGATCAGGAGGCCGAAAGGCTCTCTCATGTCAGCACCTGATCTCCCGACCTTCCCTGCTTCGCAGCAGAAGTCGGTGGCCGCGATCCTCCGAGCAGCAGGTTGCGTCTTCGCCGAAGACGAGGCTCGCCTACTTCTTCACACCGCACGCTCTCGCGATGAACTCGACGCGATGGTCGACCGACGAGTTGCCGGCGAACCACTCGAGCCCGTCCTCGGATGGGCCGAGTTCTGCGGCTTGCGCATTCACATCGACTCCGGAGTCTTCGTCCCACGCCGGCGCACCGAGTTCCTCGCCCGGCAGGCCTGCTCACTTGTCACCACAGGAAGCGTCGTCGTCGACATGTGTTGCGGCTCAGGAGCTGTCGGTGTTGTCCTGCAGTCGACGCTCGACGCCGTCGATTTGTACGCGGTAGACGTGGAACCGGCCGCAGTGCGGTGCGCTCGCCGAAACATCACACCGCCCGAGCGTGTACTCGAAGGCGATTTATTCGAACCACTGCCGACGAAATTACTCGGTCGCGTGGATGTCGTCGTCGCCAATGCACCTTACGTCCCCACCGAATCGATCAGGCTGATGCCGCCCGAAGCCCGTCTTCACGAACCGCTGGTCTCGTTGGACGGCGGTACCGACGGACTGGACCTGCAGCGTCGCATCATCGCGGACGCCGCGCCGTGGCTACGACCGGGTGGCTGTCTTCTCGTCGAGACAAGTACGGAGCAGGTCGAAATGACTGTTGAAACATTCACTCGGGGAGGGTTTCTCACTCGGGTGGCAACCTACAGCGAGACCGCGTCGACCGTGGTGATCGGTCAGCGTTGAAGGCGATCGGATCCTGGCGTGGACCACTCCCGAGCGCGGGCGGCAAAGCCGTCGACAAAAAGCCCGAACGCGCGATCGACGCGGGCCCGGTCCCCGGTGGCCAGAAGATCCATCGACAGACCCCGCATTTGCGAGAGCAACAGAGTAGCGACAGAGGCAACATCGTCCTCGGGGCAACCCGCTTGTCGTAGACCGGCTTCCAGTGCCTCGATCCAATCGCCCACAAAACGGTCCAGGAACCGTCCGTAGCGGTCGCGGTCGCCGAGCGCGAGGGCGTAGATCTCGACCATCACCCGGAACCGCGGCAGGACCTCCGGCGTCGTACGTTCGGTCCACCACGCAGTCAGCACTGTCGCCGGATCGACCCCCGGTTTCATCGGCACCGCAATCGGAATGGACTCACCACGCATGTTCTCGATGACCTCGGAGAGCAGATTCTCCTTGCTCTCGAAATGGTTGAGCAACGACGCATGCGACACACCCACGGCCTTGGCGAGCTGCCTCACCGTCAATTCCCCGACACCGTTGTCGATGACGTAGCGGGTCAGCGCGTCGAGCAACTCCTCACGTCGCCCGGCGTATCTCAGGCTGCGTTTGTCGATGCGTTCGGGCTCCGGCACATATCCACCCTACCGGCCGGAATCACCAGGTCAGCGGCTGACTGCCTTCTGATACCGACGAATAGCGAACGGCACGAAGACGATCAGCAAACCGAAAGTCCACAACAACGACGCGATGACCGGATTCTGCAATGGCCACGCATCCGGAACCGTCATCGCAGGATTGGTATTGCCGAACAATTCACGCACCGCCTGAGTCACCGCCGACACCGGATTCCATTCGGCGATCACTTTGAGCGGGCCGGGAAGATTGGTGGTCTCGACAAAAGTGTTCGCGATGAACGACAGCGGAAAGATGACGATGAAGCTCGCGTTGTTGAATACCTCCGGTGTCCGGATCCAAAGCCCGACAACAGCCATGACCCACGACAACGCGTACGCGAAGAACAGAAGCAGCGCATAACCCGCCACCGCTTCGAGGAAACTGGAGTGAATCCGCCACCCGACCAGAAGACCGGTCAACGACATGACCACCAAACTGATGACGTTGATCAACACGTCACTCGATGTTCGGCCGGTCAGCACGGCAGACGGAGCCATGGGCAGCGATCGAAATCTGTCGATGATTCCTTTCTGAATGTCTTCGACCATCCCCAAACCAGTCCAGGTAGCACCGAATATGACCGTCTGCGTGAAGATTCCGGCGATCAGGAATTCTCGATACGACGTGCCCGGGACGGAGATCGCACTGCCGAACACATACGCGAACAAGAGCACGAACATGATCGGCGACAAAGTGGTGAACACCAGCAGATCCGGAACGCGCTTGATCTTGATCAAGTTTCGCCTGGCGATGGTCAAACCGTCTTCGAGCGCCATCTGCACGGTCATTTCTGATCCTCCAGTTCAGCCTGGTGCCCGGTCAGTGTGAGGAAGACATCGTCGAGAGTGGGTCTGCGCAAGCCGACGTCGAATACGCGGATGCCTCGTGCCGACAGAAGATTCAGCGCCGCGACCAACGCGTCGGTGCCGTCGTCGACAGGAACGGTGACGCGACGGACATTCTCTTGAACCTGAATGTCCCCCACGGCAAGCGAGCGCAATTCCTCGCGGACGATGTCGAGATGCTCGACCTCGTGCACACTCAGTTCAATGCGCTCACCCCCGACCCGCGCCTTCAACTGATCTGCAGTACCGCGCGCAATGACCGAGCCGCGGTCGATGACGGCGATCTGGTCGGCCAACCTCTCGGCTTCCTCCATGTATTGCGTCGTGAGCAACAGCGTGGTCCCCTGAGCCACCAACCCTTCGATGACGTCCCAGAGACCGAGTCGCGCCCGAGGATCGAGGCCGGTGGTCGGCTCGTCGAGAAACAACACCTGTGGCCGAGCAACCAATGCGCCGGCGAGATCGAGACGTCGCCGCATTCCACCGGAATAGCCCTTGACCGGCCGATCTCCAGCCTCGACGAGATCGAACTGCTCGAGCAATTCACGCGCTCGGGCCTTACTGCTTCGGGCGCCGAGGTGATACAGCCGCCCGACCATGTCCAGATTCTCGTAGCCCGTCAGGTACTCGTCGACCGCGGCGTACTGACCCGAAGCACCGATCTTGGATCGCAACGCCCGCGCATCCTCGACCACGTCCAGCCCGGCAACCTTGGCGCGTCCACCGTCGGGAATGAGCAGCGTCGTGAATATCCTTACCGCAGTGGTTTTTCCGGCGCCGTTGGGGCCCAACAGAGCCATCACCGAACCCTCGCGCACTTCCAGGTCGATGCCGTCCAATGCCGTGACGTCGCCGTACTTCTTGACCAGCCCCTCGGCCACAATCGCTTCGGTCATGAGCCCTCCCGCATCGGTAATCCGTCGGTAGTCCGTTCCCCAGTGTGACCCAGGAGGCCGACACATTCCAGGATTTTTCACGCAACAGTCCGAAACGCTGCACCACAGAACAGACCACCACCCCCCGGATTGCCAGAAACATCACCTCCCAGGGTCACCTAGGATCTCCCGGTCTCGGGTACCTGGTTGATTCCAGTCGAAGATAACGGTGACGACGAAGATCGGGTGCGTCCGTCGACTCACCCGATCTTCGTTGCGCCATCGGTTTCGGCTGCAATTGGTAACTCGGGCAGCGATACCGCCCCCGTCCGCTCCACCTTCACTGCCAACGTCACAGCGGCGGCCAGTGCTGATACGCCCGCTCCGATCCAGTACAAAACCGCGAACGAATGCAGGGTCGGCACAGCGCTCGCACCGATCACCACCGTTGAACTGGCCAATACCGCTGCCGCAACGGCGCTTCCGGTGGAGGTACCGACCGAACGGAGCAGGCTGTTGAATCCGTTGGCCGAGGCAGTCTGATGGATCGGCGCAGATTCGGTGATCAGAGTCGGCATGGCTGCCAGGGAAAATGCCACACCGGCCGATACCACGGCAGCGCCGATCACGATATTGACCAGCGTCGGCGTCAACAGCACACGCAAGACGTATCCGATTGCGATGACGATCGCTCCTGAGGCCAACGTGGCCTTCGCTCCCCATCGCCTCGTCACCTTCGACGACACCGGCGCCAATCCGATCATCAGGACTCCGCCCGGCATCATCGCCAGTCCGGCTTCGGCAGCCGAGAGTCCGAGACCGTCCGCCGACGCCAGGGGCAACTGAAGTTCCTGCGTTGCCGCCAACGCGCTGATGAACATGGCAAAACCGAGTAATACTGCGCAGACGTTCGAAACCAGAATCGGAGCGCGAAGGGAAGTCCGCAGATCGACCAGCGGTGCCGGCGTGTGCAGTTCCCACGGAATCCATCCACAGAGCAAGACCACGCCGGACGCGATCAGAACCAGAACCTCGGGGCTTGCCCAGCCCCATTCGGTTCCTTTCGAAACGGCCAGCAGCAGTGCAGTCATAGCGAGCGTGAGGACTGTGGCTCCCAGAAAGTCGAAGCGTCCGCGACTCTTCACAGCCGATTCCGGCACCACCAGAGGCAAGACGACTATCAGTACGACCCCGAATCCACCGGTGACCCAGAAAAGCGCGGGTAGCCCCCAGTGCGCCGAGATCACCCCCGCCATCGGCATACCGAACATGCCGCCGATCCCCAACGTCGCACTCATGAGAGCTACTGCACCACTGAGCTTTTCCGGAGGAAGGACATCGCGCATGATGCTGATTCCGACGGGCAGAAGTGCCGTCGCGAACCCCTGCAACGAGCGTCCGAGGATCAGTAACCAGAAACTCTGGCTGAGCGCCGCAACCATGCAGCCGACGATCATCACGGCAAGGCAGACGAGCATCATCGCGCGCTTTCCGAACATGTCGGCGAGTCTGCCGATGAGAGGGGTCGCGACGGCACCGGTCAGCAATGTCGAGGTCACCAGCCACGAAGCGGTGGCCGACGATACTCCCGATGCCGTCGCGAACTCGGGCAGCACCGGCACCACCAAGGTCTGTTGCAGCGCGACCACCACGCCGCTCAGACTCAGGACGCCGACGACCCACCCGGTCCGCGCTTTCGCGCGAACGGTCTTGTCCGTCAAGCGTTCGAGCGAGCGGCGACTCCGGCGTCGACAGGAACCACGATGCCACTCATGTGGGCACTCGCGTCGGCGGCGAGGAACAGGACTACTCGCGTGATCTCGAAGGGATCCAGCCAACCGACCGGCTGCGCATGCAGAGTCGCGTACACGGGTTCGACGTCGTCTGCCGTCGGCGATTCGAGGTCAGGCCGCATCATCGCGTACATCATGTCGTTGTGAATCATCGGCGTCGAGATGTTCCCCGGTGCAATAGCATTCACGGTCACACCCGAGTTTGCCAGTTCGAGCGACACACTCTTCGTCAAACCGATGACGCCCCATTTGGAGGCGCCGTACGCCGCCATCTGGGTGCCACCAGATCGACCCATCATCGAGGAAATCGTGATGATGCGACCGTAACCACGTTCCGCCATTCCACCTGACACGGCCGCAACGGTGTTGAACACACCGGTCAGGTTCGACGAGATGACTTCGTTCCACTGTGCCGACGTCATCGACGTGATCGGAGCGGGCACGGACACACCGGCATTCGCGACGGCGATGTCGACACGGCCGAACTCGGCTTCAGCGCGGGCAACGAGCGCGTCCATTGCGTCGCGATCAGCAGTGTCTGCCTTGACGGCAATGCAGCGACGACCGGTGGCTTCCACCAAACGAACGGTTTCCTTCAGATCCTCCTCGTTTGCGAGGGGATAGGCGACGACATCACTGTTCTCGCACCGGTCGCAGATCACGATGTCCGCGCCACGCTCCGCGAATGCGACAGCGTGGGCGCGCCCCTGACCGCGTGCGGCGCCGGTGATCAGTGCAACTTTTCCTTCGAAGCTGCCTTCGAGGCTGTTCATGCCGTCTCCTAGTTCGTCGTATGCAAGCGTGCGCTGTACTGCATGCGTACTCCGAACCCGCCCGAAAGAAACAGTCGATCCCGGACAGCGGGAATCCAGCCGATCACTGGTAAACGGCGGTCTCGAATTCCAGGTATCCGTTGATGGATCCAGCGTCCGCGAACGGCAGAATCTGCGTTGCCCAGAACCCGCCGACGCCGGTCTGCCGGTCGATCCAGTAATAGAGGTTGGCAAGACCCGCCCAAGCCAGCGATCCGGCCGGCCTACCGGTGGGTGCCACCTCTTCATTTGTCATGAAGGAGTATGCCCATCCCTTGGGCACACCGGGGAAGAATTCCGCATCGTTGGATAGCGTCGGGAGAACTCCGGGCAACAACCCCACGTGCTGGCCTTCGAGCCCGTTCTGAACGGCTGCAGCTACCGTCTCCGACGACAACACGCGACCCGAAGTGCCCGCGCCGTCGTTGAGCCACATACGAATGAACTTCATGTAGTCGCCGACAGTGCCGTGCAAACCGTGACCACCCATGTGCACCTCGGGTTCGGCCGGAAGCTCGAATCCGATGAGCGGAGTGAGGCTTCCGTCGCTCTCACGCTGATGGATCGGCGCAAGTCGATCCTTCATCGACGGGCTCATCGTGAATGCCGTATCGGCCATCTCGAGAGGTTCGAAGATGCGCTCACGCATGACATCGCCGAGTCGCTGACCTCGAATCGACTCGACGACCTGTCCGGCCCAGTCGATGTTGGTGCCGTACTCCCACTTCTCACCCGGGTCGAAGAGCAGCGGTGTCGTGAGCGCCGCTTTGCTACACGTGATCACGCTGGGCTGCCCATGTTCCTGCGAGAGCCGGTTGTACGACTCGTTGAAGAAGTCGTAGCCGAACCCTGCAGTGTGAAGGAGCAGCATGCGAGTGGTGATGTCACGCTTGGGTTCCCGAAGAACGGGGTTTCCGCCGGCGTCGAAACCGTCCAGGACCTTCAGCTCACCGATTTCGGGAACATAGGTCGCCGCAGGTGCATCGAGATCGAGCAATCCCTCCTCCACACATTGCAGGACAGCGGTACCGGTGATCGCCTTGGTGGTGGAGAAGAGCGCAAAGGTTGTATCGAGGGTCATCGGAACGTCGGAACCGAGAGTCCGCTCGCCCGCAGCACCCTCGTAGATGTTGCCTTCTCGATCCGTAATCATCGCGACCACACCCGGGACTCGGTCAGCCCCCTGAGTTGCTCGCGCCAGCACGTCGTCGAGGTGCTGCTTCGAAAGGGGCTTCCGCGCAATATCTTCGATCGTCACTGCATTTCTCCATCCGACTTGCAACTTGTCTTGTCGAACAGAATGTAACGGCGATCACACACCCGGCTCTGCCTCGAAACGGCAGGAAAACTGTCTCGTTTCGGCAGAACCGGGCAGAGATTGGAGTCAGCTCTGGGGCGCTCCGATATTCACCAGCCAGGAAATGCCGAATTTGTCTGTACAGGCGCCGAATTCGTCGCCCCACATCTGCTTCTCGAGTGGAACGCTCACCGTTCCCGTTCCCGACAACTGCTCCCAGTACCCGCGCAGCACATCGCCGTCGTCGCCGCTGAGGCTGACCGTGATGTTGTCGCCGGGGTTGTACGGCATGCCGGGCGGAGTGTCGGCACCCATCAGGGTGTATCCCTGATCGGTTTCGAGCATTCCGTGCATGATCTTGTCGCCGCCTTCACCGGGATTGCCGAACTCACCGAACGTGCTCAGCGCCAGCGTGCCACCAAAGATTTCTTTGTAGAACTCCAACGCCTCACGGGCATTGCCGTTGAAGCTGATGTACGGATTGAGTCGAGTTGCCATGACGTACTCCTAGCTCGTGGGATTGCTGTCACGTTCGATTTCAATCCTTGCAGAACGCTCCGACACGAAACAACGGATCACGGCAGTTCATCGAGTGCGTAAAACGATCGTCATGACCGTTCAAACAACTGTCCTCAGAGTCGATTCCGGGTCTCGGAAGGCAACTCTCCGAACCGTTTCCGGTATGTGGCCGCAAACATGCCCAGATTGACGTAGCCCCAGGCGTTGGCGATTTCGGAGACGGTTCTCCCGTCGGAACGCAACAGTTCGCCGCGTACACCCTCCAACCGACGCGCGCGCAATCGTTGCCCCGGCGTGGTGTCTCGGTACCGTCGAAATCCCGCAGTGAGCGCCCGGACACTGACACCCACCGCAGCCGCGATCTCCGATGCCGTCGGCACCGAGCGAGCAAACGTATCGATGTACTCCTCTGCCGATCGCACGTAGGCCGGTTCGGCGGAGGCGACGTCGACGCCGAGTTGCAACCCGGCCTGCGTCGCCCACTCGTCGAGAAGCTGAGCCGCGATGAGTTCTTGAACCCTGGCACCCAGCCTTTCGCTCGACATCGCCTCAGGCGACTCTGCAATTGCGCGAACGACGTAGTCCATCAATGCCAGCCAACTCGAGCCCCGCCCGCCGATGGTGCACTTGTGCCGCCACAGACGGTCGTCGGGAACCGACCCGAACCATTGCATGGCGTGATCGGCGACAAGCTGATGCGGCACAGTGAGATTCAGCTGCAGATGATCTTCGTCGAATTCGACGAAGTAGTCGGTCCGGCTACAGTCGGCGACAAAGGTCTCCCCCACGGCAGTATTCACCGCAGTTCCTCCGCCGAGGGCATGTCGACCGTTGCCTCTGATAGTCGTCAGAACCAGAATGTTTCCGGCCTCAGGCGAACATTCACCGACGGAGACCGGAATCCCGTAACAGAATCTGGTGACGTCGATCTTGCCGACTGCCGCGGAGTACATGTCCGAAGCCGGCTTCAACCGACTTCCGATCGGCGTGACCGTATACGGCATGTAGATGTTGTCGGACCACTCTTTGATGCGGTCCCAGTCCCGAGAAAAGGCCTGGTGATGCTGCATAGTGGGCTGGCCGGCCGCGTCGATGAGCAAGGCATCCTCGAACATGGTTCGAGTATCGCACCAGGGCCCGGGAAGGTCACGCGAAGTGAGCTGACGTGATCTCTGGCTGTACGGCGGCGGGTCGTGTTGCAGCAAAAAGCAGCGAATCCACCGCGGTCCCCCGGATCACCATGTGTGCCCTCATTCGCCCCTCCTCCTCCATTCCGATTTTGGTGAGCACCGACGCCGACGCCGAGTTCTCGGGACGACACGTTGCTTGCACTCGCTGCGCTCCGAAGCGAGCAAAGGCGAATTCCAGAACCGCGCGCCCCGCCTCCGACGCATAGCCTCGCCCTTGGAACTTCGGGTTCACGACAAAACCGAGTTCCGCCCGCCGGTGCGCGGCGGATACTTCCCACACAGCTACCGAACCGATGACCGCTCCATCGGCCTTCGACGTGATGGCCAGGGTGAACGTGCGACGTTCGACGAGCGCAGCTTCGAGTGCCGCGTCCGCCAGGAATGCCCTGGTCACCGCGGGGGTGTTCGGCCCCCAATCAACATATCTACAGACGGCAGGGTCGGACGCGTACTGATGGACGGCACCTTCATCCGCGGCAGTGAAATCTCGAAGAACAAGGCGTTCCGTAGTCAACGTGAACATCCAGCGATCCTAGAGCGAGCCCAAAAGCACCTCTTGACTCGAACGCATGTTCGAGTATGATTTGGGGAGGGGATCGGGGGATTCAATGAGTGTCTTGTTGTCGGACGTGGTTTCGGGTTCTGCGGTGGGGTTACGTGGACGTCTGTGGCAGTTGTCGGCTGCTGAGTTACGTGCGGCTGCGGTGTCGGCGAGCGCGGAGATTCTTCGTCTCGAGGCTGTGCGGGTGGCAGTGGTCGACGAACTCTCGATGCGCCCGGATGATCAGGTGATCGCCAGCCGCGGGGTCGGTTCGTGGTTGGCGGCGAACACCATGTTGCAGGTTCGGGACGGGAAAAAGATCGCCGCGTTGGGTGCAGCTTTGCGGCCGTTTCCGGCGGTGGCGGCTCGGTTCGATGGCGGGGATTGCTCGTTCGATCATGCTGTGTTGATCGTGGCGTTCTGTGAGTCACCGCCGAAGGGGATGCCGGAGGAGGCGCTACCGAAGTGCATCGATTTGTTGTTGGCGGCTGCGTCGGGTGTGGAAGCGACGACGACGAAAGTGCGGAACGTGATCGCGACCTTGGAGCGGTTGTTCGAATCGGATGAGATCCCGCCCGCCGAGGATGTCGATCTCAACGAGTTGCGGATCGCCTCGACATTGAACGGTCGAGTGGTGGTGCGCGGCGATTTCGATGCCCTGACCGGTGAAATGCTGTTGTCGGCGTTGTCGAATCTGACGATGCCGACCCCGGCACCGGATGGGACGCCGGATGCTCGGTCGGCGGCGAAACGCACGGCTGACGGGTTCACCGAACTGATCCGCCGCTATCTGGACTGCGCCAAGACCGGTACCGATGGTGGTCAGCGTCCGCATGTGAACGTGCACATCAATGCTCGTGATTTGGCGGAGCATCGGGATTGTGCCGCACAGTCTTCGGATTCGGGTGATGACGGCTCACTGGAGCTGTCCGATCTTGATGTCGGGCACATGCCCTGGCTCGGGCCACTCTCGGTCTCGCAGACCCGACTCCTCGGGTGCGATTGTTTCCTGTCCACTGTTCTGCTCGACGATCACGGCGCGCCCTTGGATGCGCAACCAGGAAAGAGGCTGGTCACCGCCGAACAACGGACTGCGTTGATCGCCCGAGACAGAGGCTGCGCGTTCCCCGGCTGCACATGTGTACCGGCCTGGACCGATGCACACCATATCCGGCACTGGGCCAACGGCGGCCCGACGGTGATGAACAACCTGGTCCTGCTGTGCCGTTCGCACCACCGGTTGATGCACCGGAAATCAGGGCTCGTCGGGAAGTGGGCGATTCGGATCGGTGTCGACAACAACCCGTGGTTCATCCCGCCACCCTCGATCGACCCCGGACAGCAACCCAGGCCGGCGAACACCACCTTCAAAACCTGAGAGGTCAAACCTCTTTGGCGACAACAGAACACGAACCGAGCACCGCATCGAAGGAGACCTCGATGCGGTGCCAACCGGCCGTGACGCTTGATGAAGCTGTGCCCACGATAATCAGCGAGTCAGCACAAGCCCCGATGTCGGAACGCCCGTTCCCGCAGTCACCAGTACATTCTCGACGGAGTCGACCTGGTTGACCGAAGTACCGCGGATCTGCCGAACACCCTCGGCGATACCGTTCATCCCGTGAATGTATGCCTCGCCGAGCTGTCCACCATGGGTGTTGATCGGAAGCTTGCCGCCGAGTTCGATTGCGCCACCGGCGATGAAGTCCTTTGCCTCTCCCCTGCCACAGAAACCGAGTTCCTCGAGCTGCATCAGAACATAGGGCGTGAAGTGGTCGTAGAAGATCGCCGTCTGCATGTCCGACGGGCGCAGCCCACTTTGTGACCAGAGCTGATCGCCGACAAGGCCCATCTCCGGTAGGCCGGTCAAACCGTCGCGGTAATAGCTGGTCATGATGTATTGATCTGCCCCGCTGCCCTGTGCGGCGGCAGCGATAACGGCGGGGGTGTTCTTCAGATCTTTGGCTCGTTCTGGCGAGGTGACGACGATCGCGATGCCGCCGTCGGACTCCTGGCAGCAATCGAGAAGATGCAAAGGTTCGGCGATGAACCGCGAATTCTGATGGTCCTCGAGGGTAATCGGTTTTCCGTAGAAGAACGCCTTCGGATTGGTGGCTGCATGCTTACGGTCCGCGACGGCGATTCGACCGAAGTCCTCGCTGGACGCTCCGTATACGTGCATGTATCGCTGCGCGACCATCGCGACAAACGATGCAGGAGTACCCAATCCGTGAGGATAGGAAAAGGCGTTATCCGTGCCCGACGAATTGACCTGCGCCACAAGGCCGGAGTTCACCTGCCCGAAACGCGCACCCGATCGCTCGTTGAACGCGCGGTAAGCGACGACGACGTCTGCGACGCCGGTGGCAACAGCCATGGCGGCCTGCTGAATCGTCGCCGCAGCGGCACCGCCTCCGTAGTGAATGCGGCTGAAGAACTTGAGGTTCGGAATCCCCACCGAACGAGCTACTGCCACTTCGGTGTTGGTGTCCATGGTGAACGAGGTAAGACCGTCGACGTCGGCGGGTGTCAGACCGGCGTCGTCCAACGCGGCTTGAACAGCCTCGGCGGCCAGTCGCAGTTCACTGCGACCGGAATCCTTCGAGAAATCCGTGGCTCCGATTCCGACGATCGCTGCCTTGCCGGACAATGCGCTCATTCAATGTCTCCGTTTTCAGTGTCTCCATTCGAGCCCGACGCCGGAAATGCCAGTGTGACCTGTGCGGTGATGTGATCTCCCAGGCTGTTCTTGCCGACCACCGCGAGTGACACGAGATCCTCGTCGTAGGAGGTCACCGTTCCGGAGAGCGTCAAGGTGTCGTAGGCGTACCAGGGGACTCCGAGGCGGAGTTTGATCGACGTGAGTACAGCCCGCGGTCCTGCCCAATCGGTCACGAATCGCTGCACCAAGCCGGTGTCGGTGAGGATGTTGACGAAGATGTCCTTCGAGCCGCGTTTCTGTGCGAGATCGCGGTCGTGGTGAACATCTTGAAAATCGCGGGTAGCGAGCGCCGCCGAGACCACAAACGTCGGGTCGCCGTAAATCGAAAGCTGCGGAAGAACCTCTCCCACAGTGATATCCGTCGTCGAAGTCATCGTCACTCCTTCACCGCAGAAACCGCAGACACCGCAGACACAGAAACCGGCTGCCAGGCGTACAGAGTCCAGGGAGTTCCCCCGGTCTCGTCGTCTCCGGGGAAGTCGAGGTAGATCGCCTCCACCTCCATTCCGATCGACACACTCGACGGATCGACGCCGCGCAATTCGCCGAGCATCCGCACACCCTCAGGCAGTTCGACCAGGGCAACGACGAACGGCAACGACCGACCAGGAACCTTGGGGGCGTGGTGAACGACAAAGCTGAAGACCGTTCCCCGACCTGACGCCACCACGTAGTCGGTCTGCTCCGACTTGTCTTTCCAGATCGCGGGCACCGGCGGGTGCTGTACCGAACCGTCCGCACGCAGTTGAATACGCAACTCGTGTGCGGCGACACCGTCCCAGAAGAACTGCGTGTCGAGGGATGCTGTCGGACGCAGCATTCGAGATGCGTCCAGGTCCGCAGGCACGTCAGTGGAGGAACTCTCGCTGACTGGCGGCGCGAACTTCAAGATCCGGAACATCATCTCCGAGACCAGTTCTTCGCCGACCCGCCAGAAGCTGCGAGTAGTGAAGAACCATCCTTCACCAAGACCTGTTTTCTTGGGTCCCACAACGTCTTCCAACACCGAGGAGATGGTGACTTCTTCACCCGGCTTCAAATAGCGGTGGTAGATCTGATCGCAGTTGGTCGCGACGACGGACGTGAATCCGGCCTCGTCGAGGATGTCCGTCATCCGGCCCAACGGATCGTCGGCTTCTCGAATTGCCCCCAGACCGCGCATCGTCCATACCTGCGCCATCGCCGGCGGTGCGACTATTCCGTCGTGTCCGGCGGCGCGGGCAGCCGATTCGTCGACGTAGATCGGGTTCTCGTCACCGATCGCCTCGACCCAGTTGCGGATCATCGGCAGGTTCACGGGGTCCCGGCCGGCGCGAGGAGCGCTTGGCCCGTCCTCTCGAACCCGCTCGGCAGCAGTGAGAATGGGATCTGACACGATTTGTTTCCTATCTCGGAACGCGAGGAAGCTTCAGGCCGGCGGTCGCAATCAGTTCGCGCATCACCTCGTTGACTCCACCGCCGAAGGTGATCACCAGGTTGCGCTTGATCTGCATGTCCAACCACTCCATGAGATCAGCAGTTTCGGGATCGATCGGATTTCCGTACCGCCCGACGATCTCTTCCGCCAGTCGACCGACCCGCTGGATACGCTCGGTCGCAAACACTTTGGTTGCCGAAGCGTCGGCGATATCCACCGAATCCGAATCACTCGACGCCACTTGCCAGTTGAGCAGCTCATTGAGGCGGTACGTCGCATGAATTTCGCCGAGCGCGCGCCGTACGTCAACGTGATCAAGCAGGTTTTCACGCTTGGCCCAATCGAAGACGTGGTCGTAAATCCCTGCGACACGACCTGCCGGACCGAGCATGACGCGTTCGTGGTTGAGCTGCGTCGTGATCAAGCGCCAGCCCTGATTCTCCTCACCCACAAGCATGTTCGCCGGAACGCGAACGTCCTCGTAGTAGGTGGCGTTGACATGATGCGCACCGTCGCAGGTGATGATCGGGGTCCAGGTGTAGCCGGGATCTTTGGTGTCCATGATCAGGATGGAGATGCCGCGGTGCCTTGAATCGGCAGACCCTGTCCGCACGGCGAGCCACACGTAATCGGCGTCATGCCCGCCGGTGGTGAAAATCTTCTGGCCGTTGACGACGTACTCGTCACCATTTCGTGCCGCCGAAGTGCGCAGTGCTGCAAGGTCGGTGCCGGCTTCCGGTTCGGTGTAGCCGATCGCGAAGTGCACTTCACCGGCGAGGATCGCGGGCAGGAATTTCTGCTTCTGCTCCTCGCTGCCGTACTTCTGCAGAGTCGGGCCGACGGTCTGCAACGTCACCGAAGGCAGTGGGACATCCGCCCGCACAGCCTCGTTGACAAAAATCTGCTGCTCGACTTCACCGAACCCACGTCCGCCGAACTCCACCGGCCAGCCGACGCCGAGCCAGCCGTCCTTGCCCATACGACGGATGACCTCGCGATAGGTAGGGCCATGCCGCTCCACGCGCATGATCTTGGCCTCTTCGGGCGAGATCAGCGTCGAGAAGTAGCGTCGAAGTTCAGCTTGCAATGCGCGCTGACTGTCGGTCAGATCGATGAACACCGGGCCCCCACGAGGTCGAGTCGCTGCGAAGCACCGCCGAGCAGGCGTGCCAGGTCTTTTGCAGTCGAGTAGTAACGATGAAGTGGATACGTGACGTCGACGCCCAGACCGCCGTGCAGGTGGTGAAGCACCTGCATCGTGGCAGGCACTTCTTGGGCGATCCAGTACGCCATGACGTCGAGGTCCGACTGGGCGTCCAGGCCCTCCGACACGCGCCAGGACGCCGACAACGCCGCGACATGAAGGGTCCGGGAGGTGACGTACGCGTCGGCTATCTGTTGTGAGACTGCCTGGAACGTGGCGAGCGGCTTACCGAATTGCTCACGCGAGCCGACATGTGCCGCAGTGAGATCGACGGCGCCGGACACCAAACCGTCTGCAACGGCTCCGATGCTTGCCGTGGCGATCCGGTACAGCGTCTGGACGGCTTCCTCGCCGGCACCGAGAAGTTCACCGACTGCCTCGTCCATGGTGACTGCGAACTCCGGACTGCCGGACGCACTGGGAGTCGGCGTCAATGCGACGCCGGCGGCGGTCGGATCGACGAGAACGACTCCGGCGTCGGTGGGCACAAGAATTCTGTGTGCGCTCGCCGCGAAGGGAACGGCAAGCACCGTCCCGCTGACGCGATACCAGTCGCCCGACTGCTGCGCGGTGGTCGACGGCTGTGCCGGGAACTGCTGACCCGGCTCACCGAGCGCCGCGGTGAACACCCGTCCGGCGCCGACTCCGGTGAGCAATTCTTCCTGTTGAGCGTCGGTCCCCAGAGCGACTATGGGGAGTACACCGAAGCCGAGGGTTGCGAGAGCCGGAATTGGAGCGGCGGCCCGGCCGACCTCGACGAGGAGGGAACCGACGTCGGCGACGGAGAGTCCCTCGCCGCCCAGACGCTCGGGCAGGGCCAACGTGAGCAGGTCGGCATCGGCGAATGCCGCCCAGAGCGCGTCCGGCTCCAGTTCGCGGGCAAGGAGCGCGGTAGCCACCTCGGCTACCGCTTCCTGGGTTTCATCGGGAGTGAAGTCCACGCTGGCAATCCTGTCTCTGATGTAGAACGTGTTCTAGTTGTATCACCAACGTGGACATTTCTAAAGGCCTCTACTCACGCCGTCTAATCACGGGGCAGGCCCAGAATTCTCTCCGCGGCGACGGTCAACAGAATCTGCGTGGTTCCGCCGGCAATCGACAGGCATCGCGTGTTGAGGAACTCACGCGAAAGCGGGCCCTCCACCCACCCGGCAGTACCACCCAATTCCATGGCGAACTCCGCGACATTCTGACGCTGGCGCACGCCCACCAGCTTGCGGACGCTCGACGCCGGACCCGGATCCTGACCGTCCAATTGCCGCAGTGTCGTGCGCAATTCCAGCAGTGAGCCCACCATGGCGGTTCCGATCAGCCCACCGAGCTTGTCTGCCACCACAGGATCGGGGTCGCCGGCCAGCTCGAGCAATTCCTCCATCGCACCGCCGAGCGAAGAGCCACCGCTCATTGCGACCCGCTCGTTGGCGAGGGTCGTTCGGGCCAGTTTCCAGCCTCCACCGAGCTGGCCGACGACGCACTCGTCCGGGACGAAGACGTCGTCGAGGAAGACTTCGTTGAACAGGGCATCTCCGGTGATCTCGCGCAGCGGCGAGATCCGAATCCCAGCCGTCTTCATGTCGAGAAGGAAGTACGTGATGCCCTTGTGTTTGGGAACCTCGCGATCGGTCCTGGCGAGGCAGATGGCCCAGTCAGCTTCACGCGCAAGCGAAGTCCAGACTTTCTGGCCGTTCAGCTTCCAACCGCCGTCGACCTTTTCCGCGGTCGTGCGCAGTGCCGCAAGATCCGAACCTGCGCCGGGTTCACTGAAGAGCTGGCACCAGGTGATCTCGCCCTTGAGCGTCGGAGTCGCAAATCTTTCGATCTGCTCCGCACTGCCGTGCTCGAGGATGGTCGGCACTGCCCACCAGCCGATCACCAGATCGGGTCGGCCGATACCGACGGCCGCCAATTCCTCTTCGATCAGAATCTGTTGCGCGGCCTTGGCGCCCCGGCCGTACGGCTTGGGCCAGTGCGGCGCAAGGTAGCCCGATTCGGCCAACGCGTTGCGCTGCTCGGATTCGGGCAGCGTCACCAATTGCGCTACCTCTTCGCGAATTTCGGACCGGTCGGATTCGAGCTCACTCAAGTCGATCTGAAGGTGACGCCGTGCGCCGCCGATCGTCAATTCCGCGACGCGTGCGCGCCAATGAGACGATCCGCCCAGAATCTGCCGGAGCGACAGTGCTCGACGAAGGTAGAAGTGCGCCTCGTGCTCCCAGGTGAATCCGATGCCGCCGAGCACTTGAATGCAGTCTTTTGCCGTGTCGACAGCGGCATCCAGAGACACCGCGGCGGCCACTGCTGCGGCGATCGGAAGTTCGTCGCCCGACTCGGCAGCGACTGCACCATCCCAGGCGACGGCTCCGGCATTCTCTACGCGACAGAGCATTTCGGCGCAGATGTGTTTGATCGCCTGGAACGAGCCGATGGGCTTTCCGAATTGTTCGCGAATCTTCGCGTACTCCACCGCAGTACGCAGGCTCCACGCCGCGATTCCGGCAGCTTCGGCTGCCCCCAGTACCGCCGCGAGATCGGAAACCGATCCTGGCGCAATGTCATCGAGGATTCGGTCGGCGTCGACCGTCACTCGATCGAAGGAGACTCGCGCCAGTGGTCGCGACTTGTCGATGGTGTCGACCGCTTCGTAGGTCACGCCTTCGCTGTCTCCGTCGACGAGAGCCCAGACGACACGCGAGCCTTCGTCTTCGGACACGACGCCCGCCGACACGAGTACCGATACGCCCGAATCGCCGCCCCAGGCGTAACCTCCTTCGCCATGAAGCTCGATGCCGCCGGACGCATTCGCCGTTGCCGCAACTGGACTTTCGTCCAATACGACGGCACACGGCAGCGCACCGTCGGCGAGCGTTTCGGACCATCGCTTGGCAGCGGGCGACGAACTACGCCCCACCACCAGAGCTGCGAGTGCAGTCGTGAGAACAGGACCCGGCACGAGTTCGATTGCCGCCTGCTCGAGCATTGCTGCGAGATCGACGATTTCGGCCCCGGCTCCGCCTACCGCTTCGGGAACGGCGACCGAAAATATCCCGAGAGACGCGAACTCGGACCATTTCTCCCGCCACGAAACTGCTGGTCCACGGCGTACCATGTCCATCGGCGTGGCCGAGCGAGCCCAGGCCTCTATCGATTCCTGGACCGCCCGCTGTTCATCGGTCGTGGCGATTGTCACAACTGGTTCCCGCCTCTCGATAAGTGACACAATTGTTTAGAACGTGTTCTAATATGACACCTGGCCAAGAGTCAAGGCGCGAAGGAATTTGTCGATGACCACAACATCCCGATCCCGCTCCAACGCGGTTGCTTCTGCAACGCTCGGGGACGACGATCTCAGCTCCAACGCGCAACGTGAACGCCGCAAGCGGATTCTCGACGCAACACTCGCCTTGGCGTCCAAGGGCGGCTACGAGGCTGTTCAGATGCGCGCCGTGGCCGAGCGTGCCGACGTCGCAGTCGGAACGCTCTATCGCTACTTCCCGTCCAAGGTTCACCTACTGGTGTCCGCCCTGGCACGCGAATTCGAGAAGATCGATTCCAAGGGCAAGATCCCACCTGGAACCAGCCCGCTCGAGCGGATGCAGCTGATCCTCAGCCTCATCACCCGCGCGATGCAGCGCGATCCGCTCCTCACCGAAGCGATGACTCGCGCGTTCATGTTCGCCGACGCCTCCGCAGCGGCCGAGGTCGATCAGGTGGGCCAGTTGATGGACCGCCTCTTCGCACGAGCGATGACCGAAGAGGAGCCAACCGAAGAGCAGTTGGCGATCGCGCGCGTGATCTCCGATGTGTGGCTGTCCAATTTGGTGGCATGGCTCACGCGACGCTCTTCGGCTACCGATGTCGCCAATCGACTGGAATTGACGGTTGAACTGCTGCTCGGTGACGGAACTCGGAAACCCGAATAGACATCCTTTGTCGCATCTGTCATTTTTGCACTGATCGGCCGGAAACGTATCGAGCCAGGAGTCGCTGCATCACCTAGATTTGAAGAGGTGAGCGCACAAGATCTGTCCATCGAACTCCGCCGAGCGCTGTCAGGCGTGGCACGCACGCCGCGTCTGCTCGTAGCCTCCGACTACGACGGGACGATGGCACCCATCGTCGCCAACCCGGACAAGGCGTATCCCCGGGCGGAAACGGTGCGTGCGCTTCGCTCTCTCGCCAGCCTCGCGTCGACGACGGCTGCCGTGATCTCGGGCCGCGCCCTCAAGGATCTGGCTGCGCTGTCCCGACTTCCCGCCGAAGTGCAGTTGGTCGGCAGCCACGGCTCCGAGTTCGACATCGGATTCGTCCACGCGATCGACGCCGACGCCAGGAAACTGCTCGACGAGATCGTCACCGAGTTGGGCCGAATCGCCGCCGACACCCCTGGGGCAACGGTGGAGAAGAAGCCCGCCAGCGTTGCACTGCACGTACGCAACACCAGTGCCGACGACGCCGAGAAGGCGCTCATCGCCGTCCGCACCGAATCGGCACTCTGGCCAGGCGTTCAGGTCACCGAGGGCAAATCGGTGGTCGAGTTGGCTGTCATCGCCACCGACAAGGGGCACGCACTCGACTTGATTCGCCATCAGGACGGCGCAACCGCTGCCGTCTTCATCGGCGACGACGTGACCGACGAAAAGGCGTTCAGCAGGCTTCAGGGGCCGGACATCGGAATCAAGGTCGGCAGCGGGGACACCGTCGCCGACTATCGCGTCGACAGCACCGAGGACGTCGCTGCCGCTCTGGCATTCCTGCTCGACGAGCGTCGTACGTGGCTTTCCGGCGCCGACGCTCCGCCCATCGAGCGACTCTCGATGCTCGCCAGTCCGCGCACCGTCGCTTTGGTGACCCCGGATGCGACGCTGACCTGGTTGTGTCACCCGGAACCGGATTCAGCGGCCGTCTTCGCACACCTTCTCGGCGGAACCGGGGCCGGCCACTTCTCGGTCGGGCCTCGACGCACAGCCTTGCCGCTGAGCCAGAAGTACATCGACAGCACGATGACAGTTCAGACCCGCTGGGCGAGCCTGTCCGTCACCGACTACCTCCCCCACGACGTCCCACAGGGACGAACCGACCTGACCCGCATCATTTCCGGTCAGGCCGACGCGATCGTCTCGTTTGCACCCCGTCCCGAGTTCGGCCAGGGTCAGGTCACGCTCGAGGTCGTCGACGAGGGCATTCGGGTCCTCGGCACCAACGAGCCGTACGTACTCCGCTCCCCCGGTGTGCTGTGGAACATCGCCACCGACGGAAACCAGCAGACCGCCCACGCCATCGTCGAGCCGTCCAAGGGTGACGTCGTCCTCGAATTGCGCTGCGGAACAGAAGAAATCGGCCCGTCCGACGTTCCGGAACTCGAGCGTCGAGCGACCTCGGAGGCCTACTGGTCCGATTGGGCCAAGACGCTCGAACTCCCGAAGCTGAAGCCGGACTTGATGAAACGCTCTGCACTGACCTTGCGCGGGCTGGTTCATGCCGATTCCGGTTCCATCATGGCCGCCGCCACAACATCCCTGCCGGAAGAGATCGGCGGAGTCCGCAACTGGGACTACCGCTATTGCTGGTTGCGCGACGCCGCCCTCACCGCAACAGCTCTCGTGAGCGTCGGATCCACCGACGAGGCCGAGAACTACCTGGACTGGGTCCACCGCGTGCTCGAAACACTGCCGGGACCCGAGCGCCTGCACCCCCTCTACACGCTCTACGGGACTTCGCTACCGCCAGAGGCCGTCATCGATTCACTTCCCGGATACGCCGGCTCCCGGCCGGTCCGCGTCGGAAACGCCGCGAATCAGCAGGTTCAACTGGACGTGTTCGGCCCGATCGTCGAGCTCATCGTCGAACTGGCGAATGCACGCGAAAAGGCCGGTGATCCCGATCCTTTGAGCGACCGCGACTGGGAACTGGTGTGCGCCATGGTCGAAGCAGTGCAGCGGCGCTGGTTCGAACCCGATCACGGCATCTGGGAAATTCGCGACAACCCGCGCCACCACGTCTATTCCAAGGTTATGGGCTGGGTCACCGTCGACCGCGCCGTCGATCTTGCGACCCGCTTTTCTCGCGAGGCTCTGCCCGAGTGGGCGGAACTGCGTGACCAGATCGCCGACGAAGTACGACACAAAGGCTGGAAGGACGACGTCCAGTCGTACACCGCAGCCTACGACGGTACCGATCTCGACGCGGCGACTCTGCACATCGGACTGTCGGGGCTGATCGATCCGACGGATCCGCGCTTTGCAGCGACCGTCGTAGCCACCGAGGCTGAACTACGCAGCGGCTCAACGGTATACCGCTACCATCACGACGACGGTCTGCCCGGCATCGAAGGTGGGTTCCACCTCTGCGCCGCCTGGCTCGTCGAGGCATACCTACTGATCGGGCAACGCCTGCAAGCAGAGGCACTGTTCGACCAGTTGGTCGCGGCAGCGGGTCCCACCGGACTGCTCGCGGAGGAGTACGACCCCATCGCGGAACGCTCACTGGGCAACCACCCCCAGGCGTACAGCCATCTGGGCTTGTTGCGCTGCGCCCAACTCCTGGCGTGAGCGCTACCCCTTGATCCGACCTGATGTTCGCCCGGCCAGTAGTTCGGTGTCGAGCATCTCGACTATCGGAACGCCGGATCCGGACGGCGACATCAAGAGCGCACCGGCACGCCGGCCCTTCTCTTCCTGGGGCTGGCGCACCGTTGTGAGTGATTCACGCAGCGCCTCGTCGACGCCGTCGAATCCGGTGATCGACAGTTGGCCAGGTACATCGATGCCCTGCCAGCGCGCCCAGTCCAAAGCGCCGAGAGCCAGCACGTCGGTGGTGCAGACCAGTGCGGTGATCTCGGGGTTGGTCGCGAGAGCTTCCGCCGCCGCCGAGTGCCCGGACTGCGATGTGTGGACGTACCGCTCGATCACGGTGAGTGAGAGTGGGTCCATGTCGGCCGCCACCATCGCGTCGCGCACTCCTTCGATCCGCTCACGCTGGACGTGGAAGTGTGGGGACTTGAGTCGTTCCTGGCTGACGACGCCGTCCATCCGGTCGCGCCCCAGCCTCATGCAGAGCACGCCGATGTCGCGGTGGCCGAGCCCGATGAGGTAATCGGCGACCTTGCGCATGGCAGCGCGGTCGTCGATGCCCACGAGGGATGCACCGGGAATCTCGCGCGGCTGGTCGCAGACGACGATCGGAATGTGACGCTCGAGCACGGCAGCGAGATACGGATCGTCGTCGGCCACGGAGTAGACGACAAAGCCGTCGACGCCCGCCTGCTGGACCACGGCTGCAGCATCCACCTCGTCGCGGCCGGGCCCGGCCGGGATGAGCAGCAAGCCCTGGCCGGCGTCCTCACACGATTCCGAGAGACCTGCAAGGAAGCTCATGGCGGCCGGGTCACGGAACGAATAACTGAGTGCTTCGGTGAGCAGAAGACCGACGGCACCGGCTTTGCGAGTTCGCAGGGAGCGGGCGACCGGATCAGGTCCGGGGTATCCGCGTCGCTTGGCCGCTTGGAGCACTCGATCCCGCAGCTCGACGGAGAGCTGATCGGGTCGGTTGTACGCGTTCGAGACTGTAGTTCTCGACACATTGAGCTCGGCGGCAAGCGACGCCAAAGTGGCTTGACGGCGTGGCTGACGGGACCGGGGCATAAACGGACGTTAGCCGTAGTGCCCGCAGACGGCGCGTTGGGGCTGAACCGAAGGTGAACTACCAGCGACTATGCGCTAATGTGTAACGGTAACGGTTTCCAATAGCATTTAGCCCAGCCTTTGTTCAGGAGAAAAGCACGTGCGTTCGTCGTCGAAATTCCGCACCGCCACCGCCCTCGCGGCCGTCTCGGTCGCCGCAGCATTCGCGCTCACCGCGTGCAGCTCAACCTCCTCGAAGGACGACGGCATCACCGTCGTCGCATCGACGAACGTGTGGGGCGACGTCGCGCAGGCCGTCGCCGGCGACAAGCTGACCGTGACGTCGATCATCAACGAGCCGTCCGCGGACCCGCACTCGTTCGAGGCGACTCCCGCCGATGCCGCCAAGATCACCGACGCATCGCTCGTCGTCTACAACGGTGGCGGCTACGACCAGTTCATCACCGACGTCCTCGACGCAGGCAAGGGCGAGCAGAAGACGGTCAACGCCTACAACCTGCTCGACGGCGGCATCCACGCCGGCGAAACCGCGGGCGAATCGCATGACGGTCACACCCACGGCGCAGTCAACGAACACGTCTGGTTCGACATCCCGACCGTCGACGCCGTCGCACATTCGGTGGCCGATCAGCTGAGCGCTCTCGATCCGGACAACGCGGCGACCTACGAGGACAACGCGAAGGCATACAGCCAGAAGCTCGCCGGCGTCACAGCGATCACCGATTCCATCGCCGCTGCCCACGCGGGCGCACCGGTGGCTCAGACCGAGCCGATCGCGCACTACCTCCTGGTCGCAGCTGAACTGAAGGACGCAACTCCCGAGGAGTTCACCAGCGCCATCGAAGACGGCAACGATCCGTCACCGGCCGCAATCGCCGCAACCCGCCAACTCCTCTCGGAGAAGCAGGCCCGCGCACTGGTCTACAACATCCAGACGCAGGACAAAGTGACCCAGGACATGCGCACCACAGCCGAAACCGCCGGAGTGCCCGTCGTCGAGGTTACGGAGACTCTCCCCGAGGGCCTGGACTACATTCAGTGGCAGACGCAGACCGCGGAGTCGCTCGCAAACGCCCTCTCTGCCCAGTAATTATTTGCCCCACCATTTCCGAGAAGAACCGATCGGCTTGTGACAGAAACTTCCGCGAATACTCCTGTGCCCCCTGGTAACACCGTGCCTTCTGGTAACACCGCGCCTTCAGAGGCCTCCGTGCCCGCTGTGACGCTGAAGGACGCTCGATTGTCCTTCGGCGCCCGCACATTGTGGGACGGGCTCGATCTCGAGGTACAGCCAGGTGAGTTCATCGCCGTACTCGGGCCGAACGGGTCGGGCAAGACCTCGCTCCTGAAGATTCTGCTGGGCCAACTACAACTCAGCGGCGGTAGTGCACAGATCGTCGGCACGCCGGCACGGGCCGGGAACTCACACGTCGGGTACATCCCGCAGCAGAAATCGATCGACGACGGCCTCCCGCTCCGCGGCCGCGACCTGGTCGGCCTCGGCGTCGACGGTCACCAGTGGGGTACGGGCCTACTGCGTCGGGGTCGTCGCCGCAAGATCGTCGACGACGCCATCGCACAGGTCAGCGCCCAGTCGTTCGCCGACGCTCCCATCGGTTCCATGTCCGGCGGTGAGCAGCAGCGACTGCGGATCGCACAGGCTTTGGTCGGCGACCCGCGGATACTGTTGTGCGACGAGCCGCTGCTCAGCCTCGACCTCGCCAACCAGCACCTGGTCTCGACGCTGATCGACAAGCGGCGGCGCAGCCACGACACCGCGGTGCTGTTCGTGACGCACGAGATCAATCCGATCCTGCCGTTGGTGGATCGAGTGCTCTATCTGGTGGACGGTAAATTCCGGATCGGGACGCCGGCCGAAGTGATGACGTCCGAGGTTCTCTCGGATCTGTACAACACCGACGTCGAAGTGTTGCAGGTTCGTGGCCGCCTCGTCGTGATCGGCACCGGAGACGCCATCGACGCGCTCGGCAGCGCAGGCGGACTACGCCCGGGAGAAGGCGTTCACCATTCTGATGAGGATCACCACCAGTGAGTAACAAGTTCACCGACGCGATGTCGCGGATGTTCGACGTGTCCGCCACCGTCGACCTACTGCAGTACGACTTCGTCCAACAGGCGTTGATTGCCGGTGCCATCCTCGGATTGTTGGCCGGCATCATCGGGCCGCTGATCGTGAGCCGTCAGATGTCGTTCTCGGTGCACGGAACGAGTGAGCTGTCACTGACGGGCGCATCCGCCGCACTTCTCGTCGGTGTGGGCGTCGGCTTCGGTGCCATCGTCGGATCCGTGGTCGCGGCAGTGCTGTTCGGACTGCTCGGAGCCAAAGCGCGCGACCGAGATTCGGTGATCGGCGTGATCATGGCTTTCGGCCTCGGCCTGTCGGTGTTGTTCCTCTGGGCGTACGACGGTCGCACGGGAACCAGCTTCTCGTTGTTGGTCGGACAGATCGTGGCGCCGGGAAACAGCGGTCTCGAACTTCTGCTGCTGTGCGCGGTCATCGTGATCGGCACACTCGGATTCATCTACCGCCCTTTGCTGTTCGCAAGCACCGACCCCGAAGTTGCTGCAGCTCGCGGTGTTCCGGTCCGGGCACTGTCGATCGTGTTCGCAGTGTTGGTCGGCATCACCGCAGCACTCGGCGTACAGATCGTCGGTGCTCTGCTGGTGATGTCGCTGCTGATCACCCCCGCAGCGGCCGCCGCGTACGTCACGGCAAGCCCACTCAAGGCCACGATCCTCTCCGTCGTGTTCGCCGAACTGGCAGCCGTCGGCGGCATCCTTCTCTCGCTGGCCCCCGGCGTTCCCGTCTCGAGTTTCGTCACCTCGGTCTCGTTCGTGGTCTACCTGATATGCCGACTCTTCGGATCCGCACGTCGCAAGAATGCCGGACGGATTCCGGCGCACGCCTGAACACCGAGAGCCCATACCTACCTAGAATCGAGGTATGGGCTACAGCGTTGATCTGAACAGCGACCTCGGCGAGGGCTTCGGAGCCTGGACCCTGGGCGACGACGACGCCATGCTCGAACTTGTCACCAGCGCGAACATCGCCTGCGGATTCCATGCCGGCGACCCGACAACGCTGTTGGCGACTTGCGAATCCGCCGCCGCCCGCGGCGTCCGGATCGGCGCGCAGGTGGGGTACCGAGACCTCGCCGGTTTCGGCAGACGCTTCATCGACGTCTCCCCGAAGGACCTCACCGCCGACGTCATTTATCAAGTAGGGGCGCTCGACGGTTTGGCTCGTGTCGCCGGATCGCGGGTCACGTACGTCAAACCCCACGGCGCGCTCTACAACGCAATAGTCCATCACCGACGGCAGGCGCGGGCCGTGGTCGCCGCCGTCGTTGCCTATGACAGTTCGCTACCTGTTCTCGGACTACCGGGTTCGGTGTTTCTGGAAGAGGCGCGCGAGGCCGGTCTCGACGTGGTCGCCGAGGCTTTTGCCGATCGTGCGTACACGGCGGAAGGCACCCTGGTCCCCCGCACCGAGTCGGGCGCCGTTCTGCAGGACCCGACACTTGTTGCAGAGCGGGTTCGGCGAATGGTCGTCGACGGCGAGTTGGACGCAGTCGACGGGAGCACGTTGAAAGTCTCTGCCGCATCGGTGTGCGTGCACGGTGACAGTCCGGCAGCCGTCGACATGGCCGTGGCAATCCGCACTCTCCTCGAATCTTCCGACGTCGAGATCACGCCGTTCACATGATCGCGATCCTGCCCGCCGGTGAATCCGCAGTCCTCGTCGAGTACGACGAACTGCCGAGTGTGCTGGGCAACTTCAGGGCTCTCGACGCCAGTCGGATCCCCGGCGTGATCGACCTGATTCCCGCGGCGCGAACCATCTTGATCGAGTACGACAACACGATCACCGCGCACCAACTGGTGGAGAAATGGGTACGTGGGGCCGTACCGATCGAACTCACAGCAGACGAGAGCGGGTCTGCTGTCGAGATTCCGGTCCGCTACGACGGCCCCGATCTCGTAGAGGTGGGCAAGCTGACCGGCCTCGGGGTCGACGGTGTGATCGACGCTCACACGGCTGCGTCGTGGACCGTCGCGTTCATCGGTTTCGCCCCCGGCTTCGCGTATCTGACCAGCAACGAGAGAAAGCTCGAAGTTCCACGTCGATCGGACCCGCGCAGGCAGGTCCCGGCCGGTGCAGTCGGGTTGGCCGGACAATTCTCGGGCGTCTACCCGCGTAGCTCCCCGGGCGGCTGGCAGTTGATCGGAACGACGGAACTGTCGGTGTGGGATGCCGAGCGCCGCCCGCCGGCGCTGCTTCTACCCGGCACCACAGTCACCTTTGTCCGTGCATGATTTTGGTGCAAGCATGATTTTGGTGTCTTCACCGCGCTGTTGCGGGACAATGGATTCATGGCCTGGCTCGAGGTTGTGCGTACCGGCCCGCTCGCCACAGTTCAGGACCGCGGGCGGAGAGGCTACGGCGCCCTCGGGGTCGGAAGATCCGGCGCCGTCGACATGATCTCGCACGACAGCGCCAACAGACTCGTAGGCAACACTTTTCGAGCAGCAACCATCGAAGTCACCGCTGGGGGTTTCGCTATGCGGGCCGTCGGTTCGATGACGGTGGCAGCGACAGGCGCGCGGGTGCCGCTGGCCGTCGACGGACGGCCGGCACCTGACTACGCGAGCATCCATCTGGGTAGTGGCAGCATTCTCGAATTGGGTTACAGCACAACCGGGTTGAGAACGTACATCTCTGCACGCGGTGGCGTCGACGTCCCGCAGGTACTCGGAAGCAGATCCACCGACACGCTCTCCGGAATCGGGCCGCCGCCGCTCGCCGCCGGCGATCTGCTCCTCCTCGGGGCCGAGGAAGGGACGTGGCCCACCGAAGAGTTGATTCCACCGCCGGCACCTGCACTCGGCGCAGTTCCGATCGAGATCACGCTCGGCCCCCGAAATTCCTGGTTCACCGCCGCATCCGTTCACGCGCTCCTTCACACCACGTGGAAAGTCACCGAACACACCAACCGAGTCGGGGTCCGGCTACAGGGCCAAGGGCCTTTGCATCGCTCACACACCGAGGAATTGCCGAGCGAAGGCGTCGTGACGGGATCCATCCAGGTGCCACCAGGCGGCCAGCCCGTCGTGTTCCTCGCCGACCATCCCGTGACCGGCGGATACCCGGTCATCGCCGTCGTTTCCGACGCCGGGATTGCGTCGCTGGCACAGCTGCGGCCCGGCAGCACCATTACCTTCAAGGCCACTACTCGGCCGTCGTAGCGCTGATAGTCTCAGCCGCGCCAGCAATGCTGCCGGCGGCGCTCGGCCGTCGCCAAAACCTGAAGGACTGTCACACTATGAGCCCTAAGAGCAGCACACTTGCTCTCGGAATAGCGTCACTGATCACTGCTGCACTCGTCTTGTCCGGATGCAGCAGTTCGGAAAGCGGCGACGCCGTCTCCAGTGATACCAACACCAGTGAGACCACTGCTTCCGAAAGTTCTGCATCCTCGCCGTCTGCCGCTGCCGCGACGCCGACTTTGCGGGACGGAACACCGTTCATCGGTGAGCGGACGACGATCGAAACCGGCGACGACCCCGAAGCGCCGAGCATCAGCGTCAGCCTCCCGCCGAGCTGGACTCACGGCGAGAACATCCCTGCCGGCGTTACGGACGCGTTGTCCAGCAACAGCCAGGAACCCAGCGGTTTCATGCCGAACACCACGGTGACGGTCGAAAACCAGGGCACCGCAACAAAAGACGAGGTTCTTGCCGCTGCGCGTGAAACGATCGCCACTCTCGACGGGTGGACCGAGGTGAAGTACACCGAGATCGACGTCGACGGACAGCAGGGTTTCCGCCTCTCCGGAACCTGGACCGCCCCAAACCTGGACGTTCCGCTCTACGCCGTCATGACGGTCGTCGCTTACCAAGCCGACGACAACTCGCCGGTCTACCTGGTCAGCTTTGCAAACCAGTTCACCGACACGACGAACATGCAGACCTCCAACCAGGTGGAAGAAATCAACACCTCGATCGAATTCGGCTGAGCACCTGATGGTCCCCCCCCCCCCCCCCCCCCCCGCCGTTTCACAACTCTCGCCTAGCTCGAATCGAACAGGCCGCTGAGGGAACCGAGGCCACCACTCAACGAGCCGAGCGATCCGATTCCGCCACCGGTTCCGGGGCCAGTGGGATCAACCGGATCAACGGGATCGACCGGGTCAACCGGATCGACCACATCCGCGGCGCGGACAGTGATGGACGGGCCCAAGTTGGCGAAATTCGCACTCGACTGGAATCCGTTGCCCATCACCGTGGCACCTACCGCCAATCCACTTCCGTACACGGTTCCCGGCGCACACGAAGCAGTAACCGTGTAGCTGGTCTTCATGGTCACCGGTTTGCTGCCGTTGTTGATCCAGCCGGCACTGGTCACCTCGAGCGTCGTGGCTGTCAGTTCCGGCGTTTCAGTGGTTTCGGTCATCGTCCCGCCAACGTGAAACTTCGTGACCTTCGCCGAGCCCGGGACAAAGGTCAAGCATGCGGCATGCGTCTCGGTGAACCTGCTGATATACCCGTCGATTCCGCTCTTCTTCGACACTGTCGTGTAGGTGATCGTGTCACCGATCTTCGGCGACGCATTGTCCACGGTGCGAGTAAATGTGTAGGCACCGGAAGTTGCTGTCTCGGCAGTCGCGACTCCCGCACCCAGCGCGCTTGCGCCCACAGCAAGAGCAATCACCCCCAAACCAGCTCCAACGGTGGACAGACTACGATTCCTGGATCCAAACTTTGCCACGAACAATCTCCACTCTGTGTGGTTCCAGGACAACCGAATTCATTGATTACTGGAACTTGTTGCAACCCGACTCTCGAAGTACGATACAGTCGACCTGGACATTCGCCCAGCTTTTCGTCGAAATAGTCGACAATCAGTTAACGGCAGGCAATCGACACCGAAAAAGTCCTCTCAATTCGGACTTTTCCGTAAATTCTGCCGAACTGATACATAAGCAAGCGTCCGATAGGTTTCAATGGTTACCGCGGCGCAACCTTTGAAGAGTCATCCCATCGCCGTCAGCGTGAACCCCTCGAACGGAGAATTTCATGTCACGTTTTTCAATGCGCAAAACACTCACCGGAATCGCAATCGCTGCACTTGCCACCAGCGGACTCGTGATGACCGCAGGCACCGCGAGCGCCGATGCCACCCACCCGTCCGCGGCAACGGTCAACTCCTCCAACGTCCGAATCACCAAGAGCATCGTGGGCGACGGCGAAGTTGCACCCGGCGGCAAAGTCACCGTGCGCACGGTCATCTCCACAACAGGCCACCCCGAGCGTTACGTCGACCAGTTCGTCGACCGCTACCCCGCCACGTTCAAGTACATCCAGGGCACGGCAACGGTCAACGCGTGGCACTTGATCGGCGGTCAGAAGACCGAATCCGTCACGCCTTCGGTTGACACTGCCGCCCGAACCGTGAATGTGCCCAGCACCGGCTGGCTGATCTCACCCACCGGAAGCAAGACCGTGACGATCGAGGCGCAGTACCTCGTCGCCGACGATGCACCGATCGGCTCGTACCAGGAAATGTCGAGCTCGATCGGTATCTCGACGTTCAATACCGAACAGAACATCAGCGGCGTCTACGCCAAGATCCGCGCCAAGAACCCCGGCGAGGCGGCCGCATCGGGCTCGGCAGATCTGGGCTTCGGCTCTTCTGACGGCGAGGGCGGAACCGGTTCGGCCGGATCCTCCATCCTCGACAACCCGGCCGGCTTCATCTCCGACATCATCAGCGGTGTCCTGGCCAACGGCAGCTGATTCACTCGCTCCGCCTGCTCCACCTGTAAACACTCCGTCGGGGAATGTGTTCGAGGGTGGCATCGAGTCTTCGGACTCGGTGCCACCCTCGATCTTTTGTGGCGATCACACTCCGTCGCGCCTGCATCAAAGAACCAAATAGGAAAGCATTACCTAAGTCATTCGCGGTATGATCCACCGATGAGTTCCACAGGATTTCCGTACTGGGCTGTGCCGGCAGGCCGGTACGTTCCGCTCCCCTTCTCGATGACGACGTCCACCATCGGGCGTGATCAGAAGCGCGCGTGGCGTGAGATCCGCCATCCCGAACACGAACTCCTCTGGGGCGCTTCCGGCGAGATGAGCGCGTACATCGACGACGTTCGTTGGCAGATACCACCGACGGTCGGCATGTGGATTCCGGCTGGAACTCCACGGCGCATCACGCTCGGCGCATCCACCGAGGCTCGTTTCACCTATTTCCGGCCCGAGTCGTTCCCCCACCCGTGGACAAAACCCGCGATCATCGGCATCGACGACGTCGTCAAGACGATGCTCATCCATCTGCACCAGCGAAATATGCCTACCGAGGCTCGCTTGCGCGCCGAATCCGTAGTCTTCGACACGCTCGCGCCCATCGAGGCGGCTGATGTCGCAGTACCGATGCCCGCCGATCCCCGGGCCCTCGCCGTTGCACGCCGCCTGATCGCCGACCCCGCCGATCAACGCGGGCTTGCCGATTGGGCCTACGTGGTCGGCGGAAGCCCCCGCACCCTGAGCCGCGTGTTCTCTCAAGGCACGGGGATGTCCTTCACCGAGTGGCGAATTCAAGTTCGCGTCCGCGCTGCGATGTCCTATCTCGCTGCGGGCGTTCCTGTTTCGACGGTAAGCCGTCGCGTCGGATACGAAACCCCCAGCGCCTTCACCAGCGTGTTCCGCAAGGTCACCGGACGCACACCGAAGAACTACTACTCGGACGCGTGCGAGTTGTCAGCCTAACTGGTCAGAACCCGTTCATCTTCGAGACGAGTTCCGCGAAAGCATATTTGACGCTCAGCGACGTGGGTGAAGCCAAGGCCATGACTCGTGCCAGACCGAGCTGCTGAATCAGCCTGCCGTCCTTGACTGCCGGCAGGTCGGCAAACAACTTGTCCCCCATCAATCCGGGGAGCCCCTGCCCACTCGCGTCGTTGAGCACGATCACGTCCGCGTCCAGTTCGTTGTACTGTTCGCGCGATGCAGTCACCGACCCCTGGGTGTCGCCGCACAGCTCTGCGCTTCCGGCCGACTGCTTCAGTCCGAGCTGGGACATCAGGATGACTCGGCCGTCGTCAGCGCAGTAATTGGTGAGGCCGTCGATGTTTCCCGAGAGGAAGGTCAAGGTTTTCCCGTTCAGATTGGGGGATCCGGCAGCCAGGTCGGCTATGGAATCGTCAGTTTCCTCGATCAGCTCGGCAGCCCGCTTCGGTTGGCCGAGTACTGATCCGATGGTCGACAACTGTTCCTGCCACGTGGTCGCCCATGCGGTCTCCTTGAACGGAATGGTGGGTGCGATCTGGGAAAGACGTGCATAGTCGTCTTCGGTGATTCCCGAGACCACTGCGATGATCACGTCCGGCTCCAACGCCAGGATCTGCTCGAACGGCACACCGGACGTGCTGTCGAGCAACGTGGGTTCGACATCGCCCAACAATTCTTCGTCCCACGGCAGGATGCCGTTCTCCAAGCCTGCCCCACTGAACGACTCCATGGCGACGGGTGTCTTGCCCAGTGCGAGGACCGAATCCTGGCTGTTCCAGCCGATCGTCACGATCCGCTGAGGTTCGGTCTCGATGGTGGTCGACCCGTACGCGTGATCAACGGTGACCGGCAGCGCGCCGGCCTCGGCCAACTGCGTCGTGCCCTCCGACGCTGTTGACTCGGTGCTGCTCTGGCAGCCTGCGAGCAGGGCAATCGCGGCCAACGCAGCCACTATTCGGGTAGTGCTCTTCATCTTCTGTCAGCTCTCTTCGCAAACGTACTTTGTTTCGACCAGCCAGGTATATCGAGACCCGATCCCGGTAATGGGGTGTCGATACTCCATCTGTCCGCTGCCGCGTAGCCCTTGGCATCTGCGAGCACTTTCCGCACTCGCACCGGCTCTACCGTAGAACTGCACAACGAGTGTTCAGATCTGGGCGAGGAGTTTCACGAGTGTCAGCGCTGCCCGAAACTCGTTCCGGTCCGATGGAGATGATCCGAGTCGGATCATTCTCCTCCGGACGCGGCCCGCGACTGGTTGCAGCCGTCACCGGGCAGGCGTCGTATCAGGTAGCTCAAGCCCTCATCCCGGTGCTGATCGGCACCGTCGTCGACCGGGCAATCGGAAAGTCCGACAGCACAGCACTTCTCGTGTGGCTTGCGGTGCTGTGTGCTCTGTTCGTGGGACTCGCTCTGTCGTGGCGCATCGCAGTTCGCCTGAACACGCAGGTCTTCGTCTACGGCGAACACGACCTACGACTGAATGCTGCCAGACGAATACTCGATGCCAGGGGGATGAAAGCTCAGCGTTCGACCGGTGAAGTTCTCACCATCTCTACCTCGGATGCCTCACACGTCTCGGGCTTCTCCTGGGTTGTCGCCGAACAGGGCTCGGCATTTGCGGGGCTCGCCGCGGCAGTGATTTCGCTTGCCTTCGTCTCGTGGCCGCTCGCACTGATCGTCGTACTCATCACCGCTGCGCAGCTCATATTCATCCACAAGATCAGCGGTCCGTTGGACGAGCGCGTGTATGCAGAGCAGAAGAAGGCAGCCGAGGCAGGCATGCTTGCAACGGATTTCACGCTGGGACTGCGGGTACTGAAGGGTTTCGGGGCTGAACCCACCGCCCTGTCGCGATACGTCAACGCGAGCCGGGAGTCGATGAAGGCAGCGATCCGGACGGTCAGAGCAATGTCCAGCCTGACCGCGCTCAATTCCGGGGTCTCCGCGTTGGTGCTGGCTTCGGTTGCGCTTGGAGCCGCGTGGATGGCGCATCAAGGCACGATCACCGTGGGCAACTTCGTCACCGTTGTCGGCTTGAGCAGAGTGATTGCCGGTCCGATGGAAACGCTGGGGTTCTTCGGTGCCGAACTCGCTGCCAAGCGAGGTTCCGCGCGCAGACTTTCCGAACTGTTGGCCGAGCCACACCTGATCGAATCGCTGGCCGCCACGGCCACGACCGAACCTGCCAGAAGTGGAGACGCCCTATTGATTTCGGCGGACAACGGAACTGTCGTCTCAGCTCGACGCGGAGAAGTGGTGGGCGTGCGCGCTGACGATTCCGCCGACCGACTGGCACGACAACTCGCCTATCAGACCCCGCTCGCCCCCGACTCTTACTTCGTATTCGGCACCGATGCAACCGACCTCGGCCCGGACGGAGTTCGTGATCAGGTGTTCGTCTCCGCCCATGAAGGAACCGTGTTCACCGGCACCGTCTTCGACAATCTGGCTGCACCGAACGTCGACTCGTCGGCAATGACGTCATCTGCGCTCGACGACGTGTTGACGCATCTGCCCGACGGCCACCTCTCCGAGGTAGGCGAGCAAGGAAAGAAACTCTCCGGAGGTCAACGCCAACGCCTTCTCCTCGCCCGCGCTCTCCATCAACCCCAGCCGATCCTGGTCCTCCACGAACCCACCACTTCCGTGGACTCTGTCACCGAGCATCGAATTGCACACTCGCTGAGAAACTTCCCCGACAAGGCCATTCTGGTGATCACCTCGAGCCCGACCCTGCTCCATTCGTGTGACCGTGTCGTCACGATCGACCACGGCGTTCGGGAGGGAGAGTCGCTGTGACCGATACCCTTCCGGATGCATCTGCTGTTCCGGTTGTATCTGCCCTGCCGATCGCGTCGACCAAGCAGACCGTCCGCGCATTGATCGCACTGCTTCGGCCACGCAAGCGAGCGCTCGCACTCACGACCGTCGTGCTTCTCTCTGCTACGGCCTGCGGCCTGTCCACCCCGGCACTGCTCGGACTCATGGTCGATGCGGTCACGGAGGGCAAACCGTTTGCCTCACTCCTGCGTATCACCGCGTTCATGCTCGGCGCAGCGGCAGCAGGGGTTGCGCTGACCTGGTGGAGCACACAGCTTCTGGCGAACGTCGCGCAGAACGTGCTGGCCGACCTTCGTGAGGACGTGTTCGCCGCCACCCTCGCGCAGCCGTCGTCACTGGTCGAGGATGCCGGAACCGGTGATCTGATTTCCCGGGTCTCGGGCGACGTCGAAGCGGTAAACACCGTCATCGCGCGAGTACTACCCGCCACCGTGTCTGCCCTGTTCATGATTTCACTGACGCTTGTCGGTGTGGGAGTGATCGATTGGCGCTTCACCGTGGCAATCGTTGCCGTTGCGCCGATTCACTATTTCGCTCTTCGTCATTTCCTCCGACGCTCCGGACCCGTCTACCGACGCTCTCGCGCTGCGCAGGCCAGGCGGGGACAACAGCTCATCGAAACTCTCGGAGGCGCAGGCACTGTCACTGCCCTGCGGCGAACAGACGAGCACATCGACCGAATCGCCGAGACCTCCGAGCATGCCATCAGCTTCGACATGCAGGCAGTTCGCCTGCGCACCAACTTCTTCGCCCAACTCAACGGCGCCGAACTGCTCGGACTGGCCGCCGTCCTGAGCGTCGGCTACTGGCTCGTGACCACAGACTCGGTGTCCATCGGGGCCGCTACCGCCGCCGCCCTCTACTTCCACAGTCTGTTCAGCCCCATCGCGGTATTTCTCTCGAACATCGACGAATTGCAGGATGCGGGTGCCAGCCTGGCTCGCCTGATCGGAGTCACCGCGATGCCCAGGCGGCCCACGAGCATTCCTGCCTCGGCTCGGTCCGAACCCATCGGCGTCGAGGTGGACCGGGTTTCCTACTCGTACGACAACTCCACCCCGGTGATCGATTCGATCTCGATCTCGATCGCACCGGGGGAACGAATCGCCGTCGTCGGAAGCAGCGGCGCCGGAAAGACCACGCTCGCCAAACTGATTGCCGGCATCATTCCCGTCGGGGACGGGCGAATCACCGTCGACGGCACACTGATTGACGACCTGAGTGATGCCGAACTTCGGCACGAAGTCGTCCTCGTCAGCCAGGAAGTTCACGTGTTCGTCGGGACGATCGCCGACGATCTCCGGTTGTGTGCACCAGATTCGGACGATGCGAAGATCGCCGAAGCCGTCGACACGATGAAAGCTCAATGGATTCATGAACTTCCGGACGGACTCGAGACCAGGGTCGGGGCCGGTGGGTACCAGTTGACGGCAGCGCAGGCACAGCACATAGCCCTCGTCCGACTGGCTCTGCTCGATCCTCCCGTCGTCATCCTCGACGAGGCGACTGCCGAAGCCGGAACCACCGCAGCCGGTCTACTCGATCAGGCAGCCGAACTAGCAGTCACCGGCCGGACCGCCGTGGTGATCGCACACCGGCTGAGCCAAGCAGTCCGCGCCGATCGCATACTCGTCATGAGCGGTGGCCGCGTAGTCGAGAGCGGGACACATGACGAACTGATCGGCGCGGACGGTTCCTACGCTGCACTGTGGGAAGCCTGGTCGGTACGGAGCTAGAACCCCGCCAGACTCACCCGAAAGCCGTTAGAACTCAGCTGCTACGACGCCTGCGGGCGATGTCCGCCAGGACGACTCCGGCGGCAACCGAGGCGTTGAGCGACTCGACCGGACCGGCCATCGGAATCGACAGGATCGCGTCGCAGTTCTCGCGGACGAGGCGCGAAAGGCCCTTGCCCTCGGAACCGACCACGATCACAACGGGACCGCTGCCGTCGAAATCGTCGAGAGTGGTGTCGCCCTCGGCGTCGAGACCGACGACCTGAACACCCTTCGATGCCCAGTCCTTGAGCGTGCGGGTGAGGTTGGTTGCCCGAGCAATCGGCAAACGAGCGGCAGCGCCGGCGCTGGTACGCCAAGCGACAGCACTCACGCTCGCGCTACGACGCTCCGGAATCACGACGCCGTGTCCACCGAAAGCTGCGACCGAGCGCACGACGGCACCCAGGTTGCGGGGATCGGTGATGTTGTCCAGCGCGACGAGCAGCGGCGGCTCGGCATGCTTGCGTGCCTCCGAGAGAAGATCGTCCGGGTGCGCGTAGCGGTACGGCGGAACCTGCAGGGCGATGCCCTGGTGAAGACCGTTGGCGCTGAGGCGATCCAGATCGGTGCGGGGGACCTCGAGGATCGAGATGCCGGCATCCGCAGCGAGCTGAACGGATTCCTTCAGTCGATCGTCGCTCTCGGTGCCGACGGCGACCCACAGTGCAGTCGCGGGAACGCCGGCGCGTAGGCACTCGACCACCGGGTTGCGTCCGAGCACTGTCTCGGGACCGTCGAGAACCTTGCGGCGCGGGATGCTTGGTGCGTGCCTCGGCGGGCGGCGTAGCGCCACGCCCTTCGAGACCGCGACGGTGCTTACCGCCGGAACCGGCAACCTGGCCCTTCTTGGTGCCGCCCTTACGGACTGCGCCGCGCCTGCTCGAGTTTCCAGCCATTGTTACTGCCCTGCCTTAAGGGACCATTCGGGTCCGTCGGGAGTATCGGTTACTTCGATACCCGCCTTGATGAGGCGATCGCGGACCTCGTCCGCCACCGCCCAGTTCTTTTCCGTACGTGCCTGCTGCCGACGATCGAGATCGGCCCGCACCAACACGTCCAAAGCTTCCATTGCCGTCTCGGTGTCGCCACCGGACTGCGTCCAATGCTCGTCGAGTGGGTCGACGCCCAGGATCGCGAGCATGGCCCGCACCTGGCCGGCAGCCACCCGAGCCGCGTCGAGATCACCGGCAGCGAGCGCGGAATTACCCTCGCTCGCCTTGCCGTGAATCTCGGCCAACGCGATCGGCACCGACAAGTCGTTGTCGAGAGCCGCCGCGAAACCTTCGGTCCACGTACCGAGTTCGACGCCACCCGCACGCTTGTGTGTGCGCAGGACGAACGACTCGAGCCCCTGGTAGGACTTCGCACTTTCGTCCAACGCCTCGTCCGAGTACTCGAGATTGGAACGGTAGTGCGCACTACCGAGGTAGTACCGAAGTTCTTGCGGACGAACCTTCTTGAGCACGTTCGGCACCGAGAGAACGTTGCCCAACGACTTGGACATCTTCTCGCCACTCATCGTGACCCAGCCGTTGTGCAACCAGTACTGAGCGAAATCGTCGCCGGCGCACTTGGCCTGCGCAATTTCGTTCTCGTGGTGCGGGAAGACGAGATCGCGTCCACCACAATGGATGTCGAATGCCGCCCCGAGGTAGAACTCCGCCATGGCCGAGCACTCGAGGTGCCAGCCCGGACGGCCGGGTCCCCACGGCGTCGGCCACGAGGGCTCACCGGGCTTGACGGCCTTCCAGAGGGTGAAGTCGCGAGGATCACGCTTGCCCTCGGCCGCACTCTCGCCCTGATGAACGTCGTCGAGTTTGTGGCCGGACAGTGCGCCGTACTCGGGGTAGCTCTGCACGTCGAAGTAGACGTCACCGCCCGCCGCGTACGCGTGGCCGTTCTCGATCAGACGTTCCATCATCTCGACCATCTGCGTCACGTGACCGGTGGCCCGCGGCTCGATGGACGGCGGCAGCACACCCAGTTGGTCGTAGGCCCACGTGAACGACCGCTCGAACGTCGCCGCCCACTCCCACCAAGGTCGACCGGCGCCGGCGGCCTTGTTGAGAATCTTGTCGTCGATGTCCGTCACGTTGCGCACGAAGGCAACGTCGTTGCCGTGCGCCAACAGCCAGCGTCGCAGCACGTCGAAAGCGACGCCGCTACGAACGTGTCCGATGTGAGGATCACCCTGAACTGTCGCCCCACACAGGTACACCGATGCATGTCCGGGGGCCAACGGAACAAAATCCCGAAGGGCCCGCGTACCGGTGTCGTATAGGCGCAGGGTCACGACCAGCGATCTTACCTGTCGTGTTCGGTTGTCATGACCAACGCGGTGGCCATGGCGGCGATCCCCTCGCCGCGACCGGTCAAGCCGAGGCCGTCCGTGGTGGTCGCGGACACCGAAACAGGCGCGCCGAGAATGTCCGAGAGCACCTTCTGTGCCTCGTCGCGACGTGGCCCGATCTTCGGACGGTTGCCGATGACCTGCACCGCGGCGTTGCCGACGGCGAACTGGTTCTCTTCGAGCAGTCGGCGAACCTCGGCAAGCATTCGAGCGCCGCTCACGCCGTCCCATTCGGGCCTGCCGGTGCCGAAAACCGAACCGAGGTCACCGAGGCCCGCCGCAGAGAGCAACGCGTCACACAGCGCGTGGACGGCGACGTCGCCGTCCGAATGGCCCGAGCACCCGTCTGCTTCCTCGAACAGCAACCCGGCCATCCAGCAAGGACGACCGACCTCGATGGGATGAACATCCGTGCCGAGACCGACGCGCATCTAATTTCCGTCCTGTGAATCCGCACTCAACGCTGTCTCCGAGCTCAGGAGCGCCCGTGCAAGGACCAGGTCGAGCGGAGTGGTGATCTTGAAGGCGAGGGCGTCGCCGGGAATCGTCTGCACCGAAACACCGAGCCGCTCGACCAGAGCGGCGTCGTCGGTCGCGGCGACGTCACCGGCGTCGTACGCACTGCGCAGGACGTCGGTGGAGAATCCTTGGGGAGTTTGAACCGCACGCAACTCCGAACGCAGAGGCGTACCGGTGACTGCGCCGAGTACGTCGACCGACTTGATCGTGTCGGTAACCGGAAGTACCGGGATGACAGCGGAGCTGCCGGCTCGGAGAGTGTCGACGACGCGCGCGATCAACGCCGGCGGTGTCAATGCCCGTGCGGCATCGTGCACGAGTACAAAATCTGCGTCGCCGGCAGCACTGAGGCCGGCTCGAACCGAATCGGTTCTTTCGGCACCACCGCCGACGACGTCGACGTCCGCTGCACGACCGAGGTCGGCTACGACGGATTCGACCAGTTCAGGCGGCACAATGACAACAACGCGGTCGATCGCTCCGGATTTCCGGAGTCCATCGACCGCGCGTGCAAGCATGGTGCACCCACCGAGTTCGACAAATGCCTTGGGCAATTTCTCGCCCAATCGCACTCCCCGACCTGCGGCAGGTACCAGGGCTACTACTGCCACTGTCAGCTTTGTTGTGTTGCAGTCAGGACGCGGCCGCGAGGACCTCGTCGAGAATGGTCTCTGCCTTCTCGGTGTCAGTGCCCTCGGCGAGCGCGAGCTCTCCGACGAGAATCTGACGAGCCTTGGCGAGCATGCGCTTCTCACCAGCGGAAAGTCCGCGGTCCTGCTCACGACGCCACAGGTCACGAACAACTTCTGCAACCTTGTTCACGTCACCTGAGGCAAGCTTCTCGAGATTTGCCTTGTATCGACGAGACCAGTTGGTGGGCTCTTCGGTGTGCGGTGCTCGCAGAACCTGGAAAACCTTGTCGAGGCCTTCTTGGCCGACCACGTCACGAACTCCGACGTACTCTGCGTTGTCTGCAGGAACCCGTACTGTGAGATCGCCTTGAGCGACCTTCAGAACCAGGTACTCCTTCTGCTCACCCTTGATGGTGCGGGTTTCGATAGCTTCGATCAGCGCCGCACCGTGATGGGGGTATACGACGGTGTCTCCGACCTTGAAAATCATGTGTCCCGTGCCCCTTTCGATTCCACTAGTTTAACACGTGAAAGAACCGACCACTCATCAACTGTGCAGGTCAGGGGCATCCTTGCTCGAGCGTAGGGGTTGACAGGGCTTGTTGTACGTGCATTCAACTGGTCTGGAGCACCCCTGCGTAACGGACTGAAAGCCCACGCAGACAACCGTTGTGGCGACCCGACGGCCAGCCCGCGGGACCTTATCTACTACTCTGCCTAGTGGAGTGCGAACCTGACGCCGTGGAGGACAAATCGTGACTGCTATCCGTAAGCCGACTCGTCGAGTCGCTACCGCCATTGCACTGGCTGCAGGCGCAGCCATCGCGCTGTCCGCTTGCGGTTCCGGACAGGTGAGCCAGACCGCCGTCCAGCAGGCCGCCGTGAACGGCAACAGCGCCGACCTCGGTGAGATCGCACTGCGCAACGTGCACATCGCTTACCCCTCGTCCGAGGAGTACAGCATCGAGCCGGGCGGCAACGCCGTGCTCGCGTTCACCGTCGTGAACGACAGCGCCGAGACCACGGACAAGCTCGTCAGCATCACCACCGATTACGCAGCACGCGTCATCGCAGGTGAAGAGGTAGGTGGCTTGACGATCAAGCCGCAGACGTCGCTGCAGGCCGGTCAGTTGCCCGCAGGCGAAGGCGCCGCGACCGAGGCCGAGACCCAGATCAAGAACAACGAAGAGAACGACGACGCACCCGCTGCGCTCTCTCTCGTCGTTCTGCAGGACATCAAGGCAGGCGTTCGCCCCGGCTTGACCGTCCCGATCACCTTCAAGTTCGAGAAGGCCGGATCGGTCACCGTCGACGTACCTGTCGACGCAGGCCCGCAGCTCGAGCGCAACGAGTCGGACAAGTCGCCCGACGTTGCAGAAGCTGGGCACTGAGCCTCGAATTATCAAGGCGCACAATGCGCCTCGCAGAACAACTTCAAAATCACACTAGAGGCGGGGTCCATGTCGGACCCCGCCTCTAGTCTGTCCCGGTGGCCAAAGTGAAATCGAACTACCGCTGCTCCGAATGCCAGTCGGTAGTGCCCAAGTGGGTCGGTAGATGTCCGGACTGCGATTCGTGGGGCTCGATGACCGAGGTCGCCGTAGTGGCACCCGTCGCCAGTCGCGCCGGCGCCTCACTCGCCAAAGCAGGATCAAGCGCCGTGCTGCCTACGACGCCGGCCACGCCGCTGACACAGATCGACAGCACCTCGACGCAGGCCAAACCCACGGGGATCGGTGAGTTGGACCGCGTCCTCGGCGGTGGCGTCGTACCGGGTTCGGTGGTGCTGCTCGCGGGCGAGCCCGGCGTCGGAAAATCGACGCTACTTCTCGAGGTCGTCTACCGCTGGGCGATGCGCAGCGCGGATGATCGAGCGTTGTACGTCACGGGCGAGGAGTCCGCCGGTCAGGTTCGACTTCGGGCAGATCGCACCAACTCTGTCCACGAACGGATGTATCTGGCGGCCGAATCCGATCTCGCGACCATCCTCGGCCACATCGAGCAGGTCAAACCGACACTGGTCATCGTCGACTCGGTGCAGACCATGCTTGCTGCCGACGTCGACGGGGTCGTTGGCGGCGTGACTCAGGTCAAGGCCGTCACCAGCGCCCTGACCTCCCTGGCCAAGGCCAGTGGAATTCCGGTGCTTCTGATCGGCCACGTCACCAAGGACGGCGCCGTCGCCGGTCCGCGCTCGCTCGAGCATCTCGTGGACGTGGTTCTGCACTTCGAAGGTGACAAGCACTCCACCCTGCGCATGGTCCGCGGCGTGAAGAACAGATTCGGTGCGGCCGACGAGGTCGGATGCTTCGAGCTGAGCGAGCAGGGCATCAACGAGATCAGCGATCCGTCCGGCCTGTTCCTGCATCACCGTGAAGAAGCTGTGGAAGGCACTGCCGTCACCGTGATGATGGACGGTAAGCGACCTCTACTCGGTGAAGTTCAGGCGCTCGTCGCCGCCACGCCGCTACCGACACCTCGCCGAGCCGTCAGCGGGCTCGACACCGCCCGTGTGGCCATGGTTCTGGCCGTGTTGGAGCGCCGCGTCGGAGTGTCGATCTCGAAGGCCGACGTCTACGCCGCGACCGTCGGCGGTATGCGGATGACCGAGCCGGGTGCCGATCTGGCTCTCGCCATTGCGGTCGCTTCCGCCGTGAAAGCCAAACCCGTCCCCAAGGGGCTCGTCATCCTCGGCGAGGTCGGACTCGCCGGGGAGGTTCGACGGGTTGCCGGGGTGAACCGACGGCTGATCGAAGCTGCCCGACTGGGATTCACCAGCGCCATCGTGCCGGTCGATTCCGGCCCGAACATTCCCGGCATGCGCGTCAACGAAGTAGCGAATCTGGCCGAGGCACTGGCCTACGCCGGATTGATGGGCGGCAAACAAGCCCCCTCTCGCCCCAAGCTCACGCCGGTGAAGTGATCGTCGTTCGGCCGACTACCTCGTCAGACCGACGAGGTGCCGAACGGGGACGTCGGTTCGCCGTCCACGAACTCCTTGGTCTTGGCGAAGTGTTCCGAGGTGATGGTCAGGAACAGTCCCCGGGACGTTCCCACCACCGTGTCCGGATCCGCTGTCGGACCTTCGACGATCACCGCTTCTGCACTGGTGTAGACCTTGCGGCGTACAACGCCGTCGATGCGAGCCCGGAATTCGAGCACCGATCCCAACGGGATCGGCCGGGCGAAGTCGATCTCGAGGTGCCCGGTCACCACCGGCGAGCCGAGAGCCATACATGCCATACCTTGAGCCTCGTCGAATGCCGTCGACAGAATGCCGCCGTGAATGACACCTGGACCGCCCTGATACTTCTTGGCGACCTCCAGACGACCGGTCACTTCCAGTCCGTTACCAGCCCTGAAACTCATCGCCATTCCCGCAGGCTGGTCGTCGCCGCAGCCGAAGCATTTCGACCAGTGCTGAGGCAGCTTCTCGCCGGCGGCCGGAAAGAATTCGACCGGCTCCGGGACAGTCAGGTCATCAGGCAGGGTCCAGGTACTACTCATGGATAGGTAATCTAAACGGGGATCCGTCCGGCGCAGGCATCGGACCCGACCGAAGTGACATCGACCTCAGCAGGGAGTTTCTCAATGATCAGTGCGATGGCGGACACACAGTCGTCGTCGGCATTGCGAGAGACCATCGCCAGGTTGGCGCCGGGTACCGCTTTGCGAGACGGGCTCGAACGAATTCTGCGCGGCCGTACCGGCGCGCTGATCGTCCTCGGATACGACGAGGAAATGGAAGCGCTGTGTGACGGCGGATTCAACCTCGACGTGGAGTTCGCACCGACCCGATTGCGCGAGCTGTCGAAGATGGACGGCGCGGTTGTCCTCTCGACGGACGGCACACGCATCGTGCGTGCCAACGTCCAGCTGGTTCCCGATCACAAGATTCCCACCGTCGAATCCGGCACGAGGCACCGCGCTGCCGAGCGCACGGCAATTCAGACCGGCTATCCCGTGGTCTCGGTCAGTCAGTCGATGTCGATCGTCAGTGTGTACGTCGGCGGCATCCGGCACGTCATCGACGGCTCGGCCACCATACTTTCGCGCGCCAACCAGGCCGTCGCGACGCTCGAACGATACAAAGCGCGACTCGACGAAGTGACACGGCAACTGTCGGTCGTCGAGATCGAGGATTTCGTGACTCTGCGCGACGCGTTGACCGTCGTACAGCGCCTCGAAATGGTTCGCCGCGTGTCGATCGAAATCGAACAGGATGTCCTCGAACTCGGCACCGACGGTCGCCAGTTGGCACTGCAGCTCGAAGAACTGGTCGGCGACAACGACATTGCACGTCAACTCATCGTTCGGGACTATCTTGCCGGTCCCGAACCCATCGGCACCGCGGCGATGGACAACGTCCTCGTCGCACTCGATCGCGTCACCGACGCCGATCTACTCGATCTCACGACTCTTGCGCGTGTTCTCGGTTATCCGGGCACGATCGAAGCCCTCGACACTCCGATGACTCCTCGCGGATATCGCGTGCTGATGCGTGTACCTCGATTGCAGTTCCATCAGATCCACCGGCTGGTCGGATCCTTCGGCACTCTCCAGTCGCTGCTGGCCGCTACGGCTGCTGATCTGCAGTCGGTCGAGGGCATCGGCGGGCTGTGGGCGCGTCACATCCGTGAGGGACTTTCCCGGCTCGCGGAAACGTCGATCACCGGATCCTTCAACTAGCGGGCCTGTTCGGGCTTGCCCGCGCTCATGCGATGTTGAACGGCTCCGGGGAGCTTCGCAGTGCACCGAGCTGCCCGACAACCGTGTAAGCGCCTGCGCCCACCGGATTGCGCTCGGGGTTCTGCGCGGTCGCGCACTCGGGGGTCGACGTCGTGGCCGACCAGGCGACCTTGAACGCAGCTTGCTCGCCGGGCGCGAGATTGCGTACGTCGGCTGCGGGCTGTGGGTAGCAGTCGACGTTGGACCACAACCGGGTCTTGCCGTCGATGCTGTAGACGAGCACCTGCTGAAGGCCGCCCGCCAGATCTCGATCACAGGGTGCCGAACCGATGTTGGTGATGACGATCGTGAACGACGGCTCTTCGCCGGGAGCGAAGGTCGCCTTGTCTGCGGTGGCCTTGACTGCCAGCGACGAGTCGGCGCACTGACCGGCCGGGACCGGAGCCCCGGTGGTCGACGAAGAGGAAGAAGACGAAGACGAAGACGATCCCGAAGCCTGCGTGCCCGAGCCACCTGATCCACCGGCAGCGCCGCCACCCGAGCCACCGCCACCGTCCGGCGCGTTGGAGCCGGAAGGGTTGGGGGTGAAGGAGACGTCCGTCGTCAGCGAGGAACTCGCAGCGGCCGAATCGGCCTCCGGGGTATCACTTCCACCGCCGAAGAGGGCGGACGCCGCCCAGATGATCAACGCCAGTGCAATGACGGCGGCACCAATGGCCAGCGCCCGGCGACGCCAGTAGATCTCGGGGGGCAGTGGTCCATTAGGTTCCAACACGGACTCAACGGTAGTTGGCGCAGGGTCCACTAACCGTCAGCTGAGGCGGCGTGTCGGTACCCATTGTCTGCTGCCAGGTACCACTGCCCCGGAAGATCTAACCCTCGACGGTCTCGACGCTCTCGCCGATGTCGCCGACCGCGCCCTGAACTCGCATGTGACCGTCGGACAATGTGTACGTGACGCCGACGATCGCGCACGCACCCTTGTCCACCTTGTCGGCGATGATCCGGGACCTCTGCATGATCAGCGAGCCGGTCTCCACGACGTGACGGCCTTCGAGTTCGTCCACGGTGGACAAGCCCTCGTTGCGGCCCATCAGGATGGACGGAGCAACACGCTCGACCACACTGCGGATGAATCCGTCGGGAACTGCGCCCTTGTCCAGGGCGTCGAGCGTTGCCTTCACGGCACCGCAACCGTCGTGCCCGAGGACGACGATGAGCGGCACGTTGAGCACGTGAACCGCGTACTCGATGGAACCGAGCACCGAATCGTCGAGCACGTGACCTGCAGTGCGCACGACGAACATGTCGCCGAGACCCTGGTCGAAGATGATCTCGGCGGCTACGCGCGAATCACCGCAACCGAACAGCACCGCTGTGGGGTGCTGCCCATCGACGAGTTTCGCGCGGTCCGCGATTCCCTGGCTGGGGTGAATGGACGCGTCGTTGACAAATCGCTCGTTGCCTTCGCGAAGGGACTTCCAAGCGGAAATGGGGCTTGATCGTGGCATTCACTCATTGTGCACCCGCCGCATTTCGGGCTCTCGCCGGGAAGGTTGCGTGGACGCAAACGAAAGTTCCGCGTCGACATTCGCGCCCGGTGATGAAGTGGCCGAAATGGAACTTACTTCAGAGTCAGTTTCCTGATACCGTCTCCGAACGTGACCTGGAGCACTTCGAGCTCCCGAGTGTGATCGAAGAAACCCGACCAGAACGATTCGGCCGGAGAGGGGGATGGCGTGAGCACCGAAGCTACGACGACCGGGAATGGAACAACCGGGGAAACAACTGCTGTCTCCCCCGCCAAGACGAACATGTTCTCGAACCTGCTCTCCGAGATCGGACTGCTCTTCACCTTCACCGTTCGCGTGTGCGTTGCGGCGTTCACATCTCTTCGACACAAGCGCCTCGCCTGGCGTGAGGCGCTCGACCAGATGTGGTTTCTCGCCCACGTCACCTCGGTCGCGTCCGCTCTGGTGATGATTCCCCTCGGTGTCGGGGTAGCACTGCAGATCGGTGCGCTCGCAGATCAAATCGGCGCGGGTGCGTACAGCGGTGCCGTCGTCGCGTTCCTCATCATCGGACAGGCCGGCCCCCTGGTGTGCGCCCTGATCATCGCCGGTGTCGGCGGTTCCGCAATCTGCGCAGATTTGGGAGCGCGAACGATACGCGAGGAAATCGATGCACTCGAAGTGCTCGGTCTACCCGTGCTCGAACGCCTGGTCGTACCCCGGATGATCGCCATTGCCGTCGTCTGCCTCCTACTGAACTCGATAGTTCTCGTAATCGGTTTGGGCGCAAGCCTCTTCGTTCACGTCCTGATACTCGACGGCAACGCACAGAGTTTCCTGCGCAATCTCGTTCAATTCAGTCAACCCAGCGACTTCGTCGTCTCCGGCATCAAAGCCGTTGCCTTTGCTCTCATCTCGGGAATCGTGGCCTGCTACAAGGGCCTGACCGTCAAGCGCGGAGCTCAAGGCGTCGGCGACGCAGTCAACGAGACCGTCGTGCTCTCGTTTGTCCTCGTGTTTGTCGCCAACCTCGCAATTACTCAGTTCTACCCACTGTTCGTCTCGGTGAAAGGTGCCTATTGATGCACCTGCCCATCGCAATTCGTGCCAAGCGGGTCAGTTCGCGGACCGTCGACGGCCTGAGTCGACTCGGCGATCAGTTCACGTTCCACGCGCGTGTCATCACCTCGATTCCGGCAACCCTCAAGCGCTATTGGCGTGAAGTCGCCCGTCTCGTCGCCCAGGTGGCATTCGGTTCGGGCACCCTGCTCGCCGGAGGCGGCAGCGTCGTCGTGATCTTCGCGATCTCGTTCTTCGCCGGTTCCCAGATCGGACTCGAGGGCTACCGCGGACTCAACCTCGTCGGCCTCGCACCGCTGTCCGGCGTGATGTCCGCCATCGCGAATACTCGCGAGGTGGCACCACTCGTTGCCGCAATCACCCTGGCAGCCAAGGTCGGAACCGGATTCACCGCGCAGCTCGGAGCGATGCGGATCTCCGAGGAAATCGACGCGCTCGAAGTCATGGCGATTCCCTCGCTGCGGTACCTGGTCACCACCCGAATGATCGCGGCGCTCATCGCGGTGGTCCCGCTGTACCTGGTCGGCCTGTTTGCTTCGTACATGGCAACGGCGCTTGCGGTGATCCGGGTCAAAGGCCAGTCGGAGGGAACGTACGGCTACTACTTCAGTCTTTTCCTCTCTCCCAACGACATCTGGTTGTCCTTGATAAAAGTCATGGTGTTCGCGGTCGTCGTGACCCTCGTGCACTGCTACTACGGTTACACCGCGACGGGTGGACCCGAAGGCGTCGGACGAGCCGCCGGACGAGCGTTGCGCACCAGCATCGTCTTCCTTGCATTCACCGACGTCGCGATGACCATTGCGCTGTGGGGACTCAAACCTCACGTACCCGGGCTGACCGGATGATCGTCACGAATTCCAGCCGAATCACCCTGGCACTGCGGGGTTTACTCGCCGTGGTCATCCTGATCCTCGCCTACGTCTTCTTGTTCAGCAGAGGTACGGACTCCACCGGTTCCACACCGCAGGTCAGTGCTGTCGTCCCCGCCAGTGCCGGTGCGCTGCGAGTCGGATCCTCGGTACAGTACCGCGGCGTCGTCGTCGGCGCTGTGGCCGAGATCGAGCCGGGCACCACCGCTTCGACTGTCTCACTCGCGATCGACGAGGGAGCGTTCGAGGACATACCGTCGACAAGTCAGGTGCGACTGATGCCCCGCAACATCTTCGGCGACTTCTTCGTAGACCTGATTCAACCTGACGGACTCTCGCGTGGTCCTGCTCTCGTGCCGGGTACCGAATTGGTATCCGATCAGTCCGAAGTCGCGGTCCAGCTCTACCAATCGATCTCACGGATCTACTCGCTCGTTTCTTCCCTCGACCCCGCCGACATCAACGTCGCACTCACGGCAGTCTCGGACGCGTTGAGCGGCAAGGGAAACCAGATCGGCGAATCGCTCGATTCAGTCCACCAAGCGTTGGTCGGTGCGCAGCCCGTCATCGACGGACTCGGTGACGACCTCGACGACATAGCCACCCTCGCCGACAGTCTCTCGACGAGTGCGCCGGACATGCTCGCCGCATTCGAGAACTCCATCACCACATCCAAGACCGTCGTCGAGAAATCCGACGGGTTGGCGGGGCTTCTGCGTGCCGGCACCAGCACGGGAGCTGCTGCCACGAGTCTGATCGGTGACAATCGCGACCGCATGATCACCTTGGTCGACGACGCCGATTCCCTGACCGGCGCAATCACTTCGCGGCCGGACCACATCACCACCTTCTACAACGGCCTGCGCAATCTCACGATCAAGCTCCCGCCCGCGTTGGCGCATGGTCCGTGGCTCAGCACCGATCTACGGCTGTCCGTCACAGATCTGTATCCGTACGGAAAGACCGACTGCCCACAGTACGACGGAACCCGCGGACCCAACTGTCCTGCCGCCGCGACCGCGTTCGGCGGAACCGTCGGCCCGGTCGGCAGCCCTGCCGAACAGTCCCTGATCTCGGCTCTCACCCAGGGCGGTACAGCTTTGGACACTCTCGTGGCGGGGCCGGTATTTCGCGGCACGACGGTGGTGGGCGGATGAGCGTGAAGAAATCTCTGATCAGGTTCGGACTGTTTGCTGCACTGTCGATTCTCGCCACCGTGGTTGTGGTGAGCACCCTGATCAACCCAGTCTCCGGGTCGAGTTCGCAGTACCGGGCCGTCTTCGTCAATGCCTCCGGCCTGGTCACCGGCAGCGATGTTCAGATCGCCGGGGTGCGAGTAGGGCGCGTCGACAGCGTCGAGCTGGTGAACAACCAAGCCGTCGTCGGCTTCGAACTCGAATCTGCACAACGTATTCCGTCCGACGGTCGCGCTGTGGTGAGGTACGCAGACCTGTTGGGAGCGCGAACAATTTCGATCGAACCCGGACAGGCCGAACGCGCAACAGGCAACTACCTCTCCCCCGGGGCCACAATTCCCGTGGAACAGACTCAGCCGGCGATCGACCTCACCGACATCCTCGGCGGATTCCGTCCCCTGTTCGACGCACTTGACCCCGCAGAAGTCAACGAGCTTGCCGCACAGGTCGTCCAGGTATTCCAAGGACAAGGTTCCACCATCGAAAGCCTGCTGGAGCGCACTGTTGCCGTCACCGAGAACTTGACGTCCCGGGACGCGATCTTGGACCAACTACTGAACAACCTCGACCGGGTCCTTACCGTGACCACGACGAATCGACCCAACTTCGTCGAGATGATCAACACGCTCGACACACTGGTCGGCGGTTTGGCACAGGACCGCCAACAGATCTCGGCCGCAGTGGATTCCGCAGGCGCACTGACTTCTTCACTTCAGGACTTGGTGACGGGCGTGGAACCGGACTTGGCTGGCGCGCTGACTTCGATCGATCAGTCGGCTCGCGTCGTCGTCGACAATCGTGAGTCGCTGGCGACCGGTATCACCGCTTTCGATCAACTGTTCACCCAGTTGGGGATCGCGATGAGCTACGGAAGCTGGGCGAACATCTACATCTGCAACTTCCGGCTCAGCGCGCTGGACCAATCGGTGACCCTCGGCGGCCCCGAGCGTTCGGCGGTGTGCCGATGAACTGGCTCACCGTCAAGAACCCGGTCCGCAACGGAATCATCTGCATCCTCGTCGGAGTCGGTGTGGTTCTGGCCGCACTCGTTGTCCCTCAACTGATCTTGAAGGTCAAGACCAACGAGTACCACGCCGTCTTTGCCAACGCCACCGGGTTGACGCAGGACGATCCGGTCAACGTCGCGGGAGTCCCGAGCGGGGTGGTCACCTCGTTGGCGGTCAGCGGCAACTCGGTTGAAGTCACCTTCCGACTCGACGACGGCGTCACTCTCGGCGAAGACTCCCGTGCGGACATCAAGATCTCGACTCTGCTCGGCCGACGCTCGCTCGACGTCACTCCGAACGGATCGCGCTCGTTACCCGCAGGTTCGACCATCCCCATCGAGAACACGAGCGTTCCCTTCACTCTCGACGATCTCGGTCGAGGAGCACAATCCACGTCGGAAAACCTTGATCTGCAACAACTGCGAAACATGCTGACCGTGGTGTCCGACAACTCACCGGACGATCCCGAACTCATTCGCCGCTCACTCGAGGGAATCGACGCACTCTCCGGAGTAGTCAACGACAACGACGTTGCGCTCCGTTCCCTTCTCACCGGAGCGCAGCAGACGACCGCAACACTGATCGAGCAGAAGGACACTCTGGAAACCCTTCTGGGGAATGCGGATCTGGTGATATCCACGATCGCCGACCGGCGAGATGTGCTGAATGCGCTTGTACAAGACCTCAATCAGTTGAGCACCACACTTGCCCAGTTCCTGGGCGACAACCAGGCTTTGATCGACTCGGTCATGGGAGACATCCACGTGGTGACGGGAGTTCTGTCCGAGAACGAACAATCACTGACCACACTGCTCGACAACTTCGCCCCCAGCGTCCGCTACGTCACCAACGCAACCGGTAACGGCAACTGGCTCGACCTCAACTCACCCTCCACCCTCATCCCGGACAACTGGTTGTGCGTCGTCGGGCTCGTTCAGGGGTGTCGATGACCACGACCGTCAAGAAACTCGCCGTGCTGGCAGCGATTGTGATCTGCGCGATCGGTGCCGTCCTGTTCGTCACGCGTGACGAACACAGACTCACTCTCACCGCCGAATTCACCTCGACCGACGCTATCTTCACCGGGAACACAGTGACGATTCTGGGAGTTCCCAGCGGGAGGGTCGAGAGCGTCACGCCGGAAGGGTCCCGGGTACGAGTGGCGCTGAGCCTGCCATCCGGAACACGTATACCCGCCGACGCGCAGGCCTGGGTCCTGTCTCCCTCGGTCATCAGTGACCGCACGATCGAACTCGGCCCCGGCTACGAGGACGGTGAGTTCCTCACCGACGGCGCGGTGATCCCTCTCGAACGCACTCACTCCCCGCTGACGTGGGACCAACTCACCGCATCGGTGAACGAATTGACGGTGGCGCTCGGCCCTGGCGCCGACGGCGGCGGGATCGGTGACCTCATCGGAGAAGGCGCCCACGCGTTGGACGGCAACGGGCAAGCATTCAACGATGCCGTTCGGTCCATCTCACAGGCCAGTTCGGTGCTGGCGGGTGCAAGTCCCGACATCTCCGAACTGGTGAAGAACCTGAACACCCTCGTGCAGTTGATCGCGGACAACCAGACCAAGGTCGACTCCCTGTCGAACTCGGTGACAGTCACCGCCCGCACGTTCAGCGCCCAGCGAGAAGACATCAGCGGGGCGCTCGATTCCCTGACCACGTTGCTCGGACAGGTCTCAGCGCTACTCGCCGAACACGGCGAGGCGGTCACCGCCGATCTGGGTACGCTCGCACAGTTGGCCGGTGCAGTCGCGACCAAACAGGATCAACTGCGCGAGATCATCGAAACGGCACCAACGGGATTCGAGAACGTCGCCAACCTCGTCACCGAAGAAGGCCGAGCCAGAGCACGATTGAACGTCGCCACCGATCTCTCACAGTTCGACACGACGAGAGAACTGTGCGAGAAGATGCCGATACCGCTGTGCACAGGGCCGGGAATCGTCAATCCCATCGAATTTCCTTCGGCAGGCAGCTCCGACCTGGCACGCATCCTCGGTGGGGGTAACTGATGGCGTCGAACAAGTCCGTGGTGAGCGTTGTCGTGGCACTTGTCATCGCCGCGCCATTGACCGGCTGCAGTCTCAACTTCCAGCACCTCCCCCTCGGACGCGGTCTGCCAGGAGAGTCGTACCCGCTGAACATGGAATTCGTCGACGCGTCGTTACTTCCCGTCGGCGGCGAGGTGCGGATCGGCCAGGCATTGGTCGGCAGAGTCACGTCGATGAGCGCGCAAACCTTTGCAGCCGTGGTACATACCGAAATCGCGTCGGACATCGAACTACCTGTCGGCACCCGCGCTCGGATCGAGCTGTCGACCCCGATCGGCGATGCGTTCGTCAACCTCGAAGTTCCGGTCGATCCAGCGGGCCCCATTCTCGAACCAGGTTCCACCATCGAGCGATCGGAGACCGTGCGCGGACCCGATGTCGCACAACTGCTCGGCGCCGTCGGAACTCTGTTGAACGGCAGTGGGTTGGCGCAGGTCAAGAACATCGTCAGTGAGGCTGATCAGATTCTCGACGGCAGGGAGGAGACGATCCGCGATCTGCTTGCACGCCTTGACACTTTTCTCGGAACACTTGACGACCGAAAGGAATCGATCAATTCGGCACTGGATTCGCTGAACCGGCTCAGCGCTCTGATCGGTGACGAGAGCACCACGATCGACGAAGGCTTGCGCACACTCACACCCGCATTGGGCGTGATCGCCGACCAACGACAACCGCTCCTCGATCTACTCGACGAAACCGATCGGCTCAGTACCGCAACCAATTCCGTACTCGACCAGTCGGCCGACCAGATTTCCGAGATCACCGGACGACTGTCACCCATCCTCGACCAGTTCTCGGCAATGGGCCCGACACTGAGTGAGACCATGTCCAACCTGGACAACGCAAGAGTGCTCCTCGAGCGCGCCAGCCCAGGTGATTACGTGAACATCGACCTCGACGTCGATGTCGAGGGCACCGTGACCGGGGTGCTCAACGAGATAATCCCGGGCGCCGCACCGCCACTGCCACCTCTGCCCGCCTCCGATCGGGAACTGCCGATCACGACACCCCTGCAAGGAGGAACGCGATGAAGAACCGAACCGTCTATTTCGAGATCGTCGCCTTTCTCCTCATCGCGGTGGTCAGCACGACGTACGTACTCCGGCAAGTCGGTGCCGGAGATCCGTTCACCGGAACCTTCTCGGTCACCGTCGAATTGGAGAACGCAGCCGGGATCGCACCGGGTTCGGAGGTGGCATACCGCGGCGTCACTGTCGGCGACGTCGAGTCGGTGGAGGTGGACTCTGCCCAGGACCTCGTCGTGATGACGTTGAGCATCGCCGCCGACAAACAGATCCCCAACGATTCGCATGTGGCCATCAGCCAGGACACCGCCGTTCCGGTATTGAAAGTTCAGTTGTCCTCGCAGACCGACGGCGGCCCGTATCTGGTTGAAGGTTCCGTCGTTCCGACTGAGCGCACTTCGATCCCGGTCGCGTTGGGAACCGTGATTGCGAATTTCAACGCTGCTGCCGACACCGTCGATCCGGCAGACCTGCGAACCCTCTCGCACGAACTCGGCGAGGGATTGAACGGATTGGGTCCGGATCTGCAGGCGCTCGTCGACAACTTCGACGTGCTCGCGCGCACTGTCCAATCCGATCAACCGCGTGTCAACACACTCGTCGAGAACTCGCGCTCACTGTTCACTGCGAACGAGGAAAATGTTGACGCTCTTCCCGAAGTTGCACTCACACTTCGCCAATTGACAGATCAGGTACGAAACTCCGATCCGCAACTGCGCACACTCCTCGATCGAAGCCCGAGTGTTCTCGACAATCAGATACTGCCTCTCATCGAACAGAGTCGTGAGCCGTTCAGTCTGCTGTTGGCCAATTCTCTCGTCTCCACTCAGATCGTCACTGCACGGATGCCCGCCGTCGATGCCTTGTTGGTGGTGGTGCCCAAAGGATTCGAGAAGTTCGGAAGTATCGTCAAAGACGGACGGGCACAGCTTGATCTGATCACAGCACTCGGACCGGTCTGTATCTACGACACGCCCCGGCGATCGGTACAGGACACCTCACCGACCACGCTCGACAAGAACCAACACTGCGCGGACCAGTCGGGCCGGATCCAGAATCGCGGATCGCAGAACGTCCCCACCGGAACTGGAACGATCGACGGGGTTGCCGAATACGATCCTGCCCTCGGAACGGTCGCAGCCGGTGACGGAACGTCGATTCGTCTGGGCCTCAACGGTGGTCAGAACACCGTTCTCGGTGACAACTCGTTTGCCGCACTACTAGTACAAGGAACGCAATGACCGAGACAACCGAACCCCAGACGCCCACAATCGTCGACAAGCCCAAGCGGCTTCGCAAGCAGACCGTAGCGATCGTTGCCGGCGCCCTGGTCGTGGTCGCGGCGCTCGGATGGGGCGCATTCGCGACCTGGCAGAAATCGGTCGACGAAAACGCGCGTATCAGCGCCCTGGACAGCGGACGGCAATTCGCCACTGATCTTGCGACGTACAACTTCCAGAACCTCGATCAGAATCTTTCCGTGGTCCGTGACAATTCTGTCGGCGAATTCGCCGGTCAGTACGCCCAGGTGGCAGCCAACTTGCAGAACATGATCGTGCAGTATCAGGCGACCTCGTCCGCTCAGATCATTTCAGCCGGGTTGGCGAGCAGTGATCGCGACAACGCCGAGGTGCTCGTGTTCCTCGATCAGACGATCACGAACACCAACTCCCCCGATCCGAGAATCGACCGCAACCGGATGCAACTTTCGCTGGTCCGCGAGGACGGCGAGTGGAAACTGAGTAACGTGCAGTTGTTGTGACTTCGTCGCGGCGTAGTATCTCCCCGAGCATTATCGAGCGATAGCTAGGGGACCACGTATGGCCACGAAAGATTCGGCGAAGGACGCCACAGCCAGTTGGCGACGGATCGAGCCGCTCGAGCTGACTCCTATCCTGGAAGCCGCCCTCGAAGGATTCTACGACAACGGGTTCCACGGTACTTCGATACGCGAGATCGCACGCCGCGTCGGCGTGACGATCCCCGCCCTCTACTACCACCACCAGAGCAAAGAAGGGATCCTCCTTGCTCTGCTGGAGATTTCGACCAGTGACGTCCTCGCTCGTGCCCACAGCGCGTACGCCGACGGCGGAGACGACCCTCGACAACAGCTCACCAACGTCGTCGAAGCGATCGTGCTTCGTATGACGACCCGCTCTCGGTTGGCAGCCCTCGAGGGGGAAGTGCGCTACCTCAGCCCCGAACACCGACAGCGATATCGTGTCGTACGCAAGGGCGTCGAAGAATTGGTGCTCGGCATAGTCACCGAGGGTTCGGAACGAGGTCTCTTCTCAGTAGCAGACGTGCCCGAGACCACCCGCGCACTTCTCGCGATGTGCCAGTCGATTCCGCGCTGGTATCACGCCGAGGGAGAACTCACCCCGGAAGAGGTAGCTCAGAAGTACGCCGTCATCGCACTGAATACGGTTGGATGCAAGCCCGGCCGCAAGCGTGCACGTTGATTCTCATACTGTCGAATATCGCGCCCGAAGTTCGCGCTTGAGGATCTTGCCCGTAGCACCCAACGGAAGTTCCGTGACTATCTCGATGGACTTGGGGCACTTGTAGCCGGCAAGTCGGCTTCGAACGAAACCTGAAATCGAGTCGGTATCGAGTTGATGCCCTGCAGCAGCAACTACGACGGCTTTGACCGCCTCGCCCCACAGTGGATCCTCCACTCCAATGACGGCAACTTGGGATACTCCCGGATAGTCGGCGATGACCGATTCGACTTCGATGGGATAGACGTTCTCTCCACCCGTGATGATCATGTCCTTCATCCGATCGGTGATGTAGACGTAGCCCTCGCTGTCGACCCGTCCCACGTCGCCGGTATGGAACCACCCGTCGGTATCTATCGCAGCGGCAGTCTCTTCCGGCCGTCGGTAGTAACCTTCGGTCGTTTGCGGAGACCTGACATAGATCTCGCCGGCCTCGCCGACCGCAACTTCCTCGCCTTCCGGTGACATCACCTTCAAGTCCACCCAGGGGTAGGGTTTTCCGACCGAGCGCAGCAGTCCGACCTTCTCGCCGTCCACCGCATGGTCACAAGAATCGAGTTGTGTTACTGCTCCATGCGTTTCGGTCAGCCCGTAGACCTGGAACAGGGGCTTGCGGAACGTCTCGAGAGCTCGCTTCAAGACCCATGGTGTGATCGGCGAGGAACCGTAAGCGATGGATCGGAGAGTTGCGAAATTGCGCTCTCGCGCGCCTGGTACGTCGACCAGCATCCCGATGACGGAAGGCACGAGAAAGGTATTGGTGATACTCATCCCTTCCAGTACTTCCAACAGACCGGCAGGTGTGAATTCTGAGAGAACGACGTTATGGGCGCCATTCGCAAGTCCCACGAGCGCCCAACCCAATCCACCGATGTGGAACAGGGGCATCGCACACAAGCTGACCGAGGATTCGTCGAATCCCCATGGCCCGCCGGTTCGCGTGCATGCCTCCAGGTTCCTGTTGGATGTGAGAACACCTTTGGGTTTTGCCGTCGTTCCGGATGTATACAGTTGCAGTACAACGTCGTCCAGGCTTCCGCGCCATCCCGGATCGACCGAACTTGCGCCTGCCGATCGCGCTTCGTAGTCGAACTCCTCGGAACCGTCGATCTTCACGACACGCAGCTTCGCCCCTTCCGATGCCTGCACCGCCGAGACCACACCCTCGAATTCACTGTGGAAGAACAACACACGAGCGTCCGCGTCGGCGAGCACCTCGGCAACCTCGGCGCCGGACAACCTCCAATTGATCGGGATTGCCACTGCCCCGATCTTCGCTGCCGCAAGTACGATCTCGACGACTTGAGTCGAGCCTCTGTCCACCACGGCCACCCTGGTTCCAGATCTACAACCCAGGTCGAGAAGAACGTTGGCCAGCCGACTGGTGCGGAGGTCGAGCTCGGCAAACGTCATCGACCCGTCTCGACCTGTCAACGCGAGGGCGTCTGGTCGTGCAGCAGCGTGGCGTCGAGACTCATCGGCAAGGCGATATTGCGAGCACATCGTGAAAAGCCCTTTCTGGATTGGACGTAACTTCCGGCCCGGGCGCGTGGACGACACCGGGCGCTATCAGAACCGACGAACTCTCGACGAGCTATTGCATCGCCTCGATGTGTTTCATCACGTCCGGGTACCGACGTAAGTGGGCACCGCCGTTGACATCGAGAACCTCGCCCGTGATCCACGAAGAAGCATCAGAAGCGAGGAAGAACACCGCTTCGGCAACGTCGCGTGGCAACCCATTACGTCCGAGCGGAGTGTTCTCGGTGAAGTCCGCCTGAATAGCCGGCACACCGGTGAGACCCTCGACAAGTGGCGTTTCGACAAGACCTGGCGAAACCGCGTTGACGCGTATCCCCCGGTCTCCGAGTTCGAGTGCCGCAACCTCGGTGAGCATGGCGAGGCCAGCTTTGGCGGAGCAGTATCCTGCAAAACCTGCAGCCGCCTGGCGTGCGTTCAATGAGGTAATGGAGACGATCGATCCACCGGCAGTCATGGCACGCGCCGCATGCTTGATCACGAAGAAACCTCCGGTGAGACAGATGTCAACGGTTCGCCGCCAACTTTGCGCCTCCAAATCCGTTATGTAACCCGGCAGATTCACCCCGGCACAATTGACCGCGATATCCAGCCGACCATGCTGCGCCTGGGCCCCCTCGAATATCACCTTGACCGATTCTTCGTCGACGACGTCGACCCGGACTGCTTCAGCTCGCCCACCGAGTTCTACGGCGCGTTTCCGCCCGCCTTCGATGTCGATGTCGCCTATCACGACGCTCACACCTTCGGCAGCCAGCAATTGCGCTGTTGCCCAACCGATACCGGATGCTCCGCCGATCACGACGGCTACTGCACCTTCCATTCGCCCCGGCATCAGCGAGGAATGTTCTCGTAGTACGGGACAACGATTTCGTCAGTACTTGTGACGTCACCGAGCATCATCGTCGTGATGGGGTGGACTACGTGCGGGTCCACCTCGACGTTGATACATGCGGGAACTCCCGCGTCGAACGCGCGTTTCATAGCGTCGGCGATGGAGGCGACATCCTTAACACGCTCACCGTATCCACCGAAGGCCTCGGCGATCTTCTCGTATGCGCTGTCTGCGAGTTCGGATACGACAATTCCTTCGTCCCCGTACACCGCTTCCTGGCCGTGGATCGACATTCCCCACACTGCATTGTTGAATATCACTGTCACAACAGGTATTCCATGACGGGCCATTGTGTCGAATTCCTGGATGTGGAATCCTGCCGCGCCGTCACCGGTAATGAGCACAACGGGTGATTCCGGTCGTGCCCGATGTGCGCCGATTGCGAAACCGGGCCCCACACCCAGGCATCCGAGGTAGCCGAGCCTCAAGACACCACCAACCTCTTCGGTGGTAGTGAAGAACTCGCCCCACGACGGCGCCTCGGCACCGTCCATCACGAAAGTAGTACCGGGCGGGCAGGCTTCGACGATCGCGCGCGCTGCAAAGTACGGATGCGCCTTACCGCTTTCCGTCGCTTCGTCCTCGAAACCATGCCGGTGCGCATGTTTCGCACTGGTGGCGGCATCGACCCAGGAACTCCAATCGGGCCATTGACGTTGATCAGCAGCAGTTTTCAAAGCGATGAGCGCTTCTCGACAGTCGGCAAGTATCGGAACGTCCACGTCCTGCATACGCCCGATTTCGGACGCGTCGACGTCGATCTGGACCAACCGCGCACCGGGGAACAAGCTGGTGCGTCCGCCGGTGAACATCCCGGCTCGGGCACCGACAACGAATACCACGTCGGGGGTCGGATACCCAAGGGCAGGTAACGAGCCGATCGCCAACAGTCCGCCGCCGGCCAGTCGATGGCTTGCGGGTACCGCTCCATCGGACTTCCCGGGGTAGAACACCGGCACGTCCACCGTTTCCGCGAACGCCACCAGCGCCGCGCTCGCATGGGAGAAAGTGACGCCACCTCCGATCACAATGGCGGGGTTCGTCGCTTCACCGAGCAGATCGAGAGCGGCCTCGACCGCTGCAGCAGTCGGCCCCGACCTCGCACTCACGGTGTAGTTCACCGGAAATCTCACGGTGTCTTCGTCGGCTTCACCGAACATCACGTCGATCGGCACTTCGAGCAGCACCGGCCCCGGAATTCCGGTCGTCGCCTTACGAATTGCCAGAGCAACTATCTCGGGGACGCGTGCCGGATCGGTGATGCGGTATGCCCACTTGGTCACCGGAACAGCTGCGGCAATCTGATCGAAACCACCCTGAAGCGGATTCGTCTCGGTCTCACGCATCGGCGGAGCACCGACGACGAAGATAGTCGGCGTGCGATCGAGGAGTGCATTGGTCAGCGCGGTGTAGACATTCGTGAAGCCCGGGCCGGAGGTGACTACACAAACGCCGTAATTGCCCGTCACTCGCGCGTACGCATCCGCAGCGTGTCCCGCAGTGGCTTCGTGTCGGGTGTCGGTGAGCCGGATGCCGTGACGTCGACAGGCCACGAGGAAAGCATCCAAGTGCCCTCCGTGCAGGGTGAAGACATCGGTTGTGCCCGCTTCAGCTAGTGCTCTGGCAAGTAATTCGCCACCGTTGACAATCATGTATTTCCTTCCGGAGTTTGCCGCTTGATTAACGATCGCTAAGTCATTCCACTGTATCGTGGGTCACAGTGCGACGCCAGAGTGGCATTATGCGAACACATGGCACGAAATTCCCCTCAAACCGATCGAATCGTCATGCTGACCGAACTGCTGGCATCCGACCCCACGGCGGGGCGGAGCCTCGCCGATATCGCACGACACCTCGGCGTCGCAAAGGCGACCTGCTACCCCATGGTCGTCGCTCTCGCCGAGGCCGGCTGGCTCGTCCGTCACCCGATCCGCAAGACCTACCAACTCGGCCCGGCGCTAGTCCCCATCGGCCAAGCCGCTTCCCGCGCAATCGATGTCGTCGATCTTTCACGCACCGTCATGCAAGAACTGGCCGACACATCCGAACTGGCCTGTCTCGGATTCATCCGATCCGGCGCCGACCTCGTTGTCGCCGAGGCAATTCAACCGCTCTCCAAGCGCAGCGGAACTCTCGGCTTGCGCATCGGCGACAATGTGCTGATGGCACCTCCACTGGGTGCAGGCCTTGCCGCATGGTTCGACGAGAACGACCTCCACGAATGGTTTCTCCTCGGCAAGGAGGCATTGGACACGGAGGCCGCACTTCTACGGTCGGAGTACGAGCCAATCCTCACGGCCATTCGAGAGCGCGGGTTTGCCGTGGAATGCTTTCGCCAACAAGAACGTTCAATTTCCGACGCCGTCGCCGAGATGCGCGGCCCGGGAGTCGGCGGCCAGAGGGCAGCACTCGCACTGAGAGAAGCGCGACGTCTTCTGTCCGCGGATGTCGCGGTCGGAACACTCGACCTCGACGGCAATTATCAATTGCTGTCCGTCAATGCCGTCGCCTTCGCCCAGGACTCGACACAGGCGCTGATCCTCTGCTTGGTCGATGCCCCGTCACCACTGACCGGGGAGCGGATCGCCGCACTGGGCAAGCTCGTGAGTGAAGCCGCCGATCAGGTCACCACTCTCATGCACGGCCGGACACCTCGACCATTGACATCCACAGGCGGAGCAACATAGCTTGTGAGTCAAATGACTTATGTAACGATCGCTAAGTCATGAGTGTGGCGGTTTGCCTACGTCCACGTGAGCGCCCCGATCCCCGCACACCCACCCACCGCAAGGAGCCTGCATGATTCTCACTCACTCCGCCCTTTACATAGACGGAACCTGGCAATCACCGACGATTTCGGACGCCATCTCGGTGCACTCGGCCAGTACAGAAGAGAAGATCGGCAGCGTGCCGGGCAGCGCAACCAACGACGTCGATTCTGCCGTCGCGGCGGCGGGCCGGGCCTTTCGGACGTGGTCGCGACTCGAGCCTGCCGACCGAGCCGACGCCTTGGATCGATTTGCCACAGCCTTGGGGCGTCGCGCCGACCTCACAGCCCGATTGGTCAGCCAGCAGAACGGAATGCCCGTATCGATCTCCACTGTCGCTGAAGGACAGGGACCTTCAGGGCTTTTGAGCTATTACGCCGCGCTTGCCCGCACGACCGAGCTCGAAGAACCCCGTCACGCGCTGGCCGGAACGGGAACCACCATCGTTCGGAAAGAACCGATCGGTGTTATTGCCGCGATTGCACCGTGGAACTTCCCATCTCTTCTCGCAATGATGAAAATCGCCCCCGCGCTCGCATCGGGATGCACCGTCGTACTGAAGCCGTCACCCGAGACCTTGCTCGACGCGTTCGTCCTCGCCGAGGCCGCAATGGAGGCCGGTCTTCCTGCCGGTGTTCTCAACATCGTCACCGGCGGACCCGAAATCGGCAAATACCTCGTCGCTCATCCGGGTGTACACAAGGTCGCGTTCACTGGCTCTACACCGGCAGGCCGACACATCGGAGCAACCTGCGGACGACTTCTGCGTCCGGTATCGCTCGAACTCGGCGGCAAGTCCGCCGCAGTCATTCTCGACGATGCGGACCTCGACGCGACGATGGCAGGTTTGGCGACGGCATCGTTGATCAACACTGGACAAACCTGCTACGCCTCGACAAGAATTCTCGCGCCCGTCGGACGCTACGAGGAAGTGCTCGATGCCGTCACCGCAATGGTCGAGTCGCTGCCGGTGGGCGACCCGTTGGATCCCACCACCTTCATCGGCCCTCTCGTGAGCGCCGGGCAGCGCGAACGTGTCGAGTCCTTCATCGCCGCAGGCACTGCGGAAGGCGCACGGATCACGACCGGCGGATCACGACCGCGCACACTCGAGCGCGGATGGTTCCTGGAGCCAACCGTTTTCGGTAACGTCTCCGCAAACCACACGATTGCAACCGAAGAGATCTTCGGCCCCGTACTCTCTGTCATTCCATACACCGACGAGGCACAGGCCATCGCAATCGCCAACGATTCCGAGTACGGCCTCGGTGGAACCGTGTGGACTGCCGACTTCGACCGCGGGATGGAAATAGCCCGCTCAGTCGATACCGGTTCGTTCGGGATCAACGGCTACACACTCGATTTCGGGGCACCGTTCGGAGGCACCAAGGCCAGCGGCATCGGTCGCGAGCTTGGACCGGAAGGCCTGGCCGCATACTTCCAGACCAAATCGATCTTCACCACGGCCTGATTCGTCACCTGCGCCATCAATGGCCGGAAATCGTCGAGCACATGATGATTGCACACTTATTTAACGATCGTTAAGCTAAGTTGAATGCAATAACCGCGACAGAAGATCAAGGAAGTATTCAGTGGCCGTGCGATCCAGTGACCAGTACCGAAAAGGGCTCAGCGACGATCGCCGAGTCTTCTACCGAGGCAAGAAGATTTCCGATGTCTACGCCGAACCCGAACTGACTCTCGCAGTAGATCATTCAGCACTGTGCTACGACATCGCCGACGATCGACCCGACCTCGCGGTCACCGATGTCGACGGCGACCCAGTCAGCGCGTTCTACGTGGCGCCGACATCTGCGGACGACCTGATTCGTCGCGGCGCCCTGATCGAGGAAGTATCGCGGCGCGGCGGCGGAACCATCGTCCTCAAAGAGGTGGGCAGCGATGCGCTGTTCGCCCTTCTTCGTGCAACCAGCGGTGAAGGTCTCGAGAATGCGCGCGCTTTCTACAAGCGGGTCTGCGACGGCGATCTCGCACTCGCCGTCGCGCAAACCGACGTCAAGGGTGACCGGTCACTTGGACCGCGCCAACAGGCAGACCCAGACCTCTACCTGCACATCGTCGACGAGGACGCCGACTCCATCACCGTGCGCGGCGCGAAGTGCCACACTTCGTTCTCGGCGAACGCCGACGAGTTGATCGTGCTGCCCACCCGCGCAATGGGCCCCGAAGACGCCGACTACGCAGTGTCCTTCGCCATCCCGATCGACACACCAGGTCTCGAGCTGTACGTCTCTCCCTACGCAGCCGGAGAACGCAACTCCTTCGAATTTCCGATCTCCACGAAACACAAACTCCTCGAATCGCTCACCGTCTTCAACGATGTCCGAGTACCGAAAAATCGAGTCTTCCTCAACCGTCAACCCGAACTTGCCGGACCACTCGCGTTGGCGTTTGTCGATTACCACCGTTTCACCGCCATCAACTACAAGTTGCCCCTACTCGACATCATGGTCGGAGCAGCTTCACTGATCGCCGAGGCCAACGGCATCAACAAGGCAGGCCACGTGAAGGGCAAGATCACCGAACTGATCACCTGGAGCGAGACCGTGCGCGGACTGGCTCAACTCGCCGCCGTTCGATCAAAGCCAGGAGCACACGGTGTCAGGCAACCAGATCCGCTTGCCGTCAACATGGCCAAATACCACTTCGCACATGGATTCCACAACGCGGTCGCCATCCTCACCGATCTCTCAGGTGGCCTCCTCGCCACCGGCCCCGGCGGTGAAGACTGGGAGAATCCCGAAATTCGTGTAGTTCTCGAAAAATACTACGCTGCAGCAGTTCCTGCCGAAAAGCGTCTCCGTCTACTCAACTTCATTGCGGATCTGACCGCCCGCGACTACGGCGGATATCAGTCAGTCCTGGCCACGCACGCAGAAGGATCACTCGAGGCCGAGAAACTGCAGATCTCACGCTCCTTCGATCCGACGAGGGCACGCGAATACGTCAGTGACCTCGCCGGAATATCCCACCTCTGACCATTCGTCCCGAGAGAACAACAAGGATTTTCATGATCTCGACAGCATTCACGGAAACGTTCGGCGTTCGCCACCCCATCGTCCAAGGTGGAATGCAGTGGGTCGGCAGAGCAGAACTCGTCGCAGCCGTTGCCAATGCCGGCGCATTGGGATTCATCACTGCACTCACGCAGCCGACGCCGGCCGACCTGGCGAACGAAATCGCCCGATGCCGCGACCTGACCGACCAACCGTTCGGCGTCAACCTCACAATTCTGCCGTCGATCACGCCACCGCCGTACGACGAGTACCGCCAGGTGATCGTCGACTCAGGCGTGAAGATCGTCGAGACCGCAGGTTCCAATCCCGGTCCTCACCTGCCGATCTTCCATGACGCCGGAATCAAAGTGCTCCACAAGTGCACAACAGTCCGACATGCGGTCAAAGCACAGGATCTCGGTGTCGACGGAATCAGTATCGACGGATTCGAGTGCGCCGGCCATCCAGGGGAAGACGATGTCGCAGGCTTGGTCTTGATTCCAGCTGCCGCAGAAAAGATTTCGATACCCATGATCGCTTCCGGCGGCTTCGCCGATGCACGTGGTCTGGTCGCCGCGCTGGCGCTCGGAGCAGACGGCATCAACATGGGTACGCGATTCATGTGCACCACCGAGTCTCCGATCCACCAGAACATCAAAGAAGCCATCGTCGCTGCAGACGAAACACAGACCGAACTGATCTTCCGACCACTCCGCAACACTGCACGCGTGGCAAGCAACATCGTCAGCCGAGAGGTTGTCGACATACTCTCCCGCGGCGGACAATTCGAGGATGTGCGCGACCTGGTAGCAGGAGCGCGTGGGCGAAGCGTATACGAAACCGGTAATCCCGACGCCGGTATCTGGACGGTCGGCACATCACAGGGGCTGATCCACGACATCCCCACCGTCGACGAGTTGGTCCAGCGCATGGTGTCCGAAGCAGAGGCCATCATCGGGGCACGCTTGCGTTCGATGACCGAACGCGTTTCCGTCTAGGACAGGAGAGCAACCCATGCGTCGAACACTGTTCACAGCCGACCACGAGGCCTACCGAGAGACTGTGCGCGAGTTCATTGCCCGCGAGATCACGCCTCACTACGACAGCTGGGAAGAAGCCAGGCTCGTCGACCGATCAGCGTGGCTCGCGGCCGGCAAGATGGGTATTGTCGGCCTGGCCGTCCCCGAACAATACGGAGGCTCGGGTGAACTCGACTACCGGTACCGGTACGTGGTCGCCGAAGAGATCGCCCGTACCGGCACCACCTCGTTCGGCGCCGGACTAGGCCTTCAGGATGACATCGTCATTCCGTACATCGCCGACCTCGGCACAGACGAGCAGAAAGCACGTTGGCTACCTGGTATGGCTGCCGGTGAACTCATCTGCGCCATCGCGATGACCGAACCGGGTACCGGCAGTGATCTGCAAGGCATCAAGACCTCCGCTGTTCGAGATGGCGACGACTGGATCTTGAACGGACAGAAGACGTTCATCACCAGCGGAATTCACGCCGACATCGTCATCGTTGCGGCCCGCACCGATCGCAAAGCGGGGTCGCGGGGATTCAGCCTCCTCGTGGTCGAACGCGGGATGGACGGATTCACCCGCGGTCGCAAACTCCACAAGGTGGGGTTGGCGGGTCAAGACACAGCCGAGTTGTCGTTCGACAACGTAAGAGTCCCGGCAAGCAACCTCCTGGGCGAGGAGGGCGGAGGCCTCATTCATCTCATGGAGCGTCTTCCCCGTGAGCGTCTGTCGATCGCCGCGAGCGCAATCAGTTCCGCGCGTGCGGCCTACGAATGGACCAAAGACTACGCGTTCGACCGCACCGCCTTCGGCAAGCCGATCGGCGACTTCCAGAACACTCGATTCGCCCTCGCCGAGATGCTGACCGAGATCGACGTGACACAGGCATACGTCGACAACGCCGTCCTGGCCATCAACGACGACCAACTGTCAGCAGTCGAAGCGGCACAGGCGAAGTGGTGGGCCAGCGAACTTCAGAAGCGCGTCGTGGATCGTTGCGTACAACTACACGGTGGATACGGCTACATGATGGAGTACCCGATCGCCCGGGCCTACGTAGACAGCCGAATCCAGACCATCTACGGCGGAACCACCGAAATCATGAAGGAGATAATCGGTCGCGACATCGCAAAGAGTTGATCAGCACCGAGAACGACCGTGGTCCCGAACATCCTGTGTTCGGGACCACGGTCGTTGTAAGCGCCGTTCTCGCTTCGTCTATCCGAAGACTGCTGCGCGCTTTTCCTGAAACGCCGCAACTCCTTCGGCAAAATCACCACTACCCAACAGGTCGATCTGGCCTACGCGCTCGCGTGTGAACGCATCACCGAGTTCGGTGAGCGTAGCGTCGTTGATCGCCTTCTTGGTAAACCGAAAAGCAGGGGACGACCCGGCGACCAATCGGTGGGTCAGGTCTGCCAATTCCACCGCGAAGGCGTCGTCCTCGCACACGTGTGAGACCAGGCCGCAGTCGAAAGCATCTCGAGCGGATAATCTTTCGGCCAGCAGCGCCATGCGCATCGCGCGCGCGCGACCGATCGACGCTGCCACCAGTGCGGTAGCTCCACCGTCCGGCATCAATCCCACCTTGGTGAACGCGAGCAGAAAGTAACTCGACTCCGCCGCGAGCACGAGGTCGCACGCCAAAGCCAGCGAAACACCCACACCTGCGGCAGGGCCTCGTACCGCAGCGACCACCGGAAACGGAAACTCTCGAATGGTCTGCACCAAGGCATTGGCGGCATCGATCGTGTCCGCCGACGGCGGACCGGACAACGTCACGTCCGCGAGGTCCGCGCCCGTGCAAAAGGCCTTGCCCTCTCCTTCGAGAACCGCCACCCGCACGTCCGAGGATTGTGCGTGCTCGACGAAGATCGTGGCAAGTCTCTCCAGGGTTTCGGTAGTCAACGCGTTCATTCGCGCTGGCCTGTTGACAACTATGCGGAGCACCCCGCCGTCTTGGCTCGCGTAGACATCCGGTCGCGTTTCGGTCATTGAAATTCCTTGTCAGTCAGACTCGATCGAGTTGTGCTACAAAAGTTGATCTTCGCGATCCATCGACGATGAGTAGGGGGCAACGTAAGAACGATCGAGAGAGGCTGTCGCGACATTCCTCACCTGTACTTCTTCCCTCAGCCGCCCAGCCAATCCTTCGTCACGACGGTGGTGTCGGCCCCGGGTGGCCGAGCACCTAACGGCTGCTCAGTCCTGGAACGGGAGAACCGCGGCGCGGGTGCCGCCTGCACTATTCCGTCGGCCTCGACAAGAGTTCCCCGCTGGGCAAGATGCGGGTGCAGCGCGGCTTCGGCGAGACTCAGGACAGGAGCAACACAAGCGTCCGTCGATTCGAACAACGCTGCCCAGGCGTCTCGCGTGCGCGACGAAAACGCCTCCGTGAACCGTTCTCGGATTGTGGGCCAACCCCTTCGATCCATCTGTTCAGGCAACGATTCCGGCGCGATATCCAGGCCTTGGAGGAGCGCCGCGTAGAACTGCGGTTCGAGGGCACCGACTGCTACGAACTTGCCGTCCGAACATTCGTAGGTGTCATAGAACGGCGTGGAACCGTCCAGGAGGTTGGTTGCACGTGAGTCACTCCACTGTCCGCTCCCTCGCAACGACCACATCATCTGCGCCAACACCGAAGTTCCGTCGACAATTGCGGCATCGACCACTTGTCCTTTGCCCGAACTCTCTCGCTCGTACAAGGCAGAGACGATTCCGAGGATCAAGAACATGGAGCCACCGCCGAAGTCCCCGACGAGGTTCAGCGGAACCGTGGGTTTCTCGGCCGGACCGATGGCGTGCAGGACTCCGGTCAGCGCCAGGTAAGTAATGTCATGCCCCGCCCGCTGCGCGAGTGGGCCGTCTTGGCCCCATCCGGTCATACGTGCGTAGATCAGCCGGCTGTTGAGTTCGGTGCACACGTCGGGACCGAAACCCAGCCGCTCGGTCACACCGGGCCGAAAACCTTCCAGGAGCACATCGGCTTTCGAGACGAGGGCTCTCACCAGCTCTCGGCCTGACTCGGTCTTGAGGTCGGCTTCCACCGACCGTCTCCCCCGCAAAAGTTGGTCCTGCTCCCGTGGCGAGATCTCGAGTCCACCAGACGGACGCTCGACTCGAACTACGTCCGCTCCGAGATCTGCAAGCATCATCGCAGCGTGTGGCCCCGGCCCCAACCCGGCGAGTTCCAGCACGCGAACACCGTGCATCGGGCCGCTCATCCGACGGATACCTCCCCTGAATAGTGTTCGCGCAGTTTCCCTTTGACCAGTTTTCCGGTCGGAGTTCGAGGTAGATCCGTACTGAACACGAGTCGCCTCGGCAACTTGTACTTGGCGATCTGTCCGCGCAAATGAGAAAGCAGTTCGTCGCGAAGCGCATCGCCGGCTTCGGCTTCGGGGACTGGCTCGACGACAGCCATCACTATCTCCCCCATCTCGTCGTCGGGCAACCCGATCACCGCCGCGTCCAATACCGAGGAATGCTCGATCAGCACGTTCTCGATCTCCTGCGGGTATATGTTCACACCACCCGAGATGATCATGAAGGACTTACGGTCGGTCAGAAACAGATAACCCTCCTCATCCATGAAGCCGACATCACCCGTAGTCGTCCAGGTCGGGTGGGCGGGATGCTGTGCTTCCTTGGTCTTTTCGGGCGCATTGTGATAATTGAAGGGCAATTCGTCACGTTCGAAGTACAGCGTACCCACCTCGCCGGAGGGTAGATCTTCGCCGTTCTCCCCACATACGTGGAGCACTCCCAGTGCGGCTCGCCCCACTGTGCCCGGCTTTCGCAGCCACTCGTCCGAGTGAACAATGGTCATGCCGTTGAGTTCCGTCGAGGAGTAATATTCGTCCAGAATCGTTCCCCACCAATCGATCATCTTTCGCTTCACATCGACAGGGCACGGTGCGGCTGCGTGGACGGCAAGTCGCAGAGACGATATGTCGTAACGGTCTCGGGTTTCCTGTGGCAGTTTGAGCATGCGCACGAACATTGTCGGCACCCACTGGCTGTACGTGACGCGATAATGCTCGATGTATTCCAGGGCCTTTTCCGGATCGAACCGATTCATCATCACTACGGTGCCACCCAGCGCCTGGACCGACGCGCACGTCCGGAGCGGAGCGGCATGATAGAGCGGCGCCGGGGACAGATAGATGTCGTCTTCGGTTACACCCCAAACACTTTGGTTCATTGTCGTCATCTGATCGCCGGGATCCTGTATCCGGCGATTCGGTAGAGCCGGTTTGATGCCCTTGGGACGGCCGGTTGTTCCCGACGAGTACAACATGTCGGCGCCGCGCGGTTGATCCGGGAGCGGTATGTCCGACTCCATGTCAGCCGCCTGGTCGAGGGAGTCGTATCCGTCTAGTTGACCGCCGAAGGAAAGCCTGGTCACCTGCCGGGGAACGAGTTCGGACAGCGTCTCTGCCAGCTCGCCCAGAGCAGCATCGACGATGACTACCTTTGCCTCGCAGTCCTCAACGATGTATGCACCTTCCGGAGCGGTCAGGTGCCAGTTGACCATCGTCAGGTAGACACCGGATCGCATAGCCGCCCAGTAGATGTCGAAGACCTGAACGTTATTGGTGGCGAGCACGGCCAGGTTGTCGCCTCGCCGCAACCCGAGTCCGTGGAGCACTCGCGCAATCCGAATCGAATTCGATTCCAATTGCGCGAACGTCACCGCTTCACCGGTCTCGGCAACGATTACCGCGGCCTTATCCGGGTTTGTCGCAACATACGCTCCGGGATACATGGTTTACTCCAAGGTTCGTTCGCTAAGGTCGTTTGTTCACAAAGTTGTTCGTGTAGAGATCATTCGAGAGACAGCGCGACTTTTCCTACCGCCGTACGCTCACGCAACGACTTCAATGCATCGGCGGCACGCGCCAAGGGGTAGAGGGTGGGCTCGGGCACCCTCAGAGCTCCCGACTCGAGCAGGGGGTAGAGCTCCTGCCATTGACGCGCCAGATACTTGGGATCAGTTTTCAGATATTCACCCCATCCTGCACCGGTAACCGAAATATTCTTCAGGAGAAGTCGATTGACTTTGACCGTGGGAATATCACCGCCGGTGAATCCCAAAACGACCAGGCGCCCGTTCGGCGCAAGGCTGCGCAGGCTGTCGGTGAAGCGGTCACCACCGACCGGATCGAGAATGATGTCGACACCGCGCCCATTCGTAATCCCTTGGACGCGTTCCTTCCACCCGTCGACCGACACGACGTGCGTTGCCCCGGACTCCGCGGCGATTTTCTCCTTCTCGCCTGTACTCACGACAGCGACGGTCTCCAGACCGAGCGCTGACGCGACATGCAACGCGGCCGTACCCAATCCACCGGCCGCGCCGTGAATCAGGACGGTCTCGCCGGCACGGTATCGCGCGCGTTCGTCGAGGGCGAAATGCGCAGTCAGATAATTCAGGAGAAATCCCGAGCCGGCCGAGAGCGAGACCGCATCAGGCAGAGCAAAGACATTGGACGGCGCGACCGCAACGGTCTGCTGCCACGCACCTTCCCCGGCCGTAAGCACGGCCACGCGCCGCCCGGGTGTGAAGCCGGACCCGGGTGGCGCGCTCCGAACGGTACCGGCGCCCTCAACCCCTAGCGCGCAGGGTAATTCGCGCACCGTTTGGTAGCTGCCCGTGGTCTGGAGAAGATCGGGGAAACTCACTCCGGCGGTGTGCAGATCAATTACCACCAGTGCCGGATCGACAGGTTCGTCGACATCGACCAACGACAGACCTCCGGGCCCCGTCGCCTCCACCAAGTGGACTGCTTTCATTCAAACTCCTCGGACTGGTCCCGGCGACTTCGTTGACAAACGGAATCCGCCGTAGCAACAGTTTAACGATCGTTAAGTAGGACTCTACGGCGACAGGCAGACCATGGCAATGGCGTCTGCCCGCGGGACGCCCCCGGGCCGTCGTCCTCGACGATGTTCGCGAAGCCACACTGGCAGGGAGCGGTTTTCGATCAGGTCGTCAGTACAGGTAATCCTCGCCGCTGGCGCGCACGGTTATGTCACTGATGCTGATACCCCATGGTTGATCAATGATGTGAACAACAGCGTCGGCCAGATCGTCGGGCTTGATCAGCCAGTATTCGATGGAGTCGACGTCCTTCTGCCCGGGGCTGAGGGTGCCGTCGGTTAGATGCCCGACGTTCTCCATGTAGGTTCCCGCACGTTGACCGGTGAGACCCAGGATCGCGTTCTCATTGACGATCCAGCTCGCCAAGTTTGTTCCTGTCACGCCTGTGGGCTTGACCGTCGTCACCTTGATCTTGCCCTTGGCTTCGATTCGCAGTGAATCCGAGATCGTGGTGACTGCAGCCTTGGTCGCGCTGTAGACGCCGGAACCGTCGATGCCTGCGTTTCCGAAGATCGACGAGATGTTGACGACTTGACCGCGTCCCTGCTCGATCATCTGGTCGTATACGGCGGAGATTCCGTTCACGACGCCCTTGATGTTGATGTCGATTGCCTTGTGCCACTTCTGCCACGCACGTTCGTGATCGGCGAAATACGCGAGAGGCATGACGCCTGCGTTGTTGACGAGTACGTCGAGCGCTCCGTACTCCGAAATGCCGTGCTGCGCCGCGGCGATGACCTGATCCATGTCGGTGACGTCGGCAATCTTGTAGGTACCGGTGAATCCCGCGGCCGCGATACCGTCAAATACAGTCTTCAGGCCCGCCTCGTTGATGTCCACGCCGACGACTTTGGCGCCCTGCGCTGCCACCTTCTCGGCGATGAGTTGACCGAACCCACCGCCTGCACCGGTGATGAGAATGACCTTGTCCTGCAAGTACTGAGACATAGCTGTTTCCTCTTGTTCTGGATCTCGGGTTCGTTGTGGGTCAGACGATGTCGATGGCATCGAGGACTGCGGCGACGGTCTTGCGGTCGCCGGAAACCTCGACGGCAGACCGCCATGCAGATCGGGTGGTCCCCCACCGCAGGAATTCGGTGGCCTGGGTGGTCGCGACGTTCTCCGGCACGTCGTCAGCTTCGGTGACGGTCACTCCCCCATCGCCATGAGAGATGACGAAAGTGCGCTCGGTGGCGCCGTTGAGGCGCAGTGCCACAGGCGATGTCAAGGCGGCGGCGACAGCTTCGCCGCACATCTGCGGGAGCCCCGCAACCATCCAGTCGATCGCCGGATCGACAGCGGCCGCCACGTCGATCTCACCGTGAGGAAACGGTCCGAACGGCGACAGAAGATCCGACGTCAAATGGACGAGATGGTCGAACGACACTGCGTCACTGAGCTGATGAAGGCGATAAGTCCCGAGGTCGAGCATCTCGAGTGTGTTGTTGCGAAGCTCCTCTGTCTGCAGCGCGGCCAACGTCGCGAGTCCCGCTTCGGATTGTTCCCGGTAGTAGTCCAGGATCTGCTCGTGCGGTAGATCGGCACGCTCGCGGACGGCAGCATCGTTGAGCCGCTCGGACTTTCCACTGGGGTTCGGCGGGAACACCAGATCCGGATCGGCGATGAAGTTGAAGAAGAACGCCATGTGACCGATGAGATCGTGGACGCGCCAACCGTGGCACGCACTGTCTGCTTCCCACTCGGTCGTGCCGAACTGCTCGGCGATTTTCACTGTGTTTTCTGCCAGCGCACGAGCGCCGGCGAGTCCTGCGTCGGACATGGTGGCTCGATTCTTACGAGGATGCGAGGAAAATGGATTTGAGCTGCTGGTACGCCGCGAGCCCTTCGGGACCGAGTTCACGACCCAGGCCGCTGGCTTTGACTCCACCGAACGGTGAACCCCAGTCGAGGTTGAAGGTGTTGACACCGAACGAGCCGGTCTCGACACGTCGAGCAATTGCGATACCGCGTTCCTCGTCGGAGGTCCATACAGTCCCACCGAGGCCGTACTCGGAGTTGTTGGCAAGCGCGACAGCCTCATCGACGTCGTCGTATGAAATGACTGACAGCACCGGCCCGAATACTTCCTGCCGTGCGATGGTGCTGTCGTTGTCGACATCGGCGAACACCGTGGGCTGCACGAAGAATCCGGTGTCGAGGTCGGCGGGGCGTCCGCCACCCGTGGTGACAGTTCCGCCCTCCGAGCGTCCCTGGTCGATCAAGGACAGCACACGTTCCTGTTGCCTTGCGCTTACCATCGGGCCGACGAACGTCGACGGTTCCATCGGGTCGCCGACCTGCAGACCCTCGGCCATCGCGGTAATGGCGTCGACGTACGTCCGACTATGGCTGCGGGGAACCAAGATTCGAGTCGACATATAGCACGTCTGCCCACTGTTGAGCAGGGATGCAGTTGCCAGACCGGTTACCGTCTCCTCGACATCCGCGTCGTCGAGGACCAGGGCCGCCGACTTGCCACCCAACTCCAAGGTAACGGGGCGAAGCATACCGCCACACACCGTGCCGATGTGTCGACCGGCCGCAGTGGATCCGGTGAAGGCTACCTTGTCGATCCCGGGATGCGCCACGAGATACTGACCGATCTCCGGTCCGCCAGTCACGATGTTGATGACACCCGCGGGAAGTTCTGCCGCAATGGCGGCTTCGGCCAATATATAAGAGTCCAAGGTGGTTTCGGGAGAGGGTTTCAGCACGACGGTGCATCCCGCAGCAAGAGCCGGGGCGATCTTGAACATCGAAAGCACAGCCGGGAAGTTCCAGGGCGCGATGGCAGCAACGACACCGATCGGCTCGCGTCGCACGATTGTCGTACCCGGCATCGGTTGGCTGGCCCGTCGCTCTTCGGTAGGCATCGACTCGGCGAGGCCTGCGCAATAGCGCAAAAGCTGGACGGGTGCGGCCCCCTCGGCGAAACGGGCGAGCTCGATAGGCATGCCGTTCTGGTGAGTGACCGCCGACGCGCGGTCTTCGGATCGTTTCTCGAGTTCGTCGGCGAACCTGCGGATGACACGCGCACGTTCTGCGGCGGAAAGATCGGCCCAGTCATTCCGTCGCAACGCTTTTCGAGCCGCTGATACAGCTGCGTCGACATCCGTCGATACGGAGGCGGGGAACGAGCCTATCTGCTGCTCTGTGAAAGGTGATACGGCTCGGATGATTTCGGAAGTATCCGGTGATCTCCACAGTCCATCGATGAACAGTGCAGTGCGGTCGGTGAGTGTTGTCATTTCTGGCTCCTCCAGGGATGGCGCTCGACGTTGAACCAGCCAACCTGTGTTGATCATCACTGCTCAGGCGACGAGAAAATTGACATCATGCGCCAATTTATTTACATTTCGACACATGGCAGATCTGATCAGTGCCTCGTCGCTGACGCGACTGCCCGAGTTGATCTCCGAACTCGGTGGAGATCCGTACGAATTCCTCGACCGTGTGGGCATCGATCCGGCCATCATCGGCGCGTACGACCACTTCTTGCCGTTCAGTGCCTTGTCCACGCTGCTCGGACTCTGCGCGGATGAATTGGAGTCGCCCGACTTCGCACTCAGGCTCGCAGGCAGACAGGACCCGGACATTCTCGGTCCGGTTGCCATCGCGGCCCGCAGTGCCGAGACAATCGGAGATGCGTTGCATGACGTCGCCCGATACGCGCACGTGTACAGTCCGGCGTTGGCGGTCGATCTGACAGTCGGCGACACCGAGGTGTCCTACGGACTCGATACCGTGCTGCATCGACTTCCGTATCGGTCCCACGTCGTGGAACTGGCGATGGGCGTAACGCTTCAGACGTTCCGGATGATGGCCGGCCCGGATTTCCATCCGACGCACATCTCGTTTCAACATCCACGTATCTCCGAAATGCGCAGGTACGTAGAGCATTTCGGTTGTTCCGTCGAGTTCAGCTCGGATCGGAATCTGTTGACCTTTCCGCGCGGAGTCATGCAGCGCCACCTGCCCCGGGTGGATCCGTTGGCCTACGACTTCGCCGTGCGTTTCATGGCGGGTCGAGATCCGGATGTCGCGTTCCACGACGCGGTGTCGGCTTTGATCGTGCGTTCCCTGCCTGCGGGTGCAGCCACACTGAAGCAAGTCGCGACATTGATGATGCTGCACCCGCGAACATTGCAGAGACGATTGGCGTTGGAAGGCAAGGCGTTCGAATCGCTCGTCGACGATTCACGACGCGAACTTGCTCTCGGTCTTCTCTCGAACAGAGACGTGTCCCTCTCCGAAGTGTCACGCCAACTCGGCTATTCCGAACCGAGCACCCTCACTCGAAGCTGTAGGCGTTGGTTCTCCACAACGCCCCTGGAGAAGCGGAGGGCACTTACCCGCCGCACTGGTTGACCGCATGAGCTACAACGCCGACGGTTCGAAGGTCGTAGCGGCTCACCACCGGGGGCGTGGGAGATGGGATGAGAACAGATCTGGCATTGCGTCACTGCAACGGTCGGGAAACACCGCCTCTCGCTTTTCCAGAAACGCCGCAACACCTTCACGAACGTCAGCCTGAGCACCGCGAGCATTAATTCCGATGCTCTCGACGCGATGCGCGACCATGGGATGTTCGACTCCCAGCATGCGCCAGATCATCTGACGCGACAGGGCAACCGATACCGGCGCGCTGTCACGGGTCAGGCTATGCGCGAGCGCCGTCGCCTCCCCTGGAAGATCTTCGCGCGAATGCAGTCGGTAGACCAACCCGGCCGAAAATGCTTCCGCAGCAGTGAAGATCCGTCCGGAGTAGATCCAGTCGAGGGCTCGCTGGAGCGGAACCAGTTTCGGCAGCAACCACGACGAACACGACTCTGGCACGAGTCCTCGCCGATTGAAGACGAAACCCATCCTGGCGTCGTCGGCGGCCAAGCGAAAGTCGGCCGCAAGAGTCATGGTGATACCCACGCCGACCGCCGGTCCGTTGATGGCCGCAATGATCGGCTTCAATGAATCGAACATTCGCAGGACGACGCGTCCGCCGCCGTCCCGACGTAGATCGTCACCGTCCCGACGTAGATCGTCACCGTCCGCGTCAGTTCCGTTCGACTCGGCGCTCCATTCGGAGAATGTCTCTGCCCCCGAGGACAGATCTGCCCCCGCGCAAAACGCGCGGCCCGCTCCCGTCAGGATCACCGCGCGCACAGCGTCGTTCGCGTCGGTGGAGTCGAACGCTTCGATGAGCTCGTTTTCCATCGTCGTGGTGAATGCGTTCAGCTTGTCCGGTCGATCGAGGGTGATCACGGCGATACCGTCTTCGATACTCATCGATATGTGTTCCACAGGTACCTCTTTCTCCGGGTGGCGATCAGCGAACGATAATCGGTATTCTGCCCATATCGGCAGTTCAAGACGGTTCCTTTCCATCAGGTGTGTCCCGCGACTGTTCGGCTCTAAGCTGGGCAAGACGCAGGCACCGAGGAAATGAGAAGGAAACCGAACAATGAGTGGGGCGAAGACAGTCGTTGTCCGGCAACTCATACTCGATTCCGCTGTCCGAAACATGAACGAGCGCGGCTATCACGGGACGTCCATGCGTGACATCTCCGCCGGCGCCGATCTCACTGTCGCGTCCATCTACCATCACTTCAAATCCAAGCAGGAAATCCTTCAAGAAATCATGATTCGGGCGCTCCACGACGCCATCAGCATGACCCGCAGTGCACTGCTGCGCTCCGGCGGCGACCCGAAAGACCAACTGCAAGCAATCGTCCGCGCTTGGGTCATGTTCCATACGACCAGGCGCGAAGACGCCCTCGTAGGAGCGACAGAATTGCGCAGCTTGGACGAATCGGGTCACCGTCTGGTCGTAACCCTGCGTGACGAGCAGGAAAGCATGTTTCGCGACGTCGTCGAACGCGGCATTGAAGAAGGTGCTTTCCACACTCCCTTTCCCCGAGATGCCGTGCGCGCCATCATCAACATGGGGCAGCAAGTCTGTGTGTGGTGGCGCGTCGACGGACCGATGAATGCGGAAGATATCGCGTCTCGGTACTGCGCATTGGCGACCGCGATGATCGAATCAAGCTGAGCTGGGCGACACCTCCGCCAAAGAAGATCTGAAGGGTCGCATTGGCTGAAGCCACTCAACGCCGTCGATGTGCGAGACCAGCGTGCCTCGACTTTCGTCCGCACCCCCGCCGCTCGAATCGGTATCTCCATTCCTGAGACCTGCATCACTGACTAATCATCATCTCAGGCGAACGATCGTTTGGCAACAGATTTCGAATCGCACCCTCCTTGCGGAGAAAGTCGCTGCAAAAACGCACTTTTCCCGACTATTGACATTTAACGATCGCTAGGTCAATGATGACTCGCAGCCGAACGATCGTTTGGCAAATTCGGAACGAAGGAGTGCGGGCCACATGACCACCTCCGCATTGCCACGAGATGACGCTGCACACGTCGCCGGCGGCCTCGACGTGGTCACCTTCGCCACCCGACTTTGCGAGCGCCTCCGGTACGGCAATGGCGGCGAGATATGACTTCTCGTATCGAAGAACCCACTCGCACTTGGATATTGCGTCACCACCTTTCGACCCAATACCCGGCGAGCACGATTCCGTCTGGTGCCGGCGCTCGGGACAAGCTCGTCGTCGGCCGCACACCCAACTTGCCGCAACTCACGTCCTGACCGAACTCAACTGAACGACCCCACAGAGAGCGAATCGCGATGACCAACAACACCGAATCTGCGGTGGAGCGCCCGGGCAGATCTCGGCGCGCGTCCTTTGCAGCCGCTATCTCCACTTCCCTGGAGTGGTACGACTTCTTCATCTACGCGACTGCCGCCGCGCTCGTGTTCAACTCGACGTTCTTCGCCACCGACAGCGAGGTGGTCGCTGCAATGAGTTCGTTTGCCACCGTCGCAGTCGGATTCATCGCCCGTCCTATCGGTGGTGTGCTCGCCGGTCATTTCGGTGACCGGTACGGCCGAAAGCCGGTGCTCGTTGCCGCCGTGGTCCTCATGGCGGTGGCAACCTCCTTGGTGGGTTTCGTCCCCAACACCAATGTCGTGTGGCTTGCCCCGGCCATCCTCGTGACGCTGCGAATCTGCCAGGGCTTGGCCGTGGGAGCACAGTGGGGCGGGGCCGTATTGCTGGCCACCGAGAACGCACCGGCGGACCGCCGCGGGCTCTTCGGCAGCTTCGCCCAACTCGGTGTTCCGATCGGTGTGGTGCTGGGCAATATCGTGTTCCTGGTCCTGACAGCAACTCTTGCGGCTGATTCGTTCCTCTCCTGGGGATGGAGGATCCCGTTCTGGATCAGCTTGGTCATGCTTCCAGTGGCATTCCTCATCCATCGCTATCTCGAAGAAACCCCCGAGTTCAAGGCACTCGCAGAAAAACTCGCCGAATCTCCGGTCGTTCGGAAGTCCCCCATTCTCGAAGTGCTCAAGAAGAATCCAGGCACAGTCCTCGCTGCAGCAGGCGCCAATGCCATCGGCGTGATCTTCTTCTACACGATGATCACCGGTTCGGTTCAGTTCGCGACCACCTACCTGGAAATACCGCGGTCGACGGTCCTCACCTACATCCTGATCGCATGTGCAATACAGATTCCCCTGGTTCCGCTGGCGGGATATCTGTCCGACCTCTACGGTCGCAAACTGGTCTTCGGCCTCGGCACCGCAGCCATGATGCTCTGGGGTATCCCGATGTGGCTGATGATCGGTGGATCCAGCCCGGACACGATCTGGCCGTTTGCCGTCGCGGTTATCGTCGGCGTAGTAGCAATGTCCCTCCAAACTGGCACGCAGGGAACACTATTCGCTGAACTGTTCCCACCGGAGATTCGATTCTCCGGCGCTTCACTCGGTTATCAGATCTCCGCAATCATCGGAGGTTTCGCGCCGATGATCATGGTGATGCTGATCAACGGAAATCCGGACAACGCATGGAAGGTCGGTTCCTTCCTCGCCGCTGCCGGTGCTATCGGATTGATCTGCCTCTACGTGATCATTCGCCGATACTCCGGAACCTCGCCGACCGTCGCAAGCACCCGTGTGGAGACCGCGAACGCTCAGTACGCATCATGATCAACCTGGGGTGAGTGGTCTCGATGCCACTCACCCCAGGTTTTCGGGTACGAGAAATCACTGTCGGCGACTGCCGATAAAGTGGCGTCCACAAGTCGACGTGTCCTTCGTCGACCAGGAGCACAGGTTCGAGGAGTGTGTCGGTAGCAGTGGCAGTGGAATCTTCGGTGCTGCTGAAGTGGTACTCCGAGACGGCTCGCGACCTGCCGTGGCGACGCGAGGGCGTCAGTGCCTGGCAGATCCTGATGAGCGAGATCATGCTCCAGCAGACGCCGGTGGTGCGCGTTGCGCCAATCTGGGAAGAGTGGGTCGAGCGCTGGCCGGTGCCGTCGGCGATGGCAGCGTCGAGCCAGGCAGAGGTGCTTCGCGCGTGGGGCAAACTCGGTTATCCACGACGCGCGCTGCGGTTACACGAATGCGCGGGCGTCCTGGCTGCCGAGCACGGTGACGTGGTCCCGGAAGACGTCGATACCCTGCTCTCGCTACCGGGAATCGGTTCGTACACCGCCCGCGCCGTCGCGTGTTTCGCCTACGGACAGCGAGTGCCTGTGGTGGACACCAACGTACGACGCGTAGTTGCGCGAGCCGTCCACGGCAATGCGGAACCCGGGAACCCGTCCAACACGCGAGACCTCGCCGACGTCGCGGCGCTGCTGCCGAGGACGCGTGCGCGCGCCGCCACCTACAGCGCCGCTCTCATGGAACTCGGTGCACTGATCTGCACGGCGCGGAACCCGAACTGCGAGAACTGCCCTTTGCCGAACTGCGCGTGGGTCGCTTCGGGCAAACCGGCACACACCGGACCACCCAAGAAGGTGCAGAAGTTCGCGGGCACAGATCGCCAGGTTCGTGGAAAATTGATGGCCGTTCTTCGCGAGAGTCACCGTCCGGTCGAGCGCGCGCAACTCGACATCGTCTGGCCGGCCGATCCGGGTCAGCGTGACCGTGCGTTGCATTCACTGCTGGTCGACGGACTGGTCGAGCAGACCGACGACGGCCTGTTTGCGCTGGCCGGAGAGGGTACGGCTTAGCCGACTCGCAGCGGGGTGCATTCTTCGGCTGTGGGTTCGTCGGTCTGGAGCGGTGCGACTTCCGGATCAGAACGCCGAAGTACAGCAGGAACGGCAGGCACCACTGGATCGCAGGGCGCAAGTGTCGGAATCTGTAGGGCAGCGCCGGGCGGGGGCCCGCTGGTGGAGGTCGCCGACTCGGCGCCGATGTTCGGGCTATCCGTGGACACCGCGCGCGACCCGTCTGGGGACAGCGCGATCAGCAACCCCGTCAACATGAGTAGAAGCGGCAGTACTATTGCCGCCGCCCGCCGGACCCTGTTGACGGGCCGGACAGCCATGCCGCCACCGGACCGAACTTCGCTTCCGCGATCGGCCGCTACCAGCGCAGCCCCTATCGCCAGTTGGGTCCGCTCGCCGAGAAACAGGAAGCCGAGACCTGCCAGTTCAGCGGCTTCCGCGGACGGCTGCCGAGAGTCTTCCTTCACGAGCATCGCGACGAGCATCTTGGGCACAGGGTCTCGTTCGGCGACGAGGAGGTCCAATGTCGCAGCAAATGTCGAGCTGTCCGCAAGCAACTCGGCCGTGTCGTAACGATGCGCCGAGTCCACGACGCCTGCTCTCGGGTCGACGGCCGCGATCACGGTCTCACTGCCGTCCGGCCAGAACGCGAGAATCGGCGAAACACCAATGAGAGCGTCGACCGTCCGCAGGTAGGCAAGCCGTGCGTCGAGACCGTTGACCAACTCGACGTTCTCGAAAGGACTGGAGGACAACGAATCCGAGACAAGTTCGCGCACGTCCGCACGCTCGCACATCACTCCGACGACGGTGGGGCACAGATTCGAGCGCAGGGCTCGACCGGTGGCGACCTCGGCCGCGGAGGCGAGTGCGCGCGCCGACGCTTGCGGAGAGGGAACAGTCCCGTCTGCACCCCAGGGGTGACGGAACTCGTCGATCGAGCCAAGAAGGGGTGTGTCCGCATCTACGAGAGCTGTTGAAATTGACTGATTTTCGAATACAACGCCCAGGCTTTCACGCACTGGATCCTCCATTGACTGCTACTGACTGTTACGAGTGTTGCCATTCCTGCGAAGCTGTATCAGAACGTCAGGCCACCGACCGCCATTGCACCTGGTTCCAGCACCACATCCACCGGCGCTCGGCCGTCGACTGTGACGCGATACGTCCCCGGTAGCAGTCCGACAAACGAGAAGTGACCCTCGAACGGTTTCACCGTCCGCGCTGTCGCGTGCCCGCATTGATCGACGCCGTCGATCACCACCGCCTCCGAGATGCCCGATGTCACCAGACCTGAGATTCGTCCATCTGCCGAGACAGCAGCCCACTGGCTTCTCTGACCACCAACAGAAATCCCGTACGGATCACACACTCCCGGGGTGGTCGCCACCCGCACCGTGACATCGCCCGACCGCACGCGAACCGCCCCCCGATCTGCGGTGACCAGTGCAGCGATCGGTAGACCGTCGGCGTCTTCCCGCTTTCCCGCAGTCATCGTCGCCGTTCGGGTGAAGTACCGGTCCGCTTCCAGATTGCCTATCAGGCAATGTAATCCGACCTCGTCGACACCCGAGCCGTCTCCGCAGTAGTCAGGCACGGACGGCAGAACGAAACCTCGAGGCACCGGAAGTTGCACGACCACGTCGGAGAGCGGGTTGCCCCGGACACCGATGTCGATGACATACGTCACCGGATCACCCTCTCGGACAATGCCGTTGGACGGGCCCGAATCGAGCCCTGGACCGTCAGCGGGATCGAAGGGCGGTGCACCGTCAATCGCCGTCAGCTCGACGGTGAAGGGAGGCACGAACTCTCCCTCGGCCGCCAATCGAACATCCGACTGCATCGGCAGCAAGCCGAGCGCAGCAGCGCCGACCACCAGAGCTCCGGTCACGACAACTATGCCGATACCTCGCACTCCTCGGCGCCACGCTCTCGGCCGGAGTCCGACGACAACGGCCTTCGACCGCACCTCTGACAGACGAGTTCTCACGACGCTCCTTCGATGTCTGACTCTCGGGCCTCCGACAGGCGCTCGCGGCCACATTTGGCGAATCCCGAGCTACGTTCAATAGAAGTCGCTCGAGGGACTCGAAAGCCAATGGTGACGGCGTGATTGTGTGGGTGAACTTCTCTCAGCCGGGGTGAATTCCCGGGTGAATTGCCCGGGATGGCACGCTCTGGATTCGCACCAGCTACGCTCCTCCCTGTAGATAGATGGATCGAGACAATCCGCCCAAACTCTTCAATCATTGCGGGGCGCGAAAGCAGAAAGGGTCCGCGTTGATGTTCGGGATGGACGGCCACGACTGGGCAGCTATTCCCGAAAGGCGCACCCTCGCGACGTCGATTCCCCGGCAAGCGCTCTTCGACAAACTTGACCGACGTGCCGCGCTGACCATCGTCCGTGCACCGAACGGCCACGGGAAATCGTCGTTGATCGCATCGTGGCTGCGCGCCCATTTGGCATCCGAACGAATACTCGTCTGGGTCTCGGCCCCACGGCCCTCGTCGACACTCGAAGATTTCTGGGCCGTTGTCCTCGATCGAATCCACGCTGCCGGAATCGCACTGCCCGACGTCGACGATCTCGCCGATCCTTTCACCGCTGTCGCCAAATCCCTGAACGCCCTCAGCCGCCCCGTGCTGCTCGTGCTGATCAGGCCGGATCTGATATCGGAACCAGAGTTGGACGATCAGTTGATCGAACTCCTCGCCCTCTGTCACAACCTGGACCTCGTGGTCACGCTCTCGGGCTTCGGCATGTTCTCCGAGCCGTACCTGCTCGACACCGACCACGAGGTGATAAGCGCGAGTGAGCTGTTGTTCACGAGAGCCGATACCGCCCATTTGCTCGCACAAACTGACGTACACACGACTGACGGTGATGCCGAACAAATCACATCCCTGACAGGTGGGCTGCCAGCGCTGGTTCGTGTCGCCGTTCCCGCCGTCCAGACATCGGGTAGCCGCAACCGCGAGCAGATGATCAGGAAGAACATCGCGCAGGCGATCGACGACTACGTGAACAAATCCGTTCTCATGACCGCTGATCATGTGAAACAACTCGAGTTCCTGCTCGCGACGGCCTTTGCGCGATCGATCACCGTCGACATCGCCGCCATGCTGTTCGAGTCCCAACACCCTGAGGATGGCGAGACCGTTCATCAGATTCGCGTGCGCCTGGCGATACTGGAGACAGCCGGGTTGTTGTCACGGGTCGAGACCGAAGCCGAAGAAACCTGGGAGCTGCCGCCTGCAATTCGTCGATCGATACTCGCGCACCAAAAGCGCGCTGGAGTCGATCCGGCGCAACGTCTTTCGTTCCTCGCACACAACCGACTCGACCACGGTCATCACGCGTCGGCGCTGGACTACGCGGTCGAGGCACAGAACTGGACCCTGGCAGTAGACATCGTCGAGCAACACTGGGTGACGATGATCGTCCACAATCTGGACTCGGTTCGCTCTGCTCTCCAACGGATTCCGGCGGAAGCAGCGGACAAACACTCTGCCGTGGAGGCAGGGCGCGCACTGTTCACGATGCATCCGAGCGAGCGCTCGACGGTAGTCGACTTGCTACCCGAATCGCCGGCAGAACTGTGGGCTCTCGGCGCTGAGGCCGGCGCGAAGGACGCCTTGAGCATTGCCTGCGTTCAATCGATCATGCTCAGGATGGCAGGCGAGTACGGGCTCGCAGCAGAAACCACCAGGCGCCTGTCTCATCTCAGTCGCAGTGCGCTGGAGAACAACCCGGAAGCGGTCAGCGCACAGCTCCCTCTCATGCGACTTCAATGGGCGATCAATTTTCAATTGAGCGGCAGGTTCACAGAATCCACGATCAAGGCTCGAATGGCGTACCACGGCGCCCTGTCTCATGGAGTCGACTTCATCGCTCGTAACTCTGCGGGAAGTGCCGCCCTGAATTGGGCGCTGGCTGGTGAGCCGCGGCAGGCCACACACTGGTCCGAACTCGAACAGAAGCATCCGGACCCCGGCGGTTGGCTCGAACCTGTGGTCAAGATCGCCGGCCTGACAGCACGGGCGCTCACTGCTCTCGACACACTCGACTTCGACGACGCACGTCTCGCATTGACCGAACTCGGTCTTCCGTCCGACACCGAGGAACTGTGGGCATTCGTCGTCTATGCGCATTGCCAATTCGCCTTGACCTCCGGCGACCACACTGCGGCACTACTGTTGCTCCACAATGCGATCGAAGCACATTCCAAGCAGTACACGGCTACATCTTTCGCGCTTCCTCTGTTGCAATCCGCAGAGATCGATCTCTTGCTCGCTCTCGGACAGGGGAACAATGCCGTAGCACTGGCCAAGGAGATCATCGATCCTGCAGCCAACCCGTGGACGCTCACGTCGGTGGCGCGTTTACGTCAGCGGATCGGCCAGAACGAGGCCGCGGTGGCGCTGTGTCACCAGTTCGACTGGTCTGGCGTATCCTATCCGCGGGCACAGATGGAATCGCTTCTGGTGCAAGCGGTTGCCCACTCCGAGCTGGGTGAGCCACGCCTCGCCTCTCAGGAGTGGTCCAGAGCGTGCAGCATCGCGGATCAGACCGGGCTTCTACGTTCGTTCGCGACCATCGCATCGGCGGACGTCGAGAAACTCGAATCGATGGCCGAAACGAAATCGCGTGCACTCGACGAATTCTCGAAAAGGTCTCCTGCGGAATCTTTTCCGGAATTCGTACATATCGTGGAGCTGACCGAACGCGAACAGAAAGTCCTCTCACTCCTGGCGCTCGGCATGGGGTCGGCTGCGATGGCCGACAAACTGTACGTGTCCGTCAACACCGTCAAGACTCAACTGCGCACTCTCTACAAGAAGCTCGACGTACACAATCGAAACGAAGCGATCACGAGGGCACGCCAACTGCGCTTGCTGTAGTCGGGGTCGGATCTGATTTCGGACTACATTCTGTAGGCATGAGCACCGATTCCTGCGTCTTCTGCAAGATCGTCGCGCTGACCGAGCCGGCGATTCTCGTTCACGAGAGCGAGACAACTCTCGCATTCCTCGATGCACGGCCGGTGAGTCGCGGACACACCCTGGTGGTCCCCAAGCGTCATGCAGAGAACCTCGATGCTCTCGAAAGTCACGAAGGCGCAGAGATGTTCCGCGTCGGCACGCTCATCGCCGGAGCTCTACGCCGCTGCGACATCGCCGCTGACGGAGTCAACTTTCTCGTCAACGACGGGCGTGCCGCGGGCCAAACCGTGTTCCACTCGCACCTGCACGTCGTCCCCCGCCATCGCGGCGACAAGGCGAAGTTCGCTGCCGGACTCCTGGCCAGGCGAGCCGTCGAGCTGGAGCAGGTGGGCGCGTCGATCCGAAGTCAGCTCACGGTCTGAAGGAATTCCGTCACCACTTCGCGATAGCGCTGCGGTTGATCGTCGTGGACCAGGTGGCCTGCATCGGCAATACGTACGTACCGAGTTCCCGGCCTCTCGGCCATCTCTCGCATCTGTCCCTCGGGGGTGATGGTGAACTCTCCCTCGATCAGCAAGGTCGGCACCTCGATCGCCTTCCACTGATCCCAGAAATGCCTCGTGCCCCACTCCTCCGAGATGTCGCGGAAGGTCGACACGTCGCCGTGCAGGTACCACCCGTCGTCGCGGCGGTCGAAAGAATCGAGAAAGTACTGGCCGGCGACGGGGCCGAAGAATTCCTTCATCGCCTCCTCGGAAGCAAACGGCTGCGGCCACGCCGAGATCATCTGCGCCCAGTCCGCAGCGGTGCGTCCACGAAAGTCCGGGGCCATGTCTTCGAGGACCAGCGCACAAACCTTTTCGGGATGCGCGGCGGCGAAGCACCACGCATGCAGAGCCCCCATCGAATGACCGATCACGATCATCGGCTCCTCGATGGACGCAACCGCCGATGTCAGGTCCTCGACGAATGCCTCGGTAGTCAGTGCCGCTGGCGCCGGCCTGCCGTGACCGGCAGCGTTGAAGGTGTAGACGTGGCCGAACTCGCGGATCCACGGCACCTGGCGTCGCCACGTTCGGGAGCTGCCCATGAGGCCGTGCAACAACAGAATCGGTTGTCCCGTTCCACCTTCGTCATGCAACACGAGTGTCACGGTACGCGGTGAAGGTGCGCGGGTAATGTCGCTTGCATGGCAGTCGTGAAGATCAATGCAATCGAGGTCCCCGAGGGCGCCGGCCCCGAACTGGAGAAGCGCTTCGCAGCACGCGCTCACGCAGTCGAGAACTCCCCGGGCTTTCTCGGATTCCAACTCCTCCGCCCCACCGCCGGTGAGAGCCGCTACTTCGTGGTGACTCAGTGGGAGTCCGAGCAGGCGTTCGCCGATTGGCGTGACGGCCCCGCCCGTGAAGCCCATTCCGGCGAGCGCGCGAAGCCCGTCGCTTCGGGCGCGTCGTTGCTCGAATTCGAAGTTGTCCTGGACGTCGCCGCAAAGAGCTGATCTCGAGCGATTGTGCCTGCCTTGGCGGGCACAATCGACGGTCATCTCGGCTTCACGCGTTGACACGGTGCGGGCTGTAGTGCAAAAGTTCGCATGTAAACGCGATGGTCCGACAGGAATCCGGTGAAAGCCCGGAGCGGTCGCGCCACTGTAATTCGAGGTGAAGTGCCTTTTTCGGCACGACAATTTCGACAGCCAGACACTTCGGCCATCGCATGGACCTAGGGGACGCGAAAATCCCAGGAGGCTTCGATGGCTCTCGCCTATTCTCCCGATACGTCGATCGATTCGACTCGTCTTGCTTTCCTCGCCGCTGCAGTAGTTCTGTTCGCGATGCTGGCTCTCTACCTGGTCGGATTCGACCAGGGCGCTATCTCTCGCACCGGCATGTACATGCATGAATTGATGCACGACGGTCGACACTTGATGGGCCTGCCGTGCCACTAGTCGACAATTTCACGAAGCTTCTCATTCGTGGTTTGTTGGCTGGTCTGATCGCAGGCATCCTTGCCGGCGGAGTTGCATTCGTGCTGGGTGAACCGCACGTCAACGCTGCCATTGCGATCGAAGAAGCCAACACCGCCACCGGTGAGGTTTCCGGCGAAGCCGCTGGGCATTCGCACGGTGACGAAGAAGAACCACTGGTGAGCCGCGACGGACAGCGCACCGGGCTGTTCCTGGCCACGGCGCTTGCCGGACTGGCACTCGGGGCGATCTTCTCGGTCGTTGCCAATTACGCTCGACGACTCACCGGAATGTCCGGGCCGTTGTTGGCGATCACAATCGCCGTCGGTGGTTGGCTGGCTATCGAGGCTGTCCCCTTTTTCAAGTACCCGGCCAATCCGCCGGCCGTCGGAGATCCCGACACCATCAACCAGCGCACACTGCTGTGGCTGGCCGCCGTGATTCTCGGGCTGCTGTCCGTCACCGCGGCAGCAGCGGCGGCAAAGGCAGTTTCCGGGCACGAGTTCCTCAGCGTGCGCATCGCTGCTCCGGTGGCTGCGTTCCTGGTGATCGCCACGATCGGTTACGTCTCGCTTCCCGGCATCAACGAGGTGGGCGAGGACTTCCCGGCAACTCTGCTGTGGGAGTTCCGACTTTCCTCGCTCGCTACGCAGGCGACGCTCTGGCTCGTACTCGGGTTGGCATTCGCCTTCCTTACCGAGCGCGCGACCAAGAACACCGAAGTAGCAAAAAAGTACGCCCTTCGCTGAACCTGCTGTGCGCCTTTATTAACCGCCCGCGGTTAATAAAGGCGCACAGCAGTTCTTTTTCAGCTCAGATGATGCACTTCTTGCAGTCCGTACACCGGCGTCGGGATGCCCTCGTAACGCGCCTTCAATTGCAACGCCAAGTACAGCGAGTAGTGGCGCGACTGGTGCAGATTGCCTCCGTGGAACCACAGCGCTTCCTGCTGCGTCGGCTTCCACATGTTGCGCTGCTCGCCTTCCCACGGTCCCGGATCCTTGGTGGTATTCGAGCCCAGGCCCCACACCTTGCCGACCTTGTCGGCGGTGTCCTGACCGATCAGATCCGCCACCCAGCCGTTCATCGAGCCGTAGCCGGTCGCGTAGACCACCACGTCGGCAGGCAATTCCGTACCGTCTTCGAGGATCACGCTGTTCTCGGTCAGCTCACGAATGTTGCCGTGCGCGAGCTTGATGTCTCCATTGGCAACCAGTTCGGCAGCGCCGACATCGATGTAGTAGCCCGAGCCACGGCGTAGGTACTTCATGAACAGGCCCGAACCGTCGTCGCCCCAGTCGTGCTCGAAGCCCGCCTTCTCGAGGCGATCGTAGAAATCCTTGTCGCGCTCACGGATTGCGTCGTACACCGGGATCTGGAACTCGTGCATGATCCGGTACGGCAGCGAACCGAACGTGAGGTCCGCCTTGTGTGTCGTCATGCCGGCGGCCAGTGCTCGCTCCGAGTACAGATCGCCCAAGCCCAAATCCATCAGCGAATCCGACTTCACGATGTGCGTCGAGCTGCGCTGCACCATCGTGACGTCGATACCGTTCTCCCACAGTGCGCCGCAGATGTCGTGCGAGGAGTTGTTGGCCCCGATCACGACGACCTTCTTGCCCACGTACTGATCCGGGCCGGGGTGCTTGCTCGAGTGGTGCTGATCGCCGAGGAACTTGTCCTGCCCGGGGAACGTCGGAACGTTGGCCTTGCCGGACATACCCGTCGCCATCACCAACTGCTTGGGACGCAACGTCAACTTCTCGCCGTTGCGGTTGACCTCGACGGTCCATTCCTGGGTCTTCTCGTCGAACGACGCCGAGGTGCAGGTCGTGGAACTCCAGTACGGAACCTCCATGACCTTGGTGTACATCTCGAGCCAGTCGCCGATCTTGTCCTTGGGCGCGAACACCGGCCAGTTGTCGGGGAACGGCATGTAGGGCAGGTGGTCGTACCAAACCGGATCGTGCAGGCACAGGGACTTGTAGCGTCCGCGCCACTGATCGCCGGGTCGCTCGTGGCTGTCGATCACGATGGCCGGTACTCCGAGCTGACGCATCCGGGCGCCGAGCGCGATGCCGCCCTGGCCGCCGCCGACGATCACGACGTAAGGCTGTGTGGTGTAACCGAGTTCGCGGTCTTCGATCTCCTTCTGCTCGGCCCACGTGATGCGGTTCGGGTCTGCCCCATGCTTGGCGCCGCGCGGACGACGAGTGCCCTTACCTTCTTCGTACCCCTTCAACTCCTGCAGCGACGTCAGCAGGGTCCAACCTTCATCTCCCTTCAAACGAAGGTGTCCGTGCGCGCGACCGGTTGCAGTCTCGAACTCGATCCAGGCTGACGTGACGCCGTCGGCTTCGTCGGGTGTCTCGGTGGTCCGGAATCCCGAAGGATCGGTGTCGTCGAGTCGCGCGGAGAGCATGTCGGCGATCTGCTCGCGACCTTCGACGGTCTTGATGTTCCAGGTGAACGACACCAGGTCTCGCCAGAAGCTGTCGAGTGCGAATTTGCCTGCCACACGCTCGATGTCACGAGCCGCGAGGGCCGACTCGAAATCCGCCAGCCAGGCGTCGACGCGTTCCTGAGGTGTCACCGCCGTCAACTTCACCTCGGGGGTGACTGCGGAATCGATGGTTTGCGTCATCACTTCTCCTTGTTTGTGAATGTGACACACAGCACATCCCATAAGTGGCCCCGGTCACAAGCGTTGCAGTCTGTTGCAATCAGCGGGCGCGGTGCCGCCGCCCGATACCGGTTACCCGCACCGATGTGCGGGCAACCGACTCACCCCTCAGCAGGCTTGAATCTGCCGAGTCCCAGCGACTGAAATCCCACGACGTAGAACAGCGTCCACAACACGGCCCAGTCCACGAAACCCAGTGCATTGCCGTGCAATCCGTCGACAACTGCCGGCTCGTGAAGAATGTGCTCTGCTGCAAAGCGGTAATAGAACAAGAATGTGACCACCGCGAGCACAAACGTGAGCAGCGCGCGGATCGCCAGGTTGACCCCGTCCGCAAAGCCCGTGGGTTTGTTACCGAAGGCGTTGGCCCAGAAGATCATCCAGAAAGCCCAGCACACACCGAGCTGCGCCGGGAACTGATGGACCACACCGCCCAACTCGGCAACGGCATCGCTTCCCAAAAGTGCCTTCACCACCGGAAGCGCCACGAAGTACAAGCCGGTTCCCACGGCGAAGTTACCGATCGTGGCTGCGAGCGCCGTCTTACCCCCGCCGCCGAACAGTCGCCACGGCCAGTTGTCGAGCGTCTGGCCAGTCAGGATCACAACCACCACGACGCAGTAGAACCACCCGAGCACGGTGTCGACGGTCATCAACGGATCCGTGGCGGACAGCGACACGGACGGCAGACCGAACACGAAGTACAGCGCCAGCGTCGGGACGGCGACAAACGCGATCTCACACAAACCCACCAACGGCTGCTTCATCCCCAGGGAAGTCCACGGCCGATGCTGCCAGTTCAGGACCACCATCACCCAGGTCCCGAAGCCGAAGAGTACGAACAGCGCACCCGCGAAATATCCGAGGCCGCCCTCACGATCGGCCGCGAAATCCGGGTACAAACTCCCCAAGCCGTTTGCCAGGAGCCACGTCACCACGACGGCGAAGACCGCGGTCGCGACCATGATCGCCAGGCCTTTCGCCGGCTGCGGGAGTCGATCGAAGCCGGCGAACTCGCAGTTGAAGCCGATGAACACCACAAAGAGGATCGCCCAGAAAAGCGCTGCATTGAACGGCAACGGGTAGAAATTCCACGGGCTGGTGGTCGGATCGGCGAGCAGGTACCAACTCGCAACCGCCAGCACGAGAACGATCACGAGGTTCGCGATCCCGAACCCGATCCAGCGGCGTGACGGTTGTCGGCTCGGCGTGGCCGGTTCCGTGGGTGTGTCGACTGTAGCGGTCATGTTCCCTCTCCCAGATTGTCTCGCAAGATGATTCGCGAAGTGGTTGCGCAACTATGGAGCCGTCGCGCGGGACATCGGGAGGGTTGCCGAGGGTTGCAACCGCTGCCCCATTCTGCGGAATTGCAACACGGTGCAACCCTTCCGCATTGTGGTCGCCGTCACATACAAATCACTCACCGGTTCCCAGGCAACCGGTTCACTGCTTACGAGGAGAAACTGCATGAGCATCACGGGCAAGGTAGTACTGGTCACCGGCGCCGGCCAAGGCATCGGACGCGGAATCGCTCTCCGCCTCGCCCACGACGGCGCCGACATCGCGTTGGTCGACCTCGACCAAACCAAGCTGGATGCGGTTGCCGACGAGATCAGACAGATCGGCCGTCGTGCAACGACGTTTGTCGCCGACGTCAGCGATCGAGCGCAGGTCAACGCAGCCGTCGAACATGCACACCAGGAATTGGGCGGATTCGACGTCATCGTCAACAACGCGGGAATCGCTCTCGTCGGCCCGATCTCCGACGCGACGCCGGAAGAGGTCTCCAAGATCTGGAGCGTCAACGTCGACGGCGTCCTGTGGGGAATTCAAGCTGCAGCAGCAAAGTTCCAAGCGCTCGGTCAGCGCGGAAAGATCATCAACGCGTCATCCATCGCCGGTCACGACGGGTTCGCCATGTTAGGTGTTTACAGCGCAACAAAATTCGCGGTCAGGGCCCTCACTCAGGCTGCAGCCAAGGAATACGCTTCCGACGGAATCACCGTCAACGCGTACTGCCCCGGCGTCGTGGGCACCGACATGTGGGTGACGATCGACAAGAGGTTCGCCGAATTGACCGGTGCACCAGAGGGCGCCACCTACGAGAAGTTCGTCGGCGGAATTGCGCTGGGTCGAGCTGAAACCCCCGACGATGTCGCCGGTTTCGTCTCGTACCTTGCCGGGCCCGATTCCGACTACATGACCGGTCAGGCCGGTCTCATCGACGGCGGCCTCGTCTACCGCTGACCGAGGTGTCTTCACTGAAAGCGGCGTCTTCGCTGAAAGCGGTGTCTTCACTGAAAAAGCGGTTGCCAGAGCCTGCGATGCCGCCCGGCGAGGATCCTCGCGACTACGCGAGGACCCTCGCCGCGGTGTACGACGCGACGATGGCCGGAGACCGCGCACCGGCCCGCCCCAGGGACGTGGTCCGCCAATCGTGGCAACGCCTGCGCGAGTTAGGTATCGACCCCGAACACAACCGGGTCGAACCGTCCATGGACGTCGCCGAACTCGATCTCCGTCGTCGTGAGTCCGGACTGTACGACGTGCTCGACGACGTGACGCGTGGACTCGAATCGGTTACCGCGAGCGGTGAGAACATCATGGTCGTCGCAGATCTTCGCGGAACTGTTCTGTGGCGCAGCGGGTCCCATCGTGTACTGGACCAAGCTGCGCGTCTGGGATTTGTCGAGGGTGCGAACTGGGCCGAGGACAGCGTCGGCACCAACGCCATCGGAACGGCATTGGTGTCACGACAGGCGGTTCAGATCTTCTCGGCGGAACACTATGCGCGCAGCCATCATCCGTGGACCTGCGCGGGGGCACCCATCCGCGATCCGCGGGACGACCGTGTCATCGGCGTCGTCGACATCAGTGGTCCCGCCAAGACCGTCCACCCCACCACACTCGCTCTGGTCGACGCCGTCGCACGCCTCGCGCAATCACACCTACGCGACAAGCATCGGGACAATCTCGATCAATTGCGTTCTGTTGCAGGGCCGATGCTTGCACGTAGCGGATCACCGGCATTGGTGATCGATACTCATGGCTGGGTAGCGGCGGTCGATGCGCTACCTCATCGCTCGCGCGTGCTGCTCCCCGCGGCTTTGGCTCCCGGCAGGACGTGGTTCCCCGCTTTGGGTCTGTGCGAACTGGATCCACTTCCCGGCGGGTGGGTGGTCCGGCCGATCGCCACCGGCGAGAAAATCAGTGCGCCCACGGTGCATATCGATCTGCGCGATTCCGAGAACATGTCGGTGACCGTCACGTCGGGGTTGGGCGAATGGGCCTACTCCCCGACCCAGCGGCATGCGGAGATTCTGTTTCTCCTCGGATCCGAGAGGCGTGGACTGACCGCATCGCGGTTGGCGCAGGATCTTTTCGGTGACCCGGCCCGCACGGTGACCGCGCGGGCCGAGATGTCGCGTCTGCGCAAGAACCTTGCCGGAGTTGTTGCAGCGCAGCCGTACCGGTTCGTCGATGCAGCGCACGTCACGCTTTCCTGCCCCGACGACGGTGCACATCTGTTGCCGTTCTCGAACGCCCCGGCAGTTCGTGCCGCTCGCCTTACTCAGGCCGGTTCGGAGGCCTGAGTGAGCAACTGCAGAAACACCTCTTCGGGTTGAGCGCCGGATACTGCGACCGCACGGTTGGCGACGAAGAACGGAACGCCGCTGACCTGCAGTTGGCGGGCCATGGACAGATCTTCGCGAACAGCCTCGGCTGCGGCATCGGAGCCCAGTTGCTCGCGCACGACGTCGGCGTCGAGGCCGACGCTCACGGCCAGCTCGACCAGCACCTCACGGTCGTCGATCACCTTGCCGTCGCTGAAGTGCGCTTTGAACAGCGCTTCGAGGAGTTCGTTCTGCCGCTCACCCGCGAGATGCAGCAACCTGTGCGCATCAAAGGTGTTGGCGGCGATCACGGTGTCGAAGTCCAAGGTCAAGCCGACCTCGGCTGCCGTCGCGCTGACGTGGGCAAACATCTGACGTACCTGATCAGGCGCCATCCCCTTCATTTCGACCAAGGCGTCGAGTTCGGTTCGGCCCTCTCCCACCGGGGTCTCCGGAGCGAGCTGGTACGAGCGCCAGATGACGTTGACGCGGTCCTTGTTCTCGAAACGATCCAGCGCCGAGAGGAACCTGGTCTTTCCGATGTAGCACCACGGACAAGCGACGTCCGACCACACTTCGATGGTCACGTCTTGGTCAATCACGATTTGATCAGTCACCGAAGGTGCAACAACGAACAGGGTCGGGATTAGTCCCGAGTCACGTCACAAGGCCACACCGGAACGCGATCAACGATGCACTCACGCGGTTGGGCACACCCAGCTTGCCGAACAGCGAAGAGATATGCGTCTTGACGGTGGTCTCACCGAGGTACAGCCGCTCCGCGATGACGCTGTTGGCCGCGCCTGTCGCCAGGATTGTCAACACTTCGCGCTCACGCTCGGTGAGCGAAGCGAGGGGAGTCAGGTCGGGTGTTTGCCGACGCGGTGCCGAGGCCACGATGGCACGTAGAGAATCGGAGCTGAACAACGAGTGGTCCGACGCCACCACCCGTACTGCCTGCTGGAACGCCTGTGGGGCCGCGTCCTTGCTCAGAAAACTGTGCGCGCCCGCCTCGACCGCCTGCACGACCATGTCGTCGACGTCGAAGGCGGTCATCGCAATGACCTTCGGCGGATTGCTCATGGTCATCAACTCTCGGGTGGCCTCCAAGCCACCGACCCGTGCCATCTTCAGATCCATCAGCACCACGTGCGGACGAAACCGAGTGACTTTGGCTGCGACCTGATCGCCGTCCTCGGCCTCGGCAACCACCACGATGTCCGGCGCTGCTTCCAGGATGTCCTTCATTCCGCGCCGAACCCAGGCGTCGTTGTCGACGATCAAAACTGTGATGCGCGAGTCAGCGTCCATAGTGCGCTCAGATTACCCAGAGCCCCCGACAGTCGGAGGGTGGGAGGGTTACGACGACCAGGGCACCCAGCAACTGACGAGGAAATCGTCCCCCAGCGCGCCTGCCTCCACCTTGCCGCCGATTTCTCTTGCCTGTTCGGCCAACCCGCGTAAGCCGGACCGCGAACCGATCGACGTCATGGGTGCAAGCTCGCTCAGCTTGTTGCGTGCGAGGATACGAATTCCGTCGTGCGGCGACCCGGTCACCGAAATGACGAGCATCTGGTCGCTCGCGTACTTCTGGACGTTGGTCAACGATTCCTGAACGACGCGATAACAGACGTGCCCCGCCAACATTCCGACATCACCCGGGAGCAGCTCCGATTCGAGACGGCAGTGAATGCCCGCGGCGCGTGCACCGTTGACCAGATCGCCGATCGCGTCGATCCCCTGGTGCCCGCCGTGTTCGCGGCGATCACCGCTTCCCCTGAGCACTCCGACGATTCCCTTCAATTCGTCCAAAGCCTCGTGCGCGGTGGTTCTGATCATCGCAGCGGTGTTGACGACCTTCTCGGGATTGTCTGCCGCGCTGACCTGTAACCCACCGGCGAACAACGAAATCCGGCTCAGACTGGCCGCGATCGTGTCGTGCATGTCGCGCGCGATCCGCGTTCGTTCCTCGGTGCGAATCATCTCGTCGCGCATCACGTCTGTTTTCTCGGTGGCAAGATCCCGTACGTGTTCGGCCTCGACGAGTTCGGTTCTGGTCCGAATCAGGAGCGAGAGCGCCACGACGATGCCGACCATGACGGCTGCGACGAGCCACGGGATCCAGATGGCGACGTCGTATTGAACAACCGCCGAACCGTCCTTGGGTTTCATCGTTCCCATCGTGAGAACGGAGTACTCACGATTGCGAAAAGCGTCGTAGGTCAACGAAATTCCGCACGCGACGAAGACAGCTGCCGCAGCGGCAGCAAGCCGAGGCCCACGCGCGATCCGAGCAACGGCGAACAATGCGATGAGCGCCGCCGTCGCATCGGTGGGGAAGAACAACGGGCCGACCAGCGTGATCGCCAGAACCACCCAGGGATACTGATGGCGCCACACAAGCGATATCCCACCGGCCACGCCCAGGACGAACCCGATACCGACCAATACCGGTGGCATATTTCCCGACGCGCCTGCGATGCCCACCGTCATGAAGGAACAGAAAAGGCTGAACGCGACAGCGGCGGTAGTCCATACGCGTCGTCGCACAACGGTTCCTTTGGTGGTGATCACCGAGCAAGCGTATCCACCGCCACCGACGCCTCGAATCAGCCGAACGGGTGGACGAACCGCCAGGCTCCGACCGAAAGGATGAGGCGGACCGATCTTTCGACCGAAGCGGTGAGCAGTCCTCACATCGTTGACTTGTGCCATACCAACTCTCGAAAGGCGCACATCATGCGATCACTCCGCACTCCCCTCGCCCTCCTCGCCGTCGGCGCAGCCCTGTTCGCAACCATCGCCTCGGGCGAGACCGACGAAGCGAAGAAGGTCGACGACAACGGTTCTTCCGCCGCACCTGCGGCCGCCTTCGGAATCGGTGACGTCGTCGAACTGGGCGACTGGCGCGTCCAGGTACACGGCGTCGTCGATCCCTACGTCTCGACCAATCAGTTCATCACCGCTGATCCCGGAAACCGCTACGTCGTGGTCGACACCGAGGTCACCAACAACAGTGACAAGCCGTCGACGGTCTCGTCGATGATGTGCTTCGAACTGCAGGACTCGGCAAACAAGTCGTACAACATCACGTTCACCGACAGCAGCACGTCGAGTGTCGACGGAGAGCTTGCGCCGGGCGCTGCCAAGCGAGGCGAATTGGCGTACGAGGTCCCCGAAGCCGCCACCGGTCTGCGCCTTCAGTTCAAGTGCGATCTGTTCTCGTCCGGCTCGGCAACCATCAACCTGTCGTGAATCGTCCGGGCGATCTGCTGCTGAATCCGTGGGCACTGGTCTCGGTGGCCGTCATCTTGATCAACGACCACGTACTCAAAGGGGCATTCGGGAACACGATGACGGGCAAGCTGTCCGACGTCGCCGGTGTGTTCCTGCTTCCCCTGCTTCTGCTCTCGGTTCTCGAGGTGCTCAGGCGAAGTCTGGTGGGGCGAGCAGCGATCGCCTGGTCCATCGCGGTCACGGGGATCGGCTTCGCCGCCGTGAAGGTGATACCGCCGATCGGCGACGCATACGAGTGGGTGATCGGGTTTCTCCGCCTGACCGCAGGAGGATTCCGCGGAGATCTCTTGCCGATCCTGGTCTATCGCGATCCCTCGGACCTGTGGGTGCTCCCGATCCTGTTCGCGAGCTACCTGGTCGTCACACACCACCGCGCTCGGGCGCCGGAGGGGGCGCCCGAGCGCGAGATGATCAGTCCAGGGCCGCATCCAACGTGATGTCGACGCCGGTCAGTGCCTTGCTGACCGGGCATGTTTCCTTGGCCGCCTGGGCAACCTTGGCAAAACCGTCGGCGTCGAGGCCGTCGACCTCGGCGCGAACGGTGAGCTTGATTCCGGTGAGCTTGAATCCGACCGTGTCGGGGCCGAGTGACACGTCCGCGGTGATGTCGAGGCTCTGCGGGGTCCCGCCGGCCTCGGCGATCAGGGCCGACAATTGCATCGCATAGCAGGACGAATGCGCCGCGGCGATGAGTTCCTCGGGGCTGGTGGTTCCGCCGGCCTCCTCAGCTGCGCGCTTGGGGAACGACACGTCGAAGGTGGCGACGCCCGAGCTGGTGAGTTCCACCTGTCCCGATCCGGCCTCGAGGGTGCCGTTCCAGGCGGTGCGTGCGGTACGAGTTGGCATTGCTGTCCCTACTTCCGTCTTCACATGATTCGGTGAACGCCTTGCGATCACGAACCTACCCGCGATACGTGAAGTCACACCTACTGTTTCGGGCGGGACTACCCGAGGAGCGTCGCGGACAGCAGTTTCTCGACGCGGGCCTGCGCGGAGTTCTCCGAGGAAAAGTGCACGATTCGGCCGATGTCGAAGACCAGTCCGAGCGCCGCGTGGACGAGAAACCGCGCTTGGACGATCGACAACTCCGGACGCGCCTCGACACACAAGTGCGCCCACTCCTCGACGTTCAAACGCTGAATGTTGCGCAACTCGGTCCGTGATCGATCCGGCAAACTGCCGATCTCGGCAAAGTACACGGCCAACAGTTCGCTGGTTCCGAACGAAACCTCGACGTACATCTTCGCCAACGTCTCGACGGCCGCGAGAGGAGTCTCCGACTCAGCCAACGCCGAGCCCAACGTCATAGTCAGACGATCGGACGCACGGTGGAAGGCCGCAGCAAGAAGGTCGGCCTTGCTCGCGAAGTGCCGATACACACTCGACGCGTTGATACCCGCCGCGGCACCGATCTCCTCGATGCTCACGTCGTGGTAGCCGCGCTGATAGAACAGCAACACTGCTTCCTGAAGCAGCACTTCGCGTTTCGACGTCCGTACGAGGCCTGTTTTGCGTTCGGACGCCCCTGCCCTCGCGCCGTCCTCCTCGGCAGCGGGCAATTCGACGCCGATGACGGACCAGCATGCCGCAAGAATCAGCGCTTCGATCTGCTTGGCGGACAACGCGGATCGATGACCGGTGATACTGGCGATCACACTGAGCACGGCGGGCGCGATGAGTTCTACATCCGCCGGGTCGAGTTCCGGACGAACCGCTGCCAGCGGCTCGGCGATCCGAAGATTGAGCGTGCGCATTCCCACCCGCAATTGCTCACGATCCTCGTCGACCAGGTACCTGCCCTCCCATCGGTAGAGCCCTCCCCGGCGCCGATTCTCGATCGTCGCGCGGATGACACCCACCATCGTGGAGTTCAACTGCTCGCGTGGATTTTCGTTTCCGTGCACAGCTGGATCGCTGGCATCCAACAACGCCTGCGTCAGGTTGTTCACGGTGTAGACGAACAGCGCGTATTTCGTGGGGAAATGACGATAGAGGGCCGGACCGGAAATTCCGACCTTCGCTGCGATCTCGTCGATACCCACCGCATGGTAGCCACGTTCGCTGAATGCTTCCGCAGCAGCGGCCGCGATTTGTGCCTTCCGATTCTTCGGACGCGTCCGTGGTGCAGGGTCGCTGCCACGCACGGAGACGCGTGTCTGTCCGGGCACCTGACCCTCCACTTCCGTTGCTTTCTCTTGCACTGCCTTCGTCCGCTGCACCGCACTTCCACGGGCGCGAGTCCGAACGGATCATGTTAACCGTCGCGAAGGTCGCAATTCGCGCCCGGTACTGCTTCACCCGAAACCCTACAACGCAGTTGTAGCGGCGGACGGATTCCGGAAAAAGAGTCTTGACACCCGCTCTCTCAGCGGTGTTATGTTAGTGACGATTCGCATAACCTCGCACCTAGTCCGCTGGCGGGCTCGTTCCCTGCGGCGTGAAGTTTTCTTCGCCCGCAAGAGGGTTCGATGCCGAATGACCGACCGTAAGAAAGTAGTTGTGAGCAGATGATTCGCACTCGCTTCACCGAAATGTTCGGCGTTGACCATCCCATCGTGCAAGGGGGCATGATGTGGGTGGGACGGGCAGAACTTGTTGCGGCCACGGCAAATTCCGGCGCCCTCGGGTTCTTGACGGGCCTCACTCAACCCACACCGGAAGACCTCGTCAAGGAAATTGCTCGAACCCGCGATCTCACCGACAAGCCTTTCGGCGTCAATCTCACTATTCTGCCGTCGATCACGCCGCCGCCGTACGCCGAATACCGCCAGGCGATCATCGAATCCGGGATCAAGATCGTCGAAACCGCCGGTTCCAATCCGATCGATCATCTTCCGCATTTCAAGGACGCGGGCGTGAAGGTTATCCACAAGTGCACTGCAGTTCGACATGCGGTCAAAGCCGAGAGACTGGGCGTCGACGCCGTCAGCATCGACGGCTTCGAATGCGCCGGGCACCCAGGCGAGGACGACATACCAGGGCTCATTCTGATTCCGGCGGCCACGCAGCAACTCACGATTCCGGTGATCGCTTCAGGCGGAATCGCAGATTCACGTGGACTCGTCGCGGCGCTTGCGCTCGGAGCAGACGGCGTCAACATGGGAACTCGCTTCATGTGTACCGTGGAATCCCCTGTCGCACAATCGGTTAAAGAGCAGATTGTCGCAAACACCGAACGCGACACCAAGCTGATCTTCCGGACCCTTCACAACACCGCGCGCGTAGCCGCGAATGCGATCAGTGCCGAGGTCGTCGACATCGAAGCACGTGGCGACGCGCAGTTCAGCGACATTCAGCATCTGGTAGCCGGAGCCCGCGGACGCAAGGTCTTCGAGGACGGCGACCTCGATGCAGGCATCTGGTCCGCCGGACAGAGCCAAGGATTGATCAACGACATCCCGACCGTCGCAGACATGATCGACCGCATGGTCTCGGAGGCCGAACACCTCATCACTTCACGGCTTTCCGGATTCGTCACCGCTGTGAGCGCGGCATGACCGCCACCGCCGAGACGGGCTTTCGCTCCGAAATCACCGACGGTGTACTGCGATTGACCTTCGACCGCCCGAAGCGGATGAACGCGATCGATCTGCCCACGATGACTGCTTTCGCAGCTGCCGTCCACGACGGCGGCGCAGACCCGGCCGTTCGCACCATCGTCATCACCGGATCCGGTCGAGCGTTCTGCACCGGCGCCGACCTCGCCGCAGCGGCCGTCAACCCCGCAGACCCGAAAGTCGTCATGGATGCGGCGACGTCGCTGATTCGCGCCATCACCAGCGCCCCGGTCCCGGTGATCGCCGCGGTCAACGGTCCGGCCGCCGGCGTCGGAGTGTCCATCGCTTTAGCCGCGGACCTG